>NZ_JAUEPL010000002.1 GCF_030406405.1 Streptomyces ficellus
ACCGACCCCAACCTGCAGAACGTGCCGGTGCGCACCGACGAGGGCCGCGCCATCCGCCATGGCTTCGTCGTCGGCGAGGGCTTCGAATCCCTCATGACCGCCGACTACAGCCAGATCGAGCTGCGGGAGCCCACCGAGCCGACCATCAACGTCTTCCTCTACCAGGTCACGCCCAACGCCTCGATGCGCCACCACGACCTGCCCACGCGTGCCTCGGACGGCACGCTGGTCAAGCGCGCGGCCGCGCCGCTGGACCTGCACTACCTGATCAGCGCGTACGGGGAGGAGGCCGAGCTCGTCGGCCAGCGGCTGATCGGGTGCGTGGTGCGCACACTGCACGAGTTCCCGGTGCTGCCGAGTGAGTTGATCGCCCTCGCGGCGGAGCGCCCGTATCTGGCGGGCAGCGATCTGGCGCAGTCGCCGCAGAGGGTGCGGTTCACGCCGACGGTGATGGACATCGACGAGACGTCCAAGCTGTGGGGGATGCTGCACCAGACTCCGTACGCGCTGTCGGTGGCGTACCAGGCGTCGCTGGTCCTGATCGAGGGCCGCGAGAGGCCGGTCCCGGCGAAGCCGGTCGAACGGCACTCGGTACGGGCGCTGCCGTTCGGCGCGCCGGGCGCTCCGGTGCCTCCGTCGCCGGGGGCGGAGCGGGTGGAAGAGGCCGCGTCGGCCGATGCGGCGCCGGCGGGGAGCGTGCCGGCGGAGAAGGCGCCGGCGGAGAAGGCGCCGGCGGGGAAGGCCGCGCCTGCGAGGAAGCGGGCCGCGAAGCGCTCCGCTCCCGCCCGTTCCCGCAAGGCCACGGAGACGGAGAGCTGAGGGACGGTGCGGGACACGGGGGCGGGTGACGACATGGGCACGTACGAGCGGCCGACGCGGCGATGAACGCGGACGGCCGGGCACTGACCGCGGCCATCGGCTCGGTCCTCGCCCGCGTGGACGCGCACGCGGCACGGGCGGGGCGGGGCGCTGCCCCCGGCCGTGACGGGCGGCCCACCGCTGCGGACGCCACGGCGACCGGGGACGGCGCCACGCCCGCGTCCACGTCCACGTCCACGTCCGGGCCGTCCACGCTCGCGTCCGCGTCCTCGCCCGCGTCCACGTCCGCGTCCGCGTCGCAGGGTGGTGGCGGGGCCGGCCCGGCGGCCCTGGACGCTCTCGTCGGCTGCTTCGGGCTCACGCCCTTCGAACGCGACGTCGTCCTGCTGGCCGCCGCGGCGGAACTGGACCCCACCGCCGCGAGCCGCTGCGCCGCCGCGTGCGGCGATCCCGACCGGGCCCACCCCACCTTCTCGCTCGCCCTCGCCGCGCTCGCCGACCCGCACTGGAGCGCGCTGACGCCCGTCGCCCCGCTGCGCCGCTGGCGGTTGGTCGAACTGGACGACGAGACCCGGCTGACCACCTCCCGCCTGCGGCTCGACGAGCGGATCCTGCACTTCCTGGTGGGCACGCCGTATCTGGACGCCCGGCTGCACGGGCTGCTGCGCCGTACGGCCGTGCCCGCGTCGCTGCCCCCCTCCTACGACGTGGCCGCGGGCCGCGTGGCCGCTGGCTGGACGGGCGGCGCCGGGCAGCACGCCCCGCTCCGTGTCGAGCTGGTGGGCGGTGACCCGCGCTCGCGCGCCGACATCGCCGCCGCGGCCGCGCGCCGCTCCGGGCTGGGTCTGTACGCGATGGCCGCCGACGACATCCCCACCGACCCCGCCGCACGCGACCGGCTGGCCCGGCTCTGGCAGCGGGAGGCGATTCTGCTGCCGGCCGCGCTGCTGGTGGAGGTCGGCGACCTGGAGCGCGACCAGGTCGTCGCCACGGACGCCTTCATCGAGAGCGCCGCGGTCCCCCTCGTCGTATCGAGTGCGGATCCGCGGCAGACGGCACGGGCGACGCGCGGCGAGCGGGTCACCGTTCCGGTTCTGGACACCGAGGAGCAGCTCAGTGTGTGGGCGGACGCCTTCGCCGGCGTACCGGAGGTGTCCGAGGACGACCTCAAGGAGCTGGTGGCGCAGTTCTCGCTGCCGCCGCACCTGATCCGTTCGGCGGGCGCGGCCGCCGCACGGGGCCTGCCGGGTGACGACGGACTGGACGCCGCGGGGTCGGCCTGGCGGGCCGGGCTGGCCGAGGCCCGGATGGGCATGGACGAGCTGGGCCGGCGGATCGAGCCGCAGGCGGGGTGGGGGGATCTGGTGCTGCCCGAGCGGCAGGTGAAGGTTTTGCGCGAGGTCGTCGCGCATGTGCGGCAGCGTTCCACCGTGTACCAGGAGTGGGGCTTCGCGGCCACACTGCGCCGTGGGCTCGGCGTCACCGCGCTCTTCGCGGGCGGGTCCGGCACGGGCAAGACCCTCGCCGCCGAGGTGATGGCGAGGGAACTGGGGCTGGATCTGTTCATCATCGACCTGTCCCAGGTGGTCAGCAAGTACATCGGCGAGACCGAGAAGAACCTGCGGAAGGTCTTCGACGCCGCCGAACGCGGCGGCGCGCTGCTGCTGTTCGACGAGGCGGACGCGCTGTTCGGCAAGCGCAGCGAGGTCAAGGACAGCCATGACCGGTACGCGAACCTGGAGGTCAGCTATCTGCTGATGCGGATGGAGGCGTACCGGGGCCTGGCGATCCTGACCACCAACATGAAGCAGGCGCTGGACACGGCGTTCCTGCGCCGGATCCGCTTCGTCGTCGACTTCCCCTTCCCCGGCGAGAGCGAGCGCGCCGAGATCTGGCGGCGGGTGCTGCCCGCGCGGGCGCCGATGAAGGGCATCGATCCGGCGCTGCTGGCCCGGCTGACCGTGGCGGGCGGCTCCATCCGCAATATCGCGCTGTCGGGCGCCTTCCTCGCCGCGGAGGAGGGCGACCGTCTCCAGATGCGCCACATGCTGGCGGCCGCCCGCACCGAATACCTGAAGCTGGACCGCTCCTTGACACCCTCGGAGGTCCACGGATGGGTGTGAACGAGGCACCTCGTACCCCACGGGCGGAGCGCGCGGAACGCGCGGAACGCGCGGAACGCGCGGAGCACGCCGTGCGCGCCGTGCGCGCCGTACGGGTCGACATCGGTGAGCTGGTGCTCGACGGCTTCGGGCCGCTGGACCCCGACCGGGTGTCGGCCGCCTTCCAGACGGAGTTGGCCCGGCTCGTACGGGAGCGTGGCGTACCGCTGGCCGCGGACGGTGGCCGTGCGCTGGACGCCCTGTCCGGGCTGCCGCCGCTGCCCGCGACCACCTCGCCGGGGCGGCTCGGCGAGGCGCTGGCACGCGCCGTGCACGCCGGGCTTTCGGGGCGGGGTGAGCCGCGATGAGCACGTCCCGCGCACAGGACGCCCGTACTGCGGCGCAGGGGGAACGGCGCCGCAAGCGCAAGGAGCGGTCCGCGTCCGCGTCGCGTACGCCGGAGCCCAGGGACATCGTCAGCGGGGCCGGTCAGCCGCTGGACCTCAGCGTGCGGCGGGAGCTGGAGGAGCGGCTCGGGCACGACTTCAGCCGGGTACGGCTGCACACCGACCGGGACGCGGGCGCGCTCACGGACATGCTGGGCGCGGACGCGGTCGCCGTCGGCCAGGACATCTTCTTCCGTGCGGGGGCGTACCGTCCGGGGACCGTGGACGGGCAGCGGCTGCTGGCGCACGAGTTGCTGCACACGGTGCAGAACCCGGAGGGTCTCGGCGCGCTCCGCGCGGGACGGGACCTGGGCGCGGTGAGCCTGCCGCAGGAGTCGGTGGAACGCGAGGCGGAGTCGGCGGCGCGAAACCTCGTACGGGAGGCCGGCACCTCCCCCGAGGTGGGGCCGGGCCACGTGACGCCCGGCTGGCTGCGGTACGCGACCGTGGACGCCGACCGGCGGCGCCTGGAGGAGATGGACCCGGCGAGCCTGCTCGACCGGCTGGCGAACGGCGTGGTGCGGTCCCTGCGCGGCGACCCGCAGGACCGCTCCAAGCGGGTACGCACCCAACTCGCGCGGCTCTCCGAGGAGATGCAGGACGCCGTGCTGGACCGGCTGGGGGTCCGGCTGCTCAGCTCGGAGCACGAGCACCTGATCGAGCTGGTGGAGGAGACCGAGGAGGCGGACCTTCAGGAGCAGGACACCTCGGAGACTCCCGGTGCGCTGCCGGACGCCGTCGAGCGGCTGGAGGACGACCGGGAGCGGGCATCGCGCCGGCAGGAGGCGCCCCGGGACGGTGAGAACGCCCGTGTTCGGGAGGAGGAACGTGTTCGGGGGGAAGAACGTGTTCGGGGGGAAGAACGTGTTCGGGGGGAAGAACGTGTTCGGGGGGAAGAACGTGTTCGGGGGGAGGAACGTGTTCGGGGGGAGGAACGTGTTCCCGAGGAGGCCCGTGGTCCGGAGGGGGAGCGGGGTTCCTCGTCGGGCGGCCGTGATCCGCGGGCGGGGCGGCCCGGTGCGCGGCGGCCCGGGTCGCAGCGGCCCGGCGGCGGTGGAGCCCCCGCCGCGTCGGGTTCACGGGGGCGTTCCGCCGAGACGCCCGTACGCGGCGGCGGCAGCCGGGCCGGGGCCGGTACGGGGACGGCGGCGAACGCGGCCGGGGGCGGTTCGGCGTCCCGGAGCGGGCAGGAGAAGGGCGGCCGGGAGCAGATCGGCGGGAAGGACACCGAGGGCAAGGAGCCCGGTGAGGCTCCGGCCCCCGGCACGGAGGAGTCGGCCGCGAAGAACCGGCCCGGCGCCGCCGAGCCGCTGGTCGCCGGGGAGCGGCCGGCCAAGGAGGACGAGCGCGAGGACGGCGGCGGGAAGCGCGCCGGGGTCGAACCGGGACCGCTGCTGAAGACCGCCGATCCCGGCGCCCGGAGCACCCTGGAGGGCAAGCGCCGCCAGGACGAGCAGGCGGCGGACGAGGACCCGTTCAGCCTTGAGACGGGCGTGGAGGGTGAGCTCGGGGCCCCCGGCGAGGAGGAGGGAGAGCGGGAGGAGAGCGCCTGGGACACCGAGCTCAAGCCCGAGGACTTCGTACCCGAAGCCGACCCCGACGTCTCCGGCGTACCGACCGTGGACCGGCTGAGCCAGGGTTCCGGCGCGGCTCAGCAGATGCCCTCCTTCCCGCAGCCGCCCCCCACCAAGGCCGAACAGGTCCAGGCGAGGCGCGAGGAGGAGGACGCGCGGGAGGCCCGGTCGGACGACGAGGAGGCACCGGCGCCCGCTCCCGGCGCCGACGGGGCGGCCGACTCGTCGGGCGCCGCCACCGGGGCCGGGAACTTGGGCGCACCGGCTCTGCGGGCGGCGCCGCCGGTCGCGGGACGTGCCACGGCGCCGGAGGCCACCGGCCTGGGGGAGAGCGGAGAGAAGGGGCCGAAGCCGGGAACCGGCGGGGAGGACCGGGAGCAGGCCGAGGGGGAAGCGTCCCAGCGGCAGGCGGAGGCGGCAGCCGTGCCGGGGCCGGACGCTGAGCCGACGACGCCCGCCGCCGAGCGGCAGCAGACGGAGCGGGCAGCGGCGTCCAGCGGGAGTTCCTCGCCGCAGGAGCAATCCCCGGCGGCCGGCTCGACGGGCTCCACGGGGTCGCAGAGCGCGGGCTCATCAGGTGCGGCGCCAACTGCCTCGGCCACGACCGGCGTTGCGGCGTCCCCCTCCGCGGACCGCTCCGAGGGCTCGCCCGGCGGTGGCGCCGGGTCTGCCGGCTCTGCCGGGCCGGGCGGACCTGGCGGGAGCGTGGAGCGGCACACCGACTCCTCCCCCGCGCGCGACAGCCATGTCTCGGGGGCGGGCGGCACGGGCCAGGGCAGCACCGCGGCCGATGCGCCGGTTCCCGCTCCCTCCACCGCCGATTCCGCACCGGCTCCCTCGCCGGCCCGTGCCCCGGCGCCGGCCCCTTCGCGGCCGGCCGGCCCGGCTCCCCGTACCAAGGGCGGCGGCGGTGGCACGCGCCGCGCCTCGGGAGGCGGTGGCGGTGGTGGCCGCGCACGCGCCGCCGCGGCGGCGAAGCCCAAGCAGGACCCCGCTCCGCCCAACCTGTCGAGGGTGTCGCCGGAAGCCGGGCTGAGCAGCGCCGCGAAACTGAAGCCGCACCGGGCCCTTGAGGCGCTGGGCGGGGTGAACGGCGCGGTGGACCGGACGGTCGGTGACGAGCACCGGGCGCTGCGGAGCGCGCCGCCCACCATGGAACGGCCCGTGGGCGCCCCCCAGACACTGCACGGCGCGCCCACGACCTCCGCGCCGGGGCAGTACTCCGCCGACCCGGCCGCCACGGTCGACGCTCCCGAGAAGGAGAAGGCGGAGGTCGAGGGCGAGCAGACCCCGGAGGGTGAGATCCCGGGGATGGACATCGAGGAACCCAGCACGCTGCAAGGGCTGCTGGCCGGCGGAGCCCAGCTCATCGCCGGGGCGGTGAACGGGCTCGGGAAACTGGTCGGCGCGGATGAGGACATCATCGACTCCGACGCGCTGGTCCGGTGGATCCTGGACCTGCCGACCGAGGACGAGATGCTCGCCAAGGCGTCGGTGGGCACGGCGCCGGGTGTGGGGCTGGAGGGCGAGACCGGTGGCCGCGCCGCCGAGCAGGGCACCGAGGTCGACAGCAAGGGCAACGAGCTGCACGCGGCCGGACGTGACGACGCGGCGCGTCCGCTCGGTGAGGACCAGGTCTACCCCGATGTCCCCAAGGAGACCCTGGCCTCGAAGGTGCCGGGAGCGCAGGGCGGCCAGGGCGCGGGCGGCGGCGCGGGAGGTGCGGGAGGTGCGGCCGCGGGCCGGATTCCGCCGGAGGCCGTGTCCGAGGTGGCGGAGCACGAGCGCGGCCCGCAGCTCCAGGCCGCGTACGGCGACGGTCAGAAGACCATGTCCGACAAGCGCCAGGTCAAGGACCGGGACACCAGGGAGTCCCAGGAACGCCACAAGCAGCAGGTCCGCAGCGAGATCGACGCCAACACCAGGGCGCAGGCGTCGGAGCGCGAGAAGACCAGGGCCGAGGTGGCCCGGCAGCGGGAGCAGTGGCGTACCGAGCAGGACAGGGAGCTGAAGAGCCTCGGTACGAAGAAGACCGAGAAGGTCGGCAAGATCCGCCAGGAAGTCCAGGAGAAGGAGAAGAAGACCGACCAGGAGGTCGAGGACCGCCGTAAGAACGACGAAGAGAGCATCGGGAAGCAGAACAAGGACGCGCGGGACAACGCCGTCAGGGAGCGCCAGACGGCCAAGGAGAGCTCAGGGAGCTGGCTGTCCAAGGCGTTCGACTGGATCCGCGAGAAGCTCATCCAGCTCAAGAACGCCATCGTGGGGTTCTTCCGGCGTGCCCGCCAAGCGGTAGTCCAGCTGATCACCGACTTCAAGGGCACGGTGGTCCGCTGGATCGAGGAGGCCCGCCAGTTCATCATCGACAAGTTCAAGGAGTTCACCGAGGCGCTGATCCAGCTGGCCAAGGACCTCCTCGACGCGATCCTCGACATCGCCAACCGCATCCGCAACCTCATCATCCGTCTCCGCGACGCGGCGATCGCGCTCGTCCAGCGGATCGCCGACGAGCTGAAGCGGATGATCACCGAGCTGCTCAACAGGATCGGCAGGATCCTCAGCGACATTCTCAACGCCCTCAAGGAGGGCCTGCGGCTGGCGGTCGCGGCCGTGATGAGCGCGGTGAAGGCCATCATGGACTTCGCGCTGGGGCTGCTGAACGCGCTGGGCGAGTGGGCGATGATCGCGGCCGACATCATCGTGGACCCGGGCGCCTGGCTCAGCGGCGCCAAGGCGTCGGCGGAGGACGGAGCGAAGAACCATCTGTTCCGCGAGGTCACCTCGGCGGTCAAGAACTGGTTCAACGAGAAGATCCAGGAAGTGCTGGGCCTGCCCAAGGAGATCTTCGACGCCCTGCTCAGAGGAGGGGTGAGCAGGGAGCAGATGGCGAAGGAGGCGTGGGACGCGGCGCTTCCCGAACTGCCGGTCATCATCGGCGAGGTCGTCGTCACGAAGATCATCGCCAAGCTGATCCCGGGCGCGGGGTGGGTGATGGCCGTGATCGACGCGCTGAAGGCCGCGTGGGGTGCGCTGAGCGAGATCCTGAAGGCGTTCGGCGCGTTCATGGACTATCTGAAGGCGGTCAAGGGCGGCAACGCGGGTGTGCTGTTCGCCAAGGCGGTGGCCTCCGGTGTGGTGGCGCTGCTGGAACTGGCGTACGAGGCGCTGCTCAGTGGCGTCGGCAAGTACGTGAAGAAGGTCGGCGACCGGCTGCGCGGGGTCGCGGCGAACCTCAAGAAGCCGGGGGCGGCGAAGGACTCCGACCGGCCGAAGACACCGACCGCGCCCAACGCCCCCAAGGACCCGACGCGTCCGAACCCCCCGGACAGGCCGCAGGCCACGCAGAAGCCCGACGGGCGTCCGGCCGACCGGCCGGGCAGGAAGGAGGCGGAGCAGGCCCGGCGGAAGACGGAGCAGGCGAAGGACGACCTGAAGAAACCGGCCCGCCGCACACGTCCTGTCCGCCCCCGCCCCACCCGCTCCCCCGCGCGCCCCGACACCCGGCGCCCCACACCACGCCCGACGCGGCCGGACACGCGCAGGCCCGACACGCGCGGGCCGGACCACGACCGTGACCGCGAGACGGGCCCCAGCCGGCGCACCGACGCCCAGGACCGGGACCGCACCCGCCCGCGCCGCGAGCAGGAGGGCACCAAGCCGGCCCCGCGCCGCCGCGAGCCCTCACCGGCCGAGCGGGCCACGAGCCGCGCCAGGCAGACGGTGAAGGCGGCCCTGACCCGCAACCGCCGCGCCCAGCGCCACCTGGACCGCGACAACGACCGCGACAACCGGCGCCGCCGCGAGCTGGACAACACCTCCCGCAGTCTGCGCGACGCGTACCGGCGCCGCCGCGATCTGCTGCGGGAGCAGCAGAAGAAGCGTCAGGAGCAGAAGAGGCGGCAGCGGGACCAGCGGCGGAAGAAGGAGAACTCCGAGGAATCGAAGCTGGAACGGCTGCGCCGGATCGTCGCCCGCACCACGCCGCGCATCAGGTCACGGCTGAAGCGGGGAATGTCCGTCGGCCCAATGAACGCCATGCTCTCGGTCATGCGTAGCTGGTACCGGCTGACGTCACTTGCCAAAGAGGGGGCCGGTGCGTCGAAAATCTGGGCCACGCTCAACCCCCGGCTCCCTTCCCCGCCGGAGAACGCCGAACCGATTCGGGAAGACGCCATCAATGTCTTCGCCCAGTACAGTGAACAGGCCCGGGAGCGCGTCGCCGAGCAGCAGGCATCGAATCCGTCCTGGCAGCAAGCGGGGCAGGACAATCGCGACATCACCCCGACGGGCAACTCGGGGGCGAGCGTCGCATCCCTCACCCAGCAGATGCTCGCCAATCCCCTGCCCGCCCCCGCTGTCGTCCCGCGCGGTCAGCCAAGGCCGCCGACGGTCAGCAACCTGACGCTGCCCCATGGCATTCAAGCGGTGCGGGAGAGAGGGTCCGTCGCCGATGCCTCCGGCATCATCTACCTTCCCGGTCTCCGCATGAGTGGCTACGACACCATGGGACGTCGCAGCGCCGCCTGGGGAACGGCGGAAGCGAACAGAGGGCTCTCACTTCTGGGAGATCTGTCCGATCTCAGTCCGGCGGACCTGGAGATACTTCAGGTGCTGCTCGTCCGGCAGACGGCAGAGTCCCACCGTTTTCTTCCCATGTACGGGATTCCCGCGGTGGAGTTGCAGAACATCAGTCAGGGCGTCCCGGGCTGGGATTTCCCGCGGATCTTCACACGTGGGCCGATGACCGGCATGCAGGCGGTGAGTACGGTTCCGGGGGCACGGAGCCATCTGAACAGGGCGCCACGACTCCGTGCCATGACGGCGGCAGACCTGAGAAGGGTCCGCGAGCGGATCTCCCGGATCCCGCCACGGACCATGGAAAGCCGGTGGAACCGGCGGATGGGCGCCGCACGGGGGATGACCCGCGAGGAGTTCGAAGCCGCCCAGGCGACACGGCTCGGCCTCGTGGAGCGCATGTACAACACGCTCTCGGCTTTCGCCGGCATCGACGATGTGTACGCGCTGACAGGAGACAAACCGGCAGTGATAAGGGAGCTCATCGAGCAACTGCACATCAGGCTCGGGGATGAGGAATTCCTGCTGAACGTCTACGCCGTAAACAACCGAAGGAATACGAGAAGTTCATGAGCCCCTTGCATGTCACTCGCCGTCTGGTGCTGGAGGACAAGCCTCTCGACGACGTCACACGGGTGTTCTCCGGTGCGGGATACCCCCTTGTTGTGGACATCGACGAGCCGGAGCGGCGCGGTTTCCACCGGCAACGAGCCTGGGAGGTCATCGAAGGCGTCAGGGTCTTTTACGTCGAGGACTCCCTGTCCCAATGCGCCTTCGTGTACACGGAGGGCTCCGACAAGGAAACGACCGAGGGGATGGAGCCGCTCCTGGAAACCCAGTTCCGTACGGTGAGCCTTGATCGCCTGCTTTCGGACCTGCCCGATCCCGCGACCGCCACGGAAAGGGACAACCAGAAGATCCTCCGGGCGGGGCTTGGCGCGCCGAATGCTTGCGATCCGGCCTTTCTCGGCACGTTCACGCGCCTGTTGAGAAGTCCCGAACCACAGGTTCGCCTCGCCACCGCCTGGGCTCTCTCCTATTCGGCATGGCCGGAGGCACTGCCCGTCGTCCGAGAAGCCATGGCGATGGAGACCGACACGGACGTGCTGTCCGTGCTGGGAGCACTTAGGGAAGGCCTGGTGGAGAAGCGATGACCCGCTACGCCGACATCCCCAAACCCATCCGCTCCGGCATCGTCATCGTCGACCCCGAGCGCGGCACGCCGCAGCGCATCATCGTGCTGCAGTTCAACCCCGACACCCTCGAACGCAGCCTCGCGCCCCAGGTGGCCGGGGGCGCGGGGGACGGGTCCGGGGGCGGGGGCGGTGGGGACCGGAATGAGGCGCTGCGTCTCAAGGGGCCCGCGCAGGAGACGTGGAAGTTCACCGCCGAGATCGACGCCACCGATCAGTTCGAGGTGTCCGCGCCCGACGGGATCCATCCGCAGCTGGCGGTTCTGGAAATGCTGGTGCAGCCGACCGCCGCGCAGTTGCGGGAGGCCACGCGGCTCAGCAAGAAGGGCACCATCGAGATCAGCCCGATCGAGATGCCGCTGACCCTGTTCACGTGGGGCAGCAAGCGCGTCATGCCCGTTCGGCTGACGGAGCTGTCGATCAACGAGTCCGCCTTCGACGTGAACCTCAATCCGATACGGGCGTCGCTCGGCATCGGCATGAAGGTGCTCACCGTCAGCGATCTGCCCGCCGGCCACCGCGGCGCCGAGCTGTACCTCGCGCATCTCGCGCAGAAGGAGCGCCTCGCCGGCGCCGCTCGCTCCGGCGGGCTGGGGGCGCTCGGGCTGACCGGGGCCGACATCGGAATGGGGAGGGTGTAGGAGAAGCATGACCCAGTCATACGAAAGCCCGCTGGACGCGATCCCGGGGGCGCACCCCTACCCCCGCTCCAGCCGGTACCACGACGCCGAGATCGGGGTGCACCGCGCCGCCGACGGCAGCGAGGTGCGTTACACCAAGCGCCGTCTGCTGCCGCCGCTGCCCGAGGAGCGGGACCGGGGCGAGGACACCGCGCCGCACACCGTGGGCAGCGGGGAGCGGCCGGACCAGCTGGCCCAGCGCTACTTCGGCGACCCCTCCCAGTGGTGGCGGATCGCGGACGCGAACCCGGTGCTCGATCCGTACGAGCTGACCGGCGAGCCCGGCCGGGAGATCGACGTCCCGCTGCCGGGTGGCGGGACGACCGGGGGCCTTCGTGGGTGACGAGTACGTCGGCGGCGGGCCCATCCATCTCACGCTCCAGATGGGCCCCAAACTCACCCGCCCCGTGCCGCAGGCGGTCAGCGAGGCGCTGCTGTCCGCCCAGATCACCAGCACGGCGGGCGAACGCAGCGGTTTTCAACTGGCGTTCGACCTCACCAAGAAGGGCGCGATCGTCGAGCGGCTGCTGCCGGAGGGGTTCTTCGACCCGCGTACCCGGGTCATCGTCTCGACGACCATCAAGGGCACGCCCACCGTCCTCCTCGACGGCCTGATCGTCCGCCAGGAGGTCGGGGCGAGCAATCAGCCCGGGCAGAGCACGCTGACCGTCACCGGCGAGGACCTGTCGGTCCTGATGGACCTGGAGGAGCGGACCGACCGCTTCCCCAACCTCTCCCCCGCCCAGCGCGTCAGCCGCATCCTCGCCAAGTACGTGGACTACGGCATCCAGCCGGAGGTCGTGCCCGAGCAGATCGCCCAGCCGCCCCGCCAGCAGTCGCGCGTGGAGTACCAGACGGCCACGGACCTCGCGTACGTCAATGAGCTGGCCCGCGCGAACGGTTACACGTTCTACCTGGAACCCGGTCCCGTACCGGGCCGGTCCCTCGCCTACTGGGGTCCCCAGCGCCGGCTGGGGCAGCGTCAGCACGCGCTGAACGTCAACATGGACGTCAACTCCACCGTCGACCAGCTCACCTTCGCGTACGACGGAGCCGCCCGCGAGGAACCGCAGGCCCGCTGGCAGAACCCGCTGTCACGGGAGTCGACCCTGCTCCCGCAGCCCGACATCAGCCCGCTGCGGCCCCCGCTGGGCCGCCGGGCGAGCCCCGCGCTCAAGCGCAAGCGCCTGCCGGGCACCGCGAAGATGGGGTTCGAGCGGGCGCGGGCCGAGGCGCTCGCCCGCGCCGCGACCTCCGCGGACGCCATCTCCGGCTCCGGGCAGCTCGACGTCAACCGCCACGGTTACGTGCTGCGGCCGCGCGAGCTGGTGGGGGTGCGCGGCGCCGGCATCACGTACGACGGCGACTACTACGTCACCTCCGTGACCCACAACCTCACGCCCGGCTCGTACCGGCAGAACTTCACCCTCTCGCGCGAGGGGCTGATCGCGCGCGGCACCACCGTCCGCCCGTAGCCCGACAGCGAAGACTCAGCGACAGCAGGAGCAGCCCGTATGGCGCCAGCATCGAACAACCGCTTCCTCGGCAAGTTCCGGGGCCGGGTCGCGGACAACGACGATCCGCTGCGGATCGGCCGGATCACCGCGTACGTCCCCGACGTACTCGGTGACGAGGTGTCCACCTGGGCGATGCCCTGCTTTCCGTTCACGGGCAAGCAGGCCGGCCAGTATGTGATCCCGTCCGAAGGGGCGGGCGTGTGGATCGAGTTCGAGCAGGGCGACCCGAGTTACCCCATCTGGACGGGCTGCTGGTTCGGCGACCGGAGTGAGCTGCCGGCCGACGCCCTGGCGGGCGCCGAGCGCGACGCCCGGCCCGTCGTCATCGAGACGCAGGGCCACCACAAGATCGTGCTCTCCGACGATCCCGAGTCCGGGATCCTCCTCCAGGCCCCGGGGAGGGACGGGACCGGCCCCTCCATCCGGATCAACAGGGACGGGGTCCACATCGACAACGGGCAGGGGGCCTCGGTCCTGGTGTCCGGCGACCGGGTCGACATCAACCAGGGGCGGCTGACCGTGCCCAAGAAGCGCTAGCGCGAAGCGACGCAGAGAGCAAGACGACAGCAAGACGAGAGCACGACGAGAAGAACCAAGAGACGGGGAGAGAGAGCTTGTCCGGGAATGTCATCCACGCGGGCACCCTGATCGGCTGCCCACACGGCGGCCGTGCCGGCGCCGCGCCCGCCCCGTCGCACAGTGTGCTGCTCGACAGCCTGCCTGCCGCGACCGGTGCGCTCGTCCACACCGTCACCGGCTGCCGCCACACGGTGGACGGGGTGCCGGTGCCGTGCACCAGCGTCCGCTGGACCCCGGCGGCCGACAGCGTGCTGGTCGACGGGGCGCCGGTGCTGCTGGAGAGCACGCCGGGCCTGTGTTTCACGGCCGGCCTGGTGCCGCAGGGGCCACCGGTCATCACCACGGCGGCGGACCGGGGGGTGGCCTGCGGATGAGGACGAGGGCCGCGCGTACCGACATCGCCTTCCCGTTCCGTGTCGACGCACGGGGCCGGACGGCGCACGCGGAGTACGACGAGCATGTCCGGGACCTGGTCGAGCAGTTGCTGTTCACCAGCCCCGGCGAGCGGGTGATGCGCCCCGACTTCGGCTGCGGACTGCTCGACCTGGTGTTCACGCCCAACAGTCCCGAACTGGCTTCGGCCCTGGAGCTGTCGGTGCAGGCCTCGCTGCAGCGGTGGCTGGGCGAGCTGATCGAGGTGGAGGCCCTGGATGTGGTGAGCGAGGAGAACGTGGTCCGGGTGTACCTGCGCTATGTGGTGCGCTCCACCGGGAGCCGGCGCGACGACGCGTTCGAGGGGAGCGGCCCGGCATGAACGGCACACGCGACAGGCGCGCGAAGGTACGCGCGGCGCAGCTGGGCGGCGTGGACGCCGTCGAGGTCGGGGACGACGGGCTGACGCTGGTGGTCACCTTCCTCGGCAAGGCCCCCGAGGGCCTGTGCCCGCGGAACATCCGCATCGACGGGGGCCGCCGGATCACCGGGATCGAGGCGGTCGAGGTGTCCGTCGAACGCGAGGAGGACCCGGAGCTGGACGACACGCTGGTGGTCACGCTGGACCGTACCGGCGACTCCTCCCGCTACCGGCTCTCGGTCGTGGACACCGATCCGTACGGACGGCCGGGCACGGAGCCGTTTCCCGGCTTCGACCAGCGGTACTACACGGCCGAGTTCACCTTCCGGCCGGACTGCCCGGCCCCGTTCGACTGCCAGGACGAGCAGGGTGAGGGCGAGCCGCCCGTGCACCTTCCGGCGCCCGTCATCGACTACACGGCGCGGGACTACGACACGGTCCGCACGCTGATCCTGAACCGGCTGGCGCTGACCACCCCGGGCTGGGCCGAGCGCAATGCCGCCGACCTCGGCAGCACCCTGGTCGAGCTGCTGGCCCACACCGCCGACCGGATCAGCTACCAGCAGGACGCGGTGGCCACGGAGGCGTACCTCGACACGGCCCGCCGCCGGGTGTCCGTGCGCCGGCATGTGCGGCTCATCGACTATCCGATGCACGACGGCGTCAACGCCCGCGCGTTGGTGACGGTGGAGACCGTACGCGAAGTGACGCTGCTGCCGGGCACGTTCCGCTTCGCCGCCGTGGACGTACGCACGCTGGGGCCGCGCGACCGGCCGGAGATCGGCACCGTCATCGAGGACCGGGACCTCGCCGTGCTGGACGAGCGCGGGTCGGTGGAGGTGTTCGAGCCGGTCCTGGCGGCGGAGCCGCTGGTGCTGCGCCCCGCGCACAACACGGTCCGCTTCTGGACCTGGGGCGGCGAGGTGTGCGTCCTGCCCAAGGGGGCCACGGCCGCGACGCTGCGCGACGAGTGGGCGGACGAGGAGTGCTCGGTGCGGGCGCTGGCGCTGGCGCCGGGCGATCTGCTGCTGATCGAGGAGGTGCGGGGGGTGCGGTCCGGGACGCCGGGCGACGCCGATCCGGCGCACCGGCAGGCCGTACGCCTCACGTCCGTGACCCCGGTCGTGGACCGGCTGGCCGGCCGGCCGGTGCTGGAGGTGACGTGGGCGGAGCAGGACGCGCTCACCTTCCCCGTGTGCCTGGCCACGCGCGGCGGCCCGGGCTGCGAGCCCGTCGAGGACGTGAGCGTGGCGCGCGGCAACGTCGTCCTCGTGGACCACGGACGGTCGCTGACGTTCTGCGGCGGTACGCCGGAGACGGTGACCGTGCCGCCGGTGCCGGCGGTTCTCGGGGCGTGCGAACCGTCCGGCTTCGGCTGCTGGGACGGTGGCCGGGGCAACGCCCCCGCCGAGCTCATCCACGCGCGGCTGTCCCAGACGCGCGCCGGGCGGCTGCTGACGGCTCATCAGATACGGGAGTTGTTCACCGTCGTCGGCGAGGACGCGACCACCCGCGCCGGTCTCGGGCTGGAACTGGCCGGCCGGCGCCGCGAGAAGGTGGTGCCCGGCACGGCGTACGCCCAGGCCGAGGCGCTCCACACGCTGCTGGCGCAGGTGGTGTACCCCGGCATCACCCCGCGCTTCAGGCCCGTGCTGCACCGCTCCCCCGTCGCGCAGTGCGTGCCCTTCCCCGAGCCGCGCCACGTCTCGGCCGGGCAGGCCGGGCACCTGGCGGCGATCCCGGGCCGGGTCAGGGCCCGGCTGGTCGAGCTGTGGCGCGGCGCCCGCGACCGCGACGGGCTGTCGGAGCCGGAGATCGCCGAGCTGACCGTGCTGTTCGGGCTGCGGGTGCTGGAGCGTCTGGAGCTGCGCCGGCACCCAGTGCGGGCGCTGCGCGAGCTGCTGCACCGCAGCGAGCGGCTGCTGGCCGCCAAGCTGCGCCGCTTGGAGGTGCTGGCGGCCCGGGCCCGGGCGGGCGCGGTGCTGGACGGTTCGATCGCCTGGGAGATCGCCCATACCTGGGGGCCCGCCTACGCGGCGGGGCTGCACCCGGACGAGCCGGTGCTGCGGGGGCCCGCCGCGGCGCTCGCGCCGGACCCCCGGGACGCGCTGCCCGCGGTGACCGTCGTGGACGGTGACGAGACGTGGACGCCGAAGCGGGACCTGCTCGCCAGCGGCCCGCGCGAGCGGCACTTCGTCGGTGAGCTGGAGGACGACGGGCGGATCGCCCTGCGCTTCGGCGACGGAACGCACGGCGCGCGGCCCCGGCCGGGGGCCCGGCTGGAGCTGCGCTACCGGCTCGGCGGCGGCACGGCGGGCAACGTCGGCGCCGAGGCCATCAACCACCTGGTGCTCTGCCGTGACCCCGGGGAGTCCGACGCCGGGGCGCCGCTGCCGGTGGCGGGGGTACGCAACCCGCTGCCCGCCGTCGGCGGCACCGATCCCGAACCGCTGGAACGGGTACGCCAGTCGGCCCCGCTGGAGCTGAAGCGCTCGCGGCTGCGCGCCGTCACCGCCGAGGACTACGCGGCGCTGGCCGCCGGGCTTCCGGGGGTGCAGCGCGCGGCGGCGGAGATCCGCTGGACCGGCAGTGTGCGCGAGGCGCACATCGCGGTCGACGCGCTGGGCAGCGGTGACCCGTCCCCGGAGCTGCTGGACTCGGTGGCGTACGCCCTGGAGCGCTACCGCCGGATCGGTCACGACCTGGTGGTCGGCCCGGCCCGGCACGTACCGCTGGACATCGCGCTCACCGTGTGCGCCGCGCCCGGCCACCAGCACGGGCAGATCCTGGCCGAGCTCTACCGGCTGCTCGGCAGCCGCCGGCTGCCCGGCGGGCGGCTCGGGTTCTTCCACCCCGACGCGCTGTCGTTCGGCGAACCGGTGCGGCTGAGCCGGCTGGTGGCCGTGGCGGCGGCCGTCCCGGGCGTGGAGAGCGTACGCGTGACCCGGCTGACCCGGCTTTTCCATGAGAACCCGCTCGACGACACCGCACTGGAGGCAGGCGTGCTGCGGCTCGGCCCGCTGGAGATCGCGCGTTGCGACAACGACCCCGACCGGCCGGAGCTCGGCCGGCTGTCGATCGAGCTGACGGGAGGAGCCCGATGAGCGCCGCCCTCGGGTCCGGCTGCGGCTGCGGCGCCGGCGGGCACGACGAGCGCCACGCGCCGGTGGCCCCGTACAACCCGCCGGGCCGCACGGCCCTGGAGTACCGGGTCGGTGAGTACGGCTCGTTCCTCGCGGCCATGCTGGACCGGCTGGCGTCGCCGGCCTACCCGGCGCTGCGCGGGCTCACCGTCCGCACCCCCGACGATCCGGTGATCGGACTGCTGGACGCGTGGGCGGTCGTCGGGGACCTGCTGACCTTCCACTCCGAGCGGATCGCCGACGAGGGGTACCTGCGCACCGCCGACGAGCACCGCTCGCTTGCGCTGCTGGGGCGGCTGGTGGGGCACCGGCCACGGCCGGGCATCGCGGCGGACACGCACCTGGCGTACACCCTGGACCGCGACCCGCGCGCCGAGGACACGCCGGTGCTCATCGCGCGCGGCGCGCGCAGCGGCAGCGTGCCCGCGTCGGCCGGTGAGGAGGCGCAGACCTTCGAGACGAGCGCGGATCTGACGGCCCGCTGGGCCTGGAACGAGCTGACCGTACGGCGGCGCAGGCCCGGGCTGCTGACCGCCGACGACCTGGGGAAGCGGTCCGAGATCCACATCGCCGGTACCGGCCTGTCCCTGCGGACCGGGGACAAGCTGCTGTTCGTGTTCGGCGCGGACGGGGAAGCGGGCGGGCGGCGCCTGCTGCTCCCGGTGGCGCGGGTCCGCGTGGACCGGGACGACGAGGTGACGGCGGTCGGGCTGCCCCGGTCCGCACCGCCGTCGCCGGCCGAGCTGGTGGCCGAGCTGCGCCGGTGGATCACCGAGGACCCCTTCGAGGTGGAGGACGGCGAGCCGACGCCCGACAACCCCAATCCCCGGCCCATCAGCATGATCATCGAGACGTTCGACGCCCAGGTGCTGACGCCGCTGCGCGCCGATCTGGACGGGATCAGGAGCCCCGCGCAGTTCGCCCGGCGGCTCGCCGACCCCCACGAGCGGCTCGCCGAGGCGCAGGCGATCGCCGCTCCGTACGGAGAGGTCGCCGCCTGGTTCGAGCAGTTGGAAGCCGTGGTGGGCGAACTGCGGGAGCGGGCGGCGGAGCTGGAGCCCTCCCACCCCCTGCCGGCCGCGGCGGACGGCGCGGTCGCGTCCGTGCCGGACCCCGCACGGGACCCCGCACGGGACTCCGCACAGGACCCCGCACAGGACCCCGCACCGGACCCCGCGGCTGCCCCGGCGCAGTCCGCCGCCATGCGGGCCCTCGCGGGGGTCCTGCCCGCGCTGCGCACCCGTGTCGTCAAGCCCCCGGCGAGCGCCCCGACGCACACCGCCGGCGACCTGTTGGCACCGGGCTCCGACCTCGGCGCGCGACTGCTGTCCGCGCTGGACCCGCGGATCGCGGACGGGATGTACGCGGCGTGGCGCCGTGCCGCCCCGGCCCTGCCCGCGCTGTTGCGCGAGGTGCAGGCGATGCGGGTGACGGCCGCCCCGTTCGGGGCGACGGCTCCGCTCAGGGCCGTGCAGGACGAGCGCGGACGGATCATCCGGCAGACGGACTGGCCGCTCGGCGGCTCGGCCCTGACCACGATGCGGGTGGTGTACGACACGGCGGGCCGGGTGCCGGTGCGTGCGGAGTTCCAGCACGTCGAGACGGGCACCTCGGTGCAGACCTCGGAGAACCTGCCGGCTGAGAAGACCTTCCGGCTGGGCCCGGGCCAGGTGGAGCTGCGGACCCGGGTGGGCCAGGATCACGACCTGAGCTGGCTGACCCGACGTCCCGCCGACCCGCAGGAGCCGGGCGTGACCGCCCGGTTCACGTCCGGGCTGCCGGAGCGGACGCTGTTCGTGTCCCGTCCGGCCGAGGACGGGCGCGTCCATGTCGTCGTGCACAACGGCGAACCGCTCAACTGGTTGCTGCGGCCCGGTGAGCACAGGCAGGTCACCCACGGCGGGCTGGAAGTGACCCTGCGGTACACGGCCGGCAGTGAGCCGGCGAACGTCGAGATCGGCGTCGCGACCGTGCCGGAGCGGGCCGACCGCCATGTGCTGCGGCTCGACTCGGTCCAGGACGGCATCACGGTCGGCAGCTGGGTCGCGATCGAGCGCCCCCGCAAGGGCGCCGAGGGCGGCGTCCCCGGCGACCCTGAGCTCGCGTTCGTCACGACCCGCGTGACGGCCGTACGCACCGCCGCGTACACGGACTTCGGGATCACCGGCCGCGGCACCGAGCTGACGCTGGCCGACCCCTGGCTGGACGAGCACGATGTGCTGCTCTCCACGGTCCGCGACGCCACCGTGCACGCCGGCGGGCAGGCGCTGCGCCTGGCCGACGAGCCGCTGGGCGAGGACGTGCACGGCAATGAGCTCGAACTGGCCGACCTGTACGACGGGTTGCGGCCGGGCCGTCATCTGATCGTGTCGGGCGAGCGCACCGACATCCCCAACACCGCCGGCGTGCGGGGTACCGAACTCGCGGTGATCGCCGCCGTGGAGCAGTACCTCGACCCGCGGCTGCCCGGCGACCACGTCCACACGAAGCTGACGCTCACCGCCGACCTGGCGTACCGCTACCGCCGTGACAGCGTGCGCGTCCAGGGGAACGTCGTCCCGGCCACCCACGGCGAGAGCCGTGACGAGCCGATCGGCAGCGGCGACGCCGGCCGCGCCAACCAGACGTTCACGCTCTGGCAGTCGCCGCTGACCTGGCTGCCCGCCGACACTCCCCTGGGCGCGACGCCCACGCTGGAGGTGCGGGTCGACGGGCTGCTGTGGCACGAGGTCGACAGCCTCGCCGGGCGCGGGCCGCGCGAGCGGGTCTACGTCTCGGGAACGGCGGCGGACGGGCGCACGACCGTGACGTTCGGCGACGGGGTGCACGGCGCCAGGCTCCCCGCCGGACACGAGAACGTCCGGGCCCGGTACCGCTTCGGCACCGGCCGCGCCGCCAACGTCGCCGCGCACCGCATCACCCAGGCGATCACCCGGCCGCTGGGCGTCACCGCCGTCACCAATCCGCAGCCGGCCACGGGCGGCGCGGACGCCGACGGCCCCGGACTGACCCGGCGCACCATCCCCCTCTCCGTCTCCGCGCTCGACCGGCTCGTGTCCGTCAAGGACTACGAGGACTTCGCCCGCTCCCGGGCGGGCATCGGCCGCGCCTCCGCGCGCGAGGTGTTCGACGGGCGGCGCCAGCTGCTGCACGTGACGGTCGCGGGTGTGGACGACATCGCGATCGGCCCCGACTCGCAGGTGCTGCGGGCCCTGCGCGCGTCGCTCACCGAGTACGGCGACGCGCGGCTGCCGGTGCGGGTGGATGTGCGCGAGCCGGTCCTGCTGCTGCTCTCGGCGCGGGTGAAGCCGGCCCGCGACCACACCTGGACGGTCGTGGAGCCACGACTGCGCCACGCCCTGCTGGAGCGCTTCGGGCCCGGGCGGCGCGAGTTGGGCGAGCCGGCCCGGCTCTCGGAGGTGCTGGCGACGGCCCACTCGGTGCCGGGCGTGGACTACGTGGACGTGGACGTGTTCACCGGCGTGCCGGCATCGGCGACCCCCGACGGGCCGGCCCGGCTCGCCGGTGCGCTCGGAGAGCCGCGCACCACGGTCCCGGCCGGGTTCGCACGGTACGAGGAGGTCACACACCGGGTCACCGCCGAGGGCGGGGAGACGCTCTCCGGGGTCGCCGCCCGGTACGGCGTCCCCCTGGCCGAACTGCTGCGGCTCAACCCGGACATCACCGATACCCGGCGGCTGGAGAAGGGCCGGGTGCTGTTGGTGTTCCGGGGCATCCGGCCGGCCCGGCTGGCCGTGCTGTCCCCGCAGGTCCCGGACACGCTGATTCTGACGGAGGTCACCGCATGAGCCCGAACAACAGGGAACCGGACGGGCTCGCGGACCTGCTCCCGCAGTGGCACCGGTTGCGTGACGCCGAGGGCGGGGAGCCGCTGCGCGCCCTGCTGGCGGTGATCGCCGAGCAGGTCGACCGGGTGCGCGACGGGGTCGCGCAGAACTACGAGGACTGGTTCGTGGAGACGGCGGCGCCGTGGGTGCTGCCCTACCTGGGCGATCTGGTCGGCTACACGCCGCTGCCCGGCTATGAGCGGGTCCAGGCCAAGGGGTTGGCGGACGCGGACGGCGACGGGGGGCGCGTACGGCTGGCCGAGGCCCTGGCGCCGCGCCGGGACGTGGCCGCCACGGTCGCCAACCGGCGGCGCAAGGGCACACTGGCGCTGCTGGAGGAGCTGGCCGGCTCGGTCGGCGGGTGGCCCTCGCGGGCCGTGGAGTTCTCCCGGCTCGTCGCCGCGCATCAGCCGGTCAAGCTGTACGGGTCGGGCACGGCGGCCGTGAACGCGCAGCGGCTTCGGCGCGGCGGGCTGGTGGACGTACGGAAGGGCGCGGCGCTGGATCTGGCGGGCGGGCCGTTCGGGGCGGTGGCCCAGTCGGTGGACGTCCGGCGGGCGGGCTCGGCCCGTACGCCAGGGGGCTGCTCGCCCGCCGGGGTGGGGGTGTTCGTGTGGCGGCTGAAGCCGTACCGGGTGACGCGGGCGCCCGCGTACTGCGTGGACCGCGCCCGCAGCCTCTACACCTTCTCCATCCTGGGCAATGACGGTCCGCTGGTGACCAGGCCGGTGCCGGAGCCGTCGGCCGCGCATGTGGCGACCATCGACAACGTACCCGCGTACATCCGCCGCCGGCAGCTCGCCGAACGGCTCGCGGACTACTACGGGCCGGGCAAGTCCTTCACGATCTGGCGCGACGGGCAGGACGAGCCGGTGCCGATGTCGGACATCGTGGTGGCCGACCTGACGGGCTGGCGCTACCGGCCGGGGCGCGGGCAGGTCGCCGTCGATCCGGCGCTCGGGCGGATCGCCTTCGGATCGCGCTCGGCGCCACGGCAGGGGGTGTGGGTCACCTACCACTACGCCTTCTGCGACGACATGGGCGGCGGCGAGTACCCGCGCGAGCGGGAGACTCCGGCGGCGGCGAAGGTCTACCGGGTCGGCCCGGGGCGGGCGTACCAGCGGATCATGGACGCGTACGGAGACTGGCGGCGCGACCGGCGCGCGGGGCGGTGCGGCCCGGACGGCATCATCGAGATCACGCACAGCGGCGCCTACCAGGAGCAGCTGGACTTCGACCTCGAGCCGGGCGACCGGCTGGAGGTGCGCGCCGCCGAGGGTACGCGGCCGGTGATCCGGCTGCTCGACTGGTACAGCAACCGGCCCGACGCCCTCAACATCCGCGCTGGGGAGGACTGTTCGCGCAGCGAGGCGCCGCGCGTCGTGCTCGATGGACTGCTGGTCACCGGGCGCGGCCTGAACGTCTCCGGGCCCGTGGGCGCGGTCGTGCTGCGGCACTGCACGCTCGTGCCGGGCTGGTCGCTGGAGCCGGAGTGCGACCCGCACTCCCCCGAGGAACCGAGCCTGGTGCTGGACCGGACGACCGCGTGCGTCGCCATCGAGCGCAGCGTTCTCGGCACCATCGAGGTGATCGGTGACGAGGTGGGCACCGACCCGCTGGACATCCACATCCGCGACAGCATCCTCGACGCCACCGGTCACGACCGGGCGGCGCTGTCCGCCCCGGACTGCCGCCACGCGCACGCCGTGCTGCACGCACACCGCACGACCGTCATCGGCGAGGTCCACACCCATGCGGTGGCGATGGCGGAGAACAGCGTCTTCACCGGGTGGCTGCGCGTGGCCCGGCGGGGCGTCGGCTGTGTGCGCTTCTCGTACGTGCCACGGGGCTCGCGCACCCCGCGCCGGTACCGCTGCCAACCTGACCTGGCGGGCGCGGGGGCGGGCCTTCCGGTGCGCCCGCTGTTCACCAGTGAGCGGTACGGGACGCCGGCGTACGGGCAACTGGCGCACGGCTGCCCGGAGGAGATCGGGCGGGGCGCCGAGGACGGCTCCGAGATGGGCGCCTTCCACGACCTCTACCAGCCGCAGCGCATGGACAGTCTGCGGGCCAGGCTCGCCGAGTACACCCCGGCGGGTGCGGACGCCGGGATCGTCCCCGTCACCTGACCCGTCACCTGACCCGCCACCTGACCCGCAACCTGATCCGCAACCTGATCCGCAACCTGACCCGTCACCTGACAGGCCACCTGACCCGTCTCACCCGGCCCGCCACCTGACAGGCCCCGCACTCGCCCGTACTCGCCCGGCACGACCTCTCATTCGAACGACGAACTTCCTAGGGGGACCCCTTCCCATGCACGCAGACATCTCCCGCGTCACCTTCCGGCCGGACCGGAACTACTCGGCGGTGATCGCGCAGCAGGGCCGCGTCCAGCTCGACGCGGACGCCAATGAGCAGGCCGCGATCCAGTTGCACCAGGCCCGCACGATCGCGGCCGACCTGATCGGGCAGCACGGCGGCCCGCGCGGGGCCACCGGCTTCAAGATCGGCTTCGAGGGCCGTGGCCAGGAGCTGGACGAGCTGATCATCGGGCCCGGCCGTTACTACGTGGACGGCATCCTCCTGGACGCGACGCGCCCGCACCCCGGCACCCCGGTGGCCGAGGACGGGCACGCGGCCGCCGAGGGCGACACCCCGGCCGCCCCGGCGACGCCGGCGCCCCCGGCGACGCCGGCCACCTGGACGTACTGGAACCAGCCGGACGGTCACCGGGACCCGGAGCGCCGCGGTGACCGGCTGCCGGCCCAGTTCCCGTACCTGGCGTACCTGAAGGTGTGGGAGCGGTCGGTCACCGCGGCCGAGGACCCGCTGCTGCGCGAGGTGGCGCTCGGTTCGGCGATGCCCGACACGGCGGCCCGGCTGAAGGTCGTGTGGCAGGTGCTCCCGCTGCCCGGCGCCCAGTTGGAGGTGGCGGACCAGGAGGACAAGGGCCAGATCCGCGCGGCCTTCGCCAGGTGGGCGGCCGCGCAGGCGCCGACCTCGCGGATGGCCGCCCGCAGCGAACGCCCCGACCACGCGGACGAGGACCCGTGCCTGGTCACGCCGGACGCCCGCTACCGGGGCCCGGAGAACCAGCTGTACCGGGTGGAGATCCACGAGGGCGGTACGGCGGAAAACGCCACGTACAAGTGGTCGCGCGAGAACGGCTCCGTGACCTTCCCGGTCGACGGGCTCGACGGTACGTGGGTGGAGCTGGCCTCGCTGGGCGGCGACGACAAGCTGGCTGTGAACGTCGGCGACTGGGTCGAGTTCGGCGACACCGCAAGTGTCAGCCGCGGCGAGCCGCTGCCACTGCTGCGGGTCGAGGAGGTCGACCTGCCGGGGCGGCGCGTGCGGCTGTCCGCGGAGCCGGGCCCGTCGGTGGGCCGGCGCCCCGAGCTGCACCCGTTCCTGCGCCGCTGGGACCACCGCCCCGCGAGCGGCCGCCCGCACAAGGGCGCCCCGAAGCCGCGGGGCGGGGCGCTGCGGATCGAGGAGGGCCGCTGGCTGCCGCTGGAGGACGGCGTCGAGGTGTACTTCGAGCCGGGCCGGACGTACCGCTGCGGGGACTACTGGACCGTCGCCGCGCGTACGGCGACGGGTGACGTGGAGTGGCCGAGGGACGCGGCCCGCCGTCCGCTGCTGATGTCCCCGAGCGGCATCACGGTCCACCACGCGCCGCTGGCCTGGGTGTTCGGTGAGGGCTCGGTCTCCGATCTGCGCCTGACGTTCGGGCCGCTGGCCGGTCCCGTCCCGGCGGCGAACGAGGAGGAGTTGGCGGCGGAGGCCGCGGCCGAGGCGGAAGCGATGGCCGCCGAGCGGGCGGCGGCCGCCGGCTCGCCGGGGCCGGACGCCCCAGGACGGTCCGAGAACTGACCCACCACCGTGCCCCCCGGAAAGGAACACCACGATGGCAACGCCCCTGTCCGCCGCCAGGTTCCTCCAGTCCCTCCGTGCGGAGGGCCTGCGCGTCGTCGAGCACCGCAACTGGCGTACGCACAACCGTAATCACAAGGGCCCGTGGGGGCCCGTGCACGGGGTGATGATCCATCACACCGTGACGTCCGGCACGCAGAGCTCCGTCAACCTCTGCTACGACGGCCATGCGAGCCTGCCGGGGCCGCTGTGCCACGGTGTGATCGCCAAGGACGGCTCGGTCCACCTGGTCGGCTACGGCCGGACCAACCACGCGGGCCTCGGCGACGACGAGGTCCTGCGCGCGGTGATCAACGAGACGGCGCTGCCCGCCGACAACGAGGCCAACACCGACGGCAACCGGTACTTCTACGGCTTCGAGTGCGTCAACCTCGGCAACGGCAGCGACCCGTGGCCGGCCGCCCAGCTGGAGGCGGTGGAGAAGGCGTCCGCCGCGCTGTGCCGGGCACACGGCTGGTCGCACCGCTCGGTGATCGGCCATAAGGAGTGGCAGCCGGGGAAGATCGACCCCCGCGGCTTCACCATGGAGGCGATGCGCGGCAGGATCGGACAGCGCCTCGGCGGCAAGCCGGACGGCCCGCCGAAGCCGCCGGCGCAGAAACCCCCGGCCAGGTACGAGCCGTTCCCCGGCGCCGCGTTCTTCGCTCCCGGCCGACGCAGCCCGGTCATCACGGCGATGGGCAAGCGGCTCGTGGCGGAGGGATGCGGGCGGTACGAGGTGGGCCCGAGCCCCGACTGGAGCGAGGCCGACAGGAAGTCGTACGCCGCCTGGCAGCGCAAGCTCGGCTACTCGGGCAGTGACGCCGACGGCATCCCGGGAAAGACCAGTTGGGACAAGCTGAAGGTGCCCAACGTCTGACCGGCACTCTCGCACGTGCTCCGGCCGGGTGGTATTCGTCGTACGCCGGACCGCAGTCGCGGGTCCGCCCCGTCACCGAGAAAGGCACCCATGTCGCATCCACAGCCGGAGCAGCCGGAGAACCCGCAGCAGCCGCAGCAGGTGGGAGAGACGGACGGTGTCGTCCGCGTGCTGGCGCTGGAGGACAACGATGACCGCTCGATGTTCCGCAGGCCCCAGGAATGGCGCCTCGGCCGGACCGAGATCCCCGTCGATGTGTTCCGCCAGCGCGTGACCGGCTTCGTGGACTCCATGCGCTCGGTCATCGCCGAACTGCCCGACGCGTGCGGCGCGTACGAGCTGGACCAGGTCACCGTCAGCGCCGAAGTCAGCGCGAAGGGACGGATCTCCCTCCTCGGCTCGGGGGGAGAGCCGGCCGGCACATCCAGCCTGACCTTCACGTTCACCCGCAGGCCGGCGCCGGCGCAGTCGCAGTCGCCGGCGCCGCCCGACGCACCGCCGGAGCCCTGACGTCCACCAAGAAGCGAGGGCGCCAGGGCGCCACGGTGCAGGACGTCAGGGCCGTCGGGGCCGTCGGGGCCGTCAAGGGCGCCGCGGTGTCAGCCCGTCAGCTGTCAAGAGCCCTCGCGGTGCCGGCTGCCCGGCAGGAACTCCTGCACCTTCGCCTTGAAGCCCTGCTTGATCACGTTGGCGCTGTCGCTGTCGCCCCGCACGATCGCGGAGACGGCGGCCTCGATCTGGTCCAGCGTGGCGTGCGGCGGGATCGGGGGCACGGCCGGGTCGGTGCGGAAGTCGATCACGAACGGCCGGTCCGCCGCGAGGGCCTGCTTCCACGCCGACTCGACGTGCTTGGGCTTCTCCACGCGCACGCCCGCCAGGCCGATGCGCTCGGCGATGTCGGCGTACGGCACGTCGGGGATGGACTGCGACTGCTCGAACTGCGGGGCGCCGGACATGGCCCGCATCTCCCAGGTGACCTGGTTGAGGTCCCCGTTGTTGAGCACGGCCACGATCAGGCGCGGGTCGGACCACTCGTGCCGGTACTTGGCCGCGGTGATCAGCTCCATCATGCCGTTCATCTGCATGGCCCCGTCACCGACCAGGGCGATCGCGGGCCGGTCCGGGTGGGCGAACTTGGCCCCGATGGCGTACGGAACACCCGGCCCCATCGTCGCCAGGGTGCCCGACAGGGATCCGCGCATCCGGCCGCGCAGCCGCAGGTGCCGGGCGTACCAGTTGGCGGCCGATCCGGAGTCGGCGGTGATGATGGCGTCGTCGGGGAGCATGCCGTCCAGGGCGTGCACCACGTACTCGGGGTTGACGGGGTCGGCGTCCACGGCGGCCCGCCGCTCCATGACCTCCCACCAGCGGGCGACGTTCTTCTCGATCTTCTCCCGCCAGACGCGGCTCTCCTTGCGGTGCAGGCGCGGCAGCAGCCGTTGCAGCGTCTCGCGGGCGTCGCCGACGAGGTTCACCTCGAAGGGGTAGCGCAGCCCGATCATGTGCGGGTCGATGTCGATCTGGACCGCGCGTGCCTGGTCGAGTTCGGGCATGAACTGGGTGTACGGGAAGCTGGAGCCGATCATCAGCAGGGTGTCGCACTCCCGCATCAGCTCGTAGGAGGGCCGGGTGCCCAGCAGGCCGATCGAGCCGGTCACATACGGCAGGTCGTCCGGCAGGACGTCCTTGCCCAGCAGCGCCTTGGCCACGCCCGCGCCCAGCACGTCTGCCAGCCGCTCGACCTCCGCGCGGGCTCCCCGCGCCCCCTGCCCGATGAGGATGGCGACCTTCTCACCGGCGTTCAGCACCTGGGCCGCCCGCTCGATGTCCTCGTCGGCGGGCACGGGCGCGTACCTGCCCAGGCCCAGGCTGGAGGGCACCATCTTGAAGGCGTGCTGGGGCGGGGTGTACTCCAGTTCCTGTACGTCGGCGGGGACGATGACGGCCGTCACCGTGCGCTTGGCGTACGCCGTCCGCATCGCCCGGTCGATGAGGTTCGGCAGCTGCTCCGGCACCATCGCCGTCTCGCAGAAGTCCGAGGCGACGTCCTTGAACAGGGTGTGCAGGTCCACCTCCTGCTGGTAGGAGCCGCCCATGGCGCTGCGGTTGGTCTGGCCCACGATCGCGACGACGGGGACGTGGTCGAGTTTCGCGTCGTACAGGCCGTTGAGCAGGTGGATGGCGCCCGGCCCCGAGGTAGCCGCGCAGACGCCCACCTTGCCGGAGAACTTGGCGTACCCCACGGCCTGGAAGGCCGACATCTCCTCGTGCCGGGACTGGATGAACCGGGGTTTGTCGTCGGCGCGTCCCCAGGCGGCCAGCAGGCCGTTGATGCCGTCGCCCGCGTAGGCGAAGACGTGCTCGACGTCCCACTCCCGCAGTCGCTGGAGGATGTGGTCGGAAACCTTCGTACTGGCCATGGGCACTCCGTCTCTCACTGTCCACTGTCCGCACACGGTGGCGCGCGCCGGGGACCCCACCGGCCCCGGCCGCTGCCCTTCCTGGGTAACCGGGCCGCCCCGGCGGGAAACCTGACGCGTCGCCTCAGCCCAGCCGGGCGAGCAGGGTGTTGCAGGCCTCCTCGCAGCGCCGGCACGCCTCCGCGCAGATCCGGCAGTGCTCATGCATGTCGGCGTGGCTCTCGCACTCGTCGGCGCACGCCTTGCACGCGGTCGCGCACGCCTGGAGGATCGTCCGCGTCACGTTGGCGTCGTAGCCGGTGTGGCGGGAGAGGATCGCCGCGGTGGCGTTGCAGACGTCGGCGCAGTCCATGTCGGTACGGATGCACTTGGTGAGGTCTCCGACCATCCCCTCGGACAGGCAGGCGTCCGCGCAGGCGGTACACGCCTGCGCGCAGGCGACGCATTCCTCGATGCACCGGGCCATCGCCTCTTTGTCGACGTCACCGAGGTCGGCGGGGTAGGTGTTCAGCATGTCTTTGACCGACATGGTCATCGCTTGTCTCCTTGCCCGTGGCCACGGACGGCGGCCGGGTGCCGCCCGGTGCTCCGTCGGCCATCCCGTGACGGGTATCACCCGTACGGCCGCGCAAACGGCCCGGGAGGAATCCGGCTCGGCGGCATCCGGCGGAGCCCCAGAGGGACAATGGAACGAGAGAGCGCCTGGGCAGGAGAGGACCATGAACGGCTCGGTCCGTGTCGGACGGGTTGTCGGTGTGCCGCTGCGGATGCACTGGAGCGTGCCGCTGCTGGTGGTGGTGTTCGCCTACGGCCTCGGCCGGCAGGTTCTGCCCGCGTGGACTCCCGGCCTCTCGGACGCCGTCTACGCCCTTGCCAGCGCCATAGGGTCCGTGCTGCTGCTGGGCAGCCTGCTGCTGCACGAGACGGCACACGCCGCCACCGCCCGCAGGCGGGACATCCCGGTGCAGGACGTGACGCTGTGGGCGCTGGGCGGCATGACCCGGATGGACCGGCCCCGCAGCGCCGCGGTCGCCTTCGCGGTGGCGGTCAGCGGACCGCTCGCCAGCCTGGTCATCGGAGGCGCCACGCTGGGCGCGGGGCTCGGGCTGCACGCGCTGACGGGCTGGGCGGTGCCCGCCGCCGTCCTGGTGTGGCTCGGCTGGATGAACCTGTTCCTGGGCGTGTTCAACCTGCTGCCCGCCTCGCCCCTGGACGGCGGGAGGATGGTGCAGGCGCTGCTGTGGTGGCGTACCGGGGACCGCGAGCGCGCGGAGCGGGTGGCGTCCCGCGGCGGCCAGGTCATGGGCGTGCTGCTGATGGCGGTCGGCTGGATCGCGCTGCTGCGCGGGGCGGCGGACGGCCTGTGGCTGTTCTTCATCGGCCTCTTCCTCACCGTCGTCGCCGGCGCGGAGCGGCAGCGCGCCGTCCTCGACGCGGCACTGCGGGGCGTGCGGGTCGCCGACGCCATGTCGAGCCCGGTGGTCACCGGCGCCGACTGGCTGACCGTCCAGCGGTTCATCGACGAGGTGGCGGTGGACTCGCGCCATTCCGCCGTGCCGCTGCTCGACTTCGACGGCCGCCCGAGCGGAATCGTGGAGCTGCGCAGGCTCGCCGCGGTCCCGGCGGCGCGCCGGGAGTCGCTGCGCGTACGGGAGGTGGCGACCCCGTTGCCGCAGTGCGCGGTCGCGGCGCCGGACGAGCTCCTGACCGAGGCGCTGGACAAGCTCCGCCCGGGCGCCGGTAGGCGCATCCTCGTGGTGGACCAGGGGCAGCTGGTGGGCATCGTCACCTGGAGCGACATCTCACGCCTGATGCAGCGCCACGCGCTGGGCGGCCGGGGAACCGGCTGAGCGGAGCCGGGCCGGACGGCCCCCGACGAACCGGGGACGGCCAGGCCCAGGACGGCCAGGTCCAGGACCAGGACTGGCACCAGGACCAGGACCAGGACTGGCTAGGACGAGGACTCAGGCTTCTCGAACACCATGCGGACGCTCGTGAAGCGTCCCTCCTTGAGGAACCTGAGGGCGGTCCGCTGCTCCCTGATGATGTCGGCCACCGCCTCTTCGCCGATGAGCTCGGCGCCGCGCGCGCGGTTGGCCTCGGACCGCTCCAGCCAGCTCGCCACGGTGCGCACGCCGTCCCATGGGTCGTTGCGCGACTCCACCAGCCGGTACAGGCCGTGGCTGGCCTCGGTCAGCTCGGCCCGGGTCGGCAGGCAGCACTCGGGGAACACCTTCCGTGACGCGTGCAGGCCCTCGCGCAGGTTCCTGACGCCGCCGACGATGGCCTTCACGCCGGGGCGGCGTTGCCGGGTGTCCGTGTCCGTGTCCGCGCCGGTTCCGCCGGGCGCGGGCGCTGACAGCAGCTCGGGTGGCAGCACCAGTGAGGCCAGCCAGCCCCGGTCGTTCCAGACGTTGGCCTGGATGCACAGCCGCCCGCCCGGCCGCAGCCACTCCCGGCTGCGGCGGAAGAACTCCCGGTAGCGGGCGACGCGCTTGGCCCGCCACAGGGTGTTCCCGGCGAAGTGTTCGATCGCCTCGATGGCGATGATGGCGTCGTACGGGCCATCCGGCTCGTGGTCGAACCAGTTCTCCATCCGCACGTCGCAGCCGGGCCAGTTCTGCTCACGTGCCCAGGAAGCCTGGAGGGGGCTCATGGTGATGCCCACGGCGTGCTTGACGTGGTGGGTCTCCACCAGGCGGTGGACCAGGGTGCCGTAACCGCAGCCGACGTCCAGTACCCGCTCGGCGCCGACTGCGCCTGACGCCACGGCGTGGTAGTCGAGCTTGCGCAACTGGGCGGACTCCAGGCTGTCGCCGTCCTCCCACATGCCGTAGGAGTAGACCTGGTCCTGGCCGAGGATGAGCCGGTAGAAGTCCCCCAGGTAGTCGTAGTGATGAAGGATCGCCTTCGTTGACGTGCCCTTGTAGGAGGATTCCCTCTTGTCGTCGTGCGTCACGGTCGCCACCGGTTCCTTTCACCGAACTCCACCGCGACCAGCTAACGGCGTGGTGGGGAGCAGCCCTGGTGCACACTCCGAGGCGGACGCCTCGGACCGCCCGATCGGCGGCAGCCCGCCCACCTGGCGGCTCGCTGGGGTCGCCCTGTCTTCCCGTCACGGCCGGGCCGTGTGATTTTCACGCCCATCGCGTGACAGAGGGTGGTGTTCCGGGCTCGGCAACTCTGGAAGAGTCACTGATAGGCGGTGCCCCGGCGGCATGGGAGCGATGGTTCCCCGCCGCGGCACCGCGCACGCGCGACACAGCCGCTTCAGGGGCTGACCGGCCCCGGAAGGGGAGGGCCACCGGTGGACAAGCGCTACGAGGTCTACTGCCTCATGGACGCCCACTTCTACGACGCTCCGGCCCGCGCCCACGGCGGGGACACCGCGTTCGCGCAGACCCGGCGTCCGGCTCCCGAGACCTGGCAGCGCTCCGAACTGGACGACTGGGTCGTGCTCCGTCCCGATGGCGCCCAACTCCCCCTCCAGGGCTGGAAGATCCACGTTTCGGCCTGCCTCGACAACGCGGCGCGGATCCTCACCGATGTCTGGGACTACTGCGTCCCGCGACGGCTTCCGTTCAAGTTCCTCCCCGGCAAGGACCTGCTGCTGCTCGCCAACGCGAAATACGCGCACCGGGGATCGAGCGGGAAGTTCGTGACGATCTACCCCGTGGACGAGGAGCAGCTGGAGCGCGTCCTCACCGAGCTGGGCACGGTCCTCGCGGGCCGGCCGGGGCCGTACATCCTGAGCGACCTGCGCTGGGGCGAGGGTCCGCTGTACGTCCGGTACGGGGCCTTCGGCGAGCGGTACTGCGTCTCCCCCGCCGGAGAGGTCGAGCTCGCCATCGAGGACGGCGACGGCCGGTTGGTGCCGGATGTGCGGGGGCCGACGTTCCAGGTGCCCGACTGGGTGGAGCTGCCGGGATTCCTCGCCCCGCACCTGGCGGCGCGGGGCGGCGCACGGGTCACGGACCTGCCGTACCGCCTTCAGGGCGCCCTGCACTTCTCCAACAGCGGCGGCCTCTACGCCGGTGAGGACCTGCGCACCGGGGAGCGCGTGGTGCTGAAGGAGGCCCGGCCGTACGCGGGCCTGACAGCGGACGGCCGGGACGCGGTCGCCAGGCTGCGCCGTGAGAGGCAGACGCTGGAGCGCTTGCGCGGCCTCGGCTGCGTACCGGCCGTGCACGATCACTTCGTGATGGGTGAGCACCACTTCCTGGTCGAGGAGTTCGTCGAGGGCAGGGAGCTCAACCATCTTTTCGTCGAGCGGTACCCCCTCACCCGGCTGCGGGCGGACGAGGCGGTGCTGGCGGGCTACACCTCCTGGGCGGTCGGCGTGTACGACCGCGTGGAGCGGGCCGTCGCCGAGATCCATGAGCGCGGTGTGGTCATCGGTGACCTCCAGCCGTCGAACATCATCGTCCGCCCGGACGGCGGCGTGGTGCTGATCGACTTCGAGGGGGCGGCCGATGTGTCGGAGGAGCGGGAGCAGTCCCTGGGCGCCCTGGGGTTCACCGCGCCGCGCGGGCGGCGGGGCTTCGCCGTGGACGACTACGCCCTGGCCTGTCTCAAGCTCTTCCTCTTCTCGCCGCTGACCTCCCTGTTCTCCATCGACGCCGGCAAGGCGGGACAGCTCGCCCGGGAGGCGGCACGCACCTTCCCGCTCCCCGACGGTTTCTTCGACGCAGCGGTGCGGACCATCACGGGCACGGACGCCGCTGCGGGCGCGGGCGCGGACGTGGAACCCCGGATTCGGCCCGATGCCGAGGGCTGGGCCGAGGCCCGCGCGTCACTGGCCGAGGGCATCCTCGCGGAGGCCACACCGCAGCGGGACGACCGGCTCTTCCCCGGCGACATCGCGCAGTTCGCCGCGCCGGGCGGCGGCCTCGGGGTCGCGTACGGCGCGGCCGGCGTGCTGTACGCGCTCGATGTGACCGGTGCCGGCCGCCACCCCGATCACGAGGAGTGGCTGATCCGGCGGGCGCTGCGCCCGCTGCCGGGCACCCGTCTCGGTTTCTACGACGGCCTGCACGGCGTCGCGTACGTCCTGGACCATCTCGGCCACCGGCGTGAGGCGCTGAAGATCCTCGACCAGTGCGCGGGGGAACGCTGGAAGGAGCTCGGCCCCGATCTCCAGGGCGGGCTGTCGGGCATCGGCCTGAACCTCCTCCACTTCGCCTCGGCCACCGGCGATCCCGCCCTCCACGACGCGGCCGGGGACGTGGTGGGCACCGTGGCCTCCCGCCTGGGTGCGGCCGATTCCGTCCCCGAGGTCAGCGGCGGCCCGCACCTGTACGCCGGCCTGATGCGCGGTTCGGCCGGCCCCGCGCTGCTCCTGCTGCGGTGGTACGAGCACACGGGCGACCCGGCGTTCCTCGACCTGGCCGCGACGGCCCTCCGGCAGGACCTGCGCCGGTGCGTCGTGCGCGGGGAGGGGGACATGGAGGTCGACGAGGGCTGGCGGACGATGCCGTACCTCGCGGACGGAAGCGTGGGCATCGGGCTCATCCTCGACGGCTACCTCGCCCACCGGGAGGACGACGGCTTCCGTACGGCCTCGGCGGCGATCCGCAGGGCCGCCGAGGGCGGGTTCTACATCGAGCCGGGTCTCTTCCACGGCCTGGCCGGGATGATCCTCCACCTCAGCCGCGCGCACCCCGCCGGTACCGCGGCCCAGCGGGATCCGGTGGTCGCGGAACACATACGCCGACTGGCGCGGTACGCCGTGGTCCACCGGGGCCGTCTCGTCTTCCCCGGCGAGGAATTGCTGCGGCTCTCCCTGGACCTGGGCACCGGCAGCGCCGGGGTGCTGCTGGCACTCGGCGCCGCGCTGCACGACTCCCCCGTACATCTGCCGTTCCTCGAAGGAGAAGGGAGGTGAGACGACATGACGATCCTCGACCTGCAAGGCATGGATCTGCGTGACAGCGCTGCACCGCCGCCCGGAAGCCGGGCCAGCAAGCAGTGCGGCGGCGCGAGCAGGTACAGCCTGCTGCTCTGTTGAGGGACCCCTCGGGGCGAGGACGCGTGGCGCGTCCCCGCCCCGGCTACACCTGTCTGGCGCCCGGCGCCACGACGGCGGAGGTGCACGCGGCGTCCGCCGACTCCGCGGACGCCGCGGACGTCACAGCCAGCCCGACTCCCGGGCGATCCTGATCGCGTCGATGCGGTTGCGGGCGCCGACTTTACGGGTGAGCGCCGACAGGTGGTTGCGGACGGTTCCCACGGACAGCGACAGCCGGTCGGCGATCTCCCGTGCCGGTGCGCCTTCGGCGGCGAGCCGCAGGACTTCCCGTTCACGCGGCGTCAGGGGGTTCTCCACCGCGTCGAGTACGAGCACCGCCAGCTCGGGAGCGATGTAGCGCTGACCCCGGACCACCTTGCGGATGCCCTCGACGAGCCGGTCGGGAGGCCCGTCCTTGCCGATGAGCCCGGGGGGCCGCAGGGCGAGCACGCGGCGCAGCCTTTCGAGTGCCGGCGCCCCCGCCACCAGCAGCGTCCGGCATTCGGGGAGGCGCTCGCACAGCGTGCTCGCCGTGGCGAGCGCCTCGTCCTGGCGGGAGTCGACGTCGATGACGACCACGTCGGGGCGGTACGACAGCGCACGCGCCAGGACCTGTCCGTCTCCCCCGGCCTCCGCGACGACCTCGATGTCGTCCTCGCGTGTCAGGAGAGCGGCGAGTGCTCCACGCAGCAGCCCGTTTTCCTCGACGAGAAGAACACGGATCACTGTCGCTCCCTGCTGTCGTATCTGCCCCAGCCGAATTATCCCCAGTTATGTCCGGAAATGCTGGTCATGACGTCCGCCCGGGCCCGCCGCCCCATCAATTCCCGATCCTGGCCGCGATGATCGGTGCGAGCCGCTCGGCGATGGCGCGGTGCCCCTTGTCGTTGGGGTGGACGGAGTCCGTGAGGTCGCCGGAGGTCAGCCAGCCGGTCGTGTCGACGAAGGAGACCCGGGCGTCTCCGGCGTCGGTGACGGTCTTGACGGCCGCCTCGGTCTGCGGGACGTACCTCCCCCGGAAGGTCTCCAGGGCGAAGATCCAGGCCTGCGGATGGGCGGCGCGCACGGTGCGCAGCAGGCGGGTGTACGCCGCCTGGAACTGCGCGGAGCTCACCCCGTGGCCGACGTCGTTGGTGCCGAGGTTGATGACGACGGCGTTCGCCTGGTAGCGGGAGAAGTCCCAGTCCGGCGTGGTCGCGTTGGGGTTGAGCCTGCTGAACTGCCGCTCCAGGCCCACGCATCCGTCCGCCGTGGCGACCAGGCACGCGCCGCCCTGGGCGATTTGGGTGTGCTCGACGCCGAGGCGCTCGCCGATGAGCCAGCCGTACGCGGTGCGGGCGTTCTGCGAGGTCGTCGTGCCCACGGTGATCGAGTCGCCGACGAACTCGACCAGCTTCCTGGGCGCCGCCGGCGCGAAGGTGGTGGCTCCGCTGTCGAGGACGAGGCCCTGGAACACGGCGTCGCCACGGTATGAACCGGCGACCACTTGGTAGTTGACCTGAAGGGTGTGGTTTCCGGAGGGCAGCGGCGAGGGGGTCAGATGCACCGTCCCCTTGACGTCGTCGTAGAACGTCACGGGCCCGTTGTCGATCCTCGCCCACAGGTCGACCGTGCCACGCTGCTTCAGTTTGACGGTCCTGCCGGTGAAGCCCGCCCGGTAGTACGCGCCCGCCCAGTACGGCGTGTAGGCGGTACGGGAACTGTGGGTGTCCCAGCGCCCGACGAACTTCAGGCTGGGGTCACCGGGCTGCCCGGGTGCCACCGCGGCGGGGGCACCGGCCTGGGCGGGCAGCTTCGCGCTGATGACGGGCGCCAGGCGGTCGGCGAACGCGGTGTGGCCCGCTTCGTTGGGGTGCCCGTTGCCGTCCTCGTAGTGGGTTCCGTCGGTGAGCCAGCCCGAGGTGTCGACGAAGTGCACCCTGGCGTCACCGGCGCTGTTGCGGGCGCTGACGGCGGCCCTGGTCTCGTTGACGTACCGCTTCTTGAGCGTCTGCACCGCGAAGAGGGTCGCGTTCGGGTACCTGGTGCGGATGTCGCGGAGGAACGTGGTGTACGCCGACTGGAAGGTGGTGCCGGGCACGCCGTGCCCGATGTCGTTGGTGCCGAGGTTGATGACGACGGCGTCCGCCTGGTAGCGGGAGAAGTCCCAGTTCTGGCTGCCGGTGCTGCTGGTCTTGAAGAACTGGCCGCTCAGGCCCACGCATCCGGACCGGGCGACGAGGCAGTAGCCCGAGCGGGCTATCCGGGTGTGCCGCGCGTCCAACCGCTCGCCGGTCTTCCAGGCGTACGAGTCGAGCGCCAGCCGGTCGGTGAGGGCGCCGGCGGTGATGGAGTCGCCGACGAACTCGATCAGCCGGGCCGGTGCGCTCGCGGCGACCGTCCGCGCGCCGGGGTCGAGAACCAGGCCACGGAAGACGGTGTCGCCTGAGCGGTAGGAGATGCGCAGCGTGTGGGTGCCGGCGGCCAGCGGCTGGGGGGTGAGGTTCACCGTGCCGCGTACGCCCGCGTGGAAGACGTCCGGCTTGCCGTCGATGCTCGCGTAGAAGTTGACGGCGTCCCTGGCCTTGACCTTCACGGTGGTGCCGGTGAAGGCGGTTCGCAGGTATCCGCCGGTCCAGTGGGGCACGGCGTCGGTGCCCGAACTCGTGTCCCAGCGGCCGGTGTAGGTGATGTGCGGGTCGGACACCGAGCCGTCTCCCGGCGCGGCCCGCACGGGCGAGGCGCCGGCCCAGGAGAGCAGGCAGGCGAGGAGAACCGCGGTGAGGAGGGCAGGCAGCACGCGTGTGGCTCCGGCGCGGTGCGCCGGAGCCGGGTGGGGGGTGATCTGCACGGGGTTCCCTTTCCATGAATGTGCGGGAGCGCTCCCATGAGCAGCGCTCCGAGGGAACCAATGAAACGGTTCAACGTCAAGGGATCGGGACGCGACCGTACGTCCGGGACGGCGGGGCTACTGTGGAGCACAGGGCCCCTTCAATCCGTTCGCCCCCCTCAACGCACTCAACGAGGAGGCCGCCATGGCCACCGTCGATGAGATCTCACCGGACGTCTTCCGCATCACGGTGATGACCGAACCGGACCAGGACTTCTCCACCAGTTTCTTCGTCATCCGCGACGAGGCGCCGACGCTCGTGGAGACCGGTTTCCGGCTGTCCTTCGACGAGACGCGGGAGGCCGTCGCCCGTGTCGTCGATCCCACCACCTTGCGCTACCTGGTCGTCCCGCATTTCGAGGGCGACGAGTGCGGCGCGCTCAACCGTTTCCTGGAGCAGGCGCCGAACGCCGTACCCGTGGCCTCACCGCTCGGCGTCGCGGTCAACCTCGGCGACTTCGCCGTACGCGACTCGCTGCCGGTCGACGCGTCCAGCGAGCTGGACCTCGGCACGCACCGGCTGCGCTTCCTGATCACGCCGTACGTTCACACGTGGGAGGCGATGCTCCCCTACGACCCCACGACCGGCACGGTGTTCTGCTCGGACGTCTTCATCGGGCCGGAGGCGGGGCACGCGGTGACCGACGACGATCAGAGCGAGGTGATGCTCGAGATGTACCGGACGGTGGGCATCTTCCCTTCCCGAGCCCACCTCAACAGCGCGCTCGACAAGATCGAGGCCATCCACCCGCAGACGCTCGCCTGCCACCACGGAAGCGTGAAGGCGGCGAGGATCGGCACGTACTTCCAGGCTCTGAGGGAACACGACGTCACGGGCGTCACGGAGTGGAACCCGATGCTGGAGCCCCCGGGCCGCTGACCCGTCCGGCACCGGCACCGAGCCGTCCGGCACGGCTGCGGCGGCGCTCGACGCGCCCGGCGCCGTACGGCGTGCCGCGCCGCACCGCGTCGGGTCAGTCCTGGTCAGTCCCTGTTCGTTTCCGTCCTTGTCCGTTCACGTCAGTCCTGGTCCGCTTCCCGGCGGGGGTCGGGGTCACCGCCGCCGATGGTGTCGGCGTACTCGGCAGGGTCGATGGTGCCCTCGCGGTCGGGGCCGATACCGGCGCTGCCGCCGGGCTGGCCGCCGCCGGTGGTGCCGTACCCGCCCGGGACGCCGGGGACGCTGTCGGCGTCGGCCTGCTCGCGGCTGACGTTGCGGGTGGCCCGGACCCCGGCACGGCGCTCGGGGTACGGGTAGCTGAAGGGCCGGGCCTTCGCGCGTTCCTCGTCCGCCTGCTGCGCCGCCGCGGCGGCGTCCTTTTCCTCGGGGTCGGTTCGGTGCGTTTTATCCTTTTCGGTCATGGTGTGCGAGTACCCGATGGGTCTCGCCGCATGCGAGGACGGTCGAGGACGGCGGCGTGGACGCGGCTGACCACCGCTCCCGTGAGCTCATGCGCGCCCCGCCGCTCAATGGGCCCTGGCCCGCCGTGCCACGCCCGCCACCACGCCCGCCAGCATCGTGGCGGTGGCCAGCCGGCGCATCGCGGTGCGGCGCCGGCCGCCCCACCCGCCATGAGCGGCGCCCGGTCCCGGCGCGGGGACGTGCAGGTTGCCGTGGCCGGCCGGGGCGGGCTCCTTGCGGGACAGGTGGGTCTTGTCCACCTGCTGGGCCATCATCCGCTCGACCAGCCCCGGTGCCAGCCTGGACTCGAGCACCATGGAACGGCCCATCGGTCCGACCACCACTTCGCGCCGGGGCGCCCGCACCAGGTCCACGATGCGCCGGGCGACACGCTCGGGGCTGTAGACGGGGGGCATGGCCACGGGCTTGCGGCCCGTGTAGTTCGCGGCGTGTTCGAACAGCGGTGTGTCGATCGTGGCGGGGAGCACCGTGCACACGTGGATGTGCTTGGCCTTGTCGAGCAGCAGTTCCTGGCGCAGGCTCGCGCTGAGGGCCCGGATGGCGTACTTGGACATGCCGTACGCGTGAGTGTACGGCTGGCTCACCACGCCCACAATGGACGAGACGTTGATCAGCGTGCCCCGGCCCTGCTCACACATCACCCGCAGGGCGGCGCGGGCGCCGTGCACGTACCCCATGACGTTCACGTCCAGGACCTTGCGGAAGTCCTCCAGGGGCACCTCCCGGAAGGGGCCGAACACGGTCACGGCCGCGGCGTTGACCCACACGTCGATACGGCCGAACCGCTGCACGGCGCGCCGGGCGAGGTCCTCGACCGCCTTGGGGTCCGTGACGTCGGTCGGCACGACGAGAGCCTCCGCGCCACGGTGGCGTTCGCACTCCTGCCTGACCGCCTCCAACGCCTCCTCCCGCCGGGCGGCCAGGACCACGGGGCACCCCTTACGGGCGAACGCGATGGCGGTGGCGCGCCCGATGCCACTGGACGCTCCGGTGATCACGACGACGGAATCACGCACTCGCATGGACGGCCTCTTCTCCTCGACGTATCCGATTCCTCACTTAACCACCTGATAGGCCCTTTTTCCGTTCGGCGAGTACCCCGAAGGGTGCGCCCCTAAGCGAGCCGGTCGGGCCGTCACCGCAGCCATGAGTGCCCCAACTGCTGGACAGGCTGAAGCGGTACGCCGAGCACGACACCGCGCGATCCGGTCACCCGGTCCGGACCCACCCAGTAGGGAGACACGTCATGGCAGGCCACCCGCCGTCCTACGTCACCGTCCGAACGGACCGTGGCGCCGTGCGCGGCGAGCGCCGGGCCACCGGCGTGCGGTTCCTCGGCATTCCGTACGCCGAGCCCCCGGTCGGGGAACTCCGGTTCACCGCGCCGGTTCCCGCGCGGCCCTGGACGGGGGTGCTGGACGCCCTCGCGTACGGGCCGACCGCTCAGCGCCGCTCGTTCGCCGGTGTCACCACCATCCCGGAGCCCACCGTCCCGGGTGCGGCCACGCTCAACCTGAACGTCTTCACGCCGGACCCGTCGCCCCACGCGGGGCTGCCGGTGCTGGTGTGGATCCACGGCGGCGGGTTCGTCGCGGGGTCGGCGGCCAGCCCCTGGTACGACGGCGCGGCCTTCAACCGGGACGGCGTCGTCGTGGTCTCCCTCGGCTACCGGCTCGGCGTCGAGGGCTTCCTCCACCTGCCCGACGCGCCCGACAACCGCGGCGTACGCGACTGGATCGCCGCCCTGGAATGGGTCCGCGACACCATCGCGTGCTTCGGCGGCGATCCGGGGAAGGTGACGGTCGGGGGGCAGTCGGCGGGCGGCGGCGCCGTGCAGACACTGCTGGCCACCCCCGCCGCCCGGGGGCTGTTCCGGGGCGCCGTGTCGATGTCCGGCGCGGTGATGCGCCCGCAGGCACGGGAAACGGCCGAAGCCGTGTCCCGGCTGCTGACGGCCCGCACCGGCGTCCCCGCCACCGCCGCCGCGCTGACGGACCGTACGGACGAGGACATCCTCGCGCTCCAGGACGCGCTCACCGCCCCCGGACCCGACCGGGCCGCACTGCCGCTGCTCTGCCTCGCCCCCTTCGCGGACGGTGAGCTGGTCCCCGCGCCGGTGCCGGACGCGCTCACGGCCGGCGACGCGGGCGGGGACGTCCCGCTGATGCTGGGGTTCACCGCGCACGAGTTCAACGGGGTCCCGGCACCGTCCGCCACCGAGGAGACCCTGCGCGCCGTACTCGCCGCCCACGGCCTCGGCGAGGAGCACACGCGTCTTTTCCTCGACACCTACGGATCGGCCGCGGGCGGGCCCGGCGCCCTGACGGCCCAGGCGGTCACCGACACGACGTTCCGTGCCCCCGCCCTGGCCATCGCGGACGCCCGCGCCGAGCGGGAACGCCCCACGTGGCTCTACCAGTTCGAGTGGCCCGCCACCGGCTCCGCCCTGACGGGGACGGCCTACCACTGCGCCGACCTCCCCTTCGTATTCGACCTCCTGCACGCCGAAGGCGTCACCGGTGCCCTCGGCGCCCGCCCGCCGCAGCACCTCGCGGACGCGATGCACGCGGCCTGGGTCGCCTTCGTACGCGATCTGGAGCCGGGCCACGACTGGCCCCGCCACACCGCTTCCCGGCGCGAGACCCGGATCTGGGACAGCCCGCCGCGCGTCGCACACGATCCGCTGCGAGCCGTGCGGCGAATCTGGGGGCCAATGTGCCGGCCGGGCCCGGCCTGACCCGGCCCGGCCCGGCCACCTCATGACCCCGGTCAGTGCGCGGAAGCCCTGGTGTCAGCGGGTCACCGCCACCGGGGCAAATCCCCCCAAAATCCGACTCTTTCCCCCCGCAGAGCACCGTCCCCGGCCCACCACACCCAGATGAACGATCAAAATGATGGGAGGGTTAGCATATGAGCACCGCCTAGCTCGAAAGTGGAACCTGTGACTGCCACCGTGGACTCGTTCACCAACTGGAAGACGCGCGAGGAGATCGCGGAGTCGATGATCCCGATCATCGGGAAGCTGCACCGGGAGCGGGACGTCACCGTCCTGCTGCACAGCCGCTCCTTGGTGAACAAGTCGGTGGTCAGCATCCTCAAGACCCACCGCTTCGCCCGGCAGATCGCCGGTGAGGAGCTCTCGGTCACTGAGACGCTGCCGTTCCTCCAGGCTCTCACCACGCTTGATCTCGGCCCGTCCCAGATCGACATCGGCATGCTCGCCGCGACGTACAAGGCCGACGACCGCGGCCTCTCGGTGGAGGAGTTCACCGCCGGAGCCGTCGCCGGCGCCACCGGTGCGAACAAGATCGAGCGCCGCGAGCCGCGCGACGTCGTGCTCTACGGCTTCGGCCGCATCGGCCGCCTCGTCGCCCGCCTGCTCATCGAGAAGACCGGCTCCGGGAACGGCCTGCGGCTGCGCGCCATCGTCGTCCGCCAGGGCGGCGACCAGGACATCGTCAAGCGCGCCTCACTGCTGCGCCGCGACTCCATCCACGGCCAGTTCCAGGGCACGATCACCGTCGACGAGGCGAACAGCACGATCATCGCCAACGGCAACGAGATCAAGGTGATTTACGCCAACGACCCGTCGGAGGTCGACTACACGGCGTACGGCATCAAGGACGCCATCCTCATCGACAACACCGGCAAGTGGCGCGACCGCGAGGGCCTGTCCACGCACCTGCGCCCCGGCGTCGCCAAGGTCGTCCTGACCGCGCCGGGCAAGGGCGACGTGCCGAACATCGTCCATGGCGTCAACCACGACACGGTCAAGCCCGACGAGCAGATCATCTCCTGTGCCTCCTGCACCACCAACGCGATCGTCCCGCCGCTGAAGGCGATGGCGGACGAGTACGGCGTCCTGCGCGGCCACGTGGAGACGGTCCACTCGTTCACCAACGACCAGAACCTGCTGGACAACTACCACAAGGCCGACCGCCGCGGCCGCTCCGCGCCGCTCAACATGGTCATCACCGAGACGGGTGCCGCCTCCGCCGTCGCCAAGGCGCTCCCCGAGCTCAAGGCGCCGATCACGGGCAGCTCGATCCGCGTGCCGGTGCCGGACGTCTCGATCGCGATCCTGAGCCTGCGGCTCGGGCGCGAGACGACCCGCGAGGAGGTCCTCGACTACCTCCGCAACGTGTCGCTGACCTCCCCGCTCAAGCGCCAGATCGACTTCACCACAGCACCCGACGCGGTCTCCAGCGACTTCATCGGCTCACGCCACGCCTCGATCGTCGACGCCGGCGCCACCAAGGTCGACGGCGACAACGCGATCCTCTACCTGTGGTACGACAACGAGTTCGGCTACTCCTGCCAGGTCATCCGCGTCGTCCAGCACGTCTCCGGCGTGGAGTACCCCACCTACCCGGCCCCGGCGGTCTGATCCCGCCCACTGTCGGGTCAGGCGGGCGGCGGCGGGACGGCGACCAATCGCCCCTCGGGGCAACCGGGTTGCCCTCCCACCGCTGCCCGCCGCCACCGGCCGCCGGCATGCGGTCGGGGCTCGCAGGCCCTCGACAGGGGCGCCGGTGGCGGGACGCCAGAGCGCGCGGCGCCGGCCACCAGCGGGTCCGCCCGGCGTCAGCGGCCCTTGCGCACCCGGGCAGCGGCGCGGGCTTCGGCGGTCTTGCGGGCCTCGGCGGCTTTGCGGGACTCCTTCGCGGGGCGGCCCGGACGGGTGCCGAGACCGCGGAAGGGGGCGTTGGGGCTGCTGGTCCTCGCCCCGGCCGGGGGGCGCTTCGCCCCCGTGATGACGGCCAGCTTCTCCTCGCCGGAGCGCACCTGTGTGACCGTCGGCCGGATCCCCGCGTCGGACATCATCCGGTTCACCTCGGCCCGCTGGTTGGGCACGACCAGGGTGACCACGCTCCCGGACTCCCCGGCGCGCGCCGTGCGGCCGCCACGGTGCAAGTAGTCCTTGGCGTCGGCCGGCGGGTCGACGTTGACGACGAGGTCGAGCGCGTCGATGTGAATGCCCCGCGCCGCGACATTGGTGGCCACCAGCACGGTGATCTCACCCTCCTTGAACCGGGCGAGCGTGTGGGTGCGCTGCGGCTGCGACTTCCCGCTGTGCAGGGCGGCGGCGCTGACGCCGCTGGCCCGCAGGTGCCGGGTGAACTGGTCCACGCCGGCCTTGGTGTCCAGGAACATCAGTACCCGGCCGTCCCGCGCGGCGATTTCGGTCGCGGTCGCGTACTTGTCGGCGGCGTGGACGTTCAGCACGTGGTGTTCCATCGTGGTGACCGAGCCCGCCACCCGGTCGACCGAGGCGAGCACCGGGTCGTGCAGGTAGCTCCGCACCAGCTGGTCGACGTTGCGGTCGAGCGTGGCCGAGAACAGCAGCCGCTGCCCATCGGGGCGGACCTGGTCCAGGATCTCCGAGACCTGCGGCAGGAAGCCCAGGTCGCACATCTGGTCCGCCTCGTCCAGCACCGTGATCCGCACCTGATTCAGGTGGCAGTCCCGGCGCGACACCAGGTCGGCCAGCCGCCCCGGTGTGGCGATGACCACCTCGGCGCCGGTCCGCAGCAGCGCCGACTGCCGGTTGATCGACAGCCCGCCGACCACCGTCGCCAGTCGCACGTGGAGCGCCTGCGCGTACGGCGCCAGCGCGTCGCTCACCTGCTGCGCGAGTTCCCGGGTCGGCACCAGGACCAGTGCGAGCGGCCGCTTGGACTCCGCCCGCATGCCTGCCGTGCGGACGAGCAGCGCGAGCCCGAAAGCGAGCGTCTTGCCGGAGCCCGTCCGCGCGCGGCCGAGGACGTCGCGGCCGGCCAGCGCGTGGGGCAGCGTCGCGGCCTGGATCGGGAAAGGCTCCGCCACCCCGAGGCCGGTCATCGTCGTCATCAGCTCCGGCGGCAGCCCGAGCGCGTCGAAGGACTCGGCCGGCGGCAGCTGCGGGGCCACTGTCCGCGGTGTCGAGACGTCGCCCCGAGGCGCTGCCGCGCGCTGGGGCTTGCCGGCGCGGGAACGTCCGGGGGCCGGCGGCTTCGCGTTCATGGGGAACCTTCCTGGGTCTGCGCCCGGAACACGCCGGGGCCCGTACTCCTTGGTACGGGCCCCGGCGGCGTCGAAGCGTGCCCCTATTTTACCAGCGGACGCCCCGACGCCCCGACGCCCGCTGTACGCCGGGCCATGAGGGCGTCCGGATGCCTCGGCAATATGGAAGATGGCCGGCCTCCACCGCGCGGATAAGTTGATGCACGTCCAGCAGGGCCTTACTGCGAACAGAGGGGCGTTGGCGGCATGAGCCACATCGGCGACGACTCGCAAAACGTCAAGTTCATCTACTGGGACAACCTGACTTACGCGCCGCCGGGATCGCGGGACCCGGAGAAGTGGGACGCCCGGCTCGGGGCCCAGATTTACGAAACCTACCTCGGCCACTGTGTCGAGGCCGAGCGTCTGGGCTACGCCGGCCTCAGCATGCCGGAGCATTTCGGCCCGTCGTCGCTGGTCACCCATCCGAACATCATGCTGGCCGCGCTCGCCGCGAGGACGACCAGGGCACGGATCGTCTCGGGCGTGAACCTCGCGCTGCTGCACAATCCGCTGCACCTGGCCGAGCAATTCGCCATGATCGACGTGCTCTCGGGCGGACGGCTCGAGGTGGGCCTCGGCCGGCGCGGCGACCGTGCCGCGTTCGAGCACGCGGCCGATCTTGTCGACGGTGTCCTCAACGGGATCGACCACCCGGTGGAGAAGGCCGATCTGACGCCGGCCCTGGCGCCGTTCGCGCAGGACGTCGACACCGCCAGGGTCACCGTGTGGCCCCGGCCCGTCCAGGAGCGGGTGCCGCTGTGGGTGGCGGCGGAGACGGACGGGTCCCTCGCGACCGCGGCACGGCGCGGATGGAACGTGTTCACGGGACTGAACCTCGACCCGTCCGCCGGCGGTATGTCCAAGGTGAGCGTGGAGGACATGGTCGCGCGCCTGCACCGGTATTTCGAGATCGGTCAGGAAAACGAGCACGCATTGTCCATGGCGAATGTCGCGGCCAGCTGTTTCACCGTCATCGCGGACACGGACAAGGAAGCCGCCGAGATCGTGCGCGATGGTTTCGCTTCGCATGTCGAGGCCGCCGGAGGGCATTTGGCGCGGCTGTCCGGAGCCGGTCCGGCCGCGGGCGCGCTGGAAACGCTGGCGAAGGAGGGTGACACCGGAGTCCAAGGGTTGTTCGACGCACCGGCGGATTCCTACCTCAGGAATCCTTTCGCCCTCGTCGGATCGGTCGAGACGGTCAAGGCGAAATTGGACGCACTGATGTCGGCCGGATTCCGGCGCTTCGTATTGCTCTGCGGCGGAGTCGGCAACGCACACGAAGTCGGCTGGCAGTCGGCGACGGCCATGGCCACCGATGTGGCACCCGGCCTCTTCTCCGCCGCCACGTCCGGACCGGGCGAGGCGGCCGCCTGACGGGGTTGTCCGCCCCGCTCCCCCGGCGTCCAACCACGCCGGGCCGGGGCGCTCTGCGGGGCGGGGCCGTGCCGATCCCCGTAACCCTGACGACCTGCTGATGTCCGCGTCGACGATCGCCAGGCGCACCCTCTGGAGGAGCCTTCGTGTCTTCACCCACCACAGCGGCCGAGGGGCTGGATTTCCCGACCAGCCTGGCCTTCGACAACGACGACGGCGTGTACCTGGCCGAGTCGGGGTTGCCGTTCGGGGGCGCCGCGCCGGGCGGCCGGATCTGGCGTCTCGGAAAGGACGGCGCCGACCGCCGGCTCGTCGCCGACCAGCTGGCCCCGCCGGTGACCGGGCTTCTCTGGCACCGGGGCTTCCTGTACGTGTCCGAGGGCGGTGCCGGCCGGATCATCCGGATCGGCCCGGACGGGCAGCGCACCGTCGTCGTCGACGGCCTGCCCGGCCCCGGCAACTACCACGTCGACATGGCGGTGGCAGGCCCGGACGACAAGCTGTACTTCGCCCAGGGAGCGATGTCCAACCTCGGGATCATCGGACTGGACGCCTACGAGCTCGGCTGGCTCGGCCGGCTGCCGCATTCGTACGACATCCCCGGCCTCGACGTGGAACTGACCGGCGTCAACGTCACCACGCGCGACCCGCTGGCCGGCACACCCGGCGCGCAGGCCGTCACGGGCGCGTTCGTCCCCTTCGGCACCGCCACCCGCCCCGGTCAGCGGATCCGGGCCGAGCTGCCCTGCTCCGCGGCCGTCATGCGCTGCGATCTCGACGGCGGCAACCTGGAACTGGTGGCCTGGGGCATACGCAACGCCTTCGGGCTCGGTTTCCTGCCGGACGGCCGGCTGCTCGCGGTGGACCAGGGAGCGGACGACCGGGGCAGCCGGCCCATCGGCGACGCGCCGGACCTGCTGTTGGAGGTGCGCGAGGGCGCATGGTACGGCTGGCCGGACTTCATCGGCGGAATCCCGGTGACCGACCCCAGGTTCAAGCCCACGCGCGGCCCCCAGCCGGCGTTCCTGCTCGCCAACCACGACCGGCTACCGCCTCCGGAGCCGCCCGTGCTCGATTTCGAGGCACATGTCGCGGCGACCAAGTTCGCCGTCGTCCCGCCCGGCTCCGCGCTCGCCGGACAGCTGGTGGTCACGCTGTTCGGGGACGAGGCCCCGATGACGCTGCCGCCGGGCGGACCGAAGCTCGGCCGGCACCTGCTGATGGTGGACCCGGACGGGTGGTCCACTCGTGTCCTGCCGTGGGAGCCGGACCTGCACCGGCCGATCGATGCCGGCTTCGCACCCGGTGATCCGGCCCTGTACGTCCTGGACTTCGGCGAGTTCGAGATGACCGACCACGGTGTCGAAGCCAAGGCCGGGAGCGGCCGGCTCCTGCGCTGGGAGGGCTGGGACCGGCCCACCGCCACCAACGGCTGAGCGGCCGGCGGGCATTTCAGTCGTCATCTGTCACCCGGTTGGGAAAGGGAGTCACACGATGGAAGGCAGAAGCGGTCTGTGGCTGATCGGCGGCAGGGGATCGGTGGCCACCACCGCGATCTGCGGCCTCGCCGCACTCAGGGCGGACCTGACGCCGGCCACCGGCTCCGTCACTGAACGCCTGGACCTGGATCCGGCCATGTTCCCCAGCTGGTCCGAGCTGGTGGTCGGCGGCCACGACATCGCCCGCACCCCGCTGCGGAAGCGGGCCGAGGAACTCGCCGCCGCCGGTGTGCTGCCTGCCCGGCTCCCGGCGGCGGTGACCGACGAACTGGAGGCGGCCGACCGCGAGATCCGGCCGGGATACGACGCCGTCGACGGGCCCGCCCGCCAGCTCGACGCCATCGAGGGCCTGGCTCGCGACATCGCGGAGTTCCGTCGCACCCATGACCTCGGCCGGGTCGTGGTCGTCAACGTCTCCAGTACGGAGCCCCCCGTCCGCCCGCTGCCCGAGCACGCGGACCTCGCCGCACTCGACCGCGCCCTCGCCTCCCCCGGGCGCGATGTGCTCCCGTCCAGCGCGCTGGCGGCTTACGCGGCCTTCCTCGCCGACTGCCCCTACGTCGACTTCACCCCCTCGCCCGGTCTGCGCATCCCCGCCGTCGTCGAACTGGCGCACCGACGGAACCTGTCCTACGCGGGCAGCGACGGCAAGACCGGTGAGACCCTCCTGCGCAGCGCGCTGGCGCCGATGTTCGTTGCGCGCGGGCTGCACGTCCGGTCGTGGGCGGGCACCAACCTGCTCGGCGGCGGCGACGGCGCGAACCTCGCCCAGGAGGGCCGTGCCGCGGGGAAGCTGGCCTCCAAGTCCCGCGGGCTGGAGGCGCTGCTCGGCGGCAAGGCCGACGCACCCCTGCACATCGACTACGTGCCCGACCTGGGGGAGCGCAAGGTGGCCTGGGACCACATCTCCTTCGAGGGGTTCCTCGGCGCGCGGATGAGTCTCCAACTGACCTGGCAGGGCCACGACTCCGCGTTGGCCGCGCCGCTGGTCCTCGACCTCGCCCGACTGGTGGCGGGCGCGCACGCGGCAGGTGAGTCCGGGCCCCTGGGTGCGCTCGCCTTCTTCTTCAAGGACCCGGTCGGCAGCGACGAGCACCGACTCGCCCAGCAGGAACGGGACCTGGTGGCCTGGGTGCGGCGCATCGCGGTGTCCCGGTGAGCGCTGCCGCGCCGGGACACCGGCTGGGCGCCTGGCTCGACCTGGTCCGCGCCCCCGCGGCCCTCACCGTGCTCGGTGACACGGTGGCCGGGGCGGCCGCCGCCGGGCGGCCGCTGCGCGGGCGGCGGTTGGCGCTGCCGCTCGCCTCCGCCGCGCTGTACTGGTCGGGCATGGCCCTCAACGACTGGGCCGACCGTGCGGCGGACGCGGACGAACGCCCGGAGCGTCCCCTTCCGTCGGGCCGGATCGCGCCGGGGGCGGCCCTCGCCGCGGCCGCCCTGCTCAGTGGCGGCGGGCTCGCGCTGGCCGCCTTCGCCGGCGGCTCCGACGCCCTGCGCGTCGCCGTTCCGCTGACCGCGGCGATCTGGGCGTACGACACCGTGCTCAAGCCGACTCGGGCCGCGCCGCTGGGTATGGCCGCCTGTCGCGCTCTGGACGTCCTGCTCGGTGCCGGCGCCGGTCGCGGGGCGTACGCCCTGACGCCTGCGCTGGCCCTGGCGACCCACACCCTCGGGGTGACCGTACTGTCCCGGGGCGAGGTCCACGGCGGGCGGCGGGCCGATGTCCGGGTGGCCCTGACCACCACATTGGTCTCCGCGGCGCTGACCTGCGGTGGGCGGGCGTCCTCCGTGCGGCACCGGGCAGCGGCCGTCCTGTGCTCACTGGTCTACGCGGGGACCACGGCCACCGCCCAGCTCGCCGCGGCCGCGGCACGGACCACCGGCACCCGTCCGGTCGAGCCCGCGGCCGTCCGAACCGCCACGGTGGCCGGGATCCACGGCATGGTGCCGCTGCAATCCGGGCTGGCGGCGCGGTCCGGGTCGGTCAGGGGCGCCGCGCTGGTGCTGGGCGTTCTGCCACTGGTCCGCAGGCTGTCCGCCGTACGGAGTCCGACATGAGTTCATCCCACCGTACGGAGTCCGACATGAGTTCAGCCGCCGTACGGAGTCCGACATGAGTTCATTCGACCTGGGTTACGGCACCAACGGGTTTGCGAACCATCGGCTGCACGACGCGGTTCGGGTCATCGCCGATCTCGGCTACACCGCGGTCGGTCTCACCCTGGACCATCACCACCTCGACCCGTTCGCGCCCGATCTTGCCAGGGCCACCGAGCGGCTGGCGGCGCTGCTCTCCTCGCTGGGGCTGCGGTGTGTGGTGGAGACGGGCGCGCGCTATCTGCTCGATCCGTCCCGCAAGCACCACCCCACGCTGGTCTCGGAGGCGGCCGGGCGGCGTGTCGACTTCCTTCGCCGTTCCGTGCGGATCGCCGAGTCGCTCGACGCCGGGTGCGTGTCCTTCTGGTCCGGTGTGGGTGAACCAGGCGTGTCAGGGCAGACCAACCGTCGCCGGCTGGTCAGGCACCTGGAACCGGTCGTCGCCGAGGCGCAGCGGCGCGGGGTGCGGCTCGCTCTGGAGCCCGAGCCCGGCATGGTCGTCGAGCGGCTCGACGAGGCGCTGGACCTTCGCCGGGCACTGGGAGAGCCTGATCCGCTGGGCATCACCCTGGACGTGGGGCACTGTGTCGCCGTGGAACCGGTGGACGCCGCGGAGTGCGTCCGCCGGGCCGGGCGGCTGCTGTTCAACGTCCAGCTGGACGACATGCTGCCGGGTGTGCACGAGCACCTGGAGTTCGGGCGCGGCGCGCTCGACCTCGCCGGCACGCTGGCCGCCCTCGACGGGATCGGGTACCGCGGCGTCGCCGCCGTCGAACTGCCACGGCACAGCCACGCCGCGCCCCAGGTGGCGTCGGAGGCCCTGGCCGCCCTGCGCCGGGCCCGGAAGGGGACGGCCGGCCGGTCCGTCGGCGCTCGTCGGTGCCCCGGTACCGTCCCCGAGGAAGGGACGCCGGCCAGGGACCCACGGCAGGACGACCGGCTCACGGCCGCGGAACGGCGCGTACGGGAGCGGCCCTCCGCCATTCACGAGGAGTACCCGCTGGCCGGGCGGGCTCCCGCCCGGCCGGCGGGTATCGACCCCGACTCACTGGTCCGCGGCACCGCCGACGACCGTGCCCGCACACGGCTGCTGTCGGTGCTGGCCGAGGTACTGCCCGAAGGGCAACTGGAACGCGAGACGGAACGGCTCTACCGGCACGGGGACGACGCCGAACGGCGGGGGGTGCTGCGTGCCCTGCCCGTGCTGCCCGCCTCGGTGACACGGCTGGGTCTCACGCTCGTCGAGGACGGCCTGCGCAGCAACGACCCGCGGCTGGTGGCGGCGGCCATGGGCCCGTTCGCCGCCGCGCACCTGGACCAGCCGGCCTGGCGGCAGGGCGTGTTGAAGTGCCTGTTCATCGGTGTGCCGCTCGCGGCGGTGGCGGGCCTGGGCCGGCGGACCGACTCCGAGTTGCTCCGGATGGCCCGCGACCTGGCCGAGGAGCGCCGGGCTGCCGGGCGGGACATCGAACCCGACCTGCGCGCCCTGCTGGGCACCGCCGTACCGCCCGCCCCGCCGCCGCCGCCGCGAGGAGAGGACGACTCCCGATGAGGATCTTCGATCCGCACATCCACATGACCTCCCGCACCACGGACGACTACGAGAACATGCGCGCGGCCGGTGTCCGGGCCGTGGTGGAACCCGCTTTCTGGCTCGGCCAGCCCCGCACCGGCCCGACCTCCTTCATCGACTACTTCGACAGCCTGATCGGCTGGGAGCGCTTCCGGGCGGCGCAGTTCGGCATCAGCCACAACTGCGCGATCGCCCTCAACCCGAAGGAGGCGAACGACCCCCGCTGTGCCGAGGTACTGGACGTGCTGCCGCGCTATCTCGGCAAGAACGGGGTGGTCGCGGTCGGGGAGATCGGCTACGACTCGATGACCGGGGCCGAGGACGACGCCTTCACGCGTCAACTGGCGCTCGCCGTCGAGCGGTCGCTGCCGGTCCTCGTGCACACCCCGCACCGGGACAAGCGGGTCGGCACCCGCCGCAGCCTGGACGTGGTCCGCGAATCCGGCATCGACCCGGGCGCCGTGCTGGTGGACCATCTCAACGAGGTCACGGCGCGGATGGTCGCCGACTCCGGCTGCTGGATGGGCTTCTCCATCTACCCCGAGACCAAGATGGACGAACACCGCATGGTCGCCGTGCTCAAGGAGTACGGAACGGCCCGGATACTGGTCAACTCGGCGGCGGACTGGGGCCGGTCGGACCCGCTCAAGACCCACCAGGTGGGCCTGGCGATGCTGGCAGCCGGATTCAGCGACGCCGACGTCGACAGGGTGCTCTGGCACAACCCGGTCGAGTTCTACGGGCGCAGCGGACATCTGCTCCTTGGTACGGAGCACGGAACCGGCGCCGCAGCGGCCCTGTACGAGGGCAACTCGGTGCTGCGGGGCCAGTCGTGACCCGGCTGTGCTACTGCACCAACGTCCACCCCGCGGAGGACGTGGCCGGCATCCTCGGTCAGCTCGACAGCCACGCCGTCCCGGTGCGCGAACGGCTCGGGTACGACCGGCTCGGCCTCGGTCTGTGGCTGGCGGCCGGGGCCGCCGCGGAACTGGCGGCCGACCCGGCCGCGCTCCGCCGTCTGCGCGCCGAACTGGACGCCCGCGGCCTGTCGGTGCTGACCCTCAACGCGTTTCCCTACGGGGGCTTCCACCAGCGGGTCGTCAAGCACACCGTGTACCGCCCGGACTGGACCGATCCGGCCCGCGCCCGCTACACCGCCGACTGTGCGCACGTGCTGGCCGGGCTGCTGCCGGACGATGCCGACAGCGGGAGCCTGTCCACGCTGCCGCTCGGCTGGCGCACGCCGTGGCCGCCCGCCGCCGACCGGGCTGCCCAGTCGGCGCTCCGGTGGACCGCCACCGAACTGCGCAAGGCCTCCGCGCGGGCCGGTCGTCCGCTGCGGCTCGCCGTCGAACCGGAGCCGGGCTGCGTGCTGGAAACCGTCGCAGACGCCGTGCGCTGGCTCGCGCCCCGGGTGGATCCCGAGGTCATCGGGATCTGCCTGGACACCGCCCATCTCGCCGTCTCCTTCGCCGACCCGGAACAGGCCGTCACCACGATCGAGCGGGCCGGCCTCGCGGTCGTCAAGATCCAGGCGTCCGCGGCCCTGCACGTCGACGACCCCCGTGATCCGCGGGCCCGCCGACTGCTCGCCGAGTACGCCGAGCCCCGGTACCTCCACCAGGTCAGGGAGCTGAGCGGCCAAGGCCGGGTGCTCGCGGCCGACGACCTCCCGGAGGCCCTGGACGGGCTGCCCGGCCGCGGGCCCTGGCGGGTGCACTTCCACATCCCGCTGCACGCCGAGCCGCAGGCCCCGTTGAGGAGCACCACCGAGGTACTGCGGCGGGCCGTGGCGGCCGTCCGGGACCGGACCGTGGTCGAGGTCGAGACCTACACCTGGCAGGTACTGCCCCAGGGCTCCGACCTCGTCGACGGCATAGCCGCCGAACTCACCTGGGCACAGCGCGAGTTGCTGGACGGAGGACGGTCGGTATGAAGCCCGTGGTCGTCCTGGACGTGGTCGGCATGACGCCGCGTCTGCTGCCGTACATGCCGAACCTCTCCCGGCTCGCCGACCGGGGCGGGTCCGCCCCGCTGCGCACCGTCCTGCCCGCGGTCACGTGCAGCGTCCAGTCCACCCTTCTCACCGGGCGGCTGCCCGTCGAGCACGGCATCGTCGGGAACGGCTGGTACTTCCGCGAGCTGGGCGAGATCCACTTGTGGCGCCAGCACAACCGGCTGGTCCGGGGCCCGAAGGTGTGGGAGACCGCCCGCGACCGGTATCCCGGCTACCGCGTGGCCAATGTCTGCTGGTGGTACGCCATGGGCGCCTCCACCGACGTGCTGGTGACCCCCCGCCCCGTCTACCACGCCGACGGACGCAAGTCGCCCGACTGCTACACCCGGCCGCCGGCGCTGCACGACCGGCTCTCCGAGGAGCTCGGTCCCTTTCCGCTGTTCCAGTACTGGGGTCCGACCGCCGGGCCGGCCTCCAGCCGGTGGATCATCGCGGCCGCCCGCCGCATCCTGCGCACGGAGCGTCCGGACCTGTCGCTGGTCTATGTACCGCACCTGGACTACGACCTCCAGCGCTACGGCCCGGACTCCCCGCAGGCCGTGGCCGCCGCCCGGGCCGTCGACGCGGAACTCGCGCCGCTGCTGGAGCAGGCCGATCAGGAAGGCGCGGCCGTGATCGCGCTCAGCGAGTACGGCATCACGCCGGTCGACCGCCCGGTGGACATCAACCGCGCGCTGCGCCGTGACGGCCGGCTGGAGGTGTACGAGCAGGCCGGTATGGAGTACCTCGATCCGTGGGCCTCGCGGGCCTTCGCGGTCGCCGACCACCAGATCGCGCACGTCTACGTCGGCGACGAGGCCGACGTACCCAAGGTGCGCGACCTGCTGACGCGGCTTCCCGGGGTGGCCGACGTCCTGGGCCGCGAGGAGCAGGCCGCGTACGGTCTCGACCATCCGCGCTCCGGTGAACTGGTGGCCGTCGCCGCGCCGGATTCCTGGTTCACCTACTACTACTGGCTGGACGATGCCCGGGCCCCCGACTTCGCCCGCTCGGTCGACATCCACCGCAAGCCGGGCTACGACCCGGCGGAACTGTTCTTCGACCCGGCGGACCGGCTGGTCAAGGCCAAGGCGGCCGTGGGTCTGGCCCGCAAGAAACTGGGCCTGCGCTACACCATGAACGCGGTGCCGCTGGACCCGTCCTGTGTCCGGGGCTCGCACGGCCGCCTGCCGGACTCCCTGTCCGACGGCCCCGTCGTGCTCTGCTCCGAACCCGGCTGGCAGCCCGGCCCGGCCTCCCCCGGTGGTGCCGTGCGCGCGGTCGACCTGCCGGACGTGCTGCTGCGCCTGCAGGGCCTGCGGGGCTGACCGCGGGCGGCCCCCCGCGTGCCCCCCGGCAGGCTCGGGGTTCACCGCGTCGACCACCGGAAAGGGACCCGTGATGAGTGCCACCGCGGCATCGAGCGAAGCGGCCTCGCGAGCCGGCGGACGGCAGTGGATCGGGCTGGCCGTGCTCGCCCTGCCGACCCTGCTGGTCTCGATCGACGTGTACGTCATGCTGCTCGCTCTGCCCGCCCTGTCCACGGCGCTCGGTGCGAGCGGCGTCCAGCAGCTGTGGATCACCGACATCTATCCGTTCGTGCTCGCCAGTCTGCTCATCACCATGGGCACCCTCGGCGACCGGATCGGCCGGCGCAAGCTGCTGCTCATCGGCGCGGCGGCCTTCGGCGTCGCGTCCGTGGGCGCCGCCTACGCCACCGGTCCGGGCATGCTGATCGCGGCGCGCGCCCTCATGGGCGTCGCCGGGGCGACCCTGGCTCCCTCCACCCTCTCGCTGATCTCCACCATGTTCCGGGACGCCAAGCAGCGCGGTGCCGCGATCGGGATCTGGGGAGCGTGCTTCTCCGTCGGCGCCGTGGTCGGACCGCTGGTCGGCGGGCTCGTGCTCGCCCGCTTCTGGTGGGGCGCGGCCTTTCTCGTCGGAGTGCCCGCCCTGGTTCTCCTGCTGGTCCTCGGACCGGTGCTGCTGCCCGAGTACCGTGATCCCGGTGCCGGCCGCCTGGACCTCGTCAGCGTCCTGCAGTCGGTGGCCGCCGTCTTCCCGGCCGTCTGGGGCATGAAGGAGCTGGCCACGGAGGGCTGGCGCACCCTGCCGGTCGTCGCCGTCCTGATCGGCATCGGCTCGGGTGTCGTGTTCACCCGCCGCCAGCGCACACTGTCCCACCCGCTGCTCGATCTCAGCCTGTTCTCCAGGCGCCGTTTCACCGCCGCGCTGGTCAGCCTGTTCCTCGGCACCATGCTCACCGGCGCGGTGATGTACTTCGTCACCCAGTCGCTGCAACTGCTCCACGGCCGCAGCCCGTTGAGCGCCGGTGTGTGGATGCTGCCGGCGATCGTCACCAACACCGTGGGTTTCGTGGTGGCGCCCAGGCTCGCGCAGCGTTTCCGTCCCGCCCACGTCATCGGCTCCGGTCTGCTCATCTGCGTCATCGGCATGGCGCTGATCACCCAGACCCGGGCCGACTCCGGCCCGGCGCTGCTGATCACCGGCTTCGCCGTGGTCTACCTCGGCGCGGGTCCCATGGTCACCCTGGGCATCGGCCTGGTGATCGGCTCCGCCCCGCCGGAGAAGGCCGGCTCCGCCGCGGCCCTCAACGAGACCAGCGGCCAGCTCGGATTCGCTCTGGGCATCGCGGCCCTCGGCAGCGTCGGCGCCGCGGTCTACCGCCGTACGATCGACCTCCCCCCGGGGCTTCCCGCGCCTGCCGTGACGGCGGCCGAGGACTCGCTCGCGAGCGCGGACGAGGCGGCACGGACGCTTCCCGGCCGGACCGCCGACGTCCTCCTCGACGCCGCCCGCACGGCCTTCGCCACGGAACTCCACACCGTGGTCGCCCTCGCCGGTGCCCTGCTCCTCGCCGCGGCGGTCCTGGTGACCGCCCTGCTCCGCCACGTCCCGCCCACCGGTCGCCGGCAGCCCGCCGAACCCGCGGACAGCGACCCGTCCGCCTGACGCCCCGCGCGGCGCAGCCCCGGGCCGTGTCACGGTCCGGGGCCGGCCGGCGGGCACGCCCGCCACTACGTGTGCGGACGCTCGGCCTCCAGCGAGTAGGCGATGAGCGCGGGCTGCGCCTCCTTGGAGTCCCCGGCGACACCCGCGCCCACCAGCAGCGTGTCACCGCTGACGGCCGGGAAGGAGTTGATGCCGGCCGGCGTGGTCGCGGTCCACAGTGTCTTGCCCGTACGCGTGTCGAAGGCGAAGACCCGGCCGTCGTACGTGGGGCAGAAGACCACGTCATTGGTGACCGTGGCGGCGCCGAGCGGCATCTGCGGCAGGGCACGCTGCCATTGCACCTTGCCGGTCCTCGTGTCGACCGCCGCGAGTCCGCCGCGGCCCCCGTCCGTACCCGGATAGGACATCCCGCCGGTGGCGCTCATCTCGGACGGGAGATCGACCCAGGGCACGAAGACCCGTCCCTCCGCGGAGGCCATCGGTGTCTCCACCCCGCCGAGGACGCCCGGATAGATGGTGACCGGCTCGTTCGGCAGCGGCCCCTCGTCGTTCAGGTGGATACCGACCGAGCGGGTCCACAGCGGTTCACCGTCGTCGGCGCGGTAGGCGAAGACCTTCCCCATCTTGCCCGCCACGATCACGATGCCGGTCTTCTTGCCGCGGATCGGCACGGTGGTGAGGATGGGCGATATCTGGAGGTCGTAGTCGCGTATGTCGTGCGGCAGGGCCTGGCGGTACCAGAGCAGTTTGCCGGTGCGGCCGTCGAGGGCGACCAGGGAGTTGGTGTAGAGGTTCGGGCCCGGCCGACTGCTCCCGTTGGGATACTCGGGGGTGCCGGGCATGGGCGCCGGGTTCCCGACGGCCAGGAAGATCCGGCCCTGGCTGTCGATGGCGGGCGGGAACCAGAGGCCACCGCCGGAGTTGATCTCGGGGTGGCCCCACAGATCGCCGTCCTTGACGGTGTTGAAGCTCCACTTCGGTTTGCCGGTGGCGATGTCGAGGGCCCAGACCGTCCCCATCGTTCCGGGCACGTACGTCCCGAAGGTCGACGGTACGGTGCTGACCACGACAGTGCGCCCGTAGACCTGGGGAGCGACGTCGACGCCGCCCTTACCGGCGTCGATCAGGTGCCTCGACCACACGGTCCGCCCGGTGCGCGCGTCCAGTGCGAACGCGCTGGTGAAGGTGGTGCCCAGGAGCAGCCCGTGGCGGTACGCGACACCGTTCGGCCCGACGCTGGGGTCGTCGAACTCGCGCTTCCAGCGGACCCGGCCCGTCTCCTTGTCCACCGCGTAGACGTTGGAGTTGAGGTCGATGGCGTAGACCGTCCCGCCCACCACGATCGGGTTGGAGGCCATCAGGCCGGCGAAGGTGGGCTTGCCTGTCAGCGGCAGCCGCCATTTCACCTTGAGGTCGCGGACGGTCTTGGAGTTGATGGGTGTCCGGGTCGTGGCCCGGGTGTTGGAGAGATCGCCGTTGGCGATCGGCCAGTCGGCCGCCGGCTCGTGCCCGCGCAGGTGCGGCTTCGCCGGTGCCGCCGCCCCCGCGCTGTGCGGACCGGTGCTTCCCGATCCGACCAGCAGGGCGAGGACGGCCAGTCCCGTCAGCCCGGTGCGGCCCGCTGCGATCCGTCTGCCGCGGCGGGTCCCGCGGGCGCGCGCGCTTGCGTTGGCTGTCAAGCTGGCCTCTTTTCCGCCCGGTACCGGTTCGCGGAGCCGGGCTGCTCGAAGTGGTCTTCCTTCGCGGGGGTCGGCCGCGGCCTCAGCGCCGTGTGCGCGCGAACGCCCGGACGTCGCTGACGAACAGTTCCGGCTGTTCCAGGGCGGCGAAGTGCCCGCCCCGGTCGAATTCGGACCAGTGGGTGAGCGTGGGGAGGATCCGCTCCGCCCAGCGGCGGATCGGCCGGACGGCGTCGCCGGGGAACACGGCCACCCCGACGGGCATCGCCAGCGGCCACGGGCCCGCCCAGGTCCGGAGGAAGTCGGCGTCCAGCCGGTTGGACTCGTAGTAGAGCTGCGCGCTGGGACCGGCGGAGGCGGTGAACCAGTAGATCGAGACGTTGGTCAGCAGCCAGTCGCGGCTCACCGGGATCTCCGCCGCCGGCCCGGCCGCCGACCACTCCTTGAACTTCTCCGCGATCCAGGCGAGTTGGCCGACCGGGGAGTCGGTGAGGCCGTACGCGAGGGTCTGCGGCCGGGTGGACTGGATCTTCCGCCACCCGGCGCCGTCCTGCTCGAACGCGGCCGCGAACTCCAGGCGGGCACGGTCCTGCGGCTCAAGCCGCGCCGGCTCGGCCGGATCCTCCGGCGGCAGGGTGACCAGCATGTTGAGGTGGACGCCCGCGACGTGCTCCGGATCGGCCAGTGCCGTCCGAAGCGAGACCGGCATCCCCCAGTCGCCGCCCTGGACGAGGTAGCGCCGGTAGCCGAGCCGGTGCATCAGTTCGGCCCAGGCGCGGCCGATCCGAGCGGTGTCCCACCCGGCCTCCCGGGGCCGGCCCGAGAAGCCGTAGCCGGGCAGCGAGGGGATGACCAGGTGGAACGCGTCGGCGGGGTCTCCGCCGTGGCCGCGCGGATCGGTCAACGGCCCGATCACGTCGAGGAACTCGGCCACCGAACCGGGCCAGCCGTGCGTGACGATCAGCGGCATGGCGTCCGGCTCGGGTGAGCGGATGTGCAGGAAGTGGATGTCGACACCGTCGATCTCGGTGAGGAACTGCGGGAACGCATTGAGGTGTTCCTCGGCCCGGCGCCACGAGAAGCCGGTGCGCCAGTACTCGGCCAGTTCCCTCAGACAGCCGACAGGGACACCGCGCTGCCAGCCGGTGCCGGGCAGTTCCTCCGGCCAGCGGGTTGCGGCGAGCCTGCGCTCCAGGTCGTCCAGGGCCTCCTGCCCGACAGCGATACGGAAGGGACGCATGGCGGGTGCCTTTCAGCTGGGCCGTCGTACGACGTCGGTCGGCGCGGGTCCGGCGGTGGCGGCCGCACCCGTCGGTGGGCGCAGCGAGTGCCGCAGGACCCGGAGCAGTGTCCTGGGCCGCATCAGCGACGCAGGGGGGTCGATCAGCCCGGCCGCGCGGATGAAGGCGGAGGTGAGTTCCGCGTCGTGGGTGGCGGCGCGGTGCAGCCGGTCGACGTAGGCGTTGGCCAGACGTATCCGGGGCGTTCGGCGCCCCTCGACGCCGCGGTAGCCGAGATCGGCGCCGGCCGCGAACTCCCAGGGCGCGTCGACGGCCGCTGCGACCTCCCGGAAGAAGCGCCGGAAATCCGGAGGCGCGCCGGAGGCCAGGTGCCGCCGCAGTGCGAGCGCCTCCAGGGCCGCGACCGACATCCCCTGCCCGTACACCGGATTGAAGCTGCACACGGCGTCACCCATGACCAGGAAGTTCTCGGGGAAACGGGTCAGCCGCTCATAGTGGCGCCGCACGCTGGCGGGGAATTTGAACGTCCCGGAGTCGAGGGTCGGTGTGGCCCGGCGGACGGCGTCGTAGATGTCCGGTACCGGCAGGGACCGGGTGAAGGCCAGGAACCCGTCGAGATCCGCCGGCGGATGGTCCCCGAGGATGCCGGTGAGCGACAGCTGCACCTGGCCGTCGTCACCCGGCACCCGGTAGAAGAACGCGCCCCGCGGATGCGCCGGGGTGGCCACCGGGATGATCGCCAGTTCCTTGCCGAACGGATCGCTGTTCAGGGCGAAGTGGCGGGTGGTGTAGGCCAGGTCGATCTTGATCCTGGTCTCCTCCGGGCGTTCGTAGCCGAGCTCCTCCAGCCAGACCGGGGTGCGCGAGCCCCGTCCGGTGAGGTCGACGACCAGATCGGCCGGCAGCACCTCGGGAGAGCCGCCGTCCTGGCGCTGGACCCGGGCGCCGGTGACCCGGCGCCGGTCGGCGTCGGTCTGAAGGCCGAGGATGTCGTACCGCTCCAGGAAGGTGACCCGGGGCATGGCCTGGACCCGGCGGCGGACGTGGTATTCCAGCACCGGCCGCGTGGCGGGCACCGACAGCAGCCCCGAGTGGCCGGAGGCGAGCCGGCGGCCGTTGAAGTACCAGCGGATGGAGCTGCTGAAGTCACCCGGCCGGACACCGGCCGTCCGCAGTTCCTCGGTCAGACCGGGGAAGAGCTCCTCGAAGATCTGCTGGCCACGGGCCACCAGACCGTGCGCGTGGCGTCCGTGCGGAGCGCCGCGCCGTGCCCCGGTGACACCGTCCAGTTCGTCCCGGTCGACGACCAGGACCTCCGCGTACGCCTCGGCCAGGACGGTGGCGGCCAACAGCCCCGCCATGCTCCCGCCGAGCACGACCGCGCGACCCTTTGCACCGCGGCTCATCACCGGTACCTCCTTCTCCCGCGGGCTTGCCGACCGGGACGGATCACGCGGCGGCTATGGGGGTGTTCTGGTAGGAGGCGATGCGCCAGCCGACCGCCTCCTTCACCAGGACCCAGGTCGCGCGGATCGCGCGTTCGGCCGTGGGCTCGGTGTCCCCGGGGGCCAGCACCCCGCCCTGGGTGACGAGCACGGCCGCGCCGGCGGCCAGCGGGCGGACCGACAGCGGTTCACCGGTCACCCGGGTCCCCTTGAACGGGCCGGCGAAGGCGTTCCGCATGAAGGACCGGATGTCCTCGCGACCGGTCAGGAAGACGTCACCGGGCAGGATCAGGGTCGCGTTCTCGGTGAAGACCTCGGCGAACCGGTCGGCGTCGTGTTCCGCCCAGGCGTCCATGATGCGTTGCGGTACGGCGCGAACGGCTTCGGTGTCGCCGGTGTCCAGCGACGGGGTGGCGGCCATGGCCTCTCCTTCGGCAGCGGGTCGGGGTTGCGGATGCCGATCAGGCTCACACGCGTCCGCGAAGCGCTGCATCTTCCCGATTGCGCCCACCGGCCACACGCGGCTCACCCCCTCGGGCCGCAATCAGGGAGATGCGGGTGCCCCGCACGGATGCCAGCCTCGACGGGGCCGATCACCTGGCCATGTCACCCCGGAGGAGAACCGCCGATGCCGAACGAGATCCCGTCCAGGCGAGAACTGGTCGACCGTGCCGCGGAGCTGGTGCCGCTGCTGCAGAAGAACGCGCTCCGGGGGGAGGAGAACCGGCGTCTGCCGGACGAGACCCTCGACGCGTTGACCGAGTCGGGACTGCTGAATCTGCGGGTTCCCACCCGGTACGGAGGCTACGAGTCCGACATGCGCACGGTGGTCGACGTGATCGCCGAGCTGGGCCGCGGCGACGGATCGACCGCCTGGGTCATGTCGGTCTACGCCATCAGCACCTGGATGGCCGGCCTGTTCCCGGACGAGGTGCAGGACGAGATCTTCGCGGAGCCCGGTGTACGGGTGTCCGGAATCCTGAGCCCGACCGCCACCGCCGTACCGACCGAGGGCGGCGTAGTCCTGAACGGCAAGTGGTCGTTCAACTCCGGTGCGCTGCACAGCTCGTGGAACACCAACGCGGCGGTGCTCATCACGCCGGAGGGGCCGCAGCCCATCATGGTGGCGCTCCCGATGGCGGACCTGGAGATCATCGACGACTGGCACACGGCGGGCCTGCGCGGCTCCGGGAGCGTCACCACCGTGGCCCGTGACCTGTTCGTCCCCGAGCCGCGGGTCCTGCCGATGGGTCCGGTCCTCCAGGGGCAGCACCGCTCGCGGGCGAACGCCGACTCGCCGATCTTCCGGGCGCCGTTCATGGCCACCGCGTGCGCCACGGTGTCCGCGCCGGCCGTCGGGTTGGCCAGGGCCGCCAAGGAGAGCTTCTTCGAGCGACTGCCGGGGCGGAAGATCAGCTACACCACCTATGAGAACCAGGCCGAGGCCCCCGTGACGCACCTCCAGGTCGCCGAGGCCATCACCAGGATCGACGAGGCGGAGTTCCACGCCCGGCGGGCGGCCGACCTGGTCGACACCAACGCCTACGGCGCCAAGCCCTGGTCGCTGGAGGAGCGCGCCCGTGTCCGGCTCGACCTCGGCGCGGTCTGCCTGCGCGCCAAGGAGGCCGTGGACATCCTCAACACCGCCAGCGGTGGTTCGTCGGTCTTCACCACGGTGCCGATCCAGCGCATCCAGCGCGACGTCCAGACGCTCAACCTGCACGCGATCCTGCACCCGAACACCAACCTCGAGCTGTACGGGCGGGTCGCCTGCGGGCTCGAACCGAACACCCTCTACGTGTAGCCACGACGGGGTCCTGCCCCCATCTTTGGAGGCCGTTGTGCCACACCACCCCCCGATCGCCATCGACCGTACCGGCGCCGACATCCACGCCGAACTCGCCGCGCTGCGCCGCCGGGGCCCGGTGTCCCGCATCGAGCTGCCCGGGTCCGTTCCGGCCTGGTCGGTGACCGGCTACGACGCCGCCCTGCGCGTTCTGGGCGATCCGCGGTTCTCGAAGGACCCCAGGAAGCACTGGCCCGCGTTCCGCAACGGGGAGATCGGCGCGGACTTCCCGCTCATCGGGTGGGTGCTGATGGACAACCTGACCACAGCGCACGGCAGCGACCACAGCAGGCTGAGGCGGCTGACGGCCAAGGCGTTCACTCCTCGCCGGGTCGAGGCGATGCGTCCGGTGATCGAACAGGCGGCGACGGAGCTGCTGGACGAGCTGGCCGCCGTGGCGCCCGGCGAGAGTGTGGACCTGAAGAAGCGCTTCGCCCATCCGCTGCCGGCCCGGGTCATCTCCGACCTCTTCGGCGTCCCCCCGGAGGAGCGCACCGAGCTGCTGCGCGGCGGCGAGGTGAACGTCGACACGACCACCAGCCCCGAAGACGCGGCGGCGAACGTCGAGCGCTGGCACCAGCAGATGCACGAATTCGTGGAGCGCAAGCGCCGGGCGCCGGGAGACGACCTCACCAGCGACCTGATCGCCGCTCAGGAGGCGGACGGGAGCCGGCTGAGCCCGTCCGAGCTCGTGGGCACCCTGCACCTGATGCTCGCGACGGGCACCGAGCCGGTGATGAACCTCATCGGCAACGCGGTCCACGCGCTGCTCACCCACCCGGAGCAGTACGAGCAGGTCCGGAAGGGAGACGCCGACTGGGACGACGTGATCGAGGAGACGCTCCGCGCCGAGGCACCGGTGGCACACCTGCCGTTCAGGTTCGCCACGGAGGACGTGGAGGTCGGAGGCGTGACCATACGGCAGGGCGACCCGGTCCTCGTCGCGTTCGCCGCCGTCGGCCGGGACCCGGCGGTCCATGGGGCGAGTGCCGACCGGTTCGAACTGTCCCGGGAGGACAAGACCCACCTCTCGTTCGGGCACGGGATCTACCGCTGCATCGGCATGCCACTGGCCCGCGCCGAGCTGGCCATCGCGCTGCCCGCACTGTTCCAGCGCTTCCCGGACATCGAACTGGCCGTCCCGCCGGACCGGATCAGACCGCAGAGCACGTTCATCATGAACGGGCTGGAGTCCTTGCCGGTACGGCTCGGACCGGTGGGTGGTCGTCCGGTGGGTGGTCGTCCGATGGGTGGTCGCGGATGAAGGCCGCCGTCATCGCGGCGCCGAAGGCGCCCTGGGAGATCCGGGAGGTCCCGACTCCCGAGCCGGGTCCGGGCGAGGTCCTGGTCAGGGTGCGCGCCTGCGGCATCTGCCACAACGACATCTGGACCGCACAGGGCGTCTTCCCGTTCCCCTCCTTCAGCCCGGCGGTCACCGGGCACGAGGCCGCGGGCGAGATCGTGGGGCTGGGCCCCGGGGTGACGAGCCGGCGGCTCGGCGACCGGGTCGGAACGACGTGGGTGCAGGAGACCTGCGGGCGATGCGCCTACTGCCGTCGCAATCTCCCGCTCACCGGCCAGTCGGGGATGAACTGCGCCGCGTCGGTGATGACCGGGCTCAACACCCAGGGCGGCCACGCCGAGTACCTCTGCGTCAAGGCGGCGAGCACGGTGCTGCTCCCGGAGGGGCTCGACTACACGACCGCCGCGCCGGTGCTGTGTGCGGGCTACACCTCGTGGAGTGCCTTGCGGGCGGCACAGCCGCAGCCCCATGAGCGGGTCGCCGTGCTGGGCATCGGAGGACTGGGGCACATGGCCGTCCAGTTCTCCCGCGCCTGCGGCTTCGACACGGTGGCCGTCACCAGCTCGCCCGACAAGCACGACCTGGCGGTCCAGCTCGGTGCCGGCACGGTGGTGGCCGACGGAACCGAGCTGCGCAAGGCGGGCGGCGCCGACGTCATCCTGGTCACCGGCATCTCCTACCGGTCCGCCACGGACGCCTTGCAGGGACTGCGCCCCGGCGGCCGTATCGTCCTGGCCACCATCGACCCGAGCAACTCGTTCACCATCGACCCGGCGACTCCGTTCTGGTCACTGCGCCAGCAGGTCATCGGTGCCACGCACAACGGCCTGCGGTACCTGACCGAGGCCCTCGACCTCGTCGGCAGCGGATCCGTCACACCGGTCTACGAGGTCTTCCCGAAGGAAGAGGTCTCCGAAGCCGTCGCGAGGGCGGAGGCCGGCAAGGTCCGGTTCCGGGCGGTCGTGACCTACTGACCCGGCGGCCCGCACCCCCGGAGCGGGGCGCGTTTCAGGCGCGCCCCGCTGGACCGCTGGTGGGAGGCGGGAAAAAATCTTGAGCGCCGATGTCGAGAAGGGCGCATCGGCACCGACGAAGAGGTGAAGAGGCGCGCTGGACGTCTCACGTCGCAAGGAGCAACACGATGAAGTACCTGATCATGATGTACCCGAACGCCGAGGTCATGGACGCGCTGTCGGAGGAGGAGCGCAACGCCGTATTCCAGGGTCACGGCGAGTTCATGACGAAGATCAAGGAGACCGGTGAGTTCGTCGGCACCGTCGCCCTGGCCGGAACCGACGAGAGCTCCGTGGTGCGCGTGCGCGACGGGGTGCCGGCGGTGACGGACGGTCCGTACGCCGAGTCCAAGGAGTTCATGGGCGGTTACTACGTCGTCGACGTCAAGGACCGGGACCGCGCCCACGAGGTCGCCGCGATGATCCCGGACGCGGCGGTCGAGGGCCTGGGAATCGAGGTCCGGCCGATCATCTTCGAGGACACGTCGGCGTGACTCCCCGCCCGGGGGCCTTCGCGCCCCCGGGCCCCGCTCCCCCTCGGGACCCCGCCCGCCTCCGTAGCGAGAGGACGTACGTGCAGATGAAGGTTCCGGAGTTGCTTCGCGACAAGGTCGTCGTCGTGTCGGGTGTGGGCCCCGGGCTCGGCCGGACGCTCGCCGTACGGTGCGCCCAGGCCGGGGCCGACGTCGTCCTCGCGGCGCGTACCTCGTCCTGCCTCGACGAGGTGGCCAAGGCCGTCGAGGAGACCGGGCGCCGCGCTCTGGCGGTCCCGACCGACATCACCGATCCGGTCGCCGCCGAAGCACTCGCCGCCGCCGCGCTCGACACGTTCGGCAGGGTCGACACCCTGATCAACAACGCGCTCGTGGAGCCACCCCACACCGAGCTGCTCGATACCCCTCTGGACGACATCCGCCCCGGCATGGAGGTGGGCGTCTACGCGGCGCTGCGCCTGTCGCGGCTGTTCGCCCGGGCGCTGAGCGACAGCCAGGGTTCGATCGTCATGGTCAACTCGTCGGTACTGCGCCACTCCAAGCGCGCCTGCGGTGCCTACAAGATCGCCAAGTCCGCGTTGCTCGCGCTGGCCCAGAGCCTGTCCACGGAGCTGGGCCCGCGGGGCATCCGCGTCAACAGCGTGGCTCCGGGCCCGATGTGGACCGACAAGGTGCAGGCCTTCATCGGGGTGCTCGCGGCCGCGCGTGGCATGTCGCTCCAGGAGGGGTACGACGAGGTGGCCGCCGACATGGACCTTCGCCGTCTGCAGAGCCCGGAGGAGACCGCCGACGCGGTGATCTTCCTGGCCTCGGACATGGCGCGTGCCGTCACGGGCCACTGCCTCGACGTCAACTGCGGCGAGTACCACCACTGAGCCGGCAACCCCCTTCGCCCCGGCGGGCTTCGCGGGCCCGCCCCCCGGGCGGCCTGCGGTACGGTGTCGGCACCGGCTGCCGGGCGATCGGCAGTGCCGTGAGCCGCACGACAGGGGATGGTCCGAGTTCGTATGACTGCCGCAGCGCTTCTCCTCTCCGCGCTTCCGGCTCGTCGCCGGGGAACCCGGTGAACCGCGACACCGACGTCGGCGCCCAGCTGCGAGACCTGATCCCCCAGGTGGTGGGCGCCCTGGTCCGCCGCTACGGCCGGTTCGAGGAGTGCGAGGACGCCGCCCAGGACGCGTTGCTCGACGCGACCGTGCAATGGCGCAGGGACGGCGTCCCCGACAATCCGCTCGGCTGGCTGACGAGGGTCGCCCACCGCAGGCTCGCCGACCGTGCCCGCAGCGACATCGCCCGCCGCCGCCGGGAGGCCACGGTGGCGGCCATGGTCCGCGCGGACGAACCGGTGGAGTCCGGCCCCGCCGGCCACCACCCGTCTGACCAGGACGATTCGCTCATCCTGCTCTTCCTCTGCTGTCACCCGAGTCTCTCCCCGTCGTCCCAACTGGCGCTCACCCTGCGGGCGTGCGGTGGGCTGACCACCGGTCAGATAGCGCGCGCCTTCCTGGTGCCCGAAGCGACGATGGCGCAGCGCATCAGCCGTGCGAAGCAACGCATCCGGGACGCGGGCGCGAAGTTCGAACTGCCGCCGCCCGAGGACCGGCCGGGGCGGCTCGGCGTGGTCCTGCACGTGCTCTACCTGATCTTCAACGAGGGATACACCAGCACCTCCGGTGCCGACCTCCACCAGGTGGAGCTGACCCGCGAGGCGATCCGGCTGACGCGCGCACTGCGCCGCGCGATGCCCGACAGCCCGGAGGTGACGGGCCTGCTCGCGCTCATGCTGCTGACCGATGCCCGGCGGCCCGCAAGGACCGACGACGACGGGAACCTCGTCCCGCTCGCCGAACAGGATCGGACCCGCTGGGACACGGCAGCCCTCAAAGAGGGCGTCGCACTCACCACCGAGGCGCTCGCCCGCGAGCCGATGGGCCCCTACCAGCTACAGGCCGCCATCGCCGCGGTGCACGCCGACGCGTCGAGCGCCGACGAGACCGACTGGCGGCAGATCGTCATCCTGTACCGCCTGCTCGAACAGGTGTCCCCCAACCCCATGGTCACGCTGAACCACGCCGTCGCGGCGGCCATGGCCCACGGACCGCGGGCCGGCCTCGACCTGCTCCGCCCGCTCGACGAGGACGACCGGGTGGCCGACCACCACCGGCTCCACGCCGTCCGTGGCCACCTGCTGGAGATGGCCGGCGACCTTCCCGCGGCCCGCGAGAGCTATCGGGAAGCGGCGCGGCGCACGGCCAGCCTCCCGGAGCGGCGCTTCCTGGAATCCCGGGCCGATCGTTTGAGCAAGCCGAACGGGTGACACGCCGCGCCCCGCGGACCTCCCGGGAAAAAAGTTCCGCGATGTGGCGCAAGAATCCCCTCCCCGCTCCGACGACGTCGTGAACGACATCCTTACGAGCGAGAGGACGAACACGACATGACCGTCACTGCGGCGGTAACAAGCCCCACACAAACCGGAGCACGGCCCTGGTGGGCGCTCGCGGTCCTCGCGCTGCCGACGCTGCTGGTCGCGCTCGACGCCAATGTCCTGCTCCTGGCACTGCCCAAGCTCACCGCCGACCTCGGCGCCAGCAACGTCCAGCAGCTGTGGATCACCGACGCCTACGGTTTCATGGTCGCCGGCCTGGTGATCACCATGGGCACCCTCGGCGACCGGATCGGGCGCCGCCGGCTCCTGATGATCGGCATGGCGGTCTTCGCCCTGGCCTCGCTCGCCTGCGCCTGGGCGACCGACCCGATCATGCTGATCGTGGCGCGGGCCGTGCAGGGCATGGCAGGTGCCACGCTGATGCCGTCCACCCTCGCCCTGATCAGCAACATCTTCCGGGACGACAGGCAGCGCGGGAAGGCCATCTCCATCTGGGCGACCTGCACCTTCACGGGCGCCGCGCTCGGGCCCGTGCTCGGCGGCCTGCTGCTCGTCCCCTTCTGGTGGGGCGCGGTGTTCCTGCTCGCCATCCCGGTCGCGGCGGTGGTGCTGATCGCCGGGCCCGTGCTGCTCCCGGAGTTCCGCCCCGAGAAGGCACGGCGCCTGGACATCACCAGTGTCGTGCTCTCCCTGCTCGGGATCCTTCCGGTCGTGTTCGCGGTCAAGGTGCTCTCGCTGGGCAACGGGAGCGCCCTGTCCGCCGGGGTGGCGCTGATCGTGGGCCTGGTCTTCGGCACCCTGTTCGTGCGCCGTCAGCTCCGCGTCGACGACCCGCTGCTCGACCTCCGGCTCTTCGCGAACAGCTCGTTCACGCTCATCCTCTCCGCGCTGGCGCTGGCCGGGATGGTCCTGGCGGGAACGGCGCTGACCGTCACCCAGCTGCTGCAGACGGTGCTCGGGTACTCCCCGCTGGCCTCGGCCGTGTGGTTCATGCCGATGGGCCTGTTCATGGCGGTGGGGACGATGTCCACACCGGCGCTGACGCGCGTGATCACGCCGCGGACCGCGATCATCGGCGGCATGTTCCTCTCCGCGATCGGAGCGGCGGTGCTGATTCTGGTGGACGACGGCCACGGTGCCTGGGCGTCCGTGCTCGGTGCCGCGGTCGTCGGCCTGGGAGCCGGTCCGCTGTTCGCGCTCGGCACCGGACTGGTGGTCGACTCGGTGCCCCCGGAGCGCGCGGGTTCCGCCGCGTCGATGGCGGAAACCGCCAACTACCTCGGCGGTGCGCTCGGGCTGGCGGTGCTCGGCACGGTCAGCTCCGCGGTCTACAGCCACCGCGTGAGTGACGCCCTGCCCACGGGGCTGGGCGGCGCCGCCACGGAGCGCGCGCAGGAGACCGTCGCCGGGGCCGCCGCCGAGGCGTCGCACCTGGGGTCCGACGCCTCGGCCGCGCTGTTGCAGGCGGCGCACTCCGCGTTCCTGAACGGGCTGAACGTGGTCGCCGTGATCTCCACCGCCGTCTTCGTCCTGCTGGCGGTCCTGGCGGGGGTTCACTTCCAGCGGGCCGGCCGCCCGGCGGCGACTGAACCGGTGAGCAGCGACTGACTGAGCCGGTGAGCAGCGACTGAACCGATGAGCGACGCGGGGCCCTCGGGCCCCGCGTCGGCTGTGACGTACCTACTGCTCGGTCAGGTACAGCGTGCGCGTCGGGCAGTCGTCGACCGCGTCCCGTGCCTTCTCCAGGTGGACGCCCGCCACCTGGTCGACCAGCACGACGACTGTCGCGTCGTCGTCGCTCTGGTCGAACAGCTCGGGCGCCGCGAGGAAGCACCGGCCCGCGCCGACGCAGGTGTCCGAGTGGGCCCGGATCCGCATGCCCTCCCCCTCACCAGGTCACCGGCAGCGCGTGCAGGCCGTAGTTGACGTGCTCCTCCTTGAACCGGAGCGCCTCGACCGGCTCGGCGAGCCGCAGCTCGGGGATGCGCGCGAACAGCGTCGCCAGGGCGACCTCCAGCTCGATCCGCACCAGGTGCTGGCCGAGGCACTGGTGCGCGCCGTGCCCGAAGGCCAGGTGGCGCCGATCCACGCGGTCGATGTCGAAGACGTCCGGGTCCGGGAACCGCTCCGGATCCCGATTGGCGCCCACGGTCAGGCCGAGCACACCCTCGCCGGCCCCGATCCGGACACCGCCGAGCTCGACGTCCGCCAGGGCGACCCGCGAATTGCCGATCTCCGCGATGGTGAAGAACCGCAGCAGTTCGTCGATGGCCGCCGGCCAGCGTGACGGGTCGTCGCGCAGCGCCTTGCGCAGGTCCGGCCGGTCCAGGAGCAGCATGGCGCCCAGCCCGATGATGTTGGCGGGGGTCTCGTGGCCGGCCATCAGCAGCATGAAGGCCATCGCCACGAGGTCGCGGTGGTCGGGGACGCCCGGCTCACCACGCCGCGCGGCCAGCCGCCCGATCACGTCGTCGGTCGGCTCCCGCTCCTTGTCGGTGACCAGCTTGTCCATGTAGCCCATCAGCTCGGCCATGCCGCGGGCGCCGGCCTCGGGTGTGGTGGCGTTCATCACCGTGAAGGAGATGCGCAGGAAGAAGTCGCGGTCGTCGAAGGGAACGCCGATCAGCTCGCAGATCACCAGGAGCGGCACCGGGTTGGCGAACGCGTCGACGAGGTCGGCGGGACGGGGTCCCTCCATCAGCCGGTCGACGTACTCGTCCACGATCTCCTGGACCCGGGGGCGCAGACGTTCGACGCTCCGGGGGGTGAAGTCACTGGCCACGGCGCGCCGGGCCAGCGTGTGCTCCGGCGGGTCCATGCCCACCAGCGATGTGGAGAACTCGGGCGCGGGGACCTGATGGTCCATCAGCAGGGGGAACCCGGGGTGGCGCAGGTCGGAGCTGAACCGGTTGTCTCCCAGCATCGCCTTGACGTCTTCGTAGCGCGTCACGGCCCAGGCGAGTTTCCCGCTGGGCAGCCTGACCTTGCCCGGCGCGGGGCGCTCACGCAGTTCGCGGTAGCCGTCCGGCACTTCGTACGGGCAGGTCCGGCGCATCGGGTAGGACGGGGGCTCGGGGGACGCGGTGATGTCGGGCGCTTCGGTCATGGACGTCTCCGATCGTGGGGTAAGGGTTCGATCAGGGCTGGGGTTGCGGTTGGGGTTGTGGATCGGGGCGGCGGGCGGCACGTTCGGACGCCGGGCGGCTCCAGCGCCGCATGGCCGGCAGCTCGACCGTCTTGCGCAGCACCCAGGCGAGCGCGACGCAGAGGACGAAGAGACCGACCATGAACACGATGGCGACGGGCGTACTGAACGTCACCCGGGTGTAGCCGCGGGCGTAGCCCACCACGTCGCCCGCCAATGCGGCGTGCACGGCGAACATCGCGACGAGGTGGGAGATGTAGAAGACGAAGGACAGCTCCCCGAGCCACACCATGAACCGCCCGGCGAGCACGGAGCCCCGCCCGGACAGGTCGCGGGTGGCCACGGCCCCGATCAGCAGCGCGGACGGAATCGGATAGAGCGCGGCGTTCCCGAAGGGGCTGGGCAGGAAGTACAGCAGGAGGTAGGCGGCGAGGTTGATCAGGGCGGCGGGCAGTATGCCGATCTTCGGCCACCGCCCGGTGGCGATGATCCGGGCGAGGAGCATGCCGAGGACGAACTCGATCGACCGGACGGGCGGGAAGAAGTACAGCGCCCACAGCTGGGGCCACGACCCCTCGGGATAGAACTGGCTGGGGGGAAATCCCGAGAGCAGCGGATAGCTGACCAGGGGTATCAGAGCGGCGGCCAGGCCCAGGCCGATGGCCCAGTACCACAGTGCCCGGGGGTCGAGACGGCTGATCAGCCGGAACAGCAGAGGGAACATCGCGTAGCACAGCAGCTCGACCGAGAGCGACCAGGTCGCGCCGTTGAGCTGATACATGATCAGGTCCTGGTCGGGCCACCAGTTCTGTACGAGGAAGATGTTCGCCAGCGCGGGGCCCCATCTGATCGTTTCCCCGGCGGCGGCGAACTGGGCGAGGGCGATGGCCGCGATCAGCAGGTGGCAGGGTCCGATGCGCACGAGCCTGCGCCGCCAGAAACGGCGCGCGCTCTGACCCGGCTTCGCCGACCAGGTGAGCACGAATCCACTGAGGACGAAGAAGAACGAGACTGCGAGGAACGCGATGCGCCCGCTGCCGGTCAGGGTGTTGTAGCCGGCGGCGGCCTCCGGGTCGGAGAACGCCCCGAGGGCGAGCGAATGGCCGACGAAGACGAAGACCAGGCAAATGGCCCGCAAGCCCGTCAGCGAAGGCAGCGTGGCCGTACGGGCCGGTGCCGGCGAACTCATGTGCAACCTCTTTCTCCAGAACGGGGAAGGCTGGGCGACACGGTCCGGTCCCCCGGTGGACGCGCGCCGCCGGGCGAGCGCGCGCCCACCGGTCACATCTCGCTGCCGGACGGCAGCATGATCGGCCGCACCTCTATGCCCAGCCCCGCCATGCGGGCCTCGGGGAGGAGGGCGGCCAGCTCGTGTGCGCGCTGGACGGTTTCGCAGTCGATCAGGTAGAAGCCGGAGAACTGGATCGGGGAGGCCAGGAGCGGACCGTCGGAGACCGACGCCGTGCCGTCGACCACGCGGACCACCGTGCTCTGGAACACATGGGCCAAGGTGTGCGCGGCGACCAGCTCGCCCGCCTCCGCGACGGTCCTCTGGAAGGAGCGGTGGCCCTGCACGAACTCCTCGCGGGCAGCGTCCTCCAGTGCCTCCCACGCGGCGGGGTCCATGTGCAGTATCAGCATGTACTTCACACCTGCGCTCCTGACGTCACTGACGCCCCCTGCAGACGTCACTCGCCGGTAAGTCGGCGCCGGTGGACAGGATTCGACATCGTTCCGGCTCCGCGTCGGCCCTTCTCAGTACCGGGCCGAGGCGCCCGGAGGGATGTCGTGGCGGAAGATCCCGGACGGGTCGATCCGGCGGCGGACGCGATCCGCACGGGCGACCGCGTCGGGAGGAAGGTGTCGCTGGGGCTGGTCGAGGCGCTCGACCAGCGTGGGCGCGGTCCACCCGGTGTCCCATGGGGCAAGGGCCGCGCGGACCTTGGCGCAGTGTGCCCGGATCGCGGCCTCGTCGCCGGGACCGACCACCAGGCCGCCGGCCGTGAAGGCGAAGGCCGCTTGGAGGCGGCTGAGTGCGCCGCCGTTCGGACAGTGCTCCGCCAGCGCGCCGCCGAGCTGCCGCAGTTCGGCGTTGACCAGGGGCGACCCCGACCCCTCACCGAGCAGCCGGAGGAAGGTCTCGATGCCGTCCTGACCGAGCCCGGAGAGCAACAGGTGGTCACCGGCCACGGGGACGGGGTCGGTGGGGTCCATATGGGCGTGGACGACCGCGGGCGGCGTCGCGACGCTCCAGGTGTCGAGCAGCGGCTCGGCGACGTCACGGAGCGGGCCGAGCAGCTGATCGGCCCGGAGCCGCGCGGTCACCAGGTCCCGCTCGGTCGGGCCGAGGACCGTACCGGTCAGGCACACCACCGGCCCCCCGGTCAGCTCGGGCGGGACGCCGGGCGCGTCCGGCAGGTTCATCACCCGCATCGCCGTGGTGACGGTCGCGGGGGCGTCCCGGGTCCATCGGACCCATCGGGTAAGCAGCTCCGGGCCGTGCGCCGCGGGCCAGAACGCCGCACCGGTGAGCACCCGGGCGGCCGGGAACAGGGCCACCTCGACCGCGGTGACGACGCCGAAGCCGCCACCGCCTCCGCGCAGTGCCCAGAACAGCTCCGGTTCGGTCGTGGCGTCGACCCGGCGGGCCGCACCGTCCGCGGTGACCAGTTCGATCGCCCGGACGGCGTTGACGGCAAGCCCGGTGTGCCGCCCGTAGACACTGATTCCGCCGCGCAGCAGGTAGCCGACCACCCCCACGGTCGGCGACGTGCCGTGCGGGGCGGCCCATCCGTGCTCGGCGGCCGCCTCGACGACGGCTCCCCAGCGGGTCCCGGCCGGCACGCGGGCCACACGGGTCGTCGTGTCGATCTCCACCGGCCCCGCGGGCTCGGTGCGGATCAGCAGCGAGTCGTGCATCGGACGGCCCGAGGAGGAGGCGTGTCCGCTGGTGAGCGGCCGCACCCACAGCCGTTCGGACACCGCGTGGCGGACAGCGGCCCGTACTTCCGCGGTGGTGCGGACCGTGACCGCCGCGGCCGGTCGGACCGGTGCGGCGAGGTTGAACACGGCGGTCGCCGCGGCGAACGGCGCCTGGCCGGGGCGCGCGATCGTCACCGCCGGCAGCTCGGTCCGGGTCATGCGGCGGTTCCCTTCATGGATGGCTACACGGTGTGGATGGCTACGCGATGCCGAATCGGGCGCGGGCCAGCTCGCGTGTGGTCACCGACCTCAGGAGGACGCCGATCCCGGCATGGCTGTGCAGCGCGGACATGTCACGCCAGACCCGCTCGATCCGCTCACCGTGCCGGACGGCGCTGGAACCGGCGGTGGGGAACAGCTGTCCCTCCACGGCACGCCAGCACAGCCGGAGCACCTCGCGGCAGATGGTGGCGATACGCAGGTCCTGCTCGCGGGTGAAGGCGCCCGGACCGGCGGCGCACAGGTCGCGCCACTGCTGGACCGCCTGTCGCACGGCGGCTTCCGCGGTCGTGATGAGCCCGGCCGCCTCTCCGTACCAGAACTGGTAGTCCGGGTCCTCGGCCCGGGTGACGACCGGGGGGAACATCGTGGTCCGTGAGCGCATCAGCTCCTCGTAGGCGTCCAGCGCGCCCTGAGCCATGCCGACGGCGAGCGAGGCGACCTCCAGCAGCATGAAGCTGAGGGGGCCGCCGCCGTACTCGGGGTTGCCGTGCAACCGGCTGCCCGGCGTGCCCTCCGCGGTGTCGACTTCGCTCATGTGCGTCCCGGGGAACGCGAAGTGCTCGGGGATCCTGCCGTTCTCGATCACGATGCTGTGCGATCCGCTGCCCTTGAGTCCCAGTTGACCGCCCCAGTCGTCGAGCCGGCGGAACGCGCTGCGCGGGGCGATGAAGAGCATTGGTGACGGTGGCGCTCCGTCTGCGCCGGGGACCAGGGCATGGCCGAGGAAGTGCGTCGCGTACGGTGATCCCGAGCAGTACTTCCAGGTGCCGTTGAGCTCCCATCCGCCGTCCGGTGTCCGCTTCGCCGAGCCGCTCGGCATGATGGTCGCCGGGCAGATGAAGTCGCCCCCGCGGAACACCTCGGCCTGGGCGCGCTCACCGAACAGCGAGGCGACCGGGAGCGCATGCGTGGCCCCGAGGCAGAACATCCACGCGGTCGAGGGGCACCCCCGGGCCAGGGCCGTCGACACCCGCAGGAAGGTGTCGATGCCGAATTCGTAGCCGCCGTAGCGCCTGGGAACCAGGATGCGGTAGAAGCCCGCGGCGGCGAACGCCTCATGAGTGTCCTGGGCGTAATAGGTGCGCCGCTCGGTCTCGGCCTGGCGGGGCACCAGCGTCGGCGCGATGGTCTCCGCCCTGGTGATGACCTCAGCGGGCGTCAGACCGGGTTCGGGAGGGGACGGCGGTTCGGAAGCGCGAATAGTGGCGGCCGTCATTCCAGCGCAGCTCCTTAGCCGTTCTTCCATGGATGGATGGGCTGCCAGCCACGGTCACACGCGGCGGCGGGACGGCACATCTCCCGGATTGCCAGCACGACGGAAGAACCCCGGGAAAAAAGCAGAGGCTAGGGTTCCCCGGGACGTTCGGCCGATCTCGGTGGGAGGACACGACCCCCATGCGCTCTGACAGCACGCCACGGGCCGGCGATTTTGACGGCCGGTTTCCGCTCTCCTACAACCAGGAATTCCTCTACGGATTCGACCGGGGTGACGACGAGGGGCCGTTCGGCCCCCGGTTCCACATCGTCCATGGCTGGCGGCTGCGCGGGAAGGTGCACGTCGACACCCTGCAACAGGCTCTGGACGACGTGGTGGCACGCCACGAGGCACTGCGCACGGTCGTCGTCCGGGGTGATGCCGAGTGGTACCAGCGGGTCCGACCGCCGACGCGGGTGCGGCTGGACGTACGCGAGGCGGCGGGCACCGACGCGGACGCCCAGGACCTTGCCGCGGAGCGGCTGCTGACCGAGGTCGAGTCCGGCACCATCGACGCCCATGAACTGCCCCTGATGAAGGCGACCTTGCTGCGCTTCGACGAGGAGTCCGCGGTCCTGGTGCTCATCGTGCACCACACCGCGGCCGACGGCTGGTCGGTCCGGCGGATCATCCGCGACCTGGCCGTCCGCTATGCCGCGCGGCGCGGCTGCGACGTACCCGAACCGCCGTCGGCACTCCCCTACCGCGACTTCGTGACCTGGCAGCGCGCCTACTCGGAGAGTGCCGAGGCGCAGCGTGCGCGCGACTTCTGGCGGCGGAAACTCGCGGGCGCCCGGATCATCTCCGTTCCCACCGACCGGCCGAAGTCGGCCGGGCTGCGGGAGTCCACGGCGGTGTACCGCTTCACCATCGAGCGCCCTTTGGTGTCGCGCGCGGTGGACCTGGCCAAGGCGTTGCGCAGCACGCCCTTCATGGTGCTGCTCGGCGCGTTCGCCCTCATGGTCCAGCGGACGACCGGCAGCACCGACGTCGTGGTGCCGACCTTCTCACCCGGGCGCGACCAGGAGAGGTTCCAGCACACGGTCGGACCGTTCCTCAACCTGCTGCCGCTGCGCGCCGAGCTGGCCGGCTGCCGGGACTTCCGCGAGGTGGTGGCCCGGGTCCGGGCCACCTGCCTGGAGGCCTACTCGTACGACATTCCCACCGTGCAGATCCTCGCGGAGGCACCGGAGTTGATGCTGCCGGTCATGGAGGACGCCCGGGCCGCCTGCGTCTTCCAGGTGTTCCCGTTCCCCTTCGTTCTGGACGGGGAGAAGATCGGCGACCTGGAGTACACCGAGATACGGCGCCGGCTGGACTCCCAGCCGGTGGGCTCGGACGTGCCGAACGGTGCGTTGTGGACGCTCAACCTGGATCCGGCCGGCGATGTGGTGGCGGGCATCCAGTACAACAGCAACCTCTATGACGAGAGTTCCGTGGCCCGGATGGTGGACCGGTTCCGGCAGGTCCTCTCCGAGGTGGTCACCGCGCCGGACGCTCCGCTGGATCCGCGGCGTGAGCCGTAGGTCCGGCAGGCGGGGCGACCGGGTTCGCCCCGCCCTCCCCGGGCTCAGCCGACGGTGATCGGGCCCCTGGGCCGCAGCCCGCGGCAGGCGGCGTCGTAGTCGTCCAGCACACGCTGGGCCTGGGAGTTGGCGCGGGCCAGCCGGTCCCGCACGTCCACGTCGGAGACCAGGACGTCGTGCATGGCCTGGGTCAGCACGCGTTGGATTTCCGCGAAGTCCCCGAGCACCGCGCCGCGCGCGGCGGGGGATCCGTCGTTGGCGGCAAGCTGGTCCAGGGCCGTGCGGAAGTGCGGGTTCTCCTTGAACCAGCCTTCCTGGTCGAGCAGTTGGGCCGCGCCGTCGGTGACCGCGATGAACCCGGTGTCCCGGTGGCGGTCGGCGGCGGCCCTGGGGGCGTTGAGGTACTGCATGAAGGCCAGCGCACCGTCCATGGTGTCCGGGTCCAAACCGTCCGCCAGCCACAGTGCGTCTCCGCCGATCACGTTGCCCGCGTAGGGCACCTGCTCGTTGTACGGCATCCGGCAGGCCCGCACCGTGAAGCCGCCGTCCCGGCCGGCTCCGACGATGCGTTCCGCCTCGACCGAGGTGGTGAGGGTGAAGGCGACCCGCTGGTCGGCGAACGCGCGGAAGTTGGCCTCCCAGTCGCTCTGCGTGGACGTCGGCCTGCCGCGGTAGAGGTACAGCCCGTCCCGGTGCATCCGTCGCCACCAGTGGAAGTAGGCCAGCATCGCGTCCGAGTCGAGGTACATGGTCGCGGCCCGGCCGGACCGGCCGTTGTCGTGGTCGGCGAGCAGCGCGCCCTGCTGGGCCGCCGCCTGCTGGAACAGCCACCCGTGGTTGGGCCAGCTGATCCCGTGGGTCGGGCCGTCCGCCACCCTGACGACGGCCCGGCAGGCGGCCTCCAGCTCCGCCCAGGTCCGCGGTACGTCGTCGATACCGGCGCGGGCCAGCAGGTCGGTGTTGGCGTAGAGCAGGGTGGTCGAGGTGAGCGGGGGCATGGCCGCCACTTCGCCGTCGAAGGTGTAGTACCGGCGGGCCGCCGGGGTGATGTCGTCGAGGACCACGGGTTCACCGAGGATCTCGGTGCGGCCCGCGATCGCTCGCTCCACCGGAGTGAACAGGGGTTCTCCGTTCGGCTTGCGCGCGTCGAGGGCCTCCTGGGTCGAGGTGTAGAAGTACTGCGCGATGGTCGGAGCGGCACCCTGGCGGGCCGCGTCGTGCACGGCCTGCGGAAGCGTCAGCCAGTCCTCACCCCTCACCCGTATCCGGTATTCGGGGTGTGCGGCTGTGAACTGCTCGGCCAACTCACGGGTTCGGTCGAGGAAGTACGGCATGAAGGGGTAGAGCGGCACCCAGATGTCAATGTCCATGCGGTTCCACATTCGGGTGTTCTCCTTTGGAGGTCTTGCCGGACGGCCCTGCCCATGATTTGCGCGGCTCCCGGTCTGAGCATCTTCGAGATTGCCCAGTTGAACGTGGCGCGGCGTTCGGGCCGCGCATGCTGAAAGAAGCTCGGCGGGCGCTCGGGATGCCACGCTCTGAGATGTTCCTTCGAGACTGCGGCAACGGGAGGCGTCTGTGACCGAGGGTCGGGGCACCAGTGACGGAACCGGACGGAAGACCCGCCCGCTGAACGGTCAGGAATATCTGGAAAGCCTCCGCGACGACCGTGAGATCTACCTCTACGGAGAGCGCGTCAAGGACATCACCAGGCATCCCGCATTCCACAATCCGGCCCGGATGGTCGCCCGGCTCTACGACGCCCTGCACGATCCGCGGCAGCAACCGGTGCTGACGGCACCGACCGATACCGGAAGCGACGGTTTCACGCACCGGTTCTTCACCACCCCGCACAGCAGCGAGGATTTGGTCGGCGCCCAGCAGGCCATTGCCGCCTGGGCGCGCCTGAGTTACGGCTGGATGGGCCGCAGCCCCGATTACAAGGCATCGTTTCTCGGCACGCTCGGCGCGAACGCGGAATTCTACGAGCCGTTCGCCGACAACGCACGCCGCTGGTACGCCGAATCGCAGGAGAAGGTCCTGTACTGGAACCACGCGATCGTGCACCCACCGGTCGACCGCAGCCTGCCGCCGGACCAGGTGGCCGATGTCTTCGTCCATGCCGAGCGGGAGACGGACGCCGGCCTGGTGGTGTCAGGGGCCAAGGTCGTGGCGACCGGCTCGGCTCTGACGCATTACAACTTCATCGCCCACTACGGCCTGCCGATCAAGGACCGCACGTTCGCGCTGGTCGCCACGGTGCCGATGAACGCCCCCGGTATGAAGCTGATCTGCCGCACCTCCTACACCGCGACGGCGGCGGCGACGGGCAGCCCCTTCGACTACCCGCTCTCCTCACGGCTGGACGAGAACGACACCATCCTGGTGCTCGACAAGGTGCTCATCCCCTGGGAGAACGTCTTCGTCTACGGCCGGCCGGAGAAGATCCGCATGTTCACCGGCCAGTCCGGCTTCATCGAGCGTTTCACCTTCCACGGCTGCACCAGGCTCGCGGTGAAGCTGGAATTCATCGCCGGACTGCTGGCCAAGGCCCTGGAGATCACCGGCACGAGCGACTTCCGCGGTGTCCAGAGCCGTATCGGTGAGGTATTGGCGTGGCGCAACCTGTTCTGGGGCCTTTCGGACGCCGCGGCCCGGAACCCGGTTGCCTGGCACAACGGCGCCGTGCTCCCCAACCCGCAGTACGGCCTTGCCTACCGCTGGTTCATGCAGGTCGGTTATCCACGCATCAGGGAGATCGTGCTGCAGGACGTGGCCAGCGGGCTGATCTATGTCAACTCCAGTTCCAGGGATTTCGCCAATCCGGAGATCCGGCCCTATCTGGACAAGTACGTCCGCGGCTCCGGCGGCGTCGACGCGGTGGAGCGCGTCAAGCTGATGAAACTGCTGTGGGACGCCGTGGGCAGCGAGTTCGGCGGGCGCCATGAACTCTACGAGCGCAACTACGCGGGCAATCACGAGAACACCCGCATCGAGCTGCTGTTCTCACAGATGGCCAATGGACAGGTGGATTCCTACAAGGGTCTCGTCGACGAGTGCCTGGCGGAATACGACCTCAACGGATGGACGGCACCGGACCTTTCCTCGTTCCCCGACCTGCGGCAATCCGTTCAGGAACTCCTCGACAGCTGATTCCACACATCGGAGACGAATCATGGCTTCCCCTTCCCTGCACGGGAGACTCGCCGAACAGGCACTCAGGACGCCGGATGCGATCGCGGTCTCGTCCGGGGACCACCGCCTGACCTACCGGGAGCTGAACGAGCGCGCGAACCGGCTCGCACACCGGCTGGGAGAGCTCGGGGTACGGACCGAGACGCCGGTGGCGGTGCTGATGCAGCGCTCCGTGGACGTGGTGGTGGCGATCCTGGCGGTGCTCAAGGCCGGTGGCTGCTACCTCCCGCTGCACAGCGCGTACCCGTTGCGGCGCATGCAGCTGATCATGGATCACTGCGCGGCGCCCGTCCTGCTGGTGGACGAGGCGATGCGCGGGCGCGGCATCCCGGAGGGCGCCGCGGTCGTGACCGTCGAGGGTGACAAGGGCCTCGCCGAGTACCCGGCGGGGGACTGCGCCGTCCCCGTCGACCCGGCGCAACTGGCGTACGTGATCCACACCTCCGGCTCGACGGGCGTGCCCAAGGGGGTCGCCGTCACCCACAAGGAGGCGCTCGGCCTGGTGCTCGACTCGATCTGGGACGGTGGCCGGCACGAGCGGGTGCTGATGCTGGCGCCCTACGCCTTCAATGTCTCCACCTACGAGCTCTGGGTTCCGCTGCTGCACGGCGGGCGCATCGCGGTGCCACCGCCGGGCGACCTCGACGTGGCCGTCATCCGCCGGCTGATCGCCGAAGAGCGGATCACCGGCGTCCATCTGACCGCCGGTCTGTTCCGGGTTCTGATGGAGGAGGACCCAGGGTGTCTCGCCGGGGTGCGCGAGGTGCTGACCGGGGGCGACGTCATCGCACCGGCCGCCGTCCGGCACGCGCTTGAGCACAACCCGGATCTGGTGGTGCGGGCCATGTACGGCGCGACCGAGGCGACACTGTTCAGCACCCATCTGCCGATGACCGCACCCTTGCGGATCGAGGGTCCCGTGCCGGTGGGACGGCCGATGGACAACGTACGACTCCGGGTCCTCGACGCGGAGCTGCGCGCCGTTCCGGCCGGCGAGGTCGGTGAACTGCACATCTCGGGGCGCGGTGTGGCGCGCGGGTACTTCGGCCGGCCCGACCTGACGGCCGAGCGGTTCGTGGCGGACCCGTTCGGCGCACCCGGAGAGCGGATGTACCGGACCGGGGACCTGGTGCGCCTGGGCCACGACGGTGTGCTGGAGTATCTCGGCCGGGCCGACCAGCAGCTCAAGGTGAGGGGCTTCCGGGTCGAGCTCGCCGAGGTGGAAGCGGCGCTGGCGCGCTTTCCGGGCATCAGGCACGCCGCGGTGGCGGGGGTGGCGTCGGCAGCCGGGGACCGGCAACTCGTGGCGTACCACGTGCCGGCGGGGGGCGACGTCGACGCCGCCGCACTGCGGGCCCACATGGCCAGGCTGCTGCCCGACTACATGGTGCCCACAGCCTTCGTCGCCGTACCGGAACTGCCTCTCACCCCCAACGGCAAGGTGGACCGGCGGGCTCTGCCGCCGCCCGGGCCGCAGACGGGCCCCACCGGCCGGGCGCCGCTGAACGAGCGGCAGCAGACGCTGTGCGCGCTCTTCGCGGAGGCGCTGGCGGTGCCCCGGGTGGGGATCGACGACAGCTTCTTCGACCTGGGCGGGCAGTCTCTGGCGGCGATGCACCTGGTCAGCCGTATCCGGTCGGTGTTCGACACGGACCTGACGATCACCCAGTTCTTCGACGCGCCGACGGTGCTCGCCCTGGACGACCTCCTGGGGTCGACCGGGCGGGTGCCGGAGGGGCGGACGGAAGGAGACAACGATGACCGATCCCTTCGACGATGAGCACGCCGCGTTCTCCGTACTGGTCAACGCGGAGGGCCAGCACTCGCTCTGGCCGGCCGCCGCGACGGTGCCACAAGGGTGGACCGTCGCCCACCCTCCGGCCGACCGCGCCACGTCACTGGCCTACGTCAACGAGCACTGGACGGACCTCAGGCCGCGCTCTCTCGCGCAGCGCCTGCGCAGGAACAAGGAGACGACGATGAGCGGAGGAACGGATGCGGCGGCTTCGGCCTTCTCGGGGATGGCCGTCGACCATGTCACGTTCCATGTCACGGACCTCCCCGGCTCGACCGAGTGGCTGTCCCGGGGTTATGGCCTGACGGTGTACGCGCGCTCGGACGGCGAGCCGGAGACGGCCGGGGCACGCTCGGTGGCGCTGGGCCGCCACGGCATACGGCTGGTGCTGAGCCAGCCCGTCGCGGGCGCTCATCCCGCGGCGGATTACCTGGACAAGCACGGCGACGGGGTGGCCGACATCGCGCTGCGCGTCCCGGACGCGCGCGCCGCCTTCGCCGAGGCGGTCCGCCGCGGCGCCCGGCCGGTGTCGGCTCCGACGGCTCACGGCGACCTGGTCACCGCGACCATCACGGGCGTCGGCGATATCGCGCACACGTTCGTCCAGCGCTCCGAGGGCGGCGACGGCCTCGCCCTGCCCGGCCTCGCGCCGGTCGAGCAGGGTCCTACCGGACCGGACCGCGGTCTGCGCGAGATCGACCACTTCGCCATCGTCATCGAGCCCGGGAAGATGGACTCGACGGTCGACTTCTACCGGACGGTGCTGGACTTCGAGCCGATCTTCACCGAGCGGATCGAGGTCGACGGCCAGGTGATGATCACCAAAGCGATCGAGAGCCGCTCCGGTGGGGTCACCTTCACACTGGTCACACCCGATCCGTCCAAGGCGACCGGCCATCTGGACGAGTTCCTGAAAAGTCACAACGGGCCCGGGGTGCAGCACATCGCCTTCACCACGGACGACATCGTGCGCTCGGTGGACTCGCTCGCCGCCCATGGCGTGGACTTCCTGCCCACCCCGGGGGCCTACTACCGCGTCCTGGCCGACCGCCTGACGCCGATGAGGCATGCGGTGTCCGAGCTGGAGCGCCTGAACATCCTGATCGACGAGGATCACGACGGGCAGCTGTTCCAGATCTTCACCCGGTCCGTGCACCCGAAGGGCACCCTCTTCCTGGAGATCATCGAACGGATGGGGGCACGCTCCTTCGGCAGCGGCAACGTCAAGGCGCTCTACCAAGCCGTCGAGTACGAGCAGGGCAGGGGTACCGGCCATGGCACCTGAGGCGTCGGCCGACCGGCGGTTCCGGGACGTGGTCGAGCGGCTGCGGATGCCCGGCATGGGAACCGAGGTGGTGGCGCCGCTCCTCTCCTCCTTGATCCATCTGGTGCGGCCGCACCGGGTGCTGGAGATCGGCATGGGGCACACCACCCCGTTCCTGGCGCGTGCGCTGTCCGAGGCCGAGGAGCTGGCCGCGGCCGAGGCCGAAGGGCTGGCCCGCAAGACCGTGCCGTACCTCGAAGACGGCCGGGAACTGGACGAGGATTGGATACAGGCCGAGCCCGCGCTGCTGGTGCCTTCCCACTACCGTGAGCCCTACCGGCCCAGGCTCGTTGCGATCGACGACTTCTCCGACGCCGGTTCGTCGGCCCCCCAGGTGACGCGGGCACTGGCCGACCTCGGCCTGGCCGACCGGGTCACCGTGGTCAACGCGGATCTGCGCAGCGCCGTCGAACGCCTCCCCGACGCATTCCGGCCCATCGACTTCGCCTGGGTGGACGCCTGGGACTGCCTCTACTTCTTCGAGAACTGCTGGGAGTTGATCAATCCCGATGGCGGGATCGTGGTCATGCACTACCTGATGACCTACCCGGAGGGGGAGGCCATCCTCCAGTACATCGCGGAGAGCCAGCGGCTGCGTCCCGGCGAGTTCGAGGTGCTGAGCCTGCTGGAGAGCCACAAGCTGCGGCAGAACAGCATGACCGTGCTCCGCCGTACCAGTGGCGCCGCACCCAGGAAGTATGCGGACACCGGGCAGCGGCCGAGGCTCCAAGGCCAGGTGCGCACCGATGCCTTGGCGCTGGCGACGTCACTCGCCGGCCGCGGCGGAGAGCGGCCGCAGCCACTCGGTCCGCAGGACACGCCACGGGAGGAGCTGCGCAAGGCACGAGATGTGGCCCGGGCCACCGCCGTGCGAACGTCTGCTGCGGCACCGGATACAGGAAGGCGCGAACAAGCGTGACGCACACGGCCGGAGAACCGACGTCCCTGCTGGTGATCGAGCCCGGGGACGCCCGCTACGAGAACCTCGTCCAGAGCTACAACCACCGCTTTACGGGCGTGCCCGAACAGGTGTGCCTGCCCTTGGACACCGAGGGGGTGGTGACAGCGGTCGGGCACGCGGTGGCCGCCGGCAAGCGGATCGGGGTCCGCAGCGGAGGGCACTGCTTCGAGAACTTCACCGCCGACCCCGGGATCGATGTCCTGCTCGACCTGTCCCAGCTGAACGGCATCGCGCACGACCGGCGGCTCCGCGCCGTCGAGGTGGGGGCCGGGGCCACCCTGGGTGAGGTCTATCGCACCCTGTTCAAGCGCTGGGGGGTGACCATTCCCGGCGGCACCTGCTTCGAGGTCGGCGCCGGCGGCCACGTCCTGGGCGGTGGCTACGGCCACCTGTCGCGCCGTGACGGCCTGGTGGTCGACCACCTGTACGCCGTCGAGGTGGTGGTGGTCGACGCATCCGGCCGGGCCCGGGCCATGGTCGCCACCGCCGACCGTGACGACCCGCACCGGGACCTGTGGTGGGCACACACCGGCGGTGGCGGCGGCAACTTCGGGGTCGTGACGCGGTATTGGCTGCGCACGCCGGGCGCCGACTCCGACGACCCCGCCGGACTCCTGCCCAAGGCCCCGGCCCGGGTGCGCAGGCGCACCGTCATGTGGCCCTGGGAAGGCATGACCGAGGACGCCTTCGGCACGCTGCTGCGCAACTACTGCGACTGGTACGAGAAGAACGACGACGCCGACGGTCCGGCAGCGGGACTCTGGAGCAATCTCATCGCCACCCACCAGTCCTCCGGGATGTTCGGGATGACGGCGGTGATCGACGCCGACGGACCGGACGCCGAGACCGTCTTCGACGAGCAGTACCGGTCCGTCACCAGGGGCGTCGGTGTCGACCCCGTGACGCACAGCGCGGAGATCGTCCCGTGGTTCAGCTCCTGGATGCCCTCGTACAGCTTTCCGAACGATCCCAAGGGCCGCTACAAGGACAAGTCGGGCAACTTCCGCAAGGGCTTCACCGCGCACCAGCGACAAACCATCTACCGCTACCTGACTGATCCAGGCCGGTCGAATCCGACGACGTGCGTCGTCGTCGCGGGCTACGGCGGGAAGGTCAACACGGTCGCCCCGGACGCCACGGCCACCGCCCAGCGGGACTCCATACTCAAGGTCGTCTACAGCGGCGGAGTCTGGCAGTCCGAGGATCAGGACGAGGCCAACATCGCATGGATGCGGCGGTTCTACCGGGACGTCTACGCCGGCACCGGCGGAGTGCCCGTCCCCGACGACGTCAACGACGGCGCGTACATCGGCTATCCCGACGTCGATCTGGCCGATCCGGCCTGGAACTCCTCGGGCGTGCCGTGGTCGTCGATCTACTACGGCGACAACTATCCGCGCCTCCAGCAGGTCAAGCGGCGCTACGACCCCCGCAACGTCTTCCGTCACGCACTGTCGATCGAACTCCCGTCCGCCTAGGCCAACCGCCGGAGGAACACCGTGCTTGAGAACAAGGTCATCGTCGTCTCCGGAGTCGGTCCCGGTCTGGGGCGGGCAGTCGCCCTCCGGGCGGCGCGGTCGGGGGCGGACGTCGTCCTCGCCGCTCGAACGGAGTCCCGACTGAAGGAGATCGCCGCCGAGATCGAGAAGACCGGTCGCCGGGCCCTCGCCGTGCCGACCGACATCACCGACGAGACGTCGGCCGCCGCCCTGGCCACGGCGGTGTCGGAGACGTTCGGCCGGGTCGACGGGCTCGTCAACAACGCCTTCGCCGTGCCGCCGCTGACCGACCTCGTCGATGTCGACCTCACCGACGTGCGCGCCGGTTTCGAGACCAATGTGTACGCCGCACTGCGGCTCACCCGGCTGTTCGCACCCGCGCTGGCCGACAGCCGCGGTTCGGTCGTGATGATCAATTCGGCGGTGCTGCGCCACTCCAAGCGGCTTTTCGGCGCCTACAAGATGAGCAAGGCCGCCCTGCTGGCCCTCGCCCAGAGCCTGGCCACCGAACTCGGTTCCCAGGGCATCCGGGTGAACACCGTCGCCCCCGGTTACATCTGGGCGGACGCCCTGCGTGAGGGCTTCGGTCACTGGGCGGAGCAGCGCGGTGTCACCGTGCAGGACATCTACGACGAGATAGCGGCCACCCTCGACCTCGGCCGGCTGCCTGAACCGGACGAGATCGCGGATGTGGTGCTCTTCCTCCTGTCCGACATGGCCCGCGCCATCACCGGTCACTGCCTGGACGCCAACGCCGGCGAGTACCACCACTGACCGGGATGCCCCGGACCCACTCCCCGCCCCCAGAGGAAAGTCGAGGCTCCGCGGTGACACAGAACAGAGAGGCGACCGGTGCTCCGGCCACCCAGGCGGAGCACCGCGGACCGGGCGCCCGGCCCCCGGCGGGGTCGGCGCCACGCTGGTGGCACAGTCCGTGGGTGGCGGCACTGGCCGTCCTCGTGGTGTTCAACCTGCTGTACGCCTTCCCCCGTTACCTGAGCGGCGATCCCCAGCAGTCCCGCATCCCACTGGACCCGCACTTCACGCAGCACTACCCGGTCGTGGTGGTGCACGCCGTCCTCGGGAACCTCGCTCTGGTGACGGTCTTCCTCCAGATCCTGCCCTGGATACGCCGTCACCACCCGCGGGTGCACCGGGTGAGCGGCCGGGTCTACCTTTTCGCCGCCGTACTGCCCACCACATTGCTGGCGTTCGCCCTCGTGCCCTTCAGCCAGGCCCCGTTCGGTGCGTTCGGGCTGACCCTGTCGGGGGTGTTGTGGATCACGACCACCGTGCTCGGCTACCGCGCCGTCCGCCGGCGCCGGTACGTCGACCACCGCCGCTGGATGGTCTACAGCTTCGCCATCTCCCTCGGCACCACCTGGGGCCGAGTGCTGGCGGAACTGATGCAGGCCTTCCCGGGGTTCCGGGTCCCCCTCTCGTTCGTGCTCGAACTCTCCACCTGGGCGAGTTGGGTGATCAACCTCCTGATCGCCCACTGGTGGCTGGAGCGGACAGCCCCCAGAGCGGCCCAGCTGGTGCGCTAGCCAGCACTGGTCGACCCGAAGAGCGAAGCTCCGGTCGACGCGGGTGACTCCCAGGTCACCCCCGTCGACCGGAGCTTCGCTGTGTTGTGCTCCGACCGAAGGGCCGCACGCGGGAATGCGAGAAAGCACTGCGCGCCGATCCCGGCCACGCGGGCGGGATCATTCACAGTGAGCGGCTCGCCCGGGTTTTTCCGCAATACGTCGATAGCGCATAAAATCACCTATCAGGCTGGGCTTGCAGCGGATCCTCAATTCCCTGCGGCACTGATTCGGTCTCCTTTACAATCCCCTTCCGGCCACCGCGCACATGCAGACGCACCGCACCTGACGCTGACATGATCGCCTGTGACCAGCGCCTCCCCACCTTCCGAGCCGACATTCCCCTAATTATTCCGACGACCATTCGAATGACGGCCGCGTAGCGAGCCGTCCGAAAAGGAGCAAGACCCGCAGCACCCCATGGGAAGGTAGCCGCTACTCCCGAGGTCGGAGCGGTGCGGTTCTCGCAACTGCCGGACATGGTTAGGAAGTGTTTCGTGCTCCTTGAGGACAAGACGGTGGTCGTATATGGTGTCACGGCAGCACACAGCGCCGCGATAATCAGGGCGTTTGCCGGCCAGCGCGCACTGATATTCCTCGCAGATTCTTCACGGGCGAAAGCCGAAGCGGCAGCCCGCCAGATAATCGATGCCGGCGCCGTCGCCGAGGCGTCCCAGGTCGACCTTTCCGACCACCGTCAAATCGAGGAGTACACAGCCGAGCTGGCGGAGTGGACCGGCGGCATCGACGTCGCCGTCGTGGCACTTGAGGGCGAGAATGCCGACGCCCAGCTGACGGCCGCCACAATGGTCGCCGAGCGGATGGCCGCCCATGGGTCCGGAATCATTGTGATCATGTCGGCGGCCGACGGCTCCGAGCGAGAGTACTGGCAGTTCGCCGAGCGCGCCGCCGCGGACGGCGTCGCCGTCCTCCCCGTCTTCGGTACCCCGAACCGGGGGCAGAGCCTCAATGTGGCGATTGATCATCCGATCCTCTCCTGACCGCTCCCGAGCCGGAACCGGGGCGTGCCGCATCCCGGCGGCACGCCCCGGCTCCGCGACCCTCACGAGGTGGCCCCGCCGAGCGCGTACAGCGAAGTGATGTGCGCCGCTTGAGCTCCGGTACGTGCTCCTTCAGCCGCCCTGGTGTGCACCGGCTCAACCTGGCACGCACGAAGAAGACGTGGCATGGTGCCGATTGTTGTGATGGGCCCCTGGACGCGAGCCACGGAGGTTCCCTGTGTCAGCCAACACCGCGGTGCTGTACCGGATGCGCGAAGGCATCGGCATCCTCAACGGCCGGTTACACAAGATCGGGTTGCGGGTCTTTCTCGTCATCGTCCTTGCGCACTGGGGGGAGCACCTCGCCCAGGCTGCCCAGATATACGTCATGGGCTGGCCCGTACCCGAGGCGAGGGGCGTTCTCGGGGTCCCGTTCCCCTGGTTGGTCACCTCGGAGTGGATGCACTACGGCTACGCCCTGATCATGCTCGTCGGCTTCGTGGTGCTGCGCCCGGGGTTCACCGGCACCTCCCGCACGTGGTGGGACATCACCCTCGTCATCCAGCTCTGGCACCACTTCGAGCACCTGCTGCTGCTCGTCCAGGCACTCTCCGGCGTGCATCTGGCCGGCCGCGCCGTGCCGACGAGTATCGTCCAACTGCTCGCACCCCGGGTGGAACTGCACCTGTTCTACAACGCACTCGTCACCCTGCCCATGGTGATCGCCATGATCCTGCACACGCGGACGGACCGGGCGGACAACGCGGCGGCCCGCTGCACCTGTGCGGCGCGGGCATGAGGGGGGAGCGCACCCGTTGAGCGGCGCGGGGGCCAGGCGACCGTCGGGCTTCGTGTCCCTCGTGCTGCTGATGGCGGCGTGTGTACTGCTGTGGGTCTCGCTGCTCAATGTGGGCAACGCGGTGCGCGCGGCGACGGGCGACGGCGTCCCGGGGACGTTCACCGCCCGGCAGTTGTCCTGCGTACGGCATCCGGGTCACGAGACGTGTGAGTGGGTCGGCTCGTTCCGTTCCGCCGAGGGCACACACCTGCGCGATCCGATCAGGTTGTACGGACGCGGCCGCGACTCGCTGGCGGCCGGGCAGGAGATCGCGGCTGTCGACGTGGGGAACCCGGGGCGGGTCTACGGCCCCGGGGGATCCCGCGAATGGATCCTCACGGCTCTGCTGCTCGTCGGTGGTTACGGACTGCTCGCCCTGCTCGCCAAGCGCCATCTCATGCCACCGCCCGCGCCGAGGAGCACTCCCCGCGGGCGCGCGGCGTCAGGAGTCGGGCCGCCGCCAGTTCCCTAGCGCGAGGGCGTGACCGGCGTGAGCCGCGCTGGAGTTCGCCCCGGTCAGTCGCCGTGCACCCACACCGCGTGGAAACCGTGCGGCCCCCGGACCGGCAGCGGGACCACGGCGGCCGGGCGGCCGGTGAAGTCGGCGGTGTCGAGGACCATCAGCTCGCCGCACCCCGTCCGGCCGTCGATGACCATGCTCAGCAGCCAGCCGTCGCCCTCGGGGGCGCGGGGCCCGCGCGGGACGAAGACGGCCTCGCCGGTCGTGCGGCCCGGGGGCAGCGCATGGGTGTCGGTCCGCCCGGCAGTGAGGTCGTGGCGCAACAGTGCCGGGCCGCCGAGCAGTTCACGGCCGGTCGGGTCGAGGGCCGTGGTGAAGGCGAAGCGGTGCCGGGCGCCGCGCACCCGTTCGTCGATCACCGGGGACTCCTGGACGAGGTCGGAGAGCTGTTCCTCGACCACGGTGCCCGCGGCCGCGTCCACCGTCCAGCGGACCAGGGTGGGGGGCGTCTCACCGGGGCGGTGCGGGTCGCGATCGAAGACGCGCGGGTGGCGGATCACGTCGACGAGGAGGTGACGGCCCGACTCGTAGGCGTTGACGGGGTGGAAGACGAAGCACGGCGACAGCTCGACCCAGAGGATGTCGTCGGGCCCGCCGCTGCGCGGAAGCAGCCCGAGGCGGGCGCCGTGACCGTCGTTCCAGAGGTAGGGCACGCGCGAGCCGGCCGCCGCGGCGGCGGGGCTGAACACCACGGGGAGGTCGTAGACGAGTGCGTAGTGCTCCGTCAGGGAGAACGCGTGCGTCATGACCGGCTGCTTCAGTGGTACCGGGACCGAGCGGCGCACCCGGCCGTGCACGTCGACCACGAGGTAGGTGGCGTACGGCGGCTCGTGGGACATCGTGATCGCATGGAGCTCGCCGGTGACCGGGTCGTGCTGCGGGTGTGCGGCGAACCCACCGGGCAGTGTCCCGTCGAAGTCGATGCGGGCGACCGTGTCGAGGGCGGAGTCGATCTGGAGCGGGCGCGGGCCGCCGTCGCCGAGGACGAGGGTGCGGCCCGCGTGGCGGACGATGTTGGCGTTGGCGTTGTCGTTCGGGCCGTGCCGGGGGCCGGGGGCCGGCAGTTCGCCAAGGATGCGGGCGGCGCGGTCGGTGCGCAGCCACCGGTTGCGGTACCACTCGGCGCGGCCGTCGCGCAGCCGCACGCCGTGCACCATGCCGTCCCCCGCGAAGACGTGCTCGTCGGGCCGTCGTCGTAGCGGGTTGGGGCCGACGGTGAGGAAGGTGCCGTCCAGCGCCGGGGGGAGCACACCGCGGACGGGGGGCGCGCAGACGACCATCTCCCGGCTGGGAGGAAGAGCGGCGGAGAGGTTGGCCGATTCGGCTTCAGATGCGATCATCGTCCCGCCCTACGTAGCGTATCGCCGTTACGTAACATAGTTTTGCTACAGGGTGTCGGACGACCGAAGGGACGTCAAGGGTGAGCCCACGTCAGGCGAATCCCAGGCTCAGGACCGATCTCGTGGAGGCCGCCGCGCGGCTGCTGGCCGAAGAAGGGCCACAGGCGCTGACGACCCGCCGGCTCGCCTCCGCGGTCGGTGCCTCGACCACCGTCGTCTACACCCACTTCGGCAGCATGGACGATCTCGTGCGGGCGATGGTCCACGAGGGGTTCGCGAGGCTCGACCGGCGGATGAGCGAGGTCGGTACGACCGGTGACCCCGTGGCCGACATCGCGGCACTCGGGCTCGCCTACCACAGCAACGCGCTTGAGCACCGGCACCTGTACGGCGTGATGTTCGGCGGGCCGGGGTTCGGCGGGTTCAGCCTCAACGAGGAGGACCGGCAGCACGGCCGCTACACCCTGGAACCCGTGGTCCGGGCGGTGGCGGCGGCCATGGCGGCGGGCCGTTTCCGGGAGGGGGACGCACGGCTGGTGGCCCATCACCTGTGGATCGGGCTGCACGGGCTGGTCACGCTGGAACTGGGCGGCTTCCTCGAACCGCCCTATGACGCGGACTGCTGCTTCGCCTCACAGGTGCACGGGCTGCTGGTGGGCGCGGGGGACGATCCGGCGCAGGCCCGGCGCTCGCTGGAACGCCTGGGCGTACCAGTCGGGGCGGGGTGATCGCAGGGCGCCGTTCGGCACCGGTGCGCGCGGCACTCAGAGCGCCCGGCAGGGGCGGCGAGGAACATCACCGCGCGCCGGTGATCGCGGCGCCGCGGGCGAGGTGTACGCCGCTCCGCCTGGCGCACCGTCCGTAAGCGGCCGGTCCGCGCCATGGCTCGGCCGGCGCGGGAACGCCGGCGGGCCGCGGTCGTCGCGATGGACGACCGCGGCCCGCCGGGCGCAGCGCTGGATCTCCGGCTCAGGCGACGGAGGGGCCAGGCGGTGGATCTCCGGCTCAGGCGACGGAGGGCGCCAGGCGGTGGAAGGCTCCGCCGTAGAACAGCAGGGCGTCGCCGCCCGGCCCGCGGCCCGCGTCGAGCACGGCACCGAGCAGGATGGAGTGGTCCCCGCCGTCGTACACCGCCTCCAGGCCGCACTCCAGCCAGGCCAGCGCACCCGACAGGATCGGGGCGCCGGTGCGGCGGCCCGGCTCGGTGTCCACCGCCTCGAACTCCCGGGCGCCGCGCGGTCGCCCGCGGTCCGCGAAGCGGCGCGCGACGGGCTCCTGGCCCGCGGAGAGGACGGAGACCGCGAACGCCTTCTCGTCCAGCACCAGGTCGTGCAGCGCCGCCGTGCGCAGCACGCACACCAGCACCAGCGGCGGGTCCAGCGAGACGGAGGTGAACGAGTTCGCCGTCATCCCCCTCGGCAGTTCCCGGCCGGCCGTCAGGACGGTGATGCCGGTCGCGAAGGAGCCCAGCACACCGCGCAGTTCGCGGCGGTGGTTCTCCAGCGCGGGCCTCCTGTCCGGGGCGGGCGGGCACGGGCCGCCCGCAGGGCCGTCGGCCATGCCGTCACCCCCCGCCCGCCGCCACCGCGAGCGGCCCGGGGGGAGCCGAGCCGGTCGCCGGGAGCGCGTACGGTTCCAGCGCCCGGCGCAGCGCCTCGGGCACCCGGGTCGGCCGGGTGTCGGTGTTGGGCCCGCGCATGCAGGCCACTCGCTGACGGCCCCGGGCGACCAGGTCCTCGGCGACGGGCCCGCCGGCGCCGTCCTCGCCCTCCGCACCGCGCAGTCGCACATAGTCGAAGCTGAAGCCGATCTGGGTCTGCGTCAGGTCCTCCAGCCGCATCCGGATCGACAGCTGGTCGAACGCGGTGATCTCGGCGAAGAACTCGCATCCCACCGACAACGTGAACAGCTTCAGGTCTTTTCGGATGTCGTCCAGCACGGCCGGGGCCCGGTCCCGCAGGAACATCTCCCGGCACCGGCCCTGCCAGCGGACGTAGTTGACGTAGTAGACATTGCCCACCAGGTTGGTCTCCTCGAAGCCGACCAGGTGCCGCAGCTCGTAGTAAGGGCGTTGTCCGCCCATCCGTCCCTCACCCCTCCTTCTCTGCCAGCAGGGCGAACACCGCCGGTTCGGGCGCGCCGCCCAGCACGGCCGGGACGGTGGCGATCCGGGCCGCGCCGGAGCGCAGCACCACCCACCGGTCCGGCGCCCCCGGAGCGGCGTCCACCGTCAGTTCGACGTGCGCCCGGCCGCTCTTGCGCAGGCACTCGGTGGCGCCCCACACCCGGCCCGCCGCGAGCGAGAGGTCCTCGCCGTACTCGGCCGCGATCAGCCGGGCCAGCGTGAGCCCGCCGGTGCCCAGCAGCCCCTCCCACTCGTCCGGACCGCGCTCCGCGACGCGCTGCACATCGCACGCGACCGGCCGCTGCCCGGCCACGGCGAGGGTCACCCCCGCGCCGTGGGAGGCGGAGACGTACGGGCCGCCGTCCACCTCGGGGCGCCCGTCCGGACGGTGCCGGAGGGTCACCGGGTGGCCGAGCGCCTGGCCGAGGGCGTCGGCGGTGCGGGCCCGGCGGGCGTCCCGGGCGTGGCCGGCGCCGTCGCCGTCCGGGTGGACGGCGATCCGCACCGGCGCGGCCAGCACCGCCTCGACGCGGCGCTCCAGGTAGGGGCCGAGCAGCGCCGGCTCCCAGGGACCGGAGCCGTCCAGCTTGCGGACGGCACGCAGCGTCAGGCCCGTCCAGCGCTCGACGATCGCGCCGTGCTCGTCGCGGACGTCGAGGTCGTAGACGTAGGTGTCGCCGTCCCGGGAGCGCTCGACGGCGTGCAGGACGACGCTGCCGGTCCGGCCGGCCGCGAGGGGGTCGGCGAGGTGCAGCCGCTCGATCCCCACGGGCAGCAGTGTCGCGTCCGGCACGCACGCCTGGATGGAGTGCATCAGAGCGTCGCGGGTGCCGGGGTCGGCCAGCACCAGGTCGGACGGCAGGAAGCCGGCGAACCAGGGCGCGGTGGCGGACGTGGAGATGTCCGCGACACACTCCTTGGCGGCGAGGTGCCGGTAGCCCGTCAGGCGCTGGAACCGGGCGCCCTGGAAGAGCACCGGCCCGTACATGTCCCGCGCCGGGTCCAGCGACGGGGCGACGCCCTCGGGCGGTGTCCGCCCCTCCGGCAGCTCCGGGTGCGGCCCGTAGCGCAGGACGGCGCGGAAGTGGTCGGCACGGAAATCGGTCTCGCTGCTGCGGATCACCGCCCGGACGGTGTCGGGGCCGGTGGCCAGCACGGCCACCCGCACGGTGGTGGTGCCGTCCGGGGGCACCGCCACCGGACGCAGGAACTCGGCGTCCTCCAAGGCGGGCACCGCGTCGCTTCCCGTGCGGCCGGTGAGGGCCGCGGCGGCCTGGGCCATGGCCTCCATGCCGAGCACCGCCGGGAGCAGCAGGGTGCCGTCCAGGAGGTGGTCGGCGAGGTAGGGGTCGGTGGCGGCGGACAGCTCCGAGTCGGCGACGAGTTCGACGCCGGGGTAGTGGGCCTGTACGCGCTCCACGAACCGGAGCAGCGGCAGTTCGCGATCCTGCAGCGAGATGGTCGGCAGCCCGCCGGCGCGGCCCATGACGACCAGGGTGTCGGGCACGTCCGGGTCGGCCAGCACCCGGCGGAGCATCGCGACCCCCTCATCGGCCGGGATCGGCTCGATGCCCTCCCGGAGGAGTGATTCGAGCACTCCGAGCCGCTCCCCCATCCCGGTGCCGGACCACACCGACCACTCCAGCGCGATGCACCGGCAGCCCGGGAGGTCTTGGCGCAGCCGGGTGACACGCTCCGTCAGCCAGTCGTTGGCGGTGGCGTAGTCGGCCTCACCACGCAGCCCGGCGCGGCCGATGATGCTGCCGAACGCGACCACCAGCCGCAGGTCGGCCGGGTCGACGGCGGCGAGGACCGCCTCCAGTCCGGCGATCTTGACGGCCAGGGTGCGGCGGAACGATGCCTCGTCGAGGTCGGCGAGGGCGCGCGGTTCATTGCGTCCCGCCCCGTGCAGTACGGCGGTGACGGGGCCGAGCCGGTCACGTATGTCGTTGACGGCGGCCTTGGTGTCGCCGGCCGAGGTGACGTCGGCGCGGGAGTAGTGGAAGCGGACGCCCGCGGCCGCCATGCGGCCGAGGTTGGCGGCGAGTTCGCGGTCGGTCTCGGGGTCGGAGCGGCCGAGCAGGCCGATGGCACAGCCGGTCTCGCGGGCGAGGGACAGGGCGCACTCGGCGGTGATGCCCTTGCCCCCGCCGGTGACCAGGAGGACGTCGGTGGCGGTCAGCGGGGGCCGGGCGGGGGTGCCGGTGCCCGTGGTGACCACGTCGGGCGGCAGGGCCCGCAGCACCGGGACCCGGCGGACGCCCGCGGCATCGTAGTGCACCTCGCTGAACCCGCTGGTCGCCGCGACATCGGCGACGATACGGCGCGTCAGCTCATCGAGCGGCGGCAGGCTGTTGAGCGGCAGGGTGACGACGGTGGTGGCGGTGGCGGGCGCCTCCAGGTGGAGCGTCTTGGCCAGCCCGGCGGCGCCGCGCCGATCGCCGACGGCGACGAACCGGGCGGCGGGCGCGGTGGGGTGCAGGGCGGCGCGGGCGGCGGAGAGCATCAGCGCGGCGTGCTCGTCGTCGCAGTCGGCGGGCAGGCAGAGCAGCACGCCTCCGTCGAGGGCATCGCGGAGGGCCGCCGCGAGCGGCCCGGCGAGTGGATGCCGGTCGGAGGCGAACACGGCCCAGTCCTTGCCGCCGCCCTCGGCGGACAGCGCCTGCCCGAGCGCCTTCCCGGGCTCCGCCTCGACGAGGTCGACCGAGAACGCGCGGACCCACGGGGCCACCCCGGCCACCGCCATCGTGCTGTCCGCGTCGGACGCCAGGGCCGTGCCGGAGAGCTCGTCCAGCAAGGCGGCCAGTTCGGCCAGGGTGGAGGTGGCGAACGCCGAGGTCGTGGCAATGGCGTCGACGCCGAGCTCACGGGCCGCTTCGTTCATGATCTGGCCGACCGTGATGGAGCTGAGGTGGAGCTCGTCCAGCGGGCGGGTGTCCGGCGAGATGGCCGAGGGCGGCAGCTCGGCGCGGGCCGCGGCGAGCCGCATCAGGACGTCGAGGCTGCTCGCGCCGTCCTTCGCGGGGGCCGGCGGTGCGCCGGCGGACTCCCCCGCCGGTCCCAGCCGCACGGCATCCGCGTCGGCGCCCGCGTCCGCCGCGAGTGGCAGGTGCCCGTCCGGCGCCGACTCGCACGGATTCGCCAGGAACCGGAACTCCTTGTCCAGCGGGAGCGGCCGGGTGAAGCGGTCCCGGAACAGCTCACTGTGGCGCACCGGGGCGCCGAGCACCCATGCCGCCGCCACACCGTGGAAAAGCCCGGCGAGGGACACGCTGTCCGTGTCGAGGGCGATCACCGGAACGTCCACCGTCTCGGCGGCGAGGCCGCTCAGGATACGCCCCGGGCCGAGCTCCAGCAGCAGGTCGCTTTCGGCCGCCACGTCCTTCACCGCCTCCGTGAACCGCACGGGGGCGAGGACCTGACGGGTGAGCAGCTCCGCCACGTCGGTGTCCCGGGGGAGCGGCGCGCCCGTGACCGTCGAGACCACCCGACGGGCGAGCGGCTCGAACCGCTCCTCCGCCAGGTGCTTGGCGAACGCGCGCCCCGCCGGGGCGACCGCGGGCGAGTGGAAGGCGTGCGAGACGTTGATGCGCTGCGCTCCGAGGCCCTGTGCGACGGCCCGCGCGCTCACCCGGGCGACGGCGTCGGCGGGTCCGGAGACCACGGTCTGGCGCGGACCGTTGTACCCGGCGATCACCACGGGCTCGCCGTCGAGCAGCGGTTCCACCGACGCCGGCGCCGCGGCGATGCTCGCCATCGCGCCCCCGCCGTCGCTCGCCGCCGCCATCACCCGGCCGCGCGCCGCCGCCGTGCGCAGCAGCCCGGCCTCGTCCATCGCGCCGGCCCAGTGCAGGGCCGTCAGCTCGCCGAGGCTGTGGCCCGCGGCGGACGTGGCCGTGACGCCGAGCGCGTCCAGCACGCGGAGCCCGGCCACCGAGGCCGTGACGATCCGGGGCTGGGCCACCTCGGTCGCCACCTGATCGCCGCCGACCGGGAGGCCCTGTTCCCGGTACAGCTCGTCCACGGCGGCGAAACGGGCCCGCAGCGCGCCGCCCTCGCCGCTGCGGCCCGCGCCCTGACCGGGGAAGAGGAAACCGATCCGGGGCAGGGCGTCGGTCCGGCGGCCGAGGAACAGCCCGGCGGCCGGGTCGAGGACCGCGCGGGCGCCGCCGTCGACCCGTGCCAGCAGCTCGGTGAAACGCTCCTCGGCCTGCTCCGGGGAGGAGGCCACGACGGCGGCACGGATGGTACGGCCGGCCAGTTCGGCCTCCAGCGAGGCGGCCAGGTCGCCGAGTTCGGCATAGGACAGGCGTCCGGCGAGGGCGGCGAGCCGGGCCAGCCGACCGCGCAGTGCGGCGGTGTCGTCGGCGTCGACCAGGAGCAGCTCGCAGTCCTGGCGGGACCGGACCAGGCGGGCGGTGGACCGTGGCAGGGCGGTGCGACGCACCCCGTCGGCATGCTCGACGACGATGTGCGCGTTGATGCCGCCGAAGCCCATCGAGGAGACCCCGGCCCGCCTCGGGGCGCCCTCGGGCCACACTTCGGCCTGTCTTGGCACCCGCAACGCGGGGCGCTCCCCGAGGAGTTCGGGGTGCGGGTCGTGGTGGCCGGTGGCCGGGGGAATGATCTGGTGGCGCACCACGAGCACTGCCTTGAGGAGTCCGGCGATCCCGGCCGCGGCCTTGGTGTGCCCGAGGTTGCCCTTGACGGTGCCGAGGGCGGCGGGCGGCGCGTCGGGGTCGGCGGCCCGGCGGGCCTCGGACAGGGCCCGCAGCTCGGTGGCGTCGCCGACGGCGGTGCCGGTGCCGTGGCCCTCCAGGTAGGAGACGGTTTCCAGGCCGAACCCGGCGGAGCGGTAGGCCCGGTCCAGGGCGAGGCGGTGACCGCTCGCCTCGGGGCGGGTCATGCCGCCGCGGCCGTCCGAGGACCAGCCCCAGCCGGCGATGACCGCATAGCGGAAACGTCCCTGCGCGAGGGCGTCCTCGTTGCGCATCAGCACCACGGCGCCACAGCCCTCACCGGGCCAGAAGCCGTTCGAGCGACGGTCGTAGACGCGCATCTCACCGGTGGCCAGGGCTCCTGTCTTGGCGAAGCCGACCACCTCGAACGGGTCGATGCTCAGGTCCACGCCGCCCGCGATGGCCACGTCCCACTGCCCGGAGGCGAGCGCGTTGCACGCCGTGGCGACGGACAGCAGCGAGGAGGAGCAGGCGCCGTCGACGGTGAATCCGCCGCCGCCGAGGTCGAAGTGGTTGCAGATGCGTCCGGCGATGGTGTTGGCCAGGCCGCCGGCCAGACTGTCCTCGTCGATCGGCGGGAAGGGCTGCTTGTACCGCTCCTCCAGACCGGTCAGGAATTGCGCCAGCTCCGCGTCCGACCACCCCTGTTCGCGCAGCGCAGCGCCGACCGTACGGCGTACGTACGGCCAGCGCAGCCGCATCAGGTTGGCTCGGCTGAACTCACCGGTGAGGCTGTTGCCCAGGACGGCTCCGGTGGTGGCCGCAGGCAGGCCGCCACCCTCGGGGAATCCCGCGTCCCTCAGGGCCTGCGCGACCGTGTCGAGGGCCAGCCAGTGCGTCATGTCGGTGGCACGGAAGGTGCTGCCGGCGACGCGGTGCTCGACCCGGTCGAACTCGAACCCCTCCAGGACGGCCGCCTTGCGCGCGTAGTGGCGGTCGGGGGCGGCGGGATCGGGCGAGTAGTAGTCCTCGTGGCGCATCCGTTCGTCCGGGAGTCGGCGGAAGGCGCGCCGCCCGGCCAGGACGTTCTGCCACAACTGCTCGGGGGTTTCGGCGTCGGGATAGCGGCAGGCCATGCCGACGACGGCGATGCGCGAGGGCTCTGCGGTCATGCCGCCACCGCCTCGGGTCCCTTGGCGCTGCCCGCGGTCGCGGGCGACGCGGCGGCGATCCGCTCCCGCCGGCGACGCATCAGGTGGTCCACCCACCAGCCGGCGCCGCGCAGCGCGCACACGATCGAGGTGGCGAAGAACAGTGTGTAGACGACGTTGAAGACCATCAGTACCCCGTAGACCATCGCGACCGACGCGCCGAACATGAACTGGTTGCGAGCCTTGGTCGGCGTCGTCCCCGGGTCGCTGATCATGTAGTTGGTGAACAGTACGAAGGCCACTCCGCTCATCACGCCGAGTGCCGAGTACAGCGCGACGTCCCACACGAAGTGGCGGATCACGCCCTGGATCACGAAGCCGCCGAGCCATCCGACGATCAGCGCCACACGCTTGGTCAGGATGGCGTTGATGACGGTGCCCGCGGTGGCGATGATCAGCGGGATGGCGACCCGGAAGAAATTGTTGGCGTTCTCCGTGAACTGGTACGGCGGTGCAATGCTGAACCAGGTGCCGAAACAGAGCAGCGAGACGGTGATGCCGAAGTTCGACGGGTTCATGAAGTGCCGCATCCGGCCGGCGATCGGCGCCTGGAACACGTGCTTGCCGCCGACGCCGACGACCACGCCGAACAGCACCGGCAGGAACAGGTCGTTGCCGTAGGTGAGCATCGACACGGCCAGCGAGGTGATGTGGGCGGGCAGCAGGAACTCGTACAGCCCGCGCACACCCCTGCCGCGGAAGCGCGGGGCGCGCTTGTACGCCCAGGCGCTGATCAGTTCGAGCACGATCTCGGTGGTGTATCCGCAGAGCACCGCCAGGATCGGCCAGAGCCAGGGCTGCTCGAAGCCGAGCAGCGTGTAGCCCAAGATGTTGAACACACTGATGGAGATGGCGAAGTTGCGCAGCGCGAGGTAACGCGCGTCCGGTTTGGCGGCGAGGCGCGGTGCACCGGGCTGCGGTGCCTGCCCCGTGGAGGGTTGGGTGACCGTCGCGGTCATGTGCTCGGTACCTCCTGCGCGTCGCCGGTGAGCATGAGAGTGTGGGAACCGGGGTTGAGACGGCGCTCCGCCTCGTGGACCGTGCCGTCCGCGTCGCGCCACCGAAGGTGCAGGGTCACCGGTCCGTCGTAGTCGCCGAGCCCGAAGCGGACGTCGAAGCTGCGGAATCCGCCGTGTCCGCCGCCGCCGTCGAGCTGTGCGATCTCCGTGCCGTCGGGTGTCGTGGCACGGACGGTGGCACCGTAGGCGGGGCTGCCGAGGGCGGCCAGACCGTCGCCGGAGTCCTTCGCGGCCGTCCCGACCGAGGGACGCACCAGCGTCAGGGTGAGGTGATTGCCCCGCTTCGGGGCGGTGTTGGCGTAGAAGGCGGGTGGGCCCCACTGCCGGGCGACGGCGAAGTCCAGTGCGCCGGTGCCGGTGGTGTCGCCGGTGGCCAGGGCGCGGGTGGGGATGGGCACCGCGAGGCCGAGCCGCTCGCTGATGTTGGTGAAGGTGCCGTCAGCGGTGCGGGCGTAGAACGCCAGCTTGTCGTCCCCGGCGATGTCGTCGCCGGGCTCCACGTTCGGCCACATGTCGGGATTGGCGAGCAGGAGGTCGTTGGCCATGGCCATCTCCTGGAGCCACGGCCAGCGGTCGGTCTTCCCCTTGACGAAGCCGTCCGTCTGGACCACGTCCTGGTTGCCGGAGTTGAGGAAGTCGCCCATCTTGACGTCCCAGTTCCAGCCGGTCCACGCCAGGCCGTACTCCCGGGCCTCCTGGGTGAACGGCGCCACGCCGTCCCCGAGTTCGCGGGCCATCTCCGCCTCGTCGGCGGCACGGTTCTTCCAGACGAAGTTGGACTCCTCCAGGCCCCATGCCGCGGTGATGTTGCTGACGACCATGTCGAAACGGCCGGTGCGGTCCAGGTCGCCGAAGTCGACGCCCATGCCCTTGAAGGAGCCCTGGCCGAGCACGAACGACTTGGGCGTGGTGGCGGTGCGCTCCCCGACGGCCTCGGTGAACCGGATGTGGCCGGGACGGGAACGGTTGTAGAGCAGGTGGTCGTGGCCGAAGTCGTTGGCGATGTACAGCTCCGGGAGGACGTCACCGGTCAGGTCGGCGCCGGCGACGGCCAGCGTCCAGCCCGTGGCGGCGCCGTACGGAATCGCCTTGGGTTCTTTGATGTAGGTGGCAGTCGGCCGGGTACCCGAGGTGGCGGACGTCCAGCGCAGCACGTGGTCGCCGCCGGCGTTCTCCGACCGGGACAGCGAGTCGTTCATCACCACGTTCTTCAGACCGTGGGGGTCGAGGACGTCGGAGTCGGGGAAGTAGTTGCCGATGACGATGTCCGGATGGCCGTCGCCGTCGAGGTCGCTCACGTGCACGGCATCGGTGTTCCAGCGCGGGCCGTGGTACCGGCCGTCCTGCGACTGCGAGGGCACGAGCTCGCGCGGCACGTAGGCGCGGGGCGACGGCGTACGCGCGTCGGAGCGGGCCAGGAAGAGGATCGGGGTGCGGCCCCAGTAGCTGACCAGGATGTCCATGCGCCCGTCCGCGTTGAAGTCCCCGAAGGTGCAGCCGGTGGGCGCCATCGTGTTGTCCACGGGCAGCGGCGAGGCGTCGAGGAGGAACGGCGTGAACCGATCGGCCTGACGTGCCGTGGGTGTGTACGTCACCGTCACCTGGTCGGTGCGGGTGTCGACGATGCACATGCCGGAGGCCCGGCCGTTGCCGGTGACGTCGTTGATCGCGATGCTGGCGCCCACCGACGAGATCCAGGAACGGATCTTCTCGTAGGCCGGGTTGACGGTACGCACGGTGCGCTTGGGCAGCTGGTCATAGCCCGGCGGCATGGCGATGGGCAGTTCCTTGAAGCGGTATGCGGCGGCCACCTTTGTGCCGTCAGGTGCGGCCACTGATACCCGGGTCGCATAGAACAGTGACGCCGCGATGAGAACCGTCACCAGCCCCGGCACGAGCCTGCGAGTCCGCTGGCTATATGCCACGGTGCCCCCCTCTCTGGTGGATGTCAGGGTCGGCGTGCGAATCACGAGAGTCGATTCCACAGATACGATCCGGGATGATTGCGCGGCGGGCATCTCCCGGCTTGCTAGCCGAGACACCGCACGTCCGGGCAGTCGGCAAGCTCGAAGAAGCGCCACGGCCGGGCCATCGTGAGAAAGCCCGGCGTTCACCGGGAATCACCACTGTTTTTCTCCGGATCAGCCGGGCCCTATGAGCTGCCCAAGACCTGTTGGCGTTATGGGAATTACCACGTTCCATCGGGATGCGACGGAATGCTCTGCGAACTCTTCGCGTGTTCTCAGAAGGCCGGTCCGTTACGAATCCCGGATGCCCGGCTCGGCCGGCCGATGAGCGCGTCAGCGCGCACGCCCGTACGCCAGCCGCGCGCCCGGAGGACGGCGAAGCCCCCACCATGGCTGGGCCTTCCGTCACCCAAGCGCCCGACGACCGACGACCGGCGTCCCATCCCCGGCCCGTGGTGGCCGGGCACCGGCGACCGGCCAGGCCTTGCGGCATCCCGGTCGCCCTGCCGTACCGGCCTCGCGTTCCGGTGTGAGGGCTCCTACTGGTCCCGCGATGGCGACACCGGGCCGAACGGGCCGGGTCGGTGGCGCCCGCGTCCCAGTGCCACCGACCCGCCGGTGTGCGTGCCGCGGTCAGCGCCCGAGCGCGGCGAACTGCCCGGGCTTGCGTCCGGGGCCGGCCGGGCCCCGGTAGGCCTGCGCGATGTCCAGCCACTGGTCGGCGTCCGGCCCGGACGCGGTGAGCGCGAGATCGTCGCGGTGGCGGCGCCGGGTGGCGAGCAGACAGAAGTCGACGGCGGGGCCAGTGATCCGCTGCTCCGCGTCGAGAGCGCCGAGCGTCCACACCTCGCCCGACGGTGCCGTCAGCTCGAAGCGGAACCCCTTCCGGGGCTCCGGCAGGCCATGTGACTGGTAGCCGAACTCCCAAGTGAGAGCGGCGAATTCGGCGACATGCCGGATCCGGTCGGTGTGCCGGTGAGTGACTTGGAGCGCATCGGCGACGTCCTGGCCGTGGGCGAACATCTCCATCATCCCCGCGGCCGCCAGCACCCCCGCCGGGATCGGCCGGACCAGCCACGGCACCAACTGCCCCGGCGGCACCCCCCGCAGCGCCCGGTCGGTCGCCGCCCGCTGCGTCCGCCAGGCGTCCATCAGCCGCTTGCCGTCCAGGGGCAGATACGGCTTCAGCCCGTTCTCGACGGCCTCGCCGAAGTTCCCGATCCCGGCGACGAGCTCATCGAACCCCGCCGGATCCGCCGCCGCCTTCTCGGCCAGGCCGAACACCATGGTCAGATGGGCGATCTGGTGCCGGACCGACCATCCCTCGGCCGGTGTCGGCCGCGCCCACTCGGCCTCGTCGACATCCGCGAGCAAGGAGTCGAGGGCGTTGCCCTCCTCCACCAGATCGCTGAGCACGTCCCTGCGCTGTGTCATGCCTCGTTCCTCTCTCCGGGCGGCTTGTCGCGGGGCCCAGTCTCGGGCGAGGCGGGGGCCGGCCACTTCTCCGACCGTGCTGTTGACGCGCCGCGTCCCCGCAGGCGCAACCGCGAAGAAGCACCGGCTTTCCCCGGTTCCGATGATGGTTCTGGCCGTCGAGTCGTGTGTGGAGGGCAATGTGGCGAGGACTGTCAGATCGCTCCGGCGGGTGCTGCTGGCCCCCGACCTGGCCGAAGTGTCGTTCGCCCGGCGCGGCTTCGCGCCACTGCCCGCGCGGAGTCCCGCCTCCCGGCTGGAGGACGTGCCGCGCGCCGTCGTGTGCGGCTTCGAGTGGGCCATGGAGGCACGCGGCATCCAGGAGATCGCGCATCGCCTGGAGCTCCTGGACCCCGAACAGCGCGGCTTCGGCTACGAGGGCGCCACCATGGCGCTCACGGTCCTGGACGTGATGGGCCGGGGCCGGCGCACGCGGGAGCTGCTGAACGGTCCGGGTCGCCCCCACATCCTCCTCGCCTACATCGGCATCGGCTTCGCCATGGCGCGCCTGCCGCGGGTGATGTGGAGGAAGGTGCTGCCCGATCTCACCGGGCAGCCCTTCCACCCGGTGATGAGCTGGCTCGCGGTGGACGGCTACGGGTTCGACCTGGCCTATTTCCACACGCGCCGCTGGGTGGACGAGCAACGGGTTCCCGCGAGTTATCCGTGGCAGGGCGCGCCCGGCTATTTCCCGCGCGCCGTGGACCAGGGCATAGGCCGTGCCCTGTGGTTCATCCACGGCGCCCGGCCCGAGCGCGTCGACGCCGCCATCCGTGCCTTCGCCGAGCACCGGCAGCCGGACCTGTGGAGCGGAGCCGGGCTCGCCGCCGCCTTCGCCGGAGGCTGCGGGGCGGACACGTTCGCCGTGCTGCGGCGCCTGGCCGGTCAGCACGCTCCGGAGCTGGCCCAGGGAGCGGTGTTCGCGATCCGCGCCCGGGACCTCGCCGGGTACGTGCCGGAGCACTCGGCCGTCGCCACACGGGCGCTGACCGGCCTTTCGGTCGAGGCGGCCGTGGCGCTCGCCGACGACAGCGCCCTCCCGGAAGGCGGTTCGGGACCGGTCCCGGCCTACGAGCACTGGCGGCGCGCGATCCGTGCCCACTTCCGTCCCGAGGTGGCCACCCGCCGATAGGACCTCGGCGTACGCATACGAGAAAGCCGACAGAAGGGGAGTTCCATGCCGAGCACGATGGGCAGGCTGCGACGCCGATTACTGACGCCGAGCGTGACCGAGACCCTGCTGGATACCCGTGGCTTCCACAAGAAGACACCCGAGGCCCAGCAACTGCTGGAAACCATAGGTCGCCGGTTCCTGGAGGGTTACGGCCACGCCATGGCCGCCGGCACCACGGCAGAGGCCGAGGCGCGACTGGAGGCGATCCCGGAGCGGTTCCGCGGCTTCGCCTACGAGGGCGCGGGCATGGCGTACGCCGTGCTCGACGGGTTACCGGGAGGCGGCAGGAACGGCGTCGGCCGTCTGCTGGCCGGCCGCGGCGGTGCGCACATCTACATGGTGTACGTCGGCATCGGCTGGGCCATGGGCCGGCTGCCGCGTTTCCGGTGGGCGGACGTCGAGGCCCTCGATCCCCTGCTGCGCTGGCTGGTCCTGGACGGGTACGGCTTCCACCAGGCGTACTTCCGCACCGACCGGTACGTGCACCGGCAGTACCGGGACGAGCGGTTCCCCTGGCCCGCGCACGACTTCCCGGACTACACCGGTCGCGCGATCGACCAGGGCATCGGCCGTGCCCTGTGGTTCGTGTGCGGCACCGACCCCGGGCTCGTCGCCACCACGATCGAGACGTTCCCCGAGACCCGCCGCTCGGACCTCTACAGCGGCGCGGGCCTCGCGGCCACGTACGCCGGCGGCGGCGACGAGACAGAGCTGATGGTGCTGCGGGAGAAGGCGGGACCCCATCGGGACGCGCTGGCGCAGGGCAGCGCCTTCGCCGCGGAGGCCCGGCTGCGCGCCGGGCTGCTGGTGCCGCACACCGCGACGGCCACCCGGGTGCTCTGCGGGCTGGAGCCGGAGGAGGCGGCCCGCATCCCCCAAGAGGTCCGGCCGCGGGAAACCGGGACGGGCTCGCTGCCGGCGTACGAACTGTGGCGGCAGGCCATCGCCGAGCGGATCGCGGCCCAGACGGAGCGCCGGTGATCGCCCCGATACGCCAGGTCCGGCGGGTGCCCCCGTCGCCGCCGCTGCGCGCCGTGCCGTCCCTGGTGCGGCAGCTGGCCGGGGACCGCCTGGGGATGATGACGGCCGCCGCCGGTTACGGCGACGCGGTGCGGCTCTCCCTCGGACCGAAGACGCTGTACTTCTTCAACCACCCCGACCACGCCAAGCACGTTCTGGCGGACAACGCCCCCAACTACCACAAGGGCGTCGGCCTGGCCCAGGCCCGGCGCGCCCTCGGAGACGGCCTCCTGACCAGCGAGGGCGAGCTCTGGCACCGGCAGCGCAAGGTCATCCAGCCCGCCTTCCAGCACCGGCGCATCGCCCAGCAGGCGAGCGCCGTCGCCGAGGAGGCGGCGGCCCTGGTCGAGCGGTTGCGCGGGTACGAAGGGCGGGGACCGGTCAACCTGACGCGGGAACTGACGGGGCTGACGCTGGGCGTGCTGGGCCGCACGCTGCTCGACACGGGCCTGGACGGGTTCACCGACCTCGGCCATGCGTTCGAGGCCGTCCAGGAGCAGGCCATGTTCGAGATGATCACCATGGGCGCGGTGCCGATGTGGATCCCGCTGCCCCACCAGATGCGTTTCCGGCGGGCCCGCGTCCGTCTGCAGCGGGTGGTCGAGCAGTTGGCCGCGCAGCGCGTCGCACGCGGCGGGATCGGGCAGGGGGACGACGCCCTCTCGCGGTTGATCGCGTCCGTGCGGGGGGAGCGCGACCCGCGGAGCGGCGACCGGCGGCTGCGGGACGAGCTGATCACCCTGCTGCTGGCCGGCCACGAGACCACCGCCTCCACCCTCGGCTGGACCTGCTATCTGATGGACCGTCACCCGGAGGTCTGGGACAGGGTGCGCGAGGAGGCTGTGGAGGTACTGGGCGACCGGCTCCCCCGCTACGAGGATCTGCGCCGCCTGAGCTACACGGCCACGGTGGTCGAGGAGGCCATGCGGCTGTATCCGCCGGTGTGGATCCTGCCTCGGCAGGCGCAGGCCGCCGACGAGATCGGCGGTTACCGCGTCCCGGCCGGGGCGGACGTCCTGATCTGCCCCTACACGCTTCACCGGCACCCGGACTTCTGGGAGGCCCCGGGGCAATTCAGGCCCGAGCGGTTCTCGCCCGGCGAGCGGGGCGACCGCCCGCGGTACGCCCACATCCCGTTCGGGGCAGGCCCTCGGGTGTGCGTCGGCAGCAGCCTGGGCCTGATGGAGGCCGTGTTCACCGTGGCGCTGCTGTGCCGGGAGCTTCGCCTGGAGAAGGTGGCCGGCCTTCGGGTGGCCCCGGAGCCGATGCTGTCGCTCGGGGTGCGCGGCGGGCTGGTGGTGACGGTCCGTACGGTGGGGTGATGGACCGTATGGTGCGATGGGACCCCTCCCATCGCACCGGGCCGGTCACCCCGCCGCCTTCACCAGCTGGGCCGTGAAGGTGGCCGTCCGCACCTGCTGGAGCGCCATCAGCACCGGCGGGTCGAGAACGCTCACTTCCCGCAGCCGGAAGTCGATGTCACGGACCGCCCGGTGGCGGATTTCCAGGGGGCCGACAGAACCGACGTGAACCGCCTGGTCGTCGGTCAGCGCCTCATGCGCCGCCGCCGGCACCGAGTGCCCCAGTAAATACCATGAACCCATGGGCACGTCCCGCATTTCGAAGCGTCCCGGGCGATGTAACACGGTACAGCTCACGGGTTTCCCCTCGGGAACTCTGGTAGGAAACAGACCGAGATATATGAGGCCCGGATCGGCACCCACCGGGGCGCTCGCCGAGCCGCATACCGAGCCGCCAACCCCGCTCTTTTCCTCGGCGTTCACCTTGCGAACGAACCCACCTAATTTGCGGTACATCGAAGGCGGCAGCCCTACGCTGCTCGCAAAGCGCGAACTGAATGTGCCGACGCTGCTGTAACCGACTGTGGAGCTGATCTCCGTCACGGTCATGCCCGTGGTCAGCAGGAGCCGCTTGGCCTCCTGTATCCGCAGGGCGGAGAGAAAACGCCTGGGCGAGATGCCTGTGATCCGCTGGAACTCGCGAGAGAAGTGGAACTTGCTGTACATGGCGAAACGTGCCATGTCATCAATGCTCAGGGGCTCGGAGAGCCTACTTTTCATGTCCTCGATCGACCGCTCCACCGCCTTCTCGATCCCTGTTATCGCACGCCCATTACTAGCCATTCTTCCTCCGAAGTCGAGACGAAAAGCCGGTAGACATGACATGGGCCGGTGGCACTTGCACCAACCACACTCAAGCGGAAGTTGCTCGGCCGAACGTCATTATTAGCGTTGGCTTACGATTCAAACAAGGAGGCCCTCAATGTTTGACCGGTACATGCGCGGGGAATATACCGCCACTCTGTCCGGTAGTCGCCGACAGCAATGACAGAGATGCCGCAGCCGCCCTGACGGTGGACGATCGACAGCAGCGGAACACCTGATGGATTCACGTGTGCCAATCCAGCGATGCTTTCACGTCCCACCGGCCGAAAAGGTGCAGCGATGAGACTGGATCAACCAAGCCCGAAACCGGACACAATTAGCACACTGGAAGCCTTTGCCGACACCATAGTCCCGGGTGAGAAGCGAAATCCGGACGACCATGCGGTCGCCGGCGCCACCTCCGGACCGGGCGCCGTGGCGGCCGGCGCCCTCCAGTTGCTCCAGAATCCCGCGACCGGGCTGACGGAGTCCCTGGACGAGCTCGTCCGCGCCCTGAACGCCCACGCCCAGGCCCATGCCGCCGAGCGCGCGATCGCACTCGATCCCGCGGTGCCCCCCTTCGTCGCCCTGCCCTTCGCCGAACGCACCGGCCTGGTGACCGTGCTGACGGCACACGGCCATCCCGAGCGCGACCTCTGGGTCCTCCTCGCCCTGTTCAGCAACATGGCCTTCGACACCGCCGCCCACCTGCACACCGCCGAGGCGATGGCCGCCGGGCACCCGGGGCTGGCCGCCATGGGCTTCACCGCCCCGGACCCCGACGGGCTGTGGCGCTTCCCCGACTTCTCCTACGGTCGTCCGCTCGCCCGCCTCCACCCCGACACCGCGCCCTCCGGGAGCCTGGCATGAGCGGCTCCGGACGGACCGACGTACTCGTCGTGGGCAGCGGCTTCGGCGGCGCCATCGCCGCGTACCACCTCGCGGCGGGCGGAGCGAAGGTCACCGTTCTGGAGCGGGGGCCCTGGCTGGAATCCCAGGACTTCGAACACGACTTCCTCCTCGGCTCCTCCTACACCCGCATCTTCGACTTCGTCGTCGGCGACGGCATGAGTCTGCTCGGCGGCAACTGCGTCGGCGGCGGCAGCGTCGTCTACTTCGCGGCGATGCCCCGTGCGCCGCGGTTCGTCTTCGACCGCACCGGCAGCATCGGCCGCCGCATGTGGCCCGCCTCGATCAACCGCGACACGCTCGACCCCTGGTACGACATGGTCAGCGAGGCACTTCCGGTCACTACCCAGAGCTGGCAGGACGTCACCTATGCCGGTGGCCTGTTCGCCGCCGCCTGCGACCACGCGGGGCGTACGGCAAACCCCGTTCCCACCGCCGTCGACACCGCGAAGTGCACCAACTGCAACTGGATGATGGCCGGTTGCCGGTTCGACGCGAAGCGATCGCTGCTGTTGAACTACCTGCCCGCCGCGCTGGCCCACGGCGCCGAGATCCGGCCACTCCACGAGGTGCAGAAGCTCACCCGCACCGACGACGGCGGCTACCGGGTGCACTACAACGTCATCGACGACACCGACTACCGGGTGCACACCGGCAGCGGCGTCATCGATGCCAAGATCGTCATCCTCGCCGCCGGAGCCGGCGCCACCCCCGTCATCCTGCAACGCTCCGCCGCCGACCTCGGCGCCATGCCGCACGCCGTCGGCCGCTACTTCTCCGGCAACGGCGAGCGCCTCAACACCGCCGTCGTCGACGAGGACCGCGCCCGCGATCTCCTCGGCCTCGACCGCGGCGACGGCACGGCCTACCTCGCCAACCAGATCGGCAAGGGCCCGGTCGTGGCGAGCTGGGACAATCTCGACGGCCGGCTGCCCGAGCACTCCCGGTTCTCCCTGGAGCAGCTCTACTTCCCGCCCGGCTTCGGCACCATCCTCGCCCAGGTGCCCGAATCCCAGGGCCCCACCTGGTTCGGCGTGGAGAAGACCGAGCTGGTCCGGCAGTGGCGCTCCTGGCTGACGATCTTCACGATGGTGGAGGACGACAACGAGGGCGTCTTCGGCCCGCCGCCACCCACCGGGAACGCCGTCCGGATCTCGCAGCAGATGCTCGGCCGGGGCCCGATCCAGTACCGGCCGACCGCCAACACCCTCCGGGGCTGGGCCGAGTCGGACCAGGTCGTCAAGGACATCCTGGAACGCGACGGACTGGCCCGGGTGATGCCCTGGACCAATGACGTGGTGGGTGCCTACACGGTCCACCCGCTCGCCTCGTGCCGCATCGGCGACGACCCCCACACCTCCGCCCTCGACGACCGGCACGAGCTGCGCGGCCACCCCGGCATCTTCGTGACGGACGGCTCGGCGGTTCCGGGCGCGCTCACGGTCAATCCGGCGCTCACCATCTCCGCGCTCGCCGAACGCGCCATGCCCGGGATCGTCCAGGCGGCCCGTGACCGGGGCGTCGACGTCACCTACGGCGCGCCGGCGCCGGACGGCGGCAGCGCCGGCCGACGCGGCGTCCGGACGCAGCTTCCGTACCTCACACGCGACTAGGGCGTGTCCTCGGGACCAGGCCGGATCAGGAAAGGGGCCCGCCGCGGCAGCGGCTGGTGTCACCGCGGGCACGCGAGCCCGGCAGGCCCGAAAGACGCGCCCTGGTCCCCACAGCGGCGAGACCTGGAAAGGTAGGGGGAGGAACGATGCCGTACTCGCTCGTCCGTCCGGCCACGCGGCGGTCACTCCTGCACGTGCGACACGTCCGGAGCGTCCCGCCGGCCGCCGCGACCGGTCTGGTCGCGGCCGTCTACGAGGAGATCGAGCGAGATTTCGGCGTGCTCGCTCCCCCCGTCGCGCTGCACGCCCCGGAACCACCTCTGCTGGCCGCCGCGTGGATGGTGCTCCGCGAGACGCTCGTCGCCACCGGAGAGCTGGAGCGCGCCCGTAAGGAGGCCATCGCCACCGCGGTCTCGCACGCCAACTCCTGCCCGTACTGCGTCCATGTGCACGGGACGACGCTGAACGGCCTGGTGCCGGGGGCAGCCTTGAACGGCGTGGTGCCCGGGGCCGGTGCCGCCGCGCCCGCCGGCGGCGCCGATCCGGGCGTACGGGACGGCGAGCTGCGAAGGCTCGCCGCCTGGGCCGAGGGTTCACGGGGCGGGCGGCCCGCCCCGCCGCCCGCCACGCGCCAACTGCCCGAGGCCCTCGGTGTGGCCGTGACCTTCCATTACCTCAACCGCATGGTGAACGTGTTCCTCGGCCCGTCACCGCTCCCGGCCCGGCTCCCTTCGGCTGCCCGGCGCACCGCCTCCCGGCTCTTCGCCCGGGCACTGAGCGAGAGCGCCCGGGCACACCGGGAGCCGGGCCGCTCCCTCGACCTGCTGCCGGCCGCTCCGCTCCCGGCCGTCCTCGGGTGGGCCCAGGGCACACCCACGGTCGCCGGCGCGTTCGCCCGCGCCGCGGCGGCCGTCTCGGCCGCGGCCGATCGCGTGGTCCCGGCCGCCGTCCGCGCGCTCGTCGAAGCCGAGTTGGCCGGCTGGGACGGTGGCCACAAGGGGCTCGGCCTCGGCTGGCTCGACACCGCGGTGACGGCACTGCCGAGGGGTGACCGCGCTGTCGGCCGACTCGCCCTGCTCACCGCGTGCGCCTCGTACCGGGTGGACGAGTCCGTCGTCACCCCGGTGCGGGAGAGCGGGGCGGACGACGGCGACCTCGTGGCGCTGGTCGCCTGGTCGGCCTTCACCGCCGCGCTCCGCGCGGGCACTCTTCTCCTCCGGCCCCCGCGACCGGCCGCGCCCGTCGCCGAGAAGCATGGGCGCGAATGACAGCAGGACGGTCCGGCGCGGGGCGGCCTTCGCACTCGGCGCCCTCGCCCGGGTCGCGGGCGTGCTCCCCGGCCCCAGCCGCGAGATTGACGCACCACGAGGCAAGGGCACCGCCTCGCGCGGCGGCGTCCCTGTCAGTTGTTCCAGGGAGCGGTCGGGAACCAGATGTAATCGAGCCTGCCGAGAATGCGCACGGTCCAGTAGATCAGCGTGAAGAAACCGGTCACCAGGAATGCCGAGGCGGTCAGCGTGGCCGCCCTGCCCGGTTCGGCGGCGAGCCAACGCTGAAGTCGCCCACCCAGTCCGTAGGACAGCAGGATGAACAGCACCGCCATGACAAGGACGTTGCCGATGGACTGCAAGGTGAACGCGACCGCACCGTACAGCGGATCATGCGTGGTCGCGGCGTGCCGGAAAAGATTGCGGAACAGAGGATAAGGGCGCCCTATCAGGAAAGCGCCGGCCAGCACACCCATCAGCACCAGCGGCGCGTTCCGGAACCGCCGGGAGGCGGCGGCCAATGGATCCCTGATGACACCAAGCGCGGCCAGGCCGAGCAGGATCATGACGAGCCCTATGGAACCGAAAGTGATCATTGCCTGGGCAATCCGGGGAGAGAGCTCTCCGGTGGCCCCCCGGGTGGCCGAGAACTGCGGCATATGGGTGCCGGCCAGGCCCACTATCACCCCGTACAAGGCGGATACCGGAATCATGCCGACGGCCATCCAGCCCAGTGGCTTGACCGTGTGCAGGAGGCGCTTCCGTCGCGACTCCTTCTGCCCGACCAGCGGCCCGACTGCTCCGAAGACCGCGATGTTGCATGCCGTGAAGGAACCCGCCAAGCCAGTGACGAAGGCGAAGACCACTCCGGCGGCCACACCGCCGATCGGTGTGGTCTCCGGATTGTGCCCCAGCAGCGCGTCGGCGGTGTTGAAACCGATCTCGTGGTCCACGAACTGGGCAGACCAGGCGTAAGCGGCGAGGAATCCGGCGATCAGGCTGAGCAATACGACGAGCCCCCGCCGCCGCGGAAAGCTGTCGGCGACGAACAGGGACGTCGCACGCGACTCGGTGGGCGCCGCTACTGGGGCCGTCTCACTCACGCGAATGCCCTCCTGTGGCCCGGCATAGGCAAGTCATGACTGCCGAGTCTGGGGCGAAGGATGCTGTCGAAGCTACTTCCAGCTTGCCTTTCCGGAATTTCCCCGCTTTCTCCGTCATCGGCATCCTCGTCAACGAGGAAGCATTCGCGGAAACGTCACGCTTCCGGGACGGGTTCTACGACGGGCTGAGCGCCAGGAGCGGCTGTCGGCCCGGCCCCGACCGGCCACGTCGGCAAGGACCCGGCACCGAGCCGCCCCGTATGACGTCGGCAGAGTCCTCGCCATCGGACAGTCCTTCCAAACGGCCCACCCACCAACACAAGGGGCGGCACAGAGCCACAGCAGCTGGTTGGAAGTCCAACTGAGTGCACCTATCGGCGCGGAAAGAGGGAGGGAAAGGGTGGCCGTGTCGGCCGCTCGGAGTATCCCGTACTGCGGTCCGCGTGCACTACGGCTGGGATGGAGGGGACCACCTCCAGCACGGCACGACACGGCATGCCACCCCCTGTCCGTGCCAGGGGAAATGCGCACCGACAACCGCGGGCGGAAATCGAAACAGGCAGGTCCTTCGTGATCATCACCATCATCGTGGCCGCTTTGGCGCTGGTTGCCGGGGTCGTGGGGCACTGGGTGCTTCGCGGCCGTCTTGAGGCGGGTGAGACGCCGGCCCTGACGGTCCGCGACTTCGTCCTGCCCCTGCAGACTCTGACCGTCTTCGTCCTGGCCTTCGTCCTCGTGACCGCCTCGACCTCGAACGGCAAGGCGGATGAGGCGGCCCGCAACGAGGCCGGGCTGGTGGACCACATGTTCGAGGTCGCCGAGTACGCCCCCGCCGCGCAGCGGCAGCGGCTCCAGGGGGACGTCGTCTGCTACGCACGCGCCGTCAGAGCATACGAGTGGCCGGCGATGGCCCATGGCCAGGGCGCGAAGGAACCCAGCGTCTGGACGACGGACTTCCGCGCGGGGATGCAGCAGATGGGCGCCGACGCGGCCGCCTTCGGCATGCTGGTGTCCACCGACAAAGAACGCTCCCAGGCGCGTCAGACGCGCATCGCCGAGTCCACCCCGGCCATTCCGGATGCCGTGTACTGGCTCATGCTGGCCGCCCTGGCCTTCCTCGTGGTCACCCTGGGCCTGTGCCTGCCGCGCACGAACACTGCTCTGGTCACCGGCGGCCTGGTCGTCCTCACCGCCCTGCTGACCACGGTGCTTCTCGTCATCAGGGACATCGAGCGGCCCTTCAGCGGCGTCATCCGCGTCTCCCCCACCGCAATGAAAGGGACCGAAACCGACATCGCCGACGACTACACCGCCGCCTACGGCTCCGGCCGCCTGCCCTGCGACCGCGATGGCGCCAGACTGAGCACCTCTGCATGACTGGCCACTGACTCGGGGTGGCTCACACCGGCACAACGCCCGCTGAAACGATCCTCAGACGCCTGCCGGACGAGGAGCCCTGGCTGAGCGGATCAGCACCCTGCCGAGCGGATCAGCGGTGGCCTTGGGGGACTGCCAGTTGGGCGAGCGCCGAGGTGTGCATCTCGGTGGCGAAGACGCTGCGCCGCGTCACCAGCAGGCGGTGGGCCTTGGACAGCTGGGTGGGCAGCGCCACCGCCTCCTCGGAGACGATGTGCCGGTGCGAGCGGTCCAGCTCCACCCGCACGATCAGGTCCAGGACGCGGTCGCTGATGATGGACGAGCCCAGGAGCCACAGGCCCGGGCGCCGCCCGGATGCGGGAGGGTCGAAGGCGATGTGCAGCAGGCCGGCCGAGCGTGCCATGGGAGAGGACAGGCGGTACCAGGTGATCCGGCCGTGCTCGTCGATTCGCCCGAAGGTGCCTGTGCCGCCGCGCTCGGTGCCGAGCAGTGCCACCCACAGCGCGCCCAGACCGGCGATCACCCCGACCGGGGTGGCGCCGCGCTCCGGCGGAATCGCGATCTGCCGTGTGCGGCCGGACGGGAAGGGAATCCGCAGCAGGGAACTGGCCTTGTCCTGGCTCGCGTAGAACTCCCCGCTCGCGGGGTGGCGGCCGACGAAGATCGGCTGGGAGCGGGCGTCGAAGAACCAGTGGCGTTCGGGGTGGCGGTGGTCGATGGCCAGCACCTGGTTGCTGCCTTTGAGACTGACCCACAGCAGGTCGCCGTACTCCCCCACATAGTGGGGACCCTTTCCCCCGTCGGGGATCGGGATGTCGCGCAGCACCCGTGGCGCCGCCTTCAGCGAGTGGGGGGCCGGGTCCAGCAGCAGCAGATGGTGTGCTCCTTCGAGCGTGGCCCAGATCCGGCCCGGGTAGCGGGTGGAGGCGGCCAGGCCGTGTGGCAGGTCCGTGTCGTCCCCCAGCGGGAACTGGGCGAGCCCGGTGACCTGTTCGGTGCGCGGATCCAGTGAGAGCTTGAGCAGGCGGCTGGGGTACCACTGGGTGATGAGGAGCATCGGTGCGCCGGGTACCTTCACCGGTTCGTGGGTCTGCCCGGCTTTGGGCAGGGCGTACTCCATGAGTGACTGGCGCTGGGGCGCGTGGGGCGTGCTGCGGTCCGGCGTGATGGGGCGACCGGGGGTAGTGGCCGCCGCGGGGAGCGGACCGAGTGTGGCACCGGCGCCTGCCGCGGCGCCGAGTGCGATGATCCCTCGCTGAAACGTACGACGGTCCATGGGTTCCTCCGCGGTTCGAGTCCTGTTGCGACTGCCCCTGTTGCCTGGCGTGTGCGGTCGGCACACGAAGGCGTTGTCAGCCGGGTGGGCGAGGCCGGGGCAGTCACGCGCACGCGGCCTGTCACGTCGTTGCACATGCGTGCCGTCCAGGCCGACGGGCGAAGCAGGCGGCACTCACCAGGCGCGTGACGCACATGATCCACGGCAGGAGCCGCTCGTTGCCCCAGTGACGGGTCCGCCTCGCCGTGACCACTCTTTCGAGCGAGGGCGTGCCGTGGCGCGTATCCCTCCCCCGGGCACATCGCGTCCTACAGCAGAAACGTGAGGGCGGTGACGGAGCACAGGAGGAAGGCGAGGACCGGCCAGTACAGCAGTTTGGGTGCCAGGTTGTCCCGCCACTGGATCAGCGAGAGATGCGGGCCGCGGGAGAGCAGCAGCGAGTTCCACACCACCCCGATGATCATGAAGTAGAGGCAGAAATACACGTAGTCGATGTACGTGATGCCGTGGGAGCCGGTGGCCTCTCGTGCGGAGTTGTGGTCGACGTTCAGGACCAGCAGCACGGCCGCCGCGAGTTCGACCACGGTCAGCCCGTCGAATCCGGCGAGCGGGTAGCGCCGGGTGTTCTTCGTGGTGACGAAGAGGGAGGCGAAGGCGAGGACGGCGATGAAGGCCAGGGGGATGATCCGTCCGAAGAGCGGTGAGGCGAACTCCCTGGCCATGTGCATGTTGAAGTACAGCTCAGGATGCGCCTCTTCGCGGTACTGGCGACCCTGTCCGAAGTTCGCCGAGTAACGCGGGGTGTCGTAGCTGAAGGAGGTGGTCTTCACGGCCCAGTTGCCGGGGACGAAGTCCGGGTCCAGGCCGTAGGCGGCCGGACCGCGCCAGGGGGGATACGCCGCCAGGTCGGGGACGAGCTGGACCCTGCTCTCGAAGTCGGGGTGCCACAGGCGGAGCCAGACGTCCTGTTCGTCCAGGGGGTAGGTCCGGTAGTCGAACACCTGTCGGATCTTGACATTGAAGTACCATCCGATCACGTGTTCGCCGTCGCGGTGGATGTCGTAGACCTTGCGGGGCTGGTAGGAGTCGTCGGCTTCCGGCAGGACGATGCCGCGTTGGATGCCGGCCGGCACGGAGTCGGCGTACCGCTGCCAGATGTAGCCGCTCACCTCGACGTCATAGGGCCCCGTGAAGCGCAGGGCCTGGATGAACACACCTGTGGGAACGCGTACGTGGTGGGTTTGTGAGGGGGCGTGGCGGGCGAGGTAGGCGTCGGTGTCGCGCATGCTGGTGACCAGCGTGCCGCGGGCGAGGGTGTGGGAGGTGTCGGTCACCGCCGCGTACCAGATGAGTACGGTCCCGGTCAGCAGGACGGTGGCGGTCCACGCGCTGGCCAGCCACAAGCGGTGGGCTCTCAGCCGGCGGATGCCGGCGAGGCCGGCCAGCAGGAGCAGGGCCAGTCCGGTGGTGATGACGGCGCCGAGGGCCGGACCGGGGTGGGTGAAGTCCAGTCGGCGTTGCTGGTGGACGGCGACCGCGAGGGTGAGGGCGAAGAGTGCGCCGGCGGCGAGGGCGAGCAGGTCGACTCTCCGGGCGGCAGCGCGCAGGTGGTGTACCAGCGGATCGTGGTTCCGGATTTTCACTGTGTCACCGGGGGCGGCGGGCTCAGCCGAGGTGGACGAGGTAGACGAGCAGGACCGCCACGCAGAACACCGGGTAGTAGACGCGGGAGACGACTTGGAGCCGGTTCCAGGCCGGTACGTTGTCGTGTTCATCGATCCACGCGCCGGCGAGTGAGATGAAGACACACGTGCCCACGAGGAACATGAAGGCGTAGTAGGCCCACTCCAGTGCCACCGTGTATCCGACGTCCGGCAGGGAGCTGGTGACGTTGGTCAGCAGCACGGCGGCGCTGAGCATGGCGGTGACCTCCAGGGAGACGCGGGTGCTGGTGTAGCGGGGGTCGCGTGGGAAGAAGAGGGTGGCGTAGGTGACGGCGGCGCTGAGCAGCAGCGGCAGGAGGTTCTTGACCAGGAAGGGGGCCACGTCGCGGGCCACGGTGACGTCGGCGACGTACTGGGCGTAGTGGACGCCGTTCTCGCCCTGCGCCAGGTCCGGGTCGCCGAGCCGCGCGGTGCTGCCCACGGCGGCCTTGTACAGCCTCAGGTCGCGGACCGTCCAGTTGGGCAGGCCGTCGATGGTCTGCCGGACGTCCTTGCCGCTGTGCAGCAACTCCCTGCGGTCCTGCTTCACCAGAGCCCGGTCCACGACATAGACGACGCGGGAGGAGGGCTGGGTGCGGTTCTGCAGGGTGATGGCGAGGTGGTGCCGGTCGAAGGGGAAGCGGTGGAAGTCCAGTGGGGTGCTGAAGGTGGTGACGACCTGGTGGAGCCGGTACTTCACGCCGTTGGCGGACGATTTGCGGATGGGCGCGGTCCACTTGAACTTGTCATCCGCCAGATTCGGGAACTCCACGTTCGTGGCCTCGTCGCTGCCGCTGTAGCGGAACCACAGGAAGAAGTCCGCCTTGAAGGTGCCTTCGCGGGTGTCGAACGTGCTGATCCGGTTGACGTTGATACCGGTGTAGACGATCTGCTGGCGGGCCAGCACCTTGCCCTGGAAGGAGACGGCCCGCCCGGCGTTCAGTTCCCGGTCCACGTCGACGTCCTCCTCCGGGCTGTACTCGGTCAGCTGGACGGGAGCGGAGACGATGTCTCCGGCCTGGACGGTGCCCATGGTGACGGGCAGGTGCAGGGAGCGGGTGCGGTCGAAGAAGACCCGCCCGTACACGCCCGGGATGCCCTTGTCCGGGGTGTTCATGGCGGCCAGCGCGTCGCGGACGGCCGCTCTGTCCCGTTCGGTCACGTCGGCGTGGTGGACCTTTGCCCGCCTCAGGGCGTGCACGGCCACGTCGGCCGCCGTCTGTCCTGACATCGCCTTCCAGGAGGGCATTGCCCCATAGCGGTCCCGGAAGGCGGCGGCCCAGGCCAGGCCGGCTCCGGTGAGGCTGTCGGCGAGCTGGGGCGAGGCGGCGTAGAACCGTCCGGTCATCGAGCCGGGTGCCGTCCGTTCCTGGTGAGAGGCGGCCAGGCGGGAGCTGAACTGGGCGTTGGACAGGTCGTCACCGCCGATGACGGTGGCGCGCACGCCATGGCGGCGCAGGTAGGTCAGCGTGGTCAGTGCGGGGTCCTCGGGCAGGGCGAGGACGACCGGGCCTTGGTCGGGGTCCGTACGGGCGGCCTCCAGCGCGTGCCGCAACTGGTCCGGGCGCGGGTTGCCGCTCCGGTCGCCGAGGGCGACGACCCGGTGGACGCGTCCCTTTGTCGTGAAGGCCCGGCGGAAGCCGTCCGCCAGGGACGCGCCGTAGGCGCTGTTCACGTGCAGCACGGTGGCGCTGCGCGCGCCGAGCACGTGGTGGGTGTAGGCGGCGATGAACTCGCCCTGATAGGTGTTCGTGTACGTCGTGCGGAAGCTCCAGGGGTTCGCGGTGATGCCGTCGGCCGTGGCCGTGGGGGTGATGAACGGGATGCGGGCGGCGGCGTACACGGGTGCGGCCTGGCTGGCCGTGGGGCTGCTGGTGTTGCCGATCACCAGGGCGACCCGGTCGTCGCGGCCGATGCGTTCGGCCGTGCGGCGCGCGGTCGCCGGGTCGGCGCGGTCGTCGTAGGGCAACAGCCGTACGGGGTGGCCGCGTATGCCGCCCGTCCGGTTGATCCGGTCGAGGTGGAAGCGGACGCCGCTGCTGATCTCCTGGCCGCGGACGGCCCCGGATCCGGTGTGGCTGGTCACCAGGGCGACGTACACCGGCTCCGGTGCCGGGCGCAGCAGGAACGGAAGGCTCACTGCCGCCGCCGCACAGAGCAGGACCAGGACCACCGCTGCGGTCAGGCGCGCGGGGCGGGTCCGCCACCGGTGCCGAAGGCGGCTCGCGGTCGCGCCCGCGGGTGAGGCGTCCGCGTGCGAGGGTTTCCAGCCGGGAGACCGGCCATCGTCGGCGTCCCTGCCGCTGTTGTCACCAGGCGTGACCACGTCCGTCTCCTTCCTGCGGGCGTTGGGGCGCGTCGCCGACGTGCGGCTCCGTGGCCGGGTGGCCGGCGGAGCCGCACGCGGTGAAGTCGCGCTAGCCGGCGTCGGCGGGGGCGATGCCGTCGATGGCGTTGTGGAAAACGGACAGCTTGGCGTCCTGGGCGACGAAGTACTTGTCGACCTTGTAGGCGATGGTGGCGAAGTCCAGCCGGCCGTCACCGTTGAAGTCACCGACGGCGATGCGCGCGGTGGAGTCCGAGGAGACGCGCCACTTGGTGAAGATGCCCGCCTGGATGTCGATCGCCTTGTAGTAGAAGACCCCCTGCCAGGGCCAGGGGCCGCGCAGGGCGACCAGGAACTCGTCGTCGCCGTCGTTGTCGAAGTCGGCGCAGACGATCTGGTGGCCGGGGCCCTCACCCATCTCGTTGGGGTCGCCGAACACGTCGAGCACGACGCGCCGCCAGGTGGCCTCCGCCACGGGCGTGCCGGGCTGCTCCTTGACGTAGACGGCGAGCGTGTTGCCGTGGAACGGCTCGGTGGCCGCCACGTAGGCGTGCGGGTCGTCACCGATGCGCCCGGCACCGACGTCGCCGCTGCCCTTGAAGCCGGTCTGCTCGAACTGGGAGTGCTCGCCCGAGCCGATGTGCGTGGTGGTGAACCGGCCCTCGCGTTCGTCGTAGTGCAGCCAGGTGACACCTTCCTCGGAGGCGAGCAGGATCGAGTCGAGGTGCTCGCAGCCGGGCAGCGGGTTCTGCCTCAGCTCCGCCCCGTGGATCATGCGGAAGTGGCTGTCGTCGACGACGCGCTTCTCCCAGGGCTTGCGCACGTCGTTGTTGGGGCTGAACAGCACGACCGGGATGAGGCCGTGCACGTGTTTCGGCCCGACGCACGGTACGCCCATCACCTCGGGCTTACGGGTCTGGGTGAAGTGGCCGACGCGCAGGCGGTGCATGCCGGTCTCGCGGCCGATGTAGTGGCGCTCCCAGCGCACGTCCGCGTCGGGCTTGCCGGTGTTCTCGATCCAGTCGATCTTCCCGCCTTCGAGGTTGGGGTCGTCGATGCGTCCGCCCGGCCCGTACAGCTCGTAGCACACCACGATGTCGGGGCGGCCGTTGCCGGAGATGTCGGCGCAGTGGGCGCCGATGGGCATGTGGAAGCCGTCGGCCACCAACTGGCGTTTCCAGCCGGGGTTCTTGTACCAGTAGATCTCGCCCAGGGACAGGCCGTAGCCGAACAGGTCGGGCCGGGTGTCCCCGTCGATGTCGGGGGCCTCCACCCAGTAGCCGTCGTTGAGCTGGTCGGCGACGATCTCCCGGTCGAACGCGGGGGTGGGGAGGTTGAGAGCGGTGTTTGCGGCCATGCGATGCCTTCCAAGGTGCGGGGGCGGGTGCCTGCCGGTCGCGGAACGGCCACACCTGCCGGTGGCGGAACGGGGCGGTCAGGCGAGGGCCCCGGTCAGGTACTCGTGCGCCGTCTGGGCGTGGTACAGCGGCGGCTGCCCGCTGCGGGGATCCTGTTCGGCCTCGACGACGAGCCAGCCCCGGTAGGAATCACCCGGACGCAGAATTTTCAGCAGGGTGTCGAAGTCCACGTCGCCGTCGCTGTCACCGGGGACGGTGAAGATGCCCGCCTCGACGTACTCCCGGAAGCTGCCGGAGGCCAGTGTCCGGTCCGCGCGGACACTGCCGCGGATGTTTTTCAGGTGGACGTGGGCGATGCGGTCCCGGTGCCGCTCCACGATGCCCCGGACGTCGGCGCCTGCCCAGGTGAGGTGGCCCGTGTCGAGCAGCAGGCTGACGTGGCGCCGGTCGGTGTCGCGCATCAGGCGGTCGACGTCTTCCTCGGTCTGTACGCCGGTTCCCATGTGCGGGTGGTAGGCGAGGGTGAAGCCCTGGCTCGCGACGATCTCGCCGATCTTGTTCAGGCCCTTGCAGAGGTCGGTCCACTGCTCGTCGGTGAACTCGGGACGGTTGCTGCGCAGGCTCAGCGACTGCAGGTGGATGGAGTGGCCGAACTCGGCGACGCCGATCGTGGTCGTCTTCACCGGGGGGTCGCCGGCGTTGAAGTCCTTGAGGAACTCCAGCACCTTCAGCAGGTCGCAGGCGGTGCGCTCGGCGCCGTCGGGCACGGTGAAGTAGGTGCTCACCCACGGCTCGCTCACGCTCAGGCCGCGCAGGTGCATGGCCGCGGTGAGCGCGTCGACGTCGGTGGTGAAGTTGTGGCCGATGCTGCATCCCTCGAAGCCGGCGAGGGCGATCTCGCTGAGGCACTGCTCCATCGGGATGTCGTTGCCGATGAGCGGGAAGTCGTCGTTGGTCCAGCAGGTGGGGGTGATGCCGAGGTGGATGTCTTCGGGGAGGGTGGTGGTGTCCTGTCTCATGGGGCAGTCCTGGGGTCGCGGGGAGGGGTCAGTGCCCGGGGTGGCCGCTGAGGATGGTGTTGGCCGCGTGGACGGCCATGGCGACGCTGGTGAGCGTGGGGTTGGAGGCGTTGCCGAAGGGGTGCAGGCCGTTGCCGCCGAGGTAGAGGTTGTCGACGTTCCACACCTTGGAGTACTCGTCGACGACGCTGTCCAGCTCGCTGGTGCCCATGCGGGTGGTGCCGGCGATGTGCAGGGGCAAACCGGGGGTGAGGAAGACCGGTTCGGAGCCGGGCATGAAGCCGCCGAGGGCGGCGGCGGTGCGCAGCATGTGCTCATTCATGCGGTCCGTCGCCTTCCGTTCGGCCTCGTCCAGGCGGAAGTGGAAGGTGGGCTGCGGCATGTCGAAGGTGTCGCGGATCTTCCGGGAGAAGGTGACCTTGTTCTCGGGGCGGGGGCGGGAGATGCCGAACCAGCGCAGGTCCACGATGAGCCGGGGATCGACGTTGGGCGGCAAGGCGCCGTAGGTGAAGGCGTCGCGGTGGATCTGGCAGTGCCAGGGGCGCTGCTCGGTCACCAGCAGAGCGAGGTTGGGGTCGCGCTCGGCGGGCGGGAAGGGCACGGGGTCGGCGGTCTTGTCACCGCCGTGCAGCCGCTTGAGCTGGGCGGCGCGGTAGGCGGCGACCCGGTCGGCGGCGGACGCGGCGGCGTCGTCGTCGCCGCCGGAGACGCCACGCAGGATCGACTCGATGTTGTCCATGTGCTCCTGCTGGAGGACCACCTGGCAGAAGGACATGGGCTGTTCGGTGAGGTAGCGGCCGAGCGCGGGCAGTGTGACGCCCGAGTTGAACAGCAGCTGGGGGGTGGGCACCGCACCGCACGCCACCACATAGGTCTTGGCCCGCAGCTGGATCTCGCGGCGCAGATCGCGCAGGTCGCGTACGACCGCGTACTCGACCTTCTGCCGCCTGCCGGCCCCGGTGATCTCCAGGCGGACGCACTGGTGCTCGGGCAGCAGGGTGAACGATCCCTCGGACGGCCGGTGCGTGGGCTCGGCGAGATCGCCCAGGACGGTGTCGGCCGCGGACCAGGACACCGCGGAGGTCCGCTCGGAGTCGGCGCGCTCGCTGACCGCGAGCGGCAGTTCGGCGACGTCGGCGAACTCCCCGCCCGCCTGCTTCAGCACCTGCTTGACCAGCAGATGCCGGGCGGAGGCGGCGAAGACGGAGGTCTTCCGGCCCAGCAGGGTCTCGGCCTCGTCGTACAGCTCGTCCATCTTCTTGTCGTCGATGGGGTATTCCTGGTCCCCGTTGCGCCGCTCCACCTGTGCGTGGAAGCGCGGCACGGCACACGTCCAGTGGGTGGTCATGCCGCCCACGGCGTACGTCGCGGCGGCGGCGGGCAAGTTGGTGTGCTTCTTCTGCTCGGGGTTCTGGTTGCGCATCGAGAAGCCGGCGTACTTGTCCGGGTCGTAGGCGAACGCCGAGGGGTCAAGGGTGAGGACCGGTTCCTTGTTGGTCGCGGTCGACAGCGGCAGCAGGTTTCCCTTGATGACGGAGACGAACAGGTCGATGTTCTTCTGGAACAGGTAGCTGTTCTTGAGGTGTTCGCCATAGCGGCGGGACAGCTGGGCCCCGGCGTCGATCATCAGGACGTGTTTGCCGGCCTCGACCAGCTTGCGGGCGAAGGTGCAGCCCACCGGGCCGCTGCCGATGATCAGCGCGTCGTACTCGGTGGTGAGCACGTCGTTGTCGTTCATGGGGATTCCTCTCACACGGGGATAGGTCACACAACGCGGCATGCGGCGTCAGGGGCGCACACGGGCGGTCCGCCGCCCCAGGGATTCGGCGTCGACGGCATGGCCGGGGCCGCAGCCGTCGACGGAGGTGATGTCGGCCGTGCCGCTGAGCCACAGAGCGGTGTTGACCAGGCCGACCATGCTGAACGCCTGCGGTGTGTTGCCCAGGTGGCGGCCCGTGCGCGGGTCGTACTCCTCGCTGAGCAGTCCCACGTCGTTGCGCAGGTCCAGCAGGCGCTCGAACAGTTCCCTCGCCTCACGCCGGCGGCCGGTGCCGTGCAGGGCGTCGGCGAGCCAGAAGGTGCACACCAGGAAGGTGGCCTCGTCGCCGGGCAGGCCGTCCACGCCGCCGTCCGCCTCGGGCCGGTAGCGCAGCAGGAAACCCTCCTCACTGAGCTCTCGGCGTACGGCGTCCACGGTGCCCCGCACCCGCGGGTCCTCCCAGGGCAGGAACCCGATTCGGGGCAGCAGGAGCAGCGCCGCGTCCAGGCCCTTGGAGCCGTAGAACTGGGTGAAGGTGTTGCGCTCGGCGTCGAAGCCCTTCTCACACACCTCCGCGTGGATGCGGTCGCGCAGCTCCTCCCAGCGGTCCACCGGGCCCCAGCGGCCGTGGTGCAGAACCGAGCGCACGGCCCGGTCCACGCCCGCCCAGGCCATGACCTTGGAGTGGACGAAGTGGCGCGGCTCGCCGCGGACTTCCCACAGGCTGCTGTCCGGCTCCCGCCAGTTTCCCTCCAGGAAGTCCAGCAGGGCCAGTTGCACGTTCCAGGCGGGGTCATTGGCCGGGAGCCCCGCCTCGCGGGCCACGTAGAAGCACTCCAGGACCTCCCCCCACACGTCGAGCTGGAACTGGCCGGCGGCCTCGTTGCCGACCAGGACCGGGCTGGAGCCCTCGTAGCCGGACAGCCAGTCCAGGGAGTACTCGGGCAGCCGCCACGTGCCGTCGAGGCCGTACATGATCTGCAGGTCGGCGGGGTTGCCGGCGACCGCGCGCAGCAGCCACTCCCGCCACGCGGACGCCTCCTCCAGATAGCCGGTACCGACCAGCGCCTGGAGCGTGAAGGTCGCGTCGCGCAGCCAGCAGAACCGGTAGTCCCAGTTGCGCGAACCCCCGAGCTGCTCGGGCAGCGATGTCGTGGCCGCCGCCAGGATCCCGCCGGTGGGCTGGTAGGTGAGGCCCTTGAGGGTGACGAGGGAGCGCCGTACCGCCTGCTGCCACTGGCCCTGATAGGTACACCGGCCCATCCACGCCCGCCAGAACCGCTCGGTGTCCTCGATAGCGGCGATCGCGTCGACGGGCTTGGCACGGCTGGCCAGATGGGAGGGCTTGTGGGTGAGGACGAATGGCACCTGCTGACCGGCCTCGACGGTGAACTCCGCCTTGGTGGCCATGTTCTCGCCGTAGACGGCCACGGGCGTGTGCAGCCAGAAGGCGTCCGGACCGGCCACCGCCCGCAGGCCGCCACCGGTCCGGTTCACCCAGGGGATGATGCGGCCGTAGTCGGGACGCAGCCGCAGGTCCATCCGCATGGTGACGCGTCCGCTGATCCCTTCCACCAGGCGGACCAGGTCGGATGCCTCCCCGCGCAGCGGCATGCAGTCCACGATCCGCACACTGCCCTCGGCCGTGTGCCACTCGCTCTCCAGGATCAGGGTGTCGTCCCGGTAGCGGCGCCGCGTGGCGGGACCGCCCGAAGCCGGGGCCAGCAGCCAGCGGCCGGCGCTCTTGTCGTGCAGCAGCGCGGAGAAGCATGCCGGGGAATCGAACCTCGGCAGGCACAACCAGTCGACCGAGCCGTCACGCCCGACCAACGCACCCGACTGCAGGTCCCCCAGAAACGCATAGTCCTCGATGGCACTGGGCATTCCGACACTCCCTCGCACCGACGGCCATCACCGCCGGAGAACGCTCGCGCCGGTCCGCGGGCGCACCACCGCCCCGCTTATGGGCAGGGTGGGCACGCCGCGTCACAGCGAACATGTTCGGTGAATGGGTGGGACACCCGGAGCGACACCGGGCACCGGGCATGCGCGTACACCTGATGAACTGCCTGCTCCCACCTCATGACGCAGTGGGTCAGGCACGCGCTCGGACATCAGCCGGCCGTCCTGGGAACCGCTCACCGACCCAGCCCCGGCTTCGCGAGAAGACGCGGGCCTGGGGCCGGCTGAGCATGTCCGCCGGGCGGCATCTCCACGGTGGCACAGTGCATAAAAGAGCGCGACTCCGGCATATGCATGTGGTCTACCGGCACGTGAACGCCATGTACCACCTTCATGGCACATGCCAACGTCAGAGAGGCCAGAGCCGGAGGGAGCATCCGGCTCGGCCGGGGGGACCTTCCAGTTCTCACGGAGAAGGCCGCTGCGCCGAACGGGTGCTCGCCGCAGTGCTCGCGTGCCGGCCCGGCACCGCATGGCCGTCAGTGCCGGTCCGGCACCGCATGGCCACCACTCAGGCTCGCCTCGTATGCCGTGCCGGCCGCCCTCCACCGTGCGCACCTCGCCGGGGCGGCCATGCAACTCATGGGCAGCAGGCGAACGTTCAGAAGCTGGGAGGCATTTTCCGGCTTACTCGGACAGGCATCTGCCGGCTTGCCATGCGGTGCTCGAAGCAGCGCTCACGTGCCTGGCATGGTGGCCGAGCGCACAGCCGCCCCGAGAACTATGGTGTCCCGCCACATACGCCGCTGACCTGCCCGTTCCTACGGTGTGGCGACACGGAAACGTCCCCGCCAACTGTCCGGAAGTGGTGTTCATGGCCGCCCCCGCATCCGCTCCACCCGAGCCCGCGACCCTCCGCCGCGTCGTCGCCGCCAGCCTCATCGGCACGACCATCGAGTGGTACGACTTCTTCTTGTACGGTTCGGCCGCCGCGCTGGTGTTCAACAAGCTGTTCTTTCCCGGCTCCGACCCGCTCGTCGGCACCCTGTTGTCGTTCCTGACGTACGCCGTCGGGTTTGCCGCGCGGCCGCTCGGGGCGTTGGTGTTCGGGCATTACGGGGACCGGCTCGGGCGGAAGAAGCTGCTCGTGCTCAGCCTGTTGCTCATGGGTGGGGCCACGTTCGCCATCGGGCTCCTGCCGACACACGCCACCATCGGGACGGCGGCACCCCTGCTGCTCACCGTGTTGCGGCTGGTGCAGGGCTTTGCGCTCGGGGGTGAGTGGGGCGGGGCCGTGCTGCTGGTGTCGGAGCACGGGGACGCGCGGCGGCGGGGATTCTGGGCGTCGTGGCCGCAGACCGGGGCGCCCGCCGGGCAGTTGCTGGCCACCGGCGTGCTGTCCGCGCTGACCGCGTTGCTGTCCGACGCGGCGTTCACCTCATGGGGCTGGCGCATCCCCTTCCTGCTGTCCGGGGTGCTGGTGATCGTCGGCCTGTGGATTCGTCTCTCCGTCGATGAATCCCCGGTCTTCAAGGCCGCCTTGGCCCAGGCCGAGGCCCGCAGGGCGGAGTCGGCCCAGGTGGAGACCATGCCGCTCGTCGCCGTGCTGCGGTACCACTGGCGTGATGTGCTGGTGGCGATGGGCGCGCGGATGGCGGAGAACATCAGCTACTACGTCATCACGGCGTTCATCCTGGTGTACGCCACGACCTCGGCCGGACTGAGCAAGCAGACCGCGCTCAACGCCGTACTCATCGCCTCCGCCGTGCACTTCGCGGTCATCCCCGCCTGGGGTGCCCTGTCCGACCGCATCGGGCGGCGGCCGGTCTATCTGATCGGCGCCGTGGGCGTCGGGGCATGGATGTTCCCGTTCTTCGCGCTGATCGACAGCGGCAGCTTCGGCAGCCTGCTGCTCGCCGTGACCGTCGGGCTGGTTCTGCACGGGGCGATGTACGCGCCGCAAGCGGCGTTCTTCTCCGAGATGTTCGCGACCCGGATGCGCTACTCGGGCGCCTCCATCGGCTCGCAGTTCTCCTCCGTGGCCGCCGGTGCCCCCGCTCCGCTGATCGCGACCGCGCTGCTCGCCGACTACGGCGACTCGACACCGATCGCCCTGTACGTGATCGCCGCGGCCCTGCTCACCGTGGTCGCGATCGCCTGCGCCAAGGAGACCCGCAACCGGGACCTCGCCGAGGTGACGGAGGAGGGCCGGATCAGCGCGGCCGCCCGCTGAGCACCGTTCGGCAACGGACGGCCGGCCGCCCTCGCGACCGGCCGTCTCAGCGTGCGACCGCGGCGGACATCGAGTGGAGCCGCAGCGCGAGCTGGACCTCCAGGGCGCGTTCCGGCGACTGCCAGTCGGGGCCGAGGAGCCGGCCTATGCGTTCCAGGCGCTGGGCCACCGTGTTGACGTGGACGTGCAGCTCGTCCTTGGTCCGCACCGGGCTCATGCCGCTCGCGAAGTACGCGTCGAGCGTGCGGACCAGGTCGGTACCCCGGCTCCGGTCGTACGTGATGACCTCGCCGATCGTGCGGGTCACGAACCCCTCGATGTCCCGGGTGTCGGCGAGCAGCAGGCCCAGGAAGCCCAGGTCCGAGGCGGCCGCGCCCTCGCCGGGGCGGCCGAGCAGGCGCAGCGCGTCCAGGCAGCGGCGGGCCTCGGCGTACGCGGGGGCTATCGCGCCCGGCCGGGCCGCCGGCGCCTCGACCGGGGATGAGGCGCCGACGGTGACCGGTTCGCGCAGGGCGCCGCCGAGGTGCTTGGCGGTCTGGCGGGCCAGCTCGGCGGCGGTGTCGCCGGGGCCGAGGGGAAGCAGCAGCACCGTTCCGCCGTCCCGCGCCGAGGCGAGACCGTGGCGGGTGGCCGCCAGGTGTGAGGCCGCCGACCAGAGGCGTTGCCGGTCCGCGCTCTCCCGCTCGGCCCCTTCTCGGTGCCCGTACTCCCGACCCGCTCCCGGTCGGTCGGCGGTGTCCGGTGAGGTGGGCCGGTCGATCCGGGCGGCCAGCACCACGTGCGGGGCGTCGAAGTCGGTACGGAGGCGCGCGGCGCGTTCCTTCAGCAGCCGCCGGTCCCGGTCGGGCGCGTCCAGCAGGTCGTCCAGCAGTTCGCCCCGTACCCGCTGCTCGGCCTCGCCCGCCGAACGGCGCGCGAGCAGCAGCAGGGAGGTGACCATCGCGGCCCGCTCCAGGGTGCGCTGGTCGACCGGGTCGAGGTCCGGGTGACCGCGCAGGACGAGCGCCCCGAAGACCTCGCCGCCCGCCGACACGGCCGCCACCCAGTCGTCGCCCCGCCGCGTCGCGTGGCCGTCGACGCACTCCTCGGGAAGCGGCCCTTCGGCGAACTCCACCGAACCGTCCAGGACATGGGAGACCGCCGCCGCCACGTCATGGACCCCGCCACCGCGCAGAACCAGCTCGGTCAGCCGGTCGTGCACCTCGGAGGCCCGCTCGATGACGCCGCTGTGGGCGCGGATGATCTCATTGGCCCGCTCCAGTTCGGCCAGCGCCGAACGGGTCTCGGCCAGCAGGTTGGCCGTGTCGATGGCGACGGCCGCGTGCGCGGCGAACGAGCCGAGCAGCGCGACCTGTTCGCGTTCGAAGACCCGGGCGCGGCGGTCCGCCGCGAAGAGCACACCGATGACCTGGCTGCCGAGCATGAGGGGCACGCCCAGGATCGCCACCAGGCCCTCGTCCCGCACACCGGAGTCGATCGCCCGGGTGTGCCGGAAGCGCTCGTCGTCGAAGTAGCTCTCCGTCACATACGGCCGGGCCGTCTGGGCGACGAGGCCGCCGAGCCCCTCCCCCATGCCCAGGCGCAGTTGCTGGAAGCGTGCCGAGACCGAGCCCTCGGTGACCCGCATGTAGGTGTCGCCGGCGGCCGGGTCGTTGAGGCTCAGGTAGGCGACCTCGGTCCCCAGCAGTGACCGCGCGCGCTGCACGATCGCGCGCAGCACCGCGTCGAGGTCGCGCAGCCCGGCGAGGTCGTGCGCGGTCTCGAAGAGGGCGGACAGCTCGGCCTCGCGGCGCCTGCGCCCCTCCAGCTCGGCGCGCACGCGCAGCGCGAGCCGCTTGGCGTGCTCCAGCGCGGCCAGCGCGTCGGGCCCCGCACCGCCCGCACGGGCGAGGAGCACGGGCCGGTCGTACGCCTCGGCGGCCGCCCCGCGGGCGAGGAGCTCCAGGTAGGCCGCTTGCTCGGGGCCTGGAGCGGCGTCGCTGGTGAGCTGTTCTTCGGACATGGTCCAGGGATACCTGTCGTACGGGTGGTCGCACCAGCCCTGTGGATAACCCGCCGCACGGTCAGTGAGCGGTCCAGCCGCCGTCCAGGACGAGCGAGGTGCCGGTGATGAATGAGGCGTGCGGGGCGCAGAGATAGACGACGGCCTCGGCGACCTCGTCCGGTTCGACGAGCCGTTTGAGCGCCGAGTCCTTCAGCAGTACGTCGGTCAGGACCCGCTCGGGCGGGATGCCGTGGGCCGCCGCCTGGTCCGCGATCTGCGCTTCGACCAGTGGGGTGCGTACATAGCCGGGGTTGACGCAGTTGGACGTCACGCCGTGCGGTGCGCCTTCGAGAGCGGCGGTCTTGGACAGTCCCTCCAGGCCGTGTTTGGCAGCCACATAGGCGGACTTGTAGGCAGAGGCGCGCAGCCCATGTACGGAGGAGATGTTGACGATACGGCCCCATTCCTGGGCGTACATATGCGGCAGGGCGCCCCTGATCAGCCGGAAGGGGGCCTCCAGCATCACGGTGAGGACGGTGTGGAAGACGTCCGGCGGGAACTCCTCGATGGGGCGGACCAGTTGCAGGCCGGCGTTGTTGACCAGGATGTCGGTGCCCGCCGCGGCCTGCTCGGCGGCGTCGAGGTCGGTCAGGTCGAGTGCGTACGGTTCGACCGTCCCCCGCAGTCCGGGGGACCGCTCCGCCTGGGCGGCCAGCGCCTCCAGGCCCGGGGCGTCCCGGTCCACGGCCCTGACCTTCGCCCCGGCGACCGCGAGCCGTAGCGCGCAGGCGCGGCCGATGCCGCTCGCGGCGCCGGTGACGAGCGCGGTGCGGCCGCCGAGGTCGAGAGGGGTGAGGGGTGTGTGGGGTGCGGTCATGCTCCGCACCCTAAGGAGCACGGCCCGTGCGACCGATATGGCTCGGGCCCATACTTCGCTCTAGTGGGACGTGGTGGCGAACCATGTGGGTGCCTCGGTGAGGGCCTGCTTGATCCGGAACCGCTCGCCCTCCCGCAGCGGCGGCAGCGCGTCCACCGGGAACCAGCCCACCTCCAGCGACTCGTCGTCATTGACGCGCGCCTGGCCGCCCACGGCCCGGCAGCGGAAGCAGGTGTCCATGTACTGGCACTGGTCGCCGTTGGGGTATGTGACCGTCGGCAGCGTCTCCACGAGGACCACCCGTTCGACGACGCACTCCACGGCCGTCTCCTCCTGCACCTCCCGGACGGCGGTCGCGGCGGGCTGCTCCCCCGGCTCCGGGATCCCGCCGATGAGCGACCACTTGCCGGTGTCGGCCCGTCTGGCCAGCAGGACCCGCCCCGCGTCGTCGAAGACGACGGCGGTGACGCCCGGCAGGAACAGCAGTTGGTGTCCGGCGGTGGCCCGCACGGCCCGGATGAAGTCAGGAGTCGCCATACGCCGACCCTAGGCGGTCGGGACCCGCGCCGGGGTACGGCGGCGTGCGAACGCCACAGCTGCCGCCCAGCCGAGCCCTGCGGCCGCGAGTGCCACCAGGGCCGCCTCGGGCAGGGGGCCCATCCGGGTCGCCGGTGTCAGCGAGGAGCGCAGCGGCACCTGCGCCACCAGGGCGTCCGGCGTGAACATCCGGGACTCCTCCACGATCGTGCCGTCCGGCCGGATGATCGCGCTGACGCCGCTGGTGACCGGGACGACCACGGAGCGGCTGTGCTCGACGGCCCGTACGCGCGACATGGCCAGCTGCTGGTAGGTCATCTCGCTGCGGCCGAAGGTGGCGTTGTTGCTCGGTACGGAGATGAGCTGCGCGCCATGCGTGACGGTGTCCCGTACCGCCCGGTCGAAGGCCGCCTCGTAACAGGTCACGAGCCCGACCCGGGTGCCGGCGAGGTCGAAGACGCCCACCGTGGTGCCGGGCCCGAAGTCCCGGGCGACCCGGTCGACGTCCTTGTTGAAGACGCGCACGAAGGGCCGCAGCGGGATGTACTCGCCGAACGGCTGCACATGGCGCTTGTCGTACGTGGCGACGGGTCCGCGCCGCGGGTCCCACTGGATCAGGGTGTTGCGCAGTGTCCCGGTCTCGGGTGTGAGGACCGCGCCGACGACCGTCGGTACGCCGATTGCCTTGACCGCCTCGTCGATGACGAGCCGCGCGTCGCCGTTGCGGTAGGGGTCGAGGTCGGAGGAGTTCTCCGGCCACAGCACGAAGTCCGGTTTCTCCACCTCGCCGGCCGCGACGTCGGCGGCGAGTTGCTCGGTGCGGCGGGCGTGGTTGTCGAGGACCGCGCGGCGCTGGTCGTTGAAGTCCAGACCCAGGCGCGGAACGTTGCCCTGGATGGCGGCGACGGTCGCGGTGCCGTCCTGCGCGGCGGCCGAGACCAGCGGCTGCGCGGCGAGCCCCGCGGTGACAGGGACGAACAGCGACAGGGCGGCCGCGGCGAGGGGGCGGCGCGGGAGGGTGCCGGTCGCCTTGTACGCGCGCAGGAGGCGTACGGTCTCGTACAGGCCGAAGCCGCACAGGGCGACGGCGAAGCCCAGGAGAGGCGTGCCGCCCACCGCCGCGAGCGGCAGGAAGACGCCGTCCGCCTGGCCGAAGGCGATCTTGCCCCAGGGGAACCCGCCGAAGGGGACACGCGAGCGTGCCGCCTCTCCGAGGACCCAGGCGGCGGCCGCGAACACCGGCCACGCGGGCAGTCTCGACACGGCGGCGACGAGGAGGCAGGCGGCGGCGACGAACAGCGACTCGGCGGCCACCAGCGCCAGCCACGGCACCGCTCCGACCTCCTCGCCGGTCCACACCAGGAGCGGCAGCAGGAAGCCGAGCCCGGCGAGGTACCCGAGGCCGAAGCCCGCCCTTGGGCGGCGTCCGCGCAAGGTCCACCCGAGCAGGGCGAAGCCGGGCACCGCGAGCCACCACAGGGGCCGGGGCGGGAAGCTCAGGAACAGCAGGGCCCCGGACAGCACGGCCGCCGCGGGCCGCGCCGACCGCCGCGCCCACCGCCGTGGCAGCCCCGCGCGCCGCCTCTCGGGGGCGGGCGGAGGGACATCGACGACGGTCATGGTGGCGCTCACGTGCGGATTCTACGGCGAGTCACCGTGCGGACGGGCGGCGCTCCCGCCAGGGGGACACCGCTCCCCGGGCGCCCCGGGGGACACCCGGCTCACGACGTGTCGTTCGTGTACTGGCGCAGGCGGTGGCGGATCACCCGGACCGCGGCTTCCGCGTCGTCCACGGTGACCGTGAAGCTGCGGCCGTCGCCCAGGGTGAGGACGACGCCCTCACCGCGGCGTACGACGACCGCCGTGCCCTTGTCCGGCAGCCAGCGGTAGCCCCAGCCGCCCCACTCGCGCGGGGTGACCCAAGGCGCGAAGTCGGCGCCCACCACCGTGTCGAGCGGGATGCGGCGCCGGGGCACGCCCATGTGGCCGCAGCGCACTTCGAGGGCGTGCCGGTCCACCGTGATCTCGACGTGGACGAAGGCGAGCGTCCCGAAGAGCACCAGCAGCCCCGCCGCGACGCAGCCGACCACCGCCATCAGCAGCGCGGCGGTGCCGGAGGTCCACACGGAGTCGACGGCCAGTTCGATACCGAGGGCCACGCAGGCCGCTCCGGTGGCGGCGAGCACCCACTGGACGCGGTTGGTGGCGCGGCCGGTCCAGATGTCCGGAAACCGGCCTGCGGGGGGTCGCACGTCGCGGGAGTGGTCCCTCATGAGTAGCAGCGTACGCACGTTCCGCAGTCGCGGCTCCCTGGGAGGGGCGTCAGTGCGTGGCCGCGGCAGCGCCCAGGAGGCGGCCTTCGGCGTACGTCAGCGCCGCCTCCGGCAGCCGCGAGGGGCGGCCGCCGAGCAGCACGGTGAGGCTGCCGGCGGGCGTCGCGGCGGGGTCCGGGCCGGTGCCGGCGCGGCGCAGCGCCTGGGCGACGACCGCGCCGGCCGAGCCGTGCAGCACCACGGGCGGGAGGTCCGCGGGCTGTACGGCCGCCCGGATGCGTTCGGCGACCAGTTCGTAATGGGTGCAGCCCAGGACGACGGCCCTGACATCGGCGGGGGTGAGCGCGGCCGCCGCGGCGATGGCCCGGTCGATGGCGTCCTCGTCGGCGTGCTGGACCGCGTCGGCGAGACCGGGGCAGGGCACCTCGGTGACGGCGACGGCGTCCGCGAACCGCCGGATCAGGCCGCGCTGGTAGGGGCTGCCCGTGGTGGCGGGGGTGGCCCAGATGGCGACGGGTCCACCGCCCGCCGCGGCGGGCTTGATCGCCGGGACGGTTCCGATGACCGGGATCGCGGGTTCCAGCTCCGCGCGCAGCGCGGGTAGCGCGTGCACGGAGGCGGTGTTGCAGGCCACGATGAGCGCGTCGGGCCGGTACGCGGCGGCCGCGCGGGCCACGGCGAGGGCTCGCTCGGTGAGGTCGTCGGGCGTCCGCGGCCCCCACGGCATGCTGTCGGGGTCGGAGGAGAGAACCAGATCCGCGTCCGGCCGCAGCCGGCGCACCACGGCCGCCGCCGCCAGCAGGCCGATTCCGGAGTCCATGAGCGCGATCTTCACCCGGTCACCCTAGCCGACGCCCCTTGCGCTCCCCTCGATGTGGGGCAGACTGCGACGAATGAGCACCATTGCGTGGATCGCCCTGGGATCGGCGGCCGCCTGGGGGTGGCTGCTGCTCGGGCAGGGTTTCTTCTGGCGTACGGATCAGCGCCTGCCGCCGCGCCAGGACCCCGCCCGGTGGCCGTCCGTCGCCGTGGTGGTGCCCGCCAGGGACGAGGCGGAGGTGCTGCCGGTGAGCCTGCCGTCGCTGCTGGCGCAGGACTATCCGGGACGTGCGGAGATCTTCCTGGTCGACGACGGCAGCAAGGACGGTACGGGAGACCTGGCGCGGGCCCTGTCCGCACAGTACGAGGGGCTGCCCCTGACGGTCGCTTCGCCGGGCGTGCCGGAGCCCGGCTGGACCGGGAAGCTGTGGGCGCTGCGGCACGGAATCGGCCTGGCACGCGCGCGTGGAGCCGATGAAGGGGGCGCGGGTCCGGAGTACCTGCTGCTGACGGACGCGGATATCGCGCATGAGCCGGACAGTCTGCGCGAACTGGTCGCGGCGGCCACCAGCCACGGCCTCGACCTGGTCTCGCAGATGGCGCGGCTGCGGGTGGCGAGCGGCTGGGAGCGGCTCGTCGTGCCGGCGTTCGTGTACTTCTTCGCCCAGTTGTACCCGTTCCGCTGGATCAACAAGGAAGGGGCCCGGACGGCTGCCGCCGCCGGCGGCTGCGTTCTGCTGCGTACGGAGATGGCGGAACGGGCGCGCGTCCCGGAGTCGATCCGTCAGGCGGTCATCGACGACGTATCGCTGGCGCGGGCGGTGCGGCGGGCGGGCGGCCGGCTCTGGCTGGGGCTCGCGGACCGGGTGGACAGCGTCCGCCCGTACCCGCGCCTGGCGGATCTGTGGCGGATGGTGTCACGCAGCGCGTACGCCCAACTGCGGCACAACCCGGTGCTGCTGGCCGGGACGGTGGCGGGGCTGGCGGTGGTGTATCTGGCGCCGCCCGTGGGGCTGTGCGCCGGTCTGTTCGCGGGGGACACGGCGGCCGGCCTGCTGGGGGCGGCGGCGTGGGCGGTGATGGCGGGGACGTACATCCCGGTGCTCCGCTACTACCGGCAGTCGCTGTGGCAGGCGTTCCTCCTGCCGTTCACGGCAGTGCTCTATCTGTGCATGACGCTCGATTCCGCCGTCCAGCACTACCGGGGCCGGGGAGCGTCCTGGAAGGGCCGCACCTACCCGCGCCCCGAGGCGGCCGCGCCGGAGCGGTGACGATCCGTCAGAACGTGGACGGACGCACCAGGTGCTCGGGCGGGAGCGGCTGTACTTAAGGACGAACTCGGCGCCGCAGCGCACATTTACCGACACAGCCAGTAACGCCGATGTGCCGAAGTCCGCCGCAGGACAGGAACAGCGGTGCAATTCCCTGTGAACGGTCCGCGTCAGCGCCGCGACATTGATCGCCCATAAGGGTGGTCATGCCGGCGCTCCGGCCGACCCGGGACGGGCGGGGATTTATGTATCCGCCACCTTCATCGGGGTGTTCCATGGGCTTCGCGGGCCCCCGGATAAGCCCTCCTCAGCTTGGCCTTTGCCGGGACGGTGACCGATTTCCGCGTGTTCGCTCGCATTGACGATCGGCGGTCGCTCACTACCCGTGAAACAACCCGCTTATCAGCCTCCCCAACCAGCACATCGTGGGCTTAACTTATGTCCCATGACCTCCCCCCGTACCTCCTACGGCGGCGCGTACTACAACGCGCCGTCGTTCCCGGACACCCCGATCTACGACTCCCTTGTCGCGGAGCGGGGCACGCCTCAGATCGCGCCGATCCGAGTGCCCGCCGCGTACGACACCGGCAGCTCCTACATGCCCGCCCTCCCCGCCGCGCTTCCCGCCCTTCCGGCGGCCCCTTCCCACCCCGCGCCGTCCTACGGCGGCTCGTACGGATATCCCCAGCAGGCCGTCCCGCAGCCCGCCCCGCTGCAGCACATGCCCGCGCCGTACATCCCGCAGCAGCAGACGGCCGTGCGCGGCTACCCCGGGCCGCAGCAGCCTCCGCACCAGTCGCGGCCGGTACCCACCGGGTACGAGGCGATGCGCCCGGCGGCGACGCGCCCCGTTCCGGCGCCCGCGCCCTCCCCGTACGAGGACCCGTACAACCGCCCCTACCAGGGCGGGGGGTACTGACCGGTCCTGATCCCCAGGACGTCGACGGTGCTGGCAGGATGAGCTCATGCCAACTCCTGCCCTGTGCTCGCTGCACGTCCATCCGGTCAAGGCCCTCGGGGGCTTCTCACCCGCCGAGGCGGCGGTCGAGCCGTGGGGGCTCGCCGGGGACCGCCGCTGGGCGCTGATCGACGCCACGGCGAAGGTGGTCACCCAACGCCAGCACGCACGGCTGGCGTTGGCCTTCGCCGAGCAGCTGCCGGACGGTGGGGTACGGCTGTCGGCGCCCGGCCTGGAGCCGCTGTCCGTCGCCGTGCCCGAGCCGTCGGTCACCGTCCCCGCGGAGATCTTCGGTACGAAGGTCGAGGCGGTACCGGCGGGCGCGGCCGCCGGCGCCTGGTTCAGCGGTTACCTGGGCGAGGACGTACGGCTGGTGCACCTGGACGACCCGGCCCGCCGCCGTCCCATCGACCCGGACCACGCGCTGCCCGGCGAGACCGTCAACTTCGCGGACGGCTATCCCCTGCTCGTCACCACGGTCGCCTCGCTGGACGCCCTCAACGCCCTCATCGCGCGCGGCGAGCATCCGCAGGAGGGCCCGCTGCCCATGGACCGGTTCCGGCCCACCGTGGTCGTCGAGGGCACCGGCGCGTGGGACGAGGACGGCTGGACCCGCATCGCGATCGGCGAGGTCGCCTTCCGCGTCGTCAAGCCGTGCGGCCGCTGCGTCGTGACGACCACCGACCAGCACACCGCGCGGCGCGGCAAGGAACCTTTGCGCACCCTGGCCCGGCACCGCCTCATCGGCAAGAAGATGGTCTTCGGCCAGAATCTGATCCCCGAGCACACCGGCACCCTGCGGGTCGGTGACCCCGTGGAGATCCTGGGCTGAGCCTTGCCGCCGCCGCGTGCTGGCGTTCTGGCCGTCTCCACGCCCCCGCCGCATAGGCCGTGCCTTCCCGGGAACCCGGGAGCCGGGCAGGTGCGTTGACGAAGGTTGACCGCTCGTTGACGCAGGGCGACCTCTGACGGCGGTCGGCCCTTGACGGAGGCTGACGGAGAGGGAAGGGGGTGCGGGGCTGTGCGTGCGGTCTTCGGGCTCTGGCGTTGGCGGCACAATCCCTTGTGCCGGGCGACCGATCTCGCCGAGGCGTGGGTGGCGCTCGTCGCCCTGCTACTGATCTGTATCGCCGCCCCGGCCACCGGCTGGGTCACCGGCGCGCTGACGAACGCCTCGCTCCAGCAGTCGGTGCGCATCCAGCAGGAGCAGCGCCACCCCACCACGGCGCAGGTCCTGCGACGCGACGACGATGACGGCGAGGCCGTACGGGGCTTCGAGGCGGTCATCGACCACCGGATGCGCACGTCCCTGCCGGCCCAGTGGACCGCGCCGGACGGCACCCGGGTCACCGGGTCGGTGCCCGCCGCGCGACAGGCCATGGAGCCGGGTGACACCTTTCGCATCTGGACCGACGACCGGGGCCGTCCGGTCAACCGCCCGATGACCGAGGAGACGGCGCGAGAGCACGCCGTGCTCGCCGGAATCGGCACCACGCTCATGGCGGCGGGCCTCGTGGAGGGCGTCAGGCGGCTCGTCGTGTGGCGGCTGGTGCGGCGGCGGTACGCGCGGCTGGACCAGGCGTGGGCGCAGGTGGGCCCGGACTGGGGCAGGACGGGCGCGGGCAGCTGACGCGGGCCGCCCGAACCGGTCAACTCCGCCTCGCCACGCGCGCTACGGTGGTGCGACCGTTCCGGCGGCGACGCCGGGGGCGCACGCACGACGACAGCGGCGACGCGTGGGGCGCACGGCGACAGCGCCGGCGCGCGGGCCGCGCGCACGACGAGGTGGGGGCAGAGCAGCACCATGGCACAGGGCACGGTCCAGGTGACGCACACCGGCACATCGCGGTGGCGGCGCCGCACGGGCGAGTACGCCTCCCTCGCCGCGGCCCTGGAGGCCGCCGGCGACGGCGATGTCCTCACCATCGCCCCCGGCACGTACCGGGAGAACCTGGTGCTGAGCTGCGCCGTCACCCTGCGGGGTACGCAGGGCACGGTCGGTCCGGTACGGATCGCCCCGGCCGACGGCGTACCGCTGACCGTGCGCGCCTCGGCGACGGTCCAGGATCTGCACGTGGAGGGCCAGGACACGTCGGCGCCCGCGCTGCTGATCGAGGACGGCACCCCGGAGTTGCTGGACCTGCGGATCGTGACCCGCTCCGCGGCCGGTGTGGAGGTGCGCGGCGCGGCGCGGCCCACCATGCGGAGGTGCAGTATCGACAATCCGGCGGGGGTCGGGATCGGCGTCCTGGACGGCGCGGGCGGCGTGTTCGAGGAGTGCGAGGTCGTCTCGGCGGGCCAGTCGGGTGTCTCGGTGCGCGGCGGCGCGCACCCTCGGCTGGAGCGGTGCCGCATCCACCACGCCTGCGGTGCCGGTCTGTCCGTGACGGGCGAGGGCAGCGGCCTGGAGGCGATCGGCTGCGAGGTGTACGAGATCAAGGGCAGCGGCGTCCAGATCACCGCGCGGGCCGCCGCGCACCTCACCGACTCGTCGGTGCACCGTACATCGGGCGACGGCATCACGCTCGACACCGATGCCGTCCTCACCCTCTCCGACTGCGACATCCACGACATCCCGGAGAACGCGATCGATCTGCGCTCGCGCTCGGTGCTGACCCTGACCCGCTCGACGGTGCGGCGCTTCGGCCGCAACGGGCTGTCCGTATGGGACCCGGGCACCCGCGTGGACGCCAACCAGTGCGAAATCCATGACAGTACGGGCGATTATCCGGCGGTGTGGGTCAGCGACGGGGCGACGGCCGTCCTCGACTCGTGCCGCGTCCACGACGTGCCGGACGCGCTGTTCGTCCTGGACCGTGGCTCGCGGGCCGACGTCGTCGACAGCGACCTGTCCCAGGTGCGCAACACGGCGGTGTCGGTCAGTGACGGGGCGACGGCCCAGCTGGACGACTGCCGCATCCGGGAGGCGTCCACGGGCGCTTGGTTCCGGGACCACGGCAGCGGCGGCACCCTGAGCGGATGCACCATCGACTCCGTACAGACGGGTGTCATCGTCACCAAGGGCGCCGATCCGGCGATCGAACGGTGCACGGTCACCTCCCCCGCCGAGGCCGGGGTCTACGTCTCGGCGGAGGGCCGGGGCACGTTCCACGGCTGCCGGGTCACGGGCAGCGGCGGTTACGGCTTCCACGTCATGGACGGCTGCCGTACGACGCTGAGGCGGTGCCGTACGGAACGGTGTGCGCGCGGTGGGTACGAGGTCGGGGAGGAGGGGCCCGTGACGGAGGACTGCACCGGCGACGACAGCGGCGTCCTCACCGCCGCCCGCACCGCCCAGACGGTGGTGGTGACCTCCGCCGAGTCGGCCGGCGGGCTGCTCGGCGCCCTCCCCGCGCAGCCCCCCGCGATACCGGCTCCCGTGGCCGCCGCCCCGGTGGACCGTGTCGAGCCCGTACGCGGCTCCGAGGACGTCCTCGGGGAACTGGACGCGCTGGTCGGCCTCGACAGCGTCAAGCGGGAGGTCCGCACCCTCACCAACATGATCGAGGTGGGCAGGAGGCGCCAGGAGGCGGGCCTCAAAGCCGCGTCCGTCCGCCGCCATCTGGTCTTCACCGGCTCCCCCGGCACCGGCAAGACGACCGTCGCCCGCCTGTACGGGGAGATCCTGGCGTCCCTGGGAGTGCTGGAGCGCGGCCATCTCGTGGAGGTGTCGCGCGTGGATTTGGTCGGTGAGCACATCGGCTCCACCGCGATCCGCACCCAGGAGGCGTTCGACCGGGCGCGCGGCGGGGTGCTGTTCATCGACGAGGCGTACGCCCTGTCCCCCGAGGACTCCGGGCGGGACTTCGGGCGCGAGGCGATCGACACGCTGGTGAAGCTGATGGAGGACCACCGCGACGCGGTGGTGGTGATCGTCGCCGGGTACACGGCCGAGATGGAGCGGTTCCTGACGGTCAACCCCGGTGTGGCCTCCCGCTTCTCGCGGACGATCACCTTCCCCGACTATGTGCCCGATGAGCTGCTGCGGATCGTGGAGCAGCAGGCCGAGGACCACGAGTACCGGCTCGCCGAGGGGACGGCCGAGGCGCTGCTGAAGTACTTCACGGAGCTGCCCAAGGGGCCCGCGTTCGGCAACGGCCGTACCGCCCGGCAGACGTTCGAGTCGATGGTGGAGCGGCACGCGGGCCGGGTCGCCGGTCTCACCGAGATGAGCACCGACGACCTGACCCTCCTCTACCCGGAGGACCTGCCCGAGCTGCCCTGAGACTCGTCCGCCCGCTGGGCGGGCAGCGGCAGGGCGGGCGGCAGCCGGTCGAGCAGTACGGTGCGCTCCTTGGCGAAGACCGGATCGGCCTGGTAATCGGAGTGGCCCAGGATCGGTTCGGGCAGCGGGTGTTCATGGGTGCGGCCGTACACCACCGGGTCGCGCAGCGCCCGGTGGTCCACCTCAGGCTTGTCCCCCTCGGCGGGGAGGTTGACCGGACCCCCTATGGGGTCGGTGCGGCGCCACAGGTTGCGCCAGCAGTGCAGCTCCCGGTGGAGGGCGGCCAGCGGCTGGGGGCCGAAGTAGGCCGGGAACCACCGCGCGTAGAGCCGCTCCAGGGGGGAGCCGTAAGTGAGCAGCGCGACCCGGCGGCGGGTGCCCGCCGGGAGCTGCCAGACCGCGGCGGCGGCCAGCACGCTGCCCTGCGAGTGGCCGGAGATGACCAGGCGTCCGCCCGTACGGCCCGTCCAGGACGACATGCGCCAGGCGAGGTCGGGCACGGCGCGCTCGGCGTAGCAGGGCGGGGCGAAGGGGTGGGCGGCGCGCGGCCAGAACGTACCGACGTCCCACAGGATGCCGATGGTGCGGCGGGCGGAGGCGTCCTTGTAGGCGCGGCGGCCCCAGGTGACGAAGAGTATGAAACCGAAGCCCACCAGCCAGGACCCCAGCGCCTGCGCGGACTCGGCCGCGCTCTCCACGAACGGGTGCCCGCCCGCGAACGCCTTGCCGGGCACCGTGTCGCTCAGCCACGCCCCGGCCACGGCGCCCGCGCCCAGCAGAAGGGTGGCCCCCGAGACGATGCCGACGACGACGGGCGCCGCGTCGGTGAGGGCGGCACGCGCGCGCGTGGCGGCGATGCGCCGGGTACGGACGGGATCGGGCTTCTCGCCCTCGTACTCGCTCTCCACGACGGGGGCCAGGCGGCGGGCGGCGAGCGCGGTGCGCACGGCCAGGACGAGGACCGGGACGAGCAGCAGGATGAGCAGGACGGGGATGACGGAGGCCTGCCAGCTGAGCAGCACGGGCGGGCCGACGATGGGCCCCCCGCCCGTGCCGGGGGTACCGGGCCCGTCCAGCCAGTCGGCGACGCGCTGGGCGACGCCGCCGGTCATCACGCCGCCGAGCGCGCAGGCCAGCATCGCGACGGCGGGGCCACCGAGGCCGTGCAGCACGGTACGGGTATGGGGGGCGCGCCGGTACAGCCGCAGCGCCACGGCGGCCAGCGCCAGGACGAGGACGCCCTGCGCGAGGGCGATCACGCTGAAGGTGGTGTCCCCGGGCAGGGTGCCGGCCGAGCGCCAGCCGGGGCGCGACCACCCGGCGTACACGATGGAAAGGACGAGCAGGGCGATGGAGGCACCGGGCAGCCAGCCGACGACGGCCCGGTCGAGCTGGTTGTCGAGCCGCTTCTCGCTGCGGCCCCGGCGGCACACCACCCAGGTCACGACCACGGCCGCGGCCAATAAGGAGCCCTCCAGGGCCCACCCGAGCGCCTCGCGGAGCGGGCCGGCCGCGCGCCGGTCGTACCGCGCCGCCGCGCCGCCGACCGCCGCCGCGACGGTGAGGAACCCGGCCGCGGTGTGCGCGGCGCGCAGCCGGGCGACCAGGCGGCGGCCGTACCAGAAGCCGGGCCGGCCGAGCGCGGGCCGGGGTTGCCGGGCCGGCTCGGCGGCCAGGTCACCGCGGGGCGGCCGCTGCGCCTCGTAGGCGCTCCAGGTGCGGTTGGACAGGTACCACAGGAGCGTCACGAGGGCGGCGGGCACCAGGGCGGCGAGGGCGAGCCGGCGGCCCGGCTGCGACCACCAGCCGCCCTGGTGGGGGGAGAGGAAGCCCAGCCAGGACCGCTCCTCGGCGCAGGCGGCGGACCCGGCGCACTGCCAGGCCGCCAGGTCCAGGGCGACCTCGCAGGCGGCGGCCGTCAGGAGCACGGTGAGCGTCAGGGCGACGAGCCGCACCAGCACGCCGTACAGCCGGACGACCGCGGCCTGCCGCTCGGCGGGCGGGCGCATCCAGTGGGCCAGGTTGGCCACCATGAACGGCAGGAGCAGCAGCCACAGGGCCCGGGAGCCGTTGCCGGAGGTGAGGTTGCACCAGCAGTACGCCTCCGGGACGGGCCGCCCGTCGGCGAACCGCTCCGGTTCCTTCTCGGCGTGGAGGTCCACGGTCCGCCGGTAGATCGCCGCGGTCTTGTCGCCGGTCACCCGTACGGTACGGGGGTCGTCGAGCATGGCTTCGGGCGTGGTGCCGCCGACGCCGTGGACCAGCAGCTCCAGCGCGGCACCGGGGCGGGCGGGCTCCGGGGTGGCAAGGGACACTTCGGTGGCTCGCTCTCTGGATGAGGCGGGTAGGGGCGGAGAGTCGCGCGTGACCAGAATCGTGGATCGTGGCGGTCCGTGACAGGGCTCTTACCGAATCTCCCCCCGGTCCGCAGCCGCACCGACCGTGGCAGGATGAGCCCTCGGCCAGCGGTGTTGACGATGTGGAAGGACCGGCCCCTGCGGTGAGCGACAACCAGAACCTCCTCGCGGAGCAGCGGCGCGCCTTGATCCTGGACGAGGTGAGGCGGCGCGGTGGGGTGCGGGTCAATGAGCTCACCCGCAAGCTCAACGTCTCGGACATGACGGTCCGCCGGGACCTGGACGCGCTGGCGCGGCAGGGCGTGATCGAGAAGGTGCACGGCGGGGCGGTGCCGCTCGTCGAGGCGAGCACCCATGAGCCGGGGTTCGAGGCCAAGTCGTCGCTGGAGCAGAGCGCCAAGGAGGACATCGCGCGGGCGGCCGCCGCGATGGCGGTGCCGGGCAGCGCGATCGCCCTGTCGGGCGGTACGACGACGTACGCGCTGGCGCGGCACCTGCTGGACGTGCCGGACCTGACGGTGGTGACCAACTCGGTACGGGTCGCCGACGTGTTCCACGCGGCGCAGCGCCCCGCCCCGGGCGGCGGGCCCCGGCCGGGGGCCGCGACCGTGGTGCTCACGGGCGGCGTGCGGACGCCCTCGGATTCGCTGGTCGGGCCGGTCGCCGACCAGGCGATCCGCTCGCTCCACTTCGACGTGCTGTTCCTCGGCGTGCACGGGATCTCGGTCGAGGCCGGGCTGTCCACGCCGAACCTCGCGGAGGCCGAGACCAACCGGCGCCTCGTACGGTCCGCGCGGCGCGTGGTGGTGGTCGCGGACCACACCAAGTGGGGCACGGTGGGACTCAGTTCCTTCGCGCGGCTGGACGAGGTCGACGCCCTGGTCACGGATGGGGGCGTGTCGGACGAGACGCGAGCGGAGATGTCGGAGCACGTCCCGGGCCTGGTCGTCGCGGGCGAAGAGCACGGCGACGGCGGCTGACACCGGGACCCGGGCTTGGGCCGGCGTCTGGGGTGGGTCGTGGGCCTGGGTTTGGGCCGGGGCCCGGGTCGGGTCTGGGCTCGGGTCTGGGCTGGGGTCTGGGCCCGGGTCGGGATCTGGGCCCGGGTCGGGATCTGGGCCTGAGCCTGAGCCCGGGTCGGGATCTGGGCCTGAGCCTGAGCCCGGGTCGGGGTCTGGGCCGGGGTGTCGGTCTGGGTCTGGTGGGGTCTGAGCGTGGGTCTGGTCCGTGACCTGGGCCGCCCGGCGTCCCGGCTGGAGCCGGAGTGGCTGGACCGCCGGCGTTCCCCCGGGCCGGAAGACGTCCTGCCGGTTACGATCGGCGGATGGCGGTCTTCCGGATCGAGCGCGGTACCTCCCTGCCGGTGGCCGAGGCGTGGCGGCGGGTCACCGACTGGCCGGCTCACGCGGCGGGGGTGCCGCTGACGCGGATCGTGGTGCCGATGCCGGGGCCCACGCGCGCGGGGACGCGGTTCACGGCACGTACCGGAATCGGTCCGCTCGGGTTCGACGACCCGATGGAGGTGGTCCGCTGGGAGCCGCCGGTACCGGGCGGCCGGGCGGCGGGTTCGTGCCGGCTGGAGAAGCGCGGCCGGTTGGTGCGCGGCTGGGCCGAGATCGAGGTGCGCGAGGCCGTGGGCGGAGCGCTGGTGACGTGGACGGAGGAGTTGCGTGTACGGGGGCTGCCGCGGGTGTGTGACGCGCTGCTGGCGCGCGCCGGGCGGCGGGTTTTCGGCCGGGCCCTGACCGTTCTGACGGCGGACAACTGACGGTTCCCCAGCTAAGGTGTGGGGCCCTGGCGCCACCCCCTCGTCACCTGGAGGTACGGTCCCATGGCAGCACGCAGACTCCGCCCGGTTCGGCTCGATTTCCTCCAATCCGCTCCCCTGCGGCTGGTCTTCGACGCGGAAGTGGTCGCCCCACCCTCGGCCGTGTACCGGGCGCTCGCCGACGAAGTGTCCGACACTCCTTCCTGGTTCACCGCCGTCACGGCGGCCCGGCCCATCGCCGGGGGCGCGGGCCGGGAGATACGGCTGCGCGGCGGTGTCGTGTTCCAGGAGCGGGTCATGGTCACGGACCCCGCGCGGCGGTACGTGTACCGGGTGGAGGAGACCAACGCCCCCGGCGCGCGCGCCCTGATGGAGGAGTGGCTGCTGACCCCCGCGGCCCGGGGCACCGGCACCCGGGTGCGGTGGACGATGGCGGCCGAGGGGACGGCGCTGTTCCGGTTGACGGTGCGGCTGACGGGAAGCCGGGTGGGGCGCTCGTTCCAGGACGCGATGCGCAACCTCGACCGCAAGCTCGCCTCGTCCCCGGCCCCGTAACCGCTCGTCCTGACGCCGGCTCAGCGCGGCAGCAGCCTCATCAGGCCGGGTCGGGCCAGACGCCGCTGCCGAGGAACTCGTCGATCGCCGCGCTGTACGGGGCGATGTCCAGGCCCTGTTCGGCCAACCAGGCATCGGAGTAGTACTTGTCGAGATAACGGTCGCCGGGGTCGCAGATCAGTGTGACGACACTGCCCGTGCGGCCCTCCCCCACCATCTCGGCGACGATCTTCAGCGCGCTCCACAGGCCGGTGCCGGTCGAGCCGCCCGCCTTGCGCCCGATGGCGTTCTCCAGGGCACGTACGGCGGCGATGCTCGCCGCGTCGGGCACCTTCATCATGCGGTCGATGGCACCCGGCACGAAGCTGGGCTCCATACGGGGGCGGCCGATGCCCTCGATGCGGGATCCGCAGTCGCTGGCGGCGTGCGCGTCGCCGGTGGTCCAGCCCTCGAAGAAGCAGGAGTTCTCGGGGTCGGGGACGCAGAGGCGGGTGTCGTACTGCATGTAGTGGACGTAGCGGGCGATGGTCGCCGACGTACCGCCCGTGCCGGCCGTGGCGACGATCCAGGCCGGTTCCGGGTAGCGCTCCAGCCGCAGTTGCTGGTAGATCGATTCGGCGATGTTGTTGTTGCCGCGCCAGTCGGTTGCCCGCTCGGCGTACGTGAACTGGTCCATGTAGTGGCCGCCGGTGGCGACGGCGAGGGCGGCGGACTCCTCGTACATCTTGCGGGAGTCGTCCACGAAGTGGCACTGTCCGCCATGGAATTCGATGAGCCGGATCTTCTCGGCGCTCGTCGTGCGCGGCATGACCGCGATGAACGGCACGCCGATGAGGCCGGCGAAGTACGCCTCGGAGACGGCCGTCGAGCCGCTGGACGCCTCGATGACGGGCTTGCCAGGCCGGATCCAGCCGTTGCACAGGCCGTAGAGGAAGAGTGAACGCGCCAGGCGGTGCTTGAGGCTGCCGGTGGGGTGGGTCGACTCGTCCTTGAGGTAGAGGTCGATACCCCACTGCTCGGGCAGCGGGAAGCGCAGCAGGTGGGTGTCGGCGGACCGGTTGGCGTCGGCCTGGACCTTGCGTACGGCCTCCTTCAGCCAGGCCCGGTACTCGACGTCGCTGCGGTCGACGTCGATGGTCGCGGCCGGCTCGCCGGTCCCGGCCGGCGGCGCGTGCGCCGCCCGCGCGGCGTGCTCGCTCCCCGTGCGCCCCGTGCGCTCCGTGCGCTCTGCCTGCTGTGTTGGCCCTGTTCGCGCCGCGTGCTGTGGCTGCTCTGCCTGCTCTGTCTGCTCAGCCCGCGCTGCTTGCGCTGCCTGTCCTGTCGGCTCGACGGTGCTCACGCGCCACTCCTCGTCCTTGTGCTGCGCCCGGTGACCCCACCCCGAACATACCTCTCTCACCTGGGCAAACGATGTCTTTGATGCCCTATAGGGAATGCTTGCAGGGGGCCAGGCGCGCCCGAGGGACACCCCCGGGCCGGCCCGGGGGCGCATGCACTCACGCGCCCTGGTGCAGAGGCGCGTAGTTGTGCAGACTGACCGGCAGGAATCTGTGCGAAGGGGGCAAGGTACGCCATGGCTGAGTCTGATTTCAGCGCGACCGGCGTAAGGATCGAACAGTGGCCGCGTTCGCTGACCCGGGCGGGCGAGGTCCTGCTCAAGGACGGCCGACTGGCGCTCCTCACCAGCTACGGACGGGTGATCGACAGTGCGCCGGTGCGGGCGGTCAGGGCGAGCAGGCCCTGGTTCGCGGGGCGTGAGGAGGACACCATGGTGGCGACCCTCAACGGCACGCGGTACCGGCTGACCATGGGGCAGCGCGGCCGGGGCGCGAGCGGCGCGGAGCCGGCGCTGGCGGGCCGTTTGCTGGAGGCCGTTCGCCGCGCGGGCGGCCGCAGGGACTGAAACAGGCCGCAGGGACTGAACTGAAGTGACGGCAGGGACTCACGGGTAACCGTTCGCGGCGAGTTGCGAAGCGGTCACCCGTGGTCCACGCTGGACTGACATCACTACCCAGGGTGCACCGGCGGTGACGCTGAGATCCAGCCCGCCGGGCCAACAGCCAGCCAACCACTGGATCCGATCTCCGTCTTCTTCCGGACCTCATTTCGGGGAGTCGCAGCCGTGATCAGCCAGGCAAGCAGGCAGTGCACGGTAGAGCTCCAAGCCCTGCCGTCGCGGATCGGTCAGGTCCGCAGAATCGTTTCAGCGCAACTGCGCTACTGGAATCTCGATTGTCTGATCGAGAAGGCCGCTCTCGGTGTCACCGAGTTGCTGACAAACGTCCACCAGCACGCCCAGCCCGACAAGGTGTGCACCGTCGAGATCGAGCTCCTGCTCGACCGGCTGACGATCTCGGTCCACGACCACGACCCACGCCTCCCGACGGTCAACAGGTCCGATCCGCTGGCGACTTCCGGGCGCGGTCTCGCGCTGATAGAGGCCTTCAGCGAGAGTTGGGGCGCCAGGCCGCAGGGCGAGTCGGGCAAGGTCGTGTGGTTCACCCTTCCGGCGCCTTCGTCCACGCCCATGCCGATACCGCCTCTTCCGGTGTACGGGGCGGCCACCAGCGGTCCGTTCACGGGCGCGGTGCCCTTCGGGGACAGCGCGGACGCGGCGGACGCGGTGCGCGGACGCGCCACCGTCCGGCCGGCCGTCGCGAGCTGACGCGCCGGTACCACCCCAGGCACCGCGTTCCGCTACCCGGCACCGCGTCCCGGCAACCAGCACCGCGTCACCGCCCCGCCGGCGGGGGGACGGGGCGGCGACGGGGTCAGGAGCGGCGGTCAGGCGGCGGCGCGGGGGTCGGGTGCCCTCGTCGTCGTACACACGACAGCAGTGCACGTACGACGCGGGGAGCACGGCGCCGCGGCTGAGGGCGGGGGCGCGCGTCAGGCCACCGGGACGAGCGTCAGGTAGGCGATGCCGAGCACGCGGCGGTAGCCGTTCAGCCACGTGCCGCGCTGGCGGTCGACACGCTCGCGGACCTCGGCGGCCGACGGGTGCGAGGGGTGGGCTGCGAGCCACAGTTCGGTGTCCTCGCGGTAGCCGGACTCGAACTCCTCCCACTCGTCCTCGCTCGCCGTCTCGATCCGCGCGGGGCGCAGGCCCGCCTCGACGGCCAGGTCGACCAGGCCGCCGAGCACCGGATGGTCACCGGCCCGCGCGCCCGGCCACATGGCGGCCAGCTCGCCGGGGGACGGCGTGCGCTGCCAGAAGCCCTCGCCCAGCAGCACCCGGCCACCGGGGGCCACCAGGCGCCGCAGTTCACGGAGGACCGAGGCCGGGTCGTACGGCGCCGCCGGATCGGACAGCGCCTGGCCCGCGCCCAGGCACAGCACGACGTCGGCCGGGCCGCGCGCCGTGCTGTGCGCCGACTCCTCGACGAACTCCGCCCGCCCAGCCAGGCCCCGCGCCTCGGCCAGCTCGCGCCCACGGGCCAGGTCCTCGCCGTTCACGTCGATCCCGGTGCCGGTCGTACCGGGTACGGCCGCGAGGAGGCGCAGCATGAACTCGCCCCAGCCGCAGCCGATGTCCAGGACGGTGGCCGGACGGGTGGCGGCGAGCCGCTCGACGAACCGGTCGGCGCGCGCCTCGGACAGCGGCCCATGGAAAGCCAGGCGGCGGAGGCGGGGCGGGAGACCGGGGGCGGGGGCGGCGTGCGGGCGGGTCATGCGGCCGGACAGTACATGCAGCTCACCTGCCACGGCATCCGGATTTCCCGGCCGTTCACCGCCCCACGCGCCAGGTCCACCACCCCAGGCGGCACGTTCGCCGCCCGTACGGCACGTCCACCGCCCCACGCGCCACGTCCACCGCCGCACGCGGCACGTCCACCGCCGCACGCGGCACGTCCACCGCCCGTACGGAGCGTTCGCCGCCCTACGCGGCCTGTCTGCCGAGGGCGGCGAGAGGGTCGTCCAGCACCGGCTGCCAGGCCAACTCGGCCGCTCCCACGAGGCTGTTGTGGTCCAGGGTGCAGCCCAGGATCGGTACGCTGCCGCTCCGGCCCCACAGGCTGCGGTCGGCGACCACCGCGCGCAGCCGCTCCGGGTCGGCGGCGAGCAGTTCGCGGTGGAGCCCGCCGAGGATGATGCGGTCCGGGTTGAGGATGTTGACCAGCCCGGCCAGGCCCAGGCCGAGGCGGTCGATGAGCTGCTCGGTGGCCGCGCGTACGCCCGGGTCGTCGGCCGCCGTACGGAGCAGGTCGCGGCACTGCTGGAGCAGGGACACCTCGGGGCCCGGCTCCCGCCCCGCGGCGGTGAGGAAGGCGAGCGGGTCGGCCTCGACGTCGAGGCAGCCGCGGCTGCCGCAGTGGCAGGGGCGGCCCTCCGGGTTGACGGTGAGGTGGCCGACTTCCAGGGCGAGCCCCGAACTGCCGGTGTGCAGCCGCCCGTCGAGGACGAGGGCGCCGCCGACACCGCGGTGGCCCGTGGCGACGCAGAGCAGGTGCTGGGCGCCGCGGCCGGCGCCGTGCCGGTGTTCGGCGAGGGCGGCGAGGTTCACGTCGTTGCCGGTGAAGGCGGGCCCGGCGATGCCCGCGGCCCCTACCAGCTCGGCGAAGATGTCGCGTACGGGCGCCCCGGCCGGCCAGGCGACGTGGAGCGGGTTGAGGGCGGTGCCGTCCGGTTCGGCGACGGCGGACGGGACGGCGAGGCCGGCCCCCACGCAGCGCCGCCCGGTCTCCCGCAGCAGCGCCGCGCCCGCCTCGACCACCGCTTGGAGGACCTGCGCGGGGTCGGCGGAGACGGTCACGCAGCCGGGCGCGGTGGCCACGATGCGGCCGCCGAGGCCGACGAGGGCGGCGCGGAAGCCGTCGGCGTGGATCTGGGCGGCGAGGGCGACGGGGCCGTTGTCGTCGATGGTGAGCCGGTGCGAGGGGCGGCCCTGGGAGCCCGCGGCGGCGCCGGGGCGGGAGTCGACGCGGATGAGGCCGAGGGCTTCCAGTTCGGCGGCGACGGCGCCCGCGGTGGCGCGGGTGACGCCCAGCTCGGCGGTGAGAACGGCACGGGTGGGGGCGCGGCCGGTGTGCACCAGTTCCAGCGCGGGGCCGAGCGCGCTGCGGCCCCTGTCCGGCCGGGGTCGGGTCGTGGTTGCCTTGCCGTTCATGGGGGCGAGTCTCCCATGATCCAGCGGGTCGGCGGAGCGGACGGAGCGAGGGTGCAGTTTCGGCCGGTCGTGGACGGGTACTGCGGGCGGCAGCGGCAGCGCGTACGGGAGGTCCGGTTCGCGTACGGGAGGTTCCGCGGGAGGTTCCATGTCACGGCCCGACAGCGAGACGACGGTACGGACCTTGCTCGACAGGGAAGGGCGTACATACGCGGAGCAGGCCGGGATCCGGCTGAAGGACACCCCGCAGCCGCTCTACCAGCTGCTGGTCCTGGCGCACCTGCTCAGTGCCCGGATCCGGGCCGACACGGCGGTCGCGGCGGCCCGGGCGCTGTTCGGCGCCGGTATGCGAGACGCCCGGCACATGCGCGACGCCACCTGGCAGCAGCGGGTGGACGCGCTCGGCGAGGGCGGCTACCGGCGTTACGACGAGCGGACGGCGACCCAGCTCGGCAAGGCCGCGGAGCTCGTACTCGACGCGTACGGCGGTGATCTGCGCCGGCTGCGCGAGAAGGCGGGCGGTGACGTGGACGAGATGCGGGCGCTGCTCCAGGAGGTGCCGGGGATCGGCCCGGCCGGAGCGGACATCTTCCTGCGGGAGGCACAGGGCGTCTGGCCCGAGGTGGCGCCGTACCTGGACGACAAGACGCTGGAGGGAGCGAAACGGCTGGGTCTTCCGGCGGATCCGGCCAAGCTGGCCGGTCTGGCCGGGAAGGACCAGTTGCCCGCGCTCGCGGCCGCGCTGGTGCGCGCCTCGCTCGACAAGCACGTCGTCGACGACGTCCGTGAGGTGGTCGGCGAAAAGGTCCATTGAGACACGTCCATTGAGGTAGGCCCATGGAGGCACACCGTTGAGCACGTCGCTGAGACACGTCGCTGAGACACGTGCATCGGACACGTCCATCGAGACACAGGGAGGTTCCGGATGAGCACCCCCGACCGCGGCGAACTGCCGCTGCCCGACTACGACCAGCTGCCCGTCGGCACGCTGGAGCACCGCATCCGGTCGCTCGGCACCGAGGAGCTGAACCAGTTGCTGCACTACGAGCACACGCACGCCGACCGCGCCATGGTCGTCCAGGTCCTGACCTCCCGGAAGCGGCAGCTGGAGGCCGGAGCCACCCCGTCGGGCGGCGACCCGAACGCGTTCCGGCCGGAAACCGCCCACCAGGGCCACGGCGGCTCGCGGGTCTCCCCGGCCACGTCCCCGCAGCCTCTGAGCCCGCCGCCGCACGGCACGCCGGACCAGCCGGGCAAGCCGAAGGGCAACCGCCCGTAAGACGCGCGGGGTGAATCCGAGCGCGGCCGTCCTGATGGTTGAACGGTGCCCATTCCGACCCCTATCCTGAGTTTGTGCCGCACCTAAACAAACTACGGACGGCCGTCCCGGGGGGATCCGGCGGAGACACCGCCTCGCTCTCCCTGGCCCGCCTCCGCACCGCCCTGACCCTCTTCTTCGCCCTCGACGGATTCCTGTTCGCCGGCTGGGTGGTCCGCATTCCGGCCATCAAGCACCAGACCGGAGCTTCCGCCGGCGACCTGGGGCTCGCCCTGCTGGGTGTGTCGGCCGGCGCGGTCGTGACGATGACGCTCACCGGCCGCCTGTGCCGACGCTTCGGCAGCCACCCCGTGACGGTGGTCTCGGCGGTGCTCATGAGTCTGAGCATCGCGCTCCCGCCGCTGACCCACTCGGCGCTCGCGCTCGGCCTGGTCCTGCTGGTCTTCGGCACGGCGTACGGCGGCATCAACGTCGCGATGAACAGCGCCGCCGTCGATCTCGTCGCCGCGCTGCGCCGCCCCGTCATGCCCAGCTTCCACGCGGCGTTCAGCCTCGGCGGCATGATCGGCGCCGGGCTCGGCGGCCTGGTCGCGGGCGGCCTCTCCCCCACCGCGCACCTCCTCGGCCTCACGGTCGCCGGTCTGCTGCTCACCGCCGCCGCCGGCCCCGTACTCCTGCGTCATCACGTCCCCGCCCCGCTGGAGTCCGCGTCGCCCGGGTCCGGCGCGCCCGCGTCCCGCCCGCCCGAGGGGCGGTCCGCGCGGCGCCTGGACGCCCGGTCGCGCCGCCTGGTCACCGTCTTCGGCGTGATCGCGCTGTGCACGGCGTACGGAGAGGGCGCGATGGCCGACTGGGGCGCGCTCCACCTGGAACAGGACCTCCACGCCCATCCCGGTGTCGCCGCCGCCGGTTACGCGGTGTTCGCCCTCGCCATGACCGCCGGACGCCTCTCCGGTACGGCGATGCTGGAACGGCTCGGCCAGACCCGGACGCTGGTGGCGGGCGGGGCGACGGCGGCCGGCGGCATGCTGCTGGGCGCGCTGGCGCCGACGGTATGGCTCGCCCTGCTCGGCTTCGCCGTGACGGGCCTCGGCCTGGCGAACATCTTCCCCGTGGCCGTCGCCAGGGCAGGCGCGGTGGCCGGGCCGGCGGGCGTGGCCGCCGCCTCCACGCTGGGCTACGGCGGCATGCTCCTCGGCCCGCCCGCGATCGGGTTCCTGGCGGACTGGTTCTCCCTGCCCCTCGCCCTGACGACGGTGGCGGCACTGGCCTTCGGCGCGGCCCTGATCGGGTACGCCGCGCGCCACGCCTCGGCGGGCGGCGGCACCGGCCGGGCGTCAGAGTAAGGACGGGGCCTGGCCGAAGAGGGAACGGCTGGACGAATCGGCCCGTTCACGCCGATGGACGACGACCGGCTCGGCCGGGTACGCGGTGCTGCGCACCAGGGGACCAGGGGACCAGGGCAGCCAGAGCACGCACAGCACCAGGGGACCAGGGCAGCCAGAGCACGCACAGCACCAGGACTTACGGACCAACTCCGCTGTCGGTGAACCGGCATAGCCGTTCCGGGTTCCTGGTGCTTGGGTGTGGGGATGGAGATCTTGGTTCTGGGCGGGACGGCGTGGGTGGGCCGGGAGTTGTCGCGGCAGGCGATAGGGCGCGGCCATCGGGTGACGTGCCTGGCGCGCGGCGAAAGCGGAGAGGTCGCGGACGGAGCGACGCTGGTGACCGCCGACCGGAGCGATCCATCGGCGTACGAACCACTGCTCGACCGCGCATGGGACGCGGTCGTCGAGGTGTCATGGCAACCCGGCTTCGTTCGTGAGGCGCTCGGCGCACTGGGCGCCAGGGCCAGGCACTGGACGTATGTCTCGTCCCTCAACGCCTACGCCTCCCACGCCACGCCGGACGCGGACGAGTCGGCGGCCCTCCTCGCGCCGACCGACCGGCGCGAGGTCGACCGCTCGTTGTACGGCGAGGCGAAGGTCGCCTGCGAGCAGGCGTCGGCGGCCGTCGTGGGCGACCGCCTCCTGATCGCGCGCGCCGGTCTCATCGGCGGCCCCGGTGATCACACCGGGCGCTCCGGCTACTGGGTGGCCCGTGCCGCACGCGACCCGCACGCGCCGATGCTGGTTCCCGACGCACCGGCCATGCCGACACAGGTGGTTGACGTGCGCGACCTCGCCTCCTGGCTTCTCGACGCCGCGGAGACGGGCAGCACGGGCACGTACGACGCTGTCGGGCCGGTCGTTCCGTTCGGCGAGTGGGTCGAGCTGTCCCGGACCACCGGCGGGCACACCGGTCCGGTGGTCACCGCCGACTCGGCGTGGCTGCTCGCGAACGGCGTGGGCCAGTACATGGGGGCCGAGTCGCTGCCGATGTGGCTGGTCGAGCCGGGCTCGGAAGGGTGGTCGGCCCGCAACGGGTCCGCGGCGCGCGCCGCGGGCCTCCGTCATCGGCCCCGGGCGGAGCTGCTGGCCGACACGCTGCTCTGGGAACGCGAACAGGGTCTGGACCGAGCACGACGGGCCGGCCTGAGCGCCGAGCGCGAACGTGAGTTGCTGGACGCGCTCGGCAGCTGACGCGGTGGCGGGCGCCGGCCGGTGCTCAGCCGCAGCGCAGGTGCCGTCCGAAGTACCGGAGCACATGGCCACGCACGGCGGGCACCGATGCGGCGGGGGGGTCCAGCGCGCCGACGAGGTTCAGCCGGTCCTCGGCGGTCATGAGGCCGGCCGCCTGCTTGCGCCGTTCGGCGCGACCCTGCGTCGATGACCAGGGCGGACCCGTGTGGAGGTACTGCTCGTGCTCGCCGAGGAGCGCACCACCAGTGGGCTCGCCCGGCGGCTCGGCGTCAGTAACGCCACCGCTACCGCGCACGCCGCCGCTCTGCGCGGCGCGGGACTGGTCAGCACGGTGAGGGCCGGGCGGGCGGTCCTGCACCGGCGTACCGCGCTGGGAGGCTTGCTGGTTCAGCGGCACGGCGGGGCACGGAACGCCGGCGGTCGGCCGTCCGGTCGGTCGTAGAGACGTGGCGGTCGGCCGTCCGGCCGGTAGTGGAGACCCGGCGGTCGGCCTCCGCGACGTACCGGCCGGAGCGCCCGCACCGGCAGAATCGCCACATGGAGATCAACGAGCACATCAAGACCCTCGCGCGGGAAGGCCAGTTGCTGGCCGAAGCGGCCGAGCGGGCCGGGCCCGGCGCGCCGGTTGTCACCTGTCCCGGCTGGCAGGTGCGCAATGTGCTGCGGCACACCGGCATGGTGCACCGCTGGGCCACCGCCTTCCTCACAGAGGGGCACACGTCCTACCACCCCGACGCGGGCGAGCCGGACCTCGACGGTGAGGAACTGCTCCGCTGGTTCAGGGAAGGCCATGGCCGGCTGGTCGCCGCGCTGACCGAGGCGCCCGACGCCCTGGAGTGCTGGGCGTTCCTGCCGGCGCCGTCGCCGCGCGCGTTCTGGGCGCGGCGTCAGGCGCACGAGACGACCGTGCACCGGGTGGACGCCCAGTCGGCGCTGGGGGCAGGCGTGACGGAGGTGGAACCGGGGTTCGCCGCCGACGGTGTCGACGAGTTGCTGTGCGGGTTCCACGCCCGCGAGAAGAGCCGGGTGCGTACGCCGGAGCCGGGCACCCTGCGCGTGCGCGCGACGGACACCGGTGACGTGTGGACCGTACGGCTGTCGGATCAGGCGCCGCGCACGGAACGTACCGACGAGGGTCCCGCCGACTGCGAGCTGAGCGGCCCCGCCGGGCGGCTCTACCTCGCGCTGTGGAACCGGCTTCCGTACGGGGCCGTGACCGTCGCCGGGGACGAGCGCCTGGCGCGGCTGTGGCGGGAGACGTCCGCCGTCACCTGGTCCTAGCGCCGGGAGGCGGAGCCGGGGCTTTCGGTGAGCATCCGGCTCAGTACGGCACGCTGGAGGGGCCGGACTTCGGCGTGCCGCGCCCGGCCCGCGTCCGTCAGCGCCACGCGCACCCCGCGCCGGTCCTCGCTGCACATGCCCCGCGTCACCAGCCCCTCCTTCTCCAGCCGTGCGACGAGCCGCGACAGGGCGCTCTGGCTGAGGTGGACCCGGGAGGCGATGTCCTGGACGCGGTATGCGGCGCCGCCGTCCTCCGCCGATGCCTCGGCGAGCACGTCGAGCACCTCGAAGTCACTGGCGCCGAGCCCGTGCTGATGCAGGGCCCGGTCGAGTTCGCACGTCGTGCGGGCGTGCAGCGCGAGTACATCACGCCACTGCTGCACCAGTGCCCGCTCGGACTTCGTCACTGCCATGGCCTCACGTTAGCAGGGACCCCCTCTTTGTTGCATCGGAATTAAATGCACTTGCATTCAATGCATGTGCATGTAGTCTGCTCCGCATGACTTCTCCGCTCAACGTCCCCTCCGCCTCCGGGACTTCCCCCTCGGACGACCGCTGGAGCCCGCGCCTGTGGGGCACCCTGCTGGTGCTGTGCGCCGCGATGTTCCTCGACGCCCTCGACGTCTCGATGGTCGGCGTCGCCCTCCCGTCCATCGCCACGGACCTCGGGCTGTCCACCGCCGCGCTGCAGTGGATCGTCAGCGGCTACATCCTCGGTTACGGCGGTCTGCTGCTGCTCGGCGGCCGCGCCGCCGACCTCCTCGGCCGCCGCCGCGTGTTCCTGATCGCCCTGGCCGTCTTCGCGCTCGCCTCCCTGCTCGGCGGGCTGGTCGACTCCGGCCCGCTGCTGATCGCGAGCCGCTTCATCAAGGGCCTGAGCGCCGCGTTCACCGCACCCGCCGGGCTGTCGATCATCACCACCACGTTCAAGGAGGGCCCGCAGCGCAACCGGGCCCTGTCGATCTACACCACCTGCGCCGCCACCGGCTTCTCCATGGGCCTGGTGCTGTCCGGGCTGCTCACCGAGGTGAGCTGGCGCCTGACCATGCTGCTGCCCGCGCCCATCGCCCTCATGGCGCTGGTCGTCGGCATGAAGCTGATCCCGCACAGCGAGCGCGAGAAGACCCGCGGCGGGTACGACGTGCCGGGCGCCGTCACCGGCACCGCCGCGATGCTGCTGCTGGTGTTCACGGTGGTCCAGGCACCCGAGGTGGGCTGGGCGTCGGCCCGTACGCTGCTGTCGTTCCTGGCCGCCGCCGTCCTGCTCGCCGTCTTCGTGACCATCGAGCGGCGCACCGCGAGCCCGCTGCTCCGGCTCGGCGTGCTCCGCTCCGGCTCGCAGCTGCGCGCGCAGCTGGGCGCGGCCACGTTCTTCGGCTCGTACGTGGCCTTCCAGTTCATCGTGACGCAGTACATGCAGTCGCTGCTCGGCTGGTCGGCGCTGCAGACCGCGCTCGCCTTCCTGCCGGCCGGTGTGCTGGTGGCGCTCTCCTCCACCAAGATCGGCGATGTGGTGGACCGGTTCGGTACGCCTCGTGTGATCGCGACCGGTTTCGCCCTCCTCGTCGCCTCGTACGCGATCTTCCTCCAGGTCGACCTCACCCCCCGGTACGCGGCCGTCGTCCTGCCCTCCATGCTCCTCCTCGGCGCCGCCTGCGCGCTGACCTTCCCCTCCCTCAACATCCAGGCCACCAACGGCGTGGACGACGACGAGCAGGGCATGGTGTCCGGGCTCCTGAACACCTCGATCCAGGTGGGCGGCGCCATCTTCCTCGCCGTGGTGACCGCCGTGATCACGGCGAGCGGCACCGAAGGCGGTTCGCCGCAGGCCGTCCTGGACGGCTTCCGGCCGGGCCTCGTCGTGGTCACCGTGATCGCCTTCGCGGGGCTCCTGATCACCCTGAGCGGACTGCGCGCCCGGCGTACGCCGCCACAGTCGGTGATTGTCGCCAAGTCGGCCGGTGTGGCCGGCGTGGCCGGCGAGGCCGGGAGGAAGGCCGAGCCCGTCGGCGTACGGGACTGATCCCATGAAGCGCGGCGCGTGGCCGGCGGGCAATCTCCTTGCCCGCCGGCCACGGGCTTGTGACACTCGGCGCATGGGAAACCGGACACAGGCGCAACGGGACGCGATCACCGTCGAGATCGGCTACGCGCTGGTGACCGCCGCGTTCCTGGCGGCGGCGCTATTCTGCCTGGTCGCCGCCCCCGTGCTGGTGTTCGACCTGTCCGGCCCCGCCGCCCGGGCGCTGCTCATCGCGGCCGCGACGGCGGCGTGTCTGGGCTTCACGACCCGGGTGGTACGGGTGTTGTGGCGGTTCGGCGCCAACACGACCGGCCGGCCGAGCGGGCCGGGGCGCACGAGCCCGGACGCGTAGGCCGGACGGCGGGCCGCTCGGCGCGGGCGGCGAGATCCGCGATCAGGCGGCGTCTCACGCCCGGCCGGGACCGGCATGGCGGCCGGTCGCTGTGGGGGCATGAGCCCGATCGCGTGCCGACGCCTGATCAGTTCTCCGCGCGCGCCGCCGGGAGCTTGCGCCCGTACGCGAGCAGCAGAACTTCAGCGGAAGGCTTCCCCCCCCCCCAGCCGTACGCGCCCAGGCGCAGCAACCCGAGCGGCGACCATCGGGCCTCTCGCCACCCGGTGGTACGCATCACCCTGACGGGATCGCGGCACACGCCGCCGGCAACCGCTACCGCCGGCGGTCCAGGGCGTCCAGGGCGCGGCGGGTCAGGGCGGAGTTCCGTACCAGACCGGCCAGGGTCGTCGCGCCGCGGGTGATGTCCGCGAAGGCGTGCCAGGCCGGCCGGAAGCCGGTGATGGTGGCGTGCAGCAGTCCCGGCCGCTTCTCGAACAGGGCCAGCATCCGCCGCCCGACCGCCATCTCCACGCCCAGCCCCGCCTTGATGGCGAACGCGTAGTTCAGCGCCTGGCGCCGCGCGTCCACGGCGTCGTGCGCCTCGGCGATCCGTACCGCCCACTCCCCCGCCAGCCGCCCGGACCGCAGCGCGAACGAGATCCCCTCACGGGTCCACGGCTCCAGCAGCCCCGCCGCGTCCCCGCACACCAGGACCCGTCCGCGCGACAGCGGCGAGTCGTCGCTGCGGCACCGGGTCAGGTGCCCCGACGAGATGGCGGGCTCGAACCCGGCGAGCCCGAGCCGGGCGATGAAGTCCTCCAGGTACCGCTTGGTGGCCGCGCCCTCGCCGCGCGCCGAGATCACGCCCACGGTGAGCGTGTCGCCCTTGGGGAACACCCACCCGTAACTTCCGGGCATCGGCCCCCAGTCGATGAGGATGCGGCCCGCCCAGTCCTCGGCCACCGTCTGCGGAACCGGGATCTCCGCCTCCAGTCCCAGGTCGACCTGGTCCAGCTTGACCCCGACATGCGCCCCTATGCGGCTGGCGCTGCCGTCCGCGCCGACGACCGCCCGCGCGAGGACGATCTCCCCGTCGGCCAGCACGACCGCGACCGTACGCCGGTCGGGGACGGTCGTGCCGTGCTGTTCGACCCGCGACACGGTCACGCCCGTACGCAGCTCGGCGCCCGCCTTCTGTGCCTGCTCCACCAGGCCCGCGTCGAACTCGGGCCGGTTGATCAGGCCGAACAGCATCCGCTTGGAGCGGCGGGTGCGGGGGAAGCGGCCGTTCATCGAGAACGTGACGGCGTGCACCCGGTCCCGCAGCGGCAGCTCGAACCCGGGTGGCAGCGCGTCGCGCGAGGGGCCGATGATGCCACCGCCGCACGTCTTGTAGCGGGGCAGGTCCGCCTTCTCCAGCAGCAGCACCCGGCGGCCCGTGACGGCCGCCGCGTACGCCGCGGACGCTCCCGCCGGTCCCGCGCCGACCACGACCACATCCCACACCGGCGCGGAGTATTCGTTACCGGCGTCTGCGTTCTCGCTGCTCACGATGTGCTTCTGCTCCTGATCCCGACCCATGGCCCATGTTTCGCCATCGCATCCTACGGCGCGGGCCGCCCACACCCGCTGTGGGAGGATCGGACTCGCGTTCGCGCACACCAAGCTGTGCGCCAGCCGTGCACCAAACCGTGCGCCACCCGTGCACCACACCGTGCATCGGCGCGCAACGCCGATACTGACGTCGCACCCACGAGGAGCGTGCCCATGACCGCCCAGCCGAGCTCGCCGATCGCCGAGACCGTCGCTTCCCTCATACCCCGCGCCAAGGCCGAGCTCGCGGAGCTGGTGGCGTTCCAGTCGGTGGCGGATCCGGCCCAGTTCCCGCCGAGCGAGTGCGAGGCGGCGGCGGCATGGGTGGCGGACGCGCTGCGCGCGGAGGACTTCGAGGACGTCTCGGTGTTCGAGACCCCGGACGGTTCGCGGTCGGTGTACGGATTCCTGCCCGGCCCCGAGGGCGCGCCGACGGTGCTGCTGTACGCGCACTACGACGTGCAGCCGCCGCTGGACCTGGCCGGCTGGAACACCCCGCCGTTCGAGCTGACCGAGGGCGAGGACGGCCGCTGGTACGGGCGCGGGGCCGCCGACTGCAAGGGCGGCGTCATCATGCACCTGCTCGCGCTGCGCGCCCTCAAGGCGAACGGCGGGATACCGGTCGCCGTCAAGGTGGTCGCCGAGGGTTCGGAGGAGCAGGGTACGGGCGGTCTGGAGCGGTACGCGGAGGAGCACCCCGAGCTGCTGGCCGCGGACGCGATCGTGATCGGCGACGCCGGAAACTTCCGGGTCGGCCTGCCGACCGTCACGGCGACGCTGCGCGGCATGACGATGCTGCGGGTCCAGGTCGACACGCTGGAGGGCAACCTGCACTCCGGGCAGTTCGGCGGGGCGGCGCCGGACGCGCTGGCCGCGCTCATCCGCGTACTGGACTCGCTGCGTGACGAGGACGGTTCGACGACCGTGGACGGGCTGGAGGCGGAAGGCGAGTGGCGGGGCCTTCAGTACCCGGAGGAGGACTTCCGCAAGGACGCCAAGGTCCTCGACGGGGTGCGCCTGATCGGTGAGGGCACGGTCGCCGAGCGGTTGTGGGCGCGCCCGGCGGTCACGGTCATCGGGATCGACTGCCCGCCCGTGATCGGCGCCACCCCGTCCGTGCAGGCCACCGCGCGCGCCCAGATCAGCCTGCGGGTGCCGCCGGGCCAGGACGCCGCCGAGGCGACGAAACTGCTGGCCGCGCACCTGGAGGCGCACACTCCGTGGGGCGCGCGGGTGACGGTGGAGCAGGTGGGGCAGGGTCAGCCCTTCATGGCGGACGTCACGAGCCCGGCGTACACGTCGATGGGCGAGGCGCTGCGGGCGGCGTACCCGGGTCAGGAGATGCAGGTCGCGGGCATGGGCGGGTCCATTCCGCTGTGCAACACGCTGGCCGCGCTCTACCCGGACGCCGAGATCCTGCTGATCGGGCTGAGTGAGCCGGAGGCGCAGATCCACGCGGTGAACGAGAGCGTGTCGCCCGAGGAGCTGGAGCGCATGTCGGTCGCGGAGGCGCTGTTCCTGCTGAACTACGCCCGCTCGCGGCAGGGTTGAGCCGAGAGCGGATCCGCGCAGAGCGAAGGGGAGGGGCGGACGTACGGGGTACTGCGTAGGTTCGCGGCATGGACTTCATCGAGGTGACGCCTCAGCTGTACATGTTCCGCTTCTCCATCGGCCAGGCGTATCTGTGGCGTGACGCGGACGACGACCTGACGCTGATCGACGCGGGCTGGGTGGACGCGGCACCGCGGATCGAGGCGGCGATACGCAGTGTCGGCCTCCGCCCGGAGGGCCTGCGGCGGATCGTGCTGACCCACTGCCACCGCGACCATGTGGGCGCGGCCGGGGAGCTCGCCGCGCGGAACGGCGCGCAGGTGCTGGCGCACGCCCTGGACGCGCCGGTCGTCCGGGGCGAGGCTCCCGTGCCCGAGCCCGTCCTGCTCGACTGGGAGGTTCCGCTGTACGAGCACGGCCTCACCGTGCCGGTGGCGCCGCCGACCCGGGTGGACCGTGAGGTGACGGACGGGGACGAATTGGGGTTCGGCGACGGGGCGCGGGTGGTGCACACGCCCGGCCACACGGGCGGCTCGATCGCGGTTCATCTGCCGCGCCACGGTGTGCTGTTCGCGGGCGACACGGTGGCGTCGGTGGGGCAGGTGGGGCTGGGCGTCTTCCATGTGGACCCCGAGGCGGCCAAGGCGTCGATGCGCCGACTGGCCGCGCTGGAGCCGCGGACGGTGTGTTTCGGACACGGTGACCCGCTGACGACCGACGCGGCGGCGGTTCTGCGGACGGCGGCGACCCGTGACGCCACCGCCGCGCAGCCGTAGGCCCCCGGCCCCCAAGCCCACCGCGGCGCCCGGGGCCCCGGCGCACACGTCAGTCGGCGGGGAGCCCACCGCAGCCGTCGAGTCGAACGCCCGCCGACCGGGGCACCGCCGTGACGCGACCCTGGACGCGACCGCCGGCCGACCGCCGCGCGGGCAGCAGACGCGGGCGCAGCCGACCGGGCGGCGCGGGCGGCGGACATGGGGTCAGCCGAGCGGGGCGCGCGGGCGGACATGGGGTCAGCCCGACCGGGTGGCGCGGGCGGCGGACGTGGGGTCAGCCGAGCGGGACGCGCGGGCGGACGTGGGGGTCAGCCGAGCGGGACGCGCGGGCGGACGTGGGGTCAGCCGAGCGGGACGCGCGGGCGGACGTGGGGGTCAGCCGACCGGGACGCCGGCTTCCAGGTTCAGTACGGTGCCGCGTTCGCGGGCGCGCAGCGCCCAGCGCAGCCGTTCGTAGCGCACCGGGGGCAGCAACCCGGACGCCTCCGCCTCGGTGACGAACCGCCAGCCGCGCAGTTCGGCGCCCGGCAGCAGGACCCGCTCGGCCTCGGCGGCGCTGATCCGACCGCCGTCGAAGAGGAGCCGCAGGCCGCCGTAACCGGGCGGGCGCGGCGGCTCCCAGTCCACGATCAACAGCCTCGGTACGCCTGGCAGTTCGAGCCCTATCTCCTCGGCGACCTCGCGTATCCCCGCGCGGGCCGGTGCCTCGCCCGGCTCGACCACCCCGCCGGGGAACTCCCAGCCGGGCTTGTAGGTCGGGTCCACGAGCAGCACCCGGTCCCGCTCGTCGAAGAGCAGGACCCCGGCGGCGAGCGTCTCGCCGGCCGGCTCGGGGGTCTGCACGATCTCGCACGCGCCCGCCGCCCCGCTCCGTACGGCTTCCGCGATGGCCCGGGCGGTCTCGGACGGCGTGAGGCGGCTGTTGTCGATGGCGTAGGCGTCGGTGGACAGCCAGCCGTCGAGCGCCGCGCGGTACGGCTCGATGTGGCCGTACGCCCACTGCCGGATCCGCTCATGGCCCTTCGGGTCGTCGTCGCACGCCTCACGGCGGGCGATACGTCCACGCAGGATCGTTTCCTCCGGTGTCAGCACCACGTGATGCACGGCGATACGGCGAGAGGCGAGCCCACCGAAGATCTCGTCGCGGTACTCCTGGCGCAGCAGCGACATCGGCACCACCAGCACCCCGCCGATCTCGGCCAGCATCGCGGCGGCGGCGTCCACGACCATGCGCCGCCACATCGGCAGGTCCTGGTAGTCGGTCACCTCGGCGAGCCGCTTCTGCGGCAGCAGGTACCGCAGTGCCCCGCCGATGATCTCAGGGTCGTACACGGTGCTGTTCGGGATCAGATCGATCAGTTCGCGCGCGGCACTGGTCTTGCCGGCACCGAACGCACCGTTGATCCAGACGATCACGGTTCCCCCTCCTCCGTAGCCCCCAGTGGCTTGCCCGCAACACCCTGCCACGGAAACACGCGTGCGGAAGGGGGTGGCTGATCGCGGACACAACTGTGGCCGGGCTGTTGCGGTTTCTCCGCGCTCCAGAGGCCCGTGGAAACGTCCCACTGTACGAAGAGATGCCCGCAGGGGCCGTAACGCTCCCGTACGGAGTGTCGTTGGAGCGGGCGGATGGACAGGGGGTGCGGGATGCAGCGCACGGTGTTGGAGAGGTTCCCGGCGGGAGGCCCGCGCGGCTCATGGCCCGCGGAGGAGTTCGCCCGGGCACGCCGCGACGAGGGGCTGGCGGCAGAGGTCGTGATGGACCTCGACTCGGACGCGTTCCTGGTGATCGTGGCGCAGAGCCGCGTGCGCGTGGAAGCCGGCGCACGCTGAGACGGCGTGAAAGCCCTCCACGCTGAGAGACGGCGTGAAAAGCCCGCTCACGCGCCGGGGCGGCGCACCCAATCGGCCCCTCCCGCACGCCACACCACGAGGCACGCCCCCTCCCCCGCATGCCGCCAGGGGCCGTCCCCGGCGCGGTCAGCCGCTGAAGGTCACCGGCGCCCGGCCGCGCGCCGCCGGGGTTGCGGCGGCGGCCGCGCCCAGGAGGCCCGCGTCCGTGCCCGTGAGCGCCGGGGCGACCGTGAGGCGCTGGACGAACGACAGCGTGGCGTAGTCGCGTATGAACCGCCGCAGCGGAGCGAACAGCACCTCGCCGGCGCCCGCGACTCCCCCGCCGATCACCGCGACGTCGATCTCGACCAGCGTCGCCGTGGCGGCTATCCCGGCCGCCAGGGCCCGGGCCGCCCGCTCGAAGGACGCGGTGGCCACCGGGTCGCCGGCGCGGGCCGCGGCGGCCACCGCGGCGGCGGTGGTGTCGCCGTCGGGCCCCGGGCGCCAGCCGTTCTCCAGGGCGCGGCGGGCGATGTTGGGCCCGCTGGCGATCCGCTCGACGCAGCCGCGCCCACCGCACGGGCACGGGTCGCCGTCCAGGTCGACGCTGATGTGGCCGATGTGACCGGCGTTGCCGGTCGGGCCGGTGTGGAGCCGGCCGCCCAGCACCAGCCCGCCGCCGACCCCGGTGGAGACCACCATGCACAGGGCGTTGTCGTAGCCACGGGCGGCGCCCTGCCAGTGTTCGGCGGCCGTCATGGCGACACCGTCGCCGACCAGTTCCACGGGCAGGCCGCCCGTCGCCCGGCGGACCCGCTCGACCAGGGGATAGCCGCGCCAGCCGGGCACGTTGACCGGGCTGACCGTGCCCGCCGAGGCGTCCACCGGACCCGCGCTGCCGATGCCCACGGCGCCCGCGCCGGCCCACAGCGGGGACGCGGCCAGCTCGGCGAGGACCGCCTCGACGGCACGCATCACCGTCTCGCCGTCCTCCCGCGCCGGGGTCGGCCGCTGGGCCCGTACGAGAATCCTGCCGCTGTCGTCCACCAGCGCGCCGGCGATCTTGGTGCCGCCGATGTCCAGCGCGGCGACGAGGTGGGATTGCATCGGTGTCGGATCCCCCGTAAGAGCGTGAGACTGCGGTTTCCCCGCTCAGTCTCCCGCTCGGTGACAACGTTGTCCAGGGCCTATGCTCGACGCCACAGCCTCGCACACCGACGACGACAGGACAGCGCACTGTGGCCGAAACCGCCCGCCACCCCGCCCACCGCTACGGAAACCGGCCCACCATGAAGGACGTGGCCGCCCGCGCGGGCGTCGGGCTCAAGACCGTCTCCCGCGTGGTGAACGGCGAGGCGGGCGTCACGCCCGACACCGAACGCCGCGTCCAGGAGGCCATCGAGGCGCTCGGCTTCCGCCGCAACGACAGCGCGCGGGTGCTCCGCAAGGGGCGCACCGCCTCGATCGGCCTGGTCCTCGAAGACCTCGCCGACCCGTTCTACGGCCCGCTCAGCCGCGCCGTGGAGGAGGTCGCCCGGGCCCACGGCGCACTGCTGATCAACGGCTCCAGCGCCGAGGACCCGGACCGCGAGCAGGAACTGGCGCTGGCGCTGTGCGCCCGCCGCGTCGACGGGCTGATCGTGATCCCGGCCGGTACCGATCACCGGTACCTGGAGCCGGAGATCAGGGCGGGTATCGCGACGGTCTTCGTGGACCGCCCGGCCGGGCGGATCGACGCGGACGTGGTGCTGTCCGACAGCTTCGGCGGCGCCCGCGCGGGCGTGGCGCACCTGATCGCGCACGGGCACCGCCGGATCGGGTTCATCGGCGACCAGCCGCGCATCCACACCGCCGTGGAGCGGCTGCGCGGCTACCGCGCGGCGATGGAGGACGCGGGCCTCCCGGTGGACGACGGCTGGGTGTCGCTGGGCTCGACCGATCCGGCGCGGGTACGGGAGGCGACGGCCGCGATGCTCGCGGGCCCGGAGCCGGTGACGGCGATCTTCGCCGGCAACAACCGGGTGACGGTGACGGTCGTGCGGGAGCTGGCGCCGCGCGAGCGCCCGGTGGCCCTGGTGGGCTTCGACGACATCGAGCTCGCGGACCTGCTGGGCATCACGGTCATCGCACAGGACGCCGCAGCCCTCGGGCGCACGGCGGCGGAGCGGCTGTTCCGGCGCCTGAACGGCTCCGACGACGCCCCCGCGCGCATCGAGCTGAAGACGGTCCTGATTCCGCGCGGCTCGGGCGAGATCCCGCCGTCCTCCTGACGCCAGGTCAACCGGCCGATGTCCGCGCCGGGAACGGGCCGGGCGGCACGCCGGGGGCGGCCGGGAAGGGCCAGGGGCGGGCCGGGCGGCGGGCCGGGGGCGGGCCGGGCGGCGGGCCGGGCGTCGCTCCCCGGCCCCGGTCAGCAGACCGGAAGTCCCGGCACCGGTGCGTCGTTGTCGCCGCCCTTGATGTAGACGTCGCTGACGTACACATTGGTGTTGCCGCTGTCGTCGTCCGTTTTCGCCCACCAGACGTTGGTCCACTCGCCCGAGGTCTCGCGGCGGCCCAGATTGGCCTGGCAGTAGAAGTAGTTGGTGCCCGCGTTGAGGATGCCGGCCTCGCTGCCGTCGGCCCGGTAGGACTTCGCGGTGCGCCAGACCTGGCAGTTGTACTTGCCGCCGCCGATGGAGTGGCAGGCGGGCGCGGGGGCCGGGTCCGCCCCGCCGCCGGTCGTCGTGGTGCCGCCGGTGGACCCGCCGCCTCCCGTGGTGGAGCCGCCGGTGGTGCCCGAGCCCGCCGACCCCGATCCGCCTCCCGTGGAGCCCGCGTCGCCCGGGCCGCCGTCCGGGCCGCGGTCGGTGCCCCCGTCCGCTGCCGCTCCCCGGGCGGAGGCGTGCGGCTTCACCGAGGCCGTGGGGGACGTCGCCGCCGCCGTACCGGAGGGCTTGGCACTGGGCGTTCCGCCGGTCGCCGAGGGGCTGCTGCCCGGGTCGAGAGGGCGGCCGGCAGCGGCGGTCCCGCTCCGGTCGGCCTGCCCGCCCGCCAGTTCCTGACCGGTCGCGGACGTGTCGTCGCCCATGAAGGCGTACGTCACCCCTCCGCCCGCGAGCAGGACGGCCGCCGTCGCCGCCGCGACCAGCACCATGGGGCGGCGCTTGCGCCCAGCCCGCGCTGCGGCCGCGGCCGCAGCCGGAGCGGCGGCCGGTGCCGCAAAGGCAGCCGCAGCCGGAGCCGGAGCGGCGGGGGCGGGGGCGGCCGGAGCCGACCCGAAGCCCGGCGGCTGGTGCGGCAGCACTGTGCGCTCGGTGGGTACGTACGGCGCCGGGCCCGCCGGCGCCGCCTCCTGCCCGGCCGCCACCGCCTCCAGCAGCCGCGCCGCCGTCGCCGCGTCCGGTCGCCGCGCCGGGTCCTTGTGCATCAACTGCCGCAGTACGGGGGCGAGGGCGCCCGCCCGCCGCGGCTCCGGCAGCGGATCGACGACGATCGCGGTGAGCGTCGACCACGTCGACGTACGCCGGAAGGGCGAGGCGCCCTCGACCGCCGCGTACAGCGTGGCGCCCAGCGCCCAGATGTCGGACGCGGGTCCCGGTTCCTGTCCCTGCGCCCGCTCGGGGGCCAGGTAGTCGAGGGAGCCGACCAGCTCGCCGCTGCGCGTGAGGTGGGTGGTGGAGCCGTCACCGGGGTCGTCCATGGCGGCGATGCCGAAGTCCGTGAGGACGACCCGCCCGCCCCGGTCCAGGAGGACGTTGCCGGGCTTGACGTCGCGGTGGAGCACCCCCACCCGGTGAGCGGCGTCCAGCGCCTCCAGCACCTTGGCGCCGATCGCGGCGGCCTCGCGCGGGTCCATGACGCCGCGTTCGCCCAGGACGTCGTCGAGGGAGGGCCCGTCGATGAGCTCCATGACGATGACCGGCCGGCCCTCGTGCTCGGCGACGTCGTGGACGGAGATGACCCCGGGGTGGCGCACGCGCGCGGCGGCCCGCGCCTCGCGCTGCATCCGCAGCCGCAGGTCGGCCAGTTCGGGGCCGGAGGAGTCCGTGTACGTACGGAGCTCCTTGACGGCCACCTCACGGCCCAGTACCTCGTCCAGCGCGCGCCACACGACGCCCATGCCGCCGCGGCCCAGCTGCCGGATCACCCGGTAGCGCCCGGCGATCAGTTCGTTCTCCCCCGAAGACACCGCTGCCCCGTTCCTCTGTCGCATCGTCGCATCAGTCGATACGGCGTACAGAGTACGGGGCAGCTGTGACAGTGCCGATGGGTGGCGGCGGTTGCGCGGTTACTGGGCCGTGGCCGTCAGGTCGCCGCGGCGCGGGGCGGCGAAGCCGTCCAGGTCGGCCCGGGACAGCCCGGTGAGGCGGGCGACCTCGTCGGTGTCGAGGGCGCCGCAGTCGATGCCGCGCAGCAGGTAGGAGCTGAGGGCCTTGGCGGTGGCGGGCTCGTCCATGACGTCGCCGCCGGCGTGGGTGGCGTAGGCGGCCAGGCGGGCGGCGGCCTGCTCGAAGCCCTCGCGGTAGAAGGCGAAGACGGCGGCGTACCGGGTGGGCAGGTGGCCGGGGTGCATGTCCCAGCCCTGGTAGTAGGCGCGGGCCAGGGCGCGGCGGGTGAGGCCGTAGTGCAGGCGCCAGGCGTCGTGGACCTTCTCGGTGGTGCCGATCGGCAGCACGTTGGTGGAGCCGTCCGAGACGCGCACGCCGGTGCCTGCGGCCGCGACCTGCATGACCGCCTTGGCGTGGTCGGCGGCGGGGTGGTCGCTGGCCTGGTAGGCGGCGGAGACGCCGAGGCAGGCGCTGTAGTCGAAGGTGCCGTAGTGGAGGCCGGTGGCGCGGCCCTCGGCGGCGTCGATCATGCGGGCGACGGTGGCGGTGCCGTCGGAGGCGAGGATGGCCTGGCTGGTCTCGATCTGGATCTCGAAGCCGATGCGGCCCGGCTCCAGGCCGCGCGCCTTCTCGAACTCCTCAAGGAGCCGCACCATGGCGGTGACCTGCTCCGGATAGGTGACCTTGGGCAGGGTGAGCACGAGGCCCTCGGGCAGGCCGCCGGCCTCCATCAGGCCGGTGAGGAAGATGTCGAGGGTGCGGATGCCCCGGTCCCGTACGGCGGCCTCCATGCACTTCATGCGGATGCCCATGTACGGGGCGGCCGTGCCCCGCGCGTACGCCTCGGAGATCAGCCGGGCGGCGCGGGCGGCGTCGGCGTCTTCCTCGGCCCCGCCCTTTCCGCCGTAGCCGTCCTCGAAGTCGACGCGGAGGTCCTCGATGGGCTCGCGCTCCAGCTTGGCCCGCACGCGCGCGTGGACGTCGTCGGCGAGCGCGTCGGACAGGCCGAGGACGGCGGCGAGGGAGGCGGCGTCGGGGGCGTGCTCGTCGAGCGCGGCCAGCGCCTGGTCGCCCCAGGAGCGGATAGTGCCGGCCTCGAAGGCGTCGCCGGGTACGTAGACGGTGTGGACGGGCTGACGGGTGCCGGGGTCGCCCGGGTAGCGACGGGCCAGCTCTGCGTCCACCGGGGCGAGGGAGGCGCTGATGCCCTCGCTGACCGCGCCGGCGAGGCTCGTTGCCACCTTCTCCTGCTGACCCATTCCCACACCTTCCTAGTTTCCGCTACACGGAATCAGTAATCCGTATGGTGAAGTTAATGGGTGGCTATGACCTGCGTCAATGGTCCCCCGAACGGCGCGGGGCCGCGCGGTGAAGATCACCGCGCGGCCCCGGGGCAGTCGCCGATCGCTCAGCCCTCGCTCAGCCCTTACGGGCCTTGACCTGCTCGGTCAGCTGCGGGACGACCTCGAAGAGGTCGCCGACCACGCCGTAGTCGACCAGGTCGAAGATCGGGGCCTCGGCGTCCTTGTTGATGGCCACGATGGTCTTCGAGGTCTGCATGCCCGCGCGGTGCTGGATCGCGCCGGAGATGCCCGCCGCGATGTACAGCTGCGGCGAGACCGACTTGCCGGTCTGGCCGACCTGGTTGGTGTGCGGGTACCAGCCGGCGTCGACGGCGGCGCGGGAGGCGCCGACGGCGGCGCCGAGCGAGTCGGCGAGCTCCTCGATGATCCGGAAGTTCTCGGCGCCGTTGACACCGCGGCCGCCGGAGACCACGATCGCGGCCTCGGTCAGCTCGGGGCGGCCGGTCGACTCGCGCGGGGTGCGGGAGACGACCTTGGTGCCGGTGGCCTTCTCGGAGAAGGAGACCGTCAGGGGCTCGACCGTGCCGGCGGCCGGGGCGGCCTCCACGGCGGCCGAGTTCGGCTTGACCGTGATGACCGGGGTGCCCTTGGACACGCGGGACTTGGTGGTGAAGGAGGCGGCGAACGCGGACTGCGTGGCCACCGGGCCCTCGTCGCCGGCCTCCAGGTCGACGGCGTCGGTGATGATGCCGGAGCCGATACGGACGGCCAGGCGGGCCGCGATCTCCTTGCCCTCGGCGGAGGAGGGGACGAGCACGGCGGCCGGGGAGCCGCCGGCGGACGCCGCCTCGTACGCGGCCTGGAGCGCGTCCACCTTCGGTACGACGAGGTACTCGGCGAACTCGGGGGCGTCGGCGGTCAGGACCTTGACCGCGCCGTGCTCGGCGAGCGTGGCGGCGGTGGCCTCGGCGCCGGAGCCGAGGGCGACGGCGACGGGCTCGCCGATACGGCGGGCGAGGGTCAGCAGCTCCAGCGTGGGCTTGCGGACGGCACCGTCCACGTGGTCGACGTAGACGAGAACTTCAGCCATGGGACTCAATCTCCTGCGATGCGAGAATCAGGGGGCGGGTGAGTGGCTCGGCGAGCCTCAGATGAACTTCTGGCTCGCGAGGAACTCGGCCAGCTGCTTGCCGCCCTCGCCCTCGTCCTTGACGATGGTGCCGGCCGTGCGGGCCGGGCGCTCCGCCGCCGAGTCGACCCTGGTCCAGGAGCCCTCGAGACCGACCTCGTCGGCCTCGATCTCCAGGTCCTCCAGGTCCAGGGACTCCACCGGCTTCTTCTTGGCGGCCATGATGCCCTTGAAGGACGGGTAGCGGGCCTCGCCCGACTGGTCCGTCACGGACACGACGGCCGGCAGGGACGCCTCCAGCCGCTCGGACGCGGTGTCGCCGTCGCGGCGGCCCTTGACGGTGCCGTCCTCGACCGAGACCTCCGACAGCAGCGTGACCTGCGGGACGCCCAGGCGCTCGGCGAGGATCGCCGGGAGCACGCCCATGGTGCCGTCGGTGGACGCCATGCCGCAGATGACCAGGTCGTAACCGGTCTTCTCGATCGCCTTGGCGAGCACCAGCGAGGTGGCCATGACGTCGGAGCCGTGGATGTCGTCGTCCTCGACGTGGACGGCCTTGTCGGCACCCATGGACAGCGCCTTGCGCAGCGCGTCCTTGGCGTCCTCGGGGCCCACGGTGAGCACGGTGATCTCCGCGTCGTCCGCTTCCTCGGCGATCTGGAGCGCCTGCTCCACCGCGTACTCGTCCAGTTCCGACAGCAGGCCGTCGACGTCGTCGCGGTCGACGGTCAGGTCATCGGCGAAGTGCCGGTCGCCGGTGGCGTCGGGCACGTACTTCACACAGACAACGATCCTCAAGCTCACGCCGGCTCTCCTACTGCATCGTCATAACTGGGCTGCCTTGTTGCACGCAGCATAGGCGCCTGATGGGGCGGTTTCCGCTCGGGGCGCCGGACGCCCCTGCCGAAATATTACTCGTCAGTACACCTATTGCTTTCCCGCTGAGCAAGCGCTTTGAACTGTGACCTGGGCAACGCTCAGTAACCGGGATCTCTCAGTCGCGCAGAGCGTTGAAGCGCCCTTGGTGGTACAGCAGCGGGCGGCCCGTGCCGTCCGGGTCCCCGGCGACGACCTCCGCCAGTACGACGCGGTGGTCACCGGCCGGGACGCGGGCGACGACCCGGCACACCAGCCAGGCCAGTACGCCGTCGAGGACGGGCACGCCTTCGGGGCCCGTGTACCAGCGTGTCGGGGGCGCGAAGCGGTCGGCGCCGCTGCGCGCGAAGGTGGCGGCCAGCTCCCGCTGGTGCTCACCGAGGATGTGGACGCCGACGTGCCCGGCCTCCGCGACGACCGGCCAGCTCGAGGAGGAGGTGCCCACGCCGAACGAGATCAGCGGCGGCTCGGCGGCGACCGAGGTCAGCGAGGTGGCGGTGAAGCCGACGGGAAGCTCCCCCCGCGCCGTGATGACCGCGACGCCCGCCGCGTGGCGCCGGAAGACGGAGCGGAACAGGTCGGGCGGGGCGAGGCGGGAGGTACCGGGGCCGGACGTACCGGGGCCGGACGTACTGACGCCGGACGTACTGACGCCGGACGTACCGGGGCCGGACGTACCGAGGTCGGGCGAGACCGTCATGGAAGGGTCCTTCTGCGGGGGACGCGGGGCGGGGGTCCTTGGCTGCTCAGACACCCGGACAGCGCGCGCTCGCGTCGCGGGCCGGGTCGAGAGGGGCCCGCCCATGGAGAAGGAGTTCCTGATGAGGCACGCCGTCAGCCTGACGATCGGTGGCGGGCGCAGTCAAGCGCGTACCGGGATGTGCGAGATGCGTCACGGCACGTCACATGGCGTGTCCGAGGGCGACGATGACGTCGGCCTTGCGGGGCTGCCCCGCCGCCTTGCGGACGATGCGGCCCTCGCTGTCGAGTACCAGCACGGTGGGCGTCTTGACGATGTCCAGCTCGCGTACGAGGCCGAGATGCCGCTCGGCGTCGATCTCGACATGGGTGACTCCGTCGACCATCCCCGCCACCTCGGCCAGGGTCCGCCGGGTCGCGCGGCACGGCTGGCAGAAGGCGCTGGAGAACTGCACGAGCGTCGCCCGCCGCCCCAGCTCCGTACCCAGCTCGGCCCGCCCGAGCACTCTCCCGCGCACCTCGGCCTCCTGTCTTCGTCATCTTCGTACAGCCCGGCAGCCCGTACAGCGCCGGGGGGACCCGCCCGATTCCCGGCCGCCCGCCGACCGCCCCGCGCGACCCGCCGAACGCCCGGCGAAAAGCCCACCGAACGGGCGCATGAACGGCCGCTGACCGGCCATGACGTGACGAGAATCTCGCCGTACGACGCTGTCAGGACTGGCCTGTACGGCGCACATGGTGCACGATCGGCCCAATGCCGGATACCTACGGCTGCGTAACTTCCGCCGGGAGAACCGTCCCCCAGGCTCACAAGAAGGGTCATCTCCAGATGGCAGAACTCGTCTATCGGCCGGTCATCGGCGCCGCTCTCACGCTGTTCAAGGCGCTCGACCTGAAGATCGACACTCAGGGTTCGGAGAACATCCCGCGCAGCGGCGGGGCTGTGCTGGTCAGTAACCACATCAGTTATCTGGACTTCATCTTCTCGGGCCTGGCGGCGCTGCCGCAGAAGCGCCTGGTGCGTTTCATGGCCAAGGACTCGGTGTTCCGGCACAAGGTCTCCGGTCCGCTGATGCGCGGGATGAAGCACATCCCGGTCGACCGCGAGCAGGGTGAGGCGGCGTACACCCATGCCCTGGAGTCACTGCGCGCCGGCGAGATCATCGGGGTCTTCCCCGAGGCGACCATCTCCCAGTCGTTCACGCTGAAGAGCTTCAAGTCGGGTGCGGCCCGCCTCGCCCAGGAGGCCGGCGTACCGCTGGTCCCGATGGCCCTGTGGGGCACCCAGCGGCTGTGGACCAAGGGGCGCCCGCGCAACTTCAAGCGCAGCCACATCCCGGTGACGATCCGGGTGGGCCAGCCGGTCGAGGCGCCCACCGACCAGTACGCGGGCGCGATCACGCGCCGCCTGCGCGGGCGGGTGCAGGAGCTGCTGGAAGCGGCGCAGCGCGCTTATCCCGTGCGCCCGAGGGACATGGCCGACACCTGGTGGGTGCCCGCGCACCTGGGCGGCACGGCGCCCACCGCGGCCCAGGTACGCGAGGCGGGCTGAACAAGCCAGGACAGAGACATCAGCGGCCGGCCGGAAGTCCCTGGACTTCCGGCCGGCCGCATCTGATTCAGTGGCGCGCTAGCGGGCCATCTCTTCCTTCAGCGCCTGTACGAAGCTGTCGACGTCGTCCTCGGTGGTGTCGAAGGAGCACATCCACCGCACATCGCCGGCCGCCTCGTTCCAGAAGTAGAAGCGGAAACGCTCCTGGAGCCGCCGGGTCACCTCGTGCGGCAGCCGCGCGAAGACGGCGTTGGCCTGGACCGGGTAGAGGATCTCCACACCGCCGACGCCGCGCACGCCCTCCGCGAGGCGCTGGGCCATCGCGTTGGCGTGCCGGGCGTTGCGCAGCCACAGGTCCTTGGCGAGCAGGGCCTCGAACTGCACGGACAGGAAGCGCATCTTGGAGGCGAGCTGCATCGACATCTTGCGCAGGTGCTTCATGTGGCCGGCCGCGTCCGGGTTGAGGACGACCACGGCCTCCCCGAGCAGCATGCCGTTCTTGGTTCCGCCGACCGTCAGGACGTCCACGCCCACCGCGTTGGTGAACGCCCGCATCGGTACGTCCAGTGAGGCGGCCGCGTTGGCTATCCGGGCGCCGTCGAGGTGGACCTTCATGCCCAGGCCGTGCGCGTGGTCGACGATCGCGCGGATCTCGTCCACCGTGTAGACGGTGCCCAGTTCGGTGTTCTGCGCGATCGAGACGGCCTGCGGCATGGCCCGGTGCTCGTCGTCCCAGCCGAACGCCTGACGGTCTATCAGCTCAGGGGTGAGCTTGCCGTCGGGCGTCGGCACCGTCAGCAGCTTCAGTCCCGCCATGCGCTCGGGCGCGCCGCCCTCGTCCACGTTGATGTGCGCGGACTCGGCGCAGATGACCGCGCCCCAGCGGTCGGTGAGCGCCTGGAGCGCGGTGACGTTGGCGCCGGTGCCGTTGAAGACCGGGAAGGTCTCGGCGGTGGGCCCGAAGTGGCCGTGCATGACCCGCTGGAGGTGCTCGGTGTACGCGTCCTCGCCGTAGGAGACCTGATGGCCGCCGTTGGCGAGGGCGATCGCCGCGAGGACCTCCGGATGCACACCGGCGTAATTGTCGCTGGCGAAACCGCGTACCGACGGGTCGTGGTGACGACGGGCGTCGGTACGGGCGGGGGTCACGGCTTGGGCGTCAGCCACAGGCGCTGTCCATTCACTTCCCGGGCGGGCTTGTCCCAGACGCCGGCGATGGCGTCGGCCAGGTCCTTGACGTCCGTGAAGCCCGCGAACTTGGCGTTCGGCCGCTCGGCGCGCATGGCGTCGTGCACCAGGGCCTTGATGACCAGGATAGTGGCCGCGGCCTTGGGCCCCTCCTCGCCCCCGGCCTTGCGGAAGGAGTCGGCGAGTGCGAGCGTCCACGCCTCGGCGGCCGCCTTCGCGGCGGCGTACGCGGCGTTCCCGGCGGTCGGCTTGGTGGCTCCGGCGGCGCTGATCAGCACATAGCGGCCGCGGTCGCTGCGCAGCAGCCCGTCGTGGAAGGCCAGCGAGGTGTGCTGGACCGTGCGGATCAGGAGCTTCTCCAGCAGGGTCCAGTCGGCCAGGTCGGTCTCGGGGAAGGTGGCGCCGCCGCGCCAGCCGCCGACGAGGTGGACCAGGCCGTCGATCCGGCCGAACTCCTTCTCGGTCTTGTCGGCCCACTCGCGGGCCGCGCCCAGATCGAGCAGGTCGACGGTGTCGCCGATGACGGTCGCCCCGCCGTGCGCGTACCGGGCGGCGTCCACCGCCTCGGCGAGCCGCTCCGGGTCCGCGTCCGAGGCGACGACGGTCGCGCCGGCCTCCGCGAGCCGCAGCAGGGCGGAGCGGCCGGCCGGGCCCGCCGCTCCGGCCACGGCGATGACAGCGCCTTCGAGAGCGCCGTTTCCGTTGCCCGTGCCGTTCATGGTCGTCGTCTCCTCCGTACGAGAGCTCACGCGGACGCCAGCTCGTCGGCCTGTGCGGTGATGCCCTTGGTCGAGGCGATCACGTTCTTCAGCTTCTTGGAGAGAGCCTCATAGAACATGCTCAGCGGAAACTCGTCCGGAAGCACGTCGTCGACCAGTTTGCGCGGCGGTTGCGTCAGGTCGAGGGCGTCGGGGCCCTTGGCCCAGCGGGAACCCGGGTGCGGGGCGAGGTAGGTGGAGACCAGGTCGTACGCGGCGAACCAGTGGACCAGCTTGGGGCGGTCGATGCCTTCGCGGTACAGCTTCTCGATCTCGGCACAGAGCTGGTTGGTGACCTGCGGGGCCCGCTCCCAGTCGATCTTCAGGGTGTTGTCGGTCCAGCGCACCACGTCGTGCTTGTGGAGGTACGCGAAGAGCAGCTGGCCGCCGAGCCCGTCGTAGTTGCGGTTGCGGTCGCCGGTGACCGGGAAGCGGAACATCCGGTCGAACAGCACCGCGTACTGCACGTCACGGCCGTGCGCGTTGCCCTCGGCCTCCAGCTTCACGGCCTCCTTGAAGGCGGTGAGGTCGCAGCGCAGCTCCTCCAGGCCGTACATCCAGAACGGCTGGCGCTGCTTGATCATGAAGGGGTCGAACGGCAGGTCGCCGTGGCTGTGGGTGCGGTCGTGGACCATGTCCCAGAGCACGAACGCCTTCTCGCAGCGCTCCTGGTCGCCGATCATCTCGCGGATGTCGTCGGGCAGTTCCAGGCCGAGGACGTCCACGGCGGCCGCGGTGACGCGGCGGAAGCGGGCGGCCTCGCGGTCGCAGAAGATCCCGCCCCAGCTGAAGCGCTCCGGGGCCTCGCGCACGGCGATGGTCTCCGGGAAGAGCACGGCCGAGTTGGTGTCGTAGCCGGAGGTGAAGTCCTCGAAGGTGATGCCGCAGAAGAGCGGGTTGTCGTAGCGGGTGGCCTCCAGCTCGGCGAGCCAGTCCGGCCACACCATGCGCAGGACGACGGCTTCCAGGTTCCGGTCCGGGTTGCCGTTCTGCGTGTACATCGGGAACAGCACCAGGTGCTGGAGGCCGTCGACGCGGTTGGCGGCGGGCTGGAAGGCCAGCAGCGAGTCGAGGAAGTCCGGCACGGCGAACGCGCTGTCGGCCCACTTGCGCAGGTCACCGACGAGGGCGCGGTGGTACGCGGTGTCGTGCGGCAGCAGCGGGGAGAGCTGCTCGACGGCGGCGACGATCCGGTCGAGGGTGGTCTCGACGTTTCCGCGGGAGGGCGCGCCCTCGGCGTCGAAGTCGATGGAGCCGTCCGCCGACTGCCAGGTGCGGATCTCTTCCACGGCATTCTTGAGCTCGGGCCACGCCGGATGCTCGATCACCCTGGCGTCGGCGGACACGTCTCCGCCGGTCACGTCCTGCACAAGAATTTCCGTCATCACACTTCCTCCACGGGAGAACCTCGCGTTAAGGCACCGTATCCATGTACGGATCTCCGCCACAAGTGGGCCCGGAAGAAATTATCCTGCCCACCCTCGTGATCGCCGCTGTTTTTCCTGTCTGGTATGGGTGATGCAGCGGCATCCACTGCTGTCCTCGCGTCACGCGCGCGGCGGGGGTTCCGTACCCGGCCCGGATCGTTAGGCTGCGACGGTGCCGCGTGGGCACGGCGCCGCGCGGGAGCCGCCGTCGACGGAAGCGAGAAGATCTTGAGTTTCCTCACCATCGGTCATCGCGGAGTCATGGGTGTGGAACCGGAGAACACCCTGCGCTCCTTCGTCCGCGCGGAACGGGCGGGCATGGACGCCATCGAACTGGACCTGCACCTGAGCAAGGACGGCGCCCTCGTCGTCATGCACGACGCCGAGGTGGACCGCACGACCGACGGCACGGGCGCCATCGCCGACCACACCCTGGCCGAGCTGCGCGAACTGGACGCCGGGCTGGGCGAGCGCGTCCCGGTGTTCGAGGAGGTCCTGGACGCCGTGCGCTCCCCGCTCCAGGCCGAGATCAAGGACGTGGCGGCCGCCCGCGCCCTGGCCGAGGTGATGCTCCGGCGCGACCTGGCCGGGCGGGTGGAGGTGTCGTCCTTCCACGACGAGGCGGTCGCCGAGATCGCCCGGCTGGTGCCCGGCGTACGGACGGTGCTCATCGCCAGCCACTGGGGCGACGACATCGTGGCCCGCGCGACGGCCGTGGGCGCCGCCACGCTGGCGCTGAACATCCGCCGGCTGACCCTGGAGACCACGGAGCGGGCCCGCGCGGCGGGCCTGCGGATCATCGGCTGGGTGGTCAACACACCGGACCACCTCAGGCTGGTGCGCGCCCTGCAACTGGACGGCGCGACCACCGACTACCCGGAGATCCGCCGCACGGGCCGCTTCACGGCCTGAGGCCCCCGAGCCAGCACCCCGCGGTGATCCGATCCGTTCCGGCGGTCCGGTCGCGCTCAGGGCCCGTTCCGTCCGTCACACCATCCGTCACAGGTGTAACCGCAATGCGCTCGGGAACCCGCGACCTGGATCCAGCAGGTCTCTCGTACAGCGTGTCCCGGCCATTCCCGGACACCGGAACGGACGCATATGAGCAGCGGTTTCATGGGTCCGGAGGGTTACGGCTCCGACCCGTTCAGCGAGTTTCTGTCCCGCTTCTTCGGCAGCGGGGCGGGATCGCCCGGCGGCGGGGCCGGGGCGCCCGGCGGCCGGCCCGTCCCCCGGTACATCGACATAGGGCGGCTGATGAGCGAGCCGGCCCGGCGGATGGTCGGCGACGCGGCCTCGTACGCGGCCGAACACGGCAGCACCGACCTGGAGACCGAACACCTGCTGCGGGCCGCCCTCGCCACCGAGCCCACCCGGGAGCTGATCGCCCGCGCGGGCGCCGACCCCGACGCGCTCGCCGAGGAGATCGACCGGACGGCCGGCGAGGGCCCGCCGCAGTCCCGGATCGCCGTCACGCCCGCGGTCAAGCGCGCCCTGCTCGACGCCCACGACCTGGCGCGCCACACCGGCGCCTCCTACATCGGCCCCGAGCATGTGCTCGCGGCGCTCGCCGCCAACCCTGACTCCGCGGCCGGGCGCATCCTCAACGCGGCCAAGTTCGACCCCGGCGCCGTTTCCGGGGGCGCCGGACGCAGCGGGCCGGGCCCCTGGGTCGGCGACGCCGATCAGCGGCCGGCGCCGCAGCGCGGCACGCCGACCCTCGACAAGTACGGCCGCGACCTGACCGACATGGCGAAGGCCGGCCGTATCGACCCGGTGATCGGCCGCGAGAACGAGATCGAGCAGACCGTGGAGGTGCTGTCCCGGCGCGGCAAGAACAACCCCGTACTGATCGGTGACGCGGGCGTCGGCAAGACGGCCATCGTGGAGGGCCTCGCCCAGCGGATCGCCGAGCACGACGTACCGGACACGCTGCGCGACCGCCGGGTCGTCGCGCTGGACCTGTCGGGTGTCGTCGCCGGCACCCGCTACCGGGGCGACTTCGAGGAGCGGCTCAACAACATCATCGAGGAGATCCGCTCCCACTCCGACGAGCTGATCGTCTTCATCGACGAGATGCACACGGTCGTCGGCGCCGGCGCGGGCAGTGGTGGCTCCGAGGGCGGCTCGATGGACGCGGGCAACATGCTCAAGCCCGCGCTGGCCCGGGGCGAGCTGCACGTCATCGGTGCCACGACGGTCGAGGAGTACCGGCGCCACATCGAGAAGGACGCGGCCCTCGCCCGCCGCTTCCAGCCGATCCTGGTGCCCGAGCCCAGCCCGGAGGACGCGCTGGAGATCCTGCGCGGGCTGCGCGACCGCTACGAGGCCCACCACCAGGTCCGCTACACCGACGAGGCGCTGCTCGCCGCCGTCGAGATGTCCGACCGCTACCTCACCGAGCGGTTCCTGCCCGACAAGGCCATCGACCTGATCGACCAGGCGGGCGCCCGGGTGCGGCTGCGCGCGCACACCGACACCGACGTACGCGCGCTGGAGCGGCAGGCCGACCAGCTGGCCCGCGACAAGGACCAGGCGGTGGCCGCCGAGCAGTACGAGCGGGCGACCGAACTGCGCGACCGCATCCAGGAGATCACCGAGCGGATCAAGGCGGGGCGCGGCCAGGAGCCGGCCGGGGACGGCCGGGTTCTGGAGGTCACCGCCGAGGACATCGCGGAGGTGGTCAGCCGCCAGACCGGTATCCCCGTCAGCAGCCTCACGCAGGAGGAGAAGGAGCGGCTGCTCGGCCTGGAGGATCACCTGCGCAAGCGCGTCATCGGCCAGGACGAGGCCGTCACGGCCGTCTCCCAGGCGGTGCTGCGCTCCCGGGCGGGCCTCGCCGACCCCGGGCGCCCCATCGGCAGCTTCCTGTTCCTGGGGCCGACCGGCGTGGGCAAGACCGAGCTGGCCCGCGCGCTCGCGGACGCGCTGTTCGGCAGCGAGGAGCGGATGGTGCGCCTGGACATGAGCGAGTTCCAGGAGCGTCACACCGTCAGCCGGCTGGTCGGCGCCCCGCCCGGGTACGTGGGCCACGAGGAGGCCGGGCAGCTCACGGAGGCGGTGCGCCGCCACCCGTACTCGCTGCTCCTGCTGGACGAGGTGGAGAAGGCCCACCCGGACGTCTTCAACATCCTGCTCCAGGTGCTGGACGACGGCCGGCTCACCGACTCGCAGGGCCGCACGGTCGACTTCAAGAACACCGTCATCGTGATGACCAGCAACCTCGGCTCCGAGGCGATCGGCACCGGCCGCGGCGTGGTCGGCTTCGGCGCCACGGACACCGGCTCGGCGGACGAGGCGGCGCGGGAACGGGCGCTGCGGCCGCTGCGTGAGCACTTCCGCCCCGAGTTCCTCAACCGTATCGACGAGATCGTCCTCTTCCGGCGCCTCGACGAGGAGCAGCTGCGGCGGATCACCGACCTGCTGCTGGAGGAGACCCGGCGCCGGATGCGCGCCCAGGACATCACGGTCGAGTTCGGCGAGGACGCGGTCGACTGGATCGCGAAGCGCGGGCACAAGCCCGAGTACGGGGCGCGCCCGCTGCGGCGCACGATCCAGCGCGAGGTGGACAACCGGCTGTCCATGCTGCTGCTGGACGGGCGTCTGCGGGCGGGCTCGCTGGTGCGGGTGAGCGTGGGGGACGGTGAGCTGGCGTTCCACACGGAGGAGCCGGCGACCTAGGAGTCCCTGGTCAGCTCCTTGACCAGGAGCTCGAACCGCAGGTCGTCGCGCTGGGGCAGGCCGAAGCGCTCGTCGCCGTACGGGAAGGGGGTCATCACTCCCGTACGGCGGTAGCCGCGCCGCTCGTACCAGGCGATGAGGTCGTCCCGGACCGAGATCACCGTCATGTGCATCTCGCGCACGCCCCACTCGGCGGTGACGTACCGCTCCGCCTCCGCCAGGACGCGCCGGCCGACGCCACCGCCCTGGAGGCCGGGACGGACGGCGAACATGCCGAAGTACGCGGCGTCCCCCCGGTGTTCGAGCTGGCAGCAGGCGATCGGCTCACCGCCGCCCGCCTCACCGCCGCGCTCGACCACGAGGAGCCGGGAGCCGGACGAGGCGATGACCTCGCGGACGCCATCGGGGTCCGTGCGCTGCCCCTGGAGGATGTCCGCCTCGGTGGTCCAGCCGGCCCGGCTGGACTCGCCCCGGTACGCCGACTCGATCAGTGCGACCAGCGCGGGTATGTCGGCCTCGGTGGCGTCGCGGTAGGTCAGCTCGGCCGTGTCCATGGTTCCCCCTCGGTACTGGTTCCCGGCGACCGAGCGTAACGCGCCCTGTTCGCGCTCCCCTGTACGCCCCTGCGCTCGCGTGCACCCCCACCGGTCCGGGCATCGTCCCAGGAGCCGTCTCGTCGAACGGGGAGGTACGACGTGCACGGATCCGCGGTGAACGGCTGGCTGCTGGTGGCGCTGTGCGTGATGGCGGGCGCCTCCTGCCTGGTGCGGAGGGGGAGCTGTGCGGGCGACGGGCGCGGGGCCGCGGCCGACGAGGCCGTGATGGGTTTCGGCATGGCCGCGATGGCGGTGCCCGCGGCGGTGGTCACGCCGCCGTCATGGGGCTGGACGGTGTACGCCGTGGTGTTCGGCGTCGCGTCGCTGCGCGCCCTGTGGTGCGCGCGGCGGGGCGGTCACCATCCGCACCATTTGGTCGGGTCACTGGCCATGGTCTACATGGCGGTGGCGATGTCGGGGGCCGGGGGCGCGGGCGCGGGCGGCCATGGGACGCACAGCGGGGTGCCGCTGGTGACGGGGGCGCTGATCGCGTACTACGCGGTGTACGTCATACGGGCGGGGGTGCGGCTGGTGCCCGTGGCGGCGCCCGCGGGCGGCGGCTGGTCGGCGGGGCCGGAGCTGGCGCTCGCCTGCCGGGTGTCGATGGGCCTGGCCATGCTGGCGATGCTGCCGGCCGTGTGACCGCCACGGATTGCGCGGCGCCCGTGCTGCGGAATCCGTGGCGTGCGTCACTTGACGCGTGAGGCCATACCGATGAGTACCGCACCGCTCATAAGGTGATGCCATGTTGGTCTCCCTCGCGCTGCTCGCGCTCGGCCTCCTGGCCGCCGTGGCGGCTCCGCGTCTGCTGGCGCGGGCCGACTGGCCGGAGCGCGAGCCGGTGGTGGCGCTGTGGGTGTGGCAGTGCGTCGTCGCGGCCGTACTGCTGAGCTTCGGGCTGTCCATGACGTTCAGCGCGGCCGCCGCCTGGCAGGCGGTACGGGGGCATGTCTTCGCGCCCGCGCCGCGCGCGGTGGTCGAGGCGTACGCCCTGGGCGCGCTCGGCCCGTGGTCGGCGGTGCTCGCGGTGCTGCTGGCCTGCGGCGGCCTGTGGACCGGGGCGATGCTCACTCGCGAGGTGCGCAGGGCCCGCGCGCGGCACCGCCGGCGGCGGGCCGAACTCCTCGTACGGGCACCGCTGTTGCCGGGAGAGCGGCCGGGTGCGGACCCGCTGGTGCTGCTGGAGGGTGAGCGGCCGGATGCCTGGTGGCTGCCGGGACCGGCGCCCCGACTGGTCATCACCACGGCCGCGTTGCACCGCCTGAAGGGGCACCAGCTGGACGCGGTGCTCGCCCATGAGCAGGGGCACGCACGGGCGCGGCACGACTGGCTGCTGCACTGCTCGGCGGCGCTGGCGACCGGGTTCCCCCAGATCCCGGTCTTCGCGGCGTTCCGCGACGAGATGCACCGGCTGGTGGAGCTGGCCGCGGACGATGTGGCGTCGCGGCGGTTCGGCCGGCTGACGATCGCGCTCGCCCTGGTGGAACTGAACGAGCACCGCGGGGTGTTCGGCCCGTGCCCCACCCCGGACGCCCAGCTGCCGCACCGGGTCAACCGTCTGCTGACAGCCGCGCCCCGGCTCACGGCCGGCCGGCGGCTGCGCCTGACGGCGGCCGCGGCGCTGGTACCGGCGGTGCCGCTGCTGGTGGCGTTCGTCCCCGGACTGAGCGCGCTGGGATAGCCGGCCGCGCGTCGGGGAGGATCGTCCCATGCGCTCCCCCACACGTACTACTCCCCCCGCCACCGCCACCGCCACCGCCTCCGCCGTCGCCCTGTGGTCCGGCGCCCTCTCGGGCGTCCTGCTGGTGCTGGTCACCGCCGAGTGGGGCCCACTCGTCTCGTTCGACCGGGCAGTGGCGGACGGACTGCACGACTCGGCCGTGGCCAGTCCGGCGCTCACCCACACCAACCGGGTGCTCAGCGACTGGGTGTGGGATCCATGGACCATGCGCGCCCTGATCGTGGTGGTGGTGCTGTGGCTGTGGCGGCGCGGGAGGCGGCTGCTCGCGGTGTGGACGGCGGCGGTGAGCGCGTTCGGTACGGCGCTCCAGCAGCTGCTGAAGGCCGCGGTGGGACGCGACCGGCCACGGTTCACGGACCCGGTGGACTCCGCGCACTACGCGGCCTTCCCGTCGGGCCACGCGATGACGGCGGCGGTCACCTGCGGGCTGGTGCTGTGGCTGCTGGCCCTGCTCGGCGCCAGCCGGCGCGTGCGGCTGACCACCCTGGTCGTCGGCGCCGTATCGGTCATCGGCGTGGGCCTGACCCGGATGTACCTGGGCGTGCACTGGCCCTCGGACGTCGTCGCCGGCTGGCTGCTGGGCGCGTGCTGCGTGGCCGTCGCCGTCCTGACGTACGAACGGACGGTCTCACGCCCCGCTCCCACGCCGCGTTGAGGTCGGGCGGGCCCGAGGAACGGCGGGCCCCCGGAGCGGCGGGCCCCGCGGGGATGCGGGCCCGCCGGCGGTGGACGCGTCAGCCGCGGGCGCGGCGCCGCGCGACGCTGTAGCCGATGACCCCGGCCGCCGCCGTGGCACCGGCTGCCAAGGCCAGGCCGACGCCCGTCTCCAGGTCGGTCGGGCCGGACCCGCCGCCGCTTCCGCCTCGTACGCCCCGGGCGGGCATGGCGGCAGGGGACGCGGTCACGGGCGGGGAGGCGATGACCCGCCCGGGAGAGGGAGTGACACTCCCCCGCCTGGGAAGAGCCTCGCAGGCGATGCCGTCGTCCGGACCCTGGTCCTCGTCCAGGCGGTGCGGGTCGCTGGGGTCCCTGGTGAACTCGGCCTGGGCGTCTTCCTGGAAAGCGAAGTCGCGGCAGTCGAGATCGGTCTGTGCTTGCGCGATCCCCGAGAGCGGCGCCGTCGACACGACGGCGAGAACAATGCCGGCCACAGCGGTGCGGCGGTTCATGAGGGCCTCCTCGCGGTCGTCGAGACCGTGGTTCGACCCTAGGAACCGGATGGCAGCACGTCGCCGGATGGTACGCCGAACGGGTTGCTCACCGTCCGGTGTGCGAGGTGGGCCATCCGGACCGGACGATCCCCCGCGTCGCCCGGTCCCGATGGCATACCCGCGCCGACCAGCCACGCAGGGGCGTCGCGGCGGCGTGCCCTGAGTATATTGGCTCTCAGCCAGTCAACGCAGGAGTTAAGCATGTCGCCGCGCAGCGCATCGGTCAATGAAGAGCTGCGGCGGCGTTCGCGCGAGCGGCTGCTGCAAGCGACGGTGGAGTTGGTCGCCGAGCGGGGGTACGAGGCGACGACGCTGGCGGACATCGCGGACCGGGCCGGTTCGGCGCGGGGGCTGGTGTCGTACTACTTCCCGGGAAAGCGCCAGCTGCTCCAGTCGGCGGTGCACCGCCTGATGCACCGGACCCTGGAAGCGGCGCTGGAGCGCGAGCCGCGCAGCGAGGACGGGCGGGAACGGCTGGCGCGCGCCATCGACGCGATCCTGGGACTGGCGGTGGAGCAGCCACTGCTGATGCGTACGCACATGGCGGGCATCCTCCAGGCGGAGGGGTTCGTGCAGTGCCCGGAGCAGCAGCGGCTGGCCGCGCTGCTGCGGGACACGGTGGCCCGGTACGGCACGCGCGACGTGGACGCCGACTATCCGCTGCTGCGGGCACTGCTGATGGGCGCGGTCTTCGCCGTGCTGCTGCCGGGTGCGCCGATGCCGCGGGCGCGGCTGCGCGCGGAGCTCTTCCAGCGGTACGGGCTGGACTGGGAGCTCGGCGTTCCGCCGGGCGGGAAGACGCCCGGCGGAACGGCCATGGAGCCGGGTCAGTCGTCGAAGTAGTCGAAGTAGTCCGGCTGCGTCTGCACGTTGAGCTCGTGCATCCGCACCCGCTTCGCCGGGTCGGTGCGACGGTCGTCCAGTTTCAGGACGTCGAGGCCCTTGACCATGTCGTTCGAGTAGATGTGGCCGTTGTAGTAGTACGCCGACCAGGAGCCGCCGCCCACCAGCTTCTCGGTGCTGAGCGGGCCGCGCTCGAAGTAGGCGATCTCCTTGGGCTTGCGGGAATCGGTGAAGTCCCATACGGAGACGCCGCCCTGGTACCAGGCCTGGACCATGAGGTCCTTGCCCTTGACCGGGATGAGCGAGCCGTTGTGGGCGACGCAGTTCTCGGTGTCGGCCTGGTGGCGGTCGATCTTGAAGTAGCTGCGGAAGACGAGTTCGCGCTTGTCGCCCTTGCCGACGATGTCGTAGATGCCGTCGGCGCCGCGGTGGGGGCCGGTCGTCGCGTTGCAGGTGGCTCCGCCCCCGCCGCCCAGCTCGTCGGTGAAGACGACCTTGTTGGCCTTCTGGTTGAAGGTCGCGGAGTGCCAGAAGGCGAAGTTGACGTTGTCCTGCACCCGGTCGATGACCTTCGGGTTCTCCGGGTCCTCGATGGAGAACAGGATGCCGTCACCCATGCAGGCTCCGGCTGCCAGGTCCTTGGAGGGCAGCACGGTGATGTCGTGGCAGCCGGTGGTCTTGGAGACGCCCGGGTTCGTGGGCGCGCCCGGGTTGCCGCCACCGTCCGGCCCCTCGCCCGGGAAGAGGACGGGGAAGTTGACGACCGCGGCCTTCTCCGGGGCGTTGCGCGGCACCTTGATGACCGAGATGCCGTCGTGCGGCGGCTGGCAGTCGGGGAAGGCCACGTTGGGCGAGTACGAGGAGACGTACACGTAGACGTTCCTGCGCTCCGGCACCAGGGTGTGCGTGTGGGAGCCGCAGGCGGTCTCGACAGCGGCGACGTACCTGGGGTTCCGCTTGTCGCTGATGTCGAAGATCTTCATGCCCTCCCAGGACGACTTCTCCGTCGCGGGCTGCGTGGTGCTGGTGCAGGAGTTGTCGCTGCGCGAGGAGTCGGTGGAGAGGAAGAGCAGGTTTCCGGAGACGGAGATGTCGTTCTGCGAGCCGGGACAGAGGACTTGGGCGACGGTCTCCGGCGACTTGGGGTTGCTGATGTCGAAGATCCGGAAGCCGTCGTAGTTGCCGGCGAAGGCGTACCTGCCCTGGAAGGCGAGGTCGGAGTTGATGCTGGTGAAGGCGTCACGTGGGACGTTGGCGACGTGCCGGATGTTGTCGCTGTGGACGATCTCGTCCACGCCGGGTATCTCGCCGGACTGGATGGCCGCCCGGGCTTCCGCCCGCTGCTGTGAGGACGCCGTGCCCGGTGGGGCGGGGGCGTCTCCGGGATCGGGTGTGGCGGCCGCGGGTCCGGCCGTCAGCAGGGTTGCGAGGAGTCCGGCTGCGGCGGTGGCCACTCCCAGACGTCTGCGCCGCACGCGTGTGGTGTGCAACGAGGTCACTTGCGTCCTCCCTTGTATCCGTTCGTGGTCGAACGGGTCGCGGACCCCGGCAGTATCGTCCTTTGCATGCTCATCTCAATAGATGGCAACAGAGACGTAATGAAATCTTCTGATCACGCGAGCCGGAAAGCGTGCTAGGACGGTCCCCATCACCCCAAGTGCCACTGGAGGTCTCCGTGTTGAAGCGCAGCAGATCCGTGGTCGCGGCGGCCACGCTGGCCGTCGTACTCGCTCTGGGGGCGTGCGAGTCGGCGCCCTCCGGCCCGGGAGACGAACCGCAGCCCAAGGCGAACGGCGCGACCGGCACGACGGCCGGGAGCGGCGGTCCGGGGGTGGTGGCGCCGGGGAAGCCGGGGGAACCCGCCCGCACGCTGTCGCCGGAGGAGGCCGCCAAGGCGGTCCCGCCCGACACCCCCAACGCGGCGGACTTCATGTATACGCAGATGATGATCGTCCACCACGGGCAGGCGCTGGAGATGACCGCGCTCGCCCCCAAGCAGGCGGCATCGGCGCAGGTCAAGGCCCTGGCCGCGCGCATAGCCGCGGCGCAGCAGCCGGAAATCGGCGCGATGCGGGGATGGCTGAAAAGCAACGGTGGCCCGAGGGCGCAGACGGGGCACGACCACGGCACCATGCCCGGTATGGCCACCAAGACCCAATTGGCCCAGTTGCGTGCCGCGCGGGGCGCGGCCTTCGACCAGCTGTTCCTGACCTTGATGATCGTCCACCACGAGGGCGCGGTGAGCATGGCCACGGAGGTGCTGTCGCAGGGCAACAACGTCCAGGTGGAGGAGATGGCGAACGACGTGATCGCGCAGCAGACCGCCGAGATCAACCGCATGCGCTCGATGTGACCGGCTCGCGGGCAGCCGCCTGCGCCCGCACGGCCGCTCCGTCCGGCGTACGGACGCTGACCGCGCGCACACCTCCCGCACGCGGCCCGGCGGTGGGATCCTGAAAGTCCCTGCGGGAAGGAGCGCAGCAGTGCTTCGTGTCGCCGTCATCGGTTCCGGGCCCAGCGGGGTCTACACCGCCCAGTCCCTGGTCGAACAGACCGTGGTGCCGGACATCCAGGTGCATGTCCTGGACCGGTTGCCGTGTCCGTACGGGCTCGTACGGTACGGGGTCGCCCCGGACCACGAGAAGATCAAGTCCCTGCAGAGCAACCTGCGTACCGTCCTGGAGCACGAACGGGTCGGGTTCGTCGGCAATGTCGAGGTCGGTGCGCGCGGGCTGACGCCCGGGCGGCTGCTGGAGCTGTACCACGCGGTCGTGTACTGCGTCGGCGCGGCACGGGACCGCCGGCTCGGCGTGCCGGGCGAGGACCTGCCCGGGAGTTGCTCCGCCACCGAATTCGTCTCCTGGTACAGCGCCCACCCCGACGCCGCCGACAGGGCCTTCGTGCTGGGCGCCCGGTCGGCCGTGGTGATCGGCGTGGGCAATGTGGCCGTGGACGTCGCGCGGATCCTGGCGCGCGGTCCGCAGGAGCTGCACCCCACGGACGTACCGGAGGGGGCGCTGGGCGCGCTGGCCGCGAGCCGCGTGCGTGAGGTGCACATGGTGGGCCGGCGGGGCCCGTCGCAGGCTAAGTTCACCACCAAGGAGCTGCGGGAGCTCGGATCGCTGCCCGGGGCGGAGGTCGCGGTGGAACCCGCCGACCTCGCGCTCGACCCGGCGTTCGCGGACCCGGCCGGGCTTCCGGCGGTCAACCGGCGCAACGTGGAGGTGATCCGCGGCTGGGCCGGCGAGATGGCGGAGGCCACCCGGGAGGCCCGCGAACGGACCATCCGGGTGCGGTTCTTCCTGCGGCCGGTGGAGGTGCTCGGCGAGGGCGGCCGGGTGGCGGGGGTACGTTTCGAGCGGACGGTTCCGGACGGCGCGGGCGGTGTCCGGGGGACGGGAACGTACGAGGACGTCGAGGCCCAGCTGGTGCTGCGAGCGGTCGGCTACCGCGGCGTACCACTGCCCGGGCTGCCCTTCGACGCGGCGCGCGGGACGGTGCCGCACGCGGCGGGGCGGGTGCTGCGGGAGGGGGTGCCGTCGCCGGGTGAGTACGTCGCGGGGTGGATCAAGCGCGGCCCGACCGGCGTGATCGGCACGAACCGGCCGTGCGCCAAGGAGACGGCCGGCTCGCTGCTGGAGGACGCCCCCGCGCTGGCGCGCCGGGCGGTGGCCGACGACCCCCTCGCGGCGCTGCGCGCCTGGGGGCACCGGCCGGTGGAGTGGCCCGGCTGGCTGGCGATCGAGCGGGCGGAGGCGGCCCTGGGCCGCAGGCTGGGGCGGGGCTCGGTGAAGATCCCCGACTGGCCGGGCCTGCTGAAGGCAGCGGGCCAGACCTGACGCCGGCCGGGAGCGGCCGCGCCCGGCCGGCCAGACTTCACGGGACGGGTGGACGGACCGGGGTCGGCCACGCCCGCGCCGGCCCCGTCACGCGCGGGGGGGGCGGCCGCGCCCGCGGGCGGTGACACCGGGACTACGCGGTGCCCTGGCGGGCCGCTTGGGCGTCGGCGGCGGAGAGGACCGTGTCCAGCAGGCCGGGGAAGAGCGCGTCCAGATCGTCGCGCCGCAGGCCGTTCATCTTGGCCGTGCCCCGGTACGCCTGCCGGATGACACCGCTCTCGCGCAGCACCCGGAAGTGGTGCGTGGTGGTGGACTTGGTGACCGGCAACTCGATGTACGAGCAGGCCACCTCACCGTCCGCCGCCGCCAGTTCACGTACGACGCGCAGCCTCATCGGGTCGGAGAGAGCGTGAAGCACCGTCTCCAGGCGGATCTGGTCGCGCGCGGGGTGAGCGAGGTCGCGCGGGCTGGTCGCGGTGGTCACGGCGGCTCCACTTCATCGGGGACCTCCATTGTACGAGTGGTACGAGGCCCGTCGTAGTTTGACAGACGACGTACTACGATGGGTATCGTACGAGGCGTACCCGAGGCCCGCCCCGAATGGAGTCCGTCGTGAGCGCACTGTTCGAGCCCCGCACCCTGCGGTCGCTGACCATCCCCAACCGCGTCTGGATGGCACCGATGTGCCAGTACAGCGCGGAGGCGTTCGGCCCGACCGCGGGGGTGGCGAACGACTGGCACTTCGCGCACTACGCCGCCCGCGCCGCCGGTGGCACCGGGCTGATCCTGCTGGAGGCGACGGCCGTGTCCGCCGAGGGCCGCATCAGCCCCTATGACCTCGGCATCTGGAACGACACGCAGGTCGAGGCGCTGCGCAGGATCACCGGCTTCCTCAAGGGCCAGGGCACCGTCCCGGGCGTGCAGATCGCCCACGCCGGCCGCAAGGCGTCCACCGACCGGCCGTGGAAGGGCGGCGCCCCGGTCGGCGCCGACGCGCACGGCTGGCAGCCGGTCGCCCCCAGCGCGCTGCCGTTCGACGAGGGCCACCCGGTGCCCGCCGAGCTGAGCACCGAGGAGATCAGGGCCGTCACCGCGCGGTTCGCCGACGCCGCGCGCCGCGCGCTGGACGCGGGCTTCGAGGTCGTCGAGATCCACGGCGCGCATGGTTACCTGATCGGCGAGTTCCTCTCCCCGTACAGCAATCACCGTACCGACGCGTACGGCGGCTCCTTCGAGAACCGTACGCGCTTCGCTCTGGAGGTGGTCGACGCGGTGCGGGAGGTGTGGCCCGGGGAACTGCCGCTGTTCTTCCGGATCTCGGCCACCGACTGGCTGGAGGAGGAGGCCGGCTGGACGGCGGACGACACGGTCCGCTTCGCCGCGCTGCTCAAGGAGCACGGGGTCGACCTGCTCGATGTGTCGAGCGGCGGCAACGCGCCGCGCGTCCGTATCCCCGTCGGGCCGGGCTACCAGGTGCCGTTCGCCGCGCGGGTGAAGGCGGAGACCGGCCTTCCGGTCGCCGCCGTCGGGCTGATCACCGAGGCCGGGCAGGCCGAGAAGATCGTCGCCAACGGAGAGGCGGACGCGGTGCTCCTGGGCCGTGAGCTGCTGCGCAACCCCTCGTGGGCCCGGCACGCGGCGCGCGAGCTCGGCGGCGACGTGCACGTCCCCGACCAGTACCACCGCTCGGTCTGAAAACCTTTCCGGTCCGGCCGCGGGCGTGGGGCGCGGCCGGGCCGGAACATGCGGTGTGACCTGGGAGGACGCGCCTCCGGCGGCCACTGTCAGTGGGTGGGTGCAGACTGGCCCGTATCCGCGACAACGGCGTCCTGGAGGGTGTCGGCATGACCGACGTACTACTGACCGTAGGCACACGCAAAGGACTGTTCATCGGCCGCAGGCGCGGCGGCAGATGGGAGTTCGACGGCCCGCAGTTCAACGCGCAGGCCGTGTATTCGATCGGCATCGACATGCGCCGGACCACACCCCGGCTGCTGGTCGGCGGGGACAGTTCGCACTGGGGCCCTTCGGTGTTCCACTCCGACGACCTCGGCGCGACGTGGACGGAGCCGGTGCGGCCGGCCGTCAAGTTCCCCAAGGACACCGGGGCTTCGCTGGAGCGGGTGTGGCAGCTGCATCCGGCCGGCCCGGCGGCGCCGGGCGTGGTGTACGCGGGCACCGAGCCCGCCGCGCTGTTCCGGTCCGAGGACGGCGGCGAGACCTTCGAGCTGGTCCGGCCGCTCTGGGAGCATCCGACCCGGTCGCAGTGGATGCCGGGCGGCGGCGGCGAGGGGCTGCACACGGTCGTCACCGACCCGAGGGACCCGGACGCCGTGACCGTCGCGGTGTCGACGGCCGGGGTGTTCCGGTCCCAGGACGGCGGCGCGAGCTGGTCGCCGTCCAACCACGGGGTGTCGGCGGTGTTCCTGCCGGACCCCAACCCGGTCTTCGGGCAGTGCGTGCACAAGATCGCGCAGGACGCGGGCGATCCGGACCGGCTGTACCTGCAGAACCACTGGGGCGTGTACCGGAGCGACGACGCGGGCGTCACATGGACCGACATCGGCGCGGGACTGCCCTCCGACTTCGGCTTCGCGACGGCCGCGCACCCGCACCGGGCGGACGTGGCGTACGTCTTCCCCATCACGGCGGACTCCGACCGGGTGCCGGCGGAGCGGCGTTGCCGTGTCTACCGCACGAGTGACGCGGGCGGCGGCTGGGAAGCCCTGTCGGCGGGCCTGCCGCAGGAAGACCACTACGGCACGGTGCTGCGTGACGCGATGTGCACGGACGACGCGGATCCGGCCGGTGTCTACTTCGGCAACCGCAACGGCGAGGTGTACGCGAGCGCCGACGACGGCGACAGCTGGCACCTGCTCGCCTCGCACCTGCCGGATGTGCTGTGCGTACGGGCGGCGGTGATCGGCTGAACCGACCTGCTGTCGCGCGGGCGTCCGTCAGGAGCGGGCGGGCGGCCGACCGCTCCTTGGCCCGGTTACCCGCTCGTACCCAGGGAGCGGCGGCCGGCTCAGGGCAGGCGCCAGTCCACCGGCTGGGCACCCAGGCGGACGAGCAGGTCATTGGTGCGGCTGAACGGGCGTGAACCGAAGAAGCCCCGGTCCGCCGACATGGGCGACGGGTGCGCCGACTCGATCGCCGGCAGGTCGCCGAGGAACGGCCGCAGGTTGCGGGCGTCCCGTCCCCACAGCACGGACACCATCGGCTTGCCCCGCGCGACCAGGGCGCGGATGGCCTGCTCGGTCACTTCCTCCCACCCCTTGCCACGGTGGGCCCCGGGCTTGCGGGGCGCCGTGGTGAGCGCCCTGTTGAGCAGCAGCACACCCTGCTGGGTCCACGGCGTCAGGTCGCCGTTGGAGGGCCGCGGAAGCCCGAGGTCCGTCTGCAGCTCGCGGAAGATGTTCTCCAGGCTGCCGGGGAGCTGACGCACGTCGGGCGAGACGGCGAAACTGTGCCCGATGGCCATTCCCGGGGTGGGGTATGGGTCCTGACCGACTATCAGGACGCGTACGTCGTCGAAGGGCTGCTGGAAGGCGCGCAGAACGTGCGGTCCGGCGGGCAGGTAGGTACGGCCTGCCGCGATCTCGGCACGGAGGAAATCACCCATCGCGGCGATGCGCCCGGCCACGGGACGCAGTGCCTCCGCCCATCCGGGCTCGACGAGTTCGTTCAAAGGTAGTGCTGCCACGGCGCGTCACTCTACCGGCGGAGCGGTGCGCCGCCGAACCGGCCGGCCCGCTCGCGCGGATCTCGGGATAGGCTCCCGCCGTCGCTGCTCCCACCCCCATTCCTTCCCTCGTTTCTTCCTTCGCTCTTCGTCCTGGAGTCGGTCCATGGGTTCGCGCCGGTCTTCGCCGCACAGTTGCCCGGGCGGTGGTACGTGGGTGCTGGGCGTCGACTCCGGTGGGTCCGGACTGCGGGTGGCGCTCGCCGCCGTGGCGCCCGGGGTAGCCGCCGAGGTGGTCCAGAGCGTGGCGTTCGGTGAGCCGGTGCGCACCGGGGCGGGCGGGATCGACGCCGGGCAGCTGCTGGAGCGGCTGGTGCCCGCCGCCGAGGGGCTGCTCGGGCGTGCCGGAGCCGGCGGGCTCGCCGCGGTGGCGGTGGGGGCCGCGGGGATGGCCACGCTCGGGGACGAACTGCGCGCCCGCCTGCCGGAGGCGCTGCGGCGTTCGCTGGGCGTGGACCGCCTGGCGCTGGCCGCCGACGCGGTCACGGCGTACGCCGGGGCGCTCGGGCAGCGGCCCGGGGCGGTGGTCGCCGCCGGCACCGGCATGATCGCGCTCGGCACGGACCTGTCCACCTGGCGCCGCGCGGACGGCTGGGGGCATCTGCTGGGCGACTGCGGCGGCGGAGCCTGGATCGGCCGGGCCGGGCTGGAGGCGGCCATGCGCGCGTACGACGGGCGGCGCGGCGGCTCGGCCGCACTCCTGGCGCGCGTCGAGGCGGTGTTCGGGCCCCCGGCCACGCTGCCGGGGCTGCTCTACCCACGCGCCGACCGGCCCGCCGTGCTCGCCTCGTTCGCGCCCGAGGTGGCCCGGTGCGCCGCCGACGACCCGGTGTCGGCCGGCATCCTCGCGCGGGCGGCAGGCCACATCGCGGAGGCGGCGGCCGCCGTCTGCCCGCCCGGCGACGACCGCGAAGTCGCCCTGACCGGCGGCCTGTTCGCGATGGGTGACCCCCTCCTCGTACCGCTGCGGGCGGAGCTCGCGGAGCAACTGCCGTACGCGCGGCCGGTGTCCGCCGCGGGCGATCCGCTCTCCGGCGCGGTGGCCGTCGCCGCGGCGCTGGCCACGGACACGCTCCGGCTGCCTCGCCAGCCGGGCATGCTGGACACAACACCCCTGTAACCGACCGATCGGACATAGCCGGACAGAGGGCGCCCGACTGCCCCCTCCCCAAGCGTCGGAGCAGGTAAAGCCAGTAGCATGCGGCGCCATGAGCTCCCCCACTGGGCCCGCTTCCGGCCTGCCTGTACGAATGCCGCGACCCCGCCAGTCAGGGCGGCACCGTCGCCCCGAACCCGTGGCGGCGCCCGAGGGCGCGCCCGCGCTCGTTCTCGCCGTTCCCGGCGCCCCTTCCGCCGCTGTGCGCAGCCAGGCGGAAGAGGTCGTGAGCATCGCCCGTTCCGAGCTGCCCGGCCTGGAGGCCGCGATCGGTTTCCTGGACGGCGACGACACCGAGTACCCCACGCTCGCGGGCGTCCTGAGGCAGGCCGCCGCGCTGCGCGTGGAGCGGTACGAGTTCGCCAAGGCCGCCGGCCGTGAGGTCGCCGAGCCGCAGGGCCCGGCCGCCGTCGTGGTGCCGCTCCTGGCGGGCCCGGACAACGCCCTGATGGGCCGTATACAGGAGGCCATCGCGGACAGCGGCGCGTCCGCCGAGCTGACCGACGTCCTGGGCCCCCACCCGCTGCTCGCGGAGGCGCTGCACGTGCGCCTGTCCGAGGCGGGGCTGGCGCGTGCCGACCGGGCGCGGCTGTTCACGGTCGCCACGGCGGCCGACGGGATCGTGCTGGCCACGGTGGGTGGCGAGGAGGCCGTGCAGGCGGCCGGGATCACCGGCATGCTGCTGGCCGCGCGGCTCGCCGTGCCGGTGATCGCCGCCGGGCTGGACCAGGAGGGCTCGGTGGCGGCGGTGGCCGAGCAACTGCGGGGCTCCGGCTCGACGCAGCTGGCGCTGGCGCCGTACCTGATCGGCCCGGAGCTGGCCGAAGGGCTGCTGGACGGCGCCGCCAAGGCCGCGGACTGCCCGGTGGCCGAGCCGCTGGGAGCGTACCCGGCCGTCGGCAAGCTGGTGCTGTCGCAGTACACGACGGCGCTGGGCATCGTCCCGCAGCCGCAGGGGGCACCGGTCCGCTGACCCCATGGGCACAGTGAAGGGCCCGCGCCGGACGTCCTCCGGCGCGGGCCCTTTTTCCCACTCAGGCCTCGGACACCGTCACGGCGCACGGCGTCCAGGCCAAGCGGGCGGGTGGTTCGGCAGGGTGGCTCACGCGTCGATCAGCGGCGCTCGCGGGGAGCTGCGCAGCGGCGTGGCCAGTTCGGCAAGTGCCCGTTCCAGACTGTGCAGGTGTGCCAGCGCGGGCTCGGCGACGGCAACCGCGACAGCGACGGCAGGCTGCGACCCCTCCACCGGAGTGGACCCCTCAACCCGAGCGGACCCCTCCACCCCAGCGGTCCCCTCCACCGGAAGGGACCCCTCCACCCGAGCGGGGGCCACGCCCTGCCGCGGCCCCTCCGCCGAAGCCGCAGCCACGCGCTGCCGCGCAGCCTTCTCCGGTGCCGTGAGCGCTTCGACGGCGGCTTCCACGCGCCAGCAGGCGGCCGCCAGCCGGGCGTCGTGGGACGCCTCGGGGTCCCCGGCGATGGAGGCCAGGCCGCGCACCTCGCGGGCGCACTCGTCGAGCAGGGCGAGCACGTGCCGGGCCCGGGCCTTGCGGGCGCGCAGGGGGCTCAGCGGGTGCACCAGCGGGGCCAGGGACAGCCGGACGCGACCGAGGATGGCCTCCAGTTCGGCGACGTGGGGTGCCGGGTCGGCGGTCGTGGAGCCGGACAGGCGCGCGGCGGCCTCCGCGGTGCACACGTGCACGCAGCGCAGGGCACGCTGGATCCACGCGTCCGTGGTGGCGTGGGTGGTGACGGGCAGGACGAACAGCACGGCCAGCACCGCGCCGACGGCACCGATTCCCGTCTCCATGAGCCGCAGCGCGAGCAGCCCCGGGTCCAGTACGCCCAGGAGCCCGTACAGCGCCCCCGCCATCAGCGTCACGGACAGCATCATCCAGGTGTACGACACCGCGGCCGTGTAGAAGATCCCGAAGACGCAGGCGGCGACCAGGACGGCGGTGGGGACGGCGGCCCCCTCCAGCGGGACCAGCACCACCACGCCGACCCCGATACCGATCAGCGTGCCGAGGACCCGCCGGAATCCGCGGACCAGGGTCTCGCCACGGGAAGCGGTGTTGACGAAGATCCACCAGGTGGCACCGACCGCCCAGTACCACCGCTCCCCGGAGAGCATCTGGCCGATGACGAGCGCCACGGCACCGCCGACGGTCGCCTGGATCGCCTGGCGCGTCGTGGTGCGGGCCAGCCCCCTGCCCTCGTCGCGCGGTTGCGCGGCGGGCGGGGGGAGGCGCCGCTCGTAGCACCACAGGCCGAAGCGGACCGCCGAGGACGCGACCAGCGAGAGCGCGACCGCGGCGTACAGCTCGGGGAGCTGGCCGGGCATCGTACGCAGGAACTGCGTCACGAAGAAGGTCATGAACGCGAAGACGCCCAGGGCGTGGCCGCGCGGCCCCCAGCGGCGGGCATAGACCCCGCCGGCCACCACGGCGAGGAAGGCCACGTCCCGCGCGACGGGGTGGTCGTGCAGGACGGCCGCGAGTGCGAGCACGGGAAAGCCGACGACGGGCAGCAGCGCGGTGGTGACCGCCTGGCCGCGAACCGTGGCGTCGGTGACGGTGAAGAGCGCGAGGAGCGCGGCGAGCCCACCGGTGATGGCCGCCACGAGGGAATGTCCGGCGAGGCCGCACACGGCCACCGCCAAGCCGATGCCGAGGACGGCCCGGGCGGCGCTGCGCAGTCGCAGCCGCCCCGGATCCGGAGCCACGAACACCTTCTTCAGCACAGTTTCCCGCCCCTTTACGTCCACTACATCCGTTACGTTCCGGCATGAAAAAGGCGCCGCGGGATCCGCAGCGCCATCGACGGCTCCATGAGAGCATTCTTCGGCCCGATGGCTCAACTCGTCCCTTGCGCCCTGGGCCATTGGTCCAGTGACCGACCGACACTCGGGGATACAAGCGGGCCAATGGGTCAGCCCCTCGCCAGCAGGGCAGTCACCGGCTGATCGACGCTGGGCCATTGGTACCGTGATCGTAAGAACCGATGTGCCAGAAGGGGGCCGAGGGGCCATGGCGGTGGACGAGCTCGACACCCGCATCCTCCGGCTGCTGCTGGAGCAGCCGCGTACCAGCGTGCGCGAGTACGCGCGGACCCTCGGCATCGCGCGCGGCACCCTGCAGGCGCGGCTGGACCGGCTGGAGCGGGACGGTGTGATCACCGGCTCGGGCCCGGTCCTCTCCCCCGCCGCGCTCGGGCATCCGGTGCTCGCGTTCGTTCACATCGAGGTCACGCAGGGGCATCTGGACGAGGTGGGCGACGCGCTCGCCGCCATCCCCGAGATCATCGAGGCGTTCTCGATCACCGGCGGCGGGGATCTGCTCACCCGGGTCGTGGCGCGGGACAACGGGCATCTGGAGGACGTCATCCAGCGGCTGATCCAGCTGCCGGGGGTGGTGCGTACGCGTACGGAGATGGCGTTGCGCGAGCGGGTGCCGCACCGGCTGCTGCCGCTGGTGGAATCGGTGGGCCGGGCCTCCTCCACCTCCGCCTCCGTCTCTACCCCCGTCTCTACCTCCGTCTCCGCCTCCGGGCAGACGGGACAGACCGGACAGAGGTGAGCGGCGGCTTGGCATGCTGGGGGCCATGAGCACCTCCCGCACCCGCACCGCGGTCATCTTCGATCTCGACGGCACGCTGGTCGACAGCGAGCCGAACTACTACGAGGCGGGCCGCCGGCTCCTGGAGCGCTACGGCGTCACGGACTTCACTTGGGAGCGCCACACCGACTTCATCGGCATCGGAACGCGCGAGACGCTGGAGATCCTCAAGGAGGAGTACGGGATCGACGCGCCGATCGAGGAACTGCTCGCCGGCAAGAACCGGCACTACCTGGAGCTGGCGCGGGCGGCGACCGAGGTGTTCCCCGAGATGCGGACGCTGGTGGAGCGGTTGCACGCGGAGGGCGTGCCGATGGCCGTCGCGTCCGGTTCGTCGCGGGCGGCGATCGAGGCGGTCCTCGGCGGGACGGGGCTGGACGCCTACCTCACCACCCTGGTGTCGGCCGAGGACGTCGAGCGGGGCAAGCCGGCGCCGGACGTGTTCCTGGAGGCGGCGCGCCGGCTCGGGGTGGAGCCGGCGCGCTGCGTCGTGCTGGAGGACGCCCCGCCCGGCGCGGCGGCGGCCACGGCCGCGCGGATGCGGTGCATCGCCGTGCCGTACGTACCGGAGACGGTCGACGACCCGGCGTTCGGCGGCGCGGGGCTGCTGCTCCTGCGCGGTGGGCAGGCGGAGTTCACAGCACGGGCGGCGTACGACTTCGTGATGGCGGCCCGCCGTTAGCCCCTCGGGCCGCCGTCAGCCCCTCGAAAACCGATTGCCCCGCTCAAGCGCCGCGCGCGAGGCTGCTCGCCATGTCCGACAACGTACCGAGCGGTTCGCGTGGTGTGGCCGCCCTCTTCTCCCATGGGCGGCTGACGGCCATCCCGCGCAAGCCGGCCCGCCGCGAGCAACTGCTGGTCCATCTCGCCGAGACGCTGTTCGAGCGGGGCCGGTCCTACACGGAGCCCGAGGTCAACGAGGCGCTGCGCACCGTGCACGAGGACTGTTCCGCGCTGCGCCGCTACCTGGTGGTCGCGGGCCTGCTGACCCGCACCAAGGACGGCGCGAGCTACCAGCGTGTGCAGTAGTCCTCCAGTCTCCAGTCCTCGAGTCCTCCACCTCTCGTCCTCAGAACCGTGCGTGGGCGGTGATGTCCGCGCCAAACTGGTCGATCATCGCCGGTGTCACGGTCGGCCGGCACTGGGCGATGGCCGCGAGGTAGTCGTCCGTGCTCGCGCCCGGTGCCCGCACCTGGTCCTGGTCACCGAGGTCCCGCTCGAAGGCCGCCTGGGCCGCGATCCGGGCGGCGTGCTCGATGTCGGCGGGGGTGAACAGCTCGCTGGCCGCGACCAGCACGGACACGTCCACGTCGGACCGGCCGTCGGTGTAGCGGGACCAGATCGCCGCCCGCGCCGCCTTGTCCGGCGTACCGATCGGGATCAGGTAGTCGAACCTGCCGGGGCGCAGGAACGCGGGATCGAGCGAGCGGATGGAGTTGGTGGCGCACACCAACAGCCGCTCGTCGCCCTCGCGGAAGCGGGGTATCAGCTTGAGCAGTTCATTGGTGACCCCGTGCATCCCGCCGGGCTGCGCGGGCTCGGTGCGTACGGGGGCGATCTCCTCCACCTCGTCGATGAAGACGAGCACCCGCTCCAGCTCCGAGATGCGGGCGAACGCGCTGCGCAGCGCCGCCGCGAGATTGCCCTCGTCGGCCAGCCGTGAGGGCAGCAGTTCGACGAACGGCCAGCCGAGCCGGGAGGCGATGCCCCGGGCGAACGTGGTCTTGCCGGTGCCCGGCGGCCCGAACAGGGTGATGGCCCGCGGCGGCCGCACCCCGTGCCGGGCGGCCCGTTCCGGCTGGGCGAGCGGCAGGACGACCCGCCGCTCGATCAGGTCCTTCTCGGTCTCCATGCCGGCGACCTTGCCCCACAGGTCGCCCGGCAGGAACCGTCCACCCAGGTCCTCCAGGAGGCTGGCGGCGGGCCCGTGCAGCGGCTCCACCTTCTCGAAGTAGGCGACGGCGGGCTGCCGGGTGTAGCCGGCGTTGAGCAGGCCCTCGCCGAGCAGTTCCTCCTCCGGCAGGACGTAGGCGATCCGCCCCACCCGGGCGGCGAGGAGCCGCCGCTCCAGCTCCACCAGCAGCGCGCTCGCCAGTCCCCGCCCCCGCCAGGCGGCGGAGATGGCGATGCGCATCACCCACGCCCGCTCCCCGGCCACGCAGGCGAGCGCGGCCCCGATGGGTACGCCCTGGTGCACGGCGACCACGGCCGGCTGGCGGGAGGTCAGCGCGCCGATGCACTCGGCGAGCGAGAACACCGATTCCTGTCCGAGCTCGGCCGTGGTGTCGATCAGATGGACGACGGCCGCGAGATCGCTTTCACGGTAGTCGTGGATGAGCCAGTTCACCGGTACCGCCCCTCGTTGGTGCTGTTCCGGCGAGGCTAGGGGCGACGGCATGGCCGGTCCTGCTCCACTCCGCACAACCCGCGGCCGGGAACGCGACGTTCCGGCGGTAGGAATCCGGGAGGAGATCAGCCGAGGAAGCTCAGCCGTACCGTTCGTTCGGGATTGTCCTTGTTGGTATCGACCACGCACACCGACTGCCAGGTGCCGAGGGCCATCTCCCCGCCGATGACCGGGATCGTGGCGTGCGGCGGCACCAGGGCCGGCAGGACGTGGTCGCGGCCGTGGCCGGGGCTGCCGTGGCGGTGCTGCCAGCGGTCGTCGGCCGGGAGCAGCGTGTGCAGGGCGGCGAGCAGGTCGTCGTCGCTGCCGGCGCCGGTCTCCAGGATGGCCACGCCGGTCGTCGCGTGCGGGGTGAAGACGTTCAGCAGGCCGTCGCGTCCGGCCGCCGCCTCCCGCAGGAACGAGGCACAGTCGCCGGTCAGGTCGTGGACGACCTCCCGGGAGCCGGTGGTGATGCGCAGCGTGCGTGTGGTGAATGCGTCGCTCATGCCGTCCATGGTGTCACCGTGCCGGCTCCCGCCGCGGCAGCCCGCGAGTCACACGGCAGGCCGTGGAGGTGACGAGGCATCAGCCCGCACGGGAGTGGTTGTCGGAGGGGCGTTACCCGCGATCTCTCCGTCGCCGAGCGGCGGCCGGAGGCGGCGCCGGCTTCACCCGGTGGCCCCTGGGGAAGATCCGCGCACCCACCCTGGTTAGTAGAAACGTGAACGATTTCGGGCTGCGAGACGTGAGCGTGGTGGTCATCGGCGCCGGGCAGGCCGGGCTGTCGGCCGCGTACCACCTGCGGCGCGCCGGCCTGGAGCCCGAGCGGGACTTCGTCGTCCTGGACCACGCCCCGGGGCCGGGCGGCGCCTGGCAGTTCCGGTGGGCTTCGCTCACGTACGGCAAGGTGCACGGGATGCACGCGCTGCCCGGCATGGCGCTGACCGGCGCCGACGACAGCCGCCCCTCGTCGGAGGTGATCGGCGACTACTTCACGCGGTACGAGGAGGCCTTCGGCCTGCGCGTGCACCGCCCGGTCGCCGTGGCGGCGGTACGGAGCGGCGACGGCGGGCGGCTGCTGGTGGAGTCCTCGGAGGGGACGTACGCCACGCGGGCGCTGATCAACGCCACCGGCACCTGGGACCGGCCGTTCTGGCCGCGCTATCCCGGCCAGGAGACCTTCCGGGGGCGGCAGTTGCACACGGCGAACTACCCGGGGCCCGAGGAGTTCGCCGGGCAGCGGGTGATCGTGGTGGGCGGCGGGGCGTCCGGCACCCAGCACCTGATGGAGATCGCGGAGGTCGCGGCGGAGACCACGTGGGTGACACGCCGGGAGCCGGTGTGGCGCGAGGGTCCGTTCGGGGAGGTTCAGGGCCGGGCGGCGGTGGCGCTGGTGGAGGACAGGGTGCGGCGCGGGCTGCCGCCGCAGAGCGTGGTCAGCGTGACCGGGCTGCCGCTGACCGACGCGGTGGTGCGGGCCCGGGAGCGCGGGATCCTGGACCGGCTGCCGATGTTCGACCGGATCACCCCGACCGGGGTGGCCTGGGACCGCGATCCCGCCCCGGGCCGGGGGCCGGACCGAGAGCTGGGCGGGGGCCGGACCATGGACGCGGACGTGATCCTGTGGGCGACCGGCTTCCGGGCCGCCATCGACCATCTGGCGCCGCTGCGACTGCGCGAGCGGGGCGGTGGCATCCGGGTGGAGGGCACGCGCGCGGTACGGGACGAGCGCGTCCACCTGGTGGGCTACGGGCCGTCGGCGTCGACGATCGGCGCGAACCGCGCGGGGCGGGCCGCGGTCCGCGACATCCGGCGGCTGCTGGACAGGGAGCCGGTGGCCGTATGACGCCTCGCACGCCACCCGCGCCCGCCGCTTCCGGCGACCGCGCGTGGGTCAGTCCACGGCGCCGGCGCGCTGCTCGTTGAACTCCTGGACGTTGCGCTGGTGCTCGGCGTAATCGGCGGTGAAGCGGGTGTCGCCGGGCCGCACGGTGACGAAGTACAGCCAGTCGCCGGGCGGCGGGTTGATCGCGGCGTGCATGGCCTGCTCGCCGGGGTTGTCGATCGGCGTGGGCGGCAGCCCCTGACGGTTGTACGTGTTGTACGGGCTCTCCATCCTGGTGTCCGCGTGCGAGGTGTCGATCGTGGAACGGCCCAGCGCGTAGTTGAGGGTCGAGTCCATCTGGAGCGCCATGCCCTGGGCGAGCCGGTTGTGGACGACCCGGGCGACCTTGCCCATGTCCTCCGGACTGTCGGCCTCGGCCTGCACGATGCTGGCGATGGTCACCATCTGGTAGAGGGTCACGCCGTTGCGCTGGGCGCCCGCGCTGATGCGGTCGGCGCCGAACCGCTCGTGGGCGGTCCTCACCATGTAGTCCAGCAGACTGCGCGGCGTCGTCTTCTTGTAGACGGGATACGTGGCGGGGAAGAGGAACCCCTCGGGGTTGCCCTGGGCGTCGGCCGGCAGTTTGAGCTTGCCGCTCTCGGCCGCCTGCCGGGTGGTACCGGGCGGCGCCTTGAGCGCCCGGTCGACCGCGTCGTACACCTGGGCGGCCCGCCATCCCTCCGGGATGACCAGCATCTTCGGCTTCTCCGGGGGCGGCAGTGCCGGGGGTTCCTTGAGCAGCACCAAAGGCACCAGTACCGCGGCCGCCACGGCGACGACCAGACCTGTGACCAGAAGCAGCAGGCCGCGGCGGGTCTGTCGGTACCGGCGCCGGGGACTGCCCTGCGGAGACTCGTTCACCATGCGGGCACGCTAACCCGCCACCCATCCCAAAACCGGCAAATCCGATATGCGGCGCATTTGGCACCGCGGGTGTGTTACGGCGCGGTGGGCGCCAGCTCGGCGTCGCCCCGTACCAGCGCGGCATAGCGGCCGTCCCGTTCGAGCAGCTCCTCATGGGTGCCGCGTTCGGCTATTCGGCCGCCGTCGAGGACGACGATCTCATCGGCGTCCCTGATGGTGGAGAGCCGGTGCGCGATGGTGATCGTGGTGCGGCCGGCGGACAGGGCGTCGATGGCCTGCTGCACGGCCTGTTCCGTACGGGTGTCGAGGGCGCTGGTCGCCTCGTCCAGGATGAGGACAGGCGGGTCGCGGAGGACGGTCCGGGCGATGGCGAGGCGCTGCTTCTCGCCACCGGAGAAGCGGTATCCCCGTTCGCCCACCAGCGTGTCGTACCCATCGGGCAGGGAGGCGATGTGGTGGTGGATCTGTGCCGCCCTGGCGGCCGCCTCGATCTCCTCGTCGGTCGCGTCCGGCCGGGCGAAGCGGAGGTTGTCGGCGACGGAGGCGTGGAAGAGGTAGGTCTCCTGCGAGACGACGCCGACCGCGCGGGCGAGGCTGTCGAAGTCCAGCTCCCGTACGTCGACGCCGTCGATGGTGACCCGGCCGCCGGTGACGTCGTACAGCCTCGGTACGAGATAGCTGAGCGTGGACTTGCCGGAGCCGGTGGGGCCGACGACGGCCAGACTGCCGCCCGCCGGCACGGTGATGTCAATCCCGCTGAGTGTCTCGCCGCTCTTCTCGTCGTACCGGAAATCGACGTTCTCGAAGCGGACCTCGCCACGGATTTTGTCCAGTCGGACCGGTTCGTCGGGCTCGGTGATGTCGACCGGCAGGTCGAGGTATTCGAAGATCCGCTGGAAGAGGGCCAGGGACGCCTGGATCTCCACACCGGTCGACAGCAGGCTCACGGCCGGGCGGAACAGGCCCTGCTGGAGCGAGACGAAGGCGACGAGCGTACCGATGGAGATGGCGGGCCCGCCCGCCTGGAGCGCCAGCCCGGCCGCCCAGTAGATCAGGGCGGGCATGGCGGCCATCACGATGCCGATGGTGGACATCCGCCACCGGCCGGCCATCGAGGAGCGCACTTCCAGGCCGACGAGCCGCTCGGACTCGGCGGCGAAGGACGTGGTCAGCGAGTCAGCGCGGCCCATCGTGCGGCCCAGCAGGATGCCGCTGACGGAGAGCGACTCGGTGACGGTCGCGGCCATCGCGGCCATGTGCTTCTGCCGCTGCGTGGTGATCTTCTTGCGCTCGCGGCCGACCCGGCGGCTGATCCACACGAACAGCGGCAGCAGGAGCAGGGAGACGACGGTCAGCCGCCAGTCCAGCGCCAGCATGGCGACGACGGTGGCCACGACGGAGGTCAGGTTCGACACGAGGGACGTCGCGGTGGAGGTGACGGTCGCCTGCATGCCGCCGATGTCGTTGGCGATGCGGGACTGCACCTCACCGGTACGGGTCCGGGTGAAGAAGGCCAGCGGCATGCGCTGGAGCTGGGCGTAGACCGCGGTGCGCAGGTCGTGCATGACACGCTGGCCGACCGTCGTGGAGACCAACGTCTGCAGCACGCCGAAGACGCTGGTCACCACGGCGGTGAGGATCATGCCGAGCGCGAGCAGCGTGAGCAGGCCCGTGCGGCCCTGCGGGATGGCGGTGTCGAGGATCTCGCGCACCAGGAACGGCGAGGCGACCGAGACCAGCGATGAGGCGCCGACGAGCAGGCCGACGACGGCCAGCCGGCCGCGGTACGGACGGAAGAGCCGCAGGATGCGGCGGATCTCGGCAGGCGGCTGCGCCGGATCGGGAGGCGGTGGCGTCCAGGTGGACTCTGCGTGGATGCGCATGGGCTCCTTCGAAGGGCCGGCCGGTTGTCGGCGCGGGCGATGGGTCGGGACGCCCGGCTACGCGACAGGGCCGCGTAGCCGGCGGATCCCGCACGCCGGACGGAGCCGGCGCGGCGATCCTTTGAGAGCTTAGCTCATTGTTACCTACCTTCACAATGAGCTAAGTCCTGATACCATTCGGCCATGAACTCCCCCGACGCCGACGGCCTGCTGGCCGAGCAGCTCCTGCGGCTGACCCGGCGGCTCCACCGCAGCCAGAAGCGGCAGCTGGAGTCGGCCGACATAGCGATCACCCCGGCCCAGTCCCGACTGCTGCGCACGGTGGCGCACTACGACCGGCCGCCGCGCATGGCCGATATCGCCGCCCGCCTGGAGGTCGTGCCGCGTGCGGTGACCAGCCTGGTCGACGGCCTGGAGGCCAGTGGCCGCGTCCGCCGCGTCCCCGATCCGGCCAACCGCCGGGTGGTGCGGATCGAGCTCACCGGCGCGGGGCGGGACACGCTGAGGCAGTTGCGCAGCGCGCGCCGGGCCGCCGCAGAGGACATCCTGGCTCCATTGACCGCCGAACAGCGCGAGGTGCTCGGCGGCCTGCTGTCCGCTCTGGTCGACGGAGTGCCGGAGCACCGCTGCTGACGCGTGGGACGTCTGTGGCACCCGTGACGGCGTGACGCCTGACCCGCGTGACGCCTGACCCGTGTGACGCCTGTGACGCCCATGACGCCTGTCGAGGGGACCGTGCCATGCCGCTGCTGGAGCCCAATCCCGACGCCCTCCGCCCGGGCGCCAAGCGCGCTCCGGCCCACGACCGGGTGCCCGACCTGCTGGCGCACGGCTCACCCGGACGGCTGCGCGACGAGCTGACCGCCCTCTTCGGCCAGGAGAAGGTGCTGTGGCGGGTGTCCGACCTCGTCAGGTACGCGTCGGACGCGAGCCCGTACCGCTTCGTCCCCCAGATCGTCGTGGTGGCCGAGGACATCGACGACATCTCCGCGATCCTGTCGTACGCGCACGGCAAGGGCCGCGAGGTGGTGTTCCGGGCGGCCGGGACGAGCCTCAACGGACAGGCACAGGGCGAGGACATCCTGGTGGACGTGCGCCGGCACTGGGCGGGGATCGAGGTCCTGGACGGCGGCGCCCGCGCCCGTATCGGCCCCGGCACCACCGTCGCCCGGGCCAATGCCACCCTCGCCCGATACGGCAGGGTGCTGGGCCCCGACCCGGCCAGCGCCGTGGCGTGCACGATCGGCGGGGTCGTGGCCAACAACGCCTCCGGTATGACGGCGGGGACCGCGCACAATTCGTACCGAACGGTGTCCTCGCTCACCGTCGTGCTGCCGTCCGGCACGGTCGTCGACACGGGTGATCCGGCCGCCGACGAGGACCTCGCGCGTGCCGAGCCCGCGCTCTGTGAGGAACTGCTCGCCCTCAAGGCGGAGATCGAGGGCGACCCGGAGCTGACCGCCCGTATCCGCGCCAAGTACGAGCTGAAGAACACCAACGGCTACCGGCTGGACGCCTTCGTGGACGGTGCGACGCCCGTCGAGATCCTGCGCGGACTGATGGTGGGTTCACAGGGCACGTTCGGCTTCATCTCCGAGGTCGTCTTCGACACCCTGCCGCTGAACCGCGCGGTGTCCACCGCGCTGCTCTTCTTCCCCTCACTGCCGGCCGCCGCGGCCGCCGTACCGCGCTTCACCGAGGCGGGGGCGGTCGCCGTGGAGCTGATGGACGGCAATACGCTCCGGGCCTCGGTACGGGTGGAGGGCGTCCCGGCCGACTGGGCCCGGCTGCCCGGCCCGACGACCGCCCTGCTGGTGGAGTTCCGGGCACCGGACACGGCGGCCCTAGAGGCGTACGAAGGGGCGGCGGCGCGCGTGCTGGCCGATGTGGAGCTGGTGGCACCCGTGGCGTCGGTGAGCAACGAGTTCACCCGGGACGCCAAGACCATCGGCGGCTACTGGAAGGCGCGCAAGGCGTTCGTCGCCGCGGCCGGCGGCGACCGCCCGCCCGGGACGACGCTGATCACCGAGGACTTCGCGGTGCCGCCGTCGCGGCTGGCCGAGGCCTGCGAGGCGCTGCTCGCCCTCCAGGCGCAGCACGGTTTCGACGCCGCCGTCGCCGGGCACGCGGCGCACGGCAACCTGCACTTCCTGCTGGCCTTCGACGCGGCCGATCCGGACGACGTCGACCGCTATGCCGCCTTCATGGACGACTTCTGCAAGCTGACCGTCGAGCGCTTCGACGGCTCCCTCAAGGCCGAGCACGCCACCGGCCGCAACATCGCGCCGTTCCTGGAGCTGGAGTGGGGGCCGAGGGCCACGGAGCTGATGTGGCGTACGAAGCAGGCCCTGGACCCCGACGGGGTGCTGGCCCCGCGGATCGTCCTCGACCGCGACCCAAGAGCCCACCTGCGCGGCCTGAAGACCGTCCCGAGGGTGGAGGCGATCGCCGACCCGTGCATCGAGTGCGGTTTCTGCGAACCGACCTGTCCCAGCCAGGATGTGACGACGACGCCCCGTCAGCGGATCGTGCTGCGGCGGGAGATGATGCGCCAGAGCCCCGGTTCGCCGGTCGAGGACAGCCTCGTCGCGGCGTACGGCTATGACGCGGTGGACACCTGCGCGGGGGACTCGACGTGCAAGCTGGCCTGCCCGGTGGGGATCGACACGGGCGCACTGATGAAGCGGTTCCGCAACCGGCGGCATTCGGCGCGCGAGGAGCGGATGGCGGCGCTGGCCGCGCGGCGATTCGCGGCGGTGGAGGCGTCGGCCCGGCTGGCGGTGGCCGCCGGGCACCGGTTCGGTGACCGGCTGCCGGCATCGGTGACGGGCCTGCTCCGCAAGGTGGTACGGCCCGACCTGGTGCCCGAGTGGCTGCCGGCCCTGCCCGGCGCGGCGGCCGCCAAGCTGCCGCCCACGGAGCGGACCCGCGCGGTCGCCGTGTACTACCCGGCCTGTGTGAACCGCGTCTTCGGCGAACCGGACGGGTTCGAGGGGCCGTCCCTGCCCCAGGCGGTGGTCGCGCTGTCGGCGCGGGCCGGGAAGCCGGTGTGGATCCCGGGTGATGTGGCGGGCACGTGCTGCGCCACGATCTGGCACTCCAAGGGGTACGACGAGGGCAGCGCCGTGATGGCCGACCGGGTGGTCGAGGCCGCCTGGGGCTGGACGGCGGGCGGGCGGCTTCCGCTCGTCGTGGACGCGTCGTCGTGTGCGCTGGGCCTGGCGCGCGAGGTGGTGCCGTACCTGAGCGAGCGGAACCGCGAGCTGCACGCCGAGCTGACGGTGATCGACTCGGTCGTGTGGGCCGCCGACGAACTGCTGCCGCACCTGACCGTGCGGCGGAAGGCCGGTTCGGCGGTCCTCCACCCGACGTGCGCGATGCGGCACCTCGGCGACGAGGACCGGCTGACGGCGGTCGCGCGGGCGTGCGCGGAGGAGGTCGTCGTACCGGACGACGCCGGCTGCTGCGCCTTCGCGGGTGACCGGGGGATGCTGCACCCGGAGCTGACGGAGTCGGCGACGGCCCGGGAGGCGGCCGAGGTGATGACGCGGTCGTACGACGCGTACCTCTCGGCGAACCGGATGTGCGAGATCGGGATGGACCACGCGACGGGGCGGCGCTACCACTCCGCGCTGCTGGAGCTGGAACGCGCGACGCGCCCCTGACGGGCTCTGCGGGCTCCCGGGCCGGCACGGCGAAGGGCGCGCCGCGTGGCGATCTGCGACGCCACGCCCGGTGGGTGGCGGAAGGCGCGGCCCGGGGCGGCCTTGGTCAAGCCCGCTTGACGCCCCCGGGGTGTGGGGCCCGGCCGGCGCGGGTGCGACGCCCGCAACCCGCGTCCTGCCCTGGCCTCGGGGGGGCGCGTAGGCGCACGTGTACGGCGTGACGTCGTGGACCGCGCCTGGGCGATGGTCACTTCACAGGAGCGCGTTTCGGACGGCCGCGCGGGGCGCCGTGCGGCGGTGACCGGGTGGTGCCAGCCGGTGCCGGACTCGGCGGGCGGCCGGGGCGGGACGGTCGGGGAAGCCGGGCGGAGCCGGTCTTGCGGCGCCAGGGCCGGGAGTTGAACCGTGGCGCGTTCCGGCCGGTCCCGCCGGAAAATCGATTGCCGCCGATCGGTCCGCAGGGCGAACCTTGCACGGCTTCGGCTTCCGGCTTCGGCTCCGGCTTCCGGGCTGCGGGGCTGCCGGCGTTCGGCTTCCCGCTTCCGGGCTGCCGGGCTGCCGGCTTCCCGCTTCCGGCTTCCCGGCTGCCGGGCTGCCGGCTTCCCGGCTTCCGGCTTCCGCTCGCAGCTGCCCACCCATCGACCCGATCCCTGGGACGTCATGCAGATTCACCAGCTCCCGTACGCCGATCCAGGTGATCCCGACGTGAGGTCGGGCACGCGCTTCCTGCTGTGGCTGGGCCGCAACCAGTTGGGCGGACAGGTCAAGTCCCTGCTGTGGGGCCTGCTGTTGTACCTCGGTATCGCCGGGCTCCCCCTCGGCGTCGGCCTCGCTGTGCAGGCCGTCATCGACCGCTCCGGCGGGGGCCTCGCCCGCGCCGGTGTCCTGAGCGCCCTGCTGGGTGCGGCCATCGCGATCGGCGACACGATGCAGCACCGCACCGCCGTCACCAACTGGATCACGGCCGCCGCCCGCGTCCAGCAACTGCTGGCCCGCAAGACCGCCGAGCTGGGCTCGCTCCTGACGCGGCGGGTCGCCGCGGGTGAGGTGGTGGCCGTCTCCACCGGGGACGTCGAGAAGATCGGCTGGTTCGTGGAGGTGCTGTCACGGTTCGCCGCCGCGGCCACCACACTGGTCCTGGTCTGTGCCGGCCTGGTGATCTACCAGCCCGCGCTCGGTGCCGTCGTCGCCATCGGCGTGCCCGTCCTGGCCCTGGCCGCCCTGCCCCTGCTCCCCCGCGCCACCCGCCGCGCGGACGAACAGCGGGAGAAGGCCGGGCGCGCCACCGAGCTGGCCTCCGACACGGTCGCCGGCCTGCGCGTGCTGCGCGGCATCGGCGGCGAGGAGCTGTTCCTCGGCCGCTACCGCGAAGCCTCCCAGCAGGTGCGCCGGGCCGCCGTGCGCAGCGCCCGTATGTGGGCCCTGATCGCGGCCATCCAGGTGCTGCTGCCGGGACTGCTGCTGGTCGTCGTGGTGCTGTACGGGGCGAAGCTCGCCCTGGACGGGCGGATCACGGTCGGTGAACTGGTCACCGTGTACGGCGCGGTCACGCTCACGCATCATCCCCTGCGCACCTTCGAGGAGGTCGCGATGGCCTACTCCTTCTCGCGGCCCTCCGCGAAACGCGCGGCGCGGGTGCTGTCCCTGACGCGGACGGCCACGACGGTGGCCGGCACGCACCAGCGGCCGGGCGGGGACCTGTACGACCCGGTGACCGGGCTGCTCGCCCCGGCGGGCCTGTTCACCGCCGTGGTGTGCGGCGACCCCGACGCCGCCGGGAAGCTCGCCGACCGGCTCGGCGGCCACCCGGCCGAGGAGGCGGACGGGCAGGCCTCCGTCCTGCTCGGCGGGGTGGCCCTGGACGAGCTGCCGCTGGAGGCGGCGCGCACCGCCGTCCTCGTACAGGACAAGGACCCGGTGCTGCTGTCCGGCACCCTGCACGAGCTGCTGGACGTGCCGTCGTCCGGGAAGGTGAGCGCCGCGCAGGCCCTGGCGGCGGCGCAGTGCGGCGACGTGCTGGACGCGCTGGCGCAGGCGTCGGTGGACACCGGCGGCGACCCGATGCGCACCCGGATCACCGAGCGCGGCCGGTCGCTGTCCGGCGGGCAGCGGCAACGGCTGGCGCTGGCCCGGTCGTTGGTCACCGACCCGGAGGTGCTGGTGCTGGACGAGCCGACGTCGGCGGTGGACTCGCACACCGAGGCGCGGGTCGCGGCGGGTATCCAGCGGCTGCGCACGGGCCGTACCACCGTGGTGCTGGCCTCGTCGCCGCTGCTGCTCGACCTCGCCGACCGGGTGGTGCTGGTCCACGAGGGCGAGGCGGTGGCGGTGGGTACGCACCGCGAACTGCTGGCCGCGGATGAGCGTTACCGCGCGGTGGTCACGCGCGAGACCGAAGAGGAAGCCCTTGTGGACAGCGAGGAGTCGGCATGAGCGCCGTCATCGGCATGGCACCGCCGGAGTACGACCCGGCGGCCCCGCGGTCCGCGGCGACGCTGCCCGTGGGCACCGCCGCGACCGTACGCGCGTACGTCACCGAGCTGCTGCGCCGCCACCGCACGGCGTTCGCGGTGCTCATCGCGGTCAACGCGGTCGCGGTCATCGCCTCGATGGCCGGTCCATACCTGCTCGGTTCGCTGGTCGACCGGCTCGCGGAGGGCGCGCGGGACCTCCATCTGCCGGGCGCGGTCGCCGTGTTCATGGTGGCGCTGGCCGTGCAGACGGTGTTCGTCCGGCTGGTGCGGCTGCGCGGCGCGATGCTCGGCGAGGAGATGCTGGCCGATCTGCGCGAGGACTTCCTCGTCCGGGCGGTGGGCCTGCCGCCGGGCGTACTGGAGCGGGCGGGCACCGGCGACCTCCTCTCCCGGATCACGACCGACATCGACCGGCTGGCCAACGCCATGCGGGAGGCGGTGCCGCAGCTCGCCATCGGCGTGGTGTGGGCGGGCCTGCTGATCGCCGGGCTCGCGGTGACCGCGCCGCCGCTGGCGCTCGCCGTGCTGGTGGCCGCGCCGCTGCTGATCGCCGGTTGCCGCTGGTACTTCAAGCGGGCGCCCTCGGCGTACCGTTCGGAGGCGGCCGGGTACGCGGCGGTCGCCGCGGTGCTGGCCGAGACGGTCGACGCGGGCCGCACGGTCGAGGCGCACCGGCTGGGGGCGCGGCGGATCGCGCTGTCCGACCGGCGGGTCAAGGAGTGGACGTCGTGGGAGAGGTACACGCTGTTCCTGCGCTCGGTGCTCTTCCCGGTCATCGCCCTCACCCACACCACGGTTCTGGCCGCCGTCCTGATGATCGGCGGGGTGTTCGTCCTGAAGGGCTGGATGGGCGTGGGGCAGCTGACCACGGGGGCGCTGCTGGCGCAGATGCTGGTGGACCCGGTCGGGGTCATTCTGCGCTGGTACGACGAGTTGCAGGTGGCCCAGGTGTCGCTGGCCCGGCTCGTCGGGGTCCGGGAGATCGAGCCGGACGCCGGTGACGCGGCGGTACGGCCGGACGGGCGCGATGTGCGGGCGGACGACGTGCGTTTCGGCTACCGGGAGGGCGTGGACGTGCTGCACCGGGTGTCGATGGACGTGGCGCCGGGCACGCGGCTCGCGCTGGTCGGCCCGTCGGGAGCGGGCAAGTCGACGCTGGGCCGGTTGCTCGCCGGCATCTACGCGCCGCGCGCCGGGCGGGTCACACTCGGCGGGGCCGAGCTGTCCCGGATGCCGGCCGAGCGGGTGCGGGAGCATGTGGCGCTGGTCAACCAGGAGCACCACGTGTTCGTCGGCTCGCTCCGCGACAACCTGCTGCTCGCCAGGGCGGGCGCCACGGACGTGGAGCTGTGGGCGGCGCTCGGCGCGGTGGACGCGGACGGGTGGGCGCGGGCGCTGGACGACGGGCTCGGCACCGAGGTCGGCTCGGGCGGCCTGGCGCTGAGCCCGGCGCAGGCCCAGCAGATCGCGCTGGCCCGCCTGGTGCTGGCCGACCCGCACACCCTGGTGCTGGACGAGGCGACGTCCCTGCTGGACCCGCGCGCGGCCCGGCACCTGGAACGGTCCCTGGCGCGCGTCCTGGAGGGCCGCACGGTCGTCGCGATCGCGCACCGCCTGCACACGGCCCACGACGCGGACGTGATCGCCGTCGTCGAGGGCGGCCGGATCACCGAACTCGGCAGCCACGACGACCTGGTGGCGGCGGACGGCGCCTACGCGGCGCTGTGGCGGTCCTGGCACGGGTAACGCGGGGCGGGCCCAAGGCCCGAGGCCCTAGGCCGCGGCGTCCGCGACTGCGCCGGCACGGCCGTACGCAGTGCGGGCGGAAGGCCCCGGCACTCGGAGCCGGCTGGGCCGAGGGCCGCGGAGTCATTGCCGCCCTTGCCGCGCGTACATCAGCGCACGCCATCACAACCACGCGCCACCGAACCAGACCTGACGGAATTCGACTCACCCACCATGGGGCCCGAAAGCTACGCTTTCCGGCCACGTCGGCAGTGGATGGCCTGTTCACACCTTCACCACGCCGGACCAGCCTTCGTCACCACCATGTGGATGATCCTTAAGGGGTAGGCAATACCCGTACGCTTCAAGGGATTAATCGATTCTTCTCGCAGGAGCAACTCAAGAATCCCGCATTCCGCGAAGGCAGGCCGAAAGCAGCGGAGAATGGCGTGCTTCTGTGCGCCCTCCATGCGCTCACCCGTACGGGGGAATGCGGCATTATCGGAGCCGTGCTCTCATGGCCTCTGTTGCCTGACTGCCCGCAGCTGACGATGTGCCCTGTCAGCCGCGTGTACTCGGCCGCGTGCACCAGAAAGGAAATCCAAGGAAGCACATCAGAGACGTCAGGGGGAGTTGACCGTGAAGAACACCGACATCTTCAGCAGCTACGACATGGTGGTGTCCATCAAGGAGGACGTCATCAACCAGCAGCTCATCGATCTCCAGAACCTGGACGACGCAGAGCGCTGCATCCCCTCCCGGCTTGCCGTCGTCGCCCAGCACGCGGAGGACGGATCCACCACATACCAAATTCTCGAAGGTGACGCACAGCCTCCAGAAATCAGCAGCAATCCCAAGGAAAACACATTCAGCTACATCGACGGCACTTTCGAGCCCAGCATCTACATCCCCAAGAGCGGGGGCGAGGTGTCGTTCCGGATGACCTTCAGGGGCGGGAACGCCGCTCTGTGGTCGGGGCCGATCTGGGCACCCAAGCTGGACACCTATTCAATGGCAGGCTGGAAGTACGGTGTCGGCGTCAATCTGGATCTGCAGAATCTGGGAGAAGACGGGGTCCGCAAGCTTCCGCAGCCGGTGGCCGACCAGCTCTCCAAATTTACCGACGACATGTTCCAGGTGAGGCACCTCTTCGTCGACTTCCAAACCGCGCAGCTCATCAACTGGGATCCCGACTTCACGATCGTGCAGGGCTCCAAAGACGCCGGACTGACCACTCAGTTCGCAACCCTGCTCGGTGGATACCTCCGGCAGATGAAGAGCGCGAACAATCCCTACGTCCTCGGATACGCGCCACCAGGGACGGCGCTGAAGACATCCGGCAACGTGCCGGACGGCCTGCTGCCGACCGGCACGACGTTCACGATGTACCACGACAAACGGGACCCGACCCTGAATGCCGTGAACTTCGTGCTCGTCACCAAGCTGCGAGGCAAGAAGATCAGCGGGAGCCCGCAGATCTTCGACACGAGTTGGCTGACCGGCAAGGAGCAGGGCGGGGCCCGGATGACCGTCGGCTTCGCGGACCTCGTCGAACCGCTCATCCTCAAGCCCGTCTACGACGGTCTGCGGACGCAGATCCATCAGCAGCTCTCCGGTCACGTCAACGTGGAGGAGGGAAACGAGTACAAGGACGGGATCAAAGCGACGGGGACCGGTTACTCCTTCACCATCTCCGACGTCACCACTGGCGACGACCAGTACAAGAACACCTTCGACGTCTCCTTCAAGCAGGACAGCGGCAAGGCAGTGGTCTCGCTGAGCGGGACGGTGATGGCGTACAAGGAGACGACCAAACACGAGCTGACCTGCACAGCGAAGACCTGGCACACCGTCACGGTCGACTGGAACGGCACCGTCACCCTGGCCCCACCGGAGAAAGACGCGGAGGGCAGGCCCACGATCACGGTCAGCCATGACTTCTCGCACACGGTCAAGAACGAGCCGGGCAGCAACGACTGCGCGAACAGCTACAAGTGGATCGACCTCTTCGCCGAGGCGATGAATCCCCTGGCCATGGCCATCGACGCATTGATGGGGGGCGACATCCTGAAATCCATCCTGGACGACGTTCCCGAGATCGGGGATCTCCAGACCGCCATGGCCACCTTCGGCGACACCATCTCCGGCACGGTCGTACTGCCCGCCGGCCGCGTCTTCAGCTTCGGTGCCGTCGACATCGACGGGCAGGGGAATGTCTCGCTGGAGCTGACCTACAAGGGGGAGCACTGATGAGCGGCAGCGCGCAGAAGTCCGGTCAGCCCGCACCAGAGGGCTCGGCCGTGCCCATCGACCGCCTGGAACTGACCGGTGCCGGCTCCAGGAACGGCCAGAAGATCGGCGCCACGGTCTCCTGCGAGCTCATGAAGAACCGGCTGCCCGGATCGCCGATCGAACCGACCCGCGACTCCTTGGCCGTTCAGGACACCGGCGGCAACCCGATGCTGTTCACCGTCGGGACCGATGGAAAGCTGCGACTGCTCAGGGTCGCGCCGGGCACGGCCAGCGGCTGGTCCCTGACCGACCTCACCTCCGGTTTCGACACGCACGGCGAGGTGACGGCCTTCGATGCCGTCCAGGACTCTCACGGGAGGATCACCGTCGCGCTGGCCATGACCCGCCAGGGCGCGAACGGCACGGACCTCTTCCTCGCGGCGAGGCTGTCCGACTCCTCGGCCGACTGGAGCGGCTTTCGCGCCAAGACCACGCACGTCCAGGGCTTCGACCCCGCCTTCCGCGCCCAGAACATCCGCATGGGCAGCACCGAGGACGGCGGTACCGGAGACGACGCCGAACAGCCCTTCGTCACCGTCATCGGCACCACGGGAGAGGCGTCCGCCGACGACAAGGAGGCGGTGAAGTCCTACTACCAGGTATCACGCCCGGGCTCCGACGCCGTCCCGCTGAAGTTCCCGGAGACGGTCACCAATCCGCACGGCGTGCTCGACGTGACCGTCGGCTACGTCCACCACCGCAGGGTCTTCTGGTACCTGTACCCGCTGGGCGACGGGCAGACTCTGGAAGCCACGGCGGTCGACAACCCCGCGTTGACCTACGACTTCAGCCCCGGGTACGACGGCGGCGACCGGCCGGTCCCGTCCTCGTGGCGCTACACCGCCATCAGCGCCGTCTCCCGCCGGCAGAGGGGCCGGCCGGTCTCCGACCTGTACGCCGCCCACAACGAGGGCATCGTGGTCTTCCCGAACGGCGGGTCCACCTGGCAATCCGTCACCGACCAGGTCACGGACGCACACCAGGTCACCGTCGCCGAGGACAGCACCGGCGTGGCTGTGTGGGCACTGTGCGAACAGGAGAAGCTGGTCTACGTCCACGGCGTCCGCGGCGACCATGGCATCACCTGGGCCCCACCGATCACCTTCAGTGACCGGGCCCTGCACATCGCGCCGATCCGCAACCGGCAGCGGTGCGCCAACGAGGTGTTCCTCGTCGAAGGCGGCACCGCGGGCTCCGGCCCGGCCGTCACCCACCTGTGGCAGGACCCTGGCTCCACACTGTGGCAGCGGCGCCCCCTCCTCACCGGACGTAACGGCATGATCCAGCAGGCGGACACCTTCACCTCCCACGTCCACTTCCAGGACGCGGCCGGCAATCCGCTGGTCCGGCAGACAGTGGAGGTGCGGGCATCCGAGTGGACCTACCTCACGGTCAACGGTGTCCTGCACGCACTCGGTCCGCACGAGCCGGTGCCCCTCCCCACCGACGCCCTCGGGAACCTCACGTTCCTCTCCCTCGCCGCCGATATCGCTCCACCCGTCCTTCATCTCACCTCGGAAGCGTTCAGCGGCACACTCAACGTCTGGCCGAACGGAAGGGTCAGGAAGGGGCTCGCCGCCGTCACCAGCGGGCAGGATTTGCGTAACGCCAGGACCGCGGAGAACAAGCCGGTACTGGACGACCAGGTGGACGCCAAGAGCGTGGACGCCGTCGCCGATGCGCTCCGCCAACTCGTCCAGGCAGCGGGCACACACGCGGGCCCGGACGGTGACGCGCTCTTCTCCTCCGTCGACACCGGTACGCAGGACGGCACCGCGCCCACCCACGTGGACGCCATCGAGCCGCGCGCCCTGCCCGCCGACTTCGCCCTCTGCCTCACGGTGACGGACGGCAGGGTGCGCATGGGCCACGACCAGGACGTCTACGCCGCGGACTTCTGGGACGACCCGATCGCGACGCTGGGCGACGCCCTGCACGACTTCGGGCGCCTCTGCGAGCAGGGATGGGACGTCCTCAAGCAGGGTTTCCGGGTCGTGGTGAAGTCGGTCGGACAGGCCCTGTCCTGCGTCATCGACATCGCGGGCAAGGTCTTCCGTGTCGTTCTCCAGACCGCGGCGGCGGTGTTCAAGGCCCTCAACTCGGTCCTCAAGCTCGTGGGCATCGACCTGACGAAGATCATCGCTTGGCTGGGCCACCTCTTCGGCTGGGACGACATCTGGGCCACGCACAAAGTGCTGTCCCGGATGATGACCTCGGCGGCCGACGCCCTGGCCACCTGTGTCAGGGAGGACATCGAAGGGTGGCGTGCTGCCATCCGCCGGGAGCTCGGCGCAGTGAGGGAGAGCCTGACCAAGGCGGGAGAGGCTGGTGAGGCGGGCGGCATCCAGCCCCGGCAGCAGCCCGGCGGCGCCGGTGACGGCGTGCTCGCCGGGATCACGAACGTGGCGGCGTGCGGCTTCTCCGTCTACCAGTCACTGTTCGGCGGCCTGTTCGACGGCGACTCCGGGGGCCAGGACCGCGTGTTCGGCACTTTCACGAAGGAAGTCGGCCCGGCCCTGATCAAGCTGGCCGAAGGGGTCGTCACCGGAGCGGCGGCCGAGGCCGCCGTGCTGACGCGGTTTCTCGGCGACCCGGACGCCGCGGTCGCCACGGCCCGCTCCACCGCGATCGGCGTCGCGGTCGGTCTCCTCGACGATCTGGAGAAGGTGGCGGAGGCGCTGCTCGACCTGGTCGAGGACGTGCTCACCGCCGTGAAGGAACAGCTGGGCAAGCCTGTCGAACTGCCCTTCCTCTCCGATTTCTACGAGTTCGTCTCCGGCCTGCTCGGAGACGAGGAAAAGTGCACGCTCGCCAACGGTCTGTCCCTGTTGATCGCCCTGCCCATGGTCGAGATCTACCGCATCGCGGGCCAGGAGCCGCCGTTCAGCCAAGCCGGCAGCGCCATCCTCACTGAGGAGGGCTCCGTCGCGAAGGCATACGCCTATGCCACCGGCCGGGTGGCGGAAGCACACACCCTCACTGATGCGGCTGCCGCCGGCGGCGCACCGATGCCGTACGCGTCCGCGGTCGCCGCGGCCACGACCGCGAGCACGCCGGGCGGCACAGCACAGGAGCCCGCCTCATCCGAGAGCGGCTACGACAACTTCGTCTTCGAGTACGCCCGCTGGGGCGGGGCGGTCGCGGCATTCGCCTCGGCGATCGGGGGACTGATCTCCATCGGTTCCTGGCTGGGCAAGGAGAACGATCCCGAGTACAAGCCGGGCATGATGCTCACCTACGGCGCACTGGGGTGCGGCCTTCTCAAGCAGGCCGGCACCGTTCCCTTCCCCAAACCGGGCCAGGACGCGGCGGTCACCACGCTGCGGGGCGTGGCCTGGTGCACGGCCCTGGGGTCCCTGCTGGTGAAGCAGTTCGGGATGACGAATCCGGTGAAGGGCGGCGGAAAGGCAGCCTGCGACGTCACGACGCTGGCCTGCCTCCTGGTGGCGAACGGTCTGGCGGGCGAGAAGAACGCGGCGGTGTGGGCCGCCGACGTCCTGTCCAACATCGGCGGCGCGACCGAGGGGATCGGGCTCGCCATGGAGCAGCCGGAGGTCTCAGCGGTGGGCTTGGTCTCCGGCAAGCTGGGCGGCGGCGGCATCACCTTCGCTCGCAGTCTTACGATCAAGGTGCCGGAGGTGCTGTCCGCCATCAACGTCGGCGGCTGATCACTCATTGCCGGTGGACTTCCGCGCCGACAGGCGGGCCGGAGGTCCACCGGCCGATCGTCACGGTCGGGAACAGGCCCCGGGGCCCCGAGGCCCGCGTACGGCCACGGGTACTCGGCCCGACCCCGGGTGAGCACCGAAGCGGCGGGGGCTGCGGGCCGAGCGGGAGGGTCAGATGACGTTCAGGGCCGCCGCCCCGCCCACCCCGCCCAGCAGCATGAACGCCGGCATCAGCACCTTCAGCTCCACCCAGCTGCCCGCCCTGAACCGCATGCCCTTCGGCGGGCCGACCGGGTACCAGCGCTTGCGCCCGACCGGGATGGGCCACAGGATCGGGCAGCCCGAGACGGTCAGGGCGTCGCCGATGTCGTGGACGAGCGCGCCGAGCACGATCGGCAGACCCAGCCACAGGTACTCCTGCCCGGGCGCGGTGAACAGCCAGTCCGAGCCGTTGCCCGGCTTGTCCAGGACCCCCGCCAGTATCCAGGCGCTGGTCGCGCCCAGCAGCCACACCAGGATGTCGCTGGACATCCGGGCGGCCCGCCACAGCAGACCCTCCACGGCCAGCACCAGGTGCACGAACAGGATCGCGAGGACCGCCCACCGGCCGCCCGTGATGGCCAGCACCGACGCGCCCGCGCCGCACAGCACGGCCCACACCCAGGTGTGCGTGAGCGTGCGGTGACCACCGCTCCTGCGGGCGTCGGCCCTCGTCCTGGTGGCCTTGTAGACGGCGTACGAGAGCTTGTCGACGATCTCGCACAGCCCCCGCGAGACCGGTCCGAAGGCCCGCGAGATGGTCGCCGACTTGTGGTCGAGGTCGGGCGCGAGCGCGGCGCCCGCGCAGATCAGCGCCCCGACGACGAGCACCGGCCAGGGCATCGGGTGGCCGGCGGCGGCGGTCGCGGCCCCCACTCCCAGCCACGCGGCCGCCCCGGAGAGTGAGTGCGCCGGTCCCATCATGTGCGTGCCCCGCCCCGTTTGCTCTTGTCCTGCACCCCGTTGACGGAACAGCCTACCGTTCGTGATCTTCGTCCGAACGGCCGGTTCCCGCTTCCGGACGTGGGCCAGGCAAGATGGGGGCGTGACCCTTATCGATCAGCTGCCGCCGGATGCCGACCCCGATGCCCTCTTCGAGGCCTTCTCCTCATGGGCCGAGGAGCGGGGCATCACCCTGTATCCGGCCCAGGAGGAGGCGCTGATCGAGGTGGTGTCCGGGGCGAACGTGATCCTGTCCACCCCCACCGGCTCGGGAAAGAGCCTGGTGGCGGCGGGTGCGCACTTCACGGCCCTGGCGAACGACCAGGTGACCTTCTACACCGCGCCGATCAAGGCGCTGGTGTCGGAGAAGTTCTTCGACCTGTGCAAGCTCTTCGGGACCGAGAACGTCGGCATGCTGACCGGCGACGCGTCCGTGAACGCCGACGCGCCCGTCATCTGCTGCACGGCGGAGGTGCTGGCGTCGATCGCCCTGCGCGACGGCAAGGACGCCGACATCGGCCAGGTCGTGATGGACGAGTTCCACTTCTACGCCGAGCCCGACCGCGGCTGGGCCTGGCAGATCCCGCTGCTGGAGCTGGAGCAGGCGCAGTTCGTCCTGATGTCGGCGACGCTCGGCGACGTCTCGATGTTCGAGAAGGACCTCACGCGCCGCACCGGCCGCCCCACCTCGGTGGTCCGCTCGGCGACGCGGCCGGTCCCGCTGTCGTACGAGTACCGGCTCACGCCCATCACCGAGACGCTGACCGAGCTGCTCGAAACCAAGCAGGCGCCGGTCTACATCGTGCACTTCACACAGGCGCAGGCGGTGGAGCGGGCGCAGTCGCTGATGAGCATCAACATGTGCTCGCGCGAGGAGAAGGACAAGATCGCCGAGCTGATCGGCAACTTCCGCTTCACCACCACGTTCGGCAAGAACCTCTCGCGGTATGTGCGGCACGGCATCGGCGTGCACCACGCGGGCATGCTGCCGAAGTACCGGCGCCTGGTGGAGAAGCTGGCCCAGGCGGGTCTGCTGAAGGTCATCTGCGGCACGGACACCCTGGGCGTCGGGGTCAATGTCCCGATTCGTACGGTGTTGTTCACGGCGCTCACCAAGTACGACGGCAACCGGGTGCGCACCCTGCGCGCCCGTGAGTTCCACCAGATCGCGGGCCGGGCCGGGCGCGCGGGCTTCGACACGGCCGGGTTCGTGGTCGCGCAGGCGCCCGAGCATGTCATCGAGAACGAGAAGGCCCTCGCCAAGGCGGGCGACGACCCGAAGAAGCGCCGGAAGGTGGTGCGGAAGAAGGCGCCGGAGGGTTTCGTCGGCTGGACCGAGAACACCTTCGAGAAGCTGATCGCCTCCGATCCGGAGCCGCTGACCTCCCGCTTCCGGGTCACGCACACCATGCTCCTGTCGGTCATCGCCCGCCCCGGCGACGCCTTCCGGGCGATGCGCCGGCTCCTGGAGGACAACCACGAGCCGCGCAAGAACCAGCTGCGGCACATCAGGCGCGCCATCGCGATCTACCGCTCGCTGCTGGACGGCGGGGTCGTGGAGCAGTTGGACGAGCCCGACGCCGAGGGCCGCAGGATCCGCCTGACCGTGGACCTCCAGCAGGACTTCGCACTCAACCAGCCGCTGTCGACGTTCGCGCTGGCCGCCTTCGACCTGCTGGACCCGGAGTCCCCTTCGTACGCCCTGGACATGGTCTCGGTCGTGGAGTCGACGCTGGACGACCCGCGCCAAATCCTCGCCGCCCAGCAGAACAAGGCGCGTGGCGAGGCGGTCGGCGCGATGAAGGCGGACGGCGTCGAGTACGAGGAGCGGATGGAGCGGCTGGCGGACATCTCGTATCCGAAGCCGCTGGAAGAGCTGCTGTGGCACGCGTACAACACGTACAAGAAGTCCCACCCGTGGGTCGGCGACCACCCCGTCTCGCCGAAGTCCGTCATCCGTGACATGTACGAACGCGCCCTGTCGTTCACGGAGTTCACGTCCTTCTACCAGCTCGCCCGCACCGAGGGCATCGTGCTGCGCTACCTCGCCGGCGCCTACAAGGCGCTGGACCACACCATCCCCGACGACCTGAAGACCGAGGACCTGGAGGATCTCATCGCCTGGCTGGGCGAGATGGTCCGGCAGGTGGACTCCTCGCTGCTCGACGAGTGGGAGCAGCTCGCCAATCCGGAGGTCGAGACGGCCGAGGAGGCACAGGAGAAGGCCGACCAGGTCAAGCCGGTCACGGCCAACGCCCGCGCCTTCCGGGTGCTCGTGCGCAACGCGATGTTCCGCCGGGTCGAGCTGGCCGCGCTGGACCGGTTCGGCGAACTGGGCGAGATGGACGCCGAGTCCGGGTGGGACGCGGACGCGTGGGCGGAGGCGATGGACGCGTACTGGGAGGAGTACGAGGATCTGGGCACCGGCCCGGACGCGCGCGGCCCGAAGCTGCTGTCGATCGAGGAGGATCCGGAGCACAACCTGTGGCGCGTCCGGCAGACCTTCGCCGACCCGAACGGCGACCATGACTGGGGCATCAGCGCGGAGGTGGACCTGGCGGCCTCGGACGAGGAGGGCCGGGCGATCGTCCGCGTGACCGACGTCGGCCAGCTGTAAGCCGGCGAGCTCTCAGTCAGTCGGCTGTAAGGAGTGCTCGTGACGAACCCCGCCGAAAGGCTCGTCGACCTGCTCGACCTGGAGCAGATCGAGGTCAACATCTTCCGTGGCGCCAGCCCCCAGGAGTCCCTGCAACGGGTCTTCGGCGGCCAGGTCGCCGGTCAGGCCCTGGTCGCGGCGGGGCGCACCACGGACGGGGACCGGCCGGTGCACTCACTGCACGCGTACTTCCTGCGACCCGGCATCCCGGGCCTGCCGATCGTGTACCAGGTCGAACGGGTGCGGGACGGCCGGTCGTTCACCACCCGCCGGGTCACCGCGATCCAGCGGGGCAAGACGATCTTCAACCTCACGGCGTCGTTCCACCAGCCGGAGGAGGCGGGCTTCGAGCACCAGTTGCCGCCGCGCCTGGACTTCCCGCCGCCGGAGTCGCTCCCGTCGGTCACGGACGAGATCCGTGAGCACCTGGGCGCGCTGCCGGAGGCCCTGGAGCGGATGGCCCGGCGCCAGCCGTTCGACATCCGGTACGTCGACCGGCTGCGCTGGACGCAGGAGGAGGTCAAGGAGGCGGACCCGCGCAGCGCGGTGTGGATGCGCGCGGTGGGCCCGCTGGGCGACGACCCGCTGGTCCACACCTGCGCGCTGACGTACGCCTCCGACATGACGTTGCTCGACGCGGTCCGCATCCCGGTCGAGCCCTTGTGGGGCCCGCGCGGGTTCGACATGGCGTCGCTGGACCACGCGATGTGGTTCCACCGCCCGTTCCGTACGGACGAATGGTTCCTGTACGACCAGGAGTCCCCGATCGCGACGGGCGGCCGTGGCCTGGCGCGTGGCCGGATCTACGACCGCGAGGGGCGGCTGCTGGTGTCGGTGGTGCAGGAGGGCCTGTTCCGCCGCCACTAGCCTGGTGCCGTTGTTCCCCTGAGCCGTCGTTCCCCTGAGCCGTTGTCCCCTTAAGTCGCTGTCCCCTTACAAGGAGTTCCGCATGAGCCTGTACGACATTCCGCTGCACACCCTGTCCGGTGACCGCACGTCCCTGGCCGAGTACGAGGACAAGGTGGTCCTGGTCGTCAACGTCGCCTCCAAATGCGGGCTGACCCCGCAGTACGAGGGCCTGGAGCGGCTCCAGAAGACTTACGGCGACCGGGGCTTCACCGTGCTGGGCGTGCCGTGCAACCAGTTCGGCGGCCAGGAGCCGGGCAGCGCGGAGGAGATCGGGACGTTCTGCTCGGCGACGTACGGTGTGACGTTCCCGCTGCTGGAGAAGACGGACGTCAACGGCGCCGGGCGGCACCCGCTGTACGCGGAGCTGACGAAGGTGGCGGACGCGGACGGCGAGGCGGGCGACGTGCAGTGGAACTTCGAGAAGTTCCTGATCGCGCCGGGCGGCGAGGTCAGGCGCTTCCGTCCGCGTACGGAGCCGGAAGCGCCGGAACTGGTGGCGGCGATCGAGGCCGGCCTTCCCGTCGGCTGACGTATCAGGGGGCGGGGCAGGCGGACCACAGGCCCGCGCCGGCCTGCCGTGCGGCTGCCTCGGCCCTGGTCATCGTGGGCCAGTACTTGTCGTTGGGCTCGAACAGGACTTTCGTGGCGTGCCCGCTGCGTACCAGCGACTCGTTGACGAAGACGTCGCGCTCGTTCCACACGTAGAGCAGGTACCGGTCGAACCGGTCCTTGAGCTCGACGTCGCGCTCGGTGCGCAGTCTGCTGCCGATGGGCAGCAGTTCGGTGGTACGGGCGGTGGCCTCGTGGCTGAAGCACTCACCCCTCTCGGGAGTGTCGATCTCCAGCAGGCGTACGCGGGCGACGGCGCCGTCCGGGATGACCCGGCCGTCGCCCCGTACCTCGACGGTGTCACCGTCGATGACGCGGAGCACGACCGGTCCGCGCTGCCTGGTGTCGGGCTGGTCCGCCTCTGTGGTGGGGGCCATGGTTCCGAGGCCCAGGACGACGGCGGCCGAGGCCAGCGCGGCGGTGGTCCGGCTGCGGGGGGAAGGGTGCATGGCGCGCCCCCTCTCAGCGGGGTTTCCGTCCTCCCCAGTACAGCACCGCCCGGGGGGGTCAGGCGGCCGCGCTCAGGGTGTCCGCGAGGCGGCGACGGGCCGCGTGGGCGGCGGGGAGGGCGGCGAGGGCGACCGCGCCGAGGACGGCGGCCGCGGTCAGGGCCAGGAGGTGGGGCAGGGGCGGGGCGTGGGCGATACCGGCGCCGATGCCGCTGGCGTGGCCCTCACGGTCGATCAGCCAGTTCGCGAGGGGCACGCCGATGACGGTGGCGGCGAGTGCGGCGGCCAGGGCCGTGCAGCCGAGGGCCGTGACGGTGACCGCGGTGATCTGGCGGGGGGACAGGCCGATGGCCTTCAGGGCGAGCAGGTCGCGTTCGCCGTCCCGGACGGTGCCGCCGATGGCGGTGGACAGCTCGGTGAGGCCGATGAGGGCGAGGACGGCGATCAGTCCGGCGACGAGGCCGCGCAGCGCGGAGAGGCGGTCGGCCGGGCTGGTGACCTCGTGGATGTCCAGTCGGCCCCCGGATGCGTCGGCGAGTTCGGTGCTCACCGTGCGCGGGTCGGCGCCGGGGCGCAGCTGGAGCTGGTAGAGGGTGGGGCGCAGGCCGGGGTCGTTCTCGCGGAGGGTGTCGAGCGAGGTGGAGATCACCCGGCCGCCGTTCTCCGGTTCGATGCTGCGGCCGACGATGTGCAGGACCTGCGGGTGGCCGCCGACGGTGAGCCGTACCCAGTCGCCGACGCGGGCGCCGAGCAGGTCGAGCAGGCCCTGCCCGGCGACGGCCTCGTCGGGGCCGTGGGCCGGGCGGCCCTCGGCGATGGAGTACGGGTAGGGCTGGGCGCGGGTACCGAGGCCGCGCAGCGCGATGGTGCCGGTCTGGCCGGGCACCAGGGCGGCGACCTCCAGGCCGGGGTGGGCGGCGGTGACGTGAGGGTTGCCCCTGAGCAGCGCGGTCGCCTCGCGGTCGGTGAGCGTGGCGTCGGGGCGGGCGGTGAGGGCGGCGGCGAGGCCGAGCTGCTCGGGGCGGCTGTGGAACCGTTCGATGGTCGTCCAGGCGCCGAGCGCCACGGTGATCAGCAGCAGCGGCAGGGCCAGGCGCACGATGGTGGCCGGGGCGCGGCGCCCCCGCCCGAAGGCACGGTGCCAGCCGAGGACCAGCGCGGGCGGTACGCGCAGCGCGAGTGCCTTCCTGGCCGCGCCGGACAGGCCGCCGCCCGGGGCGGCGGCCGGCGGCAGTACCGGTACGGGCGGTACGCGGCCCGCCCGCCAGGCGGCGAGGCAGGTGGCCGCCCCGATGAACAGCACGGCCGCGACCGGGACGAGCAGGAGGGCCGGGAGGTGGCCCGGCAGGCCCTGCCAGACCTGGACGGCGTCACCGAGCCGGCCCGGCAGGCGGGCGCCCAGCGTCCGCACGAGCAGCACGGCCAGGGCGGCGCCGAACACGGCGAACGCCAGGTGCTGGACGAGGAAGATCCGTACGACCTGGCCGGGGGTGAAGCCGACGGCCTTGAGGACGGAGATGTCCCGGAGGTGGCCGCGCACGCGTGTGCTGATGGCGCCGAACACCGCGAGCGCGGCGGCGATGAGGGCGCCGAGGCCGAAGAGCCCGAGGACCTGGCCGAGCAGTTTGGTGTCGCCCTGCGCCTCGGCGCGGGCCTGCTGCCAGGTGCTCACGTCCGTGACGGCGCCCGAGCCGAGCGTGGTGACGGCGCGCTGGACCGTGTAATCGGTGTCGTCGGGGTCGGCGAGCCGCAGTCCGACGACCTGGCCGCCGGTGCGGTCCTCGGGCAGGGCGCGCGGCAGGGCCCAGACGGTGCCGGGCCGTTCGCCGGGGCGGTAGCGGCGCTCGGCGGTCTCGGCGACGCCCAGGACGGTCACCGTACGGCCCGCGAGGTCGAGCCGGTCACCGGGCTCGGCCCACAGGGCGCGGGCCAGGGAAGCTTCCAGGACGACGCCGTGCGGGGCGGCGGGGTCCAGCCAGCGGCCGGCCGTGATCAGGGGGCGGCCCGTCGCGGGCGGTTCGGCGCCGGCCGCTCGCAGCTCCACGCCCGCGCGGGCGCCGCGTGAGGCGGCGGTGGCGACGGTGGCGGCGGCGGTACGGTACGGGCCGGAGACGGCGTCGACGCCGTCGAGGGCGGAGAGGGCGGCGAGCCGGCCGGAGTCGGCGCCGGCCCCGGTGTGGATCCAGACATGGGCGCCCCGGGACTGGGTGAAGACCCGCTGCCACGGGTTGGTGGCGTATCCGAACAGCGCGGTCGCCAGCAGCAGGGACGCGACGATCCCGGCGGTGGCGGCGACGATGAACAACGCCTCGCCCCGGTGGGTGCGCAGATCGGCGTGCGCCCAGCGCAGCATGGCCCGCATCGCCGGTCAGTCCTTCAGTTCGTTCAGTTCGTTCAGCGCGATGACGCCGGCCGGGCCGGTGCGGCGCGGCGGTGTCCCGCCCAGCTCGGCGTCGTCGGCTATCCGGCCGTCGAAGAAGCTGATCACCCGGTCCGCGGCGCTGGCGAGTCGCGCGTCGTGGGTGACGAGGACGATGCTCTGCCCGCGCTGGTGGAAGCGGGTCAGCAGCCGTGTCACCTCGCGGGTGCCCTTGCTGTCGAGGCTGCCGGCCGGTTCGTCGGCCAGCAGCAACCGGGGCTGGTTGACCAGCGCCCGGGCGAGCGCGACGCGCTGCTGCTCGCCGCCGGACAGCTCGCCCGGCATGCTGCGGGCCTTGCCCTCCAGGCCGAGCTCGCCCAGCAGCTTCTCGCGTTCGGCGCGGGCCTGCCGGGCGGAGCGGCCGGCCAGCAGGGCGGGCAGTTCGACGTTGTCGGCGACGGTCAGGTTGGAGACGAGATTGAAGAACTGGAAGACGATGCCGATCCGGCGGCGCCGCTCGATCGCCCACCGCGCCTCGCTGTAGGCGTCGGTGCACTCGCCGTCGAGCCACAGCGAGCCGCTGTCGGGCCGCTGGAGTCCGCCGAGCAGGTGCAGCAGCGTGGACTTGCCCGCGCCGGAGGGGCCGGTGACGGCGACGAACTCCCCGTGCCGTACGGAGAGGTCGACGCCTCGTACGGCGTGGGCGGGTGCGCCCTCGCCGTAGTGGGTCTTGACCAGGCCCTCGGCGCGCAGCAGGGGTATGCCGGCGGAGTCGGTCATTGCAGCTCCTCCAGTTCCTCCTGGCAGCGCTCCAGCCAGTCGAGGTCGGCCTGGAGGTGGAGCATGGCGCCCTCGATCAGCAGGTGGGCGATGCGGTTGTCCCGGTCTTCGGTGGCGGCCAGCTTGGACAGGTTGCGCATGGTGTTGAGGTACTCGCGTCGCTGCTTGTTGATGAGGGCGATCTGGTCGGCGAGCCCGGTACGCGGGGCGAGGGCGAGTTTCATGAAGAACTCGTCCCGGACCCTGGGTTCGTCGGCCGTCTCCTCGAACCAGGCGCGCAGCGCCTCCTGCCCGGCGTCGGTGAGGCGGTAGATCTTCTTGTTGGGCCGGCTCTCCTGGGCGATCTCCTCGCCCTCGATCAGCCCGGATTTCTCCAGCCGGCCGAGCGTGACGTAGATCTGGCCGACGTTGGTGGGAGGGTACGCGGAGCCGAGCAACTGCTCAAGGTCCTGCTTGAGCTCGTAGCCGTGGGCGGGGCCGCGTGCCAGAAGGGCGAGGAGGGGAAGGCGCACCCGTGCTGTCCTCCTCCGCGTGCTCCCGATGTGATGTGGGCTCTAGTATCGCCCATGCCTAACGGGTATACATGCCCTGACGCCGGACGAAGCGGTACGGCGGGGTGCTCAAGGAGGAACCTATGCGGTGGATGCGTGCCGCCGGTAGGGGTCTCCTGGCGATGGTGGTCGTCCTGAGCGGGTACGCGGCGTCCGCCGCCCCCGCCGGCGGGGACCGCGACGGCGGGCGCGGTCCGATGACGCTCGCCACGGCCGGTGATCTCACCGGCTATCTGGGGCCCGTGCTGGAGGGCTGGAACCGGGAGCGTCCGGCCGAGAAGGTCACCCTCGTGGAGCTGCCGGACTCCGCCGACGAGACCCGCGCGCAGATGATCACCGACCTTCGGCGCCCGGGCGAGGGCCGGTTCGACGTCCTCAACATCGATGTCGCCTGGACCTCGGAGTTCGCCGCGGCGGGGTGGATCGCGCCGCTCGACAGGGACCGCTTCCCGCTGAAGAGCTTCCTGCCGCCGGTGGTGGACACCGCGACGTACGACGACAAGCTGTACGCCGTCCCTTATGTCACGAATGCCGGGATGCTGTTCTACCGCAAGGACATCCTCGACCGCCAGGGCGAACGGCCGCCGCGGACCTGGGCGGAGCTCCGGCGCCAAGCCAGGACGATCGCGCCGCGGTACGGGATCGGCGGCTACGCGGGCCAGTTCCTGCCGTACGAGGGGCTCACCGTGAACGCCGCCGAGGCGGTCTACTCGGCGGGCGGCTCGATCCTCGGTGACGACGGCGAGCGGGTCACGGTGGAGTCGGCCGCGGCCCGCGCGGGGATCGGTTTCCTGGCGCGGGGCGTACGGGACGGCTGGATCCCTCGGGAAGCGCTGTCGTACACCGAGGAGGAGTCGCGGCGGGCGTTCCAGGAGGGCAGGCTGCTCTTCCTGCGCAACTGGCCCTATGCCTACGCCGGCGCGTCCGGCCGGGATTCGAAGGTGGCGGGCAGGTTCGGCGCGGTGCCGCTGCCGGGGCCCGAGGGGCCGGGGACGAGCGTGCTGGGCGGGTCGAACCTGGCGGTGAGCAGCCACGCACGGCATCCGGAGTCGGCGCGGGACCTCATCGCGTACCTCACCAGCGACCGGGTGCAGCGCCGCGTCCTGAGCGAGGGCGCGCTGCCGCCGGTGCGGGCGGCGCTGTACCAGGATCCCGCGCTGGTACGGCAGTTCCCCTACCTGCCGGCGCTGCGGGCGAGCGTGCTCGCGGCCGCCCCGCGCCCCAAGAGCCCGCACTACGAGCAGGTCAGCCTGGCCGTGCAGGCCGTGGCGCATGACGCGATGGCGCAGCGCCAGACGCCCGAGGCGGCCGTACGGCGGCTGGCCGGGGAGCTCGCGGCCATCGCCCACCGCCGCTGACCCGGGCCCATCTCACCGACCCAGTTACCCGTTAGGTAACCAAGCACGCTGTCCTGTGGGTCCACACCGGGACATAAGCCGCCAACTTCCGCTGTTTTTGGCAGCATCGTTGACACCTTGTCGCCATGCCTACTTAACATGCATGCATAACCGCTCATCGCTACTCTCCCTCTGGGTGGCGCGCACCCTTCACGAAGACAGGTCAACGGGTGATGCTCACAGCTCCCGCCGGCGACGGCCTCTCGCAGCGCCTCATACACCGCTCCGCCCACCCCTGGTGGCGCGACGCGGTGATCTACCAGGTGTACGTCCGCAGCTTCCTGGACAGCACCGGCGACGGAATCGGCGACCTCGCCGGGGTCCGCGCCGGCCTGCCGTACCTGAAGAAGCTGGGCGTGGACGGCATCTGGCTGAGCCCGTTCTACCCGTCACCGCAGGCCGACCACGGCTACGACGTCGCCGACTACTGCGAGGTGGACCCCGTCTTCGGCGACCTCGACGAGTTCGGCCGGCTGGTGTCCGCCGCGCACCGGCTCGGCATCAAGGTGCTGCTGGACATCGTCCCCAACCACTGCTCCAGTGAGCACGCCTGGTTCCGCGAGGCGCTCGCCTCCGGCCCCGGCAGCGAGGCCCGCGCCCGGTTCCACTTCGCCGAGGGCCGGGGCCCGGGCGGTGACGTGCCGCCCAACAACTGGCACGCCATGTTCGGCGGTCCGGCGTGGAGCCGGGTGACCGAGCCGGACGGCACGCCGGGCCAGTGGTACCTGCACATGTTCACGCCCGAGCAGCCGGACCTGAACTGGCGCAACCCCGAGGTCGCCGCCCACTTCGAGCATGTCCTGCGGTTCTGGCTGGACCGGGGCGTCGACGGCTTCCGTATCGACGTGGCCGCCGGGCTGTTCAAGCACCCCGACCTGCCCGACTCCCCCGACCCCGAGGCCGACGCCCGCACCCGCGACTCGGTCAACCCACTGGCCTGGAACCAGCCCGAGGTGCACGAGGTGTGGCGCCACTGGCGCGCGGTGTGCGAGGAGTACAAAGCGCGCGACGGGCGCGAACGGCTGCTCGTCGGCGAGGTCTCCGTACCGAACGCCCGCGAACACGCCAAGTACGTACGCCCCGACGAGCTGCACCAGGCGTTCTTCTTCGACCTGCTCGGCGCGCCCTGGGACGCCCGCGCCTTCCGCGAGGTCATCGACGAGGCCATGCGCGACATCGCGGGCACCGGCTCCACCGTCACCTGGGTGCTCAACAACCACGACCAGGTCCGCAGCGTCACCCGGTACGGCGAGTCCGGCACCGAGGGCAGCGGCCTGGGCGCCGCCCGGGCGCGGGCCGCCGCGCTGCTGATGCTGGCGCTGCCGGGCGCCGCGTACATCTACCAGGGTGAGGAGCTGGGCCTGCCGGAGGTGGACGACCTGCCGGACGACGTGCTCACCGACCCGATCTTCCGGCGCACCGGCAGCCGGGCCCGCATCCGCGACGGCTGCCGGGTGCCGCTGCCGTGGTCGGGCCACGCCTCTCCGTTCGGCTTCAGCACCGGCGCCGAGAGCGCCAAGCCGTGGCTGCCGCAGCCGGGCTGGTTCGCCGAGCACGCCACCGAACGGGCGCTGGCCGACACGCGCTCGTTCTGGCACCTGTACCGCGACGGCCTGCAACTGCGCGGCGGCCTGCCGCAGTTGGGCGAGGGGACGCTGCGCTGGCTGGAGTCCCCGCCCGGTGTCCTGGCCTTCGAACGCGGCGAAGGGCTCGTCTGCGCCGTGAACTTCACCACCGCCCCGGTGCCCGCCCCGGTCCCCGGCGCCCCCCTGCTGTCCAGCGGCCCCTGTCCGGCCGGCGTACTGCCCGGATCCACCGCCGCCTGGTGGATCAGCGACCACCCCACCCCGGAGGTATGACGATGATGACGCGACGACGGATGACGATGGCCGGCTGCTGCGCACTCGCCCTGGCGCTCGGCGCCACGGCGTGCGGCGGCGGCCCGGTGAGCGCGGGCGGCGGGAGCAAGGAGTTCGGCGGCCAGACCCTCAGTGTGGCCGGTGTCTGGTCCGGCGCCGAGCAGAAGAACTTCCAGAAGGTGCTGGACGCCTTCACCGAGAAGACCGGCGCCAAGACCCAGTACGTGTCGACCGGCGACAACGTCTCCACGGTCGTCGGCAGCAAGATCGAGGGCGGCAACGCGCCCGACGTGGTGATGGTCCCCCAGGTGGGTGTGCTCCAGCAGTTCGCGAAGAAGAACTGGCTCACCCCGCTGTCGGCGACCACCCAGAAGGCCGTCGGCGCCAACTACGCGCCGGTCTGGAAGGAGTACGGCTCGGTCGGCGGGAAGCTGTACGGCCTGTACTTCAAGGCGGCCCACAAGTCGACCGTCTGGTACAGCCCGGAGGCGTTCGAGCAGGCGGGCGTCAAGCCACCGAAGACGTACGAGGAGATGCTCAGGACCGCGCAGGCCGTCTCCGACTCCGGTCTGCCGGCCTTCGCGGTCGCCGGTGAGGACGGCTGGACGCTCACCGACTGGTTCGAGAACGTCTACCTCTCGCAGGCAGGTCCCGAGAAGTACGACCGGCTCGCCAAGCACGAGATCCCGTGGACCGACGCGACCGTGGTGAAGGCCCTGACCACCCTCGGGAAGCTGTTCGCCGACAAGAAGCTGATCGCTGGCGGCCAGAAGGGCGCGCTCAGCACCGACTTCCCCGGCTCCGTCGAGAAGGTCTTCGGCCCCGAGCCGGAGGCCGGGATGGTGTACGAGGGGGACTTCGTCGCCGGTGTCGCCAAGGACCAGTTCGGCCGGAAGATCGGCGAGGAGGCGCGCTTCTTCCCCTTCCCCGCGGTCACCGGCGGCAAGGCACCGGTGGTCAGCGGCGGTGACGCCGCCGTCGTGCTGAAGGACGGCAGGAACCAGAAGGCCGCGACCGCGTTCCTGGAGTTCCTCGCGACGCCCGAGGCGGCCGCCGTGTGGGCGCGGGCGGGCGGGTTCCTCTCCCCCAACAAGAAGCTGGACCTGGCGTCGTACGGTGACGACACCCTGCGGGAGACCGCCAAGTCCTTGATAACCGCCGGGGACTCGGTGCGCTTCGACATGTCGGACCAGGCGCCGGCCGCGTTCGGCGGCACCAAGGGCATGGGCGAATGGAAGATCCTCCAGGACTTCCTGCGCGACCCGTCCGACCCGGCGGCGACCGCGGCGCGGCTCGAAGCCGCGGCGGCCAAGGCGTACAAGGGCTGAGGCGGATGACCACCCTCACCACCCCCGTGGGCGCCGCCCCGGCGCGGGGCGCGAGTCCCCGGCGCCGCGCCGAGCGCCGCCGGCGGATCATCGCCCTGGCCTTCGTCCTGCCCGCGCTGCTGCTGCTCGGCGCGCTGGTCGTCCACCCCGTCCTGTTCTCCGTCGGCCGCAGTTTCTTCGACGCGTCCGGGAGCCGGTTCGTCGGCGGGGAGAACTACGCGGAGATGTTCCGCGACCCGGCCACGCTCACGGCCATCCGCAACAGCGCGATCTGGGTGGTGGTCGCCCCGACGCTGCTGACCGGGCTCGGGCTGATCCTCGCCGTGCTGGTGGAGAAGGTCCGCTGGGCGACCGCCTTCAAGCTGCTGCTGTTCATGCCGATGGCGGTCTCGTTCCTCGCGGCGGGCATCATCTTCCGGCTCGCCTACGAGGAGGACCCCGACAAGGGTGTGCTCAACGCGGCGGTGGTCGGTGTGCACGACGCGTTCAAGGAGTCGTCCTCCTATCCGACCGCCCGGGCCCGGGAAGGCCAGGGCCTGGACAGGGCTCCTGACGGCTCGTACCGCACGACCGGTGCCGTCTCGCCGGGTGACACGGTCACCCTCGGGTTCGTGGGCGTGCCGCCCGCGGACGTGCCCGCCGGGGCGAAGCCCGCCGCCCCGGTCCGGGCGGGGGCAGGCGAGCTGGGCGGTGCCGTCTACCTGGACTTCACGCCCGGGGGCGGCGGCAGGCCGGGCGTGGTCGACGCGGCCGAGCGCGGGCTGCCGGGGATGACGGTGGAGGCGGAACGGGACGGCAGGGCGGTCGCCACGGCGACGACGGCGGCGGACGGCTCGTTCCGCTTCGGTGAGCTGGCGGCGGGCTCGTACACCGTGCGGCTGCCCGCGGCGAACTTCGCGCCGCCCTACGAGGGCGTCTCCTGGCTCGGTCCGGCCCTGGTCACCCCGGCGATCATCGGCGCGTACCTGTGGATCTGGACGGGCTTCGCCATGGTGCTCATCGGCGCGGGGCTGTCGTCGCTGCCGCGTGACGCGCTGGAGGCCGCGCGGATGGACGGGGCGAGCGAGTGGCAGGTGTTCCGGCGGATCACCGTGCCGCTGCTGGCTCCCGTACTGACCGTCGTCTTCGTGACCCTCGTGATCAATGTGATGAAGGTCTTCGACCTGATCTACATCATCGCGCCGGGGCCGGTGCAGGAGGACGCCACCGTACTGGCCACCCAGATGTGGCTGGTCTCCTTCGGCGGCGGCAACAACCAGGGGCTCGGCAGTGCGCTCGGTGTGCTGCTCCTGCTGCTGGTGATCCCCGCCATGGTGTTCAACGTCCGCCGTTTCCGCAGGAGTCAGTCATGAGCGCGACCGTCACCGCACCCCCCTCGAAGGCGCCCGCGCCGGCTCCCGCCCCGACGTCCCGGCCCGTGCCCGGGCGGGCTGCGGGCGGCCGGCTGCGCCGGTGGCTGGGCAACGGCCTGGTGCGGGCGTTCCTCGTCGTCGTGGGCCTTGTCTGGGTCACCCCGGTGGCCGGGCTCCTGCTGTCCTCGCTGCGCTCGGCCAGCGACAACGCGGCGAGCGGCTGGTGGACGGCACTGACCGCGCCGGGGCAGCTGTCGCTCGACAACTACACGGCGCTGCTGGGCAACGCCGGTATCACCCGCGCCTTCTGGAACACCGTGCTGATCTCGGTGCCGACGACCGCACTCGTGGTCGTCATCGCGGCGCTGGCCGGATACGCCTTCGCCTGGCTGGAGTTCCCGGGGCGCGACTGGATCTTCCTGCTGGTGGTGGCCCTGCTGGTGGTCCCGGTCCAGGTGGGCCTGCTGCCGGTCGCCAAGCTCTTCGGACAGCTGGGCCTGTTCGGCACGATCCCGGGCGTGGTGCTGTTCCACGTCGCGTACGGGCTGCCGTTCGCCATCTTCCTGCTGCGCAACTACTTCGCCGACATCCCGCGCGAAATGCTGGAGGCGGCGCGCATGGACGGCGGCGGCGAGTGGCGGATCTTCACCCGGCTCGTGCTGCCGGTGGGCCGCCCGGCCATCGCCAGCCTGGCGATCTTCCAGTTCCTGTGGGTGTGGAACGACATGCTGGTGGCGCTGCTGTTCGCCGACAGCTCCTCCCAGCCGCTGACCGTGGAACTCCAGTCGCAGGTGCGGCTGTTCGGGAGCAACATCGACGTCCTGGCGCCGGGGGCCTTCCTCTCCCTGATCGTGCCGGTGGTGGTCTTCTTCGCCTTCCAGCGGCACTTCGTCCAGGGGGTGATGGCGGGGTCCGTGAAGTGAGGTCACGGGTACGGGCGGGGCGCCTCACACGGGGGAGGCGCCCCGCCGCCGGGTCAGCGGATCGGCATGCCCGACAGCGTGCGGGCGATGACGAGGCGCTGGATCTCGCTGGTGCCCTCGAAAATGGTGTAGATCGCGGCGTCCCGGTGCATCCGCTCGACCGGGTACTCGCGGGTGAAGCCATTGCCGCCGAGGATCTGGACGGCCTGGGCGGTGACCTTCTTGGCGACCTCGCTCGCGTAGAGCTTGGACATCGAGCCCTCGGCGGAAGTGAAGGGCTTGCCGGTCGTCGCCATCCAGGAGGCGCGCCACACCAGCAGGCGGGCGGCGTCGATCTGGGTGCGCATGTCGGCCAGTTGGAAGGCGACACCCTGGTTGTCGATGATGGGGCGGCCGAACTGGTGGCGGGTCTTGGCGTAGTCGAGGGCCACTTCGTACGCGGCGCGGGCGGTGCCCACGGCCATCGCGCCGACGGCCGGGCGGGACGCCTCGAAGGTGGCCATGGCCGCGTTCTTCAGGCGCTCCCCGTCCTTGCCCGCCTTCGCGGCCTTCTCACGGGCGCGGGCGAGGCGCTCGTCCAGCTTCTCCTTGCCGCCGAGGAGGCAGTGGCCGGGGACGCGCACGTCGTCGAGGACCACCTCGGCCGTGTGGGAGGCGCGGATGCCGTGCTTCTTGAACTTCTGGCCCTGGGAGAGGCCGGGGGTGTTCGGCGGCACGATGAAGGACGCGTGGCCCTTGGAGCCCAGTTCGGGGTCCACGACCGCGACGACGACGTGGACGTTGGCGATGCCGCCGTTGGTGGCCCAGGTCTTGGTGCCGTTGAGGACCCACTCGTCGTTCGCCCGGTCGTAGACGGCGCGGGTACGCATGGCGGCGACGTCCGAGCCGGCGTCGGGCTCGGAGGAGCAGAAGGCGGCGACCTTGACGTCGTCGGGGTCGCCGTACATCTGGGGGATCCAGGTGCCGATCTGCTCCTCGGTGCCGTTGGCGAGGACGCCGACGGCCGCCAGGCCCGTACCGACGATGGACAGGGCGATGCCCGCGTCGCCCCAGAAGAGCTCCTCCATGGTCATGGGGATGCCGAGGCCGGTGGGGTCGAAGAACTGCTGGGCATAGAAGTCGAGGGAGTAGATGCCGACCTTGGCGGCTTCCTGGATGATCGGCCAGGGGGTCTCCTCGCGCTCGTCCCACTCGGCGGCGGCCGGCCGGATCACGTCCTCGGCGAAGCCGTGCAGCCAGTCACGGACCTGCTGCTGGTCGTCGTTGAGTTCAAGGGTGAACTCGGCCATGTTCCCTCCCGGGGTGTTACTTGCGGTAACCGCAGTCTGTTACCGGTAAGTAGCGGCTGTCAACCAGAAGCCACCCTGGGGCGGAGTGTTACGTTGCGCAAGCCTTACGGACATCGCACGGGCGGGGAGACACACGCTATGGGCACCACACACCGGACCGACCAGCAACGGTCGGCCGACCAGCGTCGACGCGAACTGCTCGAGGCGGCCGACCGGGTGGTCCTCCGCGACGGACCGCAGGCCTCCATGAACGCCATCGCCGCCGAGGCGGGTATCACCAAGCCCATCCTCTACCGGCACTTCGGCGACAAGGGCGGCCTGTACCGCGCGCTGGCCAAGCGGCACACGGACGCCCTGCTGGCCGCCCTGCGCGCCGCGCTCGACGCTCCCGCCGAGCGCCGCGAGCGGGTGGAGGCGACCCTCGACACGTACCTGGCGGCGATCGAGGCGCGGCCGCAGGTGTACCGCTTCCTGATGCACCCGGCCGAGGACGCCGGGCAGCACGCGGAGCACGCCTTCGACGTGGGCCGGCACTCGGCGCCGCTGCTGCGCCGCATGGGCGAGGAGCTCGCCCAGGTCATCGCCGAGCGCATCGAACTCGGCCCGGCCAGCGAGGCGCTGGCCCGGGTGTGGGGCCACGGCATCGTCGGCATGATGCACGCCGCCGGCGACTGGTGGCTCGGCGAACGACCCTGCACCCGCGAGGAGTTGGTACGGGGGCTGGCCGATCTGCTGTGGGGACGCCTGGCGGAGGTCGACGACAGGGCGGGCGGCCCGGGGTTCTGACGAAGGCGTCCGCTGCGCGGGGCCTTCCCCCACCCCGCCCCTTCGGCGTGACCGAGGGCTCGGCCCCCCGGACCCGCGCGCCCCAATCGCCGGCGAGGCTGAACCTTCAGCCCGTCCGGCGTTCGAGGACACGGCCGAAGGCCGTACGGGGTCCGAGGCGGAAGCCCCGGTTCCTCAGCGCGTGCGCGCCCACTGCGCCCGGCGCGCCGCCCGCAGGGCTTTGGCGCGGCGCCAGCCGGTGAGGCGGTCCGTGTAGACGGTGCCCTCCAGGTGGTCGCACTCGTGCTGGAGGCAGCGGGCGAAGAACCCCGTGCCCTCCACACGCAAAGGCGCCCCCAGCAGGTCGACGCCCTCCACCACCGCGCGGTCGAAACGCTCCGTCCCCGCCTCGATGCCCGGCAGGGACAGGCAGCCCTCCGGGCCGCGTACCGTCACCCCGTCCGCCTCCACCAGGCGCGGATTGACGAGGTGACCGAGGTGCCGGACGTCCTCGTCGTCGGGGCAGTCGTACACGAAGACCCGCAGGCCCACGCCGACCTGGTTCGCGGCGAGGCCCACGCCCCCGGCCGCGTACATCGTGGCGAACATGTCCTCGATCAGCCGGGACAGGGACGGACCGAAATCGGTGACGGTCTCGCAGGGGGTGTGCAGCACCGGATCGCCGAGCAGGGTCATGGCTCGTACATGGCCGGAACTGCCGGGGATCGGCCGGTTTCGCATGGCGCCCAGCGTACGTTCCGCGCCGCCCCGCCGGTTCCGGCAGGTGGCGCGGTTCGGGCGCCCGGGCCGGATCTCGATAGGCTGAGCCCGCACCCACGCTAGGAGGAACAAGGACGATGGCAGGACACCCTGGCAACGCAGAGCCGCTGTCGCCGCGCGCCAAGCTGGCCGTGACGGCGGGCAAGGCCGCAGCGGCGGTGTCTCGCGCGGCGGGACGCGGCAGCGGATCGGTGATCGGCGGCCGGGTGGCGCTCAAGCTCGACCCCGACCTGCTGGGGCGGTTGGCGCAGCATCTGGACGTGATCCTGGTGTCGGCGACCAACGGCAAGACCACCACCACCCGGCTGATCGCCGAGGCGCTGCGGGCCAGCGGCCCGGTCGTCTCGAACGCCCTCGGCGCGAACATGCCCGCGGGCATCACCTCCGCCCTCGCGGGCGGCTCGGACGCCAAGTACGGCGTGATCGAGGTCGACGAGAAGTACCTCGCCGGTGTCGCGCGCGATGTGGAGCCCAAGGCCATCGCGCTGCTCAACCTCTCGCGCGACCAGCTCGACCGCGCCGCGGAGACGCGGATGCTGGCCGAGAAGTGGCGCGAGGGCCTGTCGGGTACGAAGGCGGTCGTCGTGGCCAACGCCGACGACCCGCTCATCGTGTGGGCCGCGTCCTCCTCCGCCAATGTCGTCTGGGTGGCGGCCGGTCAGGAGTGGAAGGACGACGCCTGGTCCTGCCCCGCCTGCGGCGGTGTCATGCAGCGCCCCGGCGACGACTGGTTCTGCGGCGAGTGCGGTTTCCGCCGCCCCGCCCCGAGCTGGGCGCTCAGCGGCGACTACGTCCTGGACCCGCACGGCTCGGCCTGGCCGATCCACCTCCAGCTGCCCGGCCGTGCCAACAAGGCGAACGCCGCCACCTCCGCCGCCGTCGCCGCCGTCTTCGGCGTGCCGCCGCAGGTCGCGCTGGAGCGCATGTACCAGGTGCAGGCGGTGGCCGGCCGGTACGACGTGGTGAACTTCCAGGACCGTGAGCTGCGGCTGCTGCTGGCGAAGAACCCGGCGGGCTGGCTCGAAACGTTTTCGCTGATCGACCCGCCGCCCACACCGGTGATCCTCTCCGTCAACGCCCGGGGCGCGGACGGCACGGACACGTCCTGGCTGTGGGACGTCGACTACACGCGGCTGGCCGGGCACCCGATCTTCGTGATCGGTGACCGCCGCCTGGACCTGGCGGTGCGCCTGGAGGTCGCGGGCCTGGACTTCCGGGTGTGCGAGACGGTCGACGAGGCGGTCCAGCTGGCTCCGCCCGGGCGGATCGAGCTCATCGCCAACTACACCGCGTTCCAGGACGTACGCCGCCGCGTCGGCAACTGACCCCGCTTCAAGGCTGAAGGACAATGAGCATGAGCGACAGCAGTCTGCGTCTGGTGTGGGTCTACCCCGACCTGCTCAGTACGTACGGAGACCAGGGCAACGCCCTCGTGGTGGAGCGCCGCGCCCGCCAGCGCGGCCTGGACGTGCAGCGGGTGGACGTGCGCAGCGACCAGCCGATCCCGACGTCCGGTGACATCTACCTGATCGGCGGCGGCGAGGACCGCCCGCAGCGGCTGGCGGCCGAGCGGCTGCGCCGGGACGGCGGGCTGAACCGGGCCGCCGAGAACGGCGCGATCATCTTCTCGGTGTGCGCCGGGTACCAGATCCTGGGCCACGAGTTCATCAACGACCTCGGTGAGCGCGAGCCGGGCCTCGGCCTGATCGACGTGATCTCGACCCGTGGTGAGGGCGCCCGGTGCGTGGGTGATGTGCTCGCCGACATCGACCCGCGCCTGGGCCTGCCCCAGCTGACCGGGTTCGAGAACCACCAGGGCATCACGCACCTGGGCCCCACCGCCCGCCCGTTCGCGCGCACCGTGTTCGGCAACGGCAACGGCACCGGGGACGGCACCGAAGGCGCGTACAACGACACCGTTTTCGGTACGTACATGCACGGGCCGGTCATGGCGCGCAACCCGCAGATCGCGGACCTGCTGCTGAAGCTGGCCCTCGATGTGAACGCGCTGCCGCCGACCGACGACCGGTGGTACGACGCGCTGCGCGCCGAGCGGATCGCGGCGGCGAGCCAGCCCGCCTGAGCGGACGCCGGCTCTTCTGATACCGCGTCCATTGTCGGTTCATCCGAATACCGTCCAGTAGACGGACGCTCGGTTCGGCCCCGTCACCCATTCTCGGTAGGGTGGCGGGGATCCAACCGGACGACGTGGTCCGGGAGTCGGCCCACGTTGCAAAGGTATTTCGGGCTATGCGCATTGGTGTGCTCACCTCCGGGGGCGACTGCCCCGGTCTGAACGCCGTCATCCGTTCCGTCGTGCACCGTGCCGTCGTCGACCACGGCGACGAGGTGATCGGGTTCCACGACGGCTGGAAGGGCCTCCTGGAGTGCGACTACCGCAAGCTCGACCTGGACGCGGTGGGCGGCATCCTCGCCCGTGGCGGCACCATCCTCGGCTCCTCCCGCGTGCAGCCCGCGCACCTGCGTGACGGTGTGGAGCGCGCCAAGGGGCACGTCGCCGAGCTGGGCCTCGACGCGATCATCCCGATCGGCGGGGAGGGCACCCTCAAGGCGGCCAACCTGCTCTCCGAGGCGGGGCTGCCCATCGTCGGCGTACCGAAGACCATCGACAACGACATCGCCTCGACCGACGTCACCTTCGGCTTCGACACGGCCGTCGGGGTGGCCACGGAGGCGCTGGACCGGCTGAAGACCACCGCCGAGTCCCACCAGCGTGTGCTGATCGTGGAGGTCATGGGGCGCCACACCGGGTGGATCGCCCTGCACTCCGGCATGGCGGCCGGTGCTCACGCGATCGTCGTCCCCGAGCGCCCCTTCGACATCGACGAGCTGACCGCCCGGGTCGGTGCGCGGTTCGAGGCGGGCAAGAAGTTCGCGATCGTGGTCGCGGCGGAGGGTGCCAAGCCGCGCGAGGGGACCATGAAGTTCAACGAGGGCGGCAAGGACATCTACGGGCACGAGCGGTTCGCGGGCGTCGCCCAGCAGCTGGCCGGCGAGCTGGAGCAGCGGCTCGGCAAGGAGGCCCGCGCGGTGATCCTCGGCCATGTCCAGCGGGGCGGGACGCCGACCGCCTACGACCGTGTCCTCGCGACGCGGTTCGGCTGGCACGCGGTGGAGGCGGCGCACCGGGGCCAGTTCGGCATGCTGACCGCGCTGCGCGGCACGGACATCGTCATGGTGCCGCTGGCCCAGGCCGTGGAGACGCTCAAGACGGTTCCGGCGGAGCGGTACGACGAGGCCGAGACCGTCCTCTAGATTTCCGTTTCGTACCGAACCACCCGCCCCCGGTCGCAGAAGCGGCCGGGGGCGGCTCTAGTCTGGACCGGCAAGCGGACAACCCCGTACGAAACAGGAGCCGGCGCATGGATCACAGCGGGCACGGCATGACCATGGATCTGCCGCCGTTCACGCTGGGGCGGGGGCTCGCGTACTCGCCGGACACCTTCTTCCTCGTCGGCTGCCTGCTGGCGCTCGGCCTGTACGGGTGGGGCGTCGTCCGGCTGCGCAGGCGCGGCGACGCCTGGCCGGCCGGGCGGATCGTGTCGTTCCTGGCGGGTGTGCTGACCGTGGCACTGGTGATGTGCACCCGGCTCAACGACTACGGCATGGTCATGTTCAGCGTGCACATGGTCCAGCACATGATCATCAGCATGCTGTCGCCGATCCTGCTGCTGCTCGGGGCGCCCGTGACACTGGCGCTGCGGGCCCTGCCGGTCGCGTCCCGGCGGGGCAGCAAGGGGCCGCGCGAGCTGCTGCTGTCACTGCTGCACAGCCGCTACATGCGGATCATCACGCACCCGGTGTTCACGATCCCGCTGTTCATCGCCAGCCTGTACGCCCTGTACTTCACGCCGCTCTTCGACTTCCTGATGGGTTCCAAGCCCGGACACATCGCGATGATGGTGCACTTCCTCGCGGTGGGGCTGGTCTTCTTCTGGCCGATCATGGGCGTGGACCCGGGCCCGCACCGGCCCGGCTATGTGATGCGGATGCTGGAGCTCTTCGCGGGCATGCCGTTCCACGCCTTCTTCGGTATCGCGCTGATGATGGCGACGGAACCGATGGTCAAGGCGTACGAGAATCCGCCCGCCTCCCTCGGTATCGACGCCCTCGCCGACCAGAACGCGGCGGGCGGCATCGCCTGGGCGTTCAGCGAGATCCCCTCCGTGCTGGTCCTGATCGCGCTGGTGTACCAGTGGTACCGCTCCGAGCAGCGCCAGGCGGTCCGCACGGACCGGGCGGCCGACCGGGACGGCGACAAGGAGCTGGAGGCGTACAACGCCTACCTGGCCTCACTTCAGGCGCGCGGCCGGTAGCGGCCCGGCTCCGGACCGCGGGGGCGGGAATCAGCGCGCCGGGCAGTAGCGCCCGGGCCTCCTCCCGGGTGACCATGGCCTTACGGCCGCGGCCGGGAGGAGGGCGCGCATGTCCGGTTCCACGAAGACGATGGGTGTGCTCACCGTGGGGGCGCTGGTACTGACGACGGCGTACACGGTGGCACTGGGCAGCAACGGCTGGCTGTGGTTCGCCTGGGTGGTGCTCGGGCTGGTGACGATCGGGATGGCCGCCATCCGCGACATGTGAGGCGGGGCGGCGGTGTCAGCGGCGCATCGGGCCCCAGGGGCGGCGCTGGCGCGCCACCTCCTCCTTGGCCTCGTCGATGACCGCCAGGTCGATCCAGCTGACCGGCTCGATGTCACACAGGAGCGGCTCGTTGTCCGGGCCACGGGCCACCTCGCGGCCGCGCAGCGTCCAGGGGCGTACGTCACCGTCCCGCTCGCGGCGCAGGTGGTGGTAGTCGTACAGCCGCCGGGCCACCCACAACCGCAGGGAGCGGTCGCCCCACCACCGCTCCACCTGGAGCGGGTTGGCGGACAGGCCGGGCATCGGGATGCCGGTGAGTTCATCCACGCTACGGGTCTTGCCGAGGTCATGGGACGGGCCCCTGGACCACCGGACGTAGAGAGATCCATGGCGTTCCACCAGTTCACCGAGCTCCTCCAGGGAGCGCACGGTGGGCAGCACGGTCATGCCGTCGGGGGCCGCTCTCCGGCCGGCCGTGTCGGTCATGGAGCCTCACCCTCCTTGTCGTACGGAGTCGTGTCGTTGACGGAAGGGAGCCCTGGGGAGCCACAGGAGTCCTGGAGAGCCACAGGGATTCCGTGGGGACCACACGTACCCCGTCATCCGCTCTTCACCAGCCATCTTCGTCAGCCGCGCGGGTTCGCACCACGCGGGCAGGGGCCGGGCGCCGTCTGTCGCGTCGTCTGTCGCGTCGCCTGTCGCGTCACGCGGGGCAGCGGGGAGGCGGCCGGGGGCAGGGGCGCACATTCCTGCGCACGGTGGCGTGAGGGGGGCGCTCGTCGGCGGTGGCACGCGCCCCCTACGACTCGCGGCGATGTTCTTACCCCGCCGCCGTGGGCAACCGCATGGGTGACCATACGGAAGCCCGGCGGGGGGAGCCGGGTGGATGACCGGGAGGGGATGGGGCATGACGAGGGTTCTCGTGCTGCACAGTGTCAGCCTGCTGAGGTCGGCGCTGGCGGCGCTGCTGGAATCGGAGGGGTCGTTCGACGTGGTCGCGGCCGGCTGGCGTACCGCCAACCGTCACGCACAGTCCTTACGGCCGGACGTGTGCGTGGTGGACCTGGACTGCCCGGGGGCCTCGGCGCTGCTGGAGGGCGAGGCGGAGCCGGGCCTGGGGGCGTGGGGCGGGCGCAGCGGACTGCTGGTGCTCGCGTCGGCGGGCAGGCCGGGGAGACTGCGCCGGGCGTTCGAGGCACGGGCGCTGGGGTACGTCGACAAGGACGGCTCGCCCCACCGCCTGGTGCGGGGCATCCGGAAGGTCGCGGAAGGCGAGCGGTTCGTCGACGAATCGCTCGCCTTCGGCTTTCTGGAGGCGTCGCGGATGCCGTTGACCGCGCGTGAGCTGAGCGTGCTGGCGCGGGCGGCGGAGGGCGAGTCGATCGCGGAGATAGCGCGGGGCCTGCATCTGTCGAACGGAACGGTCCGCAACTACATGGCGTCGGCCACGCGGAAGGTCGGCGCGCGCAACCGGATCGACGCGATAAGAATCTCGCAGGGTGCCGGATGGGTGTGAGGGGGCCGCGCTCAGGATCCGTGGCCGGGTCCAGGGTCCGTGGCCGGGTTGGGGGTCCGTGGCCGGGTGACGGCCGCAGGCGGGGGGCTGCTTCGGGAGGGGTGGCGGGTCAGCCCGGGCGATGGTTCGAGCCGGCGACGGATCAGGCCGTGCGACGGTTCGAGCCCGCGACGGATCAAGCCGGGCGGCGGGGCGGGTCGGGCGGCGGGTCGGCGGCGGTTCAGGTCGGGTGACGGCTGCGGGCGGGGTGGCGGGTAGGCCGGGCGACGGTTCGAGCCCGCGACGGATCAGGCCGGGTGGCGGGTCGGCGGCGGTTCAGGTCGGGTGACGGCCTCGGGCCGGGTGGCGGGTCGGGCCGGGCGCGGTCCGGGTCACGTGAGCGGATCAGGCCGGGGGCGGCTTCAGGCCGCGTCGGGGTGCCAGAGGCCGACGAGGTCGCGGTACAGGGCCGAGCGCGCCAGCAGCTCGCCGTGCGGGGCGCACTGCGCCCGGTCCCCGTCCAGGACCAGGACCCGGTCGGCCCGCAGGGCGGACGAGATGCGGTGGGCGACGACGATGAGGGTGCCGGGCCGGGCGGCGAGGGCCCGCTCGGTCCGCTCCTCGGTGTCGGGGTCCAGATGGCACGTCGCCTCGTCCAGCAGGAGCAGCGGGGCGGGCGACAGATACGCCCGGCCGAGCGCCAGCAGCTGCCGCTCGCCCTGCGACAGCCTGCCCGGGGCGATCACCGCGTCCGGGCCGCCGAGCCGCTGCAGGAGGGGCGCCAGCCCGAGCGCGTCCACCGTTTGCCGGACCTGGGCGGGCGTGGCGTCGGGGCGGAGGTAGCGGAGGTTGTCGAGGACGGTGCCGGTGAAGACGTACGCCTGCTGCGGCAGCAGCGCGGGTACGCCGGCCACGGCGACCGTGCCGCCGGTCGGAGCCAGGAGCCCGGCGAGCAGGGCGGTCAGGGTGGACTTTCCGATTCCGCTCGGTCCCACCACGGCGAGGTGCTCCCCCGGATGGAGGACGAGATCGAGTCCGTCCAGCACCGGGCGCGCCCCGGGGCCGTAGGCGAAGCTGACGCCGCGCAGTTCGGCGGCGGGCGGAGTGGGGCGCAGGAGGACGGCGGACTTGATGGACGCCGGGCGCTCCGGGCGCGCCGGGAGCTCGGACGGGGCGGCGGTGAAGCGTTCCAGGACCACCAGGAGGCGTGTTCCGGCCGTGCCCAGGGCGGTCATCAGGGCGTCGAGGGCCGGCAGGAGGGCCTGGATGAGGTAGGTGAGGGCGCCGAGCAGGGTGCCGGCCGTGACCCCGCGGCGCAGGAGCCACGGGGTGGCCAGCAGCAGCGCGATGACCGGCAGGCGGCCCGCCGCGCCGAGGGCGAGCGTGCGGACGGCCGCCCAGCGGGCCAGGCGGCGCGAGAGGCGGGCTTCGGCGTCGATCAGCCGTCCGACGTCGGCGGTGACGTGCCGCTCGCCGCCGCACGCCACCACGTCCCGCAGCCCGGCGCCGACCGCGCCGACCCGGGCCGACAGTGCCTCGTCGGCGTCGAGGAACGCGCGTTGCACGGCGGCCATGGGGGCGAGGGTGGCGAGGAACATCGCCAGTCCGAGCAGGAGCGGCGGCAGGACGACGAGCGTCAGCGCGGGCTCCAGGGAGGCCATGCCGAGCAGCGCGCCGAGGGCGGTGAAGACGAAGGAGCGGGCGGTCAGGACGAGTCCGGCGAAGCTGTCGCGGGCGATCTCGGTCTGGTGGGTGAGCCGGGAGACGGCCGTGCCGCCGGCCGCGCTCTCGGCACGTGCCGGGTCCGCCACCGCCGCCGCGAGGGCCTGCGACACGGCCCGGCGTACCAGGCCGTCGCGCAGCGGTTCGACCAGGCCCGCGAGGCCGCCGAACACCCCGCGTACGGCGAACCCGCCGAGCAGCGTCCCGGCGGCGGCCACGGCGAGCCACAACAGGCCGGTGCCGGTGCGCCCGGCGAGGAAACCGTCGTCCAGGGCGCGGGCGACCCCGTACCCACCGAGGAACGTGTGGGCGGACTCCAGCAGTGACCAGGCGGCCAGCCGCACCAGGTCGCGCTTCCTCCGCAGCAGGAAACGCCGCCCCTCGGCCAGGACCCGGCGCTCCGTCATGCGTCCGCCGCCCCCGCCGTGGCGAAGACGGCTCGGTACGCCGGGTCCCGCCACAGCGTCCGGTGCGGCCCGGCGGCCCGTACCCGGCCGCCGTCCAGCCACACCACCAGGTCCGCCCGGGCGGCGGAGGAGAGCCGGTGGGCGACGACCAGCCGGGTGCCCGGCCTGACGTCATGGGCCAGGGCCCGCTCGACCTGCCGCTGGGTGACGGTGTCCAGGCCGGACATGGCGTCGTCGAGGATCAACAGCCGTCCCGCGTGGGCGAACGCCCGCGCCAGGCCGAGGCGTTGCAGCTCGCCACCCGAGAGCGGCGCGTCGGCGAGGGGCGTGTCGTAGCCGTAGGGCAGCCGTGTAACGAACCCGTCCGCGCCGGCCGCCCGGGCGGCGGACCGCACGGCGCCCGGCGCGGGCACGTCGGTGCCGAACGCGATGGTGTCGCCGACCGTCGTACCGAAGAGCGCGGGGCGGGCGAACGCGTGGCCGACCTCGCGGCGGAGCTGCCCCGGCTCGACGGAGTCCAGGGGTACGCCGTCGAGCAGGACGCTGCCCTCGTCGGGGTCCACGAGCCGCCCCGCGACGGCGGCGAGCAGCGACTTGCCCGCGCCCGACCGGCCGACCACGGCCGCGGTCGCGCCGCCGGGCACCAGGAGGTCGACGCCGCGCAGCACGGGCTTCCCGTCCCGTAGGACGGTGACGCCGCGCAGTTCGAGGGTGCCGGTGCCGCCGGCGGGCAGGGCGCCGCGACCGTGCGGGACGGCGGGCAGGGCGAGGAGTTCCGCGGTGCGGCGGGCGGCCGTGCGGCCCCGGACCAGGGCGCCGAGGACGCCGGCCACCGCGCCGATGCCGGCGGCGAGGGAGGCGTACCGCGAGGCCGCCACGAGGTCGCCGACGTCCAGGGCTCCCGACGCCAGCCGGGCGCCGCCCACGGCCAGGACGACGCACACCAGCAGGGGCATGAGGACACCGCTGCGGGCGACGGCGCGGCCGTAGACGAGCCACATCGTCCGCCCCTCGGCGGCGAGTTCGGGCAGCGTCGCGAGGACGCGCCGCTGTTCGCGTACGACGGTTCCGGCGGCGGCGATGGTACGGGCGCCGGCCAGCGCCTCGACGAGGCGGTCCGCCATGGCGGACTGCGCGCGCTGGTAACGGGAGACGGTGCCGGAGGAGGTACGGGCGAAGGACCGGAGCAGCAGGACGAGCAGCGGGGCGCCGGCCAGGAACGCGGCCGCCGTCCACAGGTCGATGAGGAGCAGCGCGACGAGCGCCCCGAGCGGCGGGAGGAGCGCGGCGGCGGCGCCCGCGGCCGTGGCGGGCACGGTGCCGGCCTCGGTGGCGTTGGCGGTCAGCCGCGTCGCGAGGTCGCCGGGGGCGAAGCGGGCCGCGTGGTGCGGGGAGGCGGTGAGGAGGCGGGCGAGGGCGCGTTGGCGCAGCCAGGCGGTGGAGCGGGCGTTGACGGTACCGGTCAGCAGGGCCACCAGCGCGTCGAGAACCACCTCCGCGGCGATGAGTGCCGCGCACAGGGTGACCCAGCGCGACGCGCCGGGATCGCGGGCAAGCAGCAGGTCGAGGCTGCGGCCGAGTACGGCGGGCTCGGCAAGGGCGGCGAGCGCGGACGCCACGGAGCAGACCAGCACCGCCACGGCCCGCCCCCCGCTGTGCCGCCCAGCCCCCCACAGCACCCGCTCGGCCCGGTCCGCCGCGTGCTGCTTGCCGTCGCACGAGGCGCGGGAGGCGGGCCGGGAGGTGCCGGCGGGCCCAGGCGCCCGCGCATGGCCGAAGGGCCCGGCGGGTCGCATGGGGGCTGCCGGCCCGGGGGCGTTCGGGGGCGGGGAGGTCATCGGTGGGTGTCCTCCGCGGGGGTGTGGGTGGTCCCGGGCGGGGTGAGCCGCCCGGGACCGGGTGATCCGTTCAGCCGCGCGGCATTCGGCACCGCGCGGCCGGGCGGGTCAGTGGCAGGTCGTGACGCTCAGGCTGCTGTCGCCGCAGAGCAGCAGGCTCGCGCGGCTGCCGGTGGCGATGTCGCCCGTGGCCTCTTCCTTGGGGGTCTCCATCGACTGCAGGTCGAGAAGGGTCATGATGGTTTCCTTTCCTTCATGGGGACGGTGTGCTCGGTCACGGCCCCGGATGGGGCCGGCTTGTGGGCCGCCGTCGTGACGGCGGGAGGAACGGCAGGTGCGTGCGTCCGCCGGACGCCGCGCTGCCGAGGGCGAGCAGGCATCCGGCCGTGCCCGTGGCGAGGTCCATGGACAGCCGCATCATCTGCTCGCCGGGGAAGGCCAGTTCGCCCCGGTACGGCACGGCGTGCCGGGCGAGCGCGTCGATCTGGCGCCGTACGCCCGCGGTGTCGGCACCCGGCGCGGGCGTAGTGGTCCGGCTCAGGTGGAGCACCATGCCGGCCGCGCCCCGGAACAGCCCGGGCTGGGCGTAGAACGTGGCCTGGGCGGCCCGTACGATCTCGTGCCGGGCCTCCTCGAAGTCGGCGTCGTCGCGGTGGGCGAGGTAGTCGTCGAGCACCATCCCGATGCCGACGCTCCCGGCGCCGAGGTACGGCATGGTCCGCCAGCCCTCGTCGACCTGGAGGGTGCCGCCCGCGCTCCGTACGCAGCGCGCCAGGTCGCGCCGGAGCGCGTCGGCGGCCAGGTCGAGCAGGCCGGTGTCGCCGGTGCGTTCGTACAGGCGCAGGAAGAGCAGGGCCGCGCCCGACGCGCCGTGGAGCAGCCCGGCCCGTGAGACGCCGGGCAGGGCCCGGGCGACGAGGCCGGCGCAGCGCAGGGCGGCGTCCCGCAGGCCGAGCGCGTCCAGGGCCAGGCCGACGCCCGCGAGGCCGCTGTGCAGGTCGGGGGCGATGTTCTCCCAGGGGAGCTGGAGGGCCGGTTCGGCGAGTTCCAGGGCGCGTTCGGGGTGGCCGAGGCGGTCCAGGGTCCAGGCGATGCCCGCGAGGCCGTCGTAGAACCCGATCGGTGTGCCGGACTCGGGTTCCTTGGTGCGCCGCAGCAGCCACTCCTCGGCTTCCCCGCACCGCCCGGCGCCAGTCTCGGCGAGGGCGTACAGGACGCCGGCGGCGCCGTAACCGAACGTCAGCCCGCCGCCGGCGGTGGTGAACTGGGCGATGTCCCCGGGGAAGAACCGGTCCTCGCGCTCGGGTGTGGCGGAGGCGAGGATGGCGCGCACCATGGAGTCGCGGCTGCGCGGCCAGTCCCCCGGCTCCACGGGCAGGTACGGCCCGCGAGGGCGCTCCCCGCCGGGTACCTGACGGCGCTCCCCGCCGGGTATCCAGCTGCGCTCCCCGCCGCCGGGCCCCCGGCCGCCGCCCGTGATCTCTTCCACCGCCTCGTCGAGGAAGCCGCGCGGTACGGGGAAGTCGGCGGCCGCGATGTCGGCGAGGTGCCGGGCCTTCTCGGGGTCCAGCGGGAGCAGGCTGGTCAGCGGCAGGAACAGGGCGATCCGCAGGCACGCCAGCGCATAGCGGTCGACGGCGAACCCGCGCCGGTCCGCGGGCGCGACGAACGCGGGGTTGGCGACGGTCTGGCGCCGTCCCTCGTCGATGTGGGCGGCGGCCTCGAAGTCCAGCAGTGTCACGGACGACTCGTCCTCGGACACCATGATGTTGAACAGGTGCAGGTCGTTGAAGACCACTCCGCGCGCGTGCACCGCGTCGACGGCCTCCTCCACCAGCCGGTGTATGCGCAGGGCCCATTCGGTGTACTCGGCGAGGGCTCCCGGCGCGGGGTCCGCCTCGATCATCGGGTGGCGGCGGGCGAAGAAGGTGTTGAGCGGCTTGCCCTCGATGAACTCCATCGCGAGGAAGTGGTGCTCGCCCAGGACGAACGCGCCCCGCACCTCGGGCGTGCACGGCAGCCCCGCCAGCCGTTCCAGCGCCGTCTGTTCGCGCCGCAGCCGGGTCACCGCGTCGGCACCGTCCGCGGCCAGCCCGGCGTGCGGCCGGGCTTCCTTGAGGACGACCTTCTCGCCGGTACGCCGGTCATGGCCGACGTACACTCCCCCGCCGTTGGAGAAGTGCAAGGCGCTGTCGACGCTGTACGGGATGCCGGTCACCGTCACGGCGGCCCGCGCGTCGAGGTGGGGCCGCAGGAACGCGGGCGGGGTCACCCACTCCGGCACCTGGAACACCGGCCCCCTCAGGTCGGGCACGAGCCGCCCCTCGGGGTCCTCGACGGCCGGGCACAGCTCGCCGTCGTCGCCGTAGCAGTGCCGGCGGGTGAAGCTGCCGTAGCGGACGTGGACGGGACCGTCTCCCCAGCGCAGGTCGCTCAGGATGTACGGGCCGGGCTCGCCGGCGAGCAGTTCCGCCAGGTCGTCGGCGATCTGGCGGCACTGCTCGTCGCCGGCCGGGTAGACGGTGATGAACTTGCCGCCGGCGGCCCGGTCGGCGTACTTGGCGTTGCGGGTGTGCAGCAGATAGCGGCTCGGGACGAACTTGAAGGCGACGCGACGGGCGAAGCAGTAGTCCGCGACCCGGGAGAGAATCGTTTCCGCATTGTCCAGGCACGCCGAGACGTGGATCTTCCAGCCCTGCGCGGGCAGCGTGTGGTCGACCGGGCGCAGGGCCAGCCAGTCACCGCTGCGGTGCCGGCGCCACCCCTCGGGTACGGGCGCCAGCGCCGCCGCGTACAGCGTGCCCCTGTGGTCGGTGCCCTCGGCGGACAGCCGGTACGGCGCGTCGTAGAAGTGACGGTCCGCGTCGCAGAAGGCGGCGTAGCCCTTGATCACACCTGCTCCCTCGGTCGGCGACGGAGACGACGGTGTCACCCGGTGAGGGGCCTCCAACAGTCACAGCCGTCAGCAACCGACCGTGCGGAACGCACGAGTAACCTTCCGCGCCGCGCCGCGCCCCGCCGTCCCGCCTAGGTCGCCGAGCGGCCCTCGCGGGCGGCCAGCGTGAAGGAGTGACCGGCGGGGTCGGCGTACGTCCGGACGTCACGGGGGCCGGAGTTGTCCCGGGTCTCCACCGGGCGGGCGCCAAGGCCGACGGCCTCGCGTTCCGCCGCGTCCATGTCGTCCTCGGCCACCAGGATCTGCAGGTGCGCCTGCTGGGAGTCGTCGGGCCGCGGCCAACTGGGCGGGGCGTAGCCGTGATCACGCCGTACGGCCATGCGTACGCCGTCGTGGCCCACCACTTCGATGAAGTCGGGATCGGTTCCGCGTTGCGTCCGCGCGCCCAGCAGCTTGGCGTAGAACTCCGCCAGAGCCTCGGGTTCGGCGCTGTCCAGTACCAGGACACTGGTCTTCGGCACAGTCATGCCCCCCTTGTGCCCCGGCCCCCCGGAATCCACCCACGCCGCGCCGCGTTCCCCGCCGGGCGCCGCCGGTGGAGACGTCGGCCTCCTGTGCGGCATCAGGTGTCGCGCACGACCTGGCGGCAGGGGGTGGTCCCGCCCACGGGAGGGCGGGCGAGGCGCGGTCGGCGGGGAACGGCCGGATTCGGGCGGCGACGGCCGGGCAAATGATCCGTTGTGGTCATCCCCGTTCATGACGTGAATCCGACGCGGCGAACCCCCTGGGTGACGTACGCGCTGATCGCCGCCGGCTTCGTGGTCTTCCTGCGCACCCCCGGCATGGCCGGTTCGGTGACGGGCGAAGGCGGCCTGGCGCAGTTGTGCCGTCTGGAGTCGTTTCTGGACCAGTGGGCGGCCGTGCCGCGCGAACTGATCCATGAGCGGCTGCCGCGCCTGGTTCCGACCGGACAGGTGGGCGTGGGTCCGGCCGGACCCGGCTGTCTGGTCGGCCCGCCCGACTACGACAAGTCGCCCCCGCTGTCCGTCCTGACCTCGATGTTCCTGCATGGCAGCTGGCTGCACCTGCTCGGCAACATGCTCTTCCTGTGGATCTTCGGCGACAACGTCGAGGACCGCCTCGGCCACGTGCGCTACCTGCTGTTCTACGGCGTCTGCGGCTACGCCGCCGCGTACGGCTTCGCGTTCGTCAACGCCGACTCGGGCACCCCCATGATCGGCGCCTCGGGAGCCATCGCCGGGGTCCTGGGCGCCTACCTGGCGCTGTTCCCCAGGGTCAGGGTGTGGGTGCTGGTGCCGTTCCTGCTGTTCCTGCCCCTGCGGCTGCCCGCCTGGACGGTCCTCGGAGCGTGGTTCGCACTCCAGGCGGTGTACTCGTACGGCGCGGGTGTCTCCCAGGCCGGGACGGTGGCGTATCTGGCGCACGTGCTGGGCTTCGCGGCGGGAATGCTGCTCGCCTGGCCGCTGCGCCGGGGCACGTTGCCGCCACCCGAGCCGCCGGGGGCGGTATGGGGAAGGCGGGCACGGCCCGGTACGCCCTGGCAGGGGCAATCCCGCCCGGGCTGGTGACGGCCGGTGGCCCGCCTCCCTCAGCCCGGCGCGGGGCCGGCCCTCGCGGTGTCATAGCGCCAGGCGCAGCAGCAGCCGGGGCGAGTTGCGTACGAGGGCCGCGGCGGCCAGGCCGATCAGGGCGCCGGCGGCCACGTCGCTGGGATAGTGGGCTCCGCTGTGGACCCGCTGCGCCGCGACCATCGCGGCCACGACGCCACACGCACCGCCGGCCCATGGCCACACGGGCGCCACCGCGGCGGTGAAGGCGACGGCGGCCGCGGTGTGACCCGACGGGAAGGACGAGCTGTCCGGCCGCTCATGCACCTCTGGATGCGGGATCCACTCCACGGGTGGCCGTCGCCGCTCGTACAGCTGCTTGCACACGGCGTTCGACAGCACCTGCGCCACCGTCAGGCTGCCGAGCCCCGCCGCCGCTGCCTTACGGCCCCGCCCGCCGCCTGTACAGGCCATCAGCACAGCCGCGCCGCACCACAGCTTGCTGTTCTCGGCCGCGTCCTCCGCCGCGAGCAGCAGCGGCCGCCCCCAGGGGGAATTCCATGACGCCAGCCGCTTGGTCACTCGGCGATCACCTTCACGAAGAACCGACATCACTCCCATGACCCGCAGCTTCCCCGGCGGGGTGACCTCACACCATGATCGTCCCCTTGGAGAAGCGAGCGCGTTGCTGTTTCGCACCACTATGCGGTGGTACCCGCTCGACGATCACGAATCCGGAGGCACCGACTCCGCGGACTGTGATCCGAGAGAGGAGGCATGGCTATGAGTGAAGCCGGACGTGTCCAGCAGACCGGGCAGGCGGCGAAGGAGCAGGCCGCGGCCGCGGCTTCTCGTACCGGTCAGGCCGCCGGCGAGGTGGCCGGCACCGCTGCCGAGCAGGCCAGGGTGGTGGCCGGTGAGGCTCGTCAGCAAGCCGGGAGCGCCGTACGTGACCTCCGGCAGCGCCTGACGGACGAGAGCCAGGCGCAGGCCGAGCGCCTGGCCGGTACCGTGCGCCAGTGGGCGGACGATCTCGCGGGACTGGCGGAGAACGCCCCGCGCGAGTCTCCGGCCCGCAGCATGGCCGCCCAGGCGGCGGACCAAGGCCATCGCGCCGCCGACTACCTCGGCAAGAACGGCGTCGAGGGCCTGGTCGGAGACCTCCAGAACTTCGCGCGCCGGCGCCCCGGCGCGTTCCTGGGCGGAGCGGCGCTGGCCGGACTGGTGGTCGGCCGTCTCGCGAAGGCCGGCAAGGCGGCCCAGTCCTCGGACGGCGCCCGCCAGGCTCCGGGTCCGGCTCAGGCTCCGGGTTCGGCTCAGGTCCAGCCGGCTCCGGCTCCACAGGAGACGCTGCCGCAGGGCGGCGCGGCGCGGCCCGAGCTGCCGGGGTATCCGGGGGTGTGACATGTCATCCATCTCACCGCATTCGCCGCGTTCGCCCGAACAGCGGGGCGCGAACCGCCCCGGCGAGGACCGCTCGGTCGGTGAGCTGCTGTCCGCGGTGACCGCGGATGTGCAGCAGTTGTTCCGGCAGGAAGTGGAACTGGCCAAGGCGGAGATCCGCGAGGAGGCCACCAAGGCGGGCAAGGCCGCCGGGATGTACGGCGGGGCCGGGTTCGCCGGCTACATGGTGGCCCTGTTCCTGTCGCTGGCGGCCATGTTCGGACTGGCCAATGTGATGGATACGGGCTGGGCGGCGCTGATCGTCACCGCCGTGTGGGCCGGAATCATGGCCGTGCTGTTCGTGATGGGCCGCTCGCGGATGCGCACCGTGTCGCCCAAGCCTGAGCAGACCGTCGAGACGCTGAAGGAGGACGCACAGTGGGCACGTCACCCGACCAAGTGAGGGCCGACATCGAAGCGACGCGCGAAAGGCTCTCGGAGAACGTCGACCGGCTGACCGACCGCACGAGTCCCAAGCGGATGGTGCGCCGGCGCACCGACCGGGTGCGCTCGGCGGCATCGGGTCTGCGCGAGCGCGTCATGGGGGCCGCGTCGGACGTCGGCGGCCAGGCCGCCGACGGGACGCGGCAGGCGGCGCAGTCCGCCCAGCAGAGCGTGGGGCAGGTGGGCGAGGCGGCCAAGCAGGCTCCCGAACAGGTGATACGGCAGACACAGGGCAATCCGCTCGCCGCCGGCCTGATCGCCTTCGGCGCCGGACTGCTGGCCGCCTCCCTCCTGCCGGAGTCCCAGGCCGAACAGCAGGCGGCCGGCCGGATCGCCGACCGGGCGAGCGAGGCCATCGAGCCGGTCAAGCAGGCGGCCGTGGAGTCCGTCGAGCACCTGAAGGAGGACGCCACCGAAACCGCGAGGCAGGCGGCCCAGCAGGTCAAGGACACCGCCGCGGACGCCGCCCGCAGCACCCAGGAACAGGCGCGGGAGCAGGCCACTCAGGTGACCGAGCAGGCCCGTGAGTCCGGGCAGCAGGTGGCCGGCGAAGCACGCGGGCAGAGCACCGGCCCCGCAGGTACCACCGGATCCGCCGGTACCCCGTAGTCGCGCCGCCGGGACGGCCGCCGCGTGGGCGGGCCCGCCGCCCGCCTGCGCGAGCCCGCCGCCCGGCGGACCGCCCGTACGAAACTGATCAAGGTTGCCGCCGCGCGGGCCGGGTCCACGGTTCCTCCCGCCCGGCGATGCGTGGCGGCACCGGAAGGAGGACGCGGCCATGGCCCGGAACGCGCGGGACGACAACGGCGCACCCCAGCAGGGGCAGACGACAGGCAGGAAGCCGGCCGAGGCACCTACCCGGATGCCCAAGCGGTCCTGGGGGGCCGTGCTGAAGCGAACCGTCAGAGAGTTCAAGGACGACAACCTCACCGACTGGGCCGCCGCCCTCACGTACTACGGCGTGCTGTCGATCTTCCCCGCCCTGCTGGCCCTGCTCTCCATCCTGGGCCTGCTGGGCTCCGGCACCATCAGACCCTTGATCGACAACTTGGGCACGCTGGCCCCCGGCGCCGCCCGCGACATCCTCACCAGCCTGCTCGAACAGCTCCAACGCGGGCAGGGCAAGGCGGGCCTCGCGCTCGTTATCGGCCTGGTGGTGGCGCTGTGGTCGGCCTCCGGCTACATCGCCGCGTTCATGCGGGCCTCCAACGCCATCTACGACATCGGCGAAGGCCGCCCGGTGTGGAAGACACTGCCCACCCGGTTGATCATCACTCTCGTGGTCGTGGTCCTCCTGGCGCTCATCGCCATCGGTGTGGTCTTCACCGGCACCCTCGCCCAGAAGACCGGGGACATCCTCGGTATCGGCGGCACGGCCATGACGGTGTGGAACATCGCCAAATGGCCCGTGATGGTCCTCCTGTTCAGCGTGATCATCGGCCTGCTGTACTGGGCGTCCCCCAATGTCAAACGCGGGTTCCGCTGGGTCTCCCCCGGCAGCCTTCTGGCCGTGCTCATCTGGCTCGTCGCCTCCGCCCTCTTCGCGCTGTACGTGGCCAATTTCTCCAGCTACGACAGGACCTACGGCAGCCTGGCGGCCGTCATCATCTTCCTGATCTGGCTGTGGATCTCCAACATCGCCATCCTGCTCGGCCTGGAGTTCAACGCCGAGCTCGAACGCGAGCGAGCCATCGGCACAGGTCACCCACCCGGCGAAGAGCCCTATGTCGAACCCCGCGACACCCGGAAGCTCTGACTCTCCTCTCGCGCCCCGCTTCCGCCGCAGGGGATGGACCGGTAAGCGCCGGACAATGGGGCAGAATTACCTGACGCCCTGTCCGTTCGAAGGTGGCCACACCAGCTCAGGGTCCGTCCGGTGCAGTGGGGAGCCAGCCAGTGTTCTACTACCTGCTCAAATACGTCCTCCTCGGGCCGGTGCTGCGGCTGCTGTTCCGGCCCAGGACCGAGGGACTGGAGCACATTCCGGACCAGGGCGCCGCGATCGTCGCGGGCAATCACCTGTCGTTCTCGGACCACTTCCTGATGCCGGTCGTCCTCAAGCGGCGCATCACCTTCCTGGCGAAGCAGGAGTACTTCACCGGGCCCGGCATCAAGGGCCGGCTGACCGCCGCCTTCTTCCGCAGCGCCGGCCAGATTCCGGTGGACCGGTCCGGCAAGGAGGCCGGGCAGGCGGCGATCCGCGAAGGGCTCGGCGTGCTGAGCAAGGGTGAGCTGCTGGGCATCTACCCGGAAGGCACGCGCTCGCACGACGGGCGGCTCTACAAGGGCAAGGTCGGGGTCGCCGTCATGGCCCTGAAGGCGGGCGTTCCGGTGATCCCGTGCGCGATGGTCGGCACGTTCGAGATCCAGCCGCCGGGACAGGTCGTACCGAAGATCAAGCGGGTGACGATCCGGTTCGGCGAGCCACTGGACTTCTCGCGGTACGCGGGGATGGAGAACGACAAGACGGTGCTCCGGGCCGTGACCGACGAGATCATGTACCGGATTCTCGCGCTGTCCGGTCAGGAGTACGTGGACGATTACGCGGCCGACGTGAAGGCGGCCCAACAGGCCGGCCAGCCACGGAAGTTCCCGCGGCTGCGACGCTGAGCACCCGCCCGGCCCGCGGCGGAATCGCCCGGGGGCGCGCCGTGTCCCGGCGGGCGCCGGGCCGCGCACCCGCGCCCGGACACGGGCCGGCGGGCCGGGCCTCACAGGGTGGCCAGCGCCTCGTCCAGGACGTGCCGCAGCTCCCGTGCGTCGCCGGCCACCGCGGTGACCAGGAGCGCGGGGCCGGCGAGCGGGGTGAGCGCCGCCGTCTCGCCCAGCAGGCGCGGCTTCGCGGGCTTGTCGGCCAGTTCCGGGTCGACCACCAGCAGCTGGCCCACCGCCCGGCGCCCCGCCAGTACCGCTCCCCCGTCCCAGCCGCCGGGCGCTCCCGGGCCGTAGCGCAGTTCCTGGTCCAGCAGGAGGCGGCCGGCGCGACGGACGGTGAGGCGGGTGGCGAGGGTGCCTGGCGCTTCGCCGTGGCGGCCGAGGATCTGCTCCTCGCGCAGCACCAGCCGCGCGCTGCCGGCGAGCTCCACCACCGTACGCATCCGCAGGTCCGAGCCGTACGCGGAGATGAGCTGCTCGGGCAGCCAGCGCAGCTCCGCCTGCTCACCGACCCTCAGCCGTACCTCGTAACGGGCCTCTTCGGCGGCGCGGCCGGGCAGCGCGACGGTCGCGGCCGCCGAGTCGACGGCGAGCCGCGCCCCGTCCCGTACGTCCGCCTCGATGGCCAGCCGGTCGCCGCCGAGCGGGGCGGTCATCGCGCCGACGACGGTGACGCGGGTGTACGGGCCGGTCGCGCGGGTGCGGCGCAGGGCGAGCGGCCCGTCGCTCTCCAGGACCGGCAGCCCGGCGGTGGTGGCGACGATCCGGGCGGTGGCGTGGACGCTCATGCCGCCCAGGCGGCCAGCCGCGCCCGTACCCAGTCGGCGACCGGCCCGACGCCCTGCTCGCCGGTGAGCGAGGTGAACGCGACGGGCAGGTCGCCGCGCTGCTCCTTGGCGTCGCGGGCCATGCGCTCCAGGTCGGAGCGGACGTACGGGGCGAGGTCGGTCTTGTTGATGACGAGCAGGTCGGCGGTGGTGACGCCGGGGCCGCCCTTGCGGGGGATGTCGTCGCCGCCCGCCACGTCGATGACGAAGATCTGGGCGTCGACGAGGCCCTTGGAGAAGGTGGCGGTGAGGTTGTCGCCGCCGGACTCGACGAGGATCAGGTCGAGCGGGCCCACGGTGTCCTCCAGGTCCTCGACGGCTTCGAGGTTGGCGGAGATGTCGTCGCGGATCGCGGTGTGCGGGCAGGCGCCGGTCTCCACGGCCTGGATGCGCTCGGGCGGGAGCACAGCGTTGCGGAGCAGGAACTCGGCGTCCTCGCGGGTGTAGATGTCGTTGGTGACGACCGCGATGGACAGCTGGTCGCGCAGTTCCCGGCACAGGGCGGCGACAGTGGCGGTCTTGCCCGAGCCGACGGGCCCACCGAGGCCGATGCGCAGGGCGCGGCGGGTGCCGTCGGGGCGGTGGGCGTCGGCGCTGAGGGCGGCGGGGGCTTCTTTGTCGTGGCTGTGGTCGAGGTGCATGGCTCTCCTTGTCGTGATGAGGCGTTACGAGGGTTACGGGGCGTTACGAGGGACACGGCGTTACGAGGCGAAGAGGCGTACCGGCCAGGTGGCGTGCTGCTCGGCCGTGATGTCGAGCAGCGGCGCCGACGCGGCGGGCAGCGCGTCGATGCCGTCCCGGGCGGCAACCGCGGCCCGGGCGGCCACCTGGTCCATGTCGGGCGCGAGGCGGGCGAGCACGGCGGTGGCCTGGAAGGGGTCCAGGCTCAGCAGGCGTACCGCCGCGGTGGCGGGCCCGCTGACCGTCTCGTACGCGACGCAGTGCGCGGCGTCCTCGGGCCCGAGTCCCGCCGCCCGCGCGGCGAGCCCGAGCACGACCGGCTGGTGCGCGCCGCGCGGGAACGACCGGGCGAGCGCGTCCAGTTCGGGGCTCGGCCAGGTCGCGCGAGCCGCCCGCAGCATCTGGCGGCCGAGCTTGCGGGCGGTGGCGCGCAGCGCGGGCGAGGGGGTGCGGGCGTCGGCGGCCTCGTCGAGCGCCACGGGGTCCAGGCCCAGGGCGGCCGCGGCCGCCAGGCCCGCGGAGGTGAGCCCGGCGGTGTGCAGGCGGCCCCGGCAGAAGTCCTCCAGGTCGCGGGCGTCGCGCAGGCGTCCCGCTTTGACGGCCGGTTCGGCGCCGCCGGAGTGGGCGTGGCCACCGGCGGGGAACCGGCCGTCGGCGAGAACGAGAAGAGCAGCGCGTGTCATCGGCGGGCCGTCAGAAGAGGAAGTAGCGCTGGGCCATGGGCAGTTCGGCGGCGGGCGCCGGGTCGACCGGCTCGCCGTCGATCGTCACCGTGAACGTGTCGGCGTCGACCTCGACACGCGGCAGGGCGTCGTTCTCCCGCATGTCCGCCTTGCCGACGCGCCGGGTGCTGCGGATGGGCACGAACCGCTTGCCGAGGCCCAGCCGTTCGGGCAGGTCGTCCTCGATCGCCGTTTCGGTGACGAAGTTGAGCGAGTTGGCCGCCGGTGCCGTACCGAGCGCACCGAACATCGGGCGCGGCATGACCGGCTGGGGCGTGGGGATCGACGCGTTGGCGTCGCCCATCTGCGCGTACGCGATCTGGCCGCCCTTGATCACGGTCTGGGGCTTGACCCCGAAGAACGCCGGCTCCCACAGCACCAGGTCGGCGAGCTTGCCGGTCTCGACCGAGCCGATCTCATGGTCGAGGCCCTGCGCGACGGCCGGGTTGATCGTGTACTTGGCGACATAGCGACGCGCCCGGTGGTTGTCGGCGCGGCCGTCGCCCGGGAGCGCGCCCCGGCGCCGCTTCATCACGTGCGCGGTCTGCCAGGTCCGCATGATGACCTCACCGACGCGGCCCATGGCCTGGGAGTCGGAGGAGATGATCGAGATGGCGCCCAGGTCGTGGAGGATGTCCTCGGCCGCGATGGTCGAGGGCCGGATGCGGGACTCAGCGAAGGCCAGGTCCTCGGGGACGGCCGGGTTGAGGTGGTGGCACACCATCAGCATGTCGAGGTGCTCTTCGAGCGTGTTGACGGTGTGCGGGCGGGTGGGGTTGGTGGAGCTGGGCAGGATGTACGGCTCGGAGACCACCGTGATGATGTCGGGCGCGTGCCCGCCGCCCGCCCCTTCGGTGTGGTACGCGTGGACGGTGCGGCCGGCGATGGCGGCGAGGGTGTCGCCGACGAACCCGGCCTCGTTGAGGGTGTCCGTGTGGATGGCGAGCTGGGCGCCGGTCTCGTCGCAGACGTTCAGACAGGCGTCGATGGCCGCCGGGGTGGCTCCCCAGTCCTCGTGGATCTTGAATCCCAGGGCGCCACCGCGCAGTTGGGAGTGCATGGCCTGGCGCGAGACGGTGTTGCCCTTGCCGAGCAGGCCGATGTTGACGGGGTAGGTCTCCAGCGCCTCGAACATCCGGGCCAAGTGCCAGGGGCCGGGTGTGATGGTGGTGGCCTTGGTGCCTTCGGCGGGTCCGGTACCGCCACCGACGAGGGTGGTGATGCCGGAGCTGAGCGCCTGCTCGACGATCGTCGGCGAGATGAAGTGGATGTGCGCGTCGATCGCGCCCGCGGTGACGATCTTGCCGTTGCCGGCGATGACTTCGGTCTCGGGCCCGATGACGAGGTCGGGGTGCACCCCGTCCATGGTGTCGGGGTTGCCGGCCTTGCCGATGCCGGTGATCCGGCCGTCGCGGATGCCGATGTCGGCCTTGACGATCCCCCAGTGGTCGATGATCACGGCGCCGGTGATGACGGTGTCGGGGGCGCCTTCGGCGCGGGTCGTACGGGACTGGCCCATGGACTCGCGGATCACCTTGCCGCCGCCGAACACCGCCTCGTCGCCCGCGCGTCCGGGGCCACCGCAGCGGTCCTGCTCGATCTCGACGAGCAGGTCGGTGTCGGCGAGGCGGACGCGGTCGCCGGTGGTGGGGCCGAAGAGGTCGGCGTACACCATGCGGTCGAGCTCAGGCATCGAGGGCACCTCCGGTCTCCCCGCGCAGACCGGGGACCACGCGCAGTCCGGCGAGCGGGACGAGTTCGACGTCGACGGGGATGCCGGGCTCGAAGCGCACGGCGGTACCGGCGGCGATGTTGAGCCGCAGGCCGCGCGCGGCCGAACGGTCGAATTCCAGGCCGGGGTTGGCCTCGGCGAAGTGGTAGTGGGAGCCGACCTGGACGGGCCGGTCGGCGGCGTTGAGTACGGTCAGGCGGGAGACGGGGCGGCCCTCGTTGAGGGTCACGGGCTCGTCCGCGTACAGGATCTCTCCGGGGATCATCGGTGGTACTCCCCCGTCAGACGATCGGGTCGTGGACGGTGACGAGCTTGGTGCCGTCCGGGAAAGTGGCCTCGACCTGGACGTCGCGGATCATCTCGGCGATGCCGTCCATGACGTCGTCACGGCTGAGCACCTTGCGCCCGGACGCCATGAGCTCGGCCACCGTGCGGCCGTCGCGGGCACCCTCCAGGATGTGGGAGGTGATGAGGGCGACGGCCTCGGGGTGGTTGAGCCTCACCCCGCGCGCCCTGCGCTTCTCCGCCACGTCGGCGGCCACATGAATGAGCAGGCGCTCCTGCTCGTGCGGGGTCAGTTGCACATTCCACCTCACAGTCTCCCGCCGGATCCGGTCCCGGGCGCAGCGGGACCCTATCCGGCTTCAACACTCTGTTGACCTGCGATAACGAGTGTGGCGGAGAGATATTTCAATCTCGGGCAGAAGTTTTTCCGGGAGGTTAACCGGCCCTTTGCCCGGCCATGGACATCAGGCCGCGCAGCCGGTCCTGGAGGTCGGAGACGGGTACGGAGCGGAAGCAGCGCCGCCCGTACCGCCATCGAGGAGCGGGTCGTATACGGAGCGCCGTGGTCGCCGGACCGCGAGGGCCGCGACCGCTCACCGCGACCGCGCGAGCGGGCCCGCCCCACGAACCGGCACGCGCGGTTCGACCCGCTGGCCCGCCCGGTCCCGCGCGCCCCACCCGACCGGCCGCGTGTCCCCGCTGTAGCGCACCGGGCGCGCGTCCTCACCCGGTACCGGGCCCGTCAGGCGTGCCGAACGCCCTCGGCCTCCGGGCCAGCCGGCACGTCGGACACCCCCGCCCTCCGGGCCCAGCCGGCATGTCGGGCGCCCCCGGCCCCCGGGCCCGTCAGGCGTCCGGGCGCCGCGGGCCTCCGGGCCGGTACCCCGACGCGTCGCCGCCCGGCCGGTGTTCCGCGGCGATACCGAAGCGGCCGCGTTCGCCGGGAGCGGACGGAACGTCACGGACGGTGGAGACGGAGCGGATCACCTGCTCCTGCGCCGGGGCTTGCGCCGCCTCCTGCTCCGCTTCGAGTCGCTCCAGGTCAGCGGCCGATACCAGGGCCACGAGCGGCTTGCCGTGACGGGTCACGACCACCCGCTCGCCGCCGTAGACGACGCGGTTGATCAGTTCGGCGAGCTCTGCGCGGGCTTGCGTCACCGGAATCTCGTAGGCCATGCTCCCCATCATAACGGCCTGTACGTCCTGTACATTTTGCACAGAAGCATGCAGGCATAGAGGAGGTCACCGTCATGAACCACGCCGCGCGCTATGTGCTGCCCGAGTTCACCGAACGCACCAGCACCGGAACCCGCAGCCTCGACCCGTACTCCCGGCTGCTGGAGGAGCGGATCATCTTCCTCGGCACCCCCATCGACGACACCGCGGTCAACGACGTCATCGCGCAGTTCCTGCACCTGGAGTACGCCGCTCCGGACCGGGACATCTCGCTCTACATCAACTCCCCCGGCGGCCCCATCAGCGCCATGTCGGCGATCTACGACACGATGCAGGTCATCAACTGCGACGTGGAGACGACGTGCATCGGCCAGGCCGCGTCGACCGCCGCCGTCCTGCTCGCCGCCGGCACGCCCGGCAAGCGCATGGCCCTGCCCGGCGCCCGGGTGCTCGTCCGGCAGCCGGCGATGGAAGAGCCGTTGCGGGGTCAGCCGAGCGATCTGGACATCCACGCCCGGGAGTTGCTGCGGCTGCGCGAGCAACTCGCCACGATGCTGGCCCGCCACACCGGTCAGAGCCGTGAGCGCATCGACGCCGACATCGAGCGCGACACGGTCTTCGACGCGTCCGCCGCGGTGACGTACGGCCTCGTGGACCACGTCGTCCCCAGCCGTAAGAGGTGAGCGTTGCTGCCCCGGAACCTCCGCCGCTCCCCGCCCTCACCCGTGCCGAATGCGCGTTCGTCGACAGCTGGCTCGAAGTGGTCGACCTGCTGGGGCGCATCAACCCGGCGCGCTCCACCCACACCTACGGCGCCCTGCGCGCGGCGCAGGCCCTCGTCGGGCGCGCGACGGCGCTCCGCGACGCCCTGACCTCGATGCACGAGCGCGGCGAGAGCGAGGTGCATGCCCATACGCTGGCGCGCGCGCTGCGGGTCCTTGACGGCGAACGGCGCGCGGGTCGCGTGACGGTGCCTCAGGATCGAGGCATGGGACCGACGTAGGGCTCGCCCGGATGGGCTCAGGAGTACGAGAAACGCTCCCTCGTTCAGCGTACGCAAGCGGACGAATTTCGTACGGCGCGAGTTGCGCACGTGCACTACTCATCTGGCGGAATATCAGCTTCCACCCCTGGTACGGGGATCGTCAGGCCTACGCCGGACGAGGCCAAATCACCTCTGTCCACCCGAACGGATCAGTCGTGAGGAGCCTCACAAAAGGCCGTTTCGACTCGGAATTTCCCCGCGCCATGGGTCAAGATCCGTCTGACGACAAGCCCCCGCCGCCGCGGCGGGGCGGTCCGGGCGGACGCCGAGTCCTGCCGCCGTCCGGATGACTGGTCGACAGGAGTGGATCGGCAGGAGTGGAGGACCCAAGCAGTACGGGTGACCGGACGATGTTCGTCCAGCCGGTCGTCCTTGGGGTGAAGCCGCGTCAGCGGCCGGGCAACTTCGCCAGCCCGAACCCGACAGGTCATCCTTCACAGGCGGCTGACGAAGGGTTGCGCTATGACCGCGCAGATTCATGTCCCGTCTCTGCTGTCCCGGGCCGGTGCCGTCTCGGCACTCACCCTCGCCGCCGTCGGCGGCACGATGCTGGCGCCCGGCGCCACATCCGAGGCACAGGCCGCACCGGCGCACGCGACCAAGGCACTGAACATCGCCGCGTCCAAGAAGGGCGCACCGTACAGGTACGGAGCGGCGGGCCCGTCCCGGTTCGACTGCTCCGGCCTGACGCTCTACGCGTACAAGAAGGCCGGCAAGAGCCTGCCGCGCACCGCGCAGCAGCAGTACAACAAGACGCGCCACATCTCCGCCTCCAGCCGGGTCAAGGGCGACCTCGTGTTCTTCCACCGTGGGAGCAGCGTCTACCACGTCGGGATCTACGCGGGTAACAACAAGATCTGGCACTCACCGAAGTCGGGTTCCGTGGTGAAGCTGGACAAGATCTGGTCGAAGTCGGTCTGGTACGGCCGGGTGCGCTGATCCCCGTGGCAGGGCATGATCCGTGGTACGGGGGTACTCGTCCCAAATGTCCGGCGAGAGCCCCTGTACCGCGCGTAACGAGACGCCCCTGGAGCGTGCCGACCGCAACTTCGCCGAGCTGCTCCAGGAACTGCGCGTCACCCAGACGGGCATCCAGATCCTGTTCGCCTTCCTGCTGACCCTGGCCTTCACCCCCCGGTTCGCCTTCCTCGACTCCTACCAGCGAGGCACGTACGTGGGGACGCTGCTGCTGGCCGTGGTGGCGGCAACGCTGTTCACCGCCCCGGCCGCACTGCACCGGACGCTCTTCCAGCGGGGCGCCAAGGCACGGATCGTGTCCATCTCGTCACGGCTGGCCAGGATCGGGCTGGCCGTCCTGGCGCTGACGCTGACCTGCTCGGTGCTGCTGGTCGTGGACGTGGTGTACGGCAGGCCCGAGGGGCTGGCGGCGGGCGGGTTCACGCTGCTGGTGTGCGTCGGGCTGTGGGGCGTGCTGCCCCACCTCGTACGGCGCCGGCTCGGCGTCGCGCCACCGCAGCCGGAAGGACCGCACCAAGGGCGGCGAACGCGCCGCCGGTAACGGATCGTGAGGGTTGGATCTCAGCTCTGGACGGGGGCCGTCCAGGGCAGGGCGATCCAGACCGTCTTGCCGCCCTCCTTGGTCGGGGTGACCGAGAGCCGGCCCCCGCACTCCGCGGTGAGCCAGCGGATGATGACCATCCCGCGGCCGTTGTCCTGCTGCACGGCGGCGGGCAGCCGCTGCGGCCAGCGCGGGTGGCTGTCGGTGACGCCGATGCGCAGCCGCTCGTCGCGTTCGAGACGTACGTCGACCGTGAAGGTCGGTGACTGGCCGAAGGTGTGCTGGACGGCGTTGGTGGCGAGTTCCGAGACGATCAGCCGGACCGTATCGGCCGTGTCGGCCTCGTCGGGGAGGCCCCATTCCGCGAGGACGCCCGCCACGTATCTGCGGGCGGCGGAGACCGAGGCGGGATCGCTCGGCAGAGTGACGGATGCTTCCTGATGGTCTGCCATGGCGAGGCTGTCCCTTTCCCACCGGGGCCGGACTCCGACATGACGCGGATGTTTTGTGAGGACGGCCTCGGATTGTGCTTCGCGCCAGACTGCCACTGATGTCGCCCCCGGCGGGGGCGATCCCCCAAGATGTGCATATATCTGTCGCTCGAAGCGGTGAACTCTGCGACGCGAGAACGGATGTGGACGGCAAACTGACGGGTTGGCCCTAGGGAGTGTCCGCAAAGTAGCGTCGTCCGCCCGCAGGGCGGGCCCGGCGGCGTCTGGTGCGTGCGATCGCAAGGCGGAGGAAGGAGCCACTGCGGTGGGGGCACCTCCCGTGCCCGAAGGGCTACGGGGGACATTGGCGACTGACGACAACGCCGCGAGCGCGCGTGCCAGGCGTCGACGGGCAGACGGGACTTTGCGGACGCGACCTAGGTCGGGAGGAGGCGGTCATGCGGGGCGCGCGGCACGGCCCGGCGGTGCGTCGGCGCAAGCTCGGTGAGGAGTTGCGCGGGCTGCGCCTGGGTGCGGGCCTCACCAGCCGGGAGGCCGCGCGGCTGGTCGGCTGGCACCAGTCGAAGGTGAGCCGGATCGAGACGGGTGCGAGCGGGGTGACCAGCGCCGATGTGACGCGGTTGCTGGACGCCTACGGGGTCCGGGACGCCCGGCTGCGCGCGCTGCTGGAGGCGCTGACCGGGGCGGCGGCGGACGCCGGCGGGACGGGGTGGTGGCATGCGTACCGGGGCGTGATCCCGCCGCCGTACCAGGACTTCATCAGCCTGGAGGCGCAGGCGTGCACGGCGCGGACGCTGGAGACGTCGGTGGTGCCGGGGTTGTTGCAGACGCCGGCCTACGCGCGGGCGGTGACGCGGGCGGCGCTGGAGGGGCTGCCGGCGGCGACGGTCGACTCGTTGGTGCGGGTGCGGATCGCACGCCAGGAGGTCCTGCACGGTGATCCGCCGCTGCGGCTGGAGGCGGTCCTCGACGAGGCGGTGCTGCGGCGGCAGGTGGGCGGTCCGCGGGTGATGCGGGAGCAGTTGCGGCGGCTGGTGGAGCTGGCGCGGCTGCCTCATGTGCGGCTACAGGTACTGCCGTTCTCCATGGGCGGGTACGTCGGCCTCTCCGGGTCTTTCGTTATCTTCTCCTTTCCGAACATTTCTGATCTGGACGTGGTTGCTCTTGACCACTTGACGAGTAGCCTCTATCTCGAACGCACGGAAGACCTTGAGGCGTACTGCGCCGCGTTCCGCACCATGCAGGCGCACGCCCTGTCGCCCGAGGACACGTCGGAACTCATCGCCGGGATCGGTGACGGCGCGTAGGGAGAGGCACCCCACATGTCTGCTTACCTCGCACAGACCAGCCTCAGCTGGCGGCGCAGCAGCCGCAGCGTCGGCATGAACAACTGCGTCGAGGCCGCCCGCCTCGGCGCCGCACAACTCGCCGTACGGGACTCGAAGAACACCACCAGGCCGCCGCTGCGGTTCTCCGGGGCGGCCTGGGCGTCGTTCGTCACCTCTCTGAAGGAGGCGGGCTGACGGGCGGCGCCGTCCGCAGGATCGTGGCCACGGCCGTCTCGATCTGATCCGCCGTCAAGTCCGCCCGGGCGGTGAGCCGCAGGCGCGAGATGCCGTCCGGCACCGACGGCGGCCGGAAGCAGCCGACCGCCAGCCCCTCGGCGCGGCAGTCGGCGGCCCATCGCACGGCCGCTTCCGGCGAAGGGGCGCGGACGGACACGACGGCGGCGTCCGGCCGCACGGCGGTCAGGCCGGCGGCGGTGAGCCGGGCGTGCAGGGTGGCCGCGACCGTACGCGCACGGACGGCCAGGCCCGGCTCGCCGCGCAGCAGCCGCAGGCTCGCCAGCGCGGCGCCCACGGCCGCCGGGGCGAGGCCCGTGTCGAAGATGAACGTACGGGCGGCGTTGACCAGGTGGTCGATGACCCGCGCCGGGCCGAGTACCGCTCCGCCCTGGCTGCCGAGGGACTTGGAGAGGGTGAGCGTGGCGACCACGTCCGCGCCGCCCGCGAGCCCGGCCGCGTCGAGCGCCCCGCGCCCGCCCTCGCCCAGCACCCCGAGGCCGTGGGCGTCGTCCACCACCAGCGCCGCCCCGTGCGCCCGGCAGGCCGCCGCGAGACCGCCCAGCGGCGCCGCGTCACCGTCCACCGAGAACACCGAGTCGCTGACGACCAGGGCCCGGCGGCCGGGGTGGGCCTCCAGGGTCTTGGCGACGGCGGCGGGGTCGGCGTGCGGGACGACCGCGGTCTCGGCGCGCGAGAGCCGGCAGCCGTCCACGATCGAGGCGTGGTTGCCCGCGTCGGAGACGATCAGCGAGCCGTGGGCGCTGAGCGCGGTGAGGGCGGCGAGGTTCGCCGCGTACCCGGACGAGAAGACGAGCGCGGCCTCGAACCCGCAGAACGCGGCGAGCTCCCGCTCCAGCTCCGCGTGGAGCTCGGTGGTGCCGGTCACCAGGCGCGAGCCGGTGGCGCCCGCGCCCCAGCGGCGGGCGGCCGCGGCGGCCGCGGCGGTGATGTCCGGGTGGTGGGTGAGCCCGAGGTAGTCGTTGCTCGCGAGGTCCAGCACATCGGGCTCGGCGGGGCGGGGGCGCAGCGTACGGACCAGACCGGCGTCCGCGCGGCGGCGCGCCTCGGTATCGGTCCAGTCGAATGGGGCCTGGGGCATGTCTCGGGTCCTTTTGTAGACAGCGAACAGACCCTAATGGTGGTGGGGTGCGGCCGGAGTGTGGTTATACACACACTCGAAACCGGCTCTCCTGTGGAGTTCCTCCTTGGCCCGGGGCCGTGCCGTAGGCCAGGATCAGCGCCATGGACCTGCTGAACACGCTGGTGGAGAAGGGGCTTCGGCGCGAGCTGCCGACCCGCGAAGAAGCGCTCGCCGTGCTGGCGACCTCCGACGACGAGCTGCTGGATGTGGTGGCCGCGGCCGGGAAGGTCCGCCGTCAGTGGTTCGGGCGGCGGGTGAAGCTCAACTACCTGGTCAACCTCAAGTCCGGGCTCTGCCCGGAGGACTGCTCGTACTGCTCGCAGCGGCTCGGTTCGAAGGCCGAGATCCTCAAGTACACCTGGCTGAAGCCGGAGGAGGCCTCGAAGGCGGCCGCCGCGGGTGTCGCGGGCGGCGCCAAGCGGGTCTGCCTGGTGGCCAGCGGCCGGGGGCCGACGGACCGGGACGTCGACCGTGTCTCGAAGACCATCGAGGCGATCAAGGAGGAGAACGAGGGCGTCGAGGTGTGCGCGTGCCTCGGGCTGCTCTCGGACGGCCAGGCGGAGCGGCTGCGGTCGGCGGGCGCCGACGCGTACAACCACAACCTCAATACGTCCGAGGGGACATACGGGGACATCACCACCACCCACACCTACGCGGACCGCGTCGACACCGTGCAGAAGGCGCACGCGGCGGGCCTGTCCGCCTGCTCCGGGCTGATCGCGGGCATGGGCGAGAGCGACGAGGACCTGGTCGACGTCGTCTTCGCGCTGCGCGAGCTGGACCCGGACTCGGTGCCGGTGAACTTCCTGATCCCGTTCGAGGGCACGCCGCTGGCCAAGGAGTGGAACCTGACGCCGCAGCGCGCGCTGCGCATCCTGGCCATGGTGCGGTTCGTCTGCCCCGACGTGGAGGTCCGGCTCGCGGGCGGCCGCGAGGTGCACCTGCGCACGCTCCAGCCGCTCGCGCTGCACCTCGCCAACTCGATCTTCCTGGGCGACTACCTCACCAGTGAGGGCCAGGCCGGCAAGGCCGACCTGGACATGATCGCGGACGCCGGGTTCGAGGTGGAGGGTACGGACACGACGACGCTGCCCGAGCACCGGGCGGAGGGCGGCTGTGGTTCGGGCTCCCTGTGCTCGTCGGACGAGGCGCCGGAGGTGCCCGCCGCCCGTACCGACCTGGTGGCGGTACGCCGCCGGGGCGCCGGCACCGACCTCGCGCCCAATGCCTGAGCCGCTCCCGCCGGCCGAGCTGATCGCCCTGGACCGGGCGCACGTCTGGCATCCGTACGGCCCCATGCCCGGCCGTACCGATCCGCTGGTCGTGGAGTCCGCCTCCGGGGTACGGCTGCGGCTCGCCGAACCGGCGCACGGGCAGGACGAACTGGTCGACGGCATGTCGTCCTGGTGGTCCGCCATCCACGGCTACAACCACCCGGTGCTCAACGAGGCGGCGCGCGGGCAGCTGGACCGGATGAGCCATGTGATGTTCGGCGGGCTCACCCACGAGCCCGCCGTGCGGCTGGCGACCCGGCTGGTGGAGATCACGCCGGAGCCGCTGCGGCATGTGTTCCTGTGCGACTCGGGCTCGGTGTCGGTCGAGGTCGCGGTGAAGATGTGCCTCCAGCACTGGCGCTCGCTCGGGCGCCCGGCGAAGCGGCGGCTGCTGACCTGGCGGGGTGGCTACCACGGCGACACCTGGCAGCCGATGTCGGTGTGCGACCCCGAGGGCGGCATGCACGAGCTGTGGTCCGGGGTGCTGCCGCGGCAGGTCTTCGCGGGTCCGCCGCCGGTCGCATACGAGGAGTCGTACGCCGATGAGCTGCGCGAGCTGATCGGGCGGCACGCGGACGAGGTGGCCGCCGTGATCGTGGAGCCGGTGGTGCAGGGCGCGGGCGGGATGCGGTTCCACGACCCGGCGTATCTGCGGGTGCTGCGGGAGGCGTGCGACGCGCACGACGTGCTGCTGGTGTTCGACGAGATCGCTACCGGTTTCGGGCGCACGGGCACCCTCTTCGCGGCGGAGCACGCGCGCGTGGCGCCCGATGTCATGTGCGTGGGCAAGGCGCTGACCGGCGGCTACCTGTCGCTGGCGGCGACCCTGTGCACCGCGCGCGTGGCAGAGGGCATCTCGCGGGGCGAGGTACCGGTGCTGGCGCACGGGCCGACGTTCATGGGCAACCCGCTGGCGACGGCCGTGGCCTGTGCCTCGATCGACCTGCTGCTGGGCCAGGACTGGGCGCGGGAGGTCAAGCGGATCGAGACGGGGCTGCTGGACGGGCTGGCTCCGGCGGCCGAGCTGCCGGGGGTGCGTGAGGTGCGCGCGCTCGGTGCCATCGGCGTCGTACAGCTCGACCATCCGGTGGACATGGCGGCCGCGACGGCGGCGGCGGTGCGCGAGGGCGTGTGGCTGCGGCCGTTCCGCGACCTGGTGTACGTGATGCCGCCGTACGTCACGGGCGACGAGGACCTGGCACGGATCTGCCGCGCGGTGTGCGCGGCGGCGCGGGAGGGCTGAGATGACGGTACTGGTGGTCAGTGGCACCGGGACGGAGATCGGCAAGACCGTGGTCACGGCGGCCGTGGCGGCGGTGGCGCGGGCGGCGGGGCGGTCGGTGGCCGTGCTGAAACCCGCGCAGACCGGGGTGGGGCCGGGCGAGCGGGGTGACGCCGACGAGGTCGTACGGCTCGCCGGGGACGGCGTCACGCCCGTCGAACTGGCGCGGTTCCCCGAGCCGCTGGCCCCGGCGACGGCCGCGCGGCGGGCGGGAATGGCGCCGGTCGGGCCGGGCGAGGTGGCCGAGGCCGCCCGGAAGCTGGCCGATGAGCACGACCTGGTCCTGGTGGAGGGCGCGGGCGGGCTGCTGGTGCGGTACGACGAGGAGGGCCGCACGCTCGCGGACGCCGCTCGGCTGCTGGGCGCGCCGGTGCTGGTGGTGGCCCCCGCCGGGCTCGGCACGCTCAACATGGCCACGCTCACCGGTGAGGCATTGCGGGCGCGCGGGCTGACCCAGCTCGGGGTGGTCGTCGGGAGTTGGCCGGAGGCGCCGGGGCTGGCGGAACGGTGCAATGTGACCGACCTGCCGGAGGTGGCCGGGGCGCCACTGCTGGGTGCGGTGCCGGCCGGCGCCGGGGCGCTGGCCGTGGCGGACTTCCGTGCGCGGGCGGCCGGGTGGCTGGCCCCGGAGCTCGGCGGCCACTGGGATGCGGCGGTGTTCGCCGCGGCCGTAGGCTCCTGACCATGCGTGCTTCTGTCAACGAGATCGTGTTCGACTGCGCCGACCCGGCGGCGCTGGTCCGGTTCTGGGCCGCGCTGCTGGGCGGCGAGCCGGTGGACCGGAGCCCGGACTGGTCGTACGTCGACCCTCCCGGCTTCCCGCGGGTCGCCTTCCAGCGCGTACCGGAGGGCAAGGCGGTGAAGAACCGGCTCCATCTGGACCTGGAGGCGGGCGACGTGGACGCCGCCGCGACCTGGGCGGTAGGGCTCGGGGCGGTACGGGCCGGCGGCATCGTGACGGACGACCACGGCTACTTCCAGGTGCTGCGCGACCCGGAGGGCAACGAGTTCTGCTTCGTGGGCGGCTGACGGGGGGAAACTGACGGTGTCCACACCTGCCCCTCTCGCAAGGAGGCCCGCGATGCGGGACACCGTCCACCACCGGGACACCGTCCACCACCCCGTCTTCGCCCGCTTCTACGCACGGGTCAGTGTGGCCGCGGACACCAAGGGCGGGATCGCCGCGCACCGCGGGGAGCTGCTGAGCGGCCTGTCGGGGCGGGTCATCGAGATCGGCGCGGGCAACGGCCTGAACTTCGCGCACTACCCGGGCACGGTGTCGGAGGTCGTCGCCATCGAACCGGAGCGCCGGCTGCGGCAGCTGGCGGTCGGCGCGGCGCTGCGCGCGGAGGTGCCGGTGGACGTGGTGCCGGGGGTGGCGGAGGCGCTGCCGGTCAAGAGCGAGGGGTTCGACGCGGCGGTCGCGTCGCTGGTGCTGTGTACGGTACGGGACGTTCCGCGGGCGCTGGCGGAGTTGCGGCGGGTGCTGCGGCCGGGCGGTGAGCTGCGGTTCTTCGAGCACGGGGTGGCCGAGGGGCGGGCGATGGCCCGGATGCAGCGGGCGCTGGACCGCACGGTGTGGCCGGTGCTGTTCGGCGGCTGCCACACGGCGCGGGACGCCCTGGCAGCGATCGAGGCTGCGGGGTTCGAGATCGTCACGTACCGCAGACTGCGCGTACCGGAGAAGGGCGTGCGGCTGCCCACCTCGCCCTGCGTCCTGGGCGTGGCGCGCCGCCCGGGGTAGGACCTGCGCCGTGCCGGGACCGATCGGTTACGACTCGCTCCAGCGGCGCAGCTCGGCGGCGATGGCGCGGACGTCCGCCTGGCCGGCCTTGACCAGCCGGGCCAGGTCCCGGACCTGCTCGGGCGAGGTGACGACCTTCAGCCCGGAGGCGACGAGGTAGCCGTACGCGACGGCGGAGGCGTACATGGCGTTGGAGTGTTCCAGCGCCGGGACGTGCAGCAGGAGTTGGAGCAGTGCGGCCGCGCGCGAGTGCGGGTCGCGGTAGACGGGTACGCCGAAGATCTCCGCGTCGTGCCGGCTCACGGCGGCGACGAGTGCGCCCCAGTCGGTGACGTGGGGGTCGCCCGGCGTCTTGTGCTCGGCGATCATGAGGAGCCAGGCGAGGTCGATCGAGAGGTTCATACGGGCAGGGTGTCCGCCGTCAGCGCTTGCCGGGCGTACGGTCCCGGTCGCCGAACTCCTCCGCGAAGAGGGACTCGTACTGCTTCATGAAATCGGCCGCGGCCTCCACGAAGGTGCGTCCCGCCTCGCCCGCGTCCTGCTGGACGAGCTCCTCGATGTACCGGTTGACGCTCACGCCCCGCTGCTGCGCCCGGCGGCGGGCGGCTTCGGCGGTGGTCTCGTCGACGCGTACGTTCAGCTGGGTCTTGGCCACACGCTCACGCTAGCGCGTTCCCGCTAGCACCGGCAAGAGCATCCGGGCGCGAGCCCATGGCGGAGTGAGTTGTCACGCACGAGTGATCGCTTTGCTGCTCCTTTACGATGGGTGGACCAGTCAGGACCATTCACCCTCGATCGAAAGGTGTGAGCGTCCGCCCATGGGCGAGCCTCCCAGTAGCCGACATCGCGCATCCGACCCCTCCGTACCGGACCATGGGACGGGGGTGAACCGATGACCGAAGTGCTTCTGCTCCTCGTGGCGCTGCTGCTCTCCCTCGCGTGCGGCGCGTTCGTCGCGGCCGAGTTCTCCCTCACGACCGTTGAGCGCGGCGAGCTCGAACGGGCCGTCGAGCGGGGGGAGCGAGGAGCGCCGGGCGCCCTGAAGGCCGTACGCTCCCTCACCTTCCAGCTCTCCGGCGCGCAGCTCGGCATCACGGTCACCAACCTGATCGTCGGCATGCTCTCCGAGCCGTCCATCGCCAAACTCATCCGCGGGCCGCTGCGGGACATCGGTCTGTCGTCGTCGGTGGCCTCCTCGGCCGCCCTGGTCATCGGTACGGTGCTGTCCACGATCGTGCTGATGGTCGTCGGTGAGCTGGTCCCCAAGAACTGGGCCATCTCCTCGCCGCTGGCCGTCGCCAAGGTGGTGGCGACCCCGCAGCGGCTCTTCACCGCCGCGTTCAGGCCGCTGATCAGCCACCTCAACAACACCGCCAACCGGATCGTGCACCGGCTCGGCATGGAGCCGGCCGAGGAGCTGGCCTCCGCGCGCAGCCCGCAGGAGCTGATCGCACTCGCCCGCCACTCCGCCCGCGAGGGCGCGCTGGAGGCCGACACCGCGGAGCTGTTCGTACGGACTTTGAACCTGGCCGAGCTGACCGCGGAGAACGTGATGACCCCGCGCGTGCAGGTCACCGCCCTGGAGGCGCAGGCCACCGCCGAGGACGTCGCCAACGCCACCCGCGCCACCGGCCTGTCGCGCTTCCCGGTCTACCGGGGCGGCCTGGACTCGGTCATCGGCGTCGCGCACATCAAGGACGTCCTGAGGATTCCCGCCGAGCGCAGGCACCGCACGCCGGTCCTGGAGATCCTCCGCGAGCCGCTGCTCGTACCGGAGACGCTGACCGTCGACCGGCTGCTGGACCAGTTGTCCGGCAAGACGACGATGGCGGTCGTCATCGACGAGTACGGCGGTACGGCCGGTGTCGTGACCCTGGAGGACATCGTCGAGGAGGTCGTCGGCGAGGTACGCGACGAACACGACCCGCACGAGACGCCGGACCTGGCGCGTGCGGGCGAGGACGCCGACGGCAGGCCCCTGTGGTCGGCGGACGGTGCCGCCCGTACCGACCAGTTGGAGACGGTCGGGCTGCGCGTGCCGGACGGCCCGTACGAGACCCTGGCCGGGCTCATCGCGACCGAGCTGGGCCGGATCCCGACCGTCGGCGACAGCGTCGAGCTGGCCGGCTGGCGGCTGGACGTCGTGGACGCCTCCGGCCGGCGCGCGGCGCGCGTGCTGCTGCACGCGCCGGCGCAGGACGCGCGGGAGCATCCGCACCCGCCCTTCTCCGGGGCGGGATGGCCCGATACGCCGGAGGCCGGCTCGGGGGAGAGCGGGGCTCGCGGCTCGGGGGCCGGGGATGCGGGGGCTCGGGGGCGCCGGGCGCCTGACGCCCGGGCCGGCGGGCCGCAGGCCCATCGCCGGACGGCGCACGATTCCGGGGAGGCGGGACGATGATCGCGATCCAGCTGCTGATCGGCTTTCTGACGCTGGTCGTCAACGCCTTCTTCGTCGGCGCGGAGTTCGCCATGATCTCCGTACGCCGCAGTCAGGTCGAGCCCGAGGCCGAGGCCGGGAACCGGCGGGCGCGCAGCGTCATCTGGGGCCTGGAGCACGTCTCGGCGCTGCTCGCGGCGGCGCAGCTCGGCATCACGCTGTCCACCCTGGTGCTCGGTGTCGTCGCCGAGCCCGCCATCGCGCACCTGCTGGAGCCGGTGTTCGACACGATCGGCGTGCCGCACGGCCTGGTGCACCCGATCTCCTTCGTGATCGCGCTCAGCCTGGCGACGTACCTGCACATGCTGCTCGGCGAGATGGTGCCGAAGAACATCGCCCTGGCCGAGCCGACGCGCGCGGCACTGCTGCTCGGCCCGCCGCTGGTGACGGTGGCCCGGACGCTGCGGCCGGTGATCTTCACCATCAACGCGTTCGCCAACGCGCTGCTGAGGCTGCTGCGCGTGGACACCAAGGACCAGGTCTCCGCCACCTTCTCGGACGACGAGCTGGCGCGGATGGTGAAGGACGCTGGCGACGCGGGTCTCCTTGACGACCGTGCGGCCGAGCGGCTGCACGACGCGCTGGAGCTGGGGCGCCGTCCGGTGCGCGATGTGGTGATGCCGGTGGAGCGGGTGGTGTACGCCCGGGTCGGCACCACGCCCGAGGAACTGGAGGCGCTGGCCGCCGACTCCGGGTTCTCGCGCTTCCCGGTGGTCGACTCCACCCGGCGCATCCTCGGCTACCTGCACGTCAAGGACGCGCTGGACGTGACGCCGCGCGACCTGCCGTTCCCGGTGTCGGCGATGCGGCCGATCGCCCGGGTGCGGGCGGCCACCCCGCTGGACGACGTCCTGACGGCGATGCGGCGCAGCCGTACGCACCTCGCGGCCGTCCTGGACGAGGACGGCAAGCTGGCCGGCCTGGTCACCATGGAGGACGTGCTGCGGGAGCTGGTGGGCCGGCCGGCCTGAGGCCCTTCTCCCGGCCGCCGGTCGTCGGCGCCGTACCGCCCGTACCGCCCGTACGCCCGGGGTCGGGAGACCGGTTCGGCGGCGCGGGAGACGTACGGCAGGTACGCGATACGATCCCTCCGCCATGGAGATGAATGCCACTTACAACAGTTTCGTCGCGGTGGGCGACAGCTTCACCGAGGGGATGTCGGACCTGCTGCCCGACGGCTCCTACCGGGGCTGGGCCGACCTGCTGGCCGCCCGCCTCGCCGCCCGCTCCCCCGGTTTCCGGTACGCGAACCTCGCCGTACGCGGAAAGCTGATCGGCCAGATCGTCGAGGAGCAGGTGGACATCGCGGCGGCCATGAAGGCGGACGTGGTGACGCTGGTCGGCGGGCTCAACGACACGCTGCGCCCGAAGTGCGACCTGGGCAGGGTGCGCGGACTGCTGGAAGAGGCCGTGGAACGGCTGGCTCCGTCGTGCGGCCGGCTGGTGCTGATGCGCAGCCCAGGCCGCCGCGGGCCGGTCATGGAACGGTTCCGGCCACGCATGGAGCAGCTCTTCACCTACGTCGACGAACTGGCCGTCCGGCACGGAGCCCTGGTGGTCGACCTGTACGGGGCCGAGGTGCTGGGCGACCCGCGGCTGTGGGACCTGGACCGGCTGCACCTGACCGGGGAGGGGCACCGGCGGGTGGCCGAGGCGGTGTGGCAGACGCTGGGCCTGGAGGCGGAGGACGACTGGCGCGCCCCACTGCCCCCGGCCGTGCCCGGGCGCTGGCTGGCCCAGCGGGTGAGCGACGCCCGGTTCGCCCGCCTGCACCTGGGGCCGTGGATCGCGCGGCGGCTGACCGGCCGGTCCTCGGGCGATGGCCGGCCGGCCAAGCGACCGGAGCTGCTGCCGTACGAGACGCACGTCTCGTAGCAAGCGACAACCGGGGCCGTGGCGCTGGCCTGCACAAACCGACAGTAGAATCTGGTCACGTGACTGCTCAGACTGCGAAGCCCCGCATCCCCAACGTTCTGGCCGGCCGCTACGCCTCCGCGGAGCTCGCCGTCCTCTGGTCTCCCGAGCAGAAGGTGAAGCTGGAGCGCCGGCTGTGGCTCGCCGTCCTGCGCGCCCAGAAGGACCTCGGCATCGAGGTGCCGGACGCGGCGCTCGCCGACTACGAGCGGGTGCTCGACCAGGTCGACCTGGCGTCGATCGCCGAGCGCGAGAAGGTGACGCGTCATGACGTGAAGGCGCGGATCGAGGAGTTCAACGCGCTCGCCGGCCACGAGCAGGTCCACAAGGGCATGACCTCCCGCGACCTCACCGAGAACGTCGAGCAGTTGCAGATCCGGCTCTCGCTGGAGCTGATGCGCGACCGTACGGTGGCGGTGCTGGCCCGGCTCGGGAAGCTGGCCGCCGAGCACGCCGAGCTGGTGATGGCGGGGCGCTCGCACAATGTGGCCGCGCAGGCCACGACGCTGGGCAAGCGCTTCGCGACCGCGGCCGACGAGCTGCTGGTGGCCTACGCGCGGGTGGAGGAGCTGCTCGGCCGCTACCCGCTGCGCGGGATCAAGGGTCCGGTCGGCACGGCCCAGGACATGCTGGACCTGCTGGGCGGGGACGCGGCGAAGCTCGCGGAGCTGGAGCAGCGGATCGCCGCTCACCTGGGCTTCGCCCACGCCTTCACCTCGGTGGGCCAGGTCTACCCGCGCTCGCTCGACTACGAGGTCGTGACCGCGCTGGTGCAGCTGGCGGCCGCGCCGTCGTCGCTGGCGAAGACGGTCCGGCTGATGGCCGGCCACGAGCTGGTCACCGAGGGGTTCAAGCCGGGCCAGGTCGGCTCGTCGGCGATGCCGCACAAGATGAACACCCGCTCCTGCGAGCGCGTCAACGGCCTGATGGTCATCCTGCGCGGCTACGCGTCGATGACCGGGGAGCTGGCGGGCGACCAGTGGAACGAGGGTGACGTGTCCTGCTCGGTGGTGCGCCGGGTGGCGCTGCCGGACGCGTTCTTCGCGCTCGACGGCCTGCTGGAGACGTTCCTGACCGTGCTGGACGAGTTCGGCGCCTTCCCGGCGGTCATCGCCCGGGAGCTGGACCGCTACCTTCCCTTCCTGGCCACGACGAAGGTCCTCATGGCGTCCGTACGCGCCGGGGTGGGCCGCGAGGTGGCGCACGAGGCCATCAAGGAGAACGCCGTCGCGTCGGCGCTGGCCATGCGGGAGCGGGGCGCCGAGCGCAACGAGCTGCTGGACAAGCTCGCCGCCGACGAGCGCATCCCCCTGGACCGGGCCCAGCTGGACGCGGCGATGGCGGACAAGCTGGCGTTCACGGGTGCGGCCGCCGACCAGGTCGGCGTGGTGATCTCCCGGATCGAGGAGATCGCCAAGCAGCACCCGCGGGCAGCCGGTTACACGCCCGGTGCGATCCTCTGATCTTGGGGCACACGACCCGTATGACCCCTGAGGAACTCCAAGCCGCTCGCGACCGCGTCGTCCCGGATGTGATCGCAGGCGGCTTGTCCGTGCTGTTCTGCGGCATCAACCCGGGCCTGATGTCGGCGGCGACGGGCCACCACTTCGCCCGGCCCGGCAACCGCTTCTGGCCCGTGCTGCACCGCTCCGGCTTCACCCCGCGCCAGTTGCGGCCCTCCGAGCAGGACGAGCTCCTGTCGTACGGGCTGGGCATCACCAACGTGGTGGCGCGGGCGAGCGCGCGGGCGGACGAGCTCAGCGACGAGGAGCTGCGCGAGGGCGGCCGGCTGCTGGCCCTCAAGGTGGAACGGCTGCGGCCGCGCTGGCTGGCGGTGGCGGGTGTCACCGCGTACCGCGCGGCCTTCCACGACCCCAAGGCCCGGATAGGCCCGCAGGACCGTGTGATCGGCGACACCCGGATCTGGGCCCTGCCCAACCCCAGCGGGCTGAACGCCCATTGGACGGTGCAGACGATGGCGGAGGAGTTCGCCCGGCTGCGCGAGGCGGCGCAGGAGGAACCCTAGGGCGGGTCTATCTCCGTGACGGCGGCGACCAGCTGGAAGGGCAGCTCTTTGTCCCACTGCGAGACGCCCAGGGCTATCCAGTGCCCGTCCACCCGCCAGAGGTGGACGTCGGGGACGGACTGGCTCAGCGCGCCCCACGGGGCGGGTATCTCCTCACCCGCCATGCCCCGGTCGAACACCGACCACAGGCTGAAGACCTGCGGTTCACCCCAGCGGGCCGACAGGAGCGTCGCCAGCGCGTCGCGCTCCGCCTCGTACTGGTCCTCCATGATGTGGTGCCGCGTGCCGTCGTCGTCCCAGAAGTCCTCGCTCGTGGAGAGTTCCGCGATGTGGTAGCCCGGACCGCTGTCGCCCACATCGGATCTGCCGCGCTCGCCGGGGAAGGGACGCGAGCGCAGCAGGTCGATGGTCGCCAGATGCCGTGCGGTGGTCATGGCTCCAGTAAAGCCCGCACCACTGACAATTGGCGTTCCGTCAGGAGAGCGCGGCTCGTGACGCGGCCCGGCGCCCGACCAGGAACCAGCCCGTCGGCGGCGTGGCCCGGGCTGCGGAGCGGCACTCTCGCCGGCTGGTGACGAAGCGGCGGGGCGGGGGTCTGGCGGTCGCCGGTGGTCCAGCCGTTGAGTACCATCCGGCAGACACACGCTCGCGACCTGGGAGGACACACCGTGGGGCGGCTGACCGGCGGGGATCCCTCGCTGTTGCGGCGGATCAATTCCGCGGTGGTACTCCATGCCCTGCGGGGCGCCGACGCGCGCACCCTCACGGACCTGACCCGGATCACGGGGCTGTCGCGGCCCACTGTCGAGGGCGTGATCGAGGGGCTCATCGGCACGGGTCTGGTGGTCGAGGCGGCGCCCGAGGAGGGTGAGGCGCGGCGGCAGGGGCGGCCCGCGCGGCGGTTCCGGTTCCGGGCGGAGGCCGGGCATCTGCTGGGCATCGAGATCGGGCCGCGCCGGGTGGCCGCGCTGATGTCGGGGCTCGACGGGCGGATCATCGGCGCCGGTTCGCGGGAGGTGTCGGAGACGGCGTCGGCGGACGAGCGGCTGGAGCGGGTACGGGCGGTCGTCGCCGACGTGCTGCGGCGGACCGGTGTGGCGCGCGGCAGCCTGCGGGCGGTCGGCGTCGGCACGCCCGGCATCGTGGAGGCGGACGGCACGATCCGGCTCGGTACGGCGTTGCCCGGCTGGACCGGGCTGGCGCTGGGCGAGCGGCTGCGGCGGTCGTTCCGGTGCCCGGTGCTGGTCGAGAACGACGCGAACGCGGCGGCCGTGGCCGAGCAGTGGAAGGGTGCCGCGACCGACTCGGACGACATCGTCTTCGTACTGGCCGGGCTGAGTCCGGGCGCCGGGTCGCTGATCGGGGGGCGGCTGCACCGGGGGTTCGGCGGGGCGGCCGGGGAGATCGGCGCGCTGCACCTGCTGGGGCAGGGCGCGACGCCGGAGACGCTGCTGTCGACCACGGACGAGCCGCTGACCCCGCTGGACGAGCAGGCGGTGGCGGAGGTGTTCGCGCTGGCGCGGGAGGGGGACGCGCGGGCCCGGGCGGCGGTGGACCGGTTCCTTCAGCGCCTTGTGCACGATGTGGCGGCGCTGGTGCTGGCGCTCGATCCGGAGCTGGTGGTGGTCGGTGGCTGGGCGGCCGGCCTGGACGGCGTACTGCAGCCGCTGCGGGACGAGCTGGAGCGGTTCTGTCTGCGGCCGCCGCGGGTGGCGCTGTCGCTGCTGGGCGAGGCCGCCGTGGCGACGGGCGCGCTGCGGCTGGCGCTCGACCATGTGGAGGAGCAGTTGTTCGCGGTCGAGACCACGGTGACGGCCCGCCGCTGAGCGACGGGCCGTGGCACGGTCGTGAGGGTCAGGACGCGATTTGGAGGTCCCCCGCGCCACCGAAGGTGAGCCGGCAGGTGTCGGCGCGGTAGGTGGCGACGCAGACCGCCGCTGTACGGCCGCCGGAGAAGTAGCGGGTGGTGACGACGAGGACCGGGGCGCCGGGCAGCCGGTCGAGCTCCTTGGCGTCGTCCGCGCGGGCGGAGCCCAGCTCCACGGCGCGGTCCTGGCCCTCCAGGGTGAGCCGTCGCAACTCCCGCAGCACCGCGCGGGCGCGGGCCGCGCCGGAGGGGGCGTCGATGGCGGTGAGGTCCGGCACGGAGCCCGCGGGGACGTACAGCTGCTCGGCGGCGACGGCCTGGCCGTTCGTCACCCGCAGGCGGCGCAGGGTGTGCACCGGCTCGGCGGCTTCCGTGTCGACATCGAGGAGGCGCGCCACGGCGGCGGGCGGCGCGGCGGCCGTGCAGTCGACGGACTCCCAGGTGTCCTCGCCGGCGCCGGGCCACTGGGCTTGCGTGGTGGAGACGTCCACGCCCATACGGGGCGGGGCGACGGTGGTGCCGACGCCGCGCCGGCGCTGCAACCGGCCTTCCAGTTCCAGCTGTTCGAGCGCCTGCCGGAGCGTGGCGCGGGCGACGCCGAAACGGGCGGCCAGTTCACGCTCGTTGGGCAGGATCTCCCCCACGGAGAAATCCGTGTCGAGTGCTTCGCCGATCACGGTCTTGAGGTGCCAGTACTTGGGCTCCGGCACCGATTCCAGCTGCGTGGTCCCCACCCTGATCCTCCGCAATCGCCGGGATTCCGGCGGCTTTCCGTGCCTTGTTTATTAAAGGTTCCTGCACTATCCCTGCGACCATAAGGCGGCTCACCCCCTTGGTCAAGACCAATGCCCGGGTGCGGGCGCGGTACGGACACGGGGTGTGGGGATTTCTCAGCCACACCCCTCGTCGTGTCCAGCAGGTCACGCCTCTTGAACTCCCGGCCGCCGCACGGCGATGGTGACGGACAGCACCTCCACGACGGTGCCAGGACAGGGAGCGTGCCCGGGCAGGGCGACCGGTCGGTGGCCGCGTGCGTCCTCGCCTCGTCCGTGGAGTGTTCACGCGCGGTTCCCGTGCCCGCCTCCACCGCCCGCTAGGCATGCCACGACACCTCGTACCGCCCTCGTACAGCCACTGGAGGCGCACCCATGTCCCACCACCCGAGTCCGTCGCCCGGCCGCCGTACGGTGCTGCGCGCGTCGGCGGCACTGTCGCTCGGCGCGGCCGGAGGCCTGACGGCGGCCACCGCCCCCGCGCTGGCCCGTTCCGGTCGGCCGCGGGCCGCCTGGGGCGTGCAGGTGGGCGACGTCACCTCGTCGTCCGGGCTCGTGTGGGTACGGTCGGACCGGCCGGCCCGCATGATCGTGGAGACGGCGGCCACCGAGTCGTTCCGCAACGCCCGCCGCCGGCACGGTCCGCTGCTCGGCCCCGGTACGGACTTCACCGGGACGACCCCGCTGCGCGGTCTGCCGCCGGGCGAGCAGATCCACTACCGGGTCACGCTCGCCGATCCGGACGACCCGCGGCGTACCGCCGAACCGGTCCGGGGAACGTTTCGCACCGCGCCCGCCCGGCGCGGGGACGGGGTGCGGTTCCTGTGGTCCGGCGACATCGCGGGGCAGGGCTGGGGCATCAACCCGGACATCGGCGGTATGCGCGCGTACGAGGAGATGCGCCGCCTGGACCCGGACTTCTTCCTGTGCAGCGGTGACACGGTCTACGCCGACGGGGTGATCGAGCCGGCGGTGCCGCTGCCCGACGGGCGCGTCTGGCGCAATGTCACGACCCCGGAGAAGTCGAAGGTCGCCGAGACCCTCGACGAGTACCGGGGCAACTTCCGGTACAACCTCCTCGACCACAACGTCCGCGCCTTCAACGCACAGGTCCCCTCCGTCGTGCAGTGGGACGACCACGAGGTGCGCAACAACTGGTACCCGGGCCAGATCCTGGACGACCCGCGCTATACGGAGAAGGACGTCGACGTCCTCGCGGCCCGCGCGCTCCAGGCCTTCGGCGAGTACGTCCCGGTGTCGACGCTCCGCGAGGGCCGCATGCACCGGGTGGTGCGCTACGGGCCGCTGCTGGACGTGTTCGTCCTCGACATGCGCACCTACCGCAACGCCAACTCGCCCGGCAGGCAGACCGATGACGCCACCGGCATCCTGGGCGCCGAGCAACTCGCCTGGCTGAAGCGGGAGCTGTCCCGCTCCCGCGCGGTATGGAAGGTGCTCGCCGCCGACATGCCGCTGGGGCTGGTCGTGCCGGACGGGGCGACGAACTTCGAGGCGGTGGCGCAGGGCGACCCGGGGGCCCCGCTCGGCCGTGAGCTCCAGATCGCCGAGCTCCTGCGGTTCATCAAGCACCGCCGGATCACCGGCACCCTGTGGCTCACCGCGGACGTGCACTACACATCGGCCCAGCACTACGCGCCGGAGCGGGCGGCGTTCAAGGACTTCGCACCGTTCTGGGAGTTCGTCTCGGGGCCGCTGGCCGCGGGGGGCTTCCCGGCGAACGCCCTCGACGCCACCTTCGGCCCGCGGCGGGTCTTCGTCCGTGCGCCGGAGCGCGGGAACGTTTCGCCGATGGAGTGGCCGCAGCACTTCGGCGAGGTCGACATCGACGGCGGCAGCGGGGAGTTGACCGTACGGCTGCGCGCGGACGACGGGGCGACGCTGTTCACCCGTACGCTCCAGCCGGGCCGCGTCGGCCAGGAGTGATACGGGCCAGCAGTAAAACTAGACAAATCAAGAACTAAACGACCAGATGCTCGCTTAACCCATCAGTCACAAAGCGTTCGTGATCACGCAACACCGCTGGGTCACAGTGATGCCATGACTGATGTGACTTCGCCGAAGAGCGCCCGCCGTCATCACCACTGGCGGCGGGATCTCGTCGAGCTGGCCGCCCTGTTCACCGCCGTGGCCGTGGCGGACGCGATCGCGAACACCATCGCGCACGGTCCTGACGGCCCGTACCTCCTCGCCGTGTCGGCGGTCGTCCTGATCGCCACGGCCGCGTTCCACACCTGGTGGGCACGCCGCCACAGCCATGCGCCACCGGCCGGTGATACCGGCGGGACACCCGCCGCGCGGCCCGCCCCGGCCGCCACCGTCACGGCACGCAGGAGCGAGACGGCCACCGCGCTATGGCGGATGCGGACCACCGTGCGCGACGAGCCGGGCAGCCTCGCCGCCCTGTGCACCGCGCTCGCCCACCTCCACGTCGACATCCTCACCCTCCAGACGCATCCACTGGCCGAGGGCACCGTCGACGAGTTCCTGCTGCGGGCACCGGCCTCCCTCCAGGCGGCGGAGCTGACCCGGGAGGTCTCCGGGGCGGGCGGCAGCGGTACGTGGATCGAGCGCGCCGACACCCACGACCTGGTGGACACCCCGACCCGGGTGCTGGGCCTCGCCACCCGTACCGCCCTGGATGCCGCCGAACTTCCCTTGGCCCTGCGCCAGTTGCTCGGCCGGTGCACCATCCACTCGCTTCCGGCCGTCTCGCTGACCGGGCGCCCCACCGGCGAGACCGCGCCGGTGGAAGGCGCCCTGGAGGAGGGCGAGACGGTGATGCGGCTGCGCGACCCGAACGGCGGCACCCTCACCATCGAGCGCCCGTACCTGCCCTTCACGCCCACCGAGTTCGCCCGGGCCCGCGCCCTCGTGGAGCTCGACGCCCGCCTCGGGCCCCGTATCCCCCGCAGCCAGGACGTGCTGACGCTCCCCGAGGGCAACGAGATCACCGTCCGCCGCGCCGACCAGGGCGACCTGGAAGCCGCCCGGGCCATGCACGACCGCTGCTCGGACCGGACCCTCGGGCTGCGCTACCACGGCCCGGTCGCCGACGCCGACCGCTATCTGAACCATCTGCTCAGCCCCCGCTTCGGCCGCACCCTCGCCGTCGAGACGGCGGCCGGCCGGCTCGTCGCCCTCGGCCACCTGCTGTGGGACGGCGACGAGACGGAGGTCGCCCTGCTCGTCGAGGACGACTGGCAGCGCCGGGGCATCGGCTCCGAACTGCTCGGCCGGCTGGTGGCGCTCGCGGTGGAAGCCGGCTGCGAGAGCGTGTACGCCGTGACCCAGTCGTCCAACACGGGCATGGTCGCCGCGATGCGGGGTCTGCACCTGCCCCTCGACTACCAGATCGAGGAAGGCACCCTGGTGATCACCGCCCGGCTGAGTGGCGCTCCCGCACGCCGTTCCCGGCAGCACGCCGACCGGGCCGGGCGCTGAGCGCCTCCGTCAGGTCGCGCCACAGGTCCTCGACGTCCTCCAGACCGACCGACATGCGCAGCAGCCGGTCGCTGACGCCCGCCGAGCGCCGGTCTCCCTCGTCCACGATGCGGTGGCTGATGGAGGCCGGGTGCTGGATCAGGGTGTCGACGCTGCCGAGGCTGACCGCCGGCGTGATCAGCCGTACCGCGGCGATCACGTCGTGCGGGTCTCCGTACACCTCGAAGGCGACCATGGCCCCGCCGATCTCCGGGTAGTGGACCCGGGCGATCCGCGGGTCGACCGAGAGCCGGCGGGCCAGCTCGGCGGCGGAGGTGGAGGCGGCCCGCATCCGTACCGGCAGGGTGGACAGCCCTCGCAGCAGCAGGTAGCCGGCGAGCGGGTGCAGGACGCCGCCGGTGGCGAACCGGACCTGGCGCAGCTTCCCGGCGAACTCCTCGTCGCACGCCACCACGCCCGCGAGGACGTCCCCGTGCCCGCCCAGGTACTTGGTGGCGCTGTGCAGCACGATCTGCGCGCCGTGCTCCACGGGCCGCTGGAGGACGGGCGTGGCGAAGGTGGAGTCGACCAGCAGCGGGACCGAGCCGCAGGCGTGGGCGACGGCTCTGATGTCGACCTCGGCGAGCGTCGGGTTGGCGGGCGTCTCGACCATCACCAGACCGGTGTCGGGCCGGATCGCGTCCCCGATGCCCGCCGCATCGGTCCAGGTCACCTCCGTACCGAGCAGCCCGGCCGTGAGCAGGTGGTCGCTGCATCCGTACAGCGGGCGGACCGCCACCACGTGGCGCAGGCCCATGCTCGCGCGGACCAGCAGGACGGCGGTCAGGGCGGCCATGCCGCTGGCGAACGCGACGGCGCTCTGGGTGCCCTCCAGCCGGGCGAGCGCGGTCTCGAACCGGGCGGTGGTCGGGTTGTCCAGGCGCGCGTAGATGGGCGGGCCCTCCGGCTGGGCGCCGGTGGTGGCGAACTCGTCGATCCGCGCGGCCTCGGCTCTCGCGTCGTACGACGGGTACGTGGTGGAGAGATCGAGCGGCACGGCGTGCAGGCCCAGGGCGGCGAGGTCCTCGCGCCCGGCGTGCACGGCTTCGGTGGCCAGCGCCCTCGGGGTGGCGGGCGTGATCGCGGCGTCGTACATGGCATCCATGGCGGCACTGTGAACACATCCCGGGCGGTTGGCCGAAAACGCCGTGTTACGTTCGGCGAATGAACGGTTCCGTCGTACTGGACACGGTCGATCTGCACATTCTTCGCGTTCTGCAGAACGACGCCCGGACCACGTACCGCGACCTGGCCGCCGAGGTCGGAGTCGCCCCCTCCACCTGTCTGGACCGGGTGGCGCGGCTGCGCCGCACCGGCATCATCCTGGGGAACCGGCTGCGCATCGATCCGGCCAAACTCGGCCGCGGCCTGGAGGCGCTGCTCCTGGTGCAGGTGCGGCCGCACCGCCGGGAGCTGATCGGCCCGTTCGTGGAGCGCATCCGTGCCCTGCCGGAGTCGAGGGCTCTGTTCCACTTGACCGGCCCCGACGACTATCTGGTGCATGTGGCGGTGTCGGACCCCGCCGACCTGCAACGACTCGTGCTGGACGAGTTCACCTCGCAGCGGGAGGTGGCCCGGGTGGAGACCCGGCTGATCTTCCAGCAGTGGGAGTGCGGCCCGCTGCTGCCCCCAACGGCACCCGCTCATATGTCGGTCGAGTGACCCGGATGAGGGTGACGGCGAGGCCCGCGCATACCAGGATGGCCCTATGCCAGAGACCCACAGAACACGCGCGCTGCCCCGCCAGGTCGCCGACGCGTATGTCGACGCGCTCATCGAACTCGACCCCATCACCGGCACCTACCTGGGCGTCAAGGAGAGCGCCGGACTCCTCCCGGACTTCTCGCCCGCCGGTCAGGAAGAGCTCGCCGTGCTGGCCCGCGACACGCTCGCGCGGCTCGACGAGGCGGAGCGCCGGCCCGGCGCGGACAGTGACGCCGAGCGGCGCTGCGGGCGGCTGCTGCGGGAGCGCCTCACCGCCGAACTGGCCGTCCACGAGGCGGGGGAAGGGCTGTGCACGGTCGGCAACCTGCGCTCGCCGGCGCACAGCGTGCGGATCGTCTTCACCGTGATGCCCACCGAGACGGAGGAGGACTGGGCGGCGGTCGCGGAGCGGCTGCGGGCCGTGCCGGCCGCGCTGGACGGCTACCGCGAGTCGCTCGCGCTGGGCCTGGAGCGGGGGCTGCGGGGCGGTCCGCGCGCGACGGCCACGTTCATCGGGCAGCTCACCGACTGGACGGGCAACGACGGGGCGCGGCGCGGCTGGTTCGGGGACTTCGTGGCGGCGGCGCCCGGGGCGATGCGCCGCGAGCTGGACACGGCGGCGGGTGGCGCCACGCGGGCGCTGGCCGAGCTGCGCGACTGGATGCGTGACGTGTACGCCCCGGCCGTGAAGGACGCGCCCGACACGGTGGGCCGTGAGCGGTACGCCCGCTGGTCGCACTACTTCAACGGCGCCGACTTCGACCTGGACGAGGCGTACGCGTACGGCTGGGACGAGTACCACCGGCTGCTCGCCGAGATGCGGGCCGAGGCGGACAAGATCCTGCCGGGCGCCGGTCCGTGGGAGGCGCTCGCGCACCTCGACGCGCACGGGACCCACATCGAGGGCGTCGAGGAGGTCCGGGTCTGGCTCCAGGGCCTGATGGACGAGGCGATCGAGGCGCTGGACGGCACGCACTTCGAACTCGCCGAGCGGGTACGGAGGGTGGAGTCGCGGATCGCTCCTCCGGGCGGCGCCGCCGCGCCGTACTACACCGGCCCCTCCGAGGACTTCTCACGGCCCGGCCGCACCTGGCTGCCGGTCGACGGACAGACCCGCTTCCCCGTGTACGACCTGGTGTCCACGTGGTACCACGAGGGCGTACCCGGTCATCACCTCCAGCTCGCGCAGTGGGCGCACGTCGCGGACCGGCTGTCCCGATACCAGGCGACGATCGGCCTGGTGAGCGCCAACGCGGAGGGCTGGGCGCTGTACGCGGAGCGGCTCATGGACGAGCTGGGGTTCCTGCCCGACCCGGAGCGGCGGCTGGGTTACCTGGACTGCCAGATGATGCGGGCCTGCCGGGTGATCGTGGACATCGGCATGCACCTGGAGCTCCAGATCCCGGCGGACTCGCCGTTCCACCCCGCTGAGCGGTGGACGCCGGAGCTGGCACAGGAGTTCTTCGGGCAGCACACCAGCAGGCCCCCGGCGTTCGTGGAGAGCGAGCTGACTCGCTATCTGTCGATGCCGGCCCAGGCCATCGGCTACAAGCTGGGCGAACGCGCCTGGCTGCTGGGCCGCGAGAACGCCCGCAAGGCGCACGGCGACGCGTTCGACGCCAAGCGGTGGCACATGGCGGCCCTCTCCCAGGGACCGCTGGGACTGGACGACCTGGTGGACGAGCTCTCCCGCCTCTGACGGCGCGACCGGCCCCCGGCGGGGGCGGGGCGGCTTCCTGCGGGGGCGGGGCGGCTTCCCGCGGGGGCGGGGGAAGCGCTCGCCCGCCGGGGGCGGGGACTGCCCGCGCTGCCCGCGCCGCGCGGTCGCCGACATGCGGGCCACCGGGCCACCGGGCCACCGGGTGTCGAACACGTGACGCGCGAGAGGGCACCGGACCGCCCCTGACGGGTTACGGGCCGCCGGTCGTCAGGGTGATGGCGGCTACGAGCAGCGTCGCCGCGCATACCAGCGCGGCGACGCACAGGCAGAGCAGCCGTTGGCGGAGGGCTTCGTACCGGACGGTGTACTCCTGACGCAGTTCGGCGCAGCGTGCGGCGATCGCGCGGACCATCTGTGTGGAGACCTCAAGGCGCGCCTGGGCGTACAGCCGGGCCACCTCCTCGTACTGCGCCGTGGTCAGCCACGGCATGCGCTCGGCGAAGGCCTCGCCTTCCGCCCGTGCCTTGCTCAGTTCGCTCTGGTACAGCAGGTATCCCTCGATGCTGTTGATGCCGACGGCCACTTCCCCGCCGGATGGCGAATCAGCCGGCATCACGCCTCGCCGGTTCGATCACATCGCGCCGACCGCCGTTCTCCGTCTCCGTGAGGGCGGAGATGGCCGGGTGGTGGAGATCGAACGCCGGGGATTCGGAGCGGATCTGCGGCAGGGTGAGGAAGTTGTGACGGGGCGGCGGGCAGGAGGTCGCCCACTCCAGGGACCGTCCGTATCCCCAGGGGTCATCGACGTCGATCCGCTTTCCGATCTTCGCGGTCTTCCAGACGTTGTAGAGGAACGGCAGGGTCGACAGGCCCAGCAGGAACGAGCCGATCGAGGAGACCGTGTTGAGCGCGGTGAATCCGTCGGCGGCCAGGTAGTCGGAGTACCGGCGCGGCATTCCTTCCGCGCCCAGCCAGTGCTGGACGAGGAAGGTCATGTGGAAGCCGACGAACAGCGTCCAGAAATGGAGCTTTCCCAGGCGCTCGTCGAGCATCGTGCCGGTCATCTTCGGCCACCAGAAATGGAATCCGGCGAACATCGCGAAGACGATCGTGCCGAAGAGTACGTAGTGGAAGTGGGCGACGACGAAATACGTGTCGGTGACGTGCCAGTCCAACGGCGGGGACCCGAGAATGACACCGGTCAGGCCGCCGAAGAGGAACGTGACGAGGAATCCGACCGCCCACAGCATCGGGGTCTCAAAGGTGATGGACCCCTTCCACATCGTGCCGATCCAGTTGAAGAACTTCACCCCGGTCGGCACCGCGATCAGGAAGGTCATGAACGCGAAGAACGGCAGGAGGACCGCGCCGGTGGCGAACATATGGTGTGCCCACACCGTCACCGACAGCCCGGTGATCGCGATGGTGGCGCCCACCAGCCCGATGTAGCCGAACAGCGGCTTACGGGAGAAGACCGGGAAGATCTCGGTGACCACCCCGAAGAACGGCAGCGCCAGGATGTACACCTCGGGATGGCCGAAGAACCAGAACAGGTGCTGCCACAGCATCGCCCCGCCGTTGGTGGGATCGAAGACCTGCGAACCGAAGCGGCGGTCCGACTCCAGCACCAGCAGCGCGGCGGCGAGCACGGGGAAGGCCAGCAGCACCAGGACACTGGTCAGCAGCACGTTCCAGGTGAAGACCGGCATGCGGAACATCGTCATGCCGGGGGCGCGCATGCAGACGATCGTGGTCATGAAGTTCACCGCGCCGAGGATCGTGCCGAACCCGGACAGCGCCAGGCCCATGATCCACATGTCGGCGCCGACACTCGGTGACCGTTCCATCCGGCTGAGCGGCGTATAGGCGGTCCAGCCGAAGTCCGCCGTGCCGTTGGTCGTCAGGATGCCACCCACGACGATCAGCCCGCCGAAGAGGAACAGCCAGTACGACAGCATGTTCAGCCGGGGGAAAGCCACATCCGGGGAGCCGATCTGCAACGGCATGATGGCGTTCGCGAACCCGGCGAACGTAGGGGTGGCGAAGAGCAGCAGCATGATCGTGCCGTGCAGGGTGAAGGCCTGGTTGTACTGCTCGTTCGACACCAGCTGAAGACCGGGCCTGGCGAGCTCCGCGCGCAGCAGCAGGGCGAGAAGGCCACCGAAGAGGAAGAAACCGAACGACGTGATCAGATACAGGTGTCCGATCTTCTTGTGGTCCGTCGTGGTCAGCCAGTCGACGGCGATGCGCCCCCAGCCACGACCCCGGACGGGGACCAGCGTGGTGGGCTCGGTGGTAGTGGCCATTCGGATCCTTACAGCGTCCCTGAGGTGCGGCTGAACAGCTCAATGTCAGGAAACGCTATGGGGTCGGCCGACGATATGGCGCGCTCGACTGGCCCCTTTGGCGCAAGACATACGATCGGCCTACCTGTCACCGCCCCTCTCCAGGCGCCGCGCCGCGCGGGCCAGTAGGAGGGATATCGCGGACAGGACGATGAGAACCGTCCCGGCGGCGACGTCGAATACGTGCGCTCCGTCGAAAATCACCGTGTTCTGAAGCGCCAGCAGCCAGGGCGAGCCGATGAGCCAGGCACCCGCCGCCATGATCACCAGATCGGACGCCCTGCCCGGGTGCCACCGGAACCGGGCCAGTGCCACGAAGAAGACCACCATGCCCACGGCCAACTCATTGTGGTGGGCGTCCTTGGCGGTGTCGGGCCTGCCGACGACCCACGGAGCCACGAACAGCGCGACGGCCGTCAGCACCATCAAAAAGGAAATGATCTGATCGCGCTGGCCCTCCAGCAACGCGCGCCGGGCCGCGGGCTCCATGGAACGGTGTGCCACTGCCGTGGAATGTCGACCCATTGTTCTGCTCCCCACTCAGTCGCTCAGCGGTAGGCGGTCCGTGGTCCGTGGCCCGCGGTCCGCCGAGTACCCCTCCTGGCGCGACCAACCACGGCCACACCTGACGGGGATGCCGGCGGGTGGCGGCTGATGCGCTGGCGAGGGCGGCGATCGCGTGCGACGGTGGAAGTGCGGGGACGGAGCTCCCAACGTGCCGGACGTGTGGTCCTCATGCGGCTCACGCTCGCTCCCGCCGCGTCCGGCCTGCAGTCACCAGGTACGGAGGACGTCATGTCGTTGGCTGAGAAACTGCTCGATGCCTACCCGGCGGAGACCGGTCTGCCGCCCAAGCTCCTCTCTCAGGCGGCCGACAAGCTGTACGAGTGCGCCGGTGCCTGCCTGGCGTCCGCGGACGCGGCCGCCGCCGAGCAGGATCCCGAGAAGATCGCGATGTCGATGAAGTGTGTGCGGATCCAGAACGACTGCGCCGACCTGTGCACCGTCGCCGCCCGCGTCCTGATCCGTCAGACCGGTTATGACGCTCCGACGTCGATGGCGGTCATCGAGGCCACGCGCACCGTCCTGCGGGCGAGCAGGGAGGCCTGCGAGGAGCTGGGGGACGCGAAGTACTGTGCGCTGTCCGCGAAGGCATGCCGCGAGACGGAGAAGCTGCTCGACAAGGTGATGCAGCAGATGCGCTCCGGCGGCGCGGCCGGCGGCTACCCCGAGTCCCCTCCGAGCGCCACCACGCCGCCCGGGGCGACCATGAGCGGCAAGGGCACGAGGTCGTCCAAGCAGTCCAAGCAGCAGTCCAGGCAGCAGTCCAAGCAGTCCGGCGTCTCGCAGGAGCAGCTGGACCAGATGCACATGGACGAGCTGCGCGACCTCGCCCGCGAGCGTGGGATCACCAAAGTCAGTTCCATGCGCAAGCGCGAGCTGGTGGACGCGATCAGCGGCGGTCGCTGACGGAGCGCGGGCCGGCCCCGCGAGCGGACGGCGATCCGCCCCCACAGGCGGCGAGCCGGGGTATCTCCTTGGCCCCGTCCATCAGGCAGGTGGGCCGGATCCGTCCTCCCGTACCCTTCGGCGCCGCCGATCAGCCGCTGAACCCTCCCGTGCGGAGCCTCACCGCCGAGCCGCCGCGTTCCTTGACGACCTCCAGCTGGGTGGGGATGCGGCGGCGCAGGTCCCCGACGTGGCTGACGATGCCGACGCTGCGGTCGCGTTCGCGCAGCGAGTCGAGCACGTCCAGCACCTCGTCCAGGGTCTGGTCGTCGAGGCTGCCGAAGCCCTCGTCGATGAAGAGCGTGTCCAGCCGTACGCCGCCTGCCTCGTCCGTGACGACGTCGGCGAGGCCGAGCGCCAGCGCGAGCGAGGCGAAGAACGTCTCGCCGCCGGAGAGTGTGGCCGTATCGCGCTCGCTGCCCGTCCAGGCGTCGACGACGTGCAGGCCGAGCCCGGCACGCTTGGCGCCGGCGCGGGCGTCGGAGTGGACGAGCGTGTAGCGGCCGGACGACATGCGCTGGAGGCGGGCGGTGGCGGCGGCCGCCACCTGTTCGAGGCGGGCGGCCAGGACGTACGACTCCAGCCGCATCTTGCGCTCGTTCTCCGCGGAGGTGCCGGCGGTCAGCCCCGCCAGCCGGGCGACCCGGTCGTACTCCTCGCGCAGCGGCCCCAGGCGCCGCACCTCCGTCACCGCCTGCCGCGACAACCGGTCCAGCTCGGCGCACCGCTCGCGGTGGGCGGCCAGCGCGGAGTCCGCGTCGCGCAGCGCGCGCTCGGCGGCTTCGTGGGCGGCCAGGGCGGTCGCCGGGTCGGCGGGCGGGCGCTCGGCGGCGGCCCGCGTCTCCGGCTCGGCCAGCCGGTCCGCGACGGCGGCGGCCTCCGCCTGCCAGGCGTCCAGCCGCTGCTGGAGCTCGCGCTGCGCCGCGTCGTCCAACAGTGTGGCGGCCGCGGCGGCCGGTGTGTCGAAGCCCGCGCGGAAGGCGGCGTCGGCGAGCCGGTCGTCGGCCTCCTTGAGGCGGCGGGCGGTGTCCTCGACGGTACGTACGGCCTCGGCGGCCTCGCTGAGGCGGGCGATCCTGTGCTCCAGGAACGCGGCGTGCTCGGCGACGCCGCCCCGGACGTGGGCCAGCTCGGCGTCCACGACCGCCTGCTCGCGGTCGAGGGCCTCCCGCTGCGAGGTCCGCGCGGCGGCCCGGCGCTCGATCCGCTGGCGCACCTCGACCCGTCGCTGGTACTCCGCCTCGGCCCGCCCGAGCTCCTCCCGCGCGGCGTGCAGCCCCCCGGCCACTTCCCGCGCCCGGGCGTACTCCCGCTCCACCCGCTCGACGAGCGCGCCCAGTTCGGCGACGCTGGGCTGCTCGGGCCCCGCGTAGCCCTCCGCCCCCTCCCGTTCCCCGGACCCGGAGGGGCACCCCTCCTCGCCGTCGCCGTGGGGCGTGGCGGTGACCTCGCGGCGGGCGGCGGCCAATGCCTCGTGTGCGATGGCCAGTTCGCGTTCGGCGGCGGTGCGGGCATCGTCCGCGCGGGTGTGGGCTTCGTACGCCGCGTCCTCCGTCGTGCGGTCGACGTGGTCGGCGTCGGCGCGGGCGGGGGCGGGGTGGTCCGGGGAGCCGCAGACGGCACAGGGGTCGCCGGGGGCGAGCCCCGCCGCCAGCTCGGCCGCGATGCCGCGCAGGCGGCGTTCCCGCAGGTCGAGCCAGGTCTCATGAGCGGCGTTGGCGTGCTCGCGCGCGGCCGTGAGGCGGGACTCGGCGGCCGTGACCTCCCGTACGAGCGCGTCGCGGCGGCGCGCGGCGGCCAGGCGGCGGCGGGCCGGTTCGAGGCGGCCCGCGAGGTGTTCGGCGCGGGTCGCGGCGTCCTGGGCGGCCTCCACCCGGTCCTGGAGGCCGCGCCGGGTGCTGTCCCAGTCGGCGAGCCATGCGGCCGCGTCCTGGAGGGTGTCCTCGTCGGCGCGGGCCTGCCGGTCCAGTTCGTCGCGCTCGCGGGCGATCTCGGCGCCGCGCCGCTCGGCCCGGCGGGCGGCGTCGAGCCCGCCGAGCTCCTGGCGCAGTCGCCCCGCCAGCGCGGCCAGTTGGCCGGCGCCCGCGTCGGCGAG
>NZ_JAUEPL010000030.1 GCF_030406405.1 Streptomyces ficellus
CGAGGTCGGGGGTGTGCACGGTCAGTTCGTCGGCCTCGATGCCGGCCGAGTCCAGCCAGTCGAGGATGGAGCGCAGCTCGCGCTGGGTGCCGTCACTGGGGACCTGCAACGACAGCGACTCGTCGTCGCGGGTGACCTCGCGGAGCGCGGAGGCGGCGCTCCGGTACGCGGCCGGGTCGGTGAAGCGGAGCCGGACGTGCCCGCCGGGGATGAGCCGCTTGAGCTCCCCGGCGGTGCCTTGGGCGGCGATCCTGCCGTCGTTGAGCACGGCGATACGGTCGGCGAGCTGGTCGGCCTCCTCCAGGTACTGGGTGGTGAGGAAGACGGTGACGCCGCCCGTGACGAGGTCGCGGATGAGCTGCCACATGGTGTGGCGGCTGCGGGGGTCGAGGCCGGTGGTCGGTTCGTCGAGGAAGATGATCCTCGGGTCGCCGACCAGGGTCATGGCGATGTCGAGGCGGCGCTTCATGCCGCCGGAGTAGGTGGAGGCCGGCTTCTTCGCGGCCTCGACCAGGTCGAGGCGCTCCAGCAGCTCGGCGGCGACGTGCCGCCCCTCGCGCTTGGACAGGTGGTGCAGGTCCGCCATGAGGAGCATGTTCTCCTCGCCGGTGATCAGGCCGTCGACGGCGGAGAACTGCCCGGTGACGCCGATCGCGGCGCGGACCGCCTGCGGGTCGGCGGCGAGGTCGTGGCCACCGACGTGGATCACGCCGTCATCGGCGCTGATCAGGGTGGAGAGGATCTTGACGGCGGTGGTCTTGCCGGCGCCGTTCGGGCCGAGCAGGGAGAAGATCGTTCCTTCGGGGACGGCCAGGTCGACGCCGTCGAGCACGACCTTGTCGCCGTAGGACTTGCGCAGCCCGTTCGCCGCGATGGCCAAGTCGGTCATGGTGGGTGCTCCTTCTACAGGCCGCGGGTTCTACAGGCTGCGGGCGCTGATGTCGCCGTAGGCGGTGGTCGCGTGGATGGTCAGGCCGGCGGCGGCGCCGTCGGTGTTCTTGAGCGCGTTGTGGATCCGGCCGTGGGCGGTGCCGGCGTCCAGGGAGGCGGAGACTCCACGGGCGGCGCCGATGGACACCTCGCCGGACTCGGTGCGCAGCACGACCGTGCCGCGCACGGCCTCGGCGATGTGGATGTCGCCCTTCTGGGTGCTGATCTCCGCGGGCCCGCCCAGGCGGCCGACCGAGACGTCGCCGGCGAGGAGCGTGAGGCGGGCGCTCGCGGCCTCGTCGAGCTTCACCGAGCCCTGCGCGCCCTCGAAGGCGACGTCGCCGAGCCGTCCGACGCCCCGGAACTCGGCGCTGGCCGCCTTCACCTCGACCTGGGAACCGGCGGGCAACTGGATGGTCACCTCGATGGACCCGGAGCTGCCGAGGATCCGGTTCTTCGCCGGTGCGGCACCGATCCGCAGGACGCCGTCGCCGTATGCGACCTCGGTCCGCTCCGCCGCCTTCACATCGCGGCCGTTCGAGGCGTCCGCGGGGAGGACCTCGACCGCCGTGTCCGCCCGGTCGGCGGCGATGAACCGGATGCGTCCCGCGGGGATGTCGAGGACGGCGGAGATCGGGGCGGGGGTGTCGAACTTCTGCATCGCGCGCTCCTTCGAATCGTGTTTCCGATATAGGAAACGCTACGTTGCATTCGTGGATCGCTCAATAAAGTTGTTGCGCAGAAGCGACGTCACCGCAGCTCAGCGCCGCGAAATCGTTGCAATGTTTCTGGATTTAACGCAACGGCGGCCCGTCTGATCGTTGCAATGAGTTGACGGTGAAGGCTATGCTGGAGGCACCGAGGAGAACGAAGGAGAACGCGATGCCGGGAGGCAGGCTCACCCAGCAGGAACGCCAGCAGATCGCGCTGGGACTGGCCGACGGCCTCGCCTACGCGGAGATCGCCCGACGTCTCGACCGTCCGACCTCGACGGTCACGCGTGAGGTGATGCGGAACGGCGGCCCCACCGCCTACCGCGCCGACCTGGCCCACCGCGCCACCGAACGCCGCGCCCACCGGCGCAAGCGGGTCGCGCCCCGGGGAGCGGAGACGCCCCCGCGGGCCCACGGACGCGACGCCGAGGCCGTGCGCGAGTACGAGGAGGCGTTCACCACCGTCCTCATGCGCTCGGGCCTGCCCAAGATGATGGCCCGGGTGCTGGTCTGCCTCTACACCACCGACGCGGGCAGCCTCACCGCGTCCGAACTGGTCCAGCACCTCCAGGTCAGCCCGGCGTCCGTCTCCAAAGCGATCGCGTACCTCGAAAGCCGGGGCGTCGTCCGCCGGGAACGCGACGAACGCCGCCGCGACCGCTACGTCGTCGACGACGACGTCTGGTACCAGGCGATGATGGCCAGCGCCCGGTCCAACGCCCAGCTCGTCGAGATCGCCCGGCAGGGCGTCGGCATCCTCGGCCCCGACACCCCGGCCGCCACCCGCCTGGAGAGCGTCGCCCGCTTCGTCGACTTCGTCAGCGAGAGCGTCACCCGGGCCGCGGAGCAGGCCCGCGACGTTTTCCACACGAAAGCGAAAACGCCCCCAGGTGCCACTGCCGAGCCGCGTCCGAATCGCGGTGGCGATAGCCGGCCATCGTGAGGTGACACTTTTGCAAGCGGTTGCTTGCAAAAGTTAGCAGGAGGGTGCACCATCGACGTATGGCATCACTCAACGTCGGCAATCTCGGTGAGTACCTGCGCGAGCAGCGGCGCAATGCGCAGCTGTCCCTGCGTCAGCTCGCCGATGCCGCGGGGGTGTCCAATCCGTATCTGAGCCAGATCGAGCGCGGGCTGCGCAAGCCGAGCGCGGAGGTGTTGCAGCAGGTCGCCAAGGCGCTGCGGATCTCCGCCGAGACGCTGTACGTGCGGGCCGGGATCCTGGACGAGCAGGAGCGCGAGCAGATCGAGACGCGTGCCGTCATCCTCGCGGATCCCTCGATCAACGAGCGCCAGAAGCAGGTGCTGCTCCAGATCTACGACTCGTTCCGCAAGGAGAACGGGCTCGATACGGAGACGAGAGGCGCCGATGACACCACCGAGGACGGCACCTCACCCGACCTCTGAACCGCGATCCGGGAGGACCACAGACGTGGCCATCATCGAAGAACTCCGTACGCCCCTCTACTTCGCCGCCGGTACGGCGGACCTCGCCATGAAGCAGGCCAAGAAGGTGCCCGGCCTGATCGAGCAGATCGCCGCCGAGGCGCCGGCGCGTATCGACGCGGTACGCAACACCGACCCGAAGGTCGTGCAGGAGAAGGTGAGCACCCAGGCCAAGGAGGCCCAGGCCACCGTCCAGGCCAAGGTCACCGAGGTGTTCGGGTCCCTGGACACGGACCTGAAGAAGCTGGGCGAGACCGCCCAGGACTTCGCGCTGCGCAGCGTCGGCGTCGCGGCCGAGTACGCGGTCAAGGCGCGCGAGACGTACGAGAAGGTCGCCGAGCACGGTGAGCAGGCCGTGCGGATCTGGCGCGGCGAGGCCGCCGATGAGATCACCGAGATCGCCGTGGCCGTCGAGCCGGAGCCGGCGCCGAAGAAGGCGGGGGACACGAAGGCCGACGAGCCGAAGGCACCGGCCGCCAAGAGGACCGCCCCGGCGAAGAAGGCCCCGGGCCCGGCCCCCGCCTCGGCCCCGACGCCGGCCCCGCGCAAGCCGGCGGCGAAGAAGACGGCGCCGTCCGACAAGTAGGCCCAGGCGGCGTTGAGGGGGTGTTCCGGGCCGGGCAGGGCCCGGGACACCCCCTGCGCGCCGGGCACATTCGGGATGGCCCGGACGTTGTACGGGTACCTTGGCCGCGAGGCGCTTCACTCACTGACTAGGCGGTGCTCAGCATGCTGCTCGCAGGATTCGGCACGTTTCTCTTTCTGCTCAACCTCGCGATGCTCCTGCTCGCCGTGGTCGCCCTGTTCATCGCGGCGACGGCACGCGAGGACGCCTACCGCGCCGCCGACAAGCAGACCAAGATGTTCTGGCTGATCATCCTGGGCGTCACGGTCGCGGTGAACCTGCTCGTACCGATGCTGTTCCTGCAGATCGCCGGGCTCGTCGCCTCCATCGTGTTCATGGTCGACGTACGGCCCGCCCTTCAGCAGGTGTCCGGCGGCGGCCGCGGCAAACGACACGGCGGCGGCTCCAGCAGCGACGGGCCGTACGGCCCCTACAACGGCGGACGGTAGCCCCCCGGCCTGAAGGAGCGGCTTCCAGGGGCGGCCTACTGGGACGGCCTCTTGGGGGCGGTGCCTGGAGCGGCCTCCAGGGAGCTCCTGGGACGGCCTCTTGGGGCGGCGCGCACCAGCCGCGTGATTCAGCCGCGTGATTCAGCGGCGTGCTTCAGCGGCGCCCGGCGGGCGCCCGGTCGCGGGCCAGGAGCAGCACGGCCACGTCGTCCGTCAGCTCCCCGCCGTTCAGCTCCCGCACCTCCGCCACCGCGGCCTCCAGCAGCTCCTCGCCGCCCAGGCCCTGCGCCAGCTGGCGGTTGACCATCTCGACCATGCCGTCCTGGCCCAGCCGCGGCGAGCCCGGTCCCGCCGAGCGGCCCTCGATCAGGCCGTCCGTGTACATCATCAGGCTCCACGAGCCGCCCAGCTCCACCTGGCGGCGCGGCCAGCGGGCGCGCGGCAGCAGCCCCAGCGCGGGGCCGCCGTCCTCGTACGGAAGCAGCTGTGCCGCCCGGCCCTGCCGGGCTATCAGCGGCGAGGGGTGGCCGGCCAGGCACAGCCCGGCCCGCCGCCCGTCCGGCGCGATGTCGACCGTGCAGAGGGTCGCGAAGATCTCTTCGTTCTCGCGCTCGTGCTCCAGCACCTGCTGGAGGGTCGAGAGGAGTTCGTCGCCGCACAGCCCCGCGAACGTCAGCGCCCGCCACGCGATGCGCAGCTCCACGCCGAGCGCGGCCTCGTCCGGCCCGTGTCCGCACACGTCGCCGATCATGGCGTGGACGGTCCCGTCCGGCGTACGCACCGTGTCGTAGAAGTCGCCGCCCAGCAGGGCGCGTGAGCGGCCCGGCCGGTAGCGGGCGGCGAACCGCAGGTCGGAGCCCTGGAGCAGCGGCGTGGGCAGCAGGCCCCGCTCCAGGCGGGCGTTCTCCTGGGCCCGCAGCCGGGACTCGGCCAGCTTGACCTGGACCGAGTCGGCGCGCTTGCGTTCCACGGCGTACCGGATGGCGCGGATGAGTAGCGGCCCGTCCAGCTCCTCCCGGAACAGGTGGTCCTGGGCCCCCGCGCGTACCGCCTCGGCGGCCAGCTCCGGCTCGCCCGACGTGGCCAGCGCGAGCACGGCGTGGCGCGGCGCGAGGCGCAGCACATGGCGCAGCGTCGCCAGCCGGTCGCCGTACGGCGCGTCCGGCAGCGAGCCGGGCGGCGTGCCCGGCGGCACGTCCGCGTGCGGCCGGTCCGCCTGTGGTGCGGGCAGCGCGAGGTCGACGAGCACGCAGTGCACGTCGTCGGTGAGCAGCCGCTCGGCCCCGGTGAGGTTGCGGGCGGTACGGATACGGACCCGGGTGCCGGACGCGTCGATCAGTTCCGGAACGGTGAAGGTGCCCGCCGGGTCATCCTCGATCACCAGAAGAGTGAGGTCCGTGTTCCCGGCGTTCTCCGCGACGACGGCGTTGCTTGGAGTGTTCACCCGCTGTCGCGGTACGGGTACGGGCATCGGTTCGGTTTCCTTCCCTCCCCCCGAGGGCGCGGTGGTGCGTCGGTCGACACACCACCAGACGGGGACCATAGCGGTCCCCGGCGGCCGAACGGAATGGTGATCAGCGAAGACCGGATGGCATATGCCGCGCCAGGGGAGGTAGTTGGGCACTCGGTCATGACGAACATCACGCGTCCGCTGTTGGCCCCATCACATCTCGGGACGTATCCGGCAGGCGAGCCACCAGGGCTGCCATGTCCATGTGACCGGGGTCTTAAATGGGTTGTTTGTCCGGGCGTACGACCCCGAGGATCGCCATCGAGCCCGCCCCCGCCACCGTCACGCTCCGTCCCGGCCTCGGCGCGTGCACGATCGCCCCGTCGCCGATGTACATGCCCACATGGCTGGCGTCCGCGTGGTAAATGATCAGGTCGCCCGGCCGCATGTCCTTGACGTCGATCCGGGGCAGCAGCCGCCACTGCTCCTGCGAGGTGCGCGGGATGCCCTTGCCGGCCACCGCCCACGCCTGTGACGTCAGCCCCGAGCAGTCGTACGACCCCGGGCCCTCGGCGCCCCACACATACGGCTTGCCGATCTGCGCCGTCGCAAACTCGACCGCCTTCCTGCCCTGCGCGCTGGCGCTGCCGCCGATCCCCGTCAGCACACCGGAGCCGAGCCACGCCGTCTGCGCCTTGCTCTGCTCGTCCTGCTCCAGCGCCAGCAGCCGCGCACGCTCCTCCGCCGCCAGCTGCGACTCCAGCTTCTCCGCGGCGGCGATCTTGGTCTCGATCTGCTTCCTCGTCCTGGCCTGCTGAGCCCGGGTGGCCTCCAGGCTGGTCCGGTGCGCGCTGGCGTCCTTGGTGTACGTCTCCAAGTCGGCCTGCTTCTGGTGCAGTTCTGCGAGCAGGTCCTTGGTGGCCTTCTGGCCCTGCTGGATGCGGCCCACGCCGGAGAGGAAGAGCTGCGGGTCGTTGGTGAGGACCAGCTGGGCGCCGTCGGGTATGCCGCCGTTGCGGTACTGGGCGCGGGCGGCCGCGCCGGCCCGGTTCTTCAGGTCCTCGATACGGGCCTGGCCGTCGACGATCGCCTGCGCGAGCTCGACGATCTCGGCCGACTGCTTCTTGGCCTGCTCGTCGGCGAGGTTGTACGCGTCGGTGGCGGAAGCGGCCTGGCGGTAGAGGGTGTCGATCTCCGCGCGTACCTCTTCGAGGCTCTTGCCGACCGCGCCGGCGGGAGGGGCGGGGGGAGCGGGGGGAAGGGGCATCGGCGCCGCGTATGCCGCCGGGACCGGCGACGCCAGTACGAGCACGGTCATCGCACAGACCACGGTGATCGCGGCGGTGGCGCGGCGGCGTCGGTTCACGTACTCCCCCAGCTTCTCATCTGATTTACCGTCAGTAACTTGCGGATGCCTCGGAGATGGTGCCACGACCGTCGCGAAAGCGACAGAGGCTGCGGCAGGGGCTGACGGTCCCCCCGCTCCCACCCACCAGACGAAAGATCGTCGCGGTGCGTTCCCGGCCCTCGTTCAGGTGGTGACGGGCCGACTCCCGCTCACGCGGCGCCGGGCGCGAGCGCGGACCACCGGACCGTGACCTCGCCCTGCCGCCACCCCCGCCGGCCGTCCACCAGTGGCCAGTCGCCGGCCAGGTCCCGCGCGGTCCTGATCCACCGCTGCCTGGCGCCGAGCGAGGCGTACGGAGCCGCCGCCGCCCACGCCCGGTCGAAGTCCCGCAGGAACGCGTGCACCGGCTCGCCGGGGACGTTCCGGTGGATCAGCGCCTTCGGGAGGCGCTCCGCCAGGTCCGAAGGGCGGTCCAGCGAGCCCAGCCGCGTCGCGAACGTCACCGTCCGCGGACCCTCGGGCCCCAGCGCCACCCACACATGGCGCCGCCCGATCTCGTCACATGTCCCCTCCACCAGCAGTCCACCGGGCGCGAGCCGCGCGCACAGCCGCGCCCAGACGGCCGCGACCTGGCCCTCGTCGTACTGGCGCAGCACGTTCGCCGCCCGGATCAGCGCGGGCGCGCCGTCCACCGGGACCTCGAAGCCGCCGTGTACGAAGGTCAGGCCCTCGCGCTCGTACGGCCTGGCGGCGGCCACCCGCGCCGGGTCGATCTCGACCCCGGCGACCCGGGCGCGCGGATCGGCGGTACGCAGCCGCTCCAGCAGCTCGACGGCGGTCCACGGGGCGGCCCCGTACCCGAGGTCCACCGCCGTGGGCGGCCGCTCGCTGCGGCGCAGCGCCGCGCCGTGGACGGCCGCGATCCAGCGGTCCATGCGGCGCAGGCGGTTGGGGTTGGTGGTCCCGCGGGTCGGCGTGCCGAGGGGGCGGGTCCCGGCGGGGCGGGTTCCGGCGGGATGGGTTCCGGCGGGACGGGTCCCGGCCGGGAGGGGCCCGGCGGGGCGGGTGGTGCGCGGGGGCATGGGGACGAGCGTAAGCGGTGCGCTGCCGTGGCTCCGTACGCCTCCCGCCCCACGTAATGAATTGGCAAAGCGGAAATGAAGGGGAGCGCCGCGCTGTTGTGGCTGCTTGGAGGAGCGCGTGCAGGGTCGCCCGCGTGGCCTCCGTTCGTCATGCCGGAAAGCGTCCTGACTGAGGGACGCCCGAACGCCCCGCCTCTGCCCCACCAGCGGAAGGACCGCCGACGTGAGCCAGTACGTGTCCCGGTTCGCCGGCACCCTGGCGGCGCCGCACCGGCTCGCCGCACCCCACCGGCTCCGGCTCCCCGGCCGGGCGCGGGTGCCTCGCCGGGTCGCCATGCTGAGCGTGCACACCTCTCCGCTGCACCAGCCCGGCACGGGCGACGCGGGAGGCATGAACGTCTACATCGTCGAGCTCGCCAAACGCCTGGCCGCGATCAACGTCGAGGTCGAGATATTCACGCGGGCGAGCGCGGGCGGGCTGCCCGCGGCCGTGGAGCTGGCGCCGGGCGTGCTCGTACGGCACGTGGACGCCGGCCCGTACGAGGGGCTCGCCAAGGAGGAGCTGCCCGCGCAGCTGTGCGCCTTCACGCACGGTGTCATGCGGGCCTGGGCGGGGCACCGCCCCGGCTACTACGACCTGGTCCACTCCCACTACTGGCTCTCCGGCCACGTCGGCTGGCTCGCCGCCGAGCGGTGGGGCGTCCCTCTCGTGCACGCCATGCACACCATGGCCAAGGTCAAGAACGCCGCCCTGGCCGAGGGCGACACCCCCGAGCCGGCGGCGCGGGTCATCGGCGAGACGCAGATCGTGCGGGCGGCCGACCGGCTGATCGCCAACACCGCGGAGGAGGCCGACGAGCTCGTCCGCTTCTACGAGGCGGAGCCTTCGAAGGTCGCGGTCGTGCACCCCGGCGTGAACCTGGAGCGGTTCCGGCCGGGCGACGGGCGGGCGGCGGCGCGCGCCCGGCTCGGGCTGCCGGCCGACGCGTTCATCCCCGTCTTCGCGGGACGCATACAGCCGCTCAAGGCCCCGGACATCCTGCTGCGCGCGGCCGCCCTGCTGCTGGACGAGGACCCGTCGCTGCGGTCCCGGATGCTCGTGCCGGTCGTCGGCGGGCCGAGCGGCAGCGGCCTCGCCAAGCCGGAGGGCCTGCAGAAGCTGGCCGCCCGGCTGGGCATCGCCGACGTCGTACGCTTCCACCCGCCGGTGGACCAGGAGCGACTGGCCGACTGGTTCCGGGCCGCGTCCGTGCTGGTCATGCCCTCGTACAGCGAGTCCTTCGGGCTCGTCGCCATCGAGGCGCAGGCGGCCGGCACGCCGGTCGTCGCGGCGGCGGTGGGCGGCCTGCCGGTGGCCGTCCGGGACGGCTCGACCGGGTTCCTCGTGCGGGGCCACGACCCGGTGGACTACGCCGCGGCGCTGCGCCGCTTCGTCGCCGACCCGTCGCTGTCCGGCCGCCTGGGCGAGGCGGCCGCCCGGCACGCCCGGTCGTTCGGCTGGGACACGGCGGCGTCGGGGACGGCGGACGTGTACACCGAGGCCATGCACGACCACCGCCGCCGCGACGACCGGCGTGGCGTACGCTCGCGTCATGGCTGACGCCCGGAAGATCATCGAGTCCTCGCTGACCGACGCCGAGCTGACCTGGGAGTCCCCGCAGCCCGGCACGTACGTCGTGACCCTGCCCGGTACGCGCAAGCTGTCCACCACGCTGTCGCTGCGGCTCGGCAACCACTCGCTGTCCCTGAACGCCTTCGTGATCCGCCACCCCGACGAGAACGAGGCGGGCGTCCACCGCTGGCTGCTGGAGCGGAACCTGCGGCTGTACGGGGTGTCGTACGCGGTCGACAGCCTCGGCGACATCTACCTGACCGGCAAGCTCCCGCTGGCGGCGGTGACCCCCGAGGAGCTGGACCGGCTCCTGGGCTCGGTCCTGGAGGCGGCGGACGGCGCGTTCAACACGCTCCTGGAGCTGGGTTTCGCGACGGCGATCCGCAAGGAGTACGCCTGGCGCGTGTCCCGTGGCGAGTCCACGCGCAACCTCTCCGCGTTCAGCCACCTGACCAGGCCCAGCGCATAGCGCGAGGCCGCCTCCCGGACCCGGGAGCGCGCCCCCTCCACGCGCGCGTGGAGGCGTACGGCACCCCCGTCGCCGTACGCCCCCACAACCTGTACGAGGCAGAGCGCGCCCTCAGGCGCTGACCGCCTCCCGGGACGGCGCCGCGGCGGTGGTCCCCGGCTCCGCCTCCAGCTCCGGCTCCTCCCGCAGTTCCCGCATCAGCAGCCAGTAGCCGAGCCCCGCCACCGTTCCCAGCACCGCGCACGCGCCCCACAGCCACCCGGCGCCGAACCGGTCGATCACCCAGCCGGACAGCAGCGGGGCGATCAGGGCGGCGACGGACCACGACGTCGTGTACACCCCCTGGTAGCGCCCCCGCCCGTGGACCGGGGAGAGCCGGACGACCAGCCCCGTCTGGGTCGGCGCGTTGACGATCTCGGCGAGCGTCCAGACGCAGACGGTCAGCGCGTAGACGGCGACCGATCCGGCGAAGGCGGTGAGCCCGAACCCGTAGCCGGCCAGCAGCGCGGAGACGATCAGCAGGCGGCGCGGGTCGCGGTGCTCGATGTAGCGGGTGACCGGGATCTGGAGGACCACGATCAGGACGCCGTTGACGGCTATCACGAGGCCGAAGTCGGCGGCGCTGAACCCGTCGGCGCCCATGGCGACCGGCAGGCCCACGTACCCCTGCTGGAAGATCAGCGAGATCAGGAACGACAGCCCGACCACCCCCATGAACCGCCCGTCGCGCAGCACGGTCCCCATGCCGACCTCCGGCTCGGCGGCCTTCCCCGGGGCGGCCGGCCCCGGCTCCGGACGCGACTCGGGGAGCTTGACGAAGACCAGCACCGCGCACGCCAGGGTCAGTACGGCCTCGCCGATGAAGCCGGCCCGGTAGCTGTACTCGGCGAGGAAGCCGGCGCCCACGGAGGAGAGGGCGAAGCCCAGGTTGATCGCCCAGTAGTTGAGCGAGAAGGCGCGCAGGCGGTCCTCGGGCCGGACGATGTCGGCCATCATGGCCTGTACGGCGGGCCGTGAGGCGCTGGACGCGGCGCCCACCACGAAGGCGACGGCGGCGATCGCGACCGGATGCTGCATGAAGCCCAGCACGGCCACGGAGACCGCCGTCGAGGACTGGGCGATCAGCATCGTGGGCCGCCGCCCCAGCCGGTCGGTCATCACGCCGGCGCCGAGCGAGGAGATGACCCCGCCGAGCCCGTGGAGGGAGGCGACGAGACCCGCGTACGAAGCGGAGTGGCCGCGCTCCAGGGTCAGGTACAGGGCCATGAAGGTGGCGACGAAGGCGCCGAGCCGGTTCACCAGGGTGCTGGTCCACAGCCACCAGAACTCCCGGGGAAGCCCCGAAACGCTCTCCTTGGCCGCCCGTTTGAGCATGGCGATGGACATCCGTACCCCCTGTAAGTGCCTGGCCCGCTGACCGGAACTTACAAGGGCTCGGGGCCCGGAAGCCATTGAATTGACGCGGCCCGTCAACTGTCATCGGCGTCCATTAATCTCGTACGCATGGCCGACGCACCGTACAAGCTGATCCTCCTCCGCCACGGCGAGAGCGAATGGAACGCGAAGAACCTGTTCACCGGCTGGGTGGACGTCAACCTCACCGAGAAGGGCGAGAAGGAGGCAGTCCGCGGCGGTGAGCTGCTGAAGGACGCCGGTCTGCTCCCCGACGTGCTGCACACCTCCCTCCAGAAGCGCGCCATCCGCACCGCGCAGCTCGCGCTGGAGGCCGCCGACCGCCACTGGATTCCGGTCCACCGCTCCTGGCGCCTGAACGAGCGCCACTACGGCGCGCTCCAGGGCAAGGACAAGGCGCAGACGCTCGCCGAGTTCGGCGAGGAGCAGTTCATGCTGTGGCGCCGCTCGTACGACACCCCGCCGCCGGTCCTCGCCGACGACAACGAGTTCTCCCAGGCGGGCGACGCGCGGTACGCCACGATCCCGCCGGAGCTGCGCCCCCGCACCGAGTGCCTCAAGGACGTCGTCGTCCGCATGCTGCCGTACTGGTACGACGGCATCGTCCCGGACCTGCTCGCCGGCCGCACGGTCCTGGTCGCCGCCCACGGCAACAGCCTCCGCGCGCTGGTCAAGCACCTGGACGGCATCTCGGACGAGGCCATCGCGGGCCTGAACATCCCCACGGGCATCCCGCTGGTCTACGAACTGGACGCCGACTTCAAGCCCCTCACCACGGGCGGCACGTACCTGGACCCCGAGGCGGCGAAGGCTGCCATCGAGGCGGTCAAGAACCAGGGCAAGAAGTAGCCCCCTGCTGACGCCGGAAGGGCCCCGCCCATGGTGTGGACGGGGCCCTTTTGCGTACGGTCCGGCGGTCAGCCGCAGCAGCCGCCGCACTGGCACGGCGCGCCCGACTGGCAGCCGCAGCCGCAGCCGGAGCCGCAGCCGCAGGCGCCCAGCACGGGCAGGCGGACCACTTCGACGGGCACTTCCTGCTGGGGGTGGGTCATGGGGTCGTCGGCCATGGGGTACCTCCTCGAAGGCGTACGTCGCCTGCCCCCATTGGATGCCCACCCGTCAGGGCGCATCAACGGCGCACGGAAGCCCCCGCCCCCAGGGCTCACGCCCCCAGGAACGGGGCCTCGTCTCACGGCGGCGCCCCGCGATCCCCTGCGTCAGGCGCCCTCGACGGGGGCCTCCGACTGCTGGAGTTCGTCGGCATGCTCGCCCGTGACCAGGTAGACCACGCGCTTGGCCACCGAGACCGCGTGGTCGGCGAAGCGCTCGTAGTAGCGGCCCAGCAGGGTGACGTCGACGGCCGTCTCGATGCCGTGCTTCCAGCGGTCGTCCATCAGGTGCTGGAAGAGCGTCCGGTGCAGCCGGTCCATCTCGTCGTCGTCGTGCTCCAGCTGGAGCGCCAGGTCGACGTCCTTGGTGATGATGACCTCCGCCGCCTTGGCCATCAGCCGCTGTGCCAGCTGCCCCATCTCCAGGATCGTGGCGTGCAGGTCCTGCGGCACCGCCGTGTCCGGGAAGCGCAGCCGGGCCAGCTTCGCGACGTGCTGGGCCAGGTCGCCGGAGCGCTCCAGGTCCGCGCTCATCCGCAGCGAGGTCACCACGATCCGCAGATCCGTCGCGACGGGCTGCTGGCGCGCCAGCAGGGCTATCGCGCGGGCCTCCAGGTCGTGCTGGAGGTCGTCGACCTTCTGGTCGGCGGCGATCACGGCCTCCGCCAGCTTCAGATCCGCGTCGAGCATCGCCGTCGTGGCGCGCCCGATCGCCGACCCGACCAGCCGGGCCATTTCGACCAGGCCCTCGCCGATCGAGTCCAGTTCCTCGTGGTACGCGTCCCGCATGGATGTCCCTCTCTCAGTGCGAACCTCAGGGGTCCGGGTGGGCTCGGGCCCCTACGCTCCCACGGTCCGAGTCCAAAAAGTCCGGGGCCTCCCTCACAAGTGAACCGTCACTATCCCCTCGGTGAACTCTGGGCGACGACTGTTCGAGTACGCCCCCGGACGGCTGGGAGAGTGTCAGCGGCCACGCATAACCTGGATGCATGGACGTGAACGCGGCGGTCGCCGCATTGGCAGCGATCGCCGGGGCGTGCACCGGCGTGATCGCCATGCTGGCGTTCCGCTGGAGCGAGCGCGACCAGGCGAGACCCACCAGGACCTCCCTCCACACGGACGCGGTACTGCCGCCCGGCGTGGACACGGTCCTGTCCGTGCTGCGCTCCTCCGCCGTCGTGCTCGACGAGAGCGACTCCGTCGTCAAGGCCAGCTCCGCGGCGTACGCGCTCGGGCTCGTCCGCGGCGGCAAGCTCGCCGTCGAGCCGATGCTCCAGATGGCCCGCGACACCCGCCGCGACGGCGAGATACGGCAGGTCGAGCTGGACCTTCCCCGGCGCGGCACCGGCCGCGGCGAAGCGCTCGCCGTCTCCGCCCGCGTCGCCCCCCTCGGCTCCCGCCTCGTCCTGCTCCTGGTCGAGGACCTCACCGAGGCCCGCCGTATCGAAGCCGTACGGCGCGACTTCGTCGCCAACGTCAGCCATGAGCTCAAGACCCCGGTCGGTGCGCTGTCCCTGCTGTCCGAGGCGGTCATGGACGCCTCCGACGACCCCGAGGCCGTCATGCGCTTCGCGGGCCGCATGCAGATCGAGGCCACCCGGCTCACCAACCTCGTCCAGGAGCTCATCGACCTCTCCCGCGTCCAGAACGACGACCCGCTGGACGACGCCGAGCCCGTACGCGTGGACGAACTGGTCGCCGAGGCCATCGACCGCTCCCGGCACACCGCCTCCACCAAGCAGATCACCATGGCCGCCGGAGGCACCGCCGACCTGCATGTATGGGGTCACCGCGGCCAGCTCGCCGCCGCCCTCGGCAACCTCGTCGAGAACGCGGTCAACTACTCCCCGGCCCACACCCGCGTCGGCATCGCCGCCCGCCGGATCACCGCGCCCGGCGGTGGGGGCACCTCCCAGGCCGAAGGCCGAGGGGGACAGATCGAGATAGCCGTCACCGACCAGGGCATCGGCATCCCCGACAAGGACAAGGAGCGCATCTTCGAGCGCTTCTACCGCGTCGACCCGGCCCGCTCCCGCGCCACCGGAGGTACGGGACTGGGCCTGGCCATCGTCAAGCATGTGGCCGCCTCGCACGGCGGGGAGGTCACGGTGTGGAGCACCGAGGGTCAGGGCTCCACCTTCACCCTCCGGCTTCCCGAGGCCGGCGCCGGACGGGACCGCTCTTCCCGGTCCCACCACGACCACACCACCAACGAACCGCTCACCGCCCCGGAGGTCCTTCCGTGACCCGAGTGCTTGTCGTCGAGGATGAGGAATCCTTCAGCGACGCCCTGTCCTACATGCTCCGCAAGGAAGGCTTCGAGGTCGCCGTCGCGTCCACCGGGCCCGAAGGGCTCGACGAGTTCGAGCGCAATGGCGCCGACCTCGTCCTGCTCGACCTCATGCTGCCGGGCCTGCCCGGCACCGAGGTCTGCCGTCAGCTGCGCGGCCGTTCGAACGTCCCGGTCATCATGGTGACCGCCAAGGACAGTGAGATCGACAAGGTCGTCGGGCTGGAGATAGGAGCCGACGACTACGTCACCAAGCCCTTCTCGTCCCGCGAGCTCGTCGCCCGCATCCGCGCGGTGCTGCGCCGCCGCGGCGAGCCGGAGGAGGTCGCCCCGGCGGCCCTGGAGGCCGGGCCGGTCCGGATGGACGTGGACCGTCATGTCGTCACGGTCGCGGGCGGCAAGGTCGACCTGCCGCTGAAGGAGTTCGACCTGCTGGAGATGCTGCTGCGCAACGCGGGCCGGGTGCTCACGCGCATGCAACTGATCGACCGCGTCTGGGGCGCGGACTACGTCGGCGACACCAAGACGCTGGACGTCCACGTCAAGCGCCTGCGCGCCAAGATCGAGCCGGACCCGGGCGCCCCCAGGTACTTGGTCACGGTCCGTGGCCTGGGCTACAAGTTCGAGCCGTAAGCCGCAGCGGCAGACGCTCAGGACCTACGGCGAGGGGCGCCCCACCACCTGGTGGGGCGCCCCTCGCCGTACGTACGGGGTGGGTCAGTGACCCGCGCCGTGCGACGCCGAGGCCGAGTCCGAAGGGGTGGCGTCCGGCGGGGCGGCGTCCGACGGGCTGGACGACGCCTCGCCGCCGTCCGCCGGCGCACCCGGGGTGTTGTCGGCCGGGCTGCCGCTCGGGGAGCCGGTGGGCGTGCCGGCCGGCGGCTCGGGCAGGTCGGCGGGGCCGTAGCCCGCGAAGTAGCTGGTCGCCGGGACGACGAACGCCCTCAGCTTCACGTCACCGGTCTCGCTGAACCGGAAGACGACTTCCTGGGCCTCGCCGGCCTTCACCGCTTCGCTGCCCTTCTCGATCACGGCGGAGGCGTTGCCCTTGCCGCCGAGGAGCACCGAGCCGTGGGCCGGGACGGTGATGGGGCCGGAGCCGTCCGCGTCGGTCAGCTTGACCTGGACCTTGGTGCCCGGCAGCTCGATCGTCTCCAGGGTCTCCGCCGTGGAGCCGTCGTTGAAGAGCATCCCCGTCACGACCGCGGGGCCTGCCGCGTCGGGCTTCGGCTGCGTGATCACCGTGGCGTTCTGGATCTTGATGTCGCCGACCGTGGCGGCGGCGTTGTCCGGCCTGACGCCGAGGGTCTGGGCGTCGTTGCCCGCACCGCAGGCGGAGAGCGAGGCGATCGAGAACACGATGGCGGTGGCGGCGAGGGCGCCGCGTCGAAGGCTGCGGCTCACGGCGGCGGCAACTCCTAGGACGTACGGACGGGCGGGCGGACGGGCACGGTCTGTGATGACTCTCCGACCGAACCTGACGATCGATCGGCTGAGATCAGTGACATCAGTGAGATCACGGAGACCACTGAGATCACGGAGATCGCTGAGGATCGGCTGAGGATCAGTCGGCGCGCTCAGGTTACCGACCCCTCCCGCCCGCCCCGCACCCGGCCCGCCCCCAGCCCCGTATCGGGGCCGGGGTGCCCGCGCCGGCCGCCCCGCCGATCCCCGTACTTCGTCCCGTGTTCACTCAATCCCTTGATCAATTCCGCGGCGGCCACGCATTCCTCGCCGAATAGCCCACTCGCTCCCGCACGGTCAACACGCGATCAACACGAGGCCCGCCACCTGATCAATTCGGGAATGTTCCGGGCATCCGTCCGTACGAGTGACCGGCGTCCGAACGGAGTACGGGAAGTTCATCACATGGAACCCGGCAAATTGGGGCATTCGGCACCTTCTGCCGACCTCCGGATGCGCGCGACGTGCGCGTTTCTCCCCGCCCGTACAGCCGCTCCGACCTGCGAATACCCCCCTCCGGAAGCCCTCCGCAGCACGTTCCTGTTGCTGTTGTCAAGCCCCGAGATATGCCCTGACCTGCGAAAACGCCATTCAGAAGAAGCCGTTTCCGTGTTACCCTGGATAGCCACGGAAGGGGTACCTGTCACATGACGTTCAAGGTTGGCGACACCGTGGTCTATCCCCATCACGGGGCCGCGCTGATCGAGGCCATCGAAACTCGCCAGATCAAAGGCGTGGACAAGACCTACTTGGTGCTCAAGGTCGCCCAGGGCGACTTGACGGTTCGTGTGCCAGCGGACAATGCGGAGTTCGTCGGCGTTCGCGATGTGGTCGGTCAGGACGGACTGGACCGGGTCTTCGAGGTACTGCGCGCGCCGTACGCCGAGGAGCCGACGAACTGGTCTCGTCGCTACAAGGCAAATCTCGAGAAGCTCGCCTCCGGCGACGTCATCAAGGTCGCCGAAGTGGTGCGTGACCTGTGGCGCCGCGAGCGTGAGCGCGGTCTGTCCGCAGGTGAGAAGCGCATGCTCGCCAAGGCGCGACAGATCCTGGTCAGCGAGCTCGCGCTCGCGGAGAACACCAACGAAGACAAGGCCGAGGCCCTGCTCGACGAGGTCCTCGCGTCCTGACACGGAGCGCGTAGCCGCTGACGTGAAGCGCGAGGCGCTTGATGTGAAGCGATGCCGCGGTGCCCGCTGACATGCTGTGACAGACAGCTTCGTCGCCGGGCGCTGCGGCATGTCCGGACGGATTGGGCCATGCCGTTCGGTCGCGTCGCCACGTCGGATGCGTACGTACCGTACGTACGTCCCGTGTGCACGCCCGGCGGCTGCGTCGGCGTGAACCGCTCAACCAGTGGTCACGGAAGGGTCCGGTCAAGGCGTCACGCCCGGCGTCGCGCGCCCGGCACTGCCCCAAGCTCTGCGAGCACGGGGTACGCCCAGGCCATACCCATCTCGGCCGACTCAACAAACCTGCCGGAGTGCAACCGATGTCAGACGCAGCACCCCCCGCCCGCACCGCCGCGGTCATCCCCGCGGCCGGCCGGGGCGTACGGCTCGGCCCCGGCGCGCCCAAGGCGCTCCGCGCGCTGAACGGCACGCCCATGCTCATCCACGCGGTACGCGCCATGGCCGCCTCCCGCGCGGTCTCGCTCGTCGTCGTGGTCGCCCCGCCCGAGGGCGCGGCCGAGGTCAAGAACCTCCTCGACGCGCACGCCCTGCCCGAGCGCACCGACTACCTGGTCGTGCCCGGCGGCGAGACCCGGCAGGAGTCCGTCCGCCTCGGCCTGGACGCGCTGCCCGACGACATCGCCACCGTTCTCGTCCATGACGCGGCCCGCCCGCTCGTGCCGGTCGACACCGTCGACGCGGTGATCGAGGCGGTACGCGACGGAGCCGTCGCCGTCGTGCCCGCCGTGCCGCTCGCCGACACCGTCAAGCAGGTCGAGCCGCGCGAGAAGGGCGAGCCCGAGCCGGTCCTCGCCACGCCCGACCGGGCCGCACTCCGCGCCGTACAGACCCCGCAGGGTTTCGCCCGCGACACGCTTCTCCGCGCACACCGGACGGTCACCGGCAACGTCACCGACGACGCGAGCATGGTCGAGCAGCTCGGCGAGCCGGTCGTGGTCGTGCCCGGGCACGAGGAGGCGTTCAAGGTGACGCGGCCGCTCGATCTCGTCCTGGCCGAGGCGGTCCTCGCCCGCAGGAGGGTCACCGATGGCTTCTGACGCCGTGAACATCCCCCTGGTCGGGATCGGCACCGACGTCCACGCCTTCGAGAAGGGCCGCGAACTGTGGTGCGCGGGCCTGCTCTGGGACGACGCCGACGGCTACGGCCTGGCCGGGCACTCCGACGGCGACGTCGCCGCCCACGCCGCCTGCGACGCGCTGTTCTCCGCCGCGGGTGTCGGGGACCTCGGCGCGCACTTCGGGACCTCACGCCCCGAGTGGTCCGGCGCGTCCGGTGTCACGCTGCTCGCCGAGGCCGCCCGGATCGTACGGGCCGAGGGCTTCGAGATCGGCAACATCGCGGTGCAGGTCATCGGCGTACGCCCGAAGATCGGCAAGCGGCGCGACGAGGCGCAGAAGGCGCTCAGCGCGGCGGCCGGCGCGCCCGTGTCCGTGTCGGGGACGACGACGGACGGGCTCGGGCTGACCGGCCGGGCCGAGGGGCTGGCCGCGATCGCCACCGCCCTCCTCGTACGCACCGGCACCACCTGACGCCACCACCAGCACGACGACCACCACCTGGCTCCTTATTGCGCACAGGTCGCATTTACGCTGGTGTGACGGAAGAGGTGCGGATGAGGGAGGAAGGCCCATGTCGGCGGTCGCGGCCGGGTACGAGATGCGCACGGCAGGGCCCGGGGACGTGGGCGGGGCGCGAGCGGTGATGCTCGACACCGTCTACGGCGACCTCGCCTCCGGCTACGTACCGCACTGGCACGCCGACATCATCGACCTCGACGGCGCCTACCTGCGCCCCGGGCGGTGCACGCTGCTGGTCGTCGAGCACCTGGCGACCGGGCGGATCGTCGCCACCGGCGCCGTACGGGACCGGGGACCCGCCGCGCCGCCCAATCCGCCCGAGGTCGCCGCCCGCTACCCGTCCGGGACCACCGCCCAGCTGTGCCGTCTCTACGTCCGCGCCGAGCACCGCCGCCACGGGCTGGCCCGGGCCCTCGTGCGCGAGCTGTGCGACTTCGTCGCCCGCACCGGCGGCTACCAGGCGCTCTACCTGCACACCGACCCCGCCGTGCCGGGCGCGGAGCCCTTCTGGCGGTCACTGGCCCGCGAGGTGTGCGACGAGCGGGAGCTGCCCGGTGGCGGACAGGGCATCATCCACTTCGAACTGCCGCTGCCCGCCCCCGCCCCCACCCCCGCCCGCTGACCGGCGGCCCTCTGCTCCGTACGCGCGAACCCGCGGCCGGATCGGGGCTCCGGGCGTTTCGGGCAGGAAGCATCGAGTACGTGTCACCAGAGCCGTCCGCAGCCGTGCAGCCGTCCGCAGCCGTCCGGAGGCGCCCCCCGAGGCCGACGACGCGAGAGAGAGGCCCCCATGCCCGCCGTACTCAGCGAACACCTCAAGGCGCTGCTCGACAGCGCCGTCTTCGTCAGCATCGCCACCATCCAGCCCGACGGCCACCCCCAGGTCTCCCCGGTCTGGGTCAAACGCGACGGTGACGAGGTGCTGATCTCGACCACCGTCGGCCGGCGCAAGGAGCGGAACCTGCGCGACGACCCGCGGGTGACCGTCCTCCTCCAGCCCTTCGACGCCCCGTACACCTACGCCGAGATCCGCGGCACCGCCCAGCTCACCACCGAGGGCGGGGACGAACTCATCGACGAGCTGTCGCTCAAATACACCGGCAAGAAGTACGCCGAGTTCAACCCGTCCTCGCGCGAGGACGGGCAGCGCGTCGTCGTCCGCGTCACCCCGCACAAGATCGTCGGAAACATCTGAACCGCTCGGCCGTGCCCCGCGTTCGCCGGACCGGCGCGGGGCACTGCCATGCGCCCACTACCCTGGAGTGGTGACTATTCGTCTGTACGACACCAGCGCCCGGCAGGTCCGCGACTTCATCCCGCTCACGCCGGGCTGCGTCTCGATCTACCTGTGTGGCGCCACCGTGCAGGCCGCCCCGCACATCGGGCACATCCGGTCGGGACTCAACTTCGACATCATGCGCCGCTGGTTCGCCCACCGCGGCTACGACGTGACGTTCATCCGCAACGTCACCGACATCGATGACAAGATCATCGCCAAGTCCGCCGAGCAGGGCCGCCCCTGGTGGGCGATCGGGTACGCGAACGAGCGCGCCTTCACCAGCGGTTACGAGGCCCTCGGCTGCCTCCCGCCCACCTACGAACCGCGCGCCACCGGCCACATCACCGAGATGGTCGAGATGATGCGCGGCCTCATCGAGCGCGGCCACGCCTACGAGGCGGACGGCAGTGTCTACTTCGACGTCCGCTCCTTCCCCGGCTACCTGGCGCTGTCCAACCAGGACATCGACGAGCTGCGCCAGCCCGCCGAAGAGGGCATCACCGGCAAGCGAGACCCGCGCGACTTCGCCATGTGGAAGGCCACCAAGCCCGGCGAGCCCGACTGGGAGACCCCGTGGGGCCGCGGCCGCCCCGGCTGGCACCTGGAGTGCTCGGCGATGGCGCACAAGTACCTCGGCTCCGCCTTCGACATCCACGGCGGCGGCCTCGACCTGGTCTTCCCTCACCACGAGAACGAGATCGCGCAGGCCAAGGCGTACGGCGACGACTTCGCCCGCTACTGGGTGCACAACGCCTGGGTGACGATGAGCGGCGAGAAGATGTCGAAGTCGCTCGGCAACTCGGTGCTGGTCTCCGAGATGGTCAAGCAGTGGCGCCCCATCGTGCTCCGCTACTACCTCGGCACCCCGCACTACCGGTCGACGATCGAGTACAGCGAGGAGGCCCTGCGCGAGGCCGAGTCGGCGTTCGCGCGCATCGAGGGTTTCGTGCAGCGGGTCGTCGAGAAGGCCGGCGGCGCCGTCGAGCCCGCCCCCGAGGTGCCGCTCGCCTTCGCCGAGGCGATGGACGACGACCTGGGCGTACCGCAGGCGCTGGCGATCATCCACACCACCGTGCGCCAGGGCAACAGCGCCCTGGCCGCCGACGACAAGGAAGCCGCCGTCGCGCGCCTCGCCGAGGTCCGCGCCATGCTCGGCGTCCTCGGCCTGGACCCGCTCGACCCCCACTGGGCGGGCGAGGCCGACCGCGGCGAGGACCTGCACGGCGTCGTCGACAGTCTCGTACGCATGGTCCTCGACCAGCGCGAAGCGGCCCGCGCCCGCAAGGACTGGGCGACGGCCGACGCGATCCGGGACCAGCTGAGCCAGTCCGGCCTGGTCATCGAGGACAGCCCCGAAGGGCCGCGCTGGACGCTCGGCGCGCGCTGAGCACTCGCGGCACACTTCATATACACACTTCATATATACGTACGCAGCACCTCAATTCTTCACGAAGCAGGTAAGTCATGGCCGGGAACAGCCAGCGCAGGAACCGCCGCACGTCCAACAAGAAGGGCGCGACGGTCGGCAGCGGTGGCCAGCGGCGCCGGGGCCTGGAGGGCAAGGGCCCGACCCCGCCCGCGTCCGCGCGCAAGGGCCACAAGAAGAATCGCATCGCCAACGCACAGGCGAAGCACGCCCAGCGCCGCCCCATCGCCCGCCGCGGCGGCAAGGGTGCCTCCGAGATGGTCGTCGGCCGCAACCCCGTCTTCGAGGCGCTGCGCGACGGCGTACCGGCGTCGACCCTGTACGTGCAGCAGTTCATCGACAACGACGAGCGGGTGCGCGACGCGCTCAAGCTCGCGGCCGACCGCGGCGGCATCAACCTCATGGAGGCGCCGCGCGCCGAGCTCGACCGGATGACCAATGGCCTGAACCACCAGGGCCTCGTCCTCCAGGTCCCGCCGTACGAGTACGCCCACCCCGAGGACCTCGCCGCGGCGGCCTTCGACGAGGGCGAGGACCCGCTGATCGTCGCCCTCGACGGGGTCACCGACCCGCGCAACCTCGGCGCGGTCGTCCGCTCCGTCTCCGCGTTCGGCGGCCACGGCGTGGTCGTGCCGGAGCGGCGCGCGGCGGGCATGACCGCCGGTGCCTGGAAGACCTCCGCGGGCACCGCCGCCCGTACCCCGGTGGCCCGCGCCACCAACCTCACCCGCGCCCTGGAGTCGTACCAGAAGGCCGGCCTCACGGTCGTGGGCCTCGCGGCGGACGGCGACGCCGAGGTCGGCGACCTGGAGGCGCTGGGCGGCCCGGTCGTCATCGTCGTGGGCAGCGAGGGCAAGGGCCTGTCGCGCCTGGTCGGCGAGACCTGCGACTTCCTCGTCCGCATCCCCATGCCGGGCGGTGCCGAGTCCCTCAACGCGGGCGTCGCGGCCGGTGTGGTGCTGTACGAGGCGGCTCGCCGCCGCGCGTAAAACGCCTGGTCCCGCGCTCGTCCCGAGACCCGTCATGATCTTGACGGGTCTCGGACATTTCCCACGCGTCAAGGCAGTGTCCTAAACCCACGTCACTCGGTTAGATGAGTGTGGACACCAGAACGCCCCGGCCCGGTTTCGACGATCAGCCTGCGCTGAGCATGGTCAAGGTGGATTGCGATCCCGCGCAGGTCATCGTGAACCACGCCAGCTTCCGAGTGCAGCTCGCCCCGGTGAACAAGCCTCGATTCACCGACACCGCCCGTGTGCCCGCCATGAGCGGCGCCACCACCGCGGGGGCGCGGCGCCGCGCCCCCGTCGTATGGAGCGGGAAGTCCTCCCCCGGGGACCCCGGCGCGACCGGGCTGCTGCAAGCCGTGCGGGAGTCCGCCGCCGTCGACACGCTCGACCCCGGCGCGACGCAGGTCATCCCCCGCCTCGGCCTCTCCGACGACACCATGCCGACGCCCGTCGTCGGCGCCCAGCGCGGCCCCGACGGGCCGCCGCTCCTGCCGCCGATGCGCCGCGCGGTCGGCGCCTACGACGAGCCGCCCGGCGACCACCACACGGACGCGTACACCGATACATACACCGATGCGTACGCCGCCGACCGCGACCAGGCCGACGACGGTGACGACCGTGACGACCGCGGCGAGCGGTACGAGAACGGGGTGTACACCGGGCCCGCGCACCGGCACGCCTACTACCCCGGCCGGCGCATGAACCTCGGCGTCGTCCTGCTCCCGCTGCGCGTGTTCCTCGGCTTCATCTCCATCTACGCCGGCATGGGCAAGCTCTGCGACCCCGTCTACTTCGACGGCGGCGAGCGCGGCTCCATGGTCAAGTGGCTCACCTCCCTCCACCCCTGGACCGCCGCGGAGCCGCTGCGTGACTTCGCGCTCGCCCACCCCGTGGGCGCCGGCCTGACGGTCGCGTTCGCCCAGGTCATCGTCGGCGTCCTGACCGTGCTCGGGCTCTGGCAGCGGGTCGCCGCCGTGTTCGGCGCGCTGCTGTCGGCCGCGCTGATCCTGATCGTGAGCTGGAAGACCGTCCCGGTCTACGACGCGCCCGACATCATCTACCTCGCCGCCTGGTCACCGCTGATCATCGCCGGGGCCCCCGTCTACTCCATCGACGGCCGCCTCGCGGGCGAGGCCTGGCGCACGCTCGGCCCCCGCTCCGCGCTGTGGCAGCTGCGCCGCCGCGTGCTGCGGCGCGGCGTGGTGGTCGCCACCGTGGTCGTGGGCCTCACCCTGCTCGTCGGCTCGGTGCTCGGCGGGGCCGTGCGCTCCAGCGAGGTCGTCACCGTGCCCGGCCCGAACGACGACCCGACCAACCACCTGCCCGGCCGGCCCCTGCCGCAGGAGCCGGGTGAGCGCTCCCCGTCGGCCGAGGAGACGTCCAAGCGCCCCGAGCCCTCCGCGTCCACGTCCAGCGGCCCGGCGGAGGAGGAATCCTCCCCGGAGGAGACGGTCCGCGAGACCGGACGCATCGAGGAGGAGGAGCGGCCCACCACCTCCCAGGGCACCGGCCAGCAGCCCCCGGAGCAGTCCGAGCCCGTGCCCCCGCCGTCCACGAGCGCCGGTCCGTCCTCCACGGGAGGCAGCGGCGGCAGCGGCGGCAGCACCAGCGGCGGTGGCGGCGACGACGGCGGTTCCGGCGGCAGCGAGGACGGCGGCTCGTCCAGCGGCGGCAACAACAACCCGATCGGCGGTCTGCTGGGCTGACGCACCACAGCGCGTGGGGCGGTCACCGTGAAGACGGTGACCGCCCCTCTGCGTATGCGTCATACGCGTCGTACGCCGTACGCGTCGTACGCGTCGTACGCAGAAGGATTCAGGAACCGGCGAGCTCCTTCGCCGCCTCGCTGAGGTCCTTGGCGGTGTCGATCGCCCGCCAGTAAGCCCCCTGCGGCAGCGGAAAGCCCGCCAGGCGCCGCTCACGGGCCAGGCGGGGGAACGTGGTGCGCTCATGGTCGCCCACATCGGGCAGGAGCTCGGTGAAGGCGGGGGAGAAGACGTACACGCCCGCGTTGATCAGATACGGCGAAGGCGGCGACTCGATGAAGTCGGTGATGTGCCCGAAGGCGTCCGTCTCGACGGCCCCCCACGGGATACGGGGACGGGCCAGGGCGAGCGTGGCGGTGGCGTCCCGCTCGGCGTGGAACGCGGCCATCTCGCGCAGCGAGAAACGGGTCCAGATGTCACCGTTCGTGGCGTACCAGGGCTCATCGGGGTGCGGCAGACGCGCGGCCGCGTACTTGAGGCCGCCGCCACGGCCCAGCGGCTCGGCCTCCACAACGGTGGTGACGCGCAGCGGCAGTTCGGCCGTCGCCAGCCACTGCTGGAGTACCTCGGCGAGATGGCCGCAGGAGACGACGGCGTCCGTCACGCCCTCGGCGGCGAGCCAGGAAAGCTGATGGCCGATGATCGGGGTCCCGGTTCCCGGGATCTCGACCATCGGCTTGGGGCGGTCATCGGTGTACGGGCGCAGTCGTGAACCCTGGCCGCCCGCCAGGACCACGGCCTGCGTCGGAGAGGTGTGCATACCGCGCACGATAGGCGCACCTCGGTGCCGGGGATGCGCTCAGCTCTCGTGGGCGACGCCGGAGGCGAAGGAGGTGTCGCAGACCGGCCGCGAGTACGTCTGGGCGCGTACGGGGCCGTAGTGCTGGACCGCCGCACGGCCGAGCGCGCGGGCGATCGACATGCAGTGCTTGGCGAGCGACGGGCGCTCCTCCACCGCACGCTGAAGGTGGGTGAGGGCGACACCGGGGTCCTTCTCCTGAAGCTCCGCGAGGAGCTTGTCGCGGAGAATATCCTGCGGGGTGCGAGGCTTGGCCCGTACGGAGACGTTCTCGGAGGACGCGGTCAGCATCTGTGTCTGGGAGCTGTTGCCCGCCCACGGGACGCTGGTGACCGCGAGAGTTCCGGAGAGCACCAGGACGACGGGCAGGACGAGGGCGAGTGTGCGGCCGATTCGGCGTGCTGTGTGGGTCACGGACGTGAGCGTAGCGGCCAGTGATGATTTGGAGACATTTAGTCACCCCCACGGGGGATGGTTCGATGCTCCTTTTCGAATCAGGTGTTGACAACAGGGTCCGAATTGACCCCTGTGCCGGGGTATTTGTCGACATCCGGGCGGGGCTGCGCCAACGGCCCCGCACCGAAGTGCGGGGCCGGGCAACAGCTTTGACCGCCAGGCGCGGGGTCAGCCGGAGAGGCGCTCACCCGTCGAGGTCGAGAACACGTGGATCTCCTCCGGACGCGGCACCACGTGCAGCACGGAGCCCTTCTCGGGGATCGCGCGGCCGCCGACGCGGACCACCAGGTCCTTGTCCTCGCCGCCGACGCGGGCGGAGCCGTACACGTAACCATCGGCGCCGAGCTCCTCGACGACGTTGACCGAGACGGCCAGACCCTGGTCGCTCTCGGCGCCCGCGACATCGAAGTGCTCGGGGCGGACGCCGACCGTCACGGTCATGTCGCCCTTGTCGGACGCGGCGGACAGCGCCTCGCGGGAGACGGGCACCACGCTGTTGCCGAACTTCACGCCACCGTCGGTGATCGGGACCTCGACCAGGTTCATGGCGGGGGAGCCGATGAAGCCGGCGACGAAGAGGTTGGCCGGGCGGTCGTACATGTTGCGCGGCGTGTCGACCTGCTGGAGCAGCCCGTCCTTGAGGACCGCCACCCGGTCGCCCATGGTCAGGGCCTCGACCTGGTCGTGCGTGACGTACACGGTCGTGATGCCGAGCCGGCGCTGGAGGCTCGCGATCTGCGTACGAGTGGAGACGCGCAGCTTGGCGTCGAGGTTCGACAGCGGCTCGTCCATCAGGAACACCTGCGGCTCACGCACGATCGCGCGGCCCATCGCCACACGCTGACGCTGACCGCCGGAGAGCGCCTTCGGCTTGCGGTCCAGGTACTCGGTGAGGTCGAGGATCTTCGCCGCCTCCTCGACCTTCTTGCGGATCTCCGCCTTGTTGACCCCGGCGATCTTGAGCGCGAAGCCCATGTTGTCGGCGACGGTCATGTGCGGGTACAGCGCGTAGTTCTGGAACACCATGGCGATGTCCCGGTCCTTCGGCGGCAGGTGGGTGACGTCACGGTCACCGATGCGGATGGCGCCGCCGTTGACGTCCTCCAGACCGGCGAGCATGCGCAGGGAGGTGGACTTGCCACAGCCGGAGGGGCCGACGAGAACGAGGAACTCGCCGTCCTCGATCTCGATCTCGAGCTGGTCGACGGCGGGCTTGGTGGACCCCGGGTAGACACGGGTCGCCTTGTCAAAGGTGACAGAAGCCATGGTGATGCGGTCCCTTCACCGGCAGGAACGTGCCGGACGATCCGAGTAGAGGGAGAGATCGGTCTAGTCCACGTCAGTGAACTGCCGGTGACGCTACCTGGCGGGGCCAGGTCTGTCAGTAGTTGGCGGAAACGAAATCCTGCCTGGTGGCTCGGTGGTGGCAGAGCACCCGACTTTTGACCTTGCACGCCCCGCGCAGAGCAATTGCCTCGGCCTCAGCTCGGCTACGGGACGGGTTGCGGCCCTCGCGGGCCAACACTTCCTGCTTCATCACCCATCGCCGTCCGACCATGGCCCTGAAGGGCCACGCCCGGCCGGTCTTACGCGGGCTCCACAGGCATGACGGCCGACGGCCCGTCGGTCCGTACCTCACTTCACCTCACGCAGCGGGCGAGTACCGCACCAGCTCCGAGGCCTTGATTATCGAAGGTGGCATCCTGCCCGGGGGCAGCGCCGCAGCGAGCAGCCAGTACAGCCGCAATCCCTCGTCACGGAGATTCACCGCCGCGTTCACATCACGGTCGTGCACCATGCCGCACTCCTGGCAGGTCCACTCCCGAACCGACACATCCAGACGCGGACCCTTCGCATGACAGGCCGAGCAGCGCCGCGTCGATGGGAAGAAGCGGTCCACGATCACCAGCGTCCGCCCGTACCACTCGCACTTGTAGCGGAGCTGCCTCAGCAGCTCGCCCCACGCCGCGTCGCGGATGGCCTGGTTCAGCTTCGCTTTCCGCCGCCGTCCCTTGCCGATCGCCGGCCGCATCAGATTGGCGATGGGCAGCTCTTCCACCACGAGCACTTGGTTCTCGCGCACGAGGCGGGTCGTGAACTGGTCCAGCATGTCTCTGCGGACGTCCGTGATCAGCGCGTACAGCCGGGCGATCTTGACTCGGATCTTTCCCCGGTTCTTGGAACCCTTCTCCTTCCGATGGAGCTGCCGCTGGAGGCCGGCGAGCTGCTGCGCGTACTTCTTCAGGAGGCGGGGATGCTCCAGCTTCCGACCGTCGTCCAGCGTCACAAGAGCGGTCAGACCAAGATCGAGCCCTACAGCCTTGGGAGCCTGCGAGCCCGGCACGAAGGCGGCGGGCAAAGGCGCGATCCGCTCCTCCACCAGCATCGACAGGAAATACCTGCCCGCCCGGTCCCTGGTCACCGTCAGCTTCACCGGCACCACACCAGCGGGCAGCGCCCTGGACCACCGCACGTCCAGTGGAGACATCTGCTTGGCCAGCGTCACCAGACCGGTCCCCGGCCGCTCCGGGTCCTCAAGCCAGCGGAAGCCCGTACGGACGTACGTCGCCGAGTCCCGCGCGGTGCGCTTCCTCTTGAGCTTCGGATACTTCGCGGCCTTCCGGAAGAAGCGCTGGAACGCCCCGTCCAGGTGGCGCAGCGCCTGTTGGAGGACCGTGGAGGAGACCACCTGGAGCCAGGACGTGTCCTCGGCCCGGCGCCACCCGGTGAGAGCACGGCACGTCTCCGCGTATCCGACCGACACCCGGTGCTTCTCCCATGCCTCCGAGCGCAGGGACAAGCCCTGGTTGTAGACCCAGCGGCAGGCGCCGAAGGTCTGCTCAAGCTGTTCGGCCTGCTCAGGTGAGGGATAGAAACGGAAGCGGTAGACGCGCTGCCGGGTGTCGGCTTCCTTGGTCCGGCTTCGCATCGGGGTAGCGGCCCTCGTGTGGTGCTTGCGCCGGTCGGCGATGCCCAGCGCCTCGCGCTTGAGGCGCTTGGCCTCCGTGCCGGTGATACGTACCGGCCCCTCGACCGCATCTGTCATCCCCCTGGCCCCCCGATCCGATCTTCGGAACAGCACTCCAGTGCGTTCAACGAACACATGGGCGGGGGGTCACGGGTCAGAACTCCGTGGCCTTGGGATTCGCGTGCTGTGTAGAGTGGTGACGCCTTTCGCGTGCGGCTCTGACGTGCGCGATGCCGCCTTAGCTCAGTTGGTAGAGCGGTTGCCTTGTAAGCTCCAGGTCGTCGGTTCGATTCCGACAGGCGGCTCCAGCAAAACCGTGTCCCGGACCACTCAGGTCCGGGACACTTTGCGTTGAGGGGTGTACCTGGCGTGCCTGGGGAGGGGTGTGTCGGATGAGTCGTCGTTCTGGTGGGCTGATCGGGGCGTGGGCGGAGGCCCAGCGGCAACAGCAGCGGCAGGCGGAGGCGCGGCAGAGGGCTGTGGTGGAGCAGCGGTTGCGGTCTGAGCGGGAGCAGCGGGCGTACGAGCGGGACATGGCCCGGATGCATCGGGAGCAGCGGGCCGCGTATCGGCGTCAGCGGGAGGCGGATGTTCTGCGGCGGTCGCAGGAGTTGGACGCGCGGGTGGCGGAGTTGGAGGGGTTGCTGGCGGAGGGGTGTCGTGCGCCTGCGTTTCGGATTGCCGGAGAGGGCTGACCGGCTGGTGCTGGTGGCTGCTGTGGATCCGGAAGAGAATCCGGATGCGGACTTGTCTTTTCACGGATGCGGCGATTCGTTTGCGTGATGCGTCGGGGGCGGAGCTCGATCGGTTGACGGTGTCGGATGGGCGGGCGGGGGAGACGGCTTTGGTGCTCGGGTCGTTTCGACGTCGGGCGGGTGGTGACTGGGATTTCGTTCTCGGTGGCAAGGGCTATGCGGAAGGTTTGGCGGCCTTGGTGGGCGATTTCGGTATCGAAGCCGAGTAGGTGGATGCGGCAAGGCCCCGGACGGGTGTGTCCGGGGCCTTTTGCGTGTGCTGGTGGACGTGGATCAGTGGCGGCCGGAGATGCGGTTGGCGAGGGTGGCGATGGGCGCGGTCGTGGGGGTGTGGGTGGTCGTTTCGCGGTGGTCGGCGGTGCGGTAGGCGGCGTAGAGGGTGTGGACGCCGAGCCAGCGGAGGGGTTCGGGTTCCCAGAGGCGGACCTTGTGGTTGACCCAGGGGAGGGTGGTGAGGTCGGTGGGGCCGCACTGGCCGGAGTCCTGCTGGATCAGGTCGCGCAGGGTGCGGGCGGCGAGGTTGGCGGTGGCGACGCCCGAGCCGACGTAGCCGCCGGCCCAGCCGAGGCCGGTGGAGCGGTCGAGGGTGACGGTGGCGCACCAGTCGCGGGGGACGCCGAGGACGCCGGACCAGGCGTGGGCGATGGGGGTGCCGGCGAGGGTGGGGAAGAGGCGGGTGAGGGCGGAGCGGAGGGCTTCGATGGTGGCGGGGTGGGTGCGGTCGGCGTTGAGGGCGGTGGCGGCGCGTGAGCCGTAGCGGTAGGGGACGCCGCGGCCGCCGAGGGCGATGCGGTCGTCGGCGGTGCGCTGGGCGTACGTATAGGCGTGGGCCAGGTCGCCGAGGGTTTCGCGGCCGGTCCAGCCGATGGCGTCCCACACGTCCGGGGGGAGCGGGTCGGTGACGATCATGGAGGAGTTCATGGGGAGCCAGGTGCGCTTGTGGCCCTTGAGGGACGCGGTGAAGCCTTCGGTGCAGCGCAGGATGTAGGGGGCGCGGACGGTGCCGTAGGGGGTGACGGCGTGCTTGGGCTTGATGTCGGTGACGGGGGTCGACTCGTGGATGGTGACGCCGAGGGCTTCCACGGTGGCGGCCAGGCCCCTGACGAGTTTGACCGGGTGGATACGGGCGCCGTGCGGGGTCCAGGTGGAGCCCACGGCGCCGGTGACGCGGACGCGCTCGGCGGTGGCGCGGGCGCCGAGGAGTTCGCGGTCGGTCTCGCCGAAGGCGATCTCGACGGAGTGGAACGCTTTGAGGCGGGCCAACTGGGCGGGTGTGTAGGCGACTTCGAGGACGCCGCCCTGGTGGATGTCGGCGTCGATGTGTTCGTCGGCGGTGACCTTGATGACCTCGGTGACCGTGTCGTTCATCGCCTGCTGGAGGCGTACGGCGGCGTCGTGGCCGTGGCGCTTTGCGTAGCGGTCGCGGCCGGCGATGCCGTTGTAGAGCCATCCGCCGTTGCGGCCGGAGGCCCCGTAACCGCAGAACTTCCCTTCCAGGACAATGATGTTGAGGAAGGGAACGGCCTTCTTGAGGTAGTACGCGGTCCACAGGCCGGTGTAGCCGCCGCCGACGACGCAGACGTCGGCGGTGGTGTCGCCGGGGAGGGGCTCCCGGGGGGCGGGGGTGCCCTCTTGGGCGTACCAGAACGATATGCCGCCGTTGACGGTGCTCATGTGGTTCCTCGGCTGGTGCTGGTGGGTGTGGACGCGTGTGGCGGGACGTTATCGGATGGGGTGTTCAGTGATCGAGGTTCCGGCGGAGCTGGCGCGGATCCAGGGCGAGGTCAACGGTGACGAGGGGCGGGCGTTCATCGCCGCGCTGCCCGGGCTGGCCGAGCGGTTCCTGGAGGAGTGGGGGCTGCGGCGGGCCGGGCCGGTGATGCACGGGTGGAGTGCGCTGGTGCTGCCGGTGGTGGCGGGGGACGGGACGCGTGCGGCGCTGAAGTTGCAGCTGCGGGACGAGGAGAGTGAGGGCGAGGGCGCGGCGCTGCGGGCTTGGGGCGGTTCGGGCGCCGTGCGGCTGCTGGCGGAGGACGCCGGGACGGCGACACTGCTGCTGGAGTGGCTGGACGAGGGGCGGCATCTGTCGGCGGTGGAGGACGTGCGGGAGGCGACGGCGACGCTGGCCGGGCTGATGGCGCGGCTGGTGGCCGTCCCGGCGCCGGCCGGGATGCGGCGGCTGGGCGACATCGCGGCGCGGATGCTCGATGACGTACCGGAGGCTTTGGCGTGGCTGGAGCGCGAGGAGGACCGGCGGCTGCTGCGGGATTGCGCGGCGGCGGTACGGGAAGTGGTGGGCGAGCCGGGGGACCGGCTGCTGCACTGGGACCTGCACTTCGACAACGTCCTCGCGGCGGACCGCGAGCCGTGGCTGGCGATCGACCCCAAGCCGCTCGCCGGGGACCCGGGTTTCGAGCTGCTGCCGGCGCTGTTCGACCGGTTCGATCCGGATGATGTGCTGTGGCGCTTCGACCTGATGACCGAGGTGCTGGGGCTGGACCGCGAGCGGGCGAGGGCCTGGACGCTGGGGCGGGTGCTCCAGGACTCCCTGTGGGACGTCGAGGACGGGGTCACCGTGCTGGAGGGGGAGCGGGCGGTGGTGGGGCGGCTGTTGCTCGGGCGGTAGTGCTTAGGCTGCGGTCATGATTCGTACCGCTGTCGTTGACGACGTCCCTGTCCTTCACGCGATGATCCGCGAGCTCGCCGAGTACGAGAAGGCCCTCGATGAGGTGCGGGCGAGCGAGGAGCAGCTGCGGGAGGCGCTGTTCGGCGAGCGGCCCGCCGCGTTCGCGCACATCGCGGAGACGGACGAGGGGGAGGCCGTCGGCTTCGCGCTGTGGTTCTTGAACTTCTCGACGTGGCGTGGGGTGCACGGGATCTATCTGGAGGATCTGTACGTGCGGCCCGGGAAGCGGGGCGGCGGGTACGGCAAGGCGCTGCTGAGGGAGTTGGCGCGGATCTGTGTGGCGCGGGGGTACGAGCGGCTGGAGTGGTCCGTGCTGGACTGGAACGCCCCGTCGATCGACTTCTACCGGTCGCTGGGCGCGCGGCCGCAGGAGGAGTGGACGGTGTACCGGCTGACCGACGAGGCGTTGGTGGCGCTGGGGTCGTGAGTCGTGAGTCCGGGGCGGGCTACCCGTTCTTGCAGGTGACGGTGGGGCCGGTGAGCATTCCGCCGGTGGTCTGCTGGCCCTTGGGTGTCCAGTAGCCCAGCTTGGAGACGAGGGTGGAGCAGGTCGCCTTGAGCGTGGCGCGGACGGTCACCGTGGCGGGGCGGCCCGGCTGGAGGTCGGTGAGCGCGCAGTCCAGTGCGTACATGCTCCGGGTGGTGGAGGGGTAGCGGCCGGGGAGCGGGTTGACGCACCGGGTGTCGGAGGAGACGACGCGGATGCCGGTGGCCTCTTCGCCGATGAGGCCGAGCCGGGCGCTGCCGTCGCCGTGATCGCTGACGCGGGAGACGGTGTAGGTGAGGGTGGTGGAGGTGCCCGGCTTCAGGGTGCCTCCCGTGACCTCGACGCGGTGCGTGGGCGGCGGTGCGGCCTCGGTGAGGGTGAGGGTGCCGCGTGCCTGGCCGCGCAGGTCGATGCCGGGCGTGGTGGAGCGTACGTGGACGGCGGCGCTGATGCGGTACGCGCCGGGGCCCGGGTAGTCGGCGCGGCCCGCGAGGGTGCCGGAGGAGGTGGGCTCGGCCGTGGGGCTGCCGTCGCGGTGGGCGGTCCAGGTTCCGGAGGTGCGGCAGACGGGGCGGGTGCCGGTGAGGTCGCGGCGGCAGGTGGCGGCGGCCATCACGGTCATGGTGGCGCCGGTGTGGGTGACGCACAGGGCGATGTCGGCGTACTGGCCGTGCGCACCGCGCAGGGTGCCGCCGGGGGCGCAGTGGGTGACGGGGGTGGGGGCCTGGGCGGGGGCCGGGGCTTGGGGGGATGGGGTGGCATGGGCCGCGGCGGTGGTCCACAGCAGCAGCGCCGACAGTGCGCCCAGCGCGTACAGCCTGGTGGGCGGTTTGCGGGATGTCCGGCTCATTCTGGTCCTCCTGCTCATCCAGCTCGGCGATTCCGGTCGGTCCGGTGTTCCGGTCGGTCCGGTCTGTTCCGGTCGCTCCGGTCTCTGCCGGTCTCTTCCGGTCGATTCGGAGCTTGGATGGTGCGGGAGCGAGGTGGCGCCGGTGCCCGGCCACGCGGGCACTGCGCCGGTTCCGCTACGCCGGTTCACCCGGCGGGGGGAGGCGCTGTTACGGGACGAGGACCACCTTGCCCATGGTGGCGCGGGTCTCCAGGGCGCGTACGTCTCCGCCGGCCTTCTGGAGCAACGAGAGGGGCCCCCGGTCGGTCAGGGCAGGCGGGGGAAACGGGACTGGAGGTCCCAGATCACCGGGTTGTCCGCCAGGCCCTCGTGCATGTCCGTGAGGTCGGCGACCAGGTCGTGCAGGAAGTCGCGGGCCTCGCGGCGCAGCACCGCGTGGCTGAAGGTCAGCGGGGGCTCGTCGGCCGGCATCCAGTCGGCCTCGACGTCCACCCAGCCGAAGCGGCGCTCGAAGAGCATCCGGTCCGTGGACTCGGTGAAGTCCAGCTCCGCGTACTGCGGCGCGGCCGACCGGCTGCCGCGCGGGTCGCGGTCGAGCCGCTCGACGATGTCGCACAGCGCCCACGCGAAGTCGAGCACCGGCACCCATCCCCAGGCTGTGGACACCTCGCGGTCCGCCTTCGTGTCCGCGAGGTACACGTCGCCGCAGAACAGGTCGTGGCGCAGCGCGTGGACGTCCGCGCGGCGGTAGTCCGTCTGCGGCGGGTCGGGGAAGCGGCGGGAGAGGGAGTAGCCGATGTCGAGCACGTGGTCGATGGTGTCACGTCCGGGGCGTGCGCCCACACGTGCGAGTGAATGACTCGCGGTTGCCCCGATGGGGTCCGGCCTACTTGAGAGCGTCGCTCCGTATCGAAGGAGGTCCGCCGTGGCGCTGCCTGTCCCCGAGCACGAGCGGGTTCGACCTCGGCACCGGGGCGTTCTGACCGCTACGGCAGCAGGCGCCGCTCCTTCGCCACCGCCACCGCGCCGGCGCGCGTGTCCACGCCGAGCTTGGCGTAGATGCGGCCGAGGTGCGTCTTGACGGTGGCCTCGCTGATGAACAGTGCCCGTGCGATCTCCCGGTTGCCCAGACCGCGCGCCAGCTGGCCCAGGATGTCCAGCTCGCGGTGGGTGAGGGCCGGGGCACGGTGCCGGGGTACGGCGCGGCTGAGTGCCGCGCGGCCCTCGGCCGCCGCGTGGATGGCGGCGAACAGCTCCTCGGGGCGTTCCGCCTTCAGCAGGTAGCCGGTGGCGCCCGCGCCGATGGCCCGGGTGACGTCGGCGTCCGTGTCGTAGGTGGTGAGGACCAGCACCCGCACGGACGGGGAGGCGATACGGCGGGTGGCCTCCACCCCGTCGATGCCGGAGCCCAGCTGGAGGTCCATGAGCACGACGTCCGGCGTGACCTTGGCGGCCATCGCGACCGCCTCCTCGCCGCTGCCCGCCTCGCCGACGACCTCGATGCCGGGTGCGCTGCCCAGCAGCGCGCGCAGCCCGGCGCGTACGACCGCGTGGTCGTCGCACAGCAGGATCCGTACCGTCATGGGCGGCTCTCCAGCGGGATCGACGGGATCGAGACGGACAGCACCGTGCCTTCGCCGGGCGCGGACTCGATGGTCAGGGTGCCGCCGAGCTGCTCGGCCCGCGCCCGGATGGCGGGCAGGCCGTGGCCTCGGACGCCTCGCCGTGCCGTACGCGGATCGAAGCCGCGGCCGTCGTCCGCGATGTCGAGGACGACCTGGTCGTCCAGGTAGGTGAGGGTCAGCGCGGCGGAGGTGGCGTCGGCGTGCTCCCGTACGTTGGCCAGGGCGCCCTGTGCGATCCGCAGCAGCGCGGAGCGCACCCGCTCGGGAAGGGCGACCGGCGTGCCGTCCACCCGGAAGTGCGCCGACTCGCGGGCGGCGAGCGCGCGTAGCGCCTCTTCCAGGCCGACGCCCCCGGCGAGGTCGGCGGGCGCCAGGTCGTGCACGAAGCGGCGCGCCTCGGCCAGGCCGCGTTCGGCGATCGACTCCGCCGTACGGACGTGGCGGCGGGCGGCCGCCGGGTCGCTGTCCCAGGTGCGCTCGGCGGCCTGGAGCAGCATCTGCTGGCTGGACAGGCCCTGGGCCAGGCTGTCGTGGATCTCCATCGACAGCCGCTGCCGTTCCGCGAGGGTGCCCTCGCGACGCTCGGTGGCGGCCAGCCGGTCCGCCTGCCGCTGGGCGTGGACGAAAACGGCGGTGGCGATCGCCGCGGCGGCGGGCGGCGCGACCAGCAGCACCGGATCGACCCCGGCGTCCGTCAGCTGGAGCAGCGCGGCCACGACGAACACGGTGAGCAGCGTCACCAGCACGAGCGCGGCGCGCGGCGGCAGTGTCCGCAGCCCGGCGTACAGCAGCGGTACCGCGCACAGCGCGAAGCTCGGCGCCAGCACCACCAGCACCATCCACACCGCCACGACCGTGAACAGCCAGGGAAGCCGGTGCGGCACCGGCAGCACGTACAGCACCGCGAGCGCCACCGAGAGCGCCACGACCCACGGGCCGAGCTCCGCCCACGGGTGGCGCAGCAGGAACCGCGCCAGCGAGGCGCCGAGCAGCGCGAAGAACGCGGCGTGCATCACCCGGGCCAGCCAGCGGGCGTCGGGATCCTGGTCCACGGCCACTCCCTTCCGTACGACGTCGTACGACTCGACCGACTGGACTCCGTACGACGTCATCCTCACCCGGGCGCGGCGCGGCGGGGTCAACCGATCGGTTGACCCCGGGCCCCTGGTGGCGGGCCCAGGATCGACAGCAGGTCCGGGTCACCCACCACCAAGGAGTCCCCATGAAGAACATGACGAAGATGACGAAGATCAAGAAGATGACGACGATGTCGCCGCGTGCCCGTGTCCTGACCGGTGCCGTCGCCGCCGCCGTACTGTCCGCGGGCACCTTCGGCGCCATGTCGGCGAACGCCGCCCCGGCCGCCGCGCCCGCCGCCGCGCCCGCGCAGAGTGCCGCGCGGAGTGTCAGCGACCACCACCTGCGCACCACCACCCACCTCACCATCGAGGCCGCCACCAAGGCCGCCGAGGCCACCCTGAAGGCCGCCGAGAAGGACGACCAGCGCGTCACCGTCGCCGTCGTGGACCGCAACGGCACCACCCTGGTCACCCTGCGCGGCGACGGCGCCGGCCCGCAGTCGTACGAGTCGGCCATACGCAAGGCGTTCACCGCCGTGTCCTGGAACGCCCCGACGTCCGAGCTGGTCAAGCGGCTCCAGACCACCCCGACGCTGAAGGACATCCCCGGCACGCTGTTCCTCGGCGGCGGCGCCCCCGTCACCGCCGGTGGCGCGCCCATCGCGGGCATCGGCGTCGCGGGCGCGCCCAGTGGCGACCTGGACGAGAAGTACGCGCGGGCGGGCGTGGCGGCGCTGGGCCGCTGACGAATGCCGTGATCCGTACGATCACGGGGTGGACCTACACATCCGTGCCGTCGCCGTCGCCGTCGCCGTCACCGTGGCCGCCGCCTCCGTACTCCTCACCGGCACCGGCTGCACCGGCGGCGGCGAAGCCGGCAGCGGCACCGGCACCCGCACCGGTACCGGCGGCGTGCACGGCAAGCCCGGCGCGGCCGGGCTGCGCGACCCGTACTTCCCCAGGCTCGGCAACGGCGGCTACGACGTCCGGCACTACGCGCTGACCCTCGCCTACGACCCCGCCACCAACCGCCTGACCGGCACCGCCGACATCACCGCCCGCGCCACCCAGGCCCTCAGCGCCTTCAACGTCGACCTCACCGGCCTGACCGTCGACCGCGCCACGGTCGACGGCCGCCCCGCCTCCGTCCGCCGCGCCGGCCACGAGCTCACCCTCCGCCCGGCCGCCGGCCTCGGCGCCGGCGACACCTTCCGTACCGTCATCGGCTACTCCGGCGAGCCGGTCACCGTCACCGACGAGGACGGGGCGGAGGAGGGCTGGGTGAGGACCCGGGACGGCGCGGTCGCGCTCGGCCAGCCGACCGGCTCGATGGCCTGGTTCCCCGGCAACCACCACCCCTCCGACAAGGCCACCTACGCCGTCACCGTCACCGTCCCCAAGGGCTACCAGGCCGTATCCAACGGTGAGGTGGCGCAGCGGCGCACCGGCGGCGACGGCCGTACGACCGTCACCTGGCGCTCCGCCGAGCCGATGGCGAGCTACCTGGCGACGCTCGCCGTCGGCAAGTACCGGACGAAAACCTTCCGTACGCCGTCCGGGCTGCCCGTGCACACCGCCACCCGGGGCAATCCGGCGCTGCTGGCCCGGATTCCCGAGCTGCTGGCGTGGGAGGTGGAGAACTTCGGCCCCTACCCCTTCTCCTCCATCGGCGCGATCGTCGACCCCACGGTGGAGGTCGGGTACGCGCTGGAGACGCAGAGCAGGCCGTTCTTCGCGGCGGGCACCTTCGATCCGCTCACGCTGGTGCACGAACTCGCCCACCAGTGGTACGGCAACTCCGTCTCGCCCGAGTCGTGGCGGGACATGTGGCTCAACGAGAGCTTCGCGACGTACGCCGAGTGGCTGTACGCGGAGGACTTCGCCGAGACGCCGGCCGAGGTGAGTTTCGCCGCCGCCTTCGCCGACGAACGGAACTGGGCGTTCCCGCCCGCCGATCCGCCCACGGCCGCGGACATCTCGGAGCCGCCGGTGTACGGGCGGGGCGCGATGGTGCTGCACAAGGTGCGCCAGGCGGTCGGCGACGACACGTTCTTCGGCATCCTGCGCGGCTGGGCGGCGGAGCACCGGCACGGCAACGCCTCGACGCAGGACTTCACGCGGTACGTGGAGGAGAAGTCGGGCGAGGACCTGACCGGCCTGTGGGACACCTGGCTGTACGGCGAAAAACGCCCTGCGGGGCCTGCTACAGGGCCTTCCGCATGACGACGCAGTCGCGGCCGAGCCGCTGATCCTTGCGGCGGTCGACCTCCTCGTACCCGAGGGCGCGCCAGAAGGCGAGGGCCTTGGGATTGTTGTCGAGGACGGCGAGCTTGACGCCCTGTCGGCCGCGTTCCCGGAACCGCTTCTCGACGATCTCGGCCAGCTCGCGGCCGAAGCCGACCCGGTGGTCGCGGGCGTGCACCATCAGCAGGCCGATCCACGGGTCCGGGTCGTCGGGGTCGGGGTGGTGAGCCCGGGTCACCGAAACGCCGATCACGTGACCGGCCGAACGGGCGAGCAGCACCTCGGTGTCGGGGTGCGACAGCTCGTGGGCGAGCGAGGCGGCGACCTGCTCGGGCCGGATGTCGTCGGGGTCCGGGAAGTCCCCGCTGAGCTGCTGGAACTCCCGGTTCGACGCGTACAGCTCGGTGAGTTCGGTCAGGAGCGGCCCGGGCAGGGCGCCGTCCTCACCGGCCTCCAGTGGTTCGACGATCATGCGGCCACGGTAGGGCCCCGGGGCGGGCTTCGCCCCGGGGCCACAGCCGTTCAGGGGTGGTGTCAGAGGTTGACGCCGAAGTCGCGGGCGATGCCCTCCAGGCCGGAGGCGTAGCCCTGGCCGACGGCGCGGAACTTCCACTCCGAGCCGTTGCGGTACAGCTCGCCGAAGACCATGGCGGTCTCGGTGGCGGCGTCCTCGCTCAGGTCGTAGCGGGCGAGCTCCGCGCCGCCGGCCTGGTTGACGATGCGGATGTACGCGTTGCGCACCTGGCCGAAGTTCTGGGAGCGGTTGACCGCGTCGTAGATGGAGACCGGGAAGACGATCTTGTCGACGTTCGCCGGGAGACCGGCCAGGTTGACGTTGATCTGCTCGTCGTCGCCGCCGCCCTCGCCGGTGCGGTTGTCACCGGTGTGGACGATGGTCTGGTCGGGGGTGGACTTGTTGTTGAAGAAGACGAAGTGCGCGTCGGAGGCGACCTTGCCGGAGCCGTCGACGCCGATCGCCGAGGCGTCGAGGTCGAAGTCGGTGCCGGTGGTCGTACGGACGTCCCAGCCGAGGCCCACAGTGACGGCGGTCAGTCCCGGCGCCTCCTTGGTCAGCGAGACATTGCCGCCCTTGGACAGGCTTACAGCCATGGGAAGTCCCTTTCTTCATGCATCGGTGACGTCACAGCACATAACGCGCAGCGTGACCGAGTGGTTCCAGGCGGGGAAAACGGGATGACGTGACCGCGTCGGGACGGGGAACATGGAGGGCATGTCCGGTCCCTATGTCATCCGCGGTTCGGTCTGCCTGCCGGAGGCCGAGCTGATGTGGCGTTTCTCCAGGTCGTCCGGGCCGGGCGGGCAGCACGTCAACACCAGCGACTCCCAGGTGGAGCTGCGCTTCGACCTGGTGCGTACGCAGGCGCTGCCGCCGGTCTGGAAGGAGCGCGCGCTGAGCCGTCTGGCGGGCCGGCTGGTCGACGGGGTGCTCACCGTCCGCGCCTCCGAGCACCGCTCGCAGTGGCGCAACCGGGAGACGGCGGCGGTCCGGCTGGCGTCCCTGCTGGCCGAGGCGACGGCGCCGCCGCCCAAGCCCCGCCGCCCGACGAAGATCCCGCGCGGCATCAACGAGCGCCGCCTGCGCGAGAAGAAGCACCGCGCCGAAACCAAACGCGGCCGCTCGCCCCGCGACTGGTCCTGAGCCCCCGCGGGGGCGCCCCCGTCAGGACAGGTGCCGGTAGCGCCCGCGGAAGTACGTCAGCGGGTTGCCCTCGCCGCCGGGGAAGCCGACCTTCAGCACCCGGCCGATCACCAGCGTGTGGTCACCCGCCGCCACACGCTGTTCCGTGCGGCACTCCAGCGTCGCCAGCGACCCGTCCACCAGCGGCGCGCCGCTCACCTCGCCGCGCGCGCACGGGATGTCCGCGAACAGCAGCCGGTCGCTGACGCGGCCCTTCATCGCGAACCGGCCCGCGACGTGCCGCTGGCCCTCGGAGAGGATCGACACGCCCCACACCGGCTGCTCCGCGAGCAGGTCGTCCATGCGGGAGCCGTCGCGCAGGCTCACCAGCACCAGCGGCGGGTCCAGTGACACGGACATGAAGGACGTCGCCGTCATGCCGACGTCCTCGCCTCTCGGGCCGTCGTCCGGATCGTGCGCCGTGACCAGCACCACACCGGCGGCCAGGCGGGACATCGCGGCCCGGAAGTCGTCGTTGCTCACCCCCTCAGGATGAGGGACGGCAGGGGTGGGAGACTGAGTCGTCGGCAGCACACCGGGAACGCTAACCGTGCCCGCCGCCGGCCCGCATCGGGCCCAGGGACCAGGCCGGTCCTAGGTCCAGGGCCGCATACCGGGCGGACAGGACCCGCACGGAACCGCCATCGGCTCGGGCCCGGCACCAATATCATTCTTTGTGACTTGAGTCACAGAGGCCAGGTTTTGTTGACCCTGTGTACCTGGGGCACAGCTCGCTGTGATTCAGTGGCCGGTGACAGTGCAACACGAGCGCCGATGAGAACCCTGGAGTTGCTGTCGAGGTCTCGGGGAGAGCGAGCAATGGAGACCGAGTCGGAGCCGTACGTCCGTCTTGCGACCCTGCGGCAGCTGCATCAGGTCGTCGCCAACCTCAACACGGCCCGAAGCCTGGCCGACACACTGCAGACCGTCGCCGATGGCGTCACCGCCGGCCTCGGCTACGAACTGGCCTGCGTCAACCTCGTACGCCCGGACGGTGACCTGGTCGTCGCCGCCTTCGCCGGCAGCGCCGCCGCCGAGGCCCTCATCACCGGCCGCGTCGGCTCCCGGGCCTCCTGGGAGCGCCGCCTGAGCATGGGCGAGGCCTGGGGTGAGTTGCGGTTCATACCGCACACCGAGGGCTGGGTCCTGATAGAGGATGACGTGCCGCAGTGGCACACCGACGGCCCCGAGCCCCGCTTCGAGGACGAGTGGCACCCCCGCGACCGCCTCTACGCCCCGATGTACGCCTCCGGCAGCGGCCGCGAACTGCTCGGCGTCATCTCCGTCGACCGGCCGCGCAACGGCCGCCGCCCCGGCCCCTGGGGTCAGGAGGCGCTCCAGATGTACGCCTCGCAGGCCGCCATCGCGATCAGCAACGCCCGGCTCCGGGCCAATATGCAGCGCGCCCTGGTCCGCCTGGAGCGGGAGCAGCAGGCGCTGCGGGCCAGTGAAGAGTCGTTCCGGCAGGCCTTCGAGTACGCCCCGTCCGGCATGGCCATCGCCGAGATGGGCGGCGATCAGCACGGGCGGCTGCTGCGGGCCAACGACGCCCTGTGCCGGCTGCTGGGCCGCCCCGCCTCCGTCATGCGCCGGTACTCCTTCTCCGACCTGGTCCACCCCGAGGACATCGGCACCCTGCTGCGCACCTCCGCCGAGGGCGGCCGCGCCGAGCTGCGCCTCGCCCGCCGCGACGGCACGTACGTGTGGGTGTCCCTGCGCAACTCGGTGGTCGCCGACACCGCGGACGGGCCGCGCTTCCTGCTCACCCACGTCGAGGACATCGAGGAGCGCAAACGGCACGAGCTCCAGCTCGCCCACCGCGCCTCGCACGACGCGCTCACCGGCCTGCCCAACAGCGCCGAGCTGCGCGCCCGGCTCAGCTCCCGGCTGTGCTCCCGCCCCCACGCGGTGCGCTCGACGGCCGGCGGGCGCGACCCGGACAGCTACGACAGCTATGACAGCGGTGACTACGAGTACGGCGAGCGGGCCTACCGGGGCGACGGCTTCGACTTCGGCGGCTGCGCGGACCCGGGCGCGTACGACCCTCACGTACACGCCATCGCGCCGGACGGGGAGGTCGACGACGGTACGAAGGGGCTCGCCGTGCTCTTCTGCGACCTGGACGGCTTCAAGTCGATCAACGACCGGTTCGGGCACCACACCGGTGACGCCGTGCTCATCGAGGTGGCCCACCGCCTGACCGCCGGGGTGCGGGACGGGGACACCGTGGCCCGGCTGGGCGGTGACGAGTTCGTCGTCCTCGCGGACGGGCTCGGCGCGGCCGACGCCGCCGATCTGGCCGTACGCCTGCGCAACGCGATCATTCCGCCGATCCGGGTGGACGGACGGGCGGTGCGCGTGGGGGCCAGTTTCGGGATCGGCTGGGCGGAGTGCGGAATGTCCGTCGAAGAGGTGCTGAACTCCGCTGACCAGCGCATGTACATCGAAAAGCGCTCCCGCTCGAAGGTCCACCGCAGGGCGGGGTAGGCCGCGGCCGCCGGGTCTGGTAGTCCGTTCGGGGTAGGCTCGCCCGGGTCGGTGACCGCTGGCGAGCAGGGATGAGGAGTGACCAGGGATGGCTGCCGGTAACAACGGCGCGAGCACGCCCGAGGACGACGATCCGTTCGGCTACCTTTACGCGGACGGGCAGGCGGCGGGCGCGCAGGCGCCGCGCCAGGGCGGCGGCTACGGCTACCCGGGTCCCGCCTCGCCGGGTGTGCCCAGGACGTCGTACAACCAGGTCAGGGCGGTGGGCGAGCGCCAGTACGGCCAGGTCCCGCCGCAACAGCAGTACCAGCAGTACCAGCAGTACGCCCAGCCGAGCCCGCAGTACGCGGCGCCCGAGAGCTACCCGGGCGGCGGTGACCGGACCCGCCCGGTGCCCCAGGCGCAGCCCCCGCAGCGCGGCGGCGGCCGGGGCGGCGGCCCCAACACCAAGGGCCTGCTGATCGGCGCGATCGCGGTCGTCGGGGTCGTCGTGGCCGGAATCACCATCGCGGTCCTGACCAACACCTCCGACGGCACCAAGGACGACCAGGCGAACCCGGCCCCGGCCGCGTCCCAGGTCCAGGAGTCCCCGAGCGCGCGGCCGTCCGCCTCCCAGGAGGAGCAGCCGGTCGAGCTGCCCAAGCAGGACGCGGCGACGCTCCAGCTGGGCGGCCCGGCGACCCTCGGCAAGGACGTCAAGGGCGCGAAGGGCGCTGACGGCGCGTACGTCATGTTCAACGGGGTCGGCGGCTCCGCGAGCTGGACGGTGGAGGTGCCGAAGGACGGCGAGTACACGCTGTTCCTGACGTACGGCGTGCCCGGCCGGGACGCGAAGACCTCCCTGTCGATCAATGGCGAGCAGCCGCGCGGGATCAACATGTCCAACTTCGCCCAGGCGGCGGAGAACGACTGGGAGAAGGGCTGGACCAAGACCTACTCCTGGGTCACGCTCAAGAAGGGCGTGAACACCATGAAGATGTCGTGCGAGCCGGGCGACCAGTGCGAGGCGTACCTCGACCAGGTGTGGCTGAAGCAGGGGCACGTCAAGGGCTGACCACCGTCAGGAAGTGCGCCACCGTCCCCGTCATCGCCTCGCGAGCGGGGACGAGGTACTTGCGGGGGTCGACCGTGGTGGGGTGGGCGTCCAGGTAGGCGCGGACGGCGGACGTGAAAGCCGTGTTCAGGGCCGTACCGATGTTGATCTTGGTCATGCCGGCCGTGATCGCCGCGCGGAGTTCGTCGTCCGGGACGCCCGAGGAGCCGTGCAGGACCAGGGGGACGCCGACCGCGTCGCGCAGGGCGGCGATCAGGGCGTGGTCCAGGGACGCCGTGCGTTCCGTCATCGCGTGGGTGGAGCCGACCGCGACGGCCAGTGCGTCGACCCCGGTGTCCGCGATGTACGCGGCGGCTTCGGCCGGGTCCGTGCGGACGCCCGGGGTGTGGGCGTCCAGCGGGGGCTCGCCGTCCTTGCCGCCGACCTTGCCCAGCTCCGCCTCGACCCAGATGCCCCGCTCGCGGCCCCAGCGCACGGCCTCGGCCGTCGCCTTGACGTTGTCGCCGTACGGGAGCTTGGAGGCGTCGAACATCACCGAGCTGAAGCCCTCGGTGTGCGCCGAGCGCAGCAGGTCGGGCGAGACGACGTGGTCCAGGTGCAGGCCCAGCGGCACGGTGCAGGCGCGGGCGACGGCGGCCGTGGCGGCGGCGATGCCGGCCAGGTCGCCACCGTGGAACTTCACGGCGTTCTCGGAGATCTGGAGGATCGCGGGCGCACCGGCCCGCTCCGCCCCCGCCGCGATCGCCTCGGCGTGCTCCAGGGTGATGACGTTGAACGCGGCCACCGCGCGGTGCGCGGCCCTGGCCCGGTCGATCAGCTCGGCGGTGGGGACGAGGGGCATGTGCTCTACCTCCGTTATGCGGCTGCGGCGTGCTCCTTCACCGTGACCCGGCCCAGGAGCTCGGTGTACGTCCGTGTGTCGTACTCGCCCGCCGCCGGGGCCGGCACCGTCGCCGCCGACAGGGCGACCGCGCGGCGCAGCCGGTCCGGCCAGGGCAGGCCCTCGACCAGCGCGGACAGCAGGCCCGCCACCGCCGAGTCGCCCGCGCCCGTCGGGTTGCCCTTCACCGGCGCGGGCGGGGCGGCCCACCAGGTGCCGTCCGGGGTGACCGCGAGCAGCCCGTCCGGGCCGAGCGAGGCCACCACGGCGTGGGCGCCCCGGCGGCGGGCGTCGCGGGTGGCGCGCAGCGGCTCGCGGGAGCCGGTGAGCTGGGCCAGCTCGTCGGCGTTGGGCTTGACCAGGTCGGGGCGGGCGGCGATGCCCCGGCGCAGCGGTTCGCCGCTGGTGTCCAGCAGGACGAGCGCGGACGCGGCGCGGGCGCGGCGCACCAGCTCCCCGTACGCGCCCACGGGGACGCCGGGCGGCAGGCTGCCGCACAGGGCGACCGCGCGGGCGTCCCGTACGAGGGTGTCGTACGCGGTGAGGAAGGCCGACCACTCGGCGGGCGTGATGGCCGGGCCCGGCTCGTTGAGCTGGGTGGTGTCGCCGGTCGCCGCGTCGATGACGGCCACCGTCCGGCGCGTGGTGCCGGCGACCGGGAGGAGCGCGTCCCGCACCGGCAGGGGCGCGAGGAGGCCGCGCAGTACGTCGCCGGTGGGGCCGCCCGCGAAGCCCGTGACCACGGTGTCGTGACCGAGGGAGGCGAGCACGCGGGCGACGTTGAGGCCCTTGCCGCCGGGGCGTTCGGCGACGTCGGTGACGCGGTGCGAGGCGTGCGGGACCAGGGCGTCCACCGTGTACGTGATGTCCAGGGCGGTGTTCAGCGTGACCGTCAGGATCACCGTGACACACCCCCCAGACGTACGCCCGCCGCTTGCGCTTCCGGGTCCTGATCATGCCAAACCCACGGCGGTTGGCCCAGTCCCCGGGGTCCGATCAGGCGACGTGCGGCGCCACCACCCACGCGCCCTTGCGCATGACGCCGACCAGGCCGAACGCGTCGTCCAGGACCACCAGGTCCGCGTCCTTGCCCGGCTCCAGCGAGCCGACCCTGTCGTAGAGCCCCAGCAGTTTCGCCGGGTTGGCGGAAATGGCTCGCACGATCGCCTCGACGGGCAGCCGGTCGACGGTCGCCGCCCGCTTGAACGCGGTGTCCAGGGTGAGCGTGGAGCCCGCGATCGAGCCGCCCTCCACCAGCCGGGCGACCCCCTCGCGTACCTCCACCTCCAGCGGACCGAGGTGGTAGACGCCGTCGCCGAATCCCGCCGCGTCCATCGCGTCCGTGATGAACGCGACACGCCCGGCGCCGGCGTGATGGAACGCCAGTTCCAGCGCCGCCGGGTGCAGATGGGTGCCGTCGTTGATCAGCTCGACGGTGACCCGCTCGTCCTGGAGCAGCGCGGCGATCGGACCGGGCGCGCGGTGGCCGAGCGGCGGCATGGCGTTGAACAGGTGCGTGGCGACCGTGGCGCCCGCCTCGATCGCCTCGACGGTCTGCTCGTACGTCGCGTCCGTGTGCCCGATCGCCGCGATGACGCCGTGCTCGGTCAGCAGCCGTACGGAGTCGATGCCGCCGGGCAGTTCGGTGGCGAGGGTCACCATGCGGGCGTGGCCGCGCGCCGCGTCGATCAGCTTGCGCACCTCGGCCGGGTCGGGGTCGCGCAGCAGCGCCTCGCTGTGGGCGCCCTTGCGGCACGGCGAGATGAACGGCCCCTCGAAGTGGACGCCTGCGATGTCGCCCTGCTCGGCCAGCTCGGACAGCTCCCCGGCGCGGTGCGCGAGGAAGTCCATCTCGCCGGTGACGGTGGAGGCGACGACCGTGGTGGTGCCGTGCAGCCGGTGCGTGCGGATGCCGTGGAGGACCTCCTCGACCGTCCCGGAGGTGAAGGACGCGCCGCCGCCGCCGTGGTTGTGCATGTCCACGAACCCGGGGACGATCCAGCACCCGCTGAGGTCGATGACGCCGCGGCCGCGCTCGGCCCACGCAGCCGGCCCCGTCGCGCCCGTCGCGCCCACAACGCTTTCGGCCCAGGCCGCCGCGTCGCTTGCGCCTGCGGCGCCTTCGGCGCGGGCGCCGGATGCGGCATCGGTGCCGCCTGAAGCGGTCCGCGCGCCGGTGCCGCCGACCGCCGGGGCGCCGGGTGTGGCCGGCCGTCCAGGTGCGTCGCCGCGCTCGGCGGGGGCCGGGCCGGCGGTGACGATGCGGCCGTTTTCGACGGTCACCCGCCCGTTGTCGACGATCCCGGTCGGCAGTACCACACGGGCACCGGCGAGAACCTTGCGATCGGCCATCAGGCGGAAACCTCCGAGTCCTTGGAGAGCAGGTCCCAGGCGAGGAGGCCCGCGCCCAGGCAGCCGGCGGTGTCCCCGAGGGCCGCCGGCACGATGGCGGGCAGCTTCTGGAACGTCACCCGCTCCTCGACGGCCGCCCGCAGGGGTGTGAACAACGTTTCCCCGGCTTCCGCGAGCCCGCCACCGATGATGAGCGTGCGCGGGTCCAGCAGAGTCAGCGCGGTGACCAGCCCGTCGGCGAGCGCGTCCACCGCGTCCTGCCAGACCCGTACGGCGACGGGGTCGCCCGACTCGACGGCCTTGGCGCAGTCCGCCGCGTCCGCCTCCGCGTCGCCGCTGGCCGCCGCCCAGGCCCTCGACACGGCCGAGGCGGAGGCGAGGGTCTCCAGGCAGCCGCGCTGCCCGCAGCCGCACGCGGGCCCGCCGGGGCGCACCACGATGTGCCCGATCTCGCCCGCGTACCCGTGCGCGCCCGCCTCGATGGCCCCGCCGATGCCGATCGCGCCCGCGATCCCGGTGCCCAGCGGCACGAACAGGAACCGGTCGGCGCCCTGCCCGGCGCCCACGCGGCCCTCGGCGAGCCCGCCGGCGCGCACGTCGTGCCCGAGCGCGACCGGCAGGCCGCCGAGCCGCTCGCTCAGGAGGGCGCGCATCGGTACGTCGCGCCAGCCGAGGTTGGCCGCGTAGCGCGCGACGCCCCGGGCGGTGTCGACGATGCCGGGTACGGCCACACCGGCGGCGACCGCGCCGGTGCCGTACCGCTCGCGGCCGTGGGCGTACAGCTCCGCGGCGAAGCCGAGGACCGACTCCACGACCGCGTCGGGCCCGCGCTCCCGGCCGGTGGCGCGGCGCGCCTCGTACAGCAGGGCCCCGTCGGCTCCGACCAGCGCGGCCTTCATCCCGGTGCCGCCCACATCGAGGGCGATGACGTGTCTCACGGGAGACAGTGTCGCTCGTGAACCCGTGAAAGGTCTAGTCCACTTATGGGCGGCTTACGAGGAGAGGATCACGCTGCGGGTCAGGTTGCGCGGCCGGTCCGGGTCGAGGCCCTTCGCCTCGGCGAGCGCCACCGCCAGCCGCTGCGCCCGGATCAGGTCGGCCATCGGGTCCGTCATCGGGTCCGTCATCGGGTCCGCCGCCGGGTCCGCCGTCGCGTGCGCGTGCAGCGTGCCGCCCACCCGTGCCACCTCGCCCGCGAGGCCCTCGGGCAGCTCCCCGAACACCCACGTCACCCGGCCCGGTCCGGTGATCGCGATCGGGCCGTGGCGGTACTCCATCGCGGGGTACGCCTCCGTCCACGCACCCGCCGCCTCCCGCATCTTCAGGCCGGCCTCCAGCGCCAGCCCGTACGTCCAGCCCCGGCCCAGGAACGTCCACTGCTCGGCCGCGAGGACCGCCTCCGGCAGCGGCTCCGTCACCGCGAGCTCCGCGTCCACCGCCGCCTCGGCGACCGGCTTCACGCCCGCCACCGGTCCGAGGGCCGCCCGCAGGAACGCCAGCGCCGTCGTCGCGAACCGCGTCTGGACCACCGACTCCTCGTCCGCCCAGTCCAGCACCGCGACCGCGTCGGCCGCGTCCATGACGGGCGTCTTGGGGTCGGCCGTCAGCGCCAGCGTCGGCACCTTCCCGCGCACCGCCGCCAGCACGTCCAACACCTCCGTCGTCGTACCCGACCGGGTGATCGCCACGACGCGGTCGTACGCGCGTGAGGACGGGAACTCCGACGAGGCGAACGCGTCGGTCTCCCCCTGCCCCGCCGCCTCCCGCAGCGCGGCGTACGCGATCGCCATGAACCACGACGTCCCGCACCCCGTGACGGCGACCCGCTCGCCCGGCCGCGGCAGCCCGGCCGTGAACGACGCGGCCGCCTCGGCGGCGCGGCGCCAGCAGGTGGGCTGGGTGGCGATCTCCTCCGCTGTACGTGACATGCGAGACGGCTCCTCCATCGACGGCCGGCAAGAGTTGCCGGAGCGATACCCACGTGGTGTAGACCTCATCCGTCACTGTGGGAAAATCACCGCTCCAGGAACAACGCGAGGTGGGGAAGAGCTGTGCAGCGCCGCTACATGGGACTGACCGCGGCGGTGGCCGCACTGAGCTTGGCGGCGACGCTCGCCGGCTGCGGAGGCGTCGGTGACTCCGGCGACGTGACCCTCAAGCTGGTCGCCGCCGACTACGGCAACAACGACTCCAACACCTCGCAGAAATACTGGGACGACCTCGCCCGGTCCTTCGAGAAGTCGCACCCCGGCATCACGATCGACGTGGACGTCATGTCGTGGAAGGACGTCGACCGCGAGGTCGCCGAGATGGTCAAGAACGGCCAGGCGCCCGACCTCGCCCAGATCGGCGCGTACGCCGACTACGCCGCCGAGGACCGCCTCTACAAGGCCGACGACCTGCTCTCCATACGGACCCAGGCCAACTTCCTGCCCCTGCTCAGCCGAGCCGGCGAGGTCGACCGCGTCCAGTACGGCATGCCGTTCGCCGCCAGCACCCGGCTGCTCTTCTACAACAAGGACCTGTTCGCCAAGGCCGGCGCCACGCCCCCGAAGGACTGGAAGGGCATCCGCGAGGCCGCCGAGAAGCTCAAGGCCCAGGGCGTGACCTACCCCTTCGCGCTGCCGCTCGGCTCCGAGGAGTCCCAGGCCGAGACCATGATGTGGTTCCTCAGCGGGGGCGGCGGCTACCGCGACACCGCCGACATCTCGTACGAGATCAACTCCACCGCCAACGTCAGCACCTTCAAGTGGCTCAAGAGCGAGCTCGTGGACCCCGGCCTGACCGGCCCCGGCACGCCCGGCGAGCTGGACCGGCAGGAGGCGTTCGACGCCTTCGCCCGCGGTGACGTCGGCATGCTCAACGGCCACCCCACGCTGATGGAGACCGCCGAGAAGGCCGGCGTGGACGTCGGCAAGATCCCGCTGCCGGGCACGGACGGTGAGGCCAGGGCGACCATGGGCGTGGCCGACTGGATGATGGCGTTCAAGCAGAACGGCCACCGCGAGGAGATCGGCACGTTCCTCGACTACGTGTACGAGGACAAGAACGTGCTGGCCTTCTCCGACAAGTACGACATCCTCCCTGTGACCGTCACCGCCGGCACCGCGATGCAGGGCGACCCCAAGCACAAGGACCTGTGGCCGTTCCTGGCGGAACTGCCCACGTCGGAGCTGTACCCGGTCGGCCAGACGTCCTGGGCGAAGGTCAGCGAGAGCATCAAGAAGAACATCGGCAAGGCCGTCGAGCCGGGCGGCGACCCGGAGGCCGTGCTCGCGGGCATCGCGCAGGACGCGAAGGACGCGGAAGCCGCCGAGTAACTATGTTGCTCATATGACCGCCGCCGAACTGACCGACCGGGACCGTGCCGTCCTCGCCATGGAACGGCGCTCGTGGCCGGGCCCCGGCGCCAAGGAGCGGGCGATCCGGGAGCAGCTGGGCATGTCGCCCACCCGCTACTACCAGCTGCTCAACGCCCTCCTCGACGACCCCAGGGCGCTGGCCCACGACCCCGTGACGGTCAACCGGCTGCGGCGGCTGCGGGCTTCGCGCGAGGCGCGCCGCTGAGGTGTGCGGGGCGGGGCCCGGGGATAGGTTTCCGCACATGGGTACGCAACCGGACTCCCTCCCGCCCTCCCTGCCCCGCCCCACCACGCCGGCCGGCCGCGACGGCCTGGCCGCGCTGCTGGCCCGGCCCGGGAAGGCGGTCGTCGCCCTCGACTTCGACGGCACGCTCGCCGACATCGTCGACGACCCCGAGCAGGCCCGCGCCCACCCCGGCGCCGTCGAGGCCATCGCCGCGCTCGCCCCGCGGGTCGCGTCCGTCGCCGTGATCACCGGCCGCCCGGCCGGGGTGGCGGTGCGCAACGGCGGCTTCGCCGGGGTGCCGGGCCTGGAGCGGCTGGTGATCCTCGGCCACTACGGCGCCGAACGGTGGGACGCCCTCACGGGAACGGTCCAGGCCGCGCCCGCGCATCCGGGCGTGGCAGCGGTCCGCGCCGAACTGCCCGGGTTCCTGGACCGGGTGGGGGCGTGGCGCGGCACGTGGATCGAGGAGAAGGGGCGGGCGGTGGCCGTCCACACCCGGCGCGCGGAGGACCCGCAGGCGGCGTTCGAGGCGCTGCGCGACCCGCTCGCGGGGCTGGCGGCCCGTCACGGCCTGGTCCTCGAACCGGGGCGCCTGGTCCTGGAGCTGCGGCCCCCGGGCGTGGACAAGGGCGTGGCGCTCACGGAGTACGTCCACGAGACCGGCGCGGAGTCGGTGCTGTACGCGGGCGACGACCTCGGTGACCTGCCGGCCTTCGCGGCCGTCGAGAAGCTCCGCTCGGACGGGGTGCCGGGTGTGCTGGTGTGCAGCGGCAGCACGGAGGTCAGGGAGGTCGCCACCCGCGCGGACCTCCTCCTCCCGGGCCCGCCGGGCGTGGTCGCGTTCCTGACGGCCCTGGCGGGAGCCGTCGCCTGACCTGCTTTTGCGAAGTGCGTACAGGCGCGCTCTACTGGGATACGAGCCTGTATGTCTCGCTATAAGGGGATATCGGTATGTCTGTTACAGACCCCATCATCCGCGACCTCAAGGAAACGCTGGGCAGCGAGGTCGAAGCGGCCTTGAACCCGGTCGAAGTCGAGGGCTTCTACCGCGACAACCACGAGTGCGGGGCTCTGGCGCTGAAGGCCGGGGCGGGAAAGCTCCTGCTGTCGCCCCCGACGCCGCGGCCGAAGAAGAGCTGACCACCGGCCTCTGCGCGGCGCCCCGGCCCCTGTGGCCAGGGCGCCGCTTCCGCGTAAGGAGCCGATACGCCGGGTACACGCCTTGCGACGGGGCGCGGGGGCGCCGCGGGGGAGGGCGGGGACGTGGAACGGCTCACGATCCATGGCGTGACCTATCTCGGCCGCGGAACCGGACCGACCACCCGGCCGGTGCACAGGCTGACACTGAGGCTGGACGGCTCCGGCATCTCCGCCGGCCGCTTCCTGCGCGGCGTGGTGTCCATACCCTGGCCGGAGTTGGACTGGCTCTACGCGCTGACCCCCGGCGACGTCGAACGGAAGGGACGCGGCTGGCGATTCGAGTTCTCCATGTTCCCCAACCGCGACTACGCGCTCACGGCCGGCGGCAGCGTCCTGGGCCTCGGCTCGGGCGACCACACCACCTGGCTCCTGGCCGAGCACACGCCCGTCCCCGAGTTGCGGCAGCAGCTCGCCTCCTGGACGCTGAGCACCCGCCGGGTACGCCGCCACGCCGCACCCGAAAACGCCCTGGAACTCGCCGAACACGCCCTCGGCATATGGAAGGCCGGCCAACTCGCCACCAAGCCGGTGACAGACCGGGCCACCCTCTTCCAGCGCCTGTCGACCGCCGAACAGCACCGCCTGCGAGGCGACCTGAGCGGCGCCCTCACCCTGCTCGGCCCCCTGGCCGTCCAAAGCTCCCGCGCCTTCGGCCCGGTGGACGAGGACACCATCGCCGTACGCAACAACCTGGCGTACACCCTGGCAGCCACCGGACACCGCGGCGCGGCGATCGAGCTGTACTGGGAGATCCTCGACGACCTGGCGGCCGCCGGAATCCTCACCAGCCCGGCCGAGATGTTCGCCCGCCAGAACCTCGCCCGCCTGCACGACCCCAACTGGCAACCCTGATCGACCGCACAGCGGTGCCGTGCGGCGCCGTGCGGTGAGCGGGGGGTCAGCGCGTGGCCGTCAGACGGTGCGCAGGGCGGTGAGTTGGTCGAGGAACCAGCGGGCCGGGGGGAGGGCCGTGGCGGCGACGGAGAGGCGCTTGGTGCGTTCCGCGCGTTCGGTGGGGGGCATCGAGAGGGCCTCGTGGAGCGCCGAGGCCGTGCCCGTCACGTCGTAGGGGTTGACCACCAGGGCCTCGTCGCGCAGTTCCTCGTACGCGCCCGCCTCACGGGAGAGGACCAGGGCGCAGCCCGCGTCGGAGACGACCGGGACCTCCTTGGCGACCAGGTTCATGCCGTCGCGGATCGGGTTGACCAGCGCGACGTCCGCCAGGCGGTACGCGGCCAGGGAGCGGGCGAAGTCGTCCTCGACGTGGAGGATGACCGGGGTCCAGCCGTCGCGGCCGTACTCCGCGTTGATCTCGTCCGCGAGCTGCGAGACCCGCGCGGTGTACTCGCGGTACACCGAGAGGTCCTGGCGGGAGGGGTACGCGAAGGCCAGGTGGACCACCCGTTCGCGCCACTCGGGGTGCTGCTCCAGGAGCGTCCGGTACGCCATGAGGCCGCGCACGATGTTCTTGGACAGTTCGGTGCGGTCGACGCGGACGATCACGCGACGGTCCTCCCCGCCGATCTGCTCCCGCAGCATCGCCATCCGGTCGTCCACGTCCGCCCGCCGCGACCGCTCGCGCAGGAAGTCGCCGTCCGCGCCCAGCCCGTGCACGCCCAGGAACGTGCGCCGCGTGTGCCCGCCGGGCGCCGCGACCTGGACGCTCGGCGGCTGGTCCTTCGGCCAGTGCACCTGGACGTCCCGGTCCCTCAGCGACGTACCGCAGCAGGACTGGAACGCCTTCAGCCACCGCCAGGTCAAGAACCCCAGCCGGTCCGCGCCCAGCATGCCGAGCAACAGCTCCTCGGCGATGTCGTCCGGCAGCATGGAGAAGTACTCCGGCGGCGCCCACGGGGTGTGCGAGAAGTGCCCGATGCGCAGGTCGGGGCGGAGCTCGCGCAGCATGCCGGGCACGAGGGCCAGGTGGTAGTCCTGGACCAGCACGGCGGCGCCGTCGGCGGCCTCCTGGGCGAGGGCTTCGGCGAAGGCCCGGTTGTAGAGCCGGTAGGCCACCCACTGGCGGCGGAACTCCGCGTCGAACGCCGGCTCCAGCGGCGTCTGGTACAGCATGTGGTGCACGAACCACAGCACCGAGTTCGCGATCCCGTTGTACGCGTCCGCGTGCACCGCCGCGTCGATGTCCAGCATCTGCACGCCCGGCTCGGTCACGAGCCCCTGCCGCACCGCCTGCCGGTCACCGTCCGTCAGCGCCGCGCACACCCACAGCGCCCCCGCTTCCGGTCCGATCGCGGAGAGCCCCGACACCAGCCCGCCCCCGCCGCGCCGGGCGTCGAGCGTGCCGTCCGCGCGAGGCACGTAGCTGACGGGACCGCGGTTCGAGGCGACGAGAATCTGGGCTGCCATGGAGACGAACCTAGCCCGTTGCGGAAACGCTCAAACGTACGGCCCTCACGCCACCCGGCGGCGCCGCGCGTACTCGGCCACCTCCACCATCGGCGGCCGCTCCTCGGTGTCCACCTCGTGCGTACGCGGTACGAAGCCGCCGTCGCCCCGGTCGAACTGGGTCAGCCGGGGCCGCACCAGGTGCCCCCGCGACAGCCGCAGCTGAGCCGTCCGGTAGATCGCCGCCGCCATCCGCCCCAGCGCCCGCTCGTCCTGGTGCCGGTGCTTGCGCACCCCCACGTCCACCTGCGCGAGCGCGTCGAGGCCCACCGTGTGCAGGGCGTCCACCAGCAGGCCCAGCTCCACCCCGTACCCCACGGGGAAGGGCAGCCGCTCCAGCAGGCAGCGGCGGGCCGCGTACTCGCCGCCCAGCGGCTGGACGAACCCGGCGAGCCGCGGCCAGTGCAGGTTCAGCAGCGGCCGCGCCACCAGCTCGGTCACCCGCCCGCCCTGGCCGGCCACGGTCCCCAGCGGGCGGTCGTACATCGCCTTGACGAACTGCACGGACGGGTCGGTGAGCAGCGGGCCCACGATCCCGGTGACGAAATCGGCCGAGAAGTCACGCAGGTCCGCGTCCACGAAGCACACGATGTCGCCGCTCGTCGCCAGGAGCGACCGCCACAGCACCTCACCCTTGCCGGGCACGGCCGGTATCCGCGGCAGTATCGCGTCCCGGTGCACCACACGCGCCCCGGCGGCCGCCGCGACCTGCGCCGTACGGTCCGTGGAACCGGAGTCGATCACCACCAGCTCGTCCACCAGCGGGACCGCCTCCGACATCAGCTCGCGGCGGATCACCGCGACGATCTCCCCGACCGTCGCCTCCTCGTTCAGCGCCGGCAGGACGACACTGACGGTCGTACCGTGCTTCGCCGCGAGCAGCTGGTCGAGCGTGCGGTCGGCCACGGACCAGGACCGCCGGTCCAGCCAGCGCTCCACCTCATCCAGCAACGTGATCTCCATCTCGCGTATCGGACGGCCATCTCAAGCGTCCAGGGGTTCCGTTACAGTCTTGAACAACGCCGATGACCGATGCATGTCGGGGTCAGGCGTTCACAATCGAATACCGCTCATCCAGAGGGGCAGAGGGACACGGCCCGTTGAAGCCCCGGCAACCCTCCAGCCGGCACTCGCATGATCTTCGCGCGAGGCCCCGGCTAGGGAAGGTGCCAAATCCGTCTCATGGCGAAGTGCGCCATGAGGAAGATGAGGAGAAAGGGCCTCGCCTCCATGGCTGTACAGACTGTCGCCACCTCGGACACCGCCAAGAACGTCGACCTCGGGCCCGCCTCCGCCCTCTCCTGTCGCGAATGCGGCGAGCGTTTCCCGCTCGGCCCGATCTTCGCCTGTGAGCTGTGTTTCGGCCCCCTTGAGATCGCCTACGACCTGCCCGAGGGCGACCCCGAGGCCCTGCGCAAGCGGATCGAGGCCGGTCCCGCGAACATCTGGCGCTACGCCCCGCTGCTGCCCGTCCCGGCGGACGTGGCCGGCAAGCCCAACCTGAACCCCGGTTGGACCAAGCTCGTCCAGGCCGACAACCTCGGCCGCGAGCTGGGCGTCGAACCCGGCAAGCTGTTCGTCAAGGACGACTCCGGCAACCCCACGCACTCCTTCAAGGACCGCGTCGTCGCCCAGGCCCTGGAGGCCGCCCGCGCCTTCGGCTTCACCACCCTGTCCTGCTCCTCGACGGGGAACCTGGCAGGTGCCGTGGGCGCCGCCGCCGCGCGGGCCGGCTTCCGCTCGTGCGTGTTCATCCCGCACGACCTGGAGCAGGGCAAGGTCGTCATGGCCGCGGTGTACGGGGGCGACCTCGTCGGCATCGAGGGCAACTACGACGACGTCAACCGCTTCTGCTCCGAGCTCATCGGCGACCCGCTGGGTGAGGGCTGGGGCTTCGTCAACGTCAACCTCCGCCCGTACTACGCGGAGGGCTCCAAGACCCTCGCGTACGAGATCTGCGAGCAGCTGGGGTGGCAGCTGCCCGACCAGCTGGTCATCCCCATCGCGTCGGGTTCGCAGCTGACGAAGATCGACAAGGGCCTTCAGGAGCTGATCAAGCTCGGGCTGGTCGAGGACAAGCCGTACAAGATCTTCGGCGCCCAGGCGGAGGGCTGCTCCCCGGTGTCCACGGCCTTCAAGGCCGGTCACGACGTCGTACGGCCCCAGAAGCCGAACACCATCGCCAAGTCGCTCGCCATCGGCAACCCGGCCGACGGCCCGTACGTCCTGGACATCGCCCGCCGCACGGGCGGCGCGGTGGAGGACGTCAACGACGAGCAGGTCGTCGACGCCATCAAGCTGCTGGCCCGCACCGAGGGCATCTTCGCCGAGACAGCGGGCGGGGTGACCGTGGGCGTGACGAAGAAGCTCATCGAGGCGGGCGTACTGGACCCGGCCCTGACGACCGTCGTGCTCAACACGGGCGACGGCCTGAAGACCCTCGACGCCGTCGCGCCGACCACCGGCCCGACCGCGACGATCCGCCCGAGCCTGGACGCGTTCCGCGACGCGGGCCTGGCCCGCTGAGACGCCGAAACATCTTCGAAAGGCAGAACCACCCATGAGCGTCAACGTCCGCATCCCCACCATCCTCCGCACGTACACGGACGGCCGGGCCGAGGTCACGGCGGAGGGCGCGACCCTCGCCGAGGTCATCGAGTCGCTGGAGAAGAACCACCCGGGCATCGCCGCCCGCGTCCTGGACGACCAGGGCAAGCTGCGCCGGTTCGTCAACGTGTACGTCAACGACGACGACGTGCGCTTCGAGGACGGCCTCCGAACGGCCACGCCGGACGGCGCCGGCGTGTCGATCATTCCGGCCGTCGCCGGCGGCTGACCCCTTTCGAAGAAACGGAATTGCCCCCTCCGCGCGAGAAGCGGAGGGGGCAATTCTGCATGGTTGAGCGCGGTAGAGTTGGGGAAGCCCCCGCCGCTGACCGTGCCACCCGCATATGAGAATGCGTCCGGTCGCAGCAAGATGCAGACAATATGTGCCCGCACAATGCGCCGTATGTGCGCTTTGCCGGGCCCGACTTGCCCGGGGTTCAGCGCAATTCGGGGAACTTTTCCCTTCACGCGTGCTCGGATTTCTCGTCCGATTGACCTGTTGCAGACGGCAGTTGGGCAGATACATTCAGCGGCGGTCGACGCGTTCCGGCGCACGTCCCCACCCATCAGGGGGCGAGGTCTGACCCGGGTCCGCGAAGTGCGGTCCTGCGCAAGGGCCAGTAATAGGGGAGTTAGGCATGGCTCAGGGCACCGTCAAGTGGTTCAACGCGGAGAAGGGGTACGGCTTCATCGCGGTCGACGGTGGTGCGGATGTTTTCGTCCACTACAGCGCGATCCAGATGGACGGGTACCGCACCCTTGAAGAAGGTCAGCGAGTCGAGTTCGAGATCTCGCAGGGCCAGAAGGGTCCGCAGGCGGACATGGTGAAGCTCGCCGTCGGCTGACCGCCGCGTCGCGATCGATCGACCATCGACTTCACGAGCGCCGAGGGGTCCGTATCCAGCTGGATACGGACCCCTCGCGTATGCCCGGACCCGGCCCGCGGCCACCGGGAAACGGCCCGGAGCCAGCTCGGAGGCGGCCCGGAGGCGGGCCGGAAACGGGCCGGACGCGGGCGTCCTCTCTGCGAGAGGCGCTTGCACTCGCATGGGTCGAGTGCTAATCATTGGCGTTAGCACTCTAAGCGTGAGAGTGACAACGAAGGACCGGGTCGGTGAGGTCCGCAGGCCAGGTGGGGCAAGGAACCACCAGGCAGGCAGGCCGTCCGTCGCGGGCGCCAGCGCGGTCCGGCTTTTCCACCCCTGTCCGGGAGGACCACTTCACATGGCCAAGATCATCGCGTTCGACGAGGAGGCACGGCGCGGCCTCGAGCGCGGCATGAACCAGCTCGCCGACGCCGTCAAGGTGACCCTGGGCCCCAAGGGTCGCAACGTCGTCCTCGAGAAGAAGTGGGGCGCCCCCACGATCACCAACGATGGTGTTTCCATCGCCAAGGAGATCGAGCTCGAGGACCCGTACGAGAAGATCGGCGCCGAGCTGGTCAAGGAAGTCGCCAAGAAGACGGACGACGTCGCCGGTGACGGTACGACCACGGCGACCGTCCTCGCCCAGGCGCTCGTCCGCGAGGGTCTGCGCAACGTCGCCGCCGGCGCCAACCCGATGGCGCTCAAGCGCGGCATCGAGAAGGCCGTCGAGGCCGTCTCCGGTGCGCTGCTGGAGCAGGCGAAGGATGTCGAGACCAAGGAGCAGATCGCCTCCACGGCCTCCATCTCCGCCGCCGACACCCAGATCGGCGAGCTCATCGCCGAGGCCATGGACAAGGTCGGCAAGGAAGGCGTCATCACCGTCGAGGAGTCCCAGACCTTCGGTCTGGAGCTGGAGCTCACCGAGGGTATGCGCTTCGACAAGGGCTACATCTCGGCGTACTTCGCCACCGACATGGAGCGTATGGAGGCGTCGCTCGACGACCCGTACATCCTGATCGTCAACTCCAAGGTCAGCAACGTGAAGGACCTCCTTCCGCTGCTGGAGAAGGTCATGCAGTCGGGCAAGCCGCTGCTGATCATCGCCGAGGACGTCGAGGGCGAGGCCCTGTCGACCCTGGTCGTCAACAAGATCCGCGGCACGTTCAAGTCCGTCGCCGTCAAGGCCCCGGGCTTCGGCGACCGCCGCAAGGCCATGCTGAACGACATCGCCATCCTCACCGGTGGCCAGGTCATCTCCGAGGAGGTCGGCCTCAAGCTGGAGAACGCCGGCCTGGACCTCCTGGGCCGCGCCCGCAAGGTCGTCATCACCAAGGACGAGACCACGATCGTCGACGGTGCCGGTGACAGCGAGCAGGTTCAGGGCCGCGTCAACCAGATCCGCGCCGAGATCGAGCAGTCCGACTCGGACTACGACCGCGAGAAGCTCCAGGAGCGCCTGGCGAAGCTCGCGGGCGGCGTGGCCGTCATCAAGGCCGGTGCCGCCACCGAGGTGGAGCTCAAGGAGCGCAAGCACCGCATCGAGGACGCGGTGCGCAACGCCAAGGCCGCCGTCGAGGAGGGCATCGTCGCCGGTGGTGGCGTGGCCCTGCTCCAGGCCTCCTCGGTCTTCGAGAAGCTGGACCTGGAGGGCGACGAGGCCACGGGTGCCAACGCCGTCAAGCTGGCGCTGGAGGCCCCGCTCAAGCAGATCGCCGTCAACGGTGGTCTCGAGGGCGGCGTCATCGTCGAGAAGGTGCGCAACCTGCCCGTCGGCCACGGCCTGAACGCCGCGACCGGTGAGTACGTCGACATGATGGCCGAGGGCATCATCGACCCCGCCAAGGTGACCCGCTCTGCCCTGCAGAACGCGGCCTCCATCGCGGCGCTGTTCCTCACCACCGAGGCCGTCATCGCCGACAAGCCGGAGAAGGCCTCGGCCGGTGCCCCGGGCGGCATGCCGGGCGGTGACATGGACTTCTGATCCCTTCGAGGATCGGTAAGTTCCGTTACGGAACCGAGGGCGGTACCCCTTCTGCGAGGGGGTGCCGCCCTCGGGCGTTTCCTGGGCCCCGTGCTCAGTGGGCGTAGTCCTTGAGCTTCTCGGTGTCGAGGGTGATGTTGACGGGGTCGGGGAGCGTGACGGTGTCGCCGTACTTGTAGAGGACGTTCTTCTGATACGTCCCGTGCTCCGGCTCGCTGTGGACGGTGAGCGTGTCGGAGCTGCCGTCGATGAGGAGAAAGACGGGGATGCCCGCCTGGGCGTATCCGATGCCCTTCTCCTTGCGGTCCCGGCGGTCGGTGTCGGAGTCGAAGGACGTGACTTCCACCGTCATGAGGACACCCGCCGGGTCCGCCCAGTCGCCGTGCCCGGCGAAGTAACCCACGGGCGTGAGCGCGCCATCGGGTTTCGCCCGCCCGTTCCGGTAACCCTCGACCAGCAGGCCCTGCTCGGGATGGAGGTCGAGATCGGGGCGCTGCTGCATGCACTGCCGGATCAGCCACATGATGATCGATCCGTGGTCGCCGTCGGGCACGGGCTTGACCTTCAGCCTTCCGTTGATGAGTTCCAGCGTGACGGTCTCCGGGGCGCTGCGGGCGAGTTCCTCGAAATCCTCGACGTCCATCGGGCCGTGCTTGACGCACAGCCTCCCGCCGAGAAATTCCAGCCGGTTCCTCACCGTCTTCGGGGCCCGGCGGACAAGCTCCTCGAAGTCCTCGACGGGCATCTGCGGGCGCTCTTCGGTGCCAGGGGTCATCGTGTCGCCTCCTCCCCAACATCGTGCCCCGCTTCTGGTGCGAGTGGTCATGTGTGGCTCCTTTCGGGCCGGCGGGTGGCTGCCGCTCTGGCCTCGGCGGCGCGGGCGCGGACCTCGTCGGGAGCGAGGGTGGATCGGGGTACGGGGACGGGCTCGCCGCGGCAGGGGGCGCATTCGCCGGACAGGAGGGCTTCCGGGCGGGCCGGGTCGCCGCATGTGGCGCACTCCAGGACGCGCAGGGGCGGGCGGTAGGGCTCGGTGCGCTCGGGTGGGATCTTGGTGGTGAGGCGGGTACGGGCCAGCGCGACCGGGCGGTGCACCTGCTGCGGGAGGCCGGCGGTCAGGGCGTGCATGATGTGCCGTTCGTCGGCGCCCCGCTCGAACCACTCGCTGACCAGCGGCTCCAGCGCCGTGCAGTCCTGGGCGGACAGTGACATCATCGGCTCCTCGCGCCCCAGCGCGGCCAGCAGGATGAACGCCCGTGATCGGGTCTGTCGCCGGGGCTTGTCCTCCGGGACGTCCCCGCGCTGGAACGCCGCCCACCACTCGTCGTCCCGCGCGGTACGCGACCACCACGTCCGCGTCACCCAGTGCTGGCTGCCCGAGCCCGCGGTGTGCTCCAGCCCCCGGCGCAGATGACCCGCGCGGACCAGGTTGTTCAGCGCGGTGCGGATGGCGCACTGGCCGTACGCGGGGATGAACTTGGCGAGCGTCTTGTACGAGATGTCGGCGCCCTCATCCAGCCGGTCGATGTAGCCCGCGATGCTCGCCTCACGCGGCGGCAGGTGGTCGAAGTCATGCGCGGTCGCGGGCTTCTGACCAGGCGCGGAACGCTTGCCGTAACCGGGGTTGGCGAGGGGGTGCTCGGCAGCACTAAGCTCGGCGTCAGCCATGGGATCGGTGTTTCCTTACGTGTGTCGATCTCGGTGGTCAGGCCCTCGCATGGTGTTGCCGCACCGGCGGGGGCCGTTCGTTATTCGGGCACGCTAGAGGCTCATCACCCTACGTGGCAAATGCACTTCGCATAGTCAGATTGGCGACAACTCGCCGGGTGGGTGGGCGGGTTATCAATCAGACCCTCAGTACCAATCCTTGTTAAGAGGGCTCGATGCTCGGGGATTGAGCCCCGGGGCCTGAGGCGTGATCCCCGGGGCCGGTACGCAACTGCTACTGCTTGAGGTCCGCTACGAACGCGGACCACGCGGCGGCCCGGAACACGAGCTTCGGGCCGCCGGGGTTCTTGGAGTCACGGACGGGGACGATGTCGGGGTGGCCATCGGCGACTTCGAGGCAGTTGCCGCCGTCGCCGCCGCTGTGCGTGGACTTGCGCCAGGTGGCCACTTCCACGCAGTTGCCGCCTTCGCCGCCGCTGTAGCTGGACTTGCGCCACTCAAGGATGTCGATCTTCATGGGCGTAATCCTCCGCCACTGATTCGATCAGGGCCAGGGATTCTTGGGGTGACGCTGCGCTGGCCCTCACCAGATCGTATGACAGTTCGTACCGTGCGACGGCTGCTGGGTTGTCTTCCAACTGACCGGTGCCCAGCACTTCCAGATAGGCGAGCGGAGGCGCGTCGTCGAAGGCCATCAACCTCAGCGCTCCGTTCGATGAGGCGTGCGCCCCCGCTTCGAACGGCAGCACCTGCACGATGATCCTGTGCCTGCGCGCCAGCTCCGCCACGTACCCCAGCGCCTCCGCCATCACCCCCGCGCCGCCGACCTTTCGCCTCAGCACGGCTTCGTCCAGAACTGCCCAAAACAGCGGCTTCGTTGGATCGTCCAGCAGGTGCGAGCGGGCGAGTCGTGCCTCGACCAGGCCGTCGATGACGTCTTCCGTGGCGGTCGGCTGGTACGCGCGGAAGACCTCACGCGCGTACGCCTCCGTCTGCAACACGCCCGGGATCAGCAGCGGTGCGTACTCCTTGATGGCCGTCGCGACCGCTTCCGCCTCCGCCGCTTCCGCGAAATGATCGGGATACTTCGACTTGTTGGCGGCCTTGCAGTTGCGCTCGAAGAAGCCGTTCGTGCCGAGTATCTCGTCCAGCTTGGCCGCGATCTCCGGCTGCATGCGGCGCGTGCCGGCCTCCAATTGGCCGATGAACGAGCCGCTCACGAAGAGCGCCTCGCCCAGCGCATCCTGGCTTAGACCGGCGTTTTCACGGGCATGACGCAGTTCGGCGCCAAGAAGTGCCCTGGGCGAAGATGACGGATCTAGATCCTTTGGACCGGGCATGTGTCAACTCCCGTTAGCACAGATGGGGTTGTTGGGCCGCCATTGCTTTCAGGCTAGCCTCTAATCGACCACTCTGTGTGCAGAACCCGAACACACAGCGTGGAGGTGCCTGGTCATGGGGTTGCGATCGGCGGAGCGGCTGCGAGCGGCCGAGGACGTAGTGGCTCAGTTGCGGGACGAATTGGCCAGGGTGGGGGTCACTCTGCCGTCCCTGCGCGTGGACCCGGTGTCGGCCGCGAGCGACGCACCGTATCCGCTGATCGATCTCGGTCGCTGCAACATGGACACCGCCATGCGGCTGGTCGCCTTTCTGTGCGAGGCGCGCCGATGAGGAAGGGCGAGTACGTGATCGACACCCGTGACGGGCGGGTGGGTCAGGTCATGGGGAAGGTCGGCGGCTACGTACAGCTCCGTCCGCCGGGCGGCGGCCGGGAGTGGGACTGCCCGGACGACGCCCTGGCCCCCGCACCGCCGGGGGAGGTACTGCGCGCCCGGGTGCGGGAGCTGAACCGGCAGCATCGCCTGCCGTGAAGGGCGTCGGCCGTCAAGCTGCCCGGACTAGGGGTTCTGTGCATTCGTCGCCGGTTCGAGTGAGGCTTCCGAGACGGGCGGCCGGTCGCCTCAAGGGGCGGGTGGGGGGCTAAGGAGTTCCTTGTTGATGCCGAAGAGGTACGTGGCGGCGAACCCGGCGGCGTAGCCGACCAGCAGGCCGCCCGCGTAGACCGCGACCGTGGTGAGGCTCAGGCCGCGTTCGCCGTGGAGCAGGGGGAACAGGGCCCAGCCGGAGGGGCCGATCGCCGTGGAGCCGACCGTGTCGCCGAGCATGTGGAACAGGCCGATGAAGCCGCCGCCGAACGCCCCGCCCACGCAGGCCGTGACGAACGGGCGGCCGAGGGGGAGCGAGACGCCGTAGATGAGTGGTTCGCCGACGCCCAGGAGCCCGGCGGGGAGCGCCGAGCGGATGGTGCGCCGGATGGCGGTGTGGCGGCGGAGGCGTACGTAGACGGCGGCGGCCGCGCCGACCTGGCCCGCGCCCGCCATGGCGAGGATGGGCAGGAGGACGGTGAAGCCCTGCTGCTCGATGAGGGTGGTGTGGATCGGGATCAGCGCCTGGTGCAGGCCCAGCATCACGAGCGGCAGGAACAGCCCGCCGAGTACGAAGCCGGCCACCGCGCCGCCGCCCGCGAGCAGCCAGTCGGCGCCCTTGCCGATGGCGGCGGAGACCTCTCCGGCGACGAACATCAGGCCGTAGACGGTGACCAGGCCCGCGAGGAGGACGGTGAGGGTGGGCGTGACGAGCACGTCCAGGGCCTCGGGGATGCGGCGGCGGCACCACTTCTCGATGTGCGCGGCGAGCGCGGCGGCGGCCAGCGCGCCCAGGACGCCGCCCTGGCCGGGGGAGAGCTGCTGGCCGAAGGCCTCGACCTTGGCGACGCCCGCGTACACGATGATCGCGGCGACCGCGCCGCCCAGTACCGGCGTACCGCCGAACTCCTTCGCCGTGTTGATGCCGACGAAGACGGCGATCAGCGCCATGAAGCCCGACGCGATGGCGGTGAGGGCGGGGGTCAGGGCGGGCAGCCAGTGGAGGTTGAGCAGCAGGCCGCTCAGCCCGGCGATGATGCCGCAGCCGATCAGGGCGGGGATGAGCGGGACGAAGATGTTGGCGAGGCGGCGGAGGAACAGCTTGGCGGGGGTGGCGTTCCGGGTCTTCTGGGCGGCCTTGATGGCTTCGCCACGGGTCTGGACGAGGAGCGCTTCGAACTCGGGGGTGACGCGGGCGACGGTGCCGGGGCCGAGGACGATCTGGTACGTCTCGTCGTCCTCGACGATGCCCAGCACGGCGGGAAGGGCTCTGAGTTCGTCGTCGCGGACGAGGGCGCGGTCGCGCAGGCCGACGCGGAGGCGGGTCATGCAGTGCGCGACGGAGGTGACGTTCGCGGCGCCGCCGACCAGGGGGAGGAGGGCGGCGGCGGTGGTGCGAGGGTTGGCGCGGGGGTTGGTGCGGGGGTCGGTCATGGCGCGGATGGTGCCAGGGGGCGGGGGGAGCGGCGGCGGGTCCGCGCCGGTGGGTGGGTTGTGCCCACCCGTTCCGCCCCCTGCGGTGCGACCGCGCACGGCCCGCCCTATTGGTTGAGGGCTGCTCGGAGGTGGCCGCCGGTCTTGGTGAGGAGCTCGGCCGCCGTCTCGGGGTCGACGCCCGCGAGGAGGGTGAGGATCGCGGGCTTCACCTCGCCGTCCGTCGCCGTGAGCGCCGCCTCGATCTCGGCGTCGGGCGCGCCGGTCGCCAGGGCGACGATGCGGTGCGAGCGGGCGCGGAGCTTCTCGTTCGAGGCGCGGACGTCCACCATGAGGTTCCCGTACGTCTTGCCGAGGCGGATCATCGTGATCGTCGAGATCATGTTGAGGACCAGCTTCTGGGCGGTCCCGGCCTTCAGGCGGGTCGAGCCCGTGAGGAACTCCGGGCCGACGACGACCTCGATGCCGTGCTCGGCGGCCGCCGCGAGGGCGCTGTGCGCGTTGCAGGACAGGCCGATGGTCAACGCCCCCTTCGCACGGGCGTGCTCCACCGCGCCGACCGCGTACGGGGTGCGGCCGGAGGCGGAGATGCCGACCACCGTGTCGTCGGGGCCGACGCGGAGGGCCGTCAGGTCGGCGGCGGCCAGCTCGCGGGAGTCCTCGGCGCCCTCGACCGCCTCCAGCATCGCCGTGGGGCCGCCCGCGATGAGGGCGACGACCTGGGAGGGGTCGGTGTTGAACGTGGGCGGGCACTCGCTGGCGTCCAGCACGCCGAGCCTGCCGGCCGTGCCCGCGCCCGCGTAGACGAGGCGGCCGCAGCGTGCCATCCGCTCGGCGGCCGCGTCGATCGCGGCGGCGATCCGGGGCAGCTGGGTGGCGACGGCGCCGGGGACCGACTGGTCCTCGGCGTTCATCAGGCGGGCGATCTCGGCGGTGGGGAGCTGGTCGATGTCCGCCAGTTCGGGGCGGAAGGCTTCGGTGGTGAGGGTGGCGAGCTCGGTAGGGTTCATCTGGGCGTGCTCTTTCGCGGGGCGGTCAGCGGGTGCGGGGGGCGTGGCGGTGCGCGAGGGCCTCGTACGACGCGGCGAGCGCCGGGGCCGCCGTCTCGTACGTACGCTGCGTGACTCCCGTGAACAGGCAGTCCACGACGAGGAGTTGGCTCGTACGGGACGACATGGCGGCGGGGCGCAGCTCGCTCTCGCGGGCGGTGGAGGTGGTCAGTATGTGGTCGGCGTACTGCGAGACGGGGCCGTCCGGGCGGCCGGTGATCGCGACGGTGGTCGCGCCGTGGTCGAAGGCGACGCGGAGCGGTTCTATGACGTCGCCGGTCGAGCCCGAGTGGGTGATGGCGATGGCGACGTCACCCGAGCGGAGCTGGACGGCGTTGGTCACGGCGAGGTGCGGGTCGCTGTGCGCGTGCGCGACGAGCCCGATGCGCAGCAGCTTCTGGGCGAGGTCCTGGGCGACCAGGCCGGAGGCGCCGACGCCGTAGATGTCGGTGCGGCGGGCGCCGGCGAGCGCGGTGACGGCCGCGCCGAGCTGGATGGTGTCCAGCCCGGCGGCGGTGTCCGCGAGGGTCTGCTGCTCGTCGTACGCGAGCTTGGCGACGACGTCCGCGAGCGGGTCGTCGACCGCGATGTCGGCGGTGACGGAGGGCGCCCGGCCGGACTGCTGCTGGGCGGCGAGCCCGGCGAGGGCGAGGCGCAGGTCGCGGTAGCCGGGGTAACCGAGGAGGCGGGCGGTGCGGACGACGGTCGCCTCGCTGGTGCCGGTGAGCTCGGCGAGGCCGGTGACCGTGCGGGCGGCGCAGCCGGCGGGGTCACCGGCGACGGCTTCGGCGACGCGCAGCATGGAGCGGGTCATGGACGGCGCGAGGGTGCGCACCTTGGCGGCCAGGGCGGCGGGTGCGGGTGCGTGCGCCGCTTGGGCCGGCGCTTGTGCTGCGGCGGCTTGGGCTTGGCCTTGCGCTTCGGGTTGCGCTTGGGGTTGCGCTTGCGCTTGGGCTTGCGCGGCGTTGAAACTTTCCTTCACTGTGTCGGTCACATCTGAAACCTATTTTCAGCCCCTGGGGCCGTCAACCCCTCCGGACCTGGGGAGACAATGACTCCATGAACGCCGTGGACCCACTGGAGCAGGCCCTGCACGCCGCGCGCGCCCTGGTCCTCGCCGACCTGATGGCGCGTGATGTCGCCGACGCCGAGGTCGTCTCCCTCGTCGAGGACGCGGTGACGCACCGCCGCTGGTGGGTCGAGCAGTGGCCGGAGGGGATGGAGTACGTCGCCGGGCTCGTCGCCCAGGACGTCCAGGACGCGCTGCTGGAGCGGTACGGCCGCTGGCCGCTGTGCCCGGTGTGCACCTCCGGCGACCCGCACGCCCTGGACGTGGAACCGGAGCTGGGCCCCGAACCGCACTGGGTCTGCGGCAAGGCGGGCGTGGTGGTCGCCCCGGTCGGCGGCCTCACGTGACGATCTACATCGACCCACCCGACTGGCCGGGCCACGGCCGCATGTGGTCGCACATGATCAGCGACGTCTCCTACGACGAACTCCACGGCTTCGCCGCCGCGATCGGCGCCCCGCCGCGCGCCTTCGACGGCGACCACTACGACGTCCCCTCGGACCGGTACGCCTCCGCCGTGGCGGCGGGCGCGGTGCAGGTGGGCTCCAAGGAGCTGGTCCGCCTGCTCACGGCGGCGGGGCTGCGGCGACGGAAGCGGGGGCGGCGGGCCGGAGGCGGGGGCGGGTCCGAGACCTGAGCGGGTTCGAGACCTGAGAGGGTCCGAGACCTGAGCGGGCCCGACCCGAGCGGGGCGCGTCGGCGGCGCCGCTCACGCGCCCGTGGCCAGCAGCTTCAGCTCCGTCGTCAGGTTCTGGCGGGCCCGGTCCTCCCACGCGCGGGCGGCGTGCGGTGTGCGGAACAGGCGGGGCAGGCCGAGCAGCCGGCGCAGCACTGCCGCGCGGCCCTCGCGGAAGGCGTCGTCCGGGACGAAGCCGTACTCCTCGCGTACCGCTGCCGCGTAGGCGGCGTAGGCGTCCGGCGCGGCGGCCAGGACCGCGAGGTCCGCGTCGCACAGGACCGCGCCGTTGCGGTCGCCCTCTGCCGGGTCGTGCGTGCGCGTCAGCCGGACGAGGCGGGCGACCTCCGCCGTACGGGCCGCGTCGATGTCCAGCTCCGGCAGCGCCCGCTCGGCGAGGCGGGCGCTGCGCTCCTCGTTGGTGGAGCGCTCGGGCAGGTACACCGCGTCGTGGAACCAGGCGGCGAGGCGGACGAGGTCGGGGTCTTCCGCGTACGCCGCCAGCTCGTCCACGCGGTCGAGGACGGCGACCAGGTGGTCGGTGGTGTGGTACCGGCGCTGCGGCTCGGCCCAGCGGGCGAGCAGGTCGTCCGCGTAGCGGTACGCGTGCGGGGCGTCGTGCACGGCCGACGCCCAGCGGTGGCGGAGGTCGTCGTGGGCGGGGTGCTCGGGGAGGGGCGCCATGAGGCTCATTGTGCCGGTGGCGCCCCCTGACCGTGCGGGCGGTCGCGGCGGGTGCCGTCAGGAGTTACGCCCCGGCGTCCAGTGCCGTGCGCCAGGTGCGTACCGCCGTGGGGGACACCGGGGCCGACCAGCCGGACGGGCGGGCCGCGCCGCCGATGTGAAAGGCGTCCACACCGGCCGCGAGCAGCGTCGGGACGTGGTCCAGCCGGAGGCCGCCGCCCACCAGCAGCCGGTGCTCGTAGCCGGGCTCGCCGCGCCGCATGGCCCCGGCCTCCGCCAGCAGGGTCGGCAGGCCCTCGTCGACACCGGCCGCCGAGCCGGCCGTCAGGTAGGTGTCCAGGCCGGGCAGGTCGGCGAGCTGCTTGCGCGCCGCGTCACGGTCGGCCGCCCGGTCGATCGCGCGGTGGAACGTCCAGCGGCAGCCCTCCAGTTCGGCCACCAGCCGCTCCACGGCCACCAGGTCCACACGTCCCCGCGCGTCGAGGAAGCCGAGCACGAACTCGTCCGCGCCCTCCTCGCGCAGCTCCCGCGCGATCCCCACCAGGGCGTCGATGTCCCCCGCCTCGAACCCGTCGGCCCGGCGCAGCATCACGCGCAGCGGGAGGTCCACGGCGGCGCGAATCCGGGCGTAGGTCTCCCGGGACGGCGTGAGTCCGTCCGCCGCCATGTCGGTGACCAGCTCAAGGCGGTCCGCCCCGCCGGCCTGGGCCGCGATCCCGTCCTCCGCGTCGAGGGCGATCACCTCAAGGACTGCACGGTTGCTCATGGGGTCCCATTTCCTCAGCCGACGTTACAGGTCTAGTCCATTGCCCAGCCTAGCCGTTCGGTAGGCCCGACACCTTGCGATGCATACCCCCTGGGGGTATAAAGAAGTCGCGGCCGTTGATACCCCCTCCGGGTATTCCGGTACGATAGACAGGGCATCGGACGAGGAGTAGCACGCATGAGCACCCCAACGACGACGACACCCGGCGCGGCCGAGGTCGAGCTCGCCATCGGCGGCATGACCTGCGCCTCGTGCGCGGCCCGTATCGAGAAGAAGCTCAACCGCATGGACGGTGTCGAGGCGACCGTCAACTACGCCACCGAGAAGGCCAGGGTCGTCTACCGGGGCGACGACGTCTCCGTACAGGACCTCATCGCCACCGTCGAGGCCACCGGCTACACCGCGCACGAGCCGGCGCCGCCCGCGACGGAGACCCGCGAGGACGCGGAGGACGCGGAGGGCGCGGAGGGCGAGCCCGACGAGCTGCGGCCGCTGCGGCAGCGGCTGATCACCGCGGTCGTGCTCTCCGTGCCGGTCATCGCGATGGCGATGGTCCCGGCGTTCCAGATCGACTACTGGCAGTGGCTGTCCCTGACGCTGGCCGCGCCGGTCGTCACCTACGCCGGCTGGCCCTTCCACCGGGCCGCGTGGACCAACGCGCGGCATGGCGCGGCGACCATGGACACGCTCATCTCGGTCGGCACGTCGGCGGCGTTCCTGTGGTCGCTGTGGGCGCTGTTCTTCGGCACGGCCGGTACGCCCGGGATGACGCACCCCTTCGAGTTCACGATCGCCCGCAGCGACGGCGCGGGGAACATCTACCTGGAGGCGGCGGCCGGGGTCACCGCGTTCATCCTGGCCGGGCGCTACTTCGAGGCCCGCTCCAAGCGCAAGGCGGGCGCGGCGCTCAGGGCCCTGATGGAGCTCGGCGCGAAGGACGTCACCGTGCTGCGTGACGGGCGCGAGACGCTGATCCCGGTGGCGGAGCTGCGGGTGGGCGACCGTTTCGTGGTCCGGCCCGGCGAGAAGATCGCCACGGACGGCACGGTGGTGGACGGTTCGTCGGCCGTGGACGCCTCCATGCTGACGGGCGAGTCCGTGCCGGTGGAGGTCGGCGTGGGCGACCCGGTCACCGGGGCGACGCTGAACGCGGGCGGCCGGCTGGTCGTGGAGGCCACCCGGGTCGGTGCCGACACGCAACTGGCGCGGATGGCGAAGCTGGTGGAGGACGCGCAGAACGGGAAGGCGGCGGCGCAGCGCCTGGCGGATCGTATCTCCGCGGTGTTCGTACCGGTCGTGATCGCTCTCGCGCTCGCCACGCTGGGCTTCTGGCTGGGCAACGGGTCCGGTCTGACCGCCGCGTTCACCGCCGCGGTGGCCGTACTGATCATCGCCTGCCCGTGCGCGCTGGGGCTCGCGACCCCGACCGCGCTGATGGTCGGCACCGGACGCGGCGCGCAGCTCGGCATCCTCATCAAGGGGCCCGAGGTGCTGGAGACCACCCGCGAGGTCGACACCATCGTCCTCGACAAGACCGGCACGGTGACGACGGGCAGGATGACGCTGCTCGCCGTGCACACCGCCGAGTCGGTGGACGAGGCCGAGGCGCTGCGGCTGGCGGGCGCGCTGGAGCACGCCTCCGAGCACCCGATCGCCCGGGCGGTCGCCGCCGGCGCGGAGGCCAAGGTCGGTACGCTCCCGGTCCCCGAGGACTTCGCGAACCTCGCGGGCCTGGGCGTCCAGGGCATCGTGGAGGGGCACGCGGTCCTCGTCGGGCGCGAGAAGCTGCTCCGCGAATGGGAGATCCACCTCCCGGCCGATCTGGCCCGCGCAAGGGAGGAAGCCGAGGCGGCCGGCCGTACGGCCATCGCGGTCGCCTGGGACGGCGAGGCCCGCGCGGTCCTGGAGGTCGCCGACGCGGTCAAGGACACCAGCCGTGAGGCCGTCGAGCGGTTGCGTGCCCTGGGGCTGACCCCGATCCTCCTGACCGGTGACAACAAGGCGGTGGCGCAAGCGGTCGCCGCCGAGGTGGGCATCGACCAGGTGATCGCCGAGGTCATGCCGGAGGACAAGGTCGACGTCGTCAAGCGCCTCCAGGCCGAGGGGCGCCGCGTCGCCATGGTCGGTGACGGCGTCAACGACGCGGCCGCGCTCGCCCAGGCCGACCTGGGGCTCGCCATGGGCACCGGCACGGACGCGGCCATCGAGGCGGGCGACCTGACCCTCGTACGGGGAGACCTGCGGGCGGCGGCGGACGCGATCCGCCTGTCGCGGCGCACCCTGGCCACCATCAAGGGCAACCTGTTCTGGGCCTTCGCCTACAACGTCGCCGCCCTGCCGCTGGCCGCCGCCGGCCTGCTCAACCCGATGATCGCGGGCGCCGCCATGGCCTTCTCGTCGGTCTTCGTCGTCGGCAACAGCCTGCGCCTGCGCGGTTTCAAGGCGGCCTGATCAAGGCGGCGGCCTGATCAAGGCGGCGACCGGATCAAGGCGGCGACCGGATCAACGCGGCGGCCTGACCGCTCGCACGACCGGCCCCCGGAGCGGTTCGTCCCGCTCCGGGGGCCTTTGCGGTCACCCCGCCAACTGGCTCGGCAGCGGCGCCGAGTGAAGGACCGTCAGGCCCGACACCGCCCTCGTCAGGGCCACGTACAGGCGCCGCAGGCCCGTGCGCTCGTCCGGTTCGCCGTCGACCACCGCCGCCGGTTCGTCCAGGACGACGTAGTCGTACTCCAGGCCCTTCGCCAGCGAGGCGGGGACCAGCGTCAGGCGGGAGGCGGCCGTCGTCTCCTCGCCCGGTGCCAGGTACGGCAGGCCCCGCGAGGCCAGCGCCTCCGCCAGCGCCGGAACCCGCGCGTCCGCCGCGATCAGGCCGATGGAGCCCTCATGCGCCAGCGACGCGAGGCACGCCTGCACCACCGCCGCGTCCAGGTCCTCCACCGCCCGCACCTCCAGCGAGCCCGGCGACTCCCGCACCGACCGCACCGGGGCCAGCCCCGGCGACATGTGCGGCAGCAGCCGTGACGCGTACGCGATCACCTCGCGCGGCACACGGAAACCGGCCGTCAGCTCCTCCACCACCGCGGCCGGCTTGCCCAGGTGCCGCAGCGCGTCCGCCCAGCTCGCCGTCGCCCACGGCGTGGTGCCCTGCGCCAGGTCGCCCAGCACCGTCGCCGAACCGGTCGAGCAGCGCCGCCCCACCGCCCGGTACTGCATCGGCGACAGGTCCTGCGCCTCGTCCAGCACCACATGCCCCAGCGAATGCGTACGCGACACGAGGTCCGTCACCTCGTCGATCAGCACCGCGTCCGCCGCCGACCACAACGCCGACCGCACCGAACGGGCCGGCTTCGTCCACAGGATGGCCTTCTGCTCGTCGGCGGTGAGCAGACCGTCCCCGTGCGCCGCCAGGAAGTCCGCGTCCGACAGCAGCCGCAGCACCAGCTTCGCCGGGTCGACCGCCGGCCAGACCGCCTTCACCAGCGCCTTCACGGCCGCGTTGCGCGCCACCGCGTCCTGCACCCGGTCGTCCGGCGCCTCACCCGCCTGCTCCATCCGCACCAGCACCGCGTGCGCGACGCGCTGCGGGAGGGCGTCACGGGCGGCGCCGTACCGGATGTCCCGGTCCAGCAACTCCCGGACGATCTCCTCCAGTTCGTACGCCGGCACACGCCAGCGCCGTGACCCCCGTACGACCATCAGGGCCTCGGCCGGCATCGTCACATGCGACCGCACCGCCCGCCGCAGCACCTCCGCCATCCTCGCGTCGCCCTTGACCACCGCCGCCGCCGCGTCGTCGGTGCCCCGCACCTCGACGTGCGCGACGAGATCGTCCACCGTCGCCTGCTTCACCTCCAGCTCACCGAGCGCGGGCAGCACCTGCTCGATGTAGTGGAGGAAGGACCGGTTCGGCCCGATGACCAGCGTGCCCGTGCGGGCCAGCCGCTCCCGGTGCGCGTACAGCAGGTACGCCACCCGGTGCAGGCCGACCGCCGTCTTGCCCGTCCCCGGGCCGCCCTGCACACACAGCGTGCCGCCGAGCCCCGACCGTACGATCTCGTCCTGCTCGGGCTGGATCGTCGCGACGATGTCCCGCATCGGGCCGACGCGCGGCCGCTCGATCTCCGCCTGGAGGAGCCGAGAGGTTCTCTCCGCCTCGGCCGGGTCGGACAGGTGCTCGTCCTCGTACGCCGTCAGCTCGCCGCCCGTGTAACCGAAGCGGCGCCGCAGCGCGATGTCCTGCGGGTCCTTCTTCGACGCCCGGTAGAACGGCTGCGAGACGGGCGCGCGCCAGTCGACCACCATCGGGTCGCCGTCCCCGTCGTGGACGTGGCGCCGCCCGATGTAGAAGCGCTGCCCTTCCTGGGCGGTGGGCAGGTGGTCGAGGCGGCCGAAGAACAGCGGCGTGTGCGACAGGTCGGCCAGCGCCTTGATCCGCTCCTCGATCTGGGCCTCCAGCACGGCGGCGTTGACCCAGTTCGCGGTGACGTCCCGGATGTCGAGCGCCTGGACGTCCTCGCGCATGGCGCGCAGGGCGGCCCGGGAGGCGGCGAGGTGGGCGCGTTCACGCGCGAGGGGATCGAGGGGGTCGGTGTGCGCGGGCACGGCGGAGCCTCCGTGGAGTCGGTCACGTGTGTGGGCGGGGCCCGTCCGGTTTCCGACCGGGGGGCGGCGCTCCGCGAAGGGAGGCGGGCAAGGCCGGCGATCTTAGCCACGCGCCACAGGCGGAGCCACCGAATATCCGACCCGAGGGATATCCGACCCGAGGGATGTCCGACCCGTAGGGGATGCCGTATGCCTGGAGTCGTACGCGGGCGGCCTCGCGGTTCGGTCTGCGGACCGATGACCCGCCCACGGCCGGAAACCATCATGGAGACATGACCACAGCCACGTTCAGCCACGGCGGTTCGGGCGCCACGGCCCTCGGCGCCACCCGCCACCCCGCCCACCGCCTCGGCAACGCCCTGCGCGCGATCAAGGTGTTCGCCGAAGCGGCGTTCGCGGTCGTCGTCCTCGGGGAGTACGCCGAGGAAGCCGGCGTCAGGCGCCGCTGAGATCGGGATCGACGTCCCGGAGCAGTTCGTCGGCGTCCACGATCCGGTACGCGTATCCCTGCTCCGCCAGGAACCGCTGCCGGTGCGCCGCGAAGTCCTGGTCGATCGTGTCCCGGGCGACCACCGAGTAGAAGTGCGCCTGGTGCCCGTCGGCTTTCGGGCGCAGCACGCGGCCCAGCCGCTGCGCCTCCTCCTGGCGCGAGCCGAACGTGCCCGACACCTGGATGGCGACCGTCGCCTCCGGCAGGTCGATCGAGAAGTTCGCGACCTTGGACACGACCAGAACGCTGATCTCCCCGTTGCGGAACGCGTCGAAGAGCTTCTCGCGCTGCGCGTTGGACGTCTCGCCCTTGATCACCGGCGCGTCCAGGTGCTCGCCCAGCTCGTCCAGCTGGTCGATGTACTGGCCGATCACCAGGATCTGCTGGCCCGCGAACTTCCGTACCAGCGCCTCCGTCACCTTCCGCTTGGTCGCGGTCGTCGCGCAGTAGCGGTACTTCTCCTCCGTCTCGGCCGTGGCGTACGCCAGGCGCTCGGAGTCGGTGAGATTGACGCGGACCTCGACGCAGTCGGCCGGCGCGATGTAGCCCTGCGCCTCGATCTCCTTCCACGGGGCGTCGAAGCGCTTGGGCCCGATGAGCGAGAACACGTCCGACTCGCGGCCGTCCTCGCGTACGAGCGTCGCCGTCAGGCCGAGACGGCGGCGGGCCTGGAGATCGGCGGTGAACTTGAAGACCGGCGCCGGCAGCAGGTGCACCTCGTCGTAGACGATCAGGCCCCAGTCCCGCGAGTCGAACAGCTCCAGGTGCGGGTAGATGCCCTTCCGCTTGGTCGTCAGCACCTGGTACGTGGCGATGGTGACCGGGCGGATCTCCTTCCTGGTCCCGCTGTACTCGCCGACCTCGTCCTCGGTCAGCGAGGTGCGCTTCACCAGCTCGTGCTTCCACTGGCGGGCGGAGACGGTGTTGGTCACCAGGATCAGCGTGGTCGCCTTGGCCTGCGCCATCGCGCCCGCGCCGACCAGCGTCTTCCCGGCGCCGCAGGGCAGGACGACGACCCCGGAGCCGCCGTGCCAGAAGCCCTGGACGGCCTGCTTCTGGTACGGGCGCAGCGCCCAGCCGTTCTCGTCCAGGTCGATACGGTGCGCCTCGCCGTCCACGTACCCCGCGAGGTCCTCGGCCGGCCAGCCCAGCTTCAGCAGCGTCTGCTTGATCTGCCCGCGCTCGGAGGGGTGCACCGCGACCGTGTCGGGATCGATCCGGGCGCCCACCAGCGGCTGGACCTTCCTGGAGCGGAGGATCTCCTCCAGGACGGGCCGGTCGGTGGTGGTCAGCACCAGGCCGTGCGTGGGGTGCTTGCTGAGCGTGAGCCGCCCGTAGCGGGCCATCGTCTCGGCGACGTCGACCAGCAGGGCGTGCGGCACGGGATAGCGGGAGAACTCGACGAGCGCGTCGACGACCTGCTCGGCGTCGTGCCCGGCCGCCCGCGCGTTCCACAGGCCCAGCGGCGTGACCCGGTAGGTGTGGATGTGCTCGGGCGCGCGCTCCAGCTCCGCGAACGGCGCGATGGCGCGACGGCACGCGTCGGCCTGCTCGTGGTCGACTTCGAGCAGGAGTGTCTTGTCGCTCTGGACGATCAGGGGTCCGTTCACGCCTCACCCTTTCCTGGCGTTACTGGCGGTCCTGGCGGCGCCTCGGGGACACGGCCAAACATCCAGTGTTACGCATCGGCGGGCTGAGCAGGCGTGCGGTGAGGTGGCTCACACGGGGCTACAGCCAGATGTTGCTCACCAGTGGGCCTTCGACCTGGACCTCGCCCAGCGGGCCGCCCGCGCCGCCGATCGGGGGGATCACCATGGCGGCGAGGAACAGGACGGCGGCGATGCGGCCGATGCGGCGGGCCAGGGGTCGGTGCCTCATGGAACGGGGTCCTTTCACGCGGCGGATGCGGGGACGGTGGACGGGGCCCGCACCGTCCGGAGCGGTGCGGGCCCCGCACGGGGGTGGGGCAGGGGCGGCCGGTCAGACGCCGAGACCGCCCGAGAGATCGATGGTGATCGCGGCGGCCTGGGTGGTGAACGCGGACAGGAACGCGGCGGTGGTGAGGAGGACGGTGGTGACTCGGCGCATGGGACGACCTCTTTCCTGTGGTGCGTGAGGTTGATCGGGACGGCTCGTGGCTGCCCATGGCGCACCGGTGGGTATGCGGAAAGTCCCCCGGGAGTGGGGAGTTGGTCACCCCGGAGCGGTAATTCGCCTGGCGGGCCGCATGATCGGGGCCGGGCCGGTCAGAGCTGGTCTTCCGCCACTTCCGCCACACCCGTGATCCGGTGCAGCGGGTACGTGCGGACCTCGTCGGCCGTGTGGTCGTACGCCGTGACGAAGCCGCCCTCGACCCGTACCGGCGCGATGACCCGCTGGCTGGCGGCGCCCTCGGCGTTCACGTAGCCGATCCACACGGCCGAGCCGGTCATGGCGGCGGCCTGGACGGTGGCGAGGGTCTCGGCGGCGGAGGTGCGGGGCAGCTCGCCGTCGACGAGCCGGGACGTGCCGTCGCGGCCCGGCTCGTCGCGGCGTACGACGGTGGCGGCCAGGTCCCCGGCGCGGATCGCCTTCACGGCCGCGCCCAGCAGTGTGGCGCCGGGGGACGGCGGGCCGTCCGGCACGGGGGCGGGCGCCGTGCGGGGCGGGGTGCGGTAGGCGTGCGCCCGGGTGATCAGGACGTCGCCCTCCGCCGACTCGGCGGCCGGGGCGAAGCCCATGGACCGCAGCCCCTCCAGGAGCGTGGCCGGGTCGGCCTGGGCGGCCAGCACGGTCGGCGCCAGGCGGCGCAGGCGCAGCGGGTCGGACCGCTTGTCGGCGAGGATCTCGCCGAGCACGGCGTCGTCGTCGCAGCGTACGTACGCGGACGCGGCGCCCACGCGGAGGTGGCCGTGTCTGCGCGCCACGTCGTCGATGAGGTACGTGAGCGGCTGCGGCACGGGCGTGCGGGAGTGCGCGGCCAGGAAGGCGTGCAGGTCGGCCGCCGCCTGCCCGGCGTCCAGGGCGCGGCGCACGGAGGCGGGCGTGAAGCGGTACACGGTGGCGCCGCCCTTGGACTCGACGTCCGCGAGCACGGCGAGCATGTCGGCGAGCGGCCGCTTCAGCGGGCCCGGGGCGACGGCCGTCAGGTCCGCCTGGAGCAGGACGTGGTCGACCGGCTCGGGCAGCAGCGGCGCGAGCAGAGCGGCCGCGCCCGCGTGCGGGGCCACGCCGGAGTGGGCCGGGCGCCGCCCGTTGAACGCCTCGGGGTCGGCCGGCAGGGCGGCATGGGCGGCGGCCTCCGGGTTGCCCTGGCCGGCCACGGGGTGGTCCGTGCCCGGGGCCGGCGCCCCCGGCAGCAGCGCCCGGCCATGGGCCGACAGGGCGCCCCGGCCCGTCACGCCCAGCAGCTCCGCCTCCGTCAGCGTCCAGCTCGCGAGCCGGGCCCGCAGGTCCGTGCCCGGGGCGTCCTTGTCGGGCGCGCCGCCGCGCAGCGGGCGCTCCCAGCGCAGCCGCGCCAGCAGCGCGTCCGGGTCGGGCGACGCCCCGGCCGGGAGCCCGGCCAGCAGCGTCAGCACCCGGTGGCGCACCTCCGGCGCGGCGCCCCGGTCCAGGTCGGGGCCGAGCGCGGCGAGCGTGCGGCCCTTGGCGTCCTGGGCGCCGACCAGGCCGGGCGTCCGGGTGGCGGTCAGCCACGCGCCGGCCAGCCGCGTCCAGCGCTCGGCGGCCGGCAGGGCGAGCCACTCGTCGTACTCGGGCGTCGGGGCGTACCGCTCCTCGGCCGCACCGTCCGGGGCGATGAGCCCCGCCCCGTACGCGACCTCCAGCCAGAACGCCGCCACCGGCTCCGTCACGTCCAGCGCGACCGCCGTCCGCCTCAGGTCCCGTACGGACAGGCCGCCCGCGCGCAGCACGGCCGGGCCGCCCTCGTTCCACTCCTTCGCGAGCTCCTCGATCGTCGCGAGCGCGGTGTACGCCTGGCCGGCCGCCGTGCTGTCCACAACCTGTGGACGGTACTCATGGGCGGGCGTGACGGCGGGCGGCACCGGCTCCGGCGTACGGTGTGCGCGCCCGGCGCGCAGATGCAGTGCCGCCTCGCGCGGCAGCACCACGGTGCGCGCCGTCGCCGGCAGCAGCAGGCCCCGGTCGCGCAGCCACCGCACGGGCGGCGTCGGGTTCGCCGTCACCTCGCCGTACGGCGGCCCCCACACCAGCCGGTCCAGCACCCCCAGCGCCTCCATCGGCGCCGTGTCGAGCAGCGCGCCCATCCGCTCGCGGTCGGTGAACAGCTCGGTCAGCGCGGCCACCGCCGACACCGGGTCGTGTGTCGTGGGCAGCCCGGCCGCCGCGATGATCTCCTGGAGCCGGGTCGGCGACATACCGGCCGTCGCCTCCGCGACCGTCGGGCCGAGCCCGGTCGGGGACGGGTGCTGCGGCGAGGGGGCCAGCAGTTCGCGGGCCGTCCGCACCAGCCGCAGCCGGTCGTCGTCGCCCCACACCAGGGCCTGTTCCCGCAGCACGCCGACCGCCCGGGGCAGCGCCGCCTCGACGTCCGGGTCGCCCTCGTCACCGGCCATCAGCGCGAGCAGCACCGGGTACGGGGCCGGGTCCGGCGCCACCGCGAGGGCCTCGGCGGTCTGGAGGACGAACCGGTCCAGCCGCTCCAGCGCGCGCACCACGGAGGCGCGGGTACCGGCGCGGGTGGCGAGCTGCGTGAGGTCACCCGGAACGGGAACCAGCAGGTCGGGGCGGGCGCGGAGCAGCGCGGCCAGCCCCTCGTCGCCGCGCGCCCGCAGGGCCTCCGCGAGGGTGCGCGGAGCCGCCGCACCGCCCTTGCCTTCGCCGCTTGCGGGCACGTGCGCCTCCCGATCGAGCTCACCGGTCCCCATCCGCACCACGTTAGCCCCTGCGCAGGCGCTAACGTCGTGACGGTGGGGATCGAGAGCGACCAGCTGGTCTTCGACTATCTGAGCCGGGTGGGTGACCTGGCCCAGCAACGACAGCTGTCCTCGCAGACGCGGATGCGGCTGGTGGCATCGCTGCGGAGCGAGATCGACAGCAGGCGCGCCAAGGACGACAGCCCGGCGGCGGTACGGGGCATTCTCACCGCCCTCGGCACGCCGGACGAGGTCGTCGCGGCGGCGGCGTCCCCGGGAGCGGCGTCCTCCGGGACGGCTGGCCCGGCGCGTCCGGCGGCACCGGCGGGGCCGGGGGCACAGTCGGGGCGTTCGGGGCCTTCGGTGCCCGAGCAGCGCACGCCGCGTACACCGCGCACGCCACGGCTGCGCCGGCCCTCCGTGCCGCGCCCGCGCGAGACGTCGGCACCGGACGCGTGGAGCCCGCACCTCGCGGGCATGGACGAGGTCGGCGCGTCGGCCTCGCCGCCGGACTGGTGGCGTGTCGAGGAGGGCCCGTTCGGCGGGGAGATGGTGCCGGGGTTCCGGGGCGGGCTGGAGATCCCCGACATGCTGAAGCCTCCGCCGAAACGTGCCACCACGGACCCCGCCGCTCCGGGACCCGGACCGGAACCCGCCGCGGAAGCCGTCGCCCCGGCTCCTTCGGCCCCGCGCCGCCGCCTGCCGCGGCTGGGCCATCCGCTGCTGCTGGCCGCCGCCGCGCTGCTGGTGACCGGCGTGGTCCTGGGCTCCTGGCTGCCCCTGTTGGCCGGCTGGCTCCTCGCGTACGCCTCGCGCCGTCTGAGCCGCGCGGAGGCCAAGTGGGTGGTGCTCGGCCTGCCGGGCGTGGTGGCGGCGGGCGCGGCCGTGTGGCTGTGGGGCAGGCTCGACGGCCGCTGGGGCGACCCGATCGCCCCGGGCGGCGACGCGCTCGGCGCGGCGTTCGCCGCCACCTGGCCCTGGGCCCTGCGCGCGGCCGCCCTCGCCTCCGCCCTGCACCTCCTCTGGCGCGCCCGCCGGACGTGACCCCGGCCCCCCGGGGCTCACAACTGACCTCCCCTAACAGGCGGGTTGGGGGATGTCCATACGTCATGGGGACCGGTTCGACTCCTCTCTTGGTATGACGCGTCCCATGCCCGCGCCTGGATACCTTCGCCTGTTGGAAGATCCGTTCGAACGGGGAGAGTGCATGACCAGCACACTGAGGAAGTTCGGAACGACCGCGTCGGCGCTCGGCCTGATGGCCGCGGGCATGACGTTCGGTGTCGCGCCGTCCGCGCAGGCCGCCGTAGGACCGTCCGGTTGCAGCGCGTACGTGTCGCACACCAACGACCACGTGGCCGTGGGCTGGTGCAGCTCGGGCAACGGCACCTGGAACGTCCAGGCGTGGTGCGGCGGTCCGGGCGGCGCCAGGGGCCCCTACAAGGGCACCCCCGGCTACCGCACGGGTGGCAAGGAGAAGGCCGCGACGCTCAACTGCGGCTCCTCCGGCTTCCCGTACAACATGAAGGTCGTCGACAAGAAGGCCTGACCCGCCTCAAGGCACCCGGGTGGCCCGCGCGGAGCGTCGCGGGCCACCCGGGCCGCCGCCATCGGCGGCGCCCGGGCGGGTAAGCGCGGGCCACGTCCCCGCAGCCGGCCGAAAGCGGCCGACAGGCACAATGGCCCCCATGGTCTCCACGCTCACGGTCGGCTTCGACCTCGACATGACGCTGATCGACTCCCGGCCCGGCATCCACGCCGCCTACCGGGCGCTCTCCGCCGAGACCGGGGTGTGGATCGACGCCGACCTGGCCGTCACCCGCCTGGGACCGCCCCTCGAACAAGAGCTCGCCCACTGGTTCCCGGACGACCGGATCCAGGAGATGGGCGACCGCTACCGTGAGATCTACCCCACGTACGCCATCGAGCCGACGCTCGCCATGCCCGGCGCGAGGGATGCGATTCAAGCCGTTCGCGCGTCGGGCGGCCGGGCCGTCGTCGTCACCGCCAAGCACGAGCCGAACGCCAAGCTGCACCTCGCCCACCTGGGCATCGAACCGGACGCGGTGATCGGCTGGCTCTGGGCCGAGGCCAAGGCGGAGGCCCTGCGCGAACACCGCGCCACCGTGTACGTCGGCGACCACACCGGCGACGTCCGCGGCGCCCGCACCGCGGGTGCCCTCGCCGTCTCCGTACCGACCGGGCCGTGCGACGCCGACGAGCTGCGCGCGGCCGGCGCGGACGTCATCCTGCCTGATCTGACGGCGTTTCCGGCCTGGTGGGAGGGCTACCGGGCGTCGGCCGCCGACGTGGCCTGACGGCGCTGCGCCGCGATCGACCGCAGCACCCCGGCCGCGGCGATCACGAACCCGACGCCCATCAGCATGCACACGGCGTACGCGACCGGCGGGAACGGATCGGTGCCGAGGAAGAGCGGCGCCACCGTGACCAAAGTGGCCACCGCGCCGATGATGAAGACGAGGGCACCGGCACGGACGAGGCCGTCACCGGGGGCGGCGCTGTTCGAAGGGGTTTCGTTACGCATTCGGCCAGGGTAGTTCCCAGGCCGGAGGAACAAACCGGAGACGTCTTGTCACCAGCCCCCGGACCATTAGCCTTGGTGCGCCGGGGGTCCCCCCTTGCTCAAGCGGAGTCGAGAGCGCGGGGGAGGGTCCGGGCGACCCGCTGCAGTGCCATCCAGAGCCGATTTTCGGCGCCAGACATCGAGTACGAGGACGAGGACAGACGTGCCTACCGGCAAGGTCAAGTGGTTCAACAGCGAGAAGGGCTTCGGCTTTCTCTCCCGCGACGACGGCGGCGACGTCTTCGTGCACTCGTCGGTGCTCCCTGCCGGAGTCGACGCCCTCAAGCCCGGCCAGCGCGTCGAGTTCGGCGTGGTGGCCGGCCAGCGCGGCGACCAGGCGCTGTCGGTGACGGTCCTGGACCCGACCCCCTCGGTCGCGGCGGCGCAGCGGCGCAAGCCGGACGAACTGGCGTCCATCGTCCAGGACCTGACGACGCTGCTGGAGAACATCACTCCGATGCTGGAGCGCGGCCGCTACCCCGACAAGGCCCACGGCAAGAAGATCGCGGGCCTGCTGCGCGCGGTCGCCGACCAGCTGGACGTCTGAGTCGGACACCTGAGTCAGGACGTCCGAGTCGTCAGCGCGTCAGGGCTTCGGCGCGTTCGGGCCGAGGGACGGTGACCCCGTCCCTCGGCCCTCCGGCGTGTGCGTGCGCGTGTGCGTGCGCTGTGCGGCTGCTCGCGGCGTCAGGCGAATGACAGGGCGTCCGGGCTCAGGGGCGGGACCAGACCCTCGGCCGCCGCGCGGGTCAGCAGCCCGCGTACGGCCGCGTAGCCGTCCTCGCCGAGGTCGGCCGTGAACTCGTTGACGTACAGGCCGATGTGCTGATCGGCCACCGCCGGGTCCATCTCCTGCGCGTGTGCGCGTACGTACGGGCGCGATGCCTCCGGGTCGTCCCAGGCCATCCGCACCGACGCCCGCGCCGACTCGGCGAGCAGCTTCAGCGTGGCCTCGCCCAGTGAGCGCTTCGCGATGATCGCGCCGAGCGGGATCGGGAGCCCCGTCGTGGACTCCCAGTGCTGCCCCATGTCGGCGAGGCAGTGCAGCCCGTAGTGCTGGTAGGTGAACCGGGCCTCGTGGATGACGAGCCCCGCGTCGACCTTCCCGTCCCGTACCGCCGGCATGATCTCGTGGAACGGCATCACGACCACCTCGCCGACGCCACCGGGCACGGTCTCCGCCGCCCACAGGCGGAACAGGAGGTAGGCAGTGGACCGCTCGCTCGGGACCGCGACCGTCTTCCCGTTGAGGTCGGTGTCCTCCTCGCGGGTGAGGACCAGCGGACCGCAGCCCCGGCCCAGCGCGCCGCCGCACGGCAGCAGGGCGTACTCGTCGAGGACGTACGGCAGGACCGCGTACGAGACCTTCAGCACGTCCAGCTCGCCCCGCTCGGCCATCCCGTTCGTGACGTCGATGTCCGCGAACGTCACCTCCAGCTCCGGCGCGCCGGGCACGCGGCCGTGCGCCCAGGCGTCGAAGACGAACGTGTCGTTGGGGCAGGGGGAGTACGCGATCCGCAGGGTCACAGGGCCTCCAGGAAGACGGTGGTGCTCAGGAGCCGGCAGGCGTACCCCAGGGAGTCCATGGCCTGGCCGATCCGCCAGGCGGCGCGGTCGCGCGGGCCGACGGTGTTGGAGACCGCGCGGATCTCGATGACGGGTACGCCGTGCGCGGCGGCCGCCTCGGCGACGCCGAAGCCCTCCATCGCCTCGGCGCCCGCGTCCGGGTGGCGGGCGGTCAGCCGGGCCGTGCCGGCTGCGGTGCCGGTGACCGTCGACACGGTCAGGACCGGCGCGACCAGGTGGCGCTGCCCGCCCTCGTGCAGGGCCTTGGCGATCCGGTCGGGCAGCCCGGGCGGCGGCAGGTGGACCGAGCGGCCGAAGCCGAGCTCCTCGACGGGAAGGTAGCCGTCCGGCGTGTCGGCGCCCAGATCAGCGGCGATCATCGCGTCGGAGACGACGACGGCCCCGAGCGGGGCGTGGGGCGCGAAACCGCCGCCGATGCCGGCGGAGACGACCAGGTCGTACGCGTACGGGGCGCGGGCCAGCGCGCTGGTGGTCGCCACCGCCGCGGCGGCGGGCCCGACGCCCGCCACGAGGACGTCCACCAGGCCGGCGGCTACGGCCGGCGCGGCGGACGGGGCGGTGGCCGGCCCGGGG
>NZ_JAUEPL010000031.1 GCF_030406405.1 Streptomyces ficellus
GGGACGTGCGGGACCGGCTCGCCGCCGTCCGACATCACCAACTGTTCTTCGCCGGGATGCACTACCGCAGAAGACCGACCCCCGCAGCTCGGACGCGCGGAGGACGGCGGGGAGCCCCGCGCAAGCCAGGCTCCCCCACCCGGCGGCCGACGTCCTCGGCGGCGCCCCGGGGCGTGGCGGCGAGGGCGGCGGCCGGGTGGCGCACGGGGTCGTGGACGGCGACGGGCAGGGGCCGCGGGCGGTGGACGGCAGCGGGTCCGAGGAGGTTTTCGTGGGCGGCAAAGTCCCCTTCCCGGCGCGGGAGTTGACGGCCGACCCCGCCCACGCGGGCGACGGCGGGCGGCCCGTCTTCCTCGCGGCGGAGTCCTGCGTTTGGTGGGCAAGCTGACGTGCGGCCGGTACAGTCCCATCCCATGACCGCGCGGCTTGCCGACATCGCAGCCCAGGCGGGGGTCAGCGAAGCCACAGTCAGCCGCGTGCTCAACGGCAAGCCCGGTGTGGCCGCGGCCACCCGCCAGTCCGTGCTGGCCGCCCTCGACGTGCTCGGCTACGAACGCCCGGTCCGGCTGCGCCAGCGCAGCGCCGGCCTCGTCGGCCTGATAACCCCCGAGCTGGACAACCCGATCTTCCCGGCCCTGGCCCAGGTCATCGGCCAGGCCCTGACGCGCCAGGGCTACACCCCCGTCCTCGCCACCCAGACCCCCGGCGGGTCCACCGAGGACGAACTCACCGAGATGCTCGTCGAGCGCGGCGTCTCCGGCATCATCTTCGTCTCGGGCCTGCACGCCGACACCACCGCCGACATGACGCGCTACGACCAGCTGCGCGGCAAGGGCGTCCCGTACGTCCTGATCAACGGTTTCTCGCCGAAGGTGCAGGCACCTTTCGTCTCGCCCGACGACCGGGCCGCGATGCAGCTCGCCGTCACGCACCTCGCCGCGCTCGGGCACACCCGGATCGGCCTGGCCGTGGGGCCCAAGCGGTTCGTGCCCGTCCTGCGCAAGATCGAGGGCTTCCGCCTCGGCATGCAGGCCCGGCTCCATCTCGCGCCCGAGGAGTGCGAGGAGCTGATCCAGCACTCCCTGTACACCCTGGAGGGCGGGCAGGCCGCCGCCACCGCCCTCATCGAGCGCGGCTGCACCGCCCTCGTCTGCGCCAGCGACATGATGGCGCTCGGTGCCATCCGGGCCGCGCGCCAGAAGGGCCTGCACGTCCCCCGGGACGTGTCCGTCGTCGGTTTCGACGACTCCCCCCTCATAGCGTTCACGGACCCGCCGCTGACCACCATCCGCCAGCCCGTCCAGGCGATGGGGCAGGCGGCGGTCCGCGCGCTGCTGGAGGAGATCGGCGGCACCCCGGCCCCGCACAGCGAGTTCGTCTTCATGCCCGAGCTGGTGGTCCGGGGTTCGACCGCCTCGGGGCCTCAGGGTCAGAGGTCCTCCGAAAGGCGTAGCGATGGCGTTGACGACCAGACTGACGGATGATCGACCGAGTAGACCTATCTGGCAGACTCTTGGCCCATGGGTGACACGACTGTGAGGACACTGGAGGGCCGTGAGGCCCCGGCACCACCGGTGGATTCACCCATCGAACCGGCTCCGGCGCGCCCGGCGGACAGCCGGACCGTGTGGGAGCGTATGCGCGCTCCGCGCCACCCCCGGATCTGGTTCGAGATCCTGCTGATCGCGGTCAGTTACTGGACGTACTCACTCATTCGCAACGCGGTACCGGAGCAGAAGACCGAGGCGCTGCGCAACGCCGACTGGATCTGGCGGGCCGAGCAGTCGTTGGGCATCGCCGTCGAGAAGAGCGTCAACCACGCGGTCGATTCGGTGACGTGGCTGATCGTCGGCATGAACTACTACTACGCCACGCTGCACTTCATCGTCACGATCGGCGTCCTGGTCTGGCTCTACCGCTGGCACCCGGGGCGGTACGCGGCCACGCGCCTGGTGCTGTTCTCGACCACCGGGATCGCCCTGCTCGGCTACTACCTGTATCCGCTGGCTCCGCCGCGTCTGATGACCAGCGAGAACTTCATCGACACCGTCCTGGTGCACCACACCTGGGGGTCGATGGCCTCGGGCGACCTGAAGAACATGTCGAACCAGTACGCGGCGATGCCGTCCATGCACATCGGCTGGTCCCTCTGGTGCGGCCTGACGATCTACGCCCTCGCCAAGGCACCGTGGGCCAAGATCCTGGGCTTCCTCTACCCGGCCGCCACCCTCGTCGTCATCGTGGCCACCGCCAACCACTTCTGGCTGGACGCGGTGGGCGGCATGGTGTGCCTGGCCTTCGGCTACACCCTGGCGTACGTGTGGTACGGCGGCGTGCCGCACCGGCTGCCGCGCCATGTGGCCGCCGTGCCTCACGCCCCGTAGAAGAGCTCCTCCACCACGGCCCGCGCCCGCCGCGCCGTCCGCCGGTAGTCCTCCAGCATCTCGCCGGCGTGCCCCGGGCCGTACCCCAGGTACCGCCCGACCGCCGCCAGATCGCGGGCGTCCGAGGGGAAGGTGTCCCCGGCCCGGCCACGTACCAGCATCACGCCGTTGCGCACCCGGGTGGCCAGGACCCACGCCTCGTCCAGCGTCCGGGCGTCCTGCGCGTCGATCAGGCCGGCGTCCCGTGCCGCGGCCAGCGCCCGGCGGGTCCGCGTGGTGCGCAGCCCCGGCACCGCGTGCCCGTGCCGCATCTGGAGCAGCTGGACCGTCCACTCCACATCCGACAGCCCGCCGCGCCCCAGTTTGGTGTGCAGGGCGGGGTCGGCGCCGCGCGGCAGCCGTTCGTTCTCCATGCGGGCCTTCAGGCGCCGGATCTCGCGTACGGCGTCCTCGTCGAGCCCCTGCTCGGGATAGCGAAGCGGATCGACCAGCTCGATGAACCTGCGGCCCAGATCCGGGTCGCCCGCCATCGGCTCGGCCCTGAGCAGGGCCTGGCTCTCCCAGCCCAGCGACCACCGGCGGTAGTAGGCCGCGTACGACTTGAGGGTGCGCGCCAGCGGTCCGCTCTTGCCCTCCGGCCGCAGGTCCGCGTCGATCAGCAGCGGCGGGTCGGCGGTCGGCAGCTGGAGCAGCCGCCGCATCTCCTCGACGACCGTGTTGGCGGCCCGCGCCGCCTCCTGCTCGTCGACCCCCTCGCGCGGCTCGTGCACGAACAGCACGTCGGCGTCCGAGCCGTACCCCAGCTCGTGTCCGCCGAGGCGCCCCATCCCGATGACGGCGAACCGGGTGGGCAGGGTGTCGCCCCACCGCTCCCGCACCGCGGCGCGCAGGGCGCCCGCGATGGTCGCGGCGTTCAGGTCGGTCACCGCGTTGCCCACCCGGTCGACCAGGGCACCGGTGTCCACCTCGGCGGGCCGGTCCTCCGTCCCGTACGAGGCGATGATGTCGGCGGCGGCGGTACGGAACAGCTCCCGGCGCCGTACGCCACGGGCCGCGGCGACCGCCAGCTCGGCGTCCCCGGCGCGGCCGACCGCCGCGAGGATCTCCGGCTCCAGGTGGTCGCGCCCGCGCGGCTTGAGCCCCTCCGGCGCGCCCAGGATGGCCACCGCCTCGGGGGCCCGCAGCAGCAGGTCGGGGGCCAGCCGCCCGGCGGACAGCACCCTGGCGAGGTTCTCCGCCGCCGCGCCCTCGTCGCGCAGCAGCCGCAGGTACCACGGCGTCTTGCCCAGCGCGTCCGACACCTTGCGGAACGCCAGCAGCCCCGCGTCGGGGTCGGCGGAGTCCGCGAACCAGCCGAGCAGCACGGGCAGCAGCGTCCGCTGGATCGCCGCCTTGCGGGTCACGCCCGACGACAGCGCCTCCAAGTGCCTGAGCGCGGCGGCGGGGTCGGCGTACCCCAGCGCCTCCAGCCGCTGCCCGGCGGCCTTGGCGCTGAGCCGGGTCTCGCCGGGCGTGAGCTGCGCGACGGCGTCGAGCAGCGGCCGGTAGAACAGCTTCTCGTGCAGCCGCCGCACCACCGCCGCGTGCCGCCGCCACTCCCGGTTGAGTTCGGCGACGGGATCGGTCCGCATCCCCAGCGACCGCCCCAGCCGCCGCAGGTCCTCCTCGGCCTCCGGAACCAGGTGGGTGCGCCGCAGCCGGTAGAGCTGGATGCGGTGCTCCATGGCCCGCAGAAAGCGGTACGCCTCGTCCAGCTGCGCGGCGTCGGCCCGCCCCACATAGCCACCCGCAGCCAGCGCCTTCAGCGCCTCCAGCGTCGTCCCGCTGTGCAGGGTGGCGTCACTGCGCCCGTGCACCAACTGGAGCAGCTGCACGGCGAATTCGACGTCCCGCAGCCCGCCGGGCCCGAGTTTCAGCTCACGCTCCACATGGGCGACCGGAATGTTGTCCACCACGCGCCGGCGCATCTTCTGTACGTCGGCGACGAAGTTCTCCCGCTCGGCGGCCTGCCATACGAGCGGTGAGACGCCGTCGATGTACGCGGCCCCCAGCTCGGCGTCCCCGGCCACCGCGCGCGCCTTCAACAGCGCCTGGAACTCCCAGGTCTTGGCCCAGCGCTGGTAGTACGCGAGGTGGCTGGAGAGCGTCCGCACCAGCGGCCCGTTCCTGCCCTCGGGGCGCAGATTGGCGTCCACCGGCCAGATCGCGCCCTCCACGGTCGTCTCGGAACAGATCCGCATCAGATGGGAGGCGAGGCGCGTGGCGGCCCTGAGCGCCTTGCCTTCGTCGGCGCCGTCCGCCGCCTCAGCCACGAAGATCACATCGACGTCGGACACGTAATTGAGCTCGTGTCCCCCGCACTTGCCCATCGCGATGACCGCGAGCCGGCACATCGCGGCGTCCTCCGGCGCGGCCGCACTCGCTATGGCCAGCGCCTTGCGCAGGGTGGCCGTGGCGAGGTCGGCCAGCTCGGCGGCGGTCTCGGCGACATCGATCGTCCCGCACACGTCCCGCGCGGCGATGGCCAGCAGGCACCGCCGGTAGGCGACCCGCAGCGAGACGGGATCGGTCGCCCCGGCGAGCCCGCGCTCGAACTCCTCGACCCCCGGATGCAGATCCGTCGCCTCGTACGTGACGAGCGCCCGCCAGTCCCGCGGGTGCCGCGCCACATGGTCCGCCAGCGCCTCCGAGGCCCCCAGGACACCGAGCAGCCGGTCGCGCAGCGGCTTGGCGCTCAGCAGGGTGCCGAGCAGCTCCTGAGCGTCCCCCCCCTGCGCCTCGGCGAGCCGCACCAGCCCGCGCAGCGCCAGGTCCGGGTCGGCGGTGGCCCCGAGGGCGTCCAGCAGCACGGGGTCCCCGTGCACGGCCGACAGCACCGGCAGCTCCAGCAGCCGTTCGGCGGCGGAGGGGTCGGTGAAGCCGTGCCGCAGCAGCCTGCTGAAGGTACTGCTCCTACGCCCCGGCACCGGCACGGTCATCCCCGGTCACCCCTTCGCTTGTGGCGCCATTCCTCGCGCCGAGCCTATCGGCCCACCTGCCCACGGGCATGAGGGATCACGGCCCGGCCCGCTGCCGGGGTCCGGCCCGGGGCGGGCGTGAGGCAACCCACAGGCGGGGGCGGGCGTGAGGCACGCACCGGCAGACGCGAAGTGAGGCGCCCGCACGCAGACGCGGGAGTGAGCCGCCCACAGGCAGACGCGGGCGTGAGGCACCCCACAGGCAGGGGCCGGCGTGAGGCACCCCACACCACGCCCTGTGAACCGCGTCGCGGCAAAGCCCCTCTTCCCTCCCGGTTCGCCCACCCCACCGCGTTCACGGAAGCCGCCGCCATGCCTCGATCCGCCCTGCCCTCCCCCCGCCGTGGCCTGCTCATGGCCGCGCCGATCGCCGTGCTGCTCGGCATCACCGGCGGGACGCTGGCCCTCACCGCCGGGTCGTCGGACGCCTCCGACGTACCGAGCCGGGGCGTACCCGAGGCGCGGGCGACGAAGCCGGTGCGCACCCCTCAGGAGTCCGTCCTGCAGATCATGGCCCACCCGGACGACGACCTGTTCTTCATGAACCCGGACACCAGCCAGTCCATCGCCGCCGGCCACAGCCTGACCTCCGTCTACCTCACCGCCGGCGAGTCCGACGGCCGCAACGCCCGCTACCAGGATCCGCGGCCTCCGGCCGACAAGGCCGCGTACGCGGAGGCCCGGCAGAACGGCATACGCGCCGCCTACGCCGAGATGGCCACCGGCAACCGCACCAGCCCCTGGGACCGCACCTCCGTGGCCACCGCCGGCGGCGGCCGCGCCGAGCTGGACACCCTGCGCGCCAAGCCGCAGATCAGCCTGGTGTGGCTCCAGCTGCGCGAGGCGGGCAGCGTCTCCGACGACCGCCCGCACAGCCTGCACGGCCTGTGGGACGGGCGGATCGACGCGCTCGGCTCCCAGCTCGCCGCCGGCTCCCCGGTCCGCGAGGACTTCTCGTACACCAAGCGCCAGACCATCGACACCCTCTCCGCCGTCCTGCACCGCTTCAAGCCCACCTTCGTGCGCCTGATGGACCCGACCCCGGGCCGCAACGACAGGACGGGGAAGCTGTCCGACCACCAGGACCACATGTACGGCGCCCGGTTCGCGCAGGCGGCGCTCGCCGCGTACGCCGAGACTCCCGCCCGCCCGGCCTTCGCCGTACAGAACTACCTCGGCTACTCGACCGGCGGCATGCCGCACTCCCTCGACCCGGAGTCGACGGAGGCGAAGCTGCGCACGCTGAAGACGTACGCGTGGATGGACCACTCCGACTACTGCGAGGACCCGGCCGGCTGCGGCGACCGCAAGGTGGCCGCGCGACCCGCCGGGCGCGACTGGGCGCAGTCGATCCGCTACACCCGCTCGGACTCCACGACCTGGGTGCAGCAGGGGGCGCGCCCCGGCGAGCTGTACGCCTTCGCGGTCCTCGACGGCCGCCTCGCGACCTGGCACAGGTCGCCCACGGGCTGGACGGGCCCGGTCCTCCACCAGGGCACCGGCCTGGACGGCGGCGTCACGTCCGTCCGCCTCCCGGACGGCCGGATCGCGGTGTTCGGTACGCGCACCGACCTGGGCGACACCCCGGAGTCGTACCGCCGCGACGTGGTCATGACGCTGTCCGAGAACGGCGCGTTCGGGCCGTGGCGTTCGCTCGGCACACCCGAGCGGGACGACGCGGCGGGCACGTCCGACATCAGCGTCCCGGCGGTGCTGGTGGACCGGTCGGGCCTGATGACGGTGTACGTACGGGACGCCGGCCACACGATGAGGGTGACGTCCCAGCGGCCGGGCGGCGACTGGTCGCCGTGGCGGTCGGCCGGCGGCCGGGACCTGCGCGGCAACCCGGTGGCGGCGATGGACGCGGCGGGGCGCGGCTACGTCTTCGCGGCCACCCCGAAGACGGTTCTGGCCTGGACGGGGAGGGCGCCCGGCACCCCGGCGGCGACGGGCCTGCCGCCCACCACGGGGTCGCTCAGCGCCACACCGGACGGCGCCGACGGCGTACGCCTCTGGTTCCGCAAGCCCGCCTCCGGCGCCGTCCGCACGGCCCGCTTCGCGGACGGCGGCGCCCACGCCTCGCCGGTGGCGGAGCTGCCGGGCGGTGTCGCGGGGTACGGCGCGGTCGGCGCGTGGGGCGACCGCCTCGCCCTGCGCGGCCGCGGCGGCGCGCTCGCGGCGGCGCCGCACGCCGGGACGGACCGGTGGACCGTGGACGGCTCCCTCTTCGCCGGCGCGCCCGCCGCCGTGCCCTCCGGCTTCGCCACCCTGGGCCTGGACGGCCGCCTGCGCTGGACGCCCTGGGACCGCTGAGGCCGACCCGCGTCACCTCCTTGCCGACGCCCATCCCGCCACGTACGGTCCCCCTGGCGTTTTCCCCGCCCGCGCCTGTGAGGAGACCCGCTTCATGAACTGGACGCTCGAAGTCGTCGTGGTCCCGGTCACCGACCTGGACCGGGCGAAGGAGTTCTACGGCCACAGGTGCGGGTTCCGGGTGGACCTGGACGACGAGGTCGCGCCGGGCATCCGGATCATCCAGCTGACCCCGCCCGGGTCCCGCTGCTCGATCGCCCTGCAGAGCGGCATGCCGCTCGCCCCGGGCGAGATGTCGATGGCCCCGGGCTCGCTCCAGGGCCTCCAGCTGTGCGTGACCGACATCGAGGCGGCCCGCGAGGAGTTGCTCTCCCGGGGCGTGGACGTCAGTCCCGTCCAGCACGTGGGCCCGGACGGCTGGACCGAGGGCAAGGGCGGGACGTGGAACTCGTTCCTCTTCTTCAAGGACCCGGACGGCAACGGCTGGACGGTCCAAGAGGCCCCCTCCGAGCTCTCGGAGCGCGAGTAGGAGACCAGTCGAGGGGCGCTCTGATCGGGCGCCCCTCGACACGGCTCACAGCACCGGCAGGTTCTTGCGCAGCTCGAAGGCGGTGACCTCGGAGCGGTACTCCTCCCACTCCTGCTTCTTGTTGCGGAGGAAGTGTCGTCGGCCCCGAGCGACCTCACGCGATCGACGCCGGCGCAGCGCTGACCTGCGGTCGAGCGGTCGTCATTGGTCGATGTGGGTCGCTGTGGGCCGCCCTTCGACGGCCCACAGACGGCCCAGGCACGGTGGTTCACCCCGGCCCAGTTAACCTGCTTCGGCCTGCGGTTTCTCTCGGAGGTCTCGCTGTCGGGGGACGGCTACGGGAAACAGCGTTTGCTTCCCAGCCACATCACCGGACGTGAGCCTGTCCACAGGCGTGCGGTAGGCGTATGAGATCACCGTGAGATCTTCGTCTTCCACGGCCCACGGGGAGGTGCAGTGGAGGATGCCACCGGAGGCGGTCGGCTCCACCCCAGTGCGGTCCAGTTTGATCGAGTGCACGACAACCAACGCGTTGTCCGGGTAGTACTTCCGCTGCTTCTCGACCTCGGCTCGGGTCAAGATCACTTCCAACCCCGCAGAGGTCGTCCCCTTGACCTCCACGTGCAGTCGCTTCTCCCCCCTCGTGAGCAGGAGGTCAAAGGACTCCTTGGCGCCGACGTCCTTGACCGACCAACCCTGAGCCTCGAAGTGCTCAGTGGCCATCCGGACGCTGTGGTGCTCTATCGCGCGGCGTTCGCTGGCGGTGAGCAGAAATCCCTGCCCCGGTCTACGCGGTCGGGTGCCGCTACGGGTCCGACGGCCGGCGGTCTTCTCCGCGCTCTGCTCAGCCTCCAGCACCTCCGGAGTCGGGTCCCCAGGGATGTAAGGGGCGAGGCGCTCGGCTTCATAGAGGGTGCCGAGTAGGCCTGTCATGAAGGCCAGGTCCTTCAGCAGAACCTCCCGCGAGGGCAGCTGCTCGCGCTCGTATGCGATGGCCACCACGTTCCCGGGGCCGTAGCCACTGCCAAGAGGGGTCCTGGCGTCCAGCTGAAGCGTTTCGTGCAGGTCCGGGCGCGCGGTCGTCGCCTTCGCCAGTAGTGGCCGCGCCCAGTCGACACGGGCACGAAGATCTTCGGCTCTGCGCGCCTTGAAGACGCCTCCCGTCCAGATGGTGGTCCCCTGATTCAACGACAGGTAGACCCTCCGACCGGAGGCGCTGAACAGGTAGACCACGTACCACCCGGTGGTCGAGCTGGGTGACTGCTCCCGCCCGAAAACCCGAACCCAGGGAATCTCCGACTTGAGCCCCGTACCATCGCGGCCCTCGACTCCTAAGTTGTCGAGTGAAGTACCGAGCGCCGCTGACAGATCCCGTCCGCGCGCCCGAAGCAGATCTGGCAGCTGCTGCCGGACGACGACGCCTCGTTCCTGCATCTTTTCCGTGTTCGCTGCCGTCCAAGACGGCTGAAGATTAAGGACCTTGCCCAGGAGATCATTCACGGCCGCAGCGTAGCCCCGAGTACTGACAGCGCTCGGGGCGCCCATAGCGGAGTAGGGCCACCGACGGCGGGGTTTCGCGCCATTGCACACGGAATCTCCCCATAACTGGGTCGATTGTCAGACCCTCCTGGCAGGGTGTTCACCTGTAACAACCCGTTCGAACAATGGAGTTCCTGTGGACGTGAAGCAGGCGCTGAGCGCTTGGCCACTGACCGCCGATCAGCTCCCGGCGGCCATCGCAACCGACGCTGAGATCCTCGCGCTCGCCGGCGCGGGGTCCGGCAAGTCGCGAACCCTCGCTGCCCGAGTAGCCTTCCTCGTGGCCTCGGGGGCGCTCCCGGAGTCGCTGGTCGCCTTCACGTTCTCCGACAAGGCTGCCGAGACGATCAAGGAGCGGGTGGCTCAGGCTCTTACGGTGTGTGGGCTGGACCCACTCCTGGTGGGTGGGATGTACATCGGCACCATCCACGCCTGGTGCCGTCGCGTCCTCGGCGAAATGGATGCCAAGTACCGGCAGTTCGATGTGCTCGACGCCATGCAGCTCCAGATGTACCTGATGTCTCGGTATCCCAAGCTCAACCTGCATCCACTGCGTGCCCAACACAGCACGAAGGCAGGCAAGCCGCGCGGGTACTTCGAGACGCTCAACCAGGTCAGTCGTGCCTGGACGATGATGAACGACGAACTACTCGATCCTGCACAGATCGCTGCCGAAGATCCAGTGCTGGGCGACGCTCTGGAGCGTCTTCGCGCGCAGATGGAGCAGGACAACTTCATCGACTTCTCACTGATGCAGCGCCTCGTGGTCGAGGCGCTTGAGGGCAAGGAACCCGGGGCAGTGCAGGCACTTGCTCCTCTCCAGCACGTGCTGGTGGATGAGTACCAGGACGTGAACGTCGTGCAGGAGCGTCTGATCGAGCTGATGCACCGCGAGTCCGACACCCTCTTCGTGGTGGGCGACGACGATCAGGCGATCTACGGGTGGCGCGGCGCGGACATTACGAACATTTTGGAATTCGACCAGCGTTATCCGAACGCGGCCGTGCACAAGCTGCTCACCAACTTCCGGTCCACGTCGGCCATCGTCGAGGCCGCCAGCACGTTCGCCGGGCAGGAGTTGGGCGCCACGCGGCTGCAGAAACAACTGACCGCCGCTGTGGACCGTGACCCCCGTGAGTTCGGCGTCCTGCGGTTCCCCACGCGGATGGACGAGGCTGCTTTCGTCGGCGACCGGATCAAGGAACTGCTCGGCACCCGCTACGAGGAAGCGGACGGGACCGTGCGCGGTCTGACTCCCGCCGACTTCGCCATCCTGATGCGGTCGACGAACATGTCCGAAGGCGATGAAACCAAGCGCCACACCGCGTTCATCCGAGCCCTGGAAACGCGGGGCATCGAGTACGCCCTCAATGCCGGCGGCCAGCTCTTCGAACGAGCCCAGCCCGCAGCCGTGCTCAGCGCTTTTCAGCTGCTGCGCGGCGAAAACCCGAACCGTACGCAAGTGGACGGACTGTTCAACTCCGAGCTGAGCGTAGCCTTCCCCTGTGCCGACCTGGGCCGCGTCAGGCACGTCTTCGCCGATTGGGGTCGCCGCATCCACGCTCCCGTCGCACCGGGCGTTCCACGTCAGCGCCTCTTCCCGCAGCAGCTGCTCCATGACCTGTTGGAAGCCCTCGGCGTCGCCGCCAGCGGGTTCGGCGACGGCGTCATGGCCGACCTGGGTACCTTCAGCAAGATCCTTACGGACTTCGAGTCGGTGTACGTCTCGGTCGACGGCAAGGCACGGTACGGGGAGCTTCTGAACTTCCTGCAGAACGTGGCAGGCGAGGGATATGAGACCGACAACCAGATGATGGCCCGCCCTGATGCAGTGACGGTCTCCACGATCCACAAGGCAAAGGGGCTGGAGTTCCCGGTCGTCTTCGTGGTGGACGTCGAAGCCGGCCGTTTCCCAGGCAGGAAGCGCTCGTACGACGGGTGGATCCCTGCCACCTTGGTGCAGCGGGCCCTGAACAACGGCAGTTACCAGGCGGATCGGCCGGACCAGGCCCGGCTGTTCTACACGGCCATCACCCGCGCCGAGCGCTTTCTGTACGTCACCGGATCCGAATGGCTACCCGGAGGTGCGAAGCCGACCAAGGTGTCCCCCTACGCAGCCATGCTGACGCATCCCGAAGTCCGTCGCGACCTTCTCGACCCGTCCGCCCCGCCCAAGGTGATGCCCCCGCCCGCCGTTCCGTCCAGGCGTGGCGACGAGTCCGTGCTGCCCACCACGTACTCCCAGATCCACACCTACATGCGTTGCCCCCACGCCTACAAGCTCAGCGTGGTGCACGGGTTCGCCCCGCCGATCCCGGAGCTCTTCGGGTTCGGACGCGCGGTCCACGCGGCAGTGGGCAAGGTGCACCAGCTCTATAAAGACCAAGCACCCAGCCCGGTCGAGGCGCGGAACGTGGCCGAGGACCTCTTTCACCTCAAGCACGTCGCCCCGAGCCAGGACCCGGTCAACCGGCCAGGCGCGTACGAGCGTGCGAAGCAGAGCTCAGCGAACATCGTGGCCAGCTACGTCGACAAGTACGCGAAGGACTTCGAGAGCAAGCGGCAGGTCGAGCTTCCTTTCGAGGTCCCGGTGAACCGCGCGGTCATTTCCGGAGCCATCGATCTGCTGCTCAGCTACGACGACTCGGACCAGATCCGCGACGCATCGGTGATCGACTTCAAGACCATGGAAGGGGGCCCCGAACCGATCAACAATCCCGATCTCCACTGGGAGAACCTCTCCCTGCAGGTCCAGCTCTACGCACGTGGCGCCGTACAGGTGTACGGGATGAACGCGCGGACTGGTGCCGTACACCTTCTCAAGGATGGCCAGCGGGTGTCGGTTCCGGTCGACACCGACGCCGTCGACGCCGCGGTCGCCAATGTGGACTGGGCGGTCGACCGAATCATGGAAGGCGACTTCCCGCAGCGCGCCTCGGGAAAGAAGTGCGGTGGCTGCGACTTCGCCCAGATCTGCCCGAAGAAGGTGCAGCAGTTCGCGACGTCACAGGAGCCGCCGAAGCTTCACCTTCCGGCCAGTAACGGCGGCAAGGAGTTCCTGATGGTGTCCGCCTTCTCTCAGCTCGGGCCCGACGAGTAGGCGTGACGCAAGCCGGTGCCGTGGGCTGTGGATCCTGCGCTAAGGGTCTCAGCCCACTGTGCTGAAGCTGATCGATGACCTACGCCCCGACCGTCTCTTCTGGCGCCTGGACCCGGCACCGCGGTGGCAAGCGGCCCTGGCCGCCATGGATGCGTCTCGCTACCTCTAGCTGGGCAGTGGGACCAATGAGCCGGTCGGCGACCTGCCCCTTGTCATCATGGTCAGCAGCCGCTTGCTGCCAGCCGCTCGGACAGCTCAGCTCTCGCGGCGAATTTACAGTCCCCCAGCTAACAGGTCGCAGATGCGCCGCTGACCTGCCCGTGTGCAGACACGGTCGGCGCATGCGCGTGTCACCGTCCACACCTCGTCCCAAGAGCGGGTCTCACCGCAGACGCGCGGAACAGCGGCGAGGGCGCGCGAACACCGCTACTCCCACGAGAACGCGGCCAGATCGGTGCAAAATCTGCGCAACAGGGGGACCTGCGCGCCCGTGGTAAGGGAAGATCGACTCTTGTGGACCCCGCCATAGCAGCCGCTCTGATCTCCAGCCCCGTCGCACTACTAGCGGCCGGGGCTGCGTATGGCGCTGGCCTCGTGCAAGGCCGAGGTGCCTACCGCGGCCCCGTTGACGCCGTGCGCCGCCAGCACCAGCGAGACGCCTACGCCGCTTTCCTTACGGAAGCCAACGCATTTCTCAGTAAGACTTTGTGGGGAAATTGCGCACAACAAGCTAGCAGCCAATTAGGCATTTCATTGCGAGACGAAGCCAGGCGCCAGGAAATCAACCGACGCGCCTTGCGTATCCAGTCGGAAGTGCCAACAGAGCCACTGAAACTCGCTGCGGCCGTCGTCCAACTTGAAGGCCCCGAAAATATCGCAGCCATCGCACGGGAGATCGAAAATCACGCCCACAACGTGCACGTCGACGCACTCTACGGCGAGGCTCCCTACACATTATTCGACGCGCTGGACGGGCGACCCGCCCCTACCGGTGAGGGTCGCAACACACACCTAGACCTACTGACCGCAATTAACAATTTCACCGACGCCGCCCGTTCTCACCTCAACGGCAGCAAGACGGCAAGGCGGCCCTGGAATCTATCAGGCGCACGCGAGGTAATTACGCGGCCAGATCTTCGATCTGTTGACCACTGAGCAGCCCAACACTATACCTTTCAGGCGGAACATGTGGATCTTTTCGCTGATGAAAAACTCAAGAAACACATGTCGATCATCATGCGCGCAATTAAGCCCGCTAACCCCGGTGATCCAGGATTCGCTATGACGATCGGCCGCCCCCGTCATCGACTCAGAGTAGACCCGCAACGTCTTCCCATCCCGGGGATCGTTCGAATAGTTCTTGAACTGATCGGGCTGCAAGATCTAGGACAGGCAGAAAAGCTCGCATGGGAGTACGCATTTGAAGTCGACGGCACCTCCTGTTCGCTTGCTCATCAAAAATTCGGACTGCGTCTTTATGTAGACTCTACCGTTATAGCGTCCGAAGATGACGCACAGGCCCTACTCGATCGAATCACGAAAGCACTGGAGAGCGCACAGCGCAGTCTGGAAAGACGCCAATTGCGGGATTTTGCAGACGAGCAGATCCGTCAAGGTGGCTTGACGATTCGCAATCAGTACCATCGTTTGCGCGACATTTATGAGTACTTCCAAGAAGGCGCAAGCCTCGCCTTTGCCGGCCAGGGGAGACTCAGCCCAGAGTTGCCTGACGGGGGACGACGTTTCAATCCTCGTGCAACCGAGGGATTCTACAATACGGTAGCCATGGTGTCGGCATATTTCAGCCTCTTGGAACATACTTTGGTGCTGCTGCTCCCCTTCACGGGGTTCGATCCCTCCGAATCCGCTCTGAAAGATTTCATCGGCGAGCGGTGGGGGGAAAAGTTCAGGAAGATATTCACAGTCGACAGGGACCCATCTGCCAAGAATAACTTCGACACTCTCTATCGAATCGCCGAGGAGTACCGCAATACTTACGGGCACGGGGGGTTCGATAAGAATGGTTCAACTTTCCTGTTTCACATGGAAGGAGTTGGCGCACTTCCAGCCGTACTCAGCAACATCCGCGGAAACTCCTACTTTAGCTTCGTCCCCGTCGACGCAGACGACTTCAGCCGCGTGAAGCTCGCATTCGACTCAATAGACGAATGGCTCAGAAAAGACGTCGCACCACTTGCAATGAAATGGGTCGAGAGTGGTTTGGATGTTTACTACGACGAGAATTTCCGAGACCAAGCATCATTGGCAATGGAATCACCGGAACATTTCGACAGATTCATAGAGTACTGCTCCTACCTAACAGACCAGGCCGCCAACATGGATTGGTGACCGATTCCACCAAACCCATTACCGTCATCACCGTGAGTGAGGGCGTGAGAGCCACATGCGCCGTCGTTCCGAGGACGGGACATCCCCGGCCCCCACCAATCGCATCGCAAGGCGTTACGCTGGTTCGCGCCACTTCAGGATGGAGAGTGCTCCGCGGATGGGACCGAAGACGACCAAGGTCTACGAGACGCTTCACGCGCGGCTCACCGCCGGCGAGTACGCCGCTGGCGACAAGTTCCCCTCAGAGCGCACGCTGGTCGAAGAACTGGGCATCGGCCGGACGGCTCTTCGGCAAGTGCTCGCCCGTCTCGTCGCTGAGGGCGCCCTGGAGGTACGCGGACGGAGCTCATACCGAGTGCCAGGCGCGGTGAGCGTCGAGCGGCCGGAAGGGCTGGAGCCGTGGCGCATCCACGGCGAGCGCGACCTATACGACAACCGATGGGTCAAGCTGCAACTCTGGGACGTGCAGCCGCCTGGCATGGAGCCGTTCGAGCATCACGTGGTAAGGCTGCACCACGTGGCGGTAACCGCTGTCCTGGACGATCAGGACCGCGTGCTCATGATTTGGCGGTACCGATTTGTCCCCCAGCAGTTCGGCTGGGAGCTCCCTGGCGGCATCGTTGACGAGGGTGAGGACCCGGCGGAGACGGCGATGCGCGAAGTCGTCGAGGAAACCGGCTGGCGGCCGAGGTCTCTAGAGCACGTTGTGACCTACCAGCCCATGGTGGGCATGGTCGACTCGCCACACGAGATTTTCGTGGGCAACGGGGCCGAGAAGGTCGGTTCACCGACGGACCTAGAAGAGGCGGGGCACATCGAGTGGGTTCCCCTCGCAGACATTCCGGGGCTCATGGCCCGCGGTGAGCTGATGGGGTCGGGCACGCTCGTCGCACTGCTGCACATCCTGGCCAACCGGCGTGCGCAGGGAGTCACAGCCGCGCACTGAGCATGTCGACACGACGGCGCTGCCGAACCGATCCGGTGCGGCTCGCCAACAGTCGGGCCTGCCTCAGATGGGTGTGCGCGTCGTCGTACTCGGCTCGGGCGAGATGCGCATGCGCCAGGTCGGTGTGCAGTCCGGCCCTGGCCCGTACGAATGTCGCGTCCATGCCGTCCATCGCCTCATACAGACTGGTGACTGCGTCACCGTCACCAAGGAGCGCAAGCACGTTGCCGTGCCACCGGGCAAGGTGGGCACCGTTCAGGAAGATGCTCAGCATGTCGGGGTCCCGGTCCTCCGGGCCCGGCGGAATGCTGGCCAGTGCGGCATCGAGCGCACGGCGGCTGTCGTCCGGCATGTCGGCGTGCGCGCACATCTCCGCTTCCGCGGCGTACAGCCATGCATGGAGCCGAGCGGAGCCGGCTTGGCCGACGGTGCGCCGCGCTTCGCGGACCAGGTCGACGCCGAGCGCCGGCCGCCCAGCCTCGCAGAGGACGTACGCCTGTTCTGCCATGGCGTGGGCGAGGTACATCGGAGCCTCAGCATCGCGCGCCGCCTGCTTGGCCTGTTCGTAGTGACGCCACGCCCGTTCGACCGCCCCCGAGTCGATTGCCTGCCAGGCTGCGAGCGTCGACGCACCCGCGAGCGCGAGCGCCACCGGTCGACGCGCGGTCGGCAGCACGGTGAAGTTGAGCGTCTCTTCGAGGGCTGCCAGATGACCTGTCATCTGGTCGATGAGATGAGCGGCGCCCCTCTGCCGGTCCATGGTGCGGAGCAACTCAGTTTGGTCGTTGAACGCCTTCACCATGGACTCACTGACGCTGTCGGCGGCATCGATCCGGCTGAGTAGCTCGTCGTAGCCGTCTGCCGTCGGCGCCACGGGCGTCGGCGCGGCGTCCCGCAGCTCCCCATCGGTCACGCCGAGGAGTTGCCGCAGGATGGCCGCGTACCGGTCCGAGATGGTGCGCTTGCCGTTCTCCCATTCGGACACGTACACCCGCAAACTCGCTGTCGACGCGACGTCCGTGCCGCTCCGTCGGGCGTACTGCTCAATCTCACGAACCAGTCGCTCCTGAGACCAGCCGCGCGCCGTCCGCGCACTTCGAAGTCCTGCGCTCACAGGCCACCGTCCGGCGATAGATGCCCTCAACTGACCATCCCAGCATGCCGCACGTCGCCGCAGGTCAACAGGGGTTAACAGGCCGGAAGTTAAGTCCTGTTGGCTACCGGTGACCCTGCCTCAGACAGTCTCCTGAAGGGGCACCGCGGCGAGGTGAACGCCCTTCAAATCGGCAAACCACCTTGACTCTGGTGCGCACCAGATGCAACCTACTGGTGCGCACCAGATACCGGCTCGCGTCGGGTCTGTGGTGTGCACGCAACGGGCGCCCGAAAGGGCTTCACCAGCTGTGTCAGTGCCCGGATGCAAGGCCCGGATTTCGCACTGCGAAGAACTCAACAGAGTGCCGACCCAGCCACCTGAACACGGGTGGTCGATGGGTGCGGGTCACCACCCCGACCACCCATGTTGGGCCAGGTGACCTGCCCGGATCTGTCCCGCGGGGCGGATCCGGCCTCGCTTGATCCGACTTCCGCAGAACCTTTGCGGGGCAATCGTCGTCCCGCCTGAGCACCAGTGCTCACGGTCCCCGGCACCTGCGCCGTACGCGGCGCGCTGTGCCGGGGAGCCGTGGCCGCTCGTGCAGATCGAGAGGCTTGTCCTAGACGGCGGGCGGCCCCGGGTCTAGCCACCCGGGGCCGCTGTTGGGGCCGTACCTACTGCTAGGGAGACACGACCCAATGAGCCACATCGTCACTGTTCAGGAAGCTGTTACCGCGTTCGCCGACTGGAAGGAGCCGACGGACGCGGAGCTGGACGCCATCGAGCTGGAGATGCCCGCGATCCTCGCGGACGTCGACCTGGTCGACGCGGAGATCGCCGCGCTGGAGCGCGTCCCGGGCGCGCTGGACGCCCGCCGGATCCGCCGGGCCCGCCGCAAGGCGCTGGCCACGCGCGTGGTGCTGGCCAACCGCGCCGGCCGCGGGGAGGCGGCGTGATCCGCATCGTCACCGCCGGCCGTATCGCCCGGCTGGAGCAGGACGCCGACCAGGCCCGTGGCCGTGCGCGGGACGTACAGGCGCAGGCGGATGCAGCGTGGGGCCGCCACGTGCGGGAGCTGTACGCCGTCACCGACCGCGCCGAGCGGTCGGAGGCGGCCACGTCCGAGGTGGGCGCGATCCTCGCACTGGCCATGGAGGAGCTGTCCGCCGCGCAGCAGGAGCTGCTGCTGAAGGACATCGAGATCCGCCGGCTGCGCGAGGAACTGCAGCGCGGGCCGGTGGAGGGCGACACGCTGACGGTGCTGATGCACTACGGCGCGCCGCACACGATCTACGCCTCCCGTGAGGACGCCTACGCCGACACCGCGACGCACGGCGTGCCCGTCGGGACCCCGTGGGTGCCCGCCGGTGAACGCCCGGCGTCGGCGTCCATGTGGTGCATCGCGGCGTTCATCTACGACGCCTCCTGCAACGGGTTCCGCCGGGCGTTCACGCCCGCTCCGGAGCCGGTGGGGGGTGCGGCGTGAACAGTGTTCAGACGCGTTCAGCAGAGCGGGCCCTGTCGGGCGGCACGTGGCTGATCGTGTGCGGGGCGATGCTCTACTCCATCCTCACCGTGACGCCGTTGATGGCCGCTCACACGGCCGAGGAGTGGGACTGGACGGCGCCGATCCTGCCGCTCGTGGTGGACGCCGCGGTGGTCATCGTGGTCAAGCTCGATGACGTGCTGGCCCGCCTGGGCGGGCACGGCGGACGCTGGCCCATGGTGCTGCGGTGGATGACCGGTCTTATGACGCTCGCCCTCAACACCGCCGACTCCGCACTGAAGAAAGACCTGGTCGGCGTCGCTGTCCACGCGGTGGCGCCGCTGCTGCTGATCGTCACCGCGGAGACCAGCCTCGCCTACCGCCGGGCCATCGCCGCCGCCGTGACGGCGCTGGAGGAGCAGCAGCGGGCCGAGCGGGAGCGGCGCGAGCAGGCGGTGCGGGAGCGGGAAGAAGCCGCCCGTCGGCAGGCCCGCGAGGAGCGGGAGCACGCCGCGGCGCTGGCCCGTGAACAGCGTGAGCACGAAGCCGCGCTCGCCCGCGAACAGGCCGAGCGGGAGGAGCGCCAGCGCCGCGAGGAGCGGGAAGCCCGGGAGCGGGTGGAGGCTGCGGAGCGGGCCGAGCGTGAACGCCGTGAACGCGAGCGTGAACAGCGTGAACAGGAGCGTGAACGGGCCGAGCGGGAGGCCACCGCGCGCCGTGCCCGCGAGCGCGCCGAGCGGGAAGCGCGTGAACGCCGTGAACGGCAGGAGCGCGAGGAGCGGGCCGAGCGTGAACGCGCCGCGCTGCTGGCGCGTGGGCCGGCCAACGGCAAGCTTGCCGAGGACGACGCTCGGCAGATCGTGGCCGCCGCGTTCGGCGCAGAGCTGTCCGTGCGCTCTGCCGCGGAGCTGTGCGGCTGGTCGGTGGGGTGGGTGTCCGCCCGTTACGCCGAACACCGCGACCCGGGCGCCGGCGGTGCTCAACTGGCCATCGCGAGCAGCTGATGGCCAGCCTCCCCACCTACCGGTGGCGGCTCGCCCCGGACGGACTGGCCACACGCCGCCAGCTGCGCGCCCTCGGCCTGCGGCCCGGCGGACAGGACGTCGCCGCGCAGCTCGAACGCCCCCGCCGACGGCGTGAACCGCTGGTCGCCTACCTCTACCGCATCGAGCAGGCCAAGCCCGTTCGGCCGATGACGCCCGCGAAGCGGGCGGCCCTGGCCAAGGCCAACGCCGCCCGGCGGATCTGCCCGCGGTGCCGGCGGGATCCCGGATACGTGATCCCGCCCTCGCTCGGCACGTGCACACCGTGTGCCTACTCCGAGGAACAGCGCGCCGCATGAGCCCTGTTGGCAGGCCCGGCCAGATCGCCTCCTACAGCCCTGGCCGGGCCCTACTCCCCTGAAGGAGTGCTCCCAGCATGACGGAACTCAGCACCGAGCCGGTAGCCATCCCGGCTCCCGCACCGCCCCCGCCCGCACCCGCGCCAACCGAGCAGGCCCCGGCCGATGCCGGGGTGGAGCACACGCCCGGCGGTTGGCCGGTCGTCCCGCTCGCCCTGGCCGGGGCGAACAGCACGGTGGGCATGGTCGCCACCGCCGCCCTGGCCGGCGGTCCGATCGCTGCCATAGTGGCCGCGACGGGCGCCGTCGTCCTCGGCACCGTGGCGGGCTCCCGCAGTCGCAAGACCAACCCCCGCAAGCAAGCCCGCCGCACCGCCGCCCGCACCGCAGGCCGGTCCGCCGCCCGCAGCGCGGGCCCGCGCCGCACCGGAGTAGGCACGGCCGGCAGTAGCCGAGCCGGGAGCAGCCGTTCGGCTGGCTCCCGCGCCGGTCGCTCCGGTGGCAAGTCGGGCAACGGTCCGGGCCAGCACCGCCGCGGAGCTGGCACGACCGCCCGCCACGGCAGCACGGGAACCGGCACGGCCGGGAAGACCCGCAGCACCACCGGCAAGGCCACGTCCAAGTCCAAGCGCGCGGTTGCTGGGGCCGCGGGGAAGGCTGCGGGCAAGGTGGGGCAGGTCAAGGCCCTGCGCCGGTCCGCGCAGCAGGCCGCGGCCGGCTCCCGGGCCGGTCAGCGGGCGCAGACGACCGCGGCACGCCGCGCGGTCGCGGACGCCCGCCGCAACGCCAAGGCCCGCACCACCGCCGGCGGCGCCGGGCTCGCTCACCGCGCCGGACCCCGGGGCGGTGCGGGCGGTCGGCTGCTTGGTGGTGCCGCCCGTAAGGCTCGCGCCGCGCGGGATGCGGCGGTTGCTAAGCACCGTGCCCAGCGCGACGCCAAGGCCGCTGGCACGGTCGCAGCCAAGCGTGCGGCGGTCCGTAAGGCGCCGGTCCGGCGGGCGGCGCGGCGGGCGTTGCGCAGGTCCGCGGCCCGGTTCCACGGCCGGCGCCTGCTCGCCGCCCTGCTCGCCCTCCCGGTCGGTCTGCTCGGGCTGGTCACCAGCCCGATCGGCCGGAAGCTCGGACTGCCCTGGCTCATCCACCCCGGACGGCGCCTGTTCCATCGTCTGACCGGTGTTGCTGCCGAGCAGCGGGCCGCGCGGGATGAGGCGATCCGCCAGGAGCAGGCCGAGCAGGAAGCCGCCGCCGACGCGGAAGCCGCCAAGGACGGGGCCGACGGCATCACGGACAGCGTCGAGCGTCCCCCGTCCACCGTTCCCACCAGCACGAACACCCCGTCGATCGAGGGAGAGCACGTGTCCGGTTTCCGTTTTGAAGAGGCCGCTGAGGAGATGGCGCAGGCCGCCAACTCCTACGAGCCCGAGAACGCCATGGAGATCCTGGCCATGGTCGAAGGGCTACCGGCCGCGCTGACCAGCGTGGCGAACGTGATGAAGATCCTCGCGGAGCGCTCCGACTCGGAGTTCCCGCTGGAGAAGGAAGTCGCGGACGGCTTCAACGACATCTTCGGCGCCCTGATGAGCGCGGTCGCGGTCGCGGAGGACATGGGCCCGCTGTTCCGGCAGGCCCACGAGCAGGACATCGCCCGCCACGAGGACCCCCGCAACGGCACCGAGGCCGAGAAGGGCTGGAACGTCTGAGATGAGCAGCACCGCCACCGCCACCAAGAAGCAGCAGGCGAGCAGTGGCCCGGTGCTGGACTGGGCGGCCGGTCACGGACCCGTGACCGGCGCCCTGTCCGCCACCACCGGAGCCTTCGCCGTCGCCACCACCGGCGCCGCCACCCACATGCCCCCGGGCTGGGCCCTGGCCGTGGGTGCGGCCGGCGCCCTCGGACACACCGTCGTCGGCCTGCGCGTCCGCAACGCCGGCCGGACGCTTGCCACCCGCGCCGCCTCCTGGCTGGTCGGCGCCGGATGGACCACCTGGGCCATGACCCACGGCCCCCTCACCTGGGCCGCCCTCGGCTCCCTGGCCACCATCGGCGTCGGCATCGGCGCCGCTGCCCGCTCCTCCGCCCTGTTCGAGGAAGCCCGCGAGGAGGAAGCCATCGCTGCCGAGCAGCGGGAGATTGCGCGGGAGCTGTCCGCGGAGCGGCGGGCGATCGCCGCGGAGTGGGTGGAGCGGATCCAGCGGATCTGCTCGATCAGTGTGCGCGTGGTCGGGGTGGAGATGTGGCCGACCGGCGCAGGCTACTCCCTGGACCTGGAGCCGCAGGGCGGCGTCACCTACGACCGGATCGCGCAGTACTCGGTGCAACTGTCGGCGGATGCCAGGCTGCCGCACGGCTGCACCGCCAGTGCCGGGCCCGGTATCCACCAGGGCCGCACGATCATGGACGTGACCACGGTCAACGTCCTCAAGGAGGACTGCCCATACCCGGAGGACTACGGGCCCCTGTCGGTCCTGTCCGGTCTGCCGTGGGGGGTGCGCACCAACGGGGAGATCGTCTCCGCCTACCTGCGCGAGCAGTGCGCGCTGGTCGTCGGTCCCACGGGGTCGGGCAAGACGAACATGGTGCACACGATCCTCGCCGGGTTCGCCCGCGCGCAGGACGTGCTCACCTGGGTGATCGACCTCAACGCCGGCAGCGCCGGACTGCCCTGGGTGCTGCCCGCCCTGAACGGCGAGCTGACCAGCCAGGACGGCAAGCCCGTCCGGCCCGGCGTGGACTGGCTCGCCTCCTCCTACGAGGAGGCCGTGCTGATGCTCGATGCCGCGCTGGCCATCGGGCTGCACCGCAAGAAGGCGTATCAGGACCTGCTGGCCAAGGCGAACACGGACCTGCTCCCCATCAGCGCCAAGATTCCGCAGATCCTGCTGGTCATCGACGAGGGCGCGGAGATCCTGGTCAGCACCGACCGGCAGATGAAGCAGCTCGCCAAGAAGATCCTGGAAGTCATCCGGATGCTGCGCGCCATGGGCATCCGTACCGTGCTCACCGCGCTCGGTGCCACCGGCAGCGTGCTGGGCAACCTGATGATCCGCCGAGAGGGCAAGGTCCGCGTCGCCCTGACCGGCGGTGAGACCGAGGGCATGGACCTGGGCAAGATGTTCCCCGGCCGGCGCGGACTGCGCGTCGACCAGGCCCCCTACAAGGGGTCCGGGTTCATGGGCACCCCCGAATCGCCGGCCGCGCTGTTCAAGTCCTGGCGGATCCTGCCCAACCAGATCCGCGACATCACCGTCGCCACCTCCGACCGGCACCCGCGCCTGGACGACGTGTCCGCCAAGGCGGCCGGGCCCTCCTACGCCCGCCGCTGGGAGGCCGAGCGCACCGCGTGGATGCGCGACCTCACCCTCACCGATACCGACCACGGCAACGACTCCGACGCCGGTTCGGGCGGGCTGAACCTGACCGCCCTGCGTGAGAGCGAGGCGGAGCAGGTGACGCCCGAAGAGGCGATGCTGCGCCAGTTCCGGGAGCAGATCGACGCCCAGTTCGGCACCGCCCCCGAGCCGCAGGCCCCCGAGCGGGGCGACGGGCCGCCGGCCGTAGGCGGGCTGAACCTGTCGGCGCTGCGGGGCGAGCAGGACAGCCCCGCACAGCAGGCCGCGCTGGCGCTGCTGCTCGCCGCCGGCCGCGAGGGCACTGGAGCCTCCGCGATCGCCCGCGCACTCTCCGAGGAGCACGGCACGTCCCGTCAGACGGTCGTCGGCTGGCTGCGGGACTGGGTGAAGGACGGCACCGCCGTCCGCGTCGGAGAGGGCACCAAGGCCCGCTACGTCCACCGCCAGCACACCCCCGAGCACCCGCCCGAGAGCTGATCACTTGTCGCTTGTCGCGCCCACCAGAACACATGCCGTCCGGCTGCCTCTGAGAGCGCGGAAACGGCTTGTGACCTGCAAGGCGACAAGCGACAAGACAAGACAAGCGACAAGCCAGACGACAAGCACGCGACAAGGAAGACGACAAGCAACGCGACAAGCACAGCCACCCATCCGAGCGGGCCCGCACCACCGGGGTGCGGGCCCGCGGCTCACCCGAGGAGCCCCGTCATGGACCACCGCACCCCGCCGGGGAACATCGCCCCGCACATACCCGCCGATGCCTACCGCCGCGCGCAGGCCACCGGCCAGCCCGTCGTAATCGTCGTCCACGACACCCACCCGGCTGGCATCCCCTGGCGCCGTGCCCTGCTCCCGTTCGCGATCGCCGGTGCCGTCGTGGCCGGCGGCTGGGGACTGGTCGCCTGCCTGTGCCTCCTGCTCGACGCCGCGGCCCACACCGCCACCGTCATCGCGGGCGCCGCCGGGCCCATCGGCATCGGCGGCATCACCCTCAAACTCGCCCGCACCAAGCACACCTAGCTACGCCAAGGGCGGCCCCCGATTCCGCCAAGAACACCGGGGCCGCCCTTGTCCACCTGCCAACCAACTGACCTGTGGAGGTCTCCCAGCATGACGCAACCCGCCACCATCCGGCGAGAGCGTGGCCACCGGCCCCGCCTTCTGGATCTCTTCTGCTGTGCCGGCGGCGCGGCCGTGGGCTACGCCCGCGCCGGATTCGCGGTCGACGGCTGCGACATCGCCGACCGACCCAACTACCCCTTCCCCCACCACCGGGGCGACGCGCTCGCCTACCTCGCCCACCTGATCGCCACCGATGAGATCCGCCGGTACGCGTTCGTGCACGCCTCCCCGCCCTGCCAGCACGGATGCGCGCTGACCGTGGGCACGAACGCCTCGCAGGGCTGGGGACGCGCGCATGTCGACCTCGTGGCCCCCACCCGTGAGCTGCTGGACAGGACCGGTCTGCCCTACGTGATCGAGCAGCCCAACGGCCGAGCGAAGATCCGCAAAGACCTCACCCTCTGCGGCGAGATGTTCGGCCTCGGAGTCATCCGACACCGCAACTTCGAAGCCGGCGGCTGGACCATCGAACAGCCCGCCCACGTCCCGCACCGGGGCCGGGTCCGCGGCTACCGGCACGGCCAGTACTTCGACGGCCCGTACGTGGCCGCCTACGGCAACGGCGGCGGCAAGCCCACCGTCCCGGAACTGCAAGCGGCGATGGGCATCGACTGGACCGACGTCCGCGAGGAACTGACCGAAGCCATCCCGCCCGCCTACACCGAGCACATCGGCGCCGCGTTCCTCGCCACGACCACGCTGGAGGTGGCGGCATGAGCAAGACGCCCAACCCCCAGCACACCGCGCTGAGCCTCGCCGCGTCCGGCATGCCCGTGCTGCCCCTGCGCCGGGGCAAGGTGCCGTTCGGCAACTGCCCCGCGTGCGCGGACAACGCGTGCGGCGGCCGGCCGAACATGAAGACCCCGGGCCCCTGCCGCTGCCCCGGCATCTGCCACGCCTGGGCCGCCGCCACCACCGACCCGGCCGTCATCGTCTCGCCCGCATGGTCGGCGGCGTGGCGCCGGGCGGTGTGCGTCGGCTACCACCCCGGCGGCGCCGGGCTGACCGTGGTGGACCTGGACGACGCGGACGCCATCGCCTGGGCCCGTACCGCCCTGCCCGCCACGCGGACCGTGCCGACGACGCGCGGTCAGCACTGGATCTATCAGGGCACCATGGCGTCCCGAAACGCGTGCCGGCCCGGCGTGGACATCAAGTCGACCATGTCCTACGCCCGCTACCTCGGCCCCGGCACCGGCGTAATGGCCGAACTGCCGGACGCCGTACGCGCGCTGGCCGTCAAGGCACCCTCCCCGGTCCGGCCGACAGCCGTCGCCGTGCCCGCTGGGAGCAGGGGCGGGGAGTGCCCGCACCGCACGCCCGCCTACCTGGAACGCGGCATCGCCATGGCAGAGCAGCGCATCACCGAGGCGTCCAGTGCGGTCCACGCGACCGTGTACCGGACGTTCCTGGCCGTGCTGTCGAACCATGGCCGGTGCGGCTGCCTCACCGACACCCACGTCGCTCGCCTGTTCACCGCGGCTCAGGCCAAGGGCGAGAGCCCGCGGCACTGCGTGGACGCGTGGACCAACGCCCGCACCACGTTGGGACTGTGACCATGTCCGACGACGAGAAGACCCCCGCCCGCGAGATCATCACCGACTACGCGCAAGCGCACTTCCGGTACTTCCGCACCGCCGACGGCACCGTGTACGCGCAGCGCAACGGCCACCCCGTGGCCCGCCCGATCCGCTCCCAGGGCACCACGGGAAGCCACCGGCAAGAACTCATGGTCGGCCTGTTCAAGGACGGCATCGGCGTGTTCAACGGCACCGCGATGAAGGAAGCGCTCGACCTGATCGAAGCACTGGCGCTGACCGAGGACGTCCAGCCCGTCCACATCCGCGTCGCCCCCGGATACGACGGGGCCACCTGGCTGGACCTGGGACGCAGCGACGGGCAGTCCGTGCGCATCCACCCCACCGGGTGGGGCATCCACACCCCGGACCCGCGGGAAGTCTGCTGGCGCCGCACCCAGCTCACGGGGGAACTGCCCCTGCCGGCCAAGGACACCGACGGCAAGGGCATCGACCTGCTGATGCGGCTGTGCAACTTCGCCACCGCCGAGACCGAGTGCCTGGCCATCGCCTGGCTCATCGGCTGCCTCGCACCGTCGGTGCCCGTGCCCGCTCCGTTCCTCACCGGCCCGCAGGGCGCCGGCAAGTCCACCGGCGGGCGCATGCTCGTGCGGATCATCGAGGGCATGAGCGGCGACCTGCGCCGGGCCCCGAAGGACGAGGAGAACCTGACCACGGCAGTGGCGGCCGGCTGGGTCACCGCCCTGGACAACCTCTCCCACATGACCCCGGATCTCTCCGACGCCATGTGCCGCATCGTCACCGGCGCCGAGGACGTCAAGCGGGCCCTGTTCACCGACGGGGACGTCTTCCGCATCGGCTACCGCCGCCCCCTGCTCCTGACCGGCATCGACGTCGGCGTGATCCGGCCCGACCTCGCCGAACGGCTCCTGCCGCTCCGCCTGGAACGCCCCCGGGTCCGGCGCACCGAGGCGGAACTGTGGTCCGACTTCGCCGAGGTGCTGCCCGTCATCCTCGGCTCGCTCCTGGACCTCACGGTGCAGGTGCGGGCAGCGGAGGCGGACATCCCGACCGACCTGCGCATGGCCGACTTCGCGCACCTGTGCGCGCAGCTCGACGCGGCCACCGGTCTGGGAGCGCTCGCCGCCTACCGGGCCAGCCTGGACGACCTCAACGACGACGTCATCGAGGGCGACCTGCTGGCACAGACGGTGCTCAAGCACGCCGCCGGCATCGACCCGGGCACCGAGCAGCGGATGACGTCCGCCGAATGGCTGCACTGCCTCACCGGCCTCTACACGGGCGAGGACTTCCGCCCCCTGCCCAAAGGGTGGCCCACCACCGGCAAGGTTCTCTCCGACCGCCTCAAACGCCTACAGCCCACCCTCGCCGCCCGGGGCGTCCTCATCGACTGGGGACGCACCAAGACATCCCGCTACATCGAGATCGCGCGGCCGGCCGCCGCGCCGCCCTCACCCGAGCAGGAAGCGGCCTTCTGACCGCGCGGCCCACCACCGCTCGCACAAGCAAGAGGAGCACCCGGGCGCGTGCTCCTCTTGCTGTTCGGCGGCAGCGCCGCCCTGCGAAGGTCGCGCCGCGAAGCGGCTCCTTCTTCACTCTCTGAGCCGCGCACCACAACAGACACCACCCCCTCTTTGTCCGAAGTAGAGAGACGCTGCGTCACCTGCGTCACCCACCCCCCGAAAACGGCCGGTGACCTGCCCAAAGACGGGTGACGCAGACAGCCGATTTCTGCGTCACCCTGCGTCACCTGCGTCACCTGCGTCACCCGATGACGGAGGCATGCGTCACCGGTGACGCACCCCCACCGTTCTGCGTCACCGCGAAACCGCAGGTCAGGTGCGCGAATGACGCAGATGACGCAGGTGACGCAGAAATCCGAACCTCGGACAGACTCGGCCAGGCCCTCCCCGCTTGGAGTCCCTATGGCAAAACCGACAGACCCCGACCCCCGCGCCACTCTCCGAGGAGGACTGCCCGACCGGTACCTCACCCCCGACGACATCGCCGAGATCTTCGGCGTCCCCGTCGAAACCGTCTACCAGTGGCGCAAGAAGCGGACCGGCCCGCCCGGCTTCCGCATCGGCAAGCACCTGCGCTACGACCCCGCCGACGTCCGCGCCTACGTCACCGAGCGCAAGAGCGCCGACCGGAACGCCGCCTAGCCGAACACCACGAGAACCAGCAGGGAGAGCCGCTGCCCAGCGGCTCTCCCTGCTGTATGTCGAGAGAGGATCGCCGCCGCATGGCAGGCCACATCCAAGACCGCTGGTACAAGACGGAAACCAACTCCAACGGAAAGCCCCGCCGCGTACGGACTGAGCGCTACGGCGCCGGCCTGCGCTACCGAGCTCGCTACATCGGCCCGGACGGCACCGAGAAGAGCAAGTCATTCCCCGACGGACAGAAGCGACTGGCTGACCAGTGGCTTGCCCACATCGAGGCGGACATGTCTCGGGGGCAGTACGTGGACCCTGCTGCCAGCCGAGTGACGTTCCGGCAGTACGCCGAGAAGTGGCTGAACACGCAGACCACCGACATGACCACCCGGGAGTCGGTAGAGTCCGCGATCCGCGGCCACGCGATCCCCTATCTGGGGCCGCGACCGCTCGGCTCGTTCAAGCCGGAACACATCCGGGATTGGCTCAGCGAATTGGAACGGGCCGTCCCGGCGTCCTCGTATCGGCGTGTGATCTATAACAACGTATCGACGGTCCTCAACGCGGCCGTCGACGATGGCCACCTGTCGAAGAACCCCTGCCACGCGCAATCGGTGCGCCCGCCTGCTGCGGGAAGTGGTCGCGTTGTGCCGTGGAGCGCAGAGCGCGTCTTCGCCGTGCGGGCGGCACTGCCAGAGCGCTACCGCGCGACAGTCGACCTCGGAGGCGGATGCGGACTCCGACAAGGGGAAATCTTCGGCTTACCAGTCGATGAGGTCGGCTTCGACTCCGGATGGCTGCACATCGTGAATCAGGTGAAGGTGACGAAAGAGGGTCTTGTGTTCGCCCCGCCGAAGCGGAACAAGATCCGAGACGTTCCCTTGCCGGATCGCGTGGCCCAAATCCTCAAACAGCATATGGAGGCGTTTCCCCCGGTAGAGATCACCCTGCCCTGGCTTCGGGTGGATGGTCCGCCAGTCACGAAGCGGCTGCTGTTCACCCGTCTCGATGGCGCGGGTGCGGTTCGGCGTACCGACTTCAACGACCGGGTGTGGAAGCCTGCTCTCGTCACCGCGGGGGTGATCCCGGAGCCAAGGCCCGGCCAGCGCCACCAGGCCGCCCGCGAACACGGCATGCACGCGCTAAGGCACTTCTACGCCTCGGTCCTACTGGACGCCGGCGAGAACATCAAGGCACTTAGCCACTACCTCGGACACAACGATCCGGGGTTCACGCTCCGGGTCTATACGCACCTCATGCCGAGCAGCGACGCACGGGCCCGGAAGGCGGTGGACGGCCTGTACGAGGGCGCCGATCCGACGCCGGACGGCCCAGAGACGGCCCAGGGGCAGTGAGCCGCGATGGGGCCGACGGTTCGCGACTGTCGGCCCCATCCGTCGAATCGGTGGGAAACCTGTCCTGACCTGCGCTTAGAGGACCGGCAGGTTCTTGCGGAGCTCGAAGGCGGTGACCTCGGAGCGGTACTCCTCCCACTCCTGCTTCTTGTTGCGCAGGAAGAAGTCGAAGACGTGCTCGCCGAGAGTTTCGGCGACCAGTTCGCTGCGCTCCATCAGGGAGATCGCCTCGCCCAGGTTCTGCGGGAGCGGTTCGATGCCCATCGCGCGGCGTTCGGCGTCCGAGAGGGCCCATACGTCGTCGTCCGCGCCGGCCGGGAGTTCGTAGCCCTCCTCGATGCCCTTGAGGCCGGCGGCGAGGAGGACCGCGTACGTCAGGTACGGGTTGGCGCCCGAGTCGATGGAGCGGACCTCGACGCGGGCGGAGCCCGTCTTGCCCGGCTTGTACATGGGGACGCGGATCAGCGCCGAGCGGTTGTTGTGGCCCCAGCAGATGTACGAGGGGGCCTCGCCGCCCGAGCCGGCGGTGCGGGTCGAGCCGCCCCAGATGCGCTTGTAGGAGTTGACCCACTGGTTGGTGACGGCCGAGATCTCGGCGGCGTGCCGCAGGAGGCCGGCGATGAAGGAGCGGCCGACCTTGGAGAGCTGGTACTCGGCGCCCGACTCGTAGAAGGCGTTCCGGTCGCCTTCGAAGAGGGAGAGGTGGGTGTGCATGCCGGAGCCCGGGTAATCCGAGAACGGCTTGGGCATGAAGGTGGCCTGCACGCCCTGCTCCAGCGCGACCTGCTTCATGACCAGGCGGAACGTCATGATGTTGTCGGCGGTCGACAGGGCGTCGGCGTAGCGGAGATCGATCTCCTGCTGGCCCGGCGCGCCCTCGTGGTGGCTGAACTCGACCGAGATGCCCATCGATTCGAGCATGGTGATCGCCTGGCGGCGGAAGTCCATGCCCACGTTCTGCGGGGTGTGGTCGAAGTAGCCGGAGTTGTCGGCCGGGGTCGGGCGCGAACCGTCCAGCGGCTTGTCCTTCAGCAGGAAGAACTCGATCTCGGGGTGGGTGTAGAAGGTGAAGCCCAGGTCCGAGGTCTTGGCCAGGATGCGCTTGAGGACGTAGCGCGGGTCGGCGAAGGAGGGCGAGCCGTCGGGCATCAGGATGTCGCAGAACATCCGGGCCGTGCCCGGAGCCTCAGCGCGCCACGGCAGGATCTGGAAAGTGGCCGGATCAGGCTTGGCGATCATGTCCGACTCGTACACCCGGGCGAAGCCCTCGATCGCCGAGCCGTCGAAGCCGATGCCCTCGTCGAAGGCCTGCTCCAGCTCGGCGGGCGCCACCGCGACCGACTTCAGGAAACCGAGCACGTCCGTGAACCACAGGCGCACGAAGCGGATGTCGCGCTCCTCGAGCGTACGGAGCACAAATTCCTGCTGCTTGTCCATTTCCACACCCATCCTCGCTGATCAGGCCAGCATGCCACCACACGGTTACGTGCACGTTGCGAACCCATAGTGCCTGGAGGTCTGTGGCGTAGGTAACGCAGGCCTCGCAGACTGGTGGCATGGACCGTGGCGCCCAGGAGCTGCCCGGCACCGGTCGGCCGCCGGCGTGGCTGCGCCTGCTCCCGTGGCTGACGGTGATCCTGCTCGTGATCGTCCAGCTGTATACGCCCAGGAGCGTGCAGCTCGGCTTCCTGTTCGCCGTGGTGCCGCCGCTCACGTCTCTGGTGTACGGGTTCGTCGGCACCGCCCTGGTGACGAGCGCCATGTTCGGACTGCTGCTCTTCCCCGCGATCCGGGCCGACGACGTCACCCACGGTGACCTGCTCGCGTTCGGGCTCATCGGCGTGGTCAGCGTCGGGCTGGCGTGGCTGCGGGTGCGCCGGGACGCCCAGCTGGTGTCGGTCCGTACGCTCGCCGAGGCCGCGCAGCTGGCCGTCCTGCCGCCGCTCCCCGAACGGGTGGGTCCGGTGCGGTGCGGCGCGCTGTACCGGGCAGCCGAGCGGGGGGCGCTGGTGGGCGGTGATCTGTACGACGTCCAGGCGGGCCCGTTCGGGGTGCGGGCGATCGTGGCGGACGTGCAGGGGCACGGTCTGGCGGCGGTCGGCACGGTGGCGGCGCTGCTGGGCACGTTCCGCGAGGCGGTCCTCGACGAGCCGGAACTCGCGGGCGTGGCCGCGCGGCTGGACCGGCGGCTGGTGGTGGACTGCGGGAACCGGGGGGACGCGGAGGTGTTCGCGACGGCGGTGCTCCTGGAGTTCCCGCCGGACGGTTCGACGGTACGGGTGCTGAGCTGCGGCCATCCGGCGCCGCTGCTGGTGGGCGGCGACGGGACGCGGGAGGTGGAGCTGGAGCCGGGTTCGCCGCTGGGGCTGGGGCTCGCGGAGTTCCGGCCGCCGGAGGCGGTGACGGTACCGCTGCGGCCGGCGGACGTCCTGCTGGCGCACACGGACGGGGTGACGGAGGCGCGGGACGCGACGGGCGCGTTTTACCCGCTGGCGGAGCGGGTCCGGCCGGGCGCGCCCGTGGAGCTGGTCCGCGCGGTGTGGCGTGACCTGTCGTCGTACGCGGGCGAGGTCGCCGACGACGTGGCGCTGCTGGCGCTCAGCATGTCGGACGGCCACGCGAGGCACGGCGGGCAGCGCGCGGGGCGGTGAGGGGCGGGTGCAGGCGTGACGGCCGGGCACAGCGGGCAGGGCGCGCAGGGCGGTGAGGGGCGGGCGGAGGCCTGACGGCCGGGGGCGGCCGTGACGGTGGCGATAGCTGATCGGGCGTGCGGCGATTACCATCTGCGCCCATGGGGGGCCTGGGGCTCATACGCATCGTGCGTCCCATGGCGCGGGTGAGCGCCGTGGCGACGCTGTTCGCCGCGCTCTTCGTCTGTCTCGTCCCGCACGGCACCACACACGCCCCTCCCCCGGTGCCCCCGCAGGACGCCCACGCGCGCGGGATGACGCTCGCCGCCGGGGCCACGGAGCACGCCTCGGGGTACCCCGAGTACACGTGCCCCTACGACCGGGGCGACTGCCGGCTCTTCCCGTACCTCACCCCCGCCGTCCTCACCGCCCCACCGCTCGACCCGCCCCCGCACACGGACGGGCTCGTGCGGCCGGCCGCGCCGGACGCCACCGTCAGCCGGCCGGCCGGCTCCGGGGCGCGGCCGCGGGCGCCGGATCTCCATGTCCTTCAGGTTCTGCGGACCTAGGCCGGGTCCTTTCCGAACCACGAACCCGACTCCCCACTCCCCACCACTGACGAAGGACATCGATCACCATGGCCGCCAACCGATCCTCCACCGCCGACCGCCGGGCCCGAATAGAGGAGATGCGCCGCGCCGAGAAGGCCCGCGAGCGCCGCAACCGCATCATCACCATCACCCTGAGCACGGTCGTGGTCGCCGGTCTCGTCGGCTTCGGCGGGTACGTGCTCACCAAGGAGAACGAGGAGCAGGAGCAGCAGGAGGCCGCGGCGAAGGCGCCGATCCAGGACGAGAAGTCCTGGGACGCGAAGAAGCTGGGCCGCAACCACGTCACGACGCCCGTGACGTACCCGATGAAGCCCCCGGTCGGCGGTGACCACCACCAGGTGTGGATGAACTGCGACCGGAACGTCTACAAGAAGCCGGTCCCCGAGGTGAACGCCGTTCACTCGCTGGAGCACGGCGCGGTGTGGGTGACGTACAACGACAAGGCCCCCGCCGCCGACGTGAAGAAGCTTGAGGAGAAGGTCGGGAAGACCTCGTACTCCTTCATGAGCCCGGTCAAGGAGCAGGCCGGGCCGATCATGCTGAGCGCCTGGGGCAAGCAGGTCACCGTGGACGGCGCCGACGACCCGCGAGTGGACGCCTTCTTCACCAAGTACGTACAGGGTCCGCAGACGCCCGAGCCCGGTGCCGCGTGCACCAACGGGATGGGCGAGCAGTGACCCGTACGCACTGGGCGGCGGTCACCGCCGTGGTGCTCGCGCTGCTCTTCGCCGGGGCGGCGACGGTCGCCTCGGCGGGCGGCGGGGGCTCGGAGTCTCCCGCCGCCCCCACGCCGGCGGCGGATTCGGCGGATGCCGGGTTCGCCCGGGACATGGCGGTGCACCACCAGCAGGCGGTGGAGATGTCGTTCATCGTGCGGGACCGCACGCGGGACGAGGAGGTGCGCCGGCTGGCGTACGACATCGCCAACACCCAGGCCAACCAGCGCGGCATGATGCTGGGATGGCTCGACCTGTGGGGCCTGCCGAAGGTCGCGCCGGACCGCGAGCCGATGGCGTGGATGGGTACGCCGTCCCACCACGCGGCCCCGGCCGGCGGCGGCGCGCTGATGCCGGGCATGGCCACGGCGGCGCAGCTGGACGCCTTGCGGGCCGCGAGCGGCACGCAGGCGGAGATCACGTACCTGCGGCTGATGACTGAGCACCACAAGGGCGGTGTGCACATGGCGCGTGGCTGCGTCGAGAGGTGCGAGGTCGGCGTCGAACGGCGGCTGGCGCAGGGCATGGTCGACGCCCAGGAGTCGGAGATCCTGCTCATGGCCGACCTGCTGAAGAAGCGCGGCGCGAAGCCGTAGGCCGCGTGCGCGTCGCCACGGCCGCGCCGGGAACCTCCCCGGCGCGGCCGTATGGCCGTACAGCGGTCGCGGGGTGGTGGGGGCGCGATGAGAATGGAGGCGCTCGGGGACCGACACAGGGCGTCGTACGGCGTTTTTCGGAGGCAAACACCCCATGACCACCGCCAAGGACATCATGCACCCGGGAGCCCAGTGGCTCCCCGCACACGAGACCCTCGACCGGGCCGCGCAGATGATGCGCGACCTCAACGTGGGCGCACTGCCCATCGCGGACGAGAACGAGCGGCTCTGCGGCATTCTCACCGACCGCGACATCGTCGTCGGCTGCGTGGCCATGGGCCACGACCCGTCGCAGGTCAAGGCCGGTGACATGGCGAAGGGTACGCCGCGCTGGATCGACGCCGACGCGGATGTGACCGAGGTCCTCCAGATGATGAAGGACCACCAGATCCGCCGGCTCCCCGTGATCGAGAACAAGCGCCTGGTCGGCATGATCAGCGAGGCCGACCTCGCCCGTCACCTGTCGGACCGGCAGGTCGCGGAGTTCGCGGAGCGGGTGTACGCGCCGTAACGGCCGCTGGTCCCGGGAGACCCGGGGAGCAAGGGCGTGACGCGGTGCCGCGTCACGCCCTTGGTGTGTCACGCCCTTGGTGCGTCCGGCGCGCCCAGTACGGCGTCGGCTATCGCGTCCGGCCGGTCGAGCATGACGAGGTGGCCCGCGCCCGGAACGGCCGCGAAGCGGGCGCCGAGCCGGTCCGCCAGGGCCTGCTGGCGGGCGGTCCACCGGGCGGACGTGGGCGCGGCGAGCACGGTGACGGGCAGGCCCGGCGGGAGCGGGTGGCGGTCGCGGAGGGCGAGGGTCTCGGCGGCGACGGCCCGGTAGTGGGTGTTCTCCAGGAGGGCGCCCCGAAAGACGCGGGACGTGGCGTAGCAGCGGCGTACGAGCGCGGCGGGGGCCGGGTCCGGGGCGTGGCCGTGCCGGGAGAGGCGGACCGCGGCGCGGCGGGTGAGCGGGCCGAGCGCGGCGGGCGCCCCGACGGCGGTGAGCGCGGCGCCGAGGGCGCGGGCGAGCGCGGTGCGGACCGCGGGGGCGGCCGGTACGCGCGCGTGCTCCTCGACGGACGCGTCCACGAGGACGACCCCGGCCGTGCGGTCGGGGTACAGCCGGGCGAACGCCTCGGCGTGGAACCCGGCGATGGAGTGCCCGACGACGGTGACCGGCGCACCGCCGAGCCCGAGCGCGTCCAGCAGCCCCGCGATGCGGTGGGCCTCACCGGCGGCGGACGGCGCCACGGCGGCCGGGCCGCTCAGTCCGTGGCCGGGGCGGTCGAAGCGGACGACGGTGCGGTGCGGGGCCAGCAGCGGGACGACGGGGTCCCAGTCGAACCAGCTCATCGCGAGCCCGGCGCTCAGGACGCACACGGGGCCGCTGCCCTCGACGGTCACGTGGTGCGGCACTCCACCGACCCGCACCCCGGCCCCCGTCCCGACCCCCACCCCGGCCGCCATCCCGTCTGTCACCCCGGCCGCCATCCCGGCCCTCACCCCGCCTGTCACCCCGGCCCCCGTCCCGTCCCTCACCCCGGCCCGCGCCGCCCCGCGCCGTATCCCCACCTGTCCACAGCCCACCGTCTCTCCCCCTGCTCACTGGTAGCTCTCCCCCGCACGCCAGCCTGCCACGGAGCGGCGCCCGAAGGGCCCCGAGGCATCGTGTCGCTCTGACGATTACACTGAGCGCGTGCCTCAACTACGCCTCGCTCTGAATCAGATCGACTCGACCGTCGGCGATCTCGCCGCGAACGCCGAGGCGGTCGTGCACTGGACCCGGCACTCCGCCGAGCAGGGGGCGCACCTCGTCGCGTTCCCCGAGATGGTGCTGACCGGTTACCCCGTCGAGGACCTGGCCCTGCGGCAGTCCTTCGTGGAGGCGTCCCGCGCGGCGCTGCGCTCGCTCGCCGCGCGCCTGGCCGAGGAGGGCTTCGGGGGCCTCCCGGTCGTCGTCGGCTACCTGGACCGCTCCGAGAAGGCCCAGCCCCGGTTCGGCCAGCCCGCCGGCGCGCCGCAGAACGCCGCCGCCGTGCTGTACGGCGGCGAGGTGGTCCTGTCGTTCGCCAAGCACCACCTGCCGAACTACGGGGTCTTCGACGAGTTCCGGTACTTCGTGCCCGGCGACACCCTGCCCGTCGTACGGGTCCACGGCGTCGATGTCGCGCTCGCCATCTGCGAGGACCTGTGGCAGGAGGGCGGCCGCGTCCCGGCCGCCCGCAGCGCGCGCGCCGGGCTGCTGCTGTCGGTCAACGCCTCGCCGTACGAGCAGAACAAGGACGACGTCCGCCTTGAGCTGGTGCGCAAGCGGGCGCAGGAGGCGGGCTGCACCCTCGCCTACCTGGCGATGATCGGCGGCCAGGACGAGCTGGTCTTCGACGGCGACTCGATCGTCGTGGACGCCAATGGTGAGGTCGTGGCCCGTGCCCCGCAGTTCTCCGAGGGCAGCGTGATCCTGGACCTCGACCTGCCGGCCGCGTCCCCCGACGCCCCGGAAGGCACGGTGGACGACGGGCTGACGATCGAGCGGGTCGTCCTCTCCGAGGAGCCGCTGCCCGCGTACGAGCCGGAGCTGACCGGCGGGTACGCGGAGCGCCTCGACGACGACGAGGAGGTGTACACCGCGCTGGTCGTGGGCCTGCGCGCGTACGCCGCGAAGAATGGTTTCCGTTCGGTGCTGATCGGCCTGTCCGGTGGCATCGACTCGGCGCTCGTGGCCGCGATCGCCTGCGACGCGCTGGGCGCGCGGAACGTGTACGGCGTGTCGATGCCGTCCAAGTACAGCTCCGAGCACTCCAAGGGCGACGCGGCCGAGCTGGCCCGCCGTACCGGGCTGAACTTCCGCACCGTACCGATCGAGCCGATGTTCGACGCGTACATGGGCGCGCTGAACCTGACGGGCCTCGCGGAGGAGAACCTCCAGTCGCGGCTGCGCGGCACGATGCTGATGGCGATCTCCAACCAGGAGGGCCACATCGTGCTCGCGCCGGGCAACAAGTCCGAGCTGGCGGTGGGCTATTCGACGCTGTACGGCGACTCGGTCGGCGCGTACGGGCCGATCAAGGACGTGTACAAGACGTCGGTGTTCCGGCTGGCGAGGTGGCGCAACCGCGCCGCCGAGGAGCGCGGCCAGACGCCGCCCATCCCGGAGAACTCCCTGTCCAAGCCCCCGAGCGCGGAGCTGCGCCCGGGCCAGGTGGACACGGACTCGCTGCCCGACTACGACGTCCTGGACCGGATCCTGGAGCTGTACGTCGACCGCGACCAGGGCAAGGAGGCGATCGTCGCCGCCGGTTACGACGAGGAGCTGGTGGCCAGGACGCTGCGGTTGGTGGACGCCGCGGAGTACAAGCGGCGCCAGTACCCGCCGGGCACCAAGATCTCGGCCAAGGGCTTCGGCAAGGACCGGCGCCTGCCGATCACGAACCGCTGGCGCGAGACGACGAGCTGACGCGCCGCTGCGACCGGGGGCTTCCCGCCACGACGCGGGAGGTCCCCTTCGCCGTACGGTCCATGAGCCCGGCGGTCACCGCGATGGCCAGGCCCGCCACCGCCAGCGCCGCCCCGACCAGCGTCGGCGAGGTCCAGCCCCAGCCGGCCGCGATGGCGACGCCGCCGAGCCAGGCGCCGCCCGCGTTGGCGAGGTTGAACGCCGAGTGGTTGGAGGCCGAGGCCAGGGTGGGGGCGTGCCGGGCCTTGTTCATGACCAGCATCTGGAGCGGCGTGGTCGTCATGAACCCGACCGCGCCGAGCACGACGACCGTCACCAGGGCGGCCCACTGCACGTGCGCGGTGAAGCGGAAGGCGACCAGCACCAGCGCGAGGGCGGCGAGCGACCCGTACAGCGTGGGGCGCAGCGCGCGGTCGGTGAGCGGGCCGGCGGCGAGTGCGCCGAGGGTCATGCCGATGCCGAAGAGGGCGAGGACCAGGGTGACGGACGATTCGCCGAAGCCCATGACCTCCGTGGTCATCGAGGCGAGGTACGAGTAGACGGCGAAGACGCCCGCAAAGCCGAAGACGGCCGTCAGCAGGCCGAGCCACACCTGGCGGTCGAGGAGGGCCCGCAGTTCGCGGCCGACGCTCTGGTGCGCGTCGAGGGGTACGTGGGGGATGAGCCGGGCGAGCGCGGCCATGGCGAGGAGGCCGATCACCGTGACCACCAGGAACGTGGCGCGCCAGCCGAGGTGCTGGCCCAGCAGGGTCGCGGCGGGGACGCCCACGATGTTGGCGACGGTCAGGCCGAGGAACATCGTGGCGACCGCGCGCGCCTGCCGCCCCTCACTGACCAGGCGGGAGGCGACGACCGCGCCGACGCCGAAGAACGCGCCGTGCGGCAGTCCGGCGAGCACGCGGGCGGCGAGGAGGGAGCCGAAGCCGGGCGCGAGGGCGGAGGCGAGGTTGCCCACGGTGAACAGCGCCATCAGCAGCAGGAGCATCCGCTTGCGCGGGACGCGGGAGCCGAAGGCGGTGAGCAGCGGGGCGCCGATGACGACGCCGATCGCATACGCCGAGACCAGGTACCCGGCGGTGGGGACGGAGGTGTGCAGGTCGTCCGCGACGTTGGGCAGGAGGCCCATCATCACGAATTCGGTCGTGCCGATGCCGAAGGCGGACACAGCGAGCGCGAGCAGCGCCAGGGGCATGAGGGCAGGCCTTTCGAGACGTGACGTGCTGGAGATCCCTTACTAAGTTCCCTTACTGAACAAAGGGTGTCACGCCGATTGTTCCCCGCGGTGAACGGAAGATTGCCGTCAGATCTCCTGATTCGAAGGCTCAGAGGGTGACGCGCGCCGCGATCGGCAGGTGGTCGCTGTCCGTCTCCGGCAGCGTCCACGACGCGACCGGCTCGACGCCCTTGACCATGATCTGGTCGATCCGCGCCAGCGGGAACGCGGCCGGCCAGCTGAACCCCATGCCGTCACCGGCCGCGCCCTGTGTGGAGCGCATCTGGGACGTCACGGCGTTGAGCGACCGGTCGTTCATCGTGCCGTTGAGGTCGCCGAGGAGGATCACCTTGTCCAGGTCCTCGCGGGCGATGGCCTCGCCGAGCGCGTCGGCGCTGTCGTCGCGCTGGTTGGCGGTGAACCCGGCGTTCAGCTTGACCCGCACCGACGGCAGGTGGGCGACGTAGACGGCCACCTCGCCCTTGGGCGCGGTGACGGTGGCGCGCATCGCCCGGGTCCAGCCCAGCCGGATGTCCACGGGCCGGCTGCCGCTCATGGGGTACTTGCTCCACAGGCCCACCGTGCCCTGCACGGAGTGGTACGGGTAGGTGTCGGCCAGCGCCTGTTCGTACACCGGGACCATCCCCGGCTTCAGCTCCTCCAGCGCCACGATGTCCGCCCCCGAGCCGGCGACCTGGCGGGCGGTGCCCTCGGGGTCGGGGTTGTCGGCGTTGACGTTGTGCGTGACGACCATCAGGTCGCCCCCGGAGCCGGACTTGTCGGTGACGAGGCCGCCGAAGAGGTTCAGCCAGACCACGCCGGGCAGCAGGGCCGCGATCAGCGCGGTGGCCGAACGGCGCAGCAGCGCCGCCGCCGCGATCACCACGACGAGGACGCCGAGCCACGGCAGGAACGTCTCCGTCAGGCTGCCCAGGTTGCCGATCGCGTTCGGGATCTCGGCGTGGAAGATCATCAGCAGCGTCACCAGCATGGCGCAGCCCGCGAGGAGCAGGCCACGCCGCCAGATACCCGGATCGTCACGCCAGCGGTCGACCACCGACCGGACCCGGGATCCGGTGCGCTGCCCCTGTGCGCCGCCGTTCCCCGTCTCCGTCACGTCCACCCGCGCCATGCCGCCGTCCTCACTCACTGCTGCCTTGCCTGTCGTGCTGTGCCGTACACGCCGTGCCGGTCCCCGACACTAGGGGATCGCGGGACGGCCGTACTGCCACGAGGACGACGCGGCGGCGCGGCGGGTTCCTGGGGTTACGGGTGAGGCGGCCGCTGTGACGAAACGCGCACAAACGACGGCCGGCGGCCGGTGGCCGGGTCTTGCCCGTCCCACTTCCCCCCGCGCGGCACGAAGTGCCACCATGGACGTGGTCCGGGGACGCCGTGAGGGCGCCTCGAGATGACGAAGGAGCCGTTTCCATGACGCTTCAGGCTGCCCCGAAGCAGCCCGCCGACAGCGGCAAGGCGCTGTACGGCGGCAAGGGGACTCGCCGCATCACCGTCCATGACATCGCCGCCGCCAAGGAGCGCGGCGAGAAGTGGCCCATGCTCACCGCGTACGACGCGATGACCGCGTCCGTCTTCGACGAGGCCGGCATCCCGGTCATGCTGGTCGGCGACTCGATGGGCAACTGCCACCTCGGCTACGAGTCCACCGTGCCGGTCACGCTCGACGAGGTCCTCATCCTGTCCGCCGCCGTCGTGCGGGGCACCAGGCGCGCCCTCGTCGTCGGCGACCTGCCCTTCGGCTCGTACCAGGAAGGGCCCGTGCAGGCCCTGCGGTCCGCCACGCGGCTGGTCAAGGAAGCGGGCGTCGGCGCGGTCAAGCTGGAGGGCGGCGAGCGTTCGCTGCCCCAGACCGAGATGCTCGTCCAGGCCGGCATCCCCGTCATGTCGCACCTGGGGCTGACCCCGCAGTCCGTCAACACCATGGGCTACCGGGTCCAGGGCCGCGGCGACGAGGCCGCCCACCGGCTGCTGCGCGACGCCAAGGCCGCGCAGGACGCGGGCGCCTTCGCGGTCGTCCTGGAGCTCGTCCCCGCCGAACTGGCCGCCGAGGTGACCCGCTCGCTGCACATCCCGACCATCGGCATCGGTGCCGGCCCCGACACCGACGCGCAGGTGCTCGTGTGGACCGACATGGCGGGCCTGACCGGCGGCAAGGTCCCGCGCTTCACCAAGCAGTACGCCGACCTCCGCCGGACGCTGGGCGACGCGGCGCGGGCGTTCGCCGACGACGTGGTCGGCGGAACGTTCCCGCAGGAAGAGCACACCTTCCACTAGCCACTCCCGGTACGGACGACAGCCCGCCGACTTCCCCCATCGGCGGGCTGTCGGGCTTTCCCGTGGCCCGGTCCGGCTCCGGGCGTAGCCTGGAAGAGGACTCGGAGGCTCTCCACACACTTCTCCGTCAGGAGGCGTAGATCATGGCCACGATCGTGCGCAGAAGCTTCGAATCCGCGGATGAGACCCGTCCCTTCGAGGAGGGCAAGGGCAGGCTCGATCTGCTCAACACGGACCAGGGACCGGTCGGCCGGGCAGTCTTCGAGCCGGGTTGGCAGTGGTCCAAGCACGTCAAGCCCATCGCCGGCACGGACAGCTGCCAGGCGGCTCACACGGGTTACGTCCTCAGCGGCCGGATGAAGATCGTCATGGACGACGGCACCGAGGGCGAGGCGGGACCCGGCGACTTCGTCCAGGTCGCGCCCGGGCACGACGCCTGGGTGGTCGGCGACGAGCCGTGCGTGATGCTCGACTGGGTCGGCTTCGGCGACTACGCCACCGGCGCGGCCTCCTCCTGACCCTCGCCGGGTCAGCTCCACCAGGCTGCCGGTGACCCGGTCGTGATCCGGTCGTACCCGACACCGGGTCCGCCTGGTCCGCCGGGTCCGCCGGGTCCACCGGATCCGCCCGGTCCGCCCGGTCCGCCCGGTCCGCCCGGTCCGCCGGGTCCGCCACCGTCGCCGGGTACGACGTCGTACACCCTCCGCGCCAGGTGCGCCCGGGCCGTCGATCGCCCGGCCGCCCGGCCGCCCCTTCCCACCGAGGACCCGCCTCGGGCTGGTGCGCACCCGCGCACCGGCCCTTTGCCCTTCCCGTGTCCTTCGCATGTCCTTCCCGGCCGCTCCTGGAACCCGTCCGCCCGCCCGGGGCGTTGTCCCGGCGGTCCGATACGGTCGTGTGGCACAGCAGCCCGCCAGCCTCAGGAGCCGCCATGGCCACCGCCACCACCCGCCACAGCGACCGGACGGTCAGCCCGGTCTTCCTCGGGATCGCCGCGATCATGGTGGTCACCGGATGGGCGGTGTGGACGGGCTTCTCGGCCAACCTCGGCCTGGCCGTCTTCCTGTTCGTGACGTCCGGCTGGATCGTCTCGCTGTGCCTGCACGAGTACGCGCACGCCCGCACCGCCCACCACGGCGGTGACATCACGATCGGCGCGAAGGGCTATCTGACCCTCAACCCGCTGAAGTACACGCACCCGTTGCTGAGCATCGTGCTGCCGGTCGTGTTCGTCATCCTCGGTGGTCTCGGTCTGCCGGGCGGCGCGGTCTTCATCGAGCAGGACCGTATCCGCAGCCGCGTCAAGCGCAGTCTGGTCTCGGCGGCCGGTCCGCTGACGAACGCCGTCTGCGTGGTCCTGTTCACCGCGCCGTTCTGGCTGGGCGTGCTGGACGGCGTACCGGTGTCGTTCCGCTTCGCGCTCGCGTTCCTGGCGCTGCTGGAGGTGTCGGCGGTGATCCTGAACTTCCTGCCGGTGCCCGGCCTGGACGGTTACGGCGTGATCGAGCCGTGGCTCTCGTACAAGATCCGCCGGCAGATCCAGCCGTACGCCGCCTACGGCCTGCTGGCCGTCTTCGCCTTCCTCTTCTTCGTCCCCGGAGTGCGGGACGCCTTCTTCGCGCTGGTGCACACGGTCATGGAGGGCCTGGGCATCGCGCAGTTGGAGACGTACTGCGGGTGGGACCTGTACCTCTTCTGGCAGGAGCAGAGCGCGACCTGCCAGGAGATCGTCAGCGGGTGACGTTCGTCCCGCGGCGGTGGTAGTACCACGCCATGTTCGAGGAGACGCCGGCCAGCAGCACCCACACGATGCCGAGCCAGGTGCCCTGGACGAAGGAGACCACGGCCGCGGTGACGGCGAGGACGCAGACGACGAGGGCGTACAGAGCGAGGCGGGGCATGGGGGTGGGCTCCTGTCCGGGTACGGCGTGAAACGTGCCCGTCCAGTGTCCCCCATGCCCGACCCGAGCTAGACGTCGGTCACGCGCAGCCCGGCGTGCGCCTTGTACCGGCGGTTGACCGAGATCAGGTTGGCGACCAGCGACTCCACCTGGTGCGCGTTGCGCAGCCGTCCCGCGAAGACGCCGCGCATGCCCGGGATACGGGCGGCCAGGGCCTGCACGAGATCGGTGTCCGCGCGGGACTCGCCCAGCACCATCACGTCCGTGTCGATCGCGTCGATCGTCGCGTCCTGGAGGAGCACGGCGGACAGGTGGTGGAAGGCGGCGGTCACGCGGGAGTCCGGCAGCAGGGCGGCGGCCTGTTCGGCGGCGCTGCCCTCCTCGGGCTTGAGGGCGTAGGCGCCCTTCTTGTCGAAGCCGAGCGGGTTCACACAGTCGATCACGAGCTTGCCGCGCAGTTCCTCGCGCAGCGACTCAAGGGTCCTGGCGTGCCCGTCCCACGGCACGGCGACGATCACGATGTCGCTGCGGCGCGCGCACTCGGCGTTGTCGGCGCCCTCGACGCCCAGCCCGATCCCGGTGGCGGCGGACTCGGCGCGCTCGGCGGCGCGCGAGCCGATGATCACCTTCTGTCCGGCGCGGGCGAGCCGGTAGGCGAGGCCCCGGCCCTGGTCACCGGTGCCGCCGAGGACGCCCACGACGAGGCCGGAGACGTCGGGCAGGTCCCAGGGGTCCTTGGAAGTGGTGGAAGCAGTCATGGTCTTGACACTACGTGCCGCCGCCACGTCCGGGTGACGTGTGACCGATCCGCCCGCCCGGCCCCGGCCGCCGCGGCATGATGCGGCGGCATGGACGCCGTACGAGTCGCACTGCTGCGTGAGGTCCTTGCCGGTACGGAGTGGCCCGCGGCAGCCCGCCGGTTCGCCGGGGCGCTGCGGTCATCGGTGGTGCCGCAGGGCGGCGGGCTGCTGCTGGTGGGCACCGCGGAGTACGAGCCGTGGCACCTGGCCGCGCATTTGGTGGACGAGGCGGCGTGGTCGGGCCAGCCCGAGCTGGCGCCCACGCTGGTACGGCACCGGGTGCGGCCGGCGGACCCGGCGCACCTCGCCGTGGGCCTGGGGCGGCTGGAGTCGGCCGGGCGGGGCGCGACGCTGCTGGTGGTGGCGCCGGACCGGCCGGGCGGGGCGCTGCTGGAGCGGGTCCACGACGCACGGCGGGCGGGGGCGCGGGTGCTGTCGCTGAACGGCGGGGACCGGGAGGTGCACGCGCTGGCGCACGAGGCGCTGACGGTGACGGAGGCGGACGACGTGGACCTCGACGTGGTGCAGCACCTGGTGAGCGCGGCGGCGGGCGAGAACACCCTGCCCTCTCTCCCCCGCACGGGCCGCCGCTTCCGCGACCGCCTCTCCCGCCTCACCGACCACCTGACGTCGCCGCCACCGCCGCGCTGGTGACCTGCCCGCGCTGGTGACCCGCCCGCGCCGGTAGCCCGTCCGCCTCGGCCCCGGCTGCCCACCGCGTGGAAATCCGGTTGCCGAGTCCGAGGGCGGGGCGGGGCGGCGGGGGGCGGTCCCCGGCGGGGGGTCAGTCCGTGTCGCGGGGGGTGTCCGGTGGGGTGTCGTGCCACCTGGGGTCGGTCTCCCACTGGAGGTTGCGCTCCCGGGCCGTCTCCATCGCGTGGGTCGCTTCCTCGCGGGTGGCGTACGGGCCGAAGCGGTCGGCGGCCCGGCACTCCGGACCCTCCTCCACCGTGCGGTGCTTCAGGCAGTAGTACCACTCACCGGGCTTGCCGACCGTGCGCCTCTTGAACAGGGCCATCCTGGGCTCCTTCCTCTGTCGCAATGGTGCCCCGGCAGCCCTGGTTAGACTCGCTGACATGTCTGGCCAGTCGCTGCTCGTACCTGGGGAACTGTCCCCCATCCGTTCCGTTCCCGGATCCATCCGCCGTCCCGAGTACGTGGGGAAGCCCGCCCCGACGCCGTACACCGGCCCGGAGGTGCAGGATTCCGACACCATCGAGCGGATGCGCATCGCGGGCCGCATCGCCGCGCGGGCGATGGAGGAGGCCGCCAAGCACATCGCGCCGGGCGTGACCACGGACGAGCTGGACCGGGTCGCGCACGAGTTCATGTGCGACCACGGGGCGTACCCGTCGACGCTCGGCTACCGGGGCTTTCCGAAGTCGCTGTGCGCCTCCGTCAACGAGGTCATCTGCCACGGCATCCCGGACTCCACCGTCCTGCGTGACGGGGACATCGTCAATCTCGACGTCACCGCCTACATCAACGGCGTACACGGCGACAACAACGCCACCTACCTGTGCGGCGACGTCGACGAGGAGTCGCGCCTGCTCGTGGAGCGGACCCGCGAGTCGCTCAACCGCGCCATCAAGGCCGTCAAGCCGGGCCGCCAGATCAACGTCATCGGCCGGGTCATCGAGTCGTACGCCAAGCGCTTCGGCTACGGCGTCGTCCGCGACTTCACCGGGCACGGGATCAACTCGTCGTTCCACTCGGGCCTGATCATCCCGCACTACGACTCCCCGCACGCGACGACGGTCATCCAGCCCGGCATGACGTTCACCATCGAGCCGATGCTGACGCTGGGCACGCACGAGTACGACATGTGGGACGACGGCTGGACGGTGGTGACGAAGGACCGCAAGCGGACCGCGCAGTTCGAGCACACGCTCGTCGTGACGGACACCGGTGCCGAGATCCTCACGTTGCCCTGACGCCTGCGGCGGGTACCGTTTTACCGACAGACCGTCGGGAACCCATTGACTTAGGCAAGCCTAAGCAGGAAGATCGGCGGTGGTGGCGGCCTCGGCTGCCACATCCCGTCCCCTCGGTCCCCGGAGGCCCGCCTTGGACGCACGCGCCACCGTCACCCCGTTCTCGACGCTCATCCGCACGGCATCGCACCAGCAGCACACCGAAGCGGAGAACTCGACCTTCATGAGCGATCTGCTCGGTGGCCGGCTGGGAGTGGCGGCGTACGCCCGCTACACCGAGCAGCTGTGGTTCGTGTACCGGGCGCTGGAGGGAGCCGCCGACGCGCTGCGGGACGATCCGGTCGCCGGGCCGTTCATCCAGCCGGAGCTGTTCCGCACCGCCGCGCTGGAGCGGGACCTGGCCCATCTGCGCGGCGCCGGCTGGCGTGCGGGGCTGACGCCGCTGCCCGCCACCGCCGCGTACGCCGCCCGGGTCGAGGAGTGCGCCCGCGCCTGGCCGGCCGGGTACGTCGCCCACCACTACACGCGGTACCTGGGCGACCTGTCGGGCGGCCAGATCATCCGCGACAAGGCCGAGCGGACCTGGGGCTTCGCGCGCAAGGGCGACGGCGTGCGCTTCTACGTCTTCGAGCAGATCCCCAACCCGGCCGCGTTCAAGCGCGGTTACCGGGAGCTGCTGGACCGGGTGGACGCCGACGACCTGGAGAAGCAGCGGATCATCGAGGAGTGCAGGCGCGCCTTCGACTTCAACGGGGCCGTCTTCCGTGAGCTGGGGGCCGAGTTCCCGCTCAGCGCCTGATCTCCCGTACACGGCCGCCGAGTTCGATCGTGCCGTCCGGGCCGGGAGCCGTCAGCAGTTGCGATCCCCGGCCCTGCGTGATGTTCAGCGCCCGGTTCAGGCGCGCGGTGAGCAGCAGGGCGGCCGCGCCCGTCGCCTCGTCCTCCTCGATCCCGTCGCCGCGCCCCGGGAACGCCCGCGCCCGTACGCGGCCGGCCGCCTCGTCCTCCCACGCCCACGCGTACAGCCACTCGCCCGGCGGCGGCACCTCCAGCGCGTCGACCTCAGCGGCCGCCCCGTACTGCCGCAGCGTGCGCGGCGGCGCCCACTGCGCGCGGGCGGTGATCCAGGTGAACTCGCCGTCCTGCCGCGCCCACACCTCGCCGGCCGGCGGGTTCACCACCTCCAGGTCGAGCAGCCAGGCCGCGCCCACGAGCGGATGCCCGGCGAACGGCAGGCGCACCCCGGGCGTGTAGATGTCCACGACGCCGCGCTCCGGGTCGTCCACGAACACCGTCTCGCTGAAGCCGAGTTGCTTGGCGAGCGCCTGCCGTGACGCCTCGTCCGGGCAGCCGCGGGTGTCGCGTACGACACCGAGGAGGTTGCCGTGGCGGCCATCGGGTCCGCAGAAGACGGCGAGGACGTCATAGGCACAGTTCACATCGGCGTTCACGTCGGCATTGAAGCACGCGACGGCCGGCGGGTACGGCGCCGGACGGAACAGGAGCCCGGCGTCGGGGCCCTTCCCGGTCCCGGTAGGGTTCGGACGGTCCTATGGGGGTCGAGGAGCGAGGCAACCGATGAGAAGGCTGGGTCGGGTGGCGACGGCGCTCGTGACGACGGTGCTGGCGCTGACGGCGAGCGGGTGCGTGACGGTGCACGGCGAGCTTGAGGTCATGCCGACGGCGACGAACGCCGAGGCCGAGCGGGCGCTGAAGGATTTCACCGACGCCTACAACGCGGCCGACAAGGCCTACGACCCCGCCCTCGACGCGGGGCGGGTCACCGGCGCGCTCGGGGCGATCAACCAGGCGGGGCTGAAGTCCCGCAGCATCACCAACCCCGGCGGCAACCCCGACCACCGGCCGCTGGAGCTCACCGACGCCCGGTTCGCCATCCCGAAGAAGGCGGGCTGGCCGCGCTGGTTCCTCGCGGACACCGACTCCAACCGGGACGCCGACCAGGGCGCGGACGACAACCGCTGGGTGCTCGTCTTCGTACGCAACGGACCCGACCAGCTGTGGGAGGTCGCGTATCTGACGATCCTCTCCGCCGACGGGGTGCCGAAGTTCAAGACCGACCAGGACGGATGGGCCGAGCCCGCCGAGCCGGACTCCACCGCGCTCGCGGTCGCGCCGAAGAACCTGAGCGAGGAGTACGCCTCGTACCTCCAGACCGGCAAGCCGGCGCACTTCACCGCCGGGCCGCACACCTCGCTGTGGCGGGAGGAGCGGCAGAAGGTCGCCCTCCGGCCCGGGCTCTCCACGCAGTACGTGGACCAGCCCCTGGACACCGGCGACTACGTCCCGCTGGGGCTGACGACCCAGGACGGCGGCGCGCTGGTCTTCTTCGCGACGCGCTTCTACGACCGGCAGACGGCCGCTCCCGGGTACCGGCCGAAGGTCAGCGAGGAGGTACGGGCGCTGATGACCGGAGAGGTCAGGAGCGCCCTCACCAAGGAGTGGGTGTCCAGCCAGGCGGTTCTGGTCAAGCCGGCCGGCGCGACGTCGGACCAGGTGACCATCCTGGGGCGGCTGCAGGGCGTGACGTCGGCGACGGGCTCGTAGGCGCCGGTCGGCAGCGGGCCGCGGCGGCGGTCAACGGCCGGCGGCTCCGGTCAGCGGCTCCGGTCAGCGGCTGAGGGGCCAGGCCACCGTGTGGTGGTCGTGGTCGTCGCACTGGTCCGCGTGGCGGGCGCACGCGTCGGTGAGCGCCTCCAGCAGCGTCAGCGGGTCGGGCAGCGGGTGCTCGGGGCCGCGCACCCAGTCCACGCCCAGCTCACCGGGGAGCCGGGCGGGCGGGACCAGGACGTAGGAGCCGCGGCAGTGCCAGCGCAGCCCCGGGTGCTCGTCCATCGTCTCCGGGTGGCAGTCCAGCTCGCACGGCCACCACTCGTCCTCGTCCTCGGGCGTGCCCCGGGTGGCGGTGAAGAACAGCATCCGGCCGCCTCCGCCCGTGTCGTGCGGAGTGGCGGGAGCCCCGGACTCGGCGACCGGACCGACGTCGACGCCCTCGCGGAGCAGTCGCTCCAACGCGGCGCGACCGGCCTCCAACGGAACGTCCAGGACGTCGTGGACCATGCCGGTCGCGGTGATGAAGTTGGCTTGCGGCTCGCCCTGGGCCCACCGCTCGATCTGGGCGCGGTCGGTGGTGGACTGGGTCTGCCAGGCGAAGGAGACGGGATGGCGGGCCGGGGTGGGACAGCCGACGCGTTCGCAGGAACAGCGGTAGCCGACCGGATAGGCCGCGGGGGCGAGCGGTAGTCCCGAGGCGGCGGCGGCCAGGAGCAGATCTTCGCGGCTCGGGGTGTCGGCGGCGGCGGTTTTCCTGGGGCGCCGGCGCAGCCACTGTGCGAGTTTGCTCTCCGTGCCGCGGTAGCGGCCGATCCCGTCGCCCATCTATCCCCTCACACCTCTGCCGAGCCCTGCGGTCCCTGCCATGGTCCCACCATCCTGAGTCCTCGGTGACCGGAGTCCTCAACCGGGGTGGGGCGGTCGATTCCCCGGCGCCACCGAGCCGTTCACCTTGCGGCGGTATGGGCAGATTCGCACCGCGTCAGCGGCCGCCGGGCGTGAGCGGCTACACGCGCCGGTCGCGCAGGCGTTCGCCGAGGGGGCGCGGCCCGGGGCCGGGGAGTGCCCGCGAAGCGGCGTCGTCCGCCGCAGGGCAGCGGGGACTTCGCGGACACGACCTGCGGCGGGTCATCGCGGAGCGAGGCCGTACAGGGCGTATTCGACGAGTCTGTCCGCGTACGCATGGCTGAGCGGCTGGGTGCGCAGCAGCCAGCGGTGGGCGAGGGGGCCGGTGAACAGCTCCAGGGCGATACGGAGGTCGATTCCGGCGCGGACCTGGCCCGCCTCCTGGGCGGCGGCCAGGCGCTTGGCGTACAGCTGGAGCTGCGGTTCCAGCAGTTGCTCCACGAACCGGGCACCCAGCTCGGGGTTGACCACGCCCTCGGCGGCGAGGGCGCGCGAGGGGGCCTCGAACTTCGGGTCGGTCATCTCGTCCACCGTGGCGCGCAGCACGAACTTGAGGTCCGCTTCGAGGTCGCCGGTGTCCGGGATCTCGCTGTCGGCGTCACCGCCGAGCGCCTCGTTGGCCTGCCGGCCGAGGTCGAGGAAGGCCTCAAGGAGGACGGCCGCCTTGGAGGGCCACCAGCGGTAGATGGTCTGCTTGCCGACGCCGGCGCGGGCGGCGATGCCCTCGATGGTGGTCTTGGCGTAGCCGACCTCGGCGACGAGGGCGAGGGCGGCGTCGTAGATGGCGCGGCGGGAGCGTTCGCTGCGGCGCGTGGAGTCGGGTGCCTTGGTCTCAGCCATGTCGTCAATCTAACAGCGGACCGAGGCGAGACGTTTCGTCTCATCTTCTCGCGGTGGTGCCTCGTGAACGCGCGGTGAACCACCCGTACGGTCCACTGCGCGACGGCCCCGCACGGCGCACCATGGCATCCACGCACACACCGTGCACCCAGCCGTCCGTGAGGAGCCTTCTTTGCCTCGTGACGCATCACCCCGCCGCTACCTGATGTGCCCACCCACGCACTTCAAGGTGACGTACTCCATCAACCCGTGGATGGATCCCGCGAAACCGGTCGACCTGCCGCTCGCCCTCACCCAATGGGAAGACCTGCGCGACCGCTACCGCTCCCTCGGCCACACCGTGGAGCTGCTGGAGCCCCGTATCGATCTCCCCGACATGGTGTTCGCCGCCAACGGCGCCACCGTCATCGAGGGCCGGGTGCTCCTGGCCCGGTTCGCCCACGCCGAGCGCGTGCCCGAGGCCGCGGTGCACCGGGACTGGTTCCGGGCGCACGGCTTCACCGACGTCCACGAACCCGACCACATCAACGAGGGCGAGGGCGACTTCGCCGTCACCGCCACGTACATCCTGGCCGGGCGCGGCTTCCGCTCCAGTCCCCTCTCGCACGACGAGGCGCAGGAGTTCTTCGGCCGCCCGGTGATCGGCCTGGAGCTGGTGGACCCGCGCTACTACCACCTGGACACGGCGCTGTGCGTCCTGGACGAGGCGGCCGACGAGATCATGTACTACCCGGGCGCGTTCTCGCCGGGCAGCCGCGCGGTGCTCCGCCGGCTCTTCCCGGACGCGCTGATCGCCGAGGAGGAGGACGCGGCGGCGCTCGGCCTGAACGCGGTGAGCGACGGCCGGCACGTACTGCTGCCGCAGGCCGCGGTGGGGCTCTACCGGCCGCTGCGCGAGCGCGGTTTCGAGCCGATCGGCATGGACCTGGGCGAGCTGCTCAAGGGCGGCGGCAGCGTGAAGTGCTGTACGCAGGAGCTGCGCGCCTGAGACGGTCGGGGACCGGCGCCCGCGTGGGGCGGCCGGTCCCTCTCCGCTCTGCTCTTCTCTGCTCTTCTCTGCTCTTGTCTGTCCCTCGGTCGCCCCGGTGGCGTCAGTCGTCGAGGGCGATGCGGTACGTGACGTGGCTGCCGTACAGCACGATGGTGGCCTGCCCCTCGGCGTCCGCGTACGCGCCCGTGCCGCCGGTGATGGCCGACTTCCCGCCGTGTGGCGGGCGGCCGAAGCGGTCCAGCGTGTCGGTGAGGGTGATGCTGCCGGCGTCGGTGCGCAGGACGCGCTGGCAGAGCGTGACGATGCCGTGGCGGCGTACGTCGACGGCGCTGCAGTGTGCCGTGGCGTCGCCGATCTTCTTGCCGGGCCTGCCCTTCCTGTCCTCGAACAGGTGGCCGTAGACGGTCCAGTCGGCGCCCACGCGGACCCGCTCCGGCTTGGTGTCGGTCTGCTTGACCCCGAGCCAGTTGAGGACCTTCACCTGTTCCTTGGTCTCCTTGGTGTCCTTGGGCGTGGGGACGGGCGCGGCGTGCGCGGTGGCGGTGAGCGTGAGCGTCGCGGTGGCGGCGGTCAGCACGCCGACGGCCAGCCGCCGGACTCGGGTGCGGAGCATGGGACCTCCAGGGGAGTTGGGGGGCGGAAACGAGCCCACCTCAACTCCCCCGGGCCCCGAAGGCAATTGCCACGGGCACGACATCACCCGCCCGGTGGCACGGTGTCACCCCGTCAGCGGGGCGGCCACTGGTCCCCCCAGGCGGCGTCGCGGGCCGCCTTGTACAGCGGGCCGTGCCGCTTGGTCACCGTCTCACGGCGCAGAGCGTCGTCCTCGGTGCACAGCTCCAGCAGTACCTGGCCCTTGCGGATCTGCGGCTTTCGGGTCACCCGGGCGGGGGCCGGCGTCACGGGGAACCGGGTCGCCACGACGTAGCTGAACTTCTCGTCCTCGTACGCCAGCGAGCCGCCCTTGACCTGGCGGTGGAGCGAGGAGCGGCTGACGCGGGCGGCGAAGTGGCACCAGTCCGCGCCCGGCTCGATGGGGCAGGCGCCGCTGTGCGGGCAGGGTGCGGCGATCCGCAGGCCGGCCGCGACGAGCCGGTCGCGGGCGGCGACGATCCGCTCGTAGCCGTCGGGGGTGCCGGGTTCGACGATCACGACGGCCTGGGCGGCCCGCGCGGCCTCGGTGACGACGGCGGTACGGTCCTGCTCGGTGAGCTCCTTGAGGACGTAGGAGATGGTGACGAGATCACCGCTCTCGATCCGCAGCGCCGCACTGATGCGTGAGCGGTGCCAGGTGGCGGCGCGCAGGGAGGGTATCCCCGAGGCGGCCGCCAGCTCCCGTCCCAGCGCGAGGGCGGGCTCGGCCCAGTCGAGGACGGTCGTACGCGGCGCCTCCGGCTGCTCCCACGCCTCGGCGACCGCCCAGCTCGCCGCCCCGGTCCCGCCACCGATGTCGGTGTGCGTGCCCGGCACCCACTCCGGCGCCGCGTCCCGCAGCGCCGCGAGCGCCGCCCGTACCGCCTCGAACGTCGCGGGCATCCGGTACGCGGCGTACGCGGCCACGTCCGACCGGTCGCGCAGCACGGGCGCGTCGGTGGGGGTCGTACCCCGGTAGTTGGCGATCAGCCGGCCGGTGGCCTGGGCGGCCTGTGTCGGCGGCAGCCCGTCGAGCAGCCCGGCGAGGGCGCCGCGCAGGGCTTCCGAAGCGGAGAGGGAGACGTTCACCCGCCCCATCGTAGGCGCCGCCCGGGGCCTCACGGCCGCCGTCCCGGCGGGGTGCGGGGGCGGTCGTGAACCACTCGGCGCCCCGGGGCAGTTGCTAGGCTGGCCGACCATTGATCCGGTGGCCGTGCTCACTGGCCGTGCTCACGGGGGGACCATGAGGCAGAGGATCGTGCGCATGGCCCTGGTGGCCGGCGTGGCCGTTTCGGCGCTGCTGGTCCTGCTCGCGACCTGCGGGACCGGTGGGACGGATGCGACCGGTGGCGCCGGTGGCACCGGCCAGAGCACCGGGCAGAGCACCGGGCAGCCGGGCCGCGTGCGTGCCGCCCCGGTCACGCGGCTCACCGTTCCCGCCGCGTACGACACCTCACGGGGCTGGGAGGTGACCGGTCTGTCGCCCCAGTACGTCATCGCCCGCCCCAGCGGGACGATCGCCTACCTGGAGCGCGCCGGCGACGCCCGGTACCGCCTGCGCACCCTCGACCCCCGGACCGGCCGGCCCGGCTGGGCGGGCGCGCCGTGGCGGCCGCTCGGCGATCCCGAGGTCTTCCCCGGCCTGCTGGCGATCACCACGGACGACCGGCAGTTCTTCGTGACGTGGTCGTACGGGAGGACCGGCGACGACCCGCTGACGACCGCCGGCAGCCTGGTCTCGCTCGACCTGTACGACGCGGCCGACGGCGCCCGCCGACGGGTGGAGGTGCCATGGGCCGACGTACCGATAGTGACCGGCACCGGCCCGGCCGTGCTGATCAGCGACGGCCGCACCAGGAGCGCGGTCGTCGCCCCGGACACCGGCGAGGTGAGCACGGTCCCGGCGCGGCGCCTCGGCCACCCCAAGGGCTGCGCGGCCTGCCGGCAGCTGACCGCCGTGCGCGGGGTGACGCCGAAGGGGCTGCTGGTGAGCGGCGCGCGGGGGTTCTGGGTGCCGGGCGGCTGGTTCAGCCGCGACCGGGCTCCGGCGGGCGCTGACCCGGCGACGGGGGTGCCCGCCTCCGTCACGTACGGGCACATCCTCGCCCGCTGGCAGCAGCGGAAGGGCGCGGCGCGGGCCGCCACGCATGACATCTGGGCGGTTCACCACGCACGGACCGGGAAGCCGCTGGTGAAGGCGGAGTGCCGTAGGCCGGCGATCGAACCGGGCGAGTACCCGCAGGCGGTGGTGTCGCCGGGCGGCCGCTATGTGATCGCCGGGAACCTCGCGTTCGACCTGGACGCACGTACCGGCCGCTGCTTCGAGGAGGCGGACGGTTCCAAGCCGCTCACGCTGACCACCGTCACCGACGCGGGCGTGGCGTACGGCGCGAGCAGCGCCCGCAGCGCGGCGGACGCCCTGGCCGGCGGGGGCGACCCGGTCGCCGTCGACCTGGCGACCGGTGTGCCCGAGGCGCTCGCGGCGAACGTACGGCTCCCGGCGGCGGAGGTGGCCGGGGTCGGCCTGTTCCCCTGGACGGACACGCGGGACCGGGTGCACCTGACCGGATACCGGCGGCGCTAGCTGTACTGACTCCTGTGCTGACTCCCGCACTAACGCCTGTGCTGACTCCTGTGCTGACTCCTGTGCTGACTACGCCACGGGCGGCACAGGCCCAGGAAGCAGGCCACCGCGCCCAGCGCGCAGGCCAGTTGGACCACGGCCATCGGGACCGCCGTGGCCTCGCCCGCGATGCCGACGAGCGGTGAGGCCACCGCGCCGATGAGGAACGAGGACGTACCCAGCAGCGCCGACGCCGAGCCCGCCGCGTGCGGGGTGCGCATCAGGGCCTGGGCGTTGGTGTTGGGCATCGCGAGGCCCATCGCGGACATCAGGACGAACAGCCCGGCGGCGACCGGCACCAGGCCGACGTCGCCGAAGACCCCGCTGGTCATCAGCAGCAGCGCACCGGCCGCCAGCGTGATCACACCGAGCCCGAAGCCCAGCGCCTTGTCCAGGCTGACCCGGCCCACCAGCAGCCTGCCGTTGATCTGGCCGACCGCGACGAGGCCGATGGAATTGATCCCGAAGAGCAGGCTGAAGGTCTGCGGCGAGGCGCCGTAGATCTCCTGGACCACGAACGGCGAGGCGGACACGTACGCGAACAGCGCGGCGAAGGCGAGCGATCCGGCCAGCATGTAGCCGGAGAAGACCCGGTCGGCGAGCAGTCCGCGCATCGTACGCAGCGCCTCGCCGACCCCGCCGCCGTGGCGCCGCTCCGGTGCGAGCGTCTCCCCCAGCCACTTCCACACCACCAGCGTGAGCAGCACGCCGACGACGGTGAGGACGTGGAAGACGCCGCGCCAGTCGGTGATCCGCAGCACCTGTCCGCCGATGACCGGCGCGATGATCGGGGCGGCGCCCGAGATCAGCATCAGGGTGGAGAAGAACCGGGCCATCTCCACGCCGTCGTACAGATCACGCACCACGGCCCGGGCGATCACGATGCCGGCCGCGCCCGCGAGGCCCTGGAGCAGCCGGAAGGCGATGAGCAGTTCGACGGTGGGGGCCAGCGCGCAGACGGCGGTGGCGGCGGCGTACACGATCATGCCGATGAGCAGCGGGCGGCGGCGCCCCCACTTGTCGCTCATCGGGCCGACGACGAGCTGGCCGAGCGCCATGCCGGCGAGGCAGGCGGTGAGGGTGAGCTGAACGGTGGCGGCGGGCGCGTGCAGGGACCGGGTCACCTCCGGGAGGGCCGGGAGGTACATGTCCATGGACAGCGGCGGCAGCGCGGTCAGCCCGCCGAGCACGAGCGTGACCAGCAGCCCGACGCGGCGGGTGGCGGCGTCCTTCCCGGCGCGGGCCGGGGCCCGGGTGGCGGGTGCGGGGCCGGTGGGCGTCCGGGGCGCGGGTCCGGGGGGCGGCGTGGCTCCGGGCGACCCGCCGGGCGCGGCGAACGCGGCGGCCGCGGCGGGGTCGGTGGACGCACCGAGCCCGGCGGGGTCGGTGGACGCGGCCGGGTCGGTGGGCGTGGTGGACGCGGCCCGGTCGGTGGGCGTGGTGGACGCGGCCCGGTCGGTGGGCGTGGTGGACGCGGCCGGGTCGGTGGGCGTGGTGGGGGCCGGTATGGCGGCCTGTGAGTGCTTCGTCGGTATGTGTCCTGGCGTGCTCGGGCCGCTTTCCGGCATCTCGTCTCCTGTTCTGGGGGCCGCGCCTATGCTCTCAGCTCGTCGACAGTGGTTGAAACCTCAATTTGGGGGTTGGGATGGCGGGGACGGCGGGGATGGGCGACGGGGCCGCGCCCGTGCGGTGGGGCGTGCTGGCGACCGGTGGCATCGCGGCGTCGTTCACGACCGATCTGCTGGGGATGGCGGACGCCGAGGTCGTGGCGGTGGCTTCCCGTACGGCCGCGTCGGCGCGGTCGTTCGCCGAGCGGTTCGGGATACCGAGGGCGTACGGCGACTGGGCGGGCCTCGCCGCGGACGAGGACGTCGACGTCGTGTACGTGGCGGCGCCGCACTCGGCGCACCGGGCGGCGGCGAGGCTGTGCCTGGAGGCGGGAAAGGCGGTGCTGTGCGAGAAGGCGTTCACGCTCAACGCGCGGGAGGCGCGGGAGCTGGTAGCGCTCGCCCGGGAGCGCGGGCTGTTCCTGATGGAGGCCATGTGGATGTACTGCGGCCCGGTGATCCGGCGACTGGTGGAGCTGGTGCGGGACGGGGCGATCGGTGACATCCGGTCGGTCCACGCGGACTTCGGGCTCGCGGGCCCCTTCGAGGCCGGCCACCGGCTGCGCGACCCGGCCCTCGGCGGCGGTGCGTTGCTGGACCTGGGCGTCTATCCGGTCTCGTTCGCGCACCTGCTGCTGGGCGAGCCCGACCGCGTACAGGCCGACGCGCTGCTGTCGCCGGAGGGCGCCGACCTGAACACGGGTGTCCTGCTGGGCTGGGAGTCGGGGGCCACCGCGCTGCTGTCCTGCTCGATCGTGGCCGACACGCCCCTCACGGCGTCGGTGACGGGGACGGAGGGCCGGATCGAGTTTCCGCGCGGCTTCTTCTGTCCGGAGGGGTTCGTGCTGCACCGGGACGGGCGCGAGCCGGAGGAGTTCACCGTGGCGGGGCGGCACGACAGCCTCCAGCACGAGGCGGCGGAAGTGATGCGGTGTCTGCGGGCGGGCGAGACGGAATCGCCGCTGGTGCCGCTGGACGGCACGCTGGCGGTGATGCGGACGCTCGACGCGGTACGGGACCGCATCGGCGTCCGCTACCCGGCCGACCGCGAGGTCACGCCGGCTTCAGGCCCGGGTCGCCCGCCTCGGTGACGAACGAGGCGGCCGTCGTGACCGGGGCGCCGGGCGTGGTCACCGCCAACACCGTACGGAAGTCGGCGCGCGCCCGCTGCTCGTCGAGGGTGATCCGCACATAGCCGCGCCGCCCGTTGTAGAACTTCAGGTGCGGGTTGGCGCGGGTGAGGTTGTCCCAGTTGGCGGGTCTGTCGGCGCCGTCCCGGCCGCTGGCGATGGACGTGGCGACGAACTCGGTGCCGACGACCCGGGAGTCGGGGTTGTCGAAGTCGGCCTTCAGGTCGAACGCGTACCCGACGTGCACATCGCCCGTCAGGACGACGAGGTTTTCGATCCCCGCCGCTGCCGCCCCGTCCAGGACGCGTGTGCGGGAGGCGGGGTAGCCGTCCCAGGCGTCCATGGAGAGCTTGTAGTCGGGGGTCGGGACGTTGCGCCGCTGGGCGAAGGTGACCTGCTGCGGTACGACGTTCCAGAGCGCGTCCGACTCCTTCCACCCGTCGAGCAGCCAGCGCTCCTGCTCGGCGCCGGTCATGGTCCGCGAAGGGTCCTCGGACTCGGGTCCCGGGGTCTGCCAGCCGTCGCCGTAGGCCTGGTTGGAGCGGTACTGGCGGGTGTCCAGGATGTCGAACTGGGCCAGCTGTCCGAAGCGCAGCCGCCGGTAGAGCCGCATGTCGGGGCCGGTCGGCCGCTGCGGGGCGCGCAGTGGCTGGTTCTCCCAGTACGCCCGGTACGCGGCGGCCCGGCGCAGCAGGAACTCCTCGGGCGGTACGTCGTTCTCCGGCGTCCCGCCCGCGTAGTTGTTCTCCGTCTCGTGGTCGTCCCAGGTCACGACGAACGGGTGCGCGGCGTGGGCGGCCTGGAGGTCGGCATCCGACTTGTAGAGGCCGTAGCGCAGCCGGTAGTCCTCCAGCGTGACGGTCTCGCGGTTGAAGTGGGCGGGCAGCCGGCGGTCGGTGTAGGCGCGGGCGCCGCCGGTGGCGCCCACGGCGTACTCGTACAGGTAGTCGCCGAGGTGGAAGACCACGTCGAGGTCCTCGTCGGCGAGGTGCCGGTACGCCGTGAAGTAGCCGTCGTGGTACGCCTGGCAGGAGACGGCGGCCAGTTTCAGCTCGCCCACGCGGGCGCCGGGGCGCGGGGCGGTGCGGGTGCGGCCGGCGGGGCTGAGCCAGGCGCCGGCGCGGAAGCGGTAGTAGTACGCGCGGTCCGGGGCCAGGCCGGTCACCTCGACGTGGAGACTGTGGTCGAGCTCCGGGTGGGCGGTGGCCCGCCCGCGTCTGACGATCCGGGTGAACCGCTCGTCGCGGGCCAGCTCCCAGCGGACCGTGACGCGGGCGGCGGGCATGCCGCTGCCGGGCTCGTAGGGGCGGGGCGCGAGGCGGGTCCACAGCAGGACGGAGTCGGGCAGCGGGTCACCGGATGCCACGCCGAGCGTGAACGGGTCCTGGTCGAGCTTGCGCGCGTCGACCTCGGCGGCGTGGGCGGTGCCGGGCAGGTTCACCGCGAAGGCGAGCGCGGCCGCGGCCCCGGTGACGGTGAGGAAGCCACGGCGGCCGAAGTGACGGGCGGCGGCGCGGAGTTCGGGTGCGTGCTGGGCACTGGACCGGTATGCGGGTGTCATGGACCCCTCCCCTGGCGATGGCTGTCAGGGGCATCTCAGTAGCACCGCTTGTCGGGTGCACAACATCCACATGTCGGCCACATGAGTTCCGCGTGCCGGACTCTCCCGTACCCTGCGGCCTCATGAGCGCAGTACACGGGATCGCGGTGGTGACGGGGGCCGGCTCGGGCATCGGCCGGAGCGTGGCGCTGGCCCTGGCCGCGGACGGCTGGACCCTGGCCCTGGCGGGCCGCCGCGCGGAGCCCTTGGAGGAGACGGCGGCCCTGGCCGGGCCCGATGTGGACACCCTGTGCGTCCCGACCGACGTCACCTCCCCCGACGCGGTGACGGCCCTGTTCGCGGCCGTACGGGACCGCTTCGGCCGGGTGGACCTGCTGTTCAACAACGCGGGCAGTTTCGCCGGAGGCGGCACGCCGGTCGAGGACCTGGACTACGAGACGTGGCGCTCGGTCGTGGACGTCAACCTCACGGGCGCGTTCCTGTGCGCGCAGGCGGCGTACCGCCAGATGAAGGAGCAGTCGCCGCGGGGTGGCCGGATCATCAACAACGGCTCGATCTCGGCGCATGTGCCGCGCCCGCACTCCATCGCGTACACGGCGACCAAGCACGCGATGACGGGCCTGACGAAGTCACTGTCCCTGGACGGCCGTCCGTACCGCATCGCCTGCGGCCAGATCGACATCGGCAACGCGGCGACGGACATGACGCGCCGCATGGAGACGGGCATCCTCCAGGCCAACGGCCAACTGGCGGTCGAGCCGGTCATGGACGCGGCGGACGTGGCCGGGATGGTGGCCCACATGGCGGCCCTGCCGCTGGAGGCGAACGTCCAGTTCGCGACGGTGATGGCGACGACGATGCCGTACATCGGGCGGGGCTAGCCCGCCGGGGGGCATTGTCGGGGGCGTCGTCCCGGGGCGTCGCCGGGGGCGTTGTGGGGGGGCGTCGGCCGGGGGCGTTGTGGGGGGCGTCGTCGGGGGCGGCCGGGCCCCCACTGGCCAGGGCTACGCCTGGCCCGTTTCGAAGCGGGTCACCTTCCCGTCCTCCCCCACCATGAACCGCCACGCCGTCCGCATCTCGCCCCACGTGTCGTTGCGGTAGAGGGCGATCAGGGCACGGCCGTCGGCCTGCTCGGACTCCACGTCCATGTGGCCGTTCGAGGCGAAGATCTCAAGGTCGGCCCACTCACGCAGCTCACGGTCGGAGCCGTCGTCGGACATGGTGGCGTCCGGGCTGAGCGTGTCCCAGAAGGCCTGCCGGTCGCCGGCGTTGACGGCGGCGACGAAGGAGCGCACGGCGGGGTCGGTGAGTCGGTCCACGGGGATGGTCATGGTCTCTCCTTCGGTACGGGGACGAATGCGGGGGCGAGCGCGGGGGGCGGACGCCCCACACCCGTACACCCGCGTGCCCCGCGCCGCGTGGACCTTGCGCCACCCGTGGCGCGTCAGCCGTCCGCCGCCCGCGCCTATGCCCGCACCGCATATCATCCGGGCACGCAACAGGGGAGGTTCGCGTCCATGGACGACACCTGGGACACCGTCGACCGGCTGCTCACCTGGCTCGACGACGCGTCCGGCCGCCCGCCCGAGCAGGACGTGCTGCTGCGGATGCTGAAGCTGTCGGAGGAGGTCGGCGAGGCGGCGCAGGCGCTCATCGGGGCGACCGGCCAGAACCCCCGCAAGGGCACCACGCACACGTGGCAGGACGTGGAGTCGGAGTTGTGCGACGTGATCGTCACGGCGATGGTCGCGCTGCGTACGCTCACCCCGGAGGCGCGTCACGTCTTCAGGGCGCACCTGGACCGGATCGCGGCCCGCTCACTGGGCACGGCGTAGCGCCGTGGCCGCCGGCGTAGCGCCGTGCCCGCCCGCCCGGCACCGTGACCGCTCGCCTGGCGACCGAGCCCCACCGCGCCGACCGCCTTCCGACCGAGCCCGCGCCCACCGCCCCAGCACCGTAGGCACGACCCGACGACCGAGCCGAGCCGCGCCGACCGACTAGCGCCGCTCGACCGCCGCCGCGAGGTCCGCCAGGTCCCGTTCGACCGACCTGGCCACCGCCTTGCGCCCGAGCCCTCCGAGCGCCTTGGCGAGCAGCCCGCCGAGGCCGCCGGCCCCCGGCCGGGCCGAGAAGGCGACCCGCACCAGGGTCCGCCCCGGCTCGGTCTCGCGGATGGTGAACTCGGAGACGTAGTGCGTACCCCGCGAGTCGGCCTCCACGACATAGCGGGCCGGGGCCTCGCAGGCCGTGACGTACAGCTCCTCCGTGGTCTCCTTGCCGAGCATCCGCCGCGTCTCACGCCACCGGGTACCCGTCTGGAACGGGCCCTCCGTGAGCACATCGACCCGCTCGACGCCGGTCAGCGTCCCGGGCAGCCCGTGCAGATCGGTGAGCGCCTCCCAGACGCGGGTGCGGGGAGCTTCGATGTGCCGTTCGACGGTGACGACGGTGACCTCTGGAGTACCCATAGCTGGCATTCTCGCCCGTAAGGGAGATACCGACGAGTCAAGCCGTACGGCCGGAGGGCCACCCGGCGGCTAGACCATGGGGTCGATGTCCCGCCCGGCCAGGCCGCTCTCCTGCTCGCTCTGTTCCCTGAGCCGACGGGCCTTGTCCTTCAGCCTCTGGCGCTGCTCCGGGTCGGAGGCACGCTCGGCGGCCTGGTCCAGTTCCAGGGCCTTTTCGCGCAGCTGCCTCACACGGCCTTGGGATTTGTCCGGAACGCTCATGGTTCACTCCTTGGTTACGGGGGGGGAGGGCGGCGCCTCGCCCCGCCACCAGGGAAGCAGCGTCCCCGCCACGCCGCATCCGGAGCGGCTCCTCCGTTCGTACCAGCCCCGATGGCGGCCGTAACCGGCGCGGGCGACGGTGGTCGAGGCGTCGGCGAACCTCCGGCGCTTCTCATCGATCGCCAGGGAGTCCGCCATGTCCGAACGCAACACGGTGCTGCGCAGCCTGCACGATGTGGGGCTGGCCGCGTGGTTCGGCGGTGCCTTGATGGGCGCCGTCGGCCTGAACGGCGCAGCCCGCGACGAGGGCGGCACCTGGGCCACCACCGCCCGCATCGCCAGCAGCGGCTGGGCGAAGTGGACGCCGGTCAACGCGGCGGCGATCGGCGCGCACCTCGTCGGCTCCAGCGGCCTGCTCGCGGCGAACGCCGCCCGGGTCGTCGGCCAGCAGGGCGTGGCGACCTCCACCGTGGTCAAGACGGCGCTGACCGGCGCGGCCCTGGCCGCGACCGCGTACAGCCGCGTGCTGGGCAAGAAGATCGAGCTGGCCGCCTCCTCCGACCCCCAGGACGCGGAGAAGGCCGCCAAGCACCCCATCGACACCGACAAGGCGCAGCGCCACCTGTCGTTCATGCAGTGGAGCGTGCCGGCGCTGACCGGTGGCCTGCTCATCCTCAACGCCCTCCACGGCGAACAGCAGCGCCCGACCGAGCAGTTGCACGGCATGTGGCAGCGCGCCCGTTCGCTGGCCCCGCACATGCCCTCCGCTCCCGACTGGCACCTGATGCGCTGACGGCCGCAGGGGGCGCCTGCGGCGGAAATGGTCGTGCGAACGACGGGTGCGGCCACCGGGACAGGCAGTCGCCGGTGGCCGCACCTGGTCCTTGGCGAGGCGGTCGCCTCACCGAGGAAGAGCCTCTAGTTGAGGCAGTTGGTAACGCTCATCTGCGGGTTCAAGGGGTCAGTGCCGTCGGCGCGCACCGTGCTCGAGCCACCGCAGGTGTGGTTGACGCCCTCGGACGTGGTCAGGGAGGCGGGGCCGTGGGTGGTGACCTCAACCGTCGTGGTGGTGAGACGGATCTCCGTTTCGGTCTGCCCCTTGGTGTCCCCGCTCACGAACTTTTCGCCTGCTTTGATGGTCGTGTCGCACTGGCCGGCGCTGTAGTCCCGGAAGGAGAGCGTCGCCGTGTCGATCTCGAAGTTGTTCGGGCCGTTGCCCATGCAGCCGAAGCTCACGGTGGTGCCCAGGGCGGTCGTGATGTCGATGTTGCAGTTGCCCGTCTGGTCGTTGAAGATCAGTGTCGTGCCCTGGACGCTGGGCTTGTTGTGGCCGTTGCACTGGATCTGGATGGTGACCAGCTGACCGTTGACCGTCACGTTGCAGTTGGTCCGCACGGTCGCGTCATCACTGACGTCGACGCATCCCGTGGGCAGCGGGTCAGCCGTGGTGGTGGCCGAGGCGGTGGCCGGGAAGGCCATCAGCCCCACCACCAGCGCGACGGCTGACAGCAGTGCGCGTATCAGATGGCGTGGTGTCTGCATGGACAGCTCCTTCGGTCGGGACCGGGTTCGGTGCAGCAGTGCAGAGGGTGAACGACCGTCGCGCGAGTCAGCGCGCGCAGCCTGGCCACCGGTCGGCGTTGACGACCGATTGGTGCGAAGTACGTGACCGGCGGCTCTACTTCGACAGAAGTAAGGGGCGGACCTGCTGCGAAACAGGCGTGTTGCCACAGGCCCGTCGACCATAGGGATCACCGCCCCCACATCCGTCACCGGGCGCAGTAGTTGTACCACCCTGCGCATCCGTACGGCAGGGCGGAAACCGGCCGCGCAGGCCGACGTGATGACGTGATGAGGAACGCGTACACCGCGGGGCTGGGAGAGCGAGGGAACCGTGCCCCGGCCGATCATCATGCCGCTGGGTGCGCGGCAGAGCGGTCCGGCTGATCCGGGTCCGCCCGACCGAGGTTGGCGGGAGGCGCCCGCCCCCGGCTAGCGGGGCTGGGGCACGAGGCGCGGTCCGGTGCAGCTGGCCCGGCCGAAGGCGCCTTCAGCGGTGGCGCGTTGGACGTGCTGCCCGCGGACGGCGAGGTCACAGGCCGCTTGGCCGCCGCTCTCGCCCAGGGTGATCGCCACGGTCGGGGCTTTGCCCAGCGGTACCCGGACGGTCTTCTTCCACGGGAACGTGGCGTCCATGTCGACGGTGGCCGTGCCGAGCTCGCTGTGCACGAGATACGTGACCTCGGCCATGCCCTCGCCGGAGACCTCGTAGGTCACCTCGGCCGTGGGCACCGCGCGCGGCTCGGGCCTCTCCTCGGCGGTGTGGAACATGCCGTACCCGGCCAGGCCGCCGCAGGCGACGAGCAGCAGCGCGGCGGTCCCCACGCGCCGGCGTCCTCCCGCGCCCTCCGGCGCATCGGCGTCCGCCACTTCGGCGACCTTCGCTTCCGGGCCTTCGGTCTCTCTCCCTTCCGGCTTCGTCTTCTCGGTGGGTGTGGTGGCTGGCATGACCGGACCCGGCTTTCGGTGAGTCGGCTGAGCGGAACCGGGCGGTTATACACCGTGGCCACAGCGTGACGCGAGCGAAGGGAGGAGTCGGGCGAAGCGGCCGGCATGCCGCACAGGCTCCGCTTCACGCTGGGGGATGAAGCGGGGGGCCGAACGGGCGGTGCCGGTGGCCCTCGGGTGGGGCGCGGAGCAGCGTGGGGCCGTCGTCAGCTGGTCGTACGTTCCAGGAGGCCGCCCCGTGAGACCCGTCCCGCACTCAACGCGCCGTAGGTCCGCCCTGTCCGGCTCGCAGCGTCCCGGGAGCGCCGTCGTAGTGGTCGCCGTGCTGGGGCTGACGGCAGGGCTGGCGGGGGTGGCGGGGTGCTCCGGCGGTGGCGGCCGGGCGGCTGTGCTCGAAGGACCGCAGCCCATGGCACCCCCCGCGCAGACACTGGAGGCGATGTCGGCCAGTGTCCAGAAGCACATCGCCACGGTGTGGCCGCGGACGGGCGGCATCTGGCCGGGGGTCGACTTCAGCGAGCACAGTGTGATCCTCACCGACGGCAAGGCCGCTTACGTGCTCGACAAGGACGGCCGGAGACCTGTGTCCGTGGACACGCTGAAAAAGCGGAAGGTGGCGCTGCCGACCAGGCCCGGTTCCTTCAACCCGATCACCTGGGAGGGCAAGAAGTCCCTCATCCTGTGGCCCCGGACGCGGAACGCGACCGGCAAGGACAAGGACCCCACCGGTTTCGAGCCCGCCGATGCCGCGCTGAACACCTTCGGGCTGGCCACTCACGAGGAGTTCCACCCCTACGTCCAGCACGGCGGCTCCGCGCCCTGGCGCTCGCTCCAGCAGGCCGAGAAGGACGCCGGCCAAGGCGACCGTGACACCGTGTACCCGGTCCGGGCGGAGCCCCGTATCCAGCGGGCCATGGTCTACAACAGCCTTCTGGCCGCGTACAAGGAGCCCGACCGGCGCGCCCAGCACCTTGCCGCGGCCGCCTACTGGCAACGGACCTGGGCCAGGGCCAACCCCGACGAGGCACAGGCGTCCCGGCCCGTGGAGCTCCTGGAAGGCACCGCCAAGTATTTCGAGGTGGCCGCGGTCGCCATGGCCGAAACCGGCTCGGCCGACCCGGCGAAGACGCGCGCGCACCTGCGCGAGACCCTGCAACCGATGAAGTTGGCCTCCAAGGCGTTCGAGCCCTACGCCATCGGCGCCGCCGCGCTGCTGAACGCCGACGCCATGGGCCTGGGCAACGTCAAGAAGACCCTCACCACCACGTACACGACGCCCCTCGACCAAGTCCTCCGCGGCATCAGGCCCGCCACCAGCGCGCAGGCGCCGGCGGACGTGCGCCGGGGCATCGAGGACAACGTACGCAAGACCAACGAAAGCCTCTCCAAGGTCATCGACCCGTTCGTCAAGGCCATGGCCGACGACAGCACACCGATGCTGCTCATCCCCATCGACGCCACCTCGGAGAGTGTCGGCGCGGAGGGCTTCTACACCACCGAGGAGCTCCCCGTCACCATCATCCCCGGGTTCCGTCTCACCTTCGACAAGCTCACCAGCGGCAAGCTCACCATCAACCGGGCCACCGTGGGAATCCTCGACCTCGACGGCAAGGGCTACTACGCTCTCCCGCTCAGCCTCGACGGCACCAAGAACCGGCTCGACGACAGACGGCTCACCCTCGACACGCCCCGCATCAGCGGCACCGTCACCGTCACGACGCGCACCGACGACGGCAAGCGCAGCTACATCGCCCAGTAGGGCCCTGGGTCCGCATCCTCGACGTGTGGCTACCGCCCCGCCGTCACCGCCTGACGAGCGCCTCGCGTGCGATGTTTTCGCGCTCCCTGGAGAAGAACGGTTGCGCTTCCCCGAAAGGTGTTCTGGAAGCTGCGATACGGCCCCTGCGGGGCGGAACGGCCACTACTCTCCCTGGAGACCACCACAACGTCAGGAAGGTCAGGATGGACGACGAACCGCTGGAGGAGTGGGCGGAGCGCCGTGACGCGAAGATCGGCCGACTTCGCGCAGTGCCTGTCGTCTCTGGAGACGGGCCCAAGGGCTCGCATCTGAACCCCGACGCACCGCGCGCCATCGAGCGGTGGAACGGCCACGCCTGGGAGCCGTACACACTTGCCGCCAACCTCGCCGAGGCCAAGCGCATCCTGCACCCCGGGGCCGGCTCCCCTGCGACTCCGGCTGTCGTCCGGGCGCGGCAGCCACTCGCCCCCGGCACCGGCAGGCACCGGAAACCATAGGCCCACGGCCGTCGGCAGCGCTCGGTGCGTGGATGTCCAGTGGTGCCTCACCCAACCGTGAGCCGGCGCCTCAGGGCTCTCGCGCGGCGAGTCTCCCCACATTCTCCCCAGCGATGAGCCCGACCGAGAAGATGCCCCCTGAGCCGAAGGTCAGCGGCTTCGGGGGCAGACGAGTCGGGCTGTACGCCGGGGAGAGGCACCACACCGCTATGACCTGCACAAACGGACGGGACCACGACCAGCGTGGCTACGTTGATGGCTACGCAGGCGCGGATGCACCCCCGGCTCGCCCCCGCAGCATGAAGTCCCCACCCCGGCGCCAAACCGTCCAGCGGGGCTTCGTTGCTTTTGACCTGGCGGTTACCTCCCCGAGAAATTCTCCGAGTGGCCCTACTGCGGCGGTCGGCTGTACTCCTGGAGCGCTGCCTTCGACGTGGACGTGTCGATGAGCCTCAGTTCCCAGGGGCCGGTGTTGACGTCGAAGTCCTTGCCGAAGCCGACCCACTTGCCCGCCATGCGGCGGCCAGTCGGCTCCACGAGCATCTGGATCGCGCCGTGGTAGCGGGCGCCCTGGTAGTAGCCGTCGGCGGCTGTCTGCTCGACCCACGAGCCGGTGACCACGCTGCGGTCGATGGTCAGGTCCAGGGTGAGCGGGCTGTCCGGGTTGCTGGACGCTCCAGGCAGGCTCTGGCCAGTCAGCCGGGTGCCGTGTTGGAGCAGTACGACGTAGTGCTCGGCCTCGAACGTCTCACCGCGCGAGGAGCTGAAGAATTCGTACCGGGAGAGCCAGACGCCGGAGTAGTTCGTACCATCCGGTGGCGGCTGTGTGGCGGTGGCCGCCTGAATGCCTTCGGGGCCGAGGTCCATGTCGTGGCCTCCTGCGGAATCGGGATGGACGCGTGCCCGCGGCACGGGCAAGCTGAAGCCCAGGGCTTCGACGGGGCGCCCCGTGACATGCTCCAGGGCACGGGCGTATACGGGGCGTGGAGCGCGGCTGGTGCCGGATTCCCAGCGCTGGACGAGACGCTTGCTCGCTTCGTTCGGTTCGCCCAACTCTTCGCCGGCTGCGCGGAGCGCCTTCGCTAAGTCGTCCTGGCTCATGCGCAGGCCGATTCGCACGGCCCGCAGAACATCGTTCGTCGCGGCAGTCGTCATGGTTCGAAGGTAGCCTCAACGCGGTGCCAATGACACCGGTTTGACGCCCACGAGTGACATCCGAATGACGCCTTCTGTGCCGCCGCAATGACCTGACGCCACGGCGACGATGGATGCCATGCCGATCCGCATCGACGCCTACACGGTCAGAGCAGACGGGACCCGCACCGAGCCCCGAACCCTGTACGAGGGCGAAGGCGGCCCGCCCCTGACGACCAGCGTGATGCCGGTCTGCACATGCCCACGCTGCTGCCCGCAGCGCTCCGCCGAGAGGAAGGGACATCCAGGTGACCATCGCGCTTGAGCATCCCCCGATCCACTGCACCGAGCCCCGTACGTACCTGCCCCGCGAGGTGTGGCAAGCCCTGACCGCCGACGTCATCAAGGCGCACGCCGGTACGAGCCGGGTCATGGCCGAGAGGATCGTCGGTCAGACCGTCGCGTTCCTGATCGCCGGGACGACGACGGACGCACCGCTGTCGCCTTCCGAGCAGGTGGACTGGGGCTGGCACGCCTTCCTGCTTCGCACACAGGCGTATCAGGAGTTCTGCGACCGGCACGCGGGCCGGTTCCTGCACCACCACCCGGGCGTGCCCGACGCGGCGGAGACCGGTGGCCCGGAGGCTGTCCGGAACCGCACCCTGGCGGCGATCAGTGCGGCAGGATTCGCCGTGGACGAGGCGCTGTGGTCCGAGGCCGCCGAGTGCACCCAGTGCCACGCGGGCTGCACCGACAGCCCCGTCGGCGGCAAGAAGTAGGCAGCGGTCGGGCCCTCCCTCCTCAGGCCGAGGAGGGAGGGCCCGACCCGTACGGCGACAGAAACAGAGGACCGGTGCGAGAGCAGGACATCAGTGCATGGGACGTGTGGGGCGCGGCCAAGTCGGGCCGCAAGGAGACGAACGCGGCCGGGGCGTCCACGTGGTTCAACTGGACGCAGTGGCCAGATCACGGACCGGACGAGGAGATCCTCGGCAACGTCGCCGGTGCACGCGTCCTGGACCTTGGCTGCGGCAGTGGAGGAAACCTTGCCCACCTTGTCGAGCTGGGAGCCGAAGGGGTCGGCGTGGACATCTCGCCCGTGCAGATCGCCAAGGCTCGCGGTCGCTGGCCGTACCTGGATGTCAGGAAGGCAGCTGCCGAGGACTTCCTCTCTGCCCAGGCGGAGGAGTACGAAGCTATTTTCTCCGTGTTCGGGGCTGCCTGGTTCACCGACCCTGCCGTGCTGCTGCCGCTTGTGAGCGCGCGCCTCGCGCCCGGTGGTGTGTTCGCGTTCTCCCACAATCCGCCTGCTCTGGTGGGCTGCTACGGCCCTCAGGCGTCCCGGATGCAGCCACCGGAGAAGGGCTCGGAGCCGTTGTACGTGAAGCGCTGGGACTACGAGCCGCAGACCTGGGTGGTCATTCTTGAACGGGCGGGGTTCACCAACGTGACGGCCGAAGTCATCGCACCGCCGGCTGGCAAGCGCACGGGGACGCTCCTTGTTCGAGGCATCGCGTAACTGCCCTTAGTCAGCCGCCCTGTTGTCAGTAGGCGATGCGACAGTCCTGTCCATGAGTGAACAGGTGCGCTCGCGTGACATCGAGATGAGCGACGACGAGGTGATCGGTGGCGCATCAGTGCTGCTGGCTCAGCGGGGGCATGCGAAGGCAGCCGCACTGATGCTGGACGTGACGAGCGCCCGAATCGAGAGGCACAGCGTCCACGAAGAGACGATGTGCTACTCCTATGACAGGGAGTACCAGGAGGTCATCCTTGAGCTGGAGCCGCACCTCATCCACAACACTGGCTATCTCCTCAACGACATCAAGTCGGCTTTTCAGACTGTCGCGGTCGGGTGTGGGCGGGACATCGAGGATGTCTTGATCCGAGAGGTACTCCCGAGGGTCGGGCCGAACTGGCGCGAGCAGCTGGCCCGTGAGCTCAAGGGCGGCTACCGGACGAACCAGGCCCGGAAGGTCCGGCTCGAACCTCGGCATCCAGCCGAGGACGGTCTCCACTTCACGAATGAATGGGAACAGCGTGTCTACCACGTGCTCAAGGAGCACCAGTCGAGCCGGACTTCCTGATCACGTATCGCGGACGCATCGGGGTCATCGAGGTGGACGGCCCGCACCATAAGGGCCGGGCCTCTGCCGACCGCAGCCGGGACCGCTTGTTCAAGCACGTTGGAGTCAGGGACGTGGACCGTCTGTGCGCAGAAGACAGCACGACGAAAGCAGAGGTCCAGAAGTTCGTGAGCGACTTCCTGAAGCACCTGGTTGGGTGACTCGAAGGCGTCGGTTCCTGGACTCAGCCTGGACACCAGATACCGAGTAGTGACCGGAAACGACCGCAACGCGAGCAACCGCACGGCGACCGGCGGAAGCTCCTCAGACGCTCGTCCAGGGCCGCCCATGGCTCCGCGATAGCCCGAACATCGGATCCGGCCCCGCGAGGCATGGCTACTTTCGTGGCTACGTACGTAGCCGTGTGGTCTGGTGTGAACCGGTCCGGGCCAGGGTCGAACCGAGTCTGCCAATCCGCGGCGAGAAGGCCGGTGACCTGCGTTTTCGCTGGTCAGAAGCCCGAGAGGGCAGACGAGTCGGGCTGTACGCCGGGTTCTGTGCCCCGGGACCTCGCGGTCGTCGGGGTGACGGCCATCCATCTAGGACCGGCGTTGCCGCCGGCCTCGTGCGGTCTACCCGCGGACTCGGGCGGGCAGCCCTCGAACGTCCGCGCAGAGCCGCCTTTTACAGCGGCTCCTCTTGACCTTGCTCCGGGTGGGGTTTACCTAGCCGCCTGAGTCACCTCAGGCGCTGGTGGTCTCTTACACCACCGTTTCACCCTTACCGAGGACCGAGGTCCCCGGCGGTCTGTTTTCTGTGGCACTGTCCCGCGGGTCACCCCGGGTGGCCGTTAGCCACCACCCTGCCCTGTGGAGCCCGGACGTTCCTCGGGAAGATCCGGGGATCTTCACGCGGCCGTCCGCCCGGCTCGTCTGCCGTGTCGACCATGGTACCCGGCGGGCCGTGGGGGCCGGACCTGGTCGGGTTGACCTTGCCGCGGCGTCAACGTTTCTACTGGCGTCATGCGGATCGGAGAGATCGCCGGCCTCGTCGGCATCACGGCGCGCGCGGTGCGTCACTACCACCAGCTCGGGCTGCTGCCCGAGCCGCGGCGGCTGGCCAACGGGTACCGGGACTACTCGCTGCGCGATGCCGTGCAGCTGGCCCGGATCAGGCGGCTCACCGAGCTGGGGCTCGGGCTGGAGGAGGTGCGGGACGTGCTCGCCGATGACGCGGGGCGGGAGCTCGTCGACGTACTGGAGGGGCTGGACGCCGACCTGGCGCGGCAGCAGACGGATATCGAGGCACGGCGGGCCCGGCTGGGGGTGCTGATGCAGCAGGCGCGGGCGGGGCGGCTGCCCGCCGAGGGGCCGGTGTCGCCGGGGCTGGCGGAGCTGTTCGGGGACATGGCGCGAGCCTCCGCCGCGCTGCCGGGGCCCGAGCCGGTGATGGCCGCGCGGGACCGGGAGCTGCTGGCCCTGCTGGAGACGGCCGGGACGGACGGGGAGGGCGAGCGGTTGGTGGACGCGATGCGGGCGATGGCTCAGGCGCCGGGCGCCATGGAGCGGGCGTACGACGTGTATGCACGGCTCGACGCGCTCGCGGACGCGGCGCCCGACGACGTACGGGTGGAGGAGACCGCGCGGGCGCTGGTCGGTCTGCTGCCGGAAGAGGTGGCGGGCGGCGTGGGGGACGTGGAGGCAGGGGGGTTCATGGATGTGCTCCTGGCGGACTTCTCAGCCGCGCAGGGAGAAGTCATCCGGCGGGCGCTGCGGATCGCGTCGCGGGAGCGGGGCGCGCGGTGAGGCGGCTCGGTTACGCGGTGCTGGCGGCCGAGTGCGTGCTGCTGGTCTGCCTGCTGGCGGGGGCGCGGGTGCCCACCGGGGTCGTGGTGGTGGCGGAGGTACTGGTGGTGGCGCTGCTGGTGTGGCGCCGGGAGCGACTGCTGCCCGAGCCCGTCGCACGGCTCGTCGGACATGAGCTGCGGCTGCTGACGAGCCTGGTGCGGTGGGTGGCGCGGCGGCCGCACGGAGTGGGGCCGGGGGCGCGGGCGTTCGGGCATGCCCGGGATCAGGCCGCGTACATGTACGGCTTCGCCTTCGTGTGCGCCGTCGAGACCGTTGGTATGTCGTACCTGCTGGCGGCGTGGCCCGTGGTGCACGGCGTGGTGCTGGTCCTGGACGTGTACACGGTGCTGTTCGTGCTGGGGCTGCACGCCGCGTCCGTGACCCGGCCGCATGTGCTGAGCGGGGAGGCCCTGCGGGTGCGGCGCGGTGGACATGTCGATGTGCTGATACCGCTGGAGCGGATCGCGGCCGTACGGCATGAGCTGCTGTTCTCGCACCCCAAGGAGGACGGCGTACTCAATGTGGCGGTGGCCTCGCAGACGTCCGTCACGATCGAGCTGGCGGAGCCGGTCACCGCAGCGGGGCTGCTGGGGCGGCGGTATCCGGTGTGTGCCGTGCGGTGTCATGCCGATGACGCGCGGGGGCTCGTGGTCGCGCTCAGGCGGGGGCGAACAGGGCCTTGGCCCGGCCCGGGTAGGCCTGGGTGAGGCGTACGCGGAGCCGCTCGCCCAGGGGGAGTGGCGCCGGGCCGGCCTCGACGCGGGCGACGACCGCCGGGTCGTCCAGGTGGACGGTGCCGATGGACGGGTCGCGCTCGTGCACGTCGATGACGTACGCGTCGAACACCTCGCCCACCCGGTCCTTGAGCAGGGCGGCCTCCACGATGTCGACGCACTCGCGCTCCACGCCGTTGGCGCGGCGTGAGCCCCGCGCCATTTCCTCGGGCAGCGCGGGCAGGGCGGCCCGTACCCACTCCGGGGGCTCGTCACCGGCGACGGCCGCCAGGCACAGTTCGCCGGCGTAGCGGTCGACCAGGCGGCGCAGCGGGGCCGTGCAGTGCGCGTACTCGTCGGCGACGGCGGCGTGGACGGCGGGCACGGGCGCGTTGCCCTCGGTGAAGACGGTGTAGCCGGCGCCGCGCAGGAGGGTGGTGCAGTCGTGCAGGAACGCGGCGTGACGGGGGTCGTGCGGGTCGAGGGAGCGGACGAGGGCGGCGTACGAGACGTGGTGCGGCCAGTCGATGCCCAGCGCCTTCGCGGAGCGCCGCAGCCCGGCGACGGCGCCGAGGGGCGCGGTGGGGAGCGTGCGGAGGATGCCGGTGCCGGCGGCGGTCATGAGGTCGGCGGCGGCCATGCCGGTGAGCAGGGAGATCTGGGCGTTCCAGGCGTCGGCGGGGCGCGGGGCGCGGTACTCCAGGGCGTACGTGTCGTCGCGTTCGACGATCTCCTGCTCGGGGACGTTGAGGGAGATCCCGCCGCGTTCCACCTCCAGCTGTTCGCGAAGGGTCCCGATCTCGCGGAGGAGCACGAGTGGCTCGTCGGCGGTGCCCGCGTCGAGCTGCCGCTGCACGCCCGCGTAGTCGAGCCGGGCGCGGCTGCGCACGAGGGCGCGGTGTACGTCGGTGGCGACGCGGCGGCCGTCCGCGTCCAGGTCGATGCGCCACAGCAGCGCGGGGACGGCCCGGCCGGGGAGGAGGCTGGCGGCGCCCTCGGAGAGGACGGCCGGGTGGAGGGGGATGCGGCCGTCGGGGAAGTACAGGGTCTGCACGCGGCGGTGCGCCTCGGCGTCGACGGCGCCGCCGGGCGTGACGAAGGCGGCGACGTCGGCGATGGCGTAGTGCACGCGGTAGCCGCCGCCGGGGCGGCGCGTGAGGTGCATGGCCTGGTCGAGGTCCATGGACCCGGGCGGGTCGATCGTGAGGAGCGGGAGGTCGGTGGCGTCGCGGCCCGGGAGGCGGGGCGCTTTCGCGGCGGCCTCCGCCTCGGCGAGGACGCCGGGCGGGAAGGCGTCGGGGACGTCGAGTCGGGTACGCAGCTCGCGCAGGGCGGCCCGGAGGGGAGCCTCGGCTGCGCCGGTCACACGGATCTGGCGGCGGGGCATGGACCGAGCGTAGGGCGCGGGGCACGGGGCGGCACTTTGTACGCTGGCGCGGGGCCGCATCCCCGTTTTCGTACGCACTGAAGGAGAACCACCGTGCTCGTGTTGTTGCCGCCCTCGGAAGGAAAGGCCGCATCGGGGAGCGGCGCGCCGCTGGAGCCGGGCTCCCTGTCGCTGCCGGGGCTCGCGGCCGCGCGGGCCACCGTGCTGGAGGAGCTGGTGGAGCTGTGCGCCGGTGACGAGGAGAAGGCGCGGGAGGTCCTGGGGCTGAGCGAGGGGCTGCGCGGCGAGGTCGCGAAGAACGCCGGGCTGCGGTCGGCGGGCGCGCGGCCGGCCGGGGAGATCTACACGGGCGTGCTGTACGACGCGCTGGGCCTGGCCACGCTGGACGCGGCGGCGCGTGAGCGGGCGCGGGAGTGGCTGCTGGTGTTCTCGGGGCTGTGGGGCGCGGTACGGGTGGACGACCGCATCCCGTCGTACCGCTGCTCGATGGGCGTGAAGCTGCCGGGGCTTGGCGCGCTGGGCGCGTACTGGCGTACGCCGATGGCGGCCGTGCTGCCCGAGGCGGCCGGGGACGGCCTGGTCCTCGACCTGCGGTCGGCGGCGTACGCGGCGGCGTGGCGGCCGAAGGGCGAGGTCGCTGCGCGTACCGCGACGGTGCGGGTGCTGCACGCGCCGACCCGCAAGGTGGTCAGCCACTTCAACAAGGCGACGAAGGGCCGGATCGTACGGAGCCTGCTGAGCGAGGCGGGGACCGCGCCCGGGTCGCCCGCCGAGCTGGTGGAGGCGCTGAGGGATCTCGGGTACGTGGTCGAGGCGGAGGCGCCGGGCGCGGGGCGCGGGAAGGCGTGGTCGCTGGACGTGCTGGTGGAGGAGATCCACTGACGCTGGGCGCTGCGCGCGAACTTTGCGGGTGCGCGTTGCGGGTGCGCGTTGCGCTTTGTGCAACGGTCGTTGCGGTGGTGTACGGGGCGGGCCGCATGGGCGCGGTGACCGCATCGCGTCCGAGCCGGCCTCGCCCCCGTCGTGCCCGTGGTGGTCCTGGAGGACGCCGCCGATGCCGTACCGCTGGCGCGGGCGCTGGTCGCGGGCGGGCTGCCGGCGATCCAGGTCACACTGCGTACGCCGGCCGCGCTCGGCGTCACGTCCCTCGCCGGGCCGCTCCCCCGGGCGCGTTTCTGCCCCACGGGCGGGATCTCGGCGGCGTCGGCGCCCGCGCATCTGGCGCTGCCGAACGTCGGCTGCGTGCGCGGCACATGGATGCTGCCGGCGGACGCGCCGGCGCGTGAGGCGTCCTGCCTTACCGGCTGAGTTGGTTGAACGTGATGTCGAGGTGGTCGGCCAGCGGGCGGAAGCCCAGGCGCTGGTAGAGGGCGTTGCTGGTGGGGTTGGCCAGGTCGGCGAAGAGCAGCACGTGACGCGCTCCGGCCGCCTGCGCCGCACGGGCGACGGCGGTGGTGACGGCGCCCGCGTAGCCGCGGCCGCGCTGCTCGGGCGGGGTGTAGACGGGCGAGACGCGGGACTGCCCGGCCACCAGCGGGGAGTGGGCCGCCATGGACACGGGCCGGTCGCCGCTCTCCCACACGTACAGGCCGCCGTGCGCCACGCGCCGGGTGACGTTGCGGGTGTAGTCGGCGGCGGCGTCCTCGCCGATGTCGGCGGCGAACCGTTGCATCCAGGCTGCGGCGAACGGCACGTCGTCGGGGGTGGCCCGCCGCGCGCGGCCGGGTGCGGCGGGGTGGGGCGGCGTCAGCGTGCCGAGCCGGAAGAGGCGGGTGCGGCGGGCGACGGTCCATGCGCCGGGCGCTTCACCGGCGGCCGTCCACGCGTCGGCGAACGCCCGGGCGGCGCCGTCACCGCCCCGCACGCCGTGGACGCGTGGCCTCCTGCGCAGCGTGCGCGCCAGCTCGTGGGCGGCTTCCTCCGGCATGGGGCCGAGCATGGGGTACGCGGGCGGCGTGTGCAGGAACGCGGCCTCGACGGGGCCGCCCGGGCTGCGGCGCCACCACCCGAACAGCGCGTCGTCATCGTCGTCCCCATCCGGCCGGAGCCCGTGCCGCCGCACCGTCTCGGTGACGGTGAGCAGCGTGGTGCAGCCGGCAGGGTCCGCTTCGAGGTACGCGGCGGCGGCGCGGCGGAACTCGTCGACGTGCGGGGTGAGATGCCAGGTCATGGGCCGATGGTGCTACGGGGCCGGGGGCGGACGCGCGGCCTTTTCTCCCCCACCCCGCCCCACCCCGCCCCTCCGGAACCGCCGGCTCCGCGCCGCGGTCCAGGGCCTGCTCATGGTCCGAGCGTCTGGCAGAGTCCTGCCCATGTTGCAGGTCTGCCTGAACGGAGTACGGAGTCGGAGCGAGAGCCGTTGGATCCCCGTGACGCCCGCCGAGTTGGCGGCAGAGGCTGTACGTGCGGTGAGGGCTGGAGCGGAGGACGTGCACCTTCACCCCAAGGGTGCCGATGGTCTCGATTCACTGGAGCCCCACGTAGTGGGTGCGGCGGTGAGCGCGGTGCGAGCCGTCCTGCCGGAAAGGGTGCGGGTCGGGGTCACGACAGGGGCGTGGGCGGTGCCGGACCCGGGGCGGCGGGTCGAGCTGATCCGGTCTTGGACGGTGCTGCCCGACCATGCCTCGGTGAACTGGCACGAGGAAGGCGCTGAAGCAGTGGCTGGTGTGCTGCTGCAGCGTGGGGTCGGTATCGAGGCGGGTATCTGGTCGGGGACCGATGGGGCCCGCCGGTTCCGTACCTGGCCACTGGCCCATCGGGTGCTGCGCGTGCTCGCCGAGGTCACCGATTCCGGTCCGGGCACGGCGGCGGCCACGGCCACGGCTCTGATCCGGGAGCTCGGGGAAGGTCTCCCGGTGGCTGTGCTGCTGCATGGCGAAGACGGCGGGGCCTGGCCCGTGCTGCGAGCGGCAGCCGGCCTGGGACTGGACACCCGGATCGGCCTGGAGGACGTATTGGTGTTGCCGGACGGCTCGGCCGCAGAGGGCAACGCGAAGCTTGTGCGGGCCGCCCGCAAGATTCTCGACGAGCACCGTACCCGGGGGCTCTGATCTCAGGCGTCGCATACCGAGGCATTGTTGGCGAAGGCCATGTCCTTGCCGGCACCGTGCCAGGTCACCGGTCCTCAATTCCCACGACCTCAAGGGCCTCGGGAGCTACTGTTCGAGGAGTGATGACGCCTGCGGGAATGAAGCTGGGGACACAGGCCGCGAATCTGCTGGCCGTTGCCGACTGCTGTGAGATAGAGCCCGGCCTGAGTGACGCCGAGTTCCGGCGCATTGAAGAAGAGTACGGATTCGAGTTCGCCGACGACCACCGCGCTTTCCTGGCTGCCGGGTTGCCGGTGAGGGAGCCGCCCGAGGAAGGGGCCACGTGGGAGAGCCCGTGGCCTGACTGGCGTCATGGCGACCCTGTGAGCCTGCGGAAGCATCTTGAATGGCCGATCGAAGAGGTCGTCATGGCGGTCCGGCATGGTTACTGGCACCCAGGATGGGGACAGCGGCCGGCAGGTGCCGATGACGCGGTCCGCGCGGCCAGGGCGACACTGGCCCGGGTGCCGAAGCTCGTACCCGTACGCGCGCACCGATTCCTGCCCGCCGGCCGCGGGTCTCACGGCCACCCAGTCCTGTCGATCTGGGGAACCGACATGATCTGTTACGGGACCGACCTGGCTGACTACATCAACCACGAGTTCGACGATTTCGACGCGCACACCCCTGACGATTGGAACCCCAGAGCGACCGTCGCGTTCTGGCAGGACTTCCTCTGACAACCCCTCCAAGTCGGCACGCCCGGGCCTGAGCAGAGCGTCGTCAGCTACAACAGGCCGTGCTGCTTGGCCCAGCTGATGAATTGACCATGACCGCACGGGTAGCGTGCGCCACTACCGATCAATGCGTCGACCAGGTTATTTCCCACGTACTCCGTCGTGTGCCCCTCGCTGACAGCGGTGGCTATCACGCGAAGTGATCCCCAGACGGGGAGGGAGTGCCTACGAGCGATTCTCCGAGCGTCTCCGTCATCGATCACCGCAATGGCGCCGTTGACCTCGGCCCATGCAAGGACAGTAGCTTCTCCCTGATTCGACTTACTGCCCGAAACCCAATCCATCCACTTCACGAGGGCCGTAAGCTCGTTCAGGTGATCGACATGTACGATCTCCAGCCAATCGGCACTCGCCAGGCTCAGCCCGTAGGTGCTGAGTTCGTCCACCACTGTCTGGGTGGTCACATTCCGCCGTGGCCCGCCCTGCCAGGTTCGGGCGGCATCGCCGAGCACATCAAGTTTGCCGGCCTTGATCGCGTGAAAGAGAGGAGATGCATCCCAGGCAAGTAAGCCGGCGGCCAAGCCTGCAGCGGCAGAGGCGGCACTCACGGCAGTGGCTCCTCCAGGCTCCGGGTGGGGAGTTCGTCCACGGTGAGTGCGCCATAGAGCAGTTCAACTGTGCGTGGAGCTGTGATGGCACCTGCTTGCCAGGCGCTCAGCACCGCCTTGCGCCACAACTTGCCGGTCGTACCAGTCTCAAGGTCAGGGTTGGGCTGTTTGCCGAGTGCGGCCAGGAAATCTCCACGCGTGGGCGAGTTCGCCTTCTGCCGTCTGGCTTCCGCGCTGTCGATCAACCCCAGATTACGCACGCGATTTACTACTGCGCTCCACGACATCCGATAGTTGGCTGCCAAGGCAAGCAAGGCAGGCCTGGGCTTCTCGGCTGGTGAGACTTCCCGCCACGCGTCCTGTACGTCCCGGGCAGGCAGGAGGAAGCACTCAGCGAACCGGTCAATCTGCCGCTCGCGCTCATCCCGACCGGCTGCCACACCAGCATCGCTGTGGTATTCGTCCTGCAGAAGGTGGTGTCCAAGCTCGTGGGCAGCCGTCCACCGCCGCCGTCCGGGCTGCGCTTCTCCGCTGATGACAGCTACGCCATAACCGTCTCGCAGGAGTGAAGCTCCCTCGGCCGGCTCGTCCACGACCGTCAGGAAAAGACCCAGCTGCTCCACAACGTCCGCCATCGGCCCGAGTGGTCCCGATGGCTTGTCCACAGCCTCGCGGGCTGCCGCGGCGAGCGCACCCGGGTCAATCTGACCTTCCGTCCGCTGCACGGAGGAGTCCAGCCGTGGAGGAGCGAGAAAGCCCTCTGCGACGAGCCAATGAGCATTGCGAGCGTGCTGCTCAAGCCAGGCGTCGAGCCGGTAGCTGGCACGAGTCGCCTCGTCCGACACATCTTCCAGGGCGGCTCGACGGGACACGAGAGGCGCCGGCGGACGGGAGAGGAAGTGCGCCAGAGGGACGCCCAGCGCTTGCGCCAGACGAGAAAGCTCAAGAGCGGAAACACGGCGGTCCCCGGCTTCGACGCGCACCATGGCTGTGCGATCCAGCCCTACCTTGGAGGCCAGGTCGCCCTGGCTCATACCTGCGGCCAGGCGTGCCTCAGCGATCCGCTCGCCCACTTCGTCCCAGCTCTGCACCGCTTCCATGTGTGCGATTTTTGCACACCTGGGGCGGACTGGCATCTGAGGAAGGCTGCGCTTTCACTCAAACGTCTGTATCAGGGCAACCAGGCAGGGGGGCTGGAGGCAGCCACCTGGATTCGGGTGGTGCCGCCAGGTTCGAGGCCCGTGCCACCGGCCCGCCCCACCCCGCCCCTCCCGAAACCGCCGGCTCGGCCGCCGGGCCCCTGACCGGGGGCCCGGGTCAGCGGAGGTGGGAGGTGTCGTTGAGGAGGCGGACGGAGGCGTTGCCGTCCTTGTAGTACGCCACCGCTGACAGTGAGGCCGCGGAGAGTTCCATGCGGAACAGTGACTCCGGCGGGGCGCCCAGGGCGAGGCGGACCAGGGTCTTGATGGGCGTGACGTGGGTGACCAGCAGGACCGTGCGGCCCGCGTAGCGGGCGGTCAGCTGGTCGCGGACGGCTGCCACCCGGCGCGCGACCGCCGCGAAGGACTCGCCGCCCGTGGGGGCGGCCTTCGGCGAGGCGAGCCATGCGTCCAGGTCGTCGGGGTACCGCTCCCGTACTTCCGCGAACGTCAGGCCCTCCCAGGCGCCGAAGTCCGTCTCCCGCAGACCGTCCTCGATGCGGACGTCCAGACCGAGGCGCCCCGCGATCGTCGCGGCCGTCTGGCGGCACCGCAGCAGCGGCGACGACACGATCTCCTGGACCGTGCCGCGTGCCGCCAGCACGGCGGCGACCGCGTCGGCCTGGCGCCGCCCGACCGGGGACAGCTCCGGGTCACTGCCGCCGCTGCCCGAGAACCGCTTCTCGGGCGTGAGCGCCGTCTCCCCGTGCCGCAGCAGTACGAAGGTGGCCGGCGCCCCGAGGTCCGCCGTGGCCGCCCAGCCGACGGGCGGGGTGGCGCCGCGCGTCGCCGCCGCGGCGACGGCCACCTCGCTGAGCGCGTCCGTGGTCCCGCCTGCGGGCCCGGGCCCTCCTGTACGCTTAGGGGCCTTAGTCGATGCTCTGGGCTGTTTCCCTCTCGACCATGGAGCTTATCCCCCACAGTCTCACTGCCGCGCTCTCACTTACCGGCATTCGGAGTTTGGCTAAGGTCAGTAACCCG
>NZ_JAUEPL010000032.1 GCF_030406405.1 Streptomyces ficellus
CCGTCGCATCGGCCGGCCAGCAACCGGCCCGGCAGGAACCCGAGCAACCGCCCGTTTCCCGTCCGGCCCTGCATGTGCACGATCCGCACCTGCACGACACCTACAGCCACGAGCCACCGCACGCGCATTCTTCCGCCACGACACTGACGAGCCGCACGCCAAGGGTGACCGGGGGCGACCATGACTCGTCCACGACGCGGTCCAGGTCCACGTTCCGCAACCCGCGAACGAAATGGACCGTCCTGTCATGGACGGCGTCGTAGTAACCCAGCAGGAGATCGGCCGACTCGACCTTCACGGCCGCCACCTGCTTGCTGGTGTGCCCGTATCCCGTCGCCGCCTCGGGAAACGGCAGCGCGAAGCGGTCCGCCCAGCCGGCGGACAGCCACAGCTGCTCCTCGTCCGCGACGTCGGCGATGTGATCGTCCTGAATGCGCGTGAGGTGCCAAGCCAGCCAGGCGATGGTGTTCGCCCGCGGGTCGAGGCGCGCGTGGAGCAATGCGGGAGACAGGCCCGCGACCGTCTCGTGTACGACCTCCCGCACCCGCCCGAAGGCGTCTGCGAGCAACCCAGCGCTGTTCATCCTGTGTCCCCTGGCTCGTCTGCCTGCGCCGCCCCGGCGCCCACCGCCCCGGCGTTGGGCGCACGGTGTCGTCCTGACCGAGAAAACAATGGACCGCTCCCGCCCTGCGACAAGGCCGACACGCGGTCACCGCGTTCCTCGCCCCCGTTCCGCCGCCGCGTCCGGGCCCGGGAGCCGTCCTCGGCCCACACTCGTCAGAAGGCTTCGTCACTCCATTGGTCGAGCAGGATGTCGCCGAAGCCCCTGGGCTCCACCGCACCGCCCTCCAGGGACTGTTCGGTCCAGATGACCTTGCCCGCGGGGGTGTAGCGGGTGCCCCAGTGTTCGGCGTACTGGGCGACGAGGAACAGGCCGCGGCCGCCCTCATCGGTGGTCTTGGCCCGGCGCAGATGGGGTGAGGTGCTGCTGCCGTCGGAGACCTCGCAGATAAGGCTCCGGTCACGCATCAGCCGCACGGTGATCGGGTCGCCGCCATAGCGAATGGCATTGGTGATGAGCTCGCTGAGGATGAGCTCGGTGCTGAAACTCATGTCGTCCAGACCCCAGTCCGCCAGGCGGCGGGCGCAGGCGGCGCGGACCTGGGCCACCGCCGCGGGGTCGCGGGGTACGTCCCACTCGGCGACGTCCGCCGGGTCCAGGCGGCGCGTGCGGGCCACGAGCAGCGCGATGTCGTCGCTCGGCTGGGCGGGCAGCATGGCCTCGATCACCGCGGCGCAGGTGGCCTCCGGGGTGCGGTCCGACCCGGCGAGGGCAGCGCGCAGGGCCTCCAGGCCGGCGTCCGGGTCGCCGTCGCGGTTGCGGTCCCGGATCAGCCCATCGGTGTAGAGCACCAGCTCCGAGCCCTCGGCAAGGGTCAGTTCCACGGTCTCGAAGGGCAGGCCCGCAGCCAGGCCCAGCGGCGGGGAGGCGGGCACGCGGGGGAACGTCACGTTCCCGTCGGGATGGACGACCGCGGGCCCCGGGTGGCCGGCGGTGGCGGCGGCCACCTGCCCGGAGACGGGATCGTAGATGGCGTACAGGCAGGTGGCCCCGGTGATCTCCTGCCCGTCCTGGCCCTCGGCGGCAGCCTCGTTGGTGTCGATGTGGGCCACCAGCTCATCCAGATGCCCCAGCAGCTCATCGGGAGGCAGGTCCAGAGTGGAGAAGTTGTGCACGGCGGTGCGCAGCCGGCCCATGGTGGCCGCGGCGTGCAGGCCGTGGCCGACGACGTCGCCGACCACCAGCGCCACTCGGGCGCCGGACAGGGGAATGACGTCGAACCAGTCGCCGCCGACCCCGGCCCGGGCCGGCAGGTAACGGTAGGCCGCCTCCAAGGCGTTCTGCTCGGGCATGCCCCGGGGCAGCAGGCTGCGCTGGAGGGTGACGGCCATGGTGTGCTCGCGGGTGTAGCGGCGGGCGTTGTCGATGGCGACCGCCGCCCGGGCGGCCAGCTCCTCGGCGAAGGACTTGTCCTCCTCAACGAACGGCGCGGAGGCGTCCGCCCGCCAGAAGTGCGCCACTCCCAGCAGCGACCCCCGCGCCCGTATCGGCACCACGATGAGCGAGTGAACACCCCGCTCCAGTACCCCCCGCCCACGCTCGGGGTTCGGTGCCCGCCAGGCGTCGGAGGCACTCAGATCCGCCTCCAGCACCGCGCGGCCGCCGGCCACCGCCGTGGCGACGGGGCCGGCGGGCGGGAACCGGATCAGCTCACCGACGGGGGAGAGGCCGTAGTCACCCTCCCGGCCGTGGACGACGGTGCGGCGCAGCTCGGTGTCCGCGCCGGGTGGCTCCTCGCCCCGCAGGACCGGGTCCAGCAGCTCTACGGTGACGGCGTCGGCGAACTGCGGCACCGACACCTCCGCCAGTTCCTCGGCGGTACGCGTCACATCGAGCGTGGTACCCATCCGTACCCCCGCGTCGTACAGCAGCTTCAGCCGCTCCCGTGCCACCTCCGCCCGCCCGGTGACCGTCGCCAGCTCCGTGGTGTCCCGCAGCGTCACCACGCTTCCCGCCTGGCCCCCGTACGGGGCCGTGGGCCGTTTGTTCACCGCCAGCAGCCGGTCCCCGACCAGGCGCACCGCGTCCGTGACCGGCTCGCCCGAGGCCAGCAGCCGCGCCGTCTCCTCGTCCAGCCCCAGGTCCGCCACCGGCCGCCGCTCGGCGTCCGCCGGGAGGTCCAGCAGCCGCCGCGCCTCGTCGTTGGCCAGCAGCACCCGACCGTCCGCTCCGACGATCAGTACGCCTTCCCGCACGGCGTGCAGGACCGCGTCGTGGTGCTCGTACATCCGGGTCATCTCGGCCGGGCCCATGCCGTGCGTCTGCCGCCGCAGCCGCCGGGACACCAGTGCCGCCCCGGTGGTGGACAGCACGAGCGCGACCGCGCCGCTGGCGAGGATGATCGGCAGCTGCCGTTCGACCAGGTCGCCCACGTTCTCCACCGTGATCCCGGCCGACACCAGGCCGACGACGGAACCGTCCGCACCGGTCACCGGGACCACAGCCTGCACGGCCGTTCCCTCCCCGGTGGGCAGCGGCGGCCCGCCGGCCCGCTCCACGACGGTGCGGCCTTGCAGCGCCGGTTCGATGGTGCCGACGAATTTCTTCCCGATCTGCTTCGGGTCGGGGTACGTAAGGCGGATACCGTCGGTGTCCGTGACCAGAACGAAGTCGACGCCGGCCCTTTGACGGGCCGCTTCGGCGCGCGGCTGGAGGATCGCTGTCGGATTCCGGGCGTTCAACGCCTCGGCCGTGCCCGGGGCATTCGCGAAGGATTCGGCCGCGGTCACCGACAGGCGCTCGGCCTCCCTCTCACTGCCGCGATTGGCCTGGACCACCACGGCCGTCACCGCCGCCGCGACCAGCAGCAACACGATCACGACCTGCAACAGGAACACCTGCCCTGCGGCGGTGTGCAGACTCAGCAGGGAGCGCAGTCCCGACCTCGAATCGCGACGCGAGCCCTTGGACCCGCGTTGATCAAAACGGTCTCGCGACTGATGGTCCGGGCGGAAGAACCGCTTTCCCTTCATGGCCAATTTCTACATCGCTTTCCACACCGGAGGCGACAGCCCGGAGCCGAACACCGGACCATTGGCCGTCGTCGAGCCAAACGGGCGGCGGGTGCTCTCTCACCAAGCGGGCGAGCCGGTCCCGCACGTCAGGGGGGTGCTGGGCTCAGCCCCGGTACTCCGTCAGGTCGATCGCGTGCACCAACAGCGGGAACCCGTACCGCGGGTCGACGGCCTCCCGTTCCAGCGACATGCCGAGCTTGCGCATCACGTTCTCCGAGGCGTCGTGGCCGGCGCGGCAGATGCTGACCACCCGGTCCAGTCCGCGGTCCTGGAGGGCGAACTCCAGCGAGGCGTGCGCGGCCTCCGCGGCGTAGCCCTGGCCCCAGAAGGGACGGCCGAACCGCCAGCCGATCTCCACCGCCGGCAGCACCTCCGGCAGGTACTCCGGCACGGACAGCCCGGTGAACCCGGCCAGCTCACCGGAGCCCAGCAGCTCGACGGCGAACAGTCCGAAGCCCTCCTCGTCCCACTCCTCCTCCCAGCGCTCGATCGCCTCGGCGGTCTGCTCCAGGTCGAGGACGGAGCCGTCGCCGATCCACTCCATCACCACCGGGTCGGCGTTGATCTCGGCCATGGCGGTCAGGTCCTCTTCGCGCCAGCGGCGCAGCAGGAGGCGGGGAGTGAAGATCTCGGTCATTGCCCCATCCTCCCACCCCGCACAACGGCGAGAAGGCCGCGCACTACTACCTGTCGATCTTCAAGGTCGGCAGCCGCCCGGTCGTGTACGGACAGGTACGGACCCGTACGAATAGATCTGTGGGCATGGATGCGGTCGGACGTTGTATCCGGCGGGACGGGAGCCGGTGATGACGGCCTCGCGTCTCTCGCTCAGGCCGTCTTCGCCGGGGCGATCTCTGCGATCAGGCCCTCGACCAGGGTCTTGATCTCGTCGCGGATGGGGCGCACTGCCTCCACGCCCTGACCGGCCGGGTCATCGAGCTTCCAGTCCAGGTAGCGCTTGCCGGGGAAGACGGGGCAGGTGTCGCCGCAGCCCATGGTGATGCAGACGTCCGACTCCTTCACCGCGTCGATGGTGAGGATCTTCGGCGTCTCCTGGGAGATGTCGATGCCGACCTCGGCCATGGCCTCGACGGCGGCCGGGTTGACCCGTTCGCCGGGGTTGGAGCCGGCCGAACGCACCTCGACGCGGTCACCGGCCAGGTGGGTCAGCCAGGCCGCGGCCATCTGGGAGCGTCCGGCGTTGTGGACGCAGACGAACAGGACGGACGGCTTGCCGGAAGAGTCGGCCATGGTGATCGTTCTCTCTCGTCGCACGGCGGAATCCAGCCGCCAATGATTTCAGCCGCCGCTGGTATCAGCAGGCGATGATGTGACAGTATCAGCGCATGCTGACTTCAGTCGATCCTGATGTGCTCCGGGTGCTGGGCGATCCGCTCCGGCTTCGGATCGTGACCCTGCTGGCGCGCGAGACGCTCTGTACGACGCACCTCGTCGAGGAGACCGGAGCCAAGCAGACCAATCTGTCCAACCACCTGAAGGTGCTGCGCGAGGCCGGGCTGGTGGACACGGAACCGTGCGGCCGCTTCACCTACTACAGACTGCGCTCCGAGGTCTTCGCGGGCCTGTCCGAGCAGTTCGCCGAGCTCGCCGCCGCCGCCCGTACCGCCGCCGAGAACAAGAGGGCCTGCCCGTGACCTCCACCGAGCCCACCACCGCCGCCGAAGGTACGCCGCAGGCCGGCGGCGGGGACGACTCGATCGTCAAGAAGCTCTCCACGCTCGACCGCTACCTCGCGGTGTGGATCCTCATCGCCATGGCCGCCGGCCTGGGCCTGGGCCGCCTCGTCCCGGGTATGAACGACGCCCTCGCGAAGATCGAGATCGGCGGGATCTCCCTGCCGATCGCGCTCGGCCTGCTCGTCATGATGTACCCGGTGCTCGCCAAGGTCCGCTACGACAAGCTCGAAGCGGTCACCGGCGACCGGAAGCTGATGGTGTCGTCGCTGGTCATCAACTGGATCGTGGGCCCGGCGGTGATGTTCGCGCTGGCGTGGGTCTTCCTGCCGGACCTGCCCGAGTACCGCACCGGCCTGATCATCGTCGGCCTGGCCCGCTGCATCGCCATGGTCATCATCTGGAACGACCTCGCGTGCGGCGACCGTGAGGCCGCGGCCGTCCTGGTGGCACTCAACTCGGTGTTCCAGGTGATCGCGTTCGGCCTGCTGGGCTGGTTCTACCTCGACCTGCTGCCGCGCTGGATGAACCTCGGCGACGACCAGGGCCTCGACGTGTCCGTGTGGCACATCGCCGTCAACGTCATCATCTTCCTCGGCATCCCACTGCTCGCCGGCTTCCTCACCCGCCGCATCGGCGAGCAGAAGATGGGCCGGGCCGACTACGAGCAGAGGTTCCTGCCGAAGATCGGCCCATGGGCGCTGTACGGGCTGCTGTTCACGATCGTCATCCTGTTCGCCCTCCAAGGGAAGACGATCACCTCGCAGCCGCTGGACGTCGCCCGCATCGCGCTGCCGCTGCTGGTGTACTTCGCGGTGATGTGGTTCGGGACCTTCGCGCTCGGCAAGGCGATCGGCCTGGCGTACGACCGCACCGCGACCCTGGCGTTCACCGCCGCGGGCAACAACTTCGAGCTGGCCATCGCGGTCGCCGTCGCCACCTTCGGCGTCACCTCCGGCCAGGCACTGTCCGGTGTCGTCGGCCCGCTCATCGAGGTCCCGGTCCTTGTCGCGCTGGTCTACGTCTCCCTGGCCTGGCGCAAGAAGTTCACCACCGCGCGCCTGGAGTCATGACGCAGCACGTGGACGTGGTGGTGGTCGGCGGCGGCCAAGCGGGGCTCGCCGCCGGCTATCACCTGCGCCGCCAAGGCGTGGACATCGTCGTCCTCGACGCCGGCTCCTCGCCGGGCGGCGCCTGGCAGCACACCTGGGACTCCCTGCGCCTGTTCTCCCCGGCGGCGTACTCCTCGCTGCCCGGCCGTCTCATGCCCGCCCAGCCGGGCGAGGCGTATCCGGACGCCTGGCACGTGGTCGACTACCTCGCCGACTACGAAAAGCGCTACGACCTACCCGTCCAGCACGGCGTCCAGGTCGGCTCCGTGCACCGCGACGGCGGGCGATTGCACGTGGAGAGTGACGCCGGCCCCTGGCGGGCGCGCGCCGTGGTCAGCGCGACCGGCACGTGGTCGCGCCCCTTCATCCCCGCCATCCCCGGCCGGGACGCCTTCGCCGGACGGCAGCTGCACACCGCGGGGTACCGGCGCCCGGCGGACTTCGCCGGGCAGCGCGTCGTCGTGGTCGGCGGCGGGAACTCCGGCGCGCAGATCGCCGCCGACCTCGCCCGGGCCGGCATCGACCTGACCTGGGTGACACAGCGCCCGCCCCGCTTCCTGGCCGACGACATCGACGGCCGCATCCTGTTCGACGTCGCCACGGCCCGCCGCCGAGCCCTCGATGAAGGCCGCACCGACACGGGCGGAGTCACCTCGCTCGGCGACATCGTCGCCGTCCCACCCGTACGCGCCGCCCGCCGCGCCGGGCTTCTTGCCGCTCGGCCGATGTTCGCCCGCCTCACCACCACCGGCATCGCGTGGGCAGACGGCGAGCACGCCGAGGCGGACGCGGTGATCTGGTGCACCGGCTTCCGCCCCGCCCTGGCCCACCTCTCCTCGCTGGGCCTGCGCGGCCGCGGCGGCCACATCGCCACCGCCGGCACACGCGCCCTCGACGAGCCGCGGCTGCACCTGCTGGGCTACGGCGACTGGACCGGACCCGCCTCCGCCACGCTCATCGGCGTGGGCCGCCCGGCGCGCGACGCGGCCCGCGAGGTCGCCGAGCTGCTAGGAAGCCGGCCTCGCGCATGAAGCGGCCCTCGGGCATGAAGCCGGCCCGCCGGTTGGGCGAATCCGCGGGCTTGCGCGCGCATGACTGCGCGTACAGGCCCATGCGACCCCGAGGATCACGCGCAGCAGTCGCACCCGGGCCGGCAGCCGCACGCGTCCGGCTCGCCGTTGCCGGAGGCAACCACCGCGGTGGCAGGGGTCGCGCAGCAGCCCTCGCCCTGCCACGCCTCGCGGCCCTCCTTCACCGCGACGGCGGCGATGACCAGGGCGGCGAGCGGATCGGCCCAGGACCAGCCGAGCGTGGCGTTGACGACCAGTCCCACCAGAAGCACGGCGGACAGGTAGGTGCACAGCAGGGTCTGCTTGGAGTCGGCGACCGCGCTGGCGGAACCCAGTTCGCGGCCCGCGCGGCGCTGCGCGGCGGACAGGAACGGCATGATCGCCAGGGACAGGGCGGCGAGCGCGATGCCGGGCAGGGACGGTTCGGCCTCGCCGGAGCCGGTCAGCGCACGGGCGGCGTCCACGGTGACGTAGGCGGCGAGCGCGAAGAAGGAGACGGCGATGATCCGCAGGGTGGTCTTCTCCCGGGCCTCGCGCATGTGGTGCTCGGAGGCGGAGAACTGCCAGGCGACCGCGGCGGCGGAGGAGACCTCGATGACCGAGTCCAGGCCGAAGCCGATCAGGGCGGTGGAGGAAGCGAGCGTACCGGCGGTGATGGCGACGATCGCCTCGATGAGGTTGTAGATGATCGTGACGGCGACGAGCAGCCGTATTCGCTTGGCCAGCGCATCGCGGCGGCCCGAAGAAGCGCCGAGGGGTATCACGCTCATCAGCAGCACCCCTCGTCGTCGGCATCGACACAGGTGCGGTCGGTTTCGACGGCCACCACGGCGGTACGCAGGTCGTCCAGCGCGTGGCCGAGACGCTCGTCGGCGAGCTCGTAGCGTGTGCGGCGACCGTCGGGCACGGTAATGACCAGTCCGCAGTCACGCAGGCAGGCCAGGTGGTTGGACAGCCGGGTGCGGGAGATCCCGAGGGCGTCGGCGAGGTCGGACGGGTAGGCAGGCGCTTGCCTCAGGGCGAGCAGGAGCCGGCAGCGGATGGGGTCAGCCAGCGCTCGGCCGAAGCGGGCCAGCACCTCGATGTCGGAAGCAACAGTCAGCACGGCACGACAGTACAGCGAGTTCTGAATTCACAAAACCTTGAATCGTCCTGCCGTGGCGGGGTTGGGGGAGGGGCGGCTGGGCTGTGGCGTTCGATCAGGACAACGGCGCGGCCGGGGCCGTCATGGCGTCGGCGGGCGATTCCCGCTGGGAGTGTGGACGGAGTCCTCGACCACCCCGGCGTGCGCAGCGCCGGGCCCGACCCGGGCAGCGTCTCCTTGATGCGGAGGCAGAGGTCAGACCGCAGTGGCGGTCGTGGCCAGCAGCTTGCCCATCGCGGCGAGCACTGACGGCTCGACGCGGTAGTACACCCAGGTCCCACGCCGCTCCGAGGTGAGCAGGCCGGCTTCTTTGAGCTTCTTGAGGTGGTGGGAGACGGTGGGCTGGGAGACGCCGACGTCGGAGATGTCGCACACGCACGCCTCGCCGCCCTCGTGGGAAGCGACGGCGGAGAACAGCCGCAGCCGTACCGGGTCGCCCAGAGCCTTGAACATCCGGGCGGCCGTCTCGGCCTCCTCGGCGGTCATGGGACGCTCGGTCAGCGGTGGGCAGCAGGGCACCACGGCCTGCCCGTTGGCAGTCTCCAGCAGCGGCAGCACCTTCGCATTCGACATACGTCTATGTTGACACACGTCGAACCAGGTGGGCCAGGTCGCCCACTTCACCGGCGGCCGTACGCGTCATCGCAGTTGTCGAAGGCTCCGTCGGTGTGTCTGTAAACGAGGCCGTCGATTCGATGAATGTCTATGTTGACGCTCATCAATACAGTCTGCCATCCTGGCAACTAAAGCCATCGACGGATGTCGAAACAGAAACGCCAAGGAGTCGCCGTGAACGCGCCCGTCCCCACCGAGCTGCCCGTCGTCGTGATCGGAGCCGGACCCGTCGGTCTGGCCGCCGCTGCCCACCTGCTCGACCGGGGCATCGAACCCCTGGTTCTGGAGGCCGGGCAGGTCGCCGGAGCCGCGGTGCGCGAGTGGTCCCACGTACGGCTGTTCTCCACCTGGGGCGAAATCACCGACCCGGCCGCCGAGAAGCTGTTGGCCCCCACCGGCTGGACCAAGCCCGACGCCGCCGACTACCCGTCCGGCGGGGAATGGGCGGACCTCTATCTCCAGCCGTTCGCCGATGTCCTGGGCGAGCGCGTCCGCACGGCCGCCAGGGTCACCGGTGTCTCCCGCGCAGGCCGCGACCGCGTGGTGGACGCCGACCGCGAAGTCCAGCCCTTCGTGGTGCACTTCACCACCACTGACGGCCGCGAGGAGCGTGTCTTCGCCCGCGCGGTCATCGACGCCTCCGGTACGTGGGCCACCCCGAGCCCGGCCGGCGGCAGCGGCCTGCCCGCCCTCGGCGAGCGCGCGGTCGCGGACCGGATCACCTACCGCGTCCCCGACCTCAAGGACCCCACCGTCCGCAGCCGTTACGCCGGCAAGCGCACCGCCGTCATCGGCTCCGGCGCCTCCGCCTTCACCGCCCTCGCCTACCTCGCCGATCTTGCGCAGGCCGAGGACGGCGCCGGTACGCACGCGGTCTGGATCCTGCGCCGGGGCCTCTCCGGCTCCACCTTCGGAGGCGGCGAAGCCGACCAACTGCCCGCCCGCGGCGCCCTCGGCCTCGCCGCCAAGGCCGCCGTCGACAACGGATACGCCGACGCGGTCACGGGCTTCCGCACCGAGGCCATCGAACGCGACAGCGACGGCCGCCTGCTGCTGGTCGGTGAGGACGGCCGCCGCCTCGACGCGGTCGACGAGGCCATCGTGCTCACCGGCTTCCGACCCGATCTGGCCTTCCTCGACGAACTGCGCCTCGGCCTGGACGAGCGCCTCCAGGCCCCGGTCGAGCTGGCGCCGCTGATCGACCCCAACCAGCACTCCTGCGGCACCGTCTACCCGCACGGCCACCGCGAGCTGTCCCACCCCGAACCGGGCGTCTACCTGGTCGGCATGAAGTCCTACGGCCGCGCGCCGACGTTCCTGGCGATGACCGGCTACGAGCAGGTCCGCTCGGTCACCGCCGCGATCGCCGGTGACCTCGAAGCGGCCGACCGCGTGGAACTGACCCTCCCCGAGACCGGAGTGTGCGGCGGCGCGGGTCTCTTCGATGACCCGACCGCAGAGCAGAGCGACGCCGGAGGCTGCTGCGCCCCCGCGCCCGCGCCCGTCCCGCTCGGTGTCGCCGAGGCCCAGCCGGCGGGCGGCTGCTGCGGCTCCTGACCACCCTCACCACCCCCGAGGGCGGGGCCGCGACCGGAACAGGGGACCGGTCGCGGCCCCCGTGCGCCCTCGCCGGGGCCTCGTCCACTACCCGTTCCGGTGCTGAACCCGCGGATCACCGCCACCACCGGCCGGCCGGCCGGCCGGAGCGACCAGGGCCGCGTCTCGTTTCCGGAACGCCGGAACACGCGTACGGCCGAGTGTGGTCGGTGGCCACGCGACACGACACGCTCGCCGTCCAGTAATAGGCCACCGTGCTGGTCGCCGCGATCAATGAATGGCTGTGACCAGCTCGGTCCCCGCGTGTGCTGGGGTGCCTCAGGCTTCGCCGAGCACCGCCCTGATCACGTGCCGGGCGTTGTGCGCCATCGCCGGGTTCGTCCTCCGGTAGTACGGCAGCGCGATCAGCGCCTGCGAGAGCGTCCGCCCTCGGCCGCGGATCCAGGTCGCGTCGTCCACGCCCAGCGCCTCGCGGAAGACCTTCCTCGCATCGGCCGGCAGCAGATTCCACGCCGGGAACAGATCGCAGGCCGGGTCACCCACTCCCAGGCAGCCGAAGTCGATCACCGAGGTCAGCCTGCTACCGTCCACCAGCAGATTGCCCGGCATGAGATCGGCATGCAGCCACACTGGCGGGCCCTGCCGGCCCGGGGCCCGCAGCGCCTCCTGCCATACGGCCGCCGCGGCATCGCAGTCGACGCCCTCCTGCGGGATCCCGCGCAGTTCCTCGATCGCGGCCCGGGTCTCCGCGTCGAGGGAGGCGACCGGCCCGCCGCGGTGGGCCTGCGGCGCCCCCGGCAGGGTAATGGCCCGCATCGCCGCCACGAATGCGGCCAGATCCCCAGCCAGCAGCAGGGGTTCGCTCAGCGCCCCCGGCTCGGGGTTCTGGCCCGCCAGCCACCGGTACACCGCCCACGGCCACGGGTACCCCTCGGCGGGCTCCCCGGCCGCGAGCACCTCGGGGATGGCCGTGGGCAGCCGGGGCGCGAGGCGGGGCAGCCGCTCCCGCTCCATCGACACGTCCTTGGCTCCGCCCTGTACCAGCGGCAGCCTTACGACCATGTCGCCACCCAGCCGGTACATGGCGTTGACCGTGCCGCTGGACGGCACGCGCTCCACCGCCAGTTCCGCCCACCGCGGGAACTGTCCGGCGATCAGCCGCCGTACGAGGTCGTCGTCGATGGGGTGCATGCCGGGATGCATCTGCCCTGTGCTCATGGCACGTCATCCGACCGCCGGATGCCAGCGGGCGTCAAACGCTTTTGGGCAGGCACCACTTCGCGCGAGTGGGCTGCGGTGCAGGGGCCGTCACATGCTGCGGCCGGCGACAGCCCCGGCGGTCATGGCCTCCGGTCCGTCGACCGACTGATCCAGCGCCGGCGTGTCACCTCCCGCCACCCGGCAAAGCCCTCTGGGTCCGACTCGGCGCGCTACCTGAAACGGTGTACTGAGTCGGCGTACTCATGGACCGCCCGTACCGGGGCAGGCGAGGGACATGTTGTTTTTCAGTAACCGGGTCGGGTGCCTGGGCTCGCTCCTCATCAGCGCGGTGGCGACGGCCATCCTGATCATGATTTTCAGCCGCTGACCGTGTCAGCGGACGTGCTGTTGACCTCGCGGCATCTGCTGACCAGTGCTCTGACAGCAGTGAGCCGAGGGAGGGTAATCCAACCAACCAACCACCCAACACCTGATTCCCAGGACAGGCCAGCCGCCGAAGTGTGCGAGGTGTGCTGGGATCGGCTCGGCAGTCGGCTCGTTGTCGGCCGTGCCGACCGCACCATGACCGGCGAGCTCGCTGTGCACACCGCCTGGGCCCGAGGGGCTGGCACAGGTCGACGTTCAGTACGCCGGCGCGCGGCCGATGTGCCCGCCTACTCACCTACCGACAGTCCTCCGCGACGTAACGGAACCTCATCAGCGTTTGCGCAGTCGCAGCGCCACGGCAAGCCCGAATGTCGCCACCGCACACAGAGTGCCAACGATGCGGGCGACCGAGACACGGCCGGCGGGCATGAGCCAGTCCCGTGTGCGGTCGAAGAGCGTCAGCGGCACACCCAGCACCGCGTTGCCCGGGGGACGCCGCGGTACGGCCGGATGAGGATGGGTCGGCGAGCTGAGCCGGGCCGCTTCCCACGCGGTGCCCAGTTGTACGAGCCGACGGCGGTCGAGCGCGTCCTGCAGCCGCGGCAGCAGTACGTCCTCCTCGTCACGGATGTCCTGGCGCACCAGGGCGAAGATCCGCTCAACGTACTCGTCGTGGCGGGAGCCGCCGGGCTTGGTCCGCTCCAGCATTGCGGTCAGCTCGTTGATCTCTTGGTGCTCATGCTCGACCTGCCGGGTCAGTCCGTCCCCGTCAGGCACAAGGCGGCGGATGACCGGCCACAGCACTGTCTCCTCCGCGAAGGCGTGGCTGAACACCAACTGCGTGAACTTTTTCAGCAGACGGGCGCGTTCGGGCTCAGCCGCCGCCCAGTAATCGTTCATCAGCCGGTCCAGCGCGACGTGGTCGCGCCGCTGCCGGGCCAGGACGCTCCTCTCTCCACCGAGCTCGTCGGTCGTTTGCTCTGCTAGTGAGGCAGGCATGAAGGTCTCCGCCCTCTGTTGAGTCCGGTCGCCGGACGCTTACAGGGACACAACGCGTACCCCGCACAGGCCGGCTCAGCCATGTCACCTCAGTCGGCGATGGCCGGCCTCAGGGCGCCGACGCACGGCGCCGCTGAGCAAACCACGGCGGCGACGCACAGGCAGCCCCCTGCCCGGCTCGATCACATCGCGCCGACCGCCGTCTCCGTCTCCCTGAGGGCGGAGATTTCCGGGTGGTGCAGGTCGTGCGGGTCGAAGGCGGGCGACTCGGAGCGAATGCCGGGCAGGGTCGTGAAGTTGTGGCGGGGCGGCGGGCAGGAGGTGGCCCACTCCAGGGACCGGCCGTACCCCCACGGGTCGTCCTCATCGACCCGGAGACGTACGGCAAGGGCATCGAAGGAGCGGTGGACCGCTATGTCGCGATGACCCGAGCGACCCAGCAACTCGTCATCCTTACGAGCTCCCCACGTCGGCAGGACGACGGGTGATCGCCGCCCGACGTCACCGGGATCGCCACGAAAAAGCAGCGTGAGCGCGCGTTCGCCGACGACCCCGGCATGACAGGTGCCGGTTCGGCGGCGGATACCGCCATCAGAGGCGGGCCGCGGTGATCAGTCGTTTGCCCGGTCCGTAGAGGGGGACAGGGACGGGGACACACGGAATGCTGGACCCCTCACGAGGAGGAACCAGGTGAAACGTGCCAGGCAGGTTCTACTCGCCTCCGCCGTCCTGGGCGCAGGGGCCGCCGTGGCCCGTAAGCGCCTGCCGCGCTCGACGGCCGAGCCCCGTGAGACGGCCGCACGATGGCTCACGGTGACGATCAATCGCGCTCCTACGGACGTCATGCCGGGGGACACGCTGCCTCCGCCGCTGGACGGCCTTGCCGACCGGCTGGAGGCGCGCGTGCGCCCGGCCCCGGGCGACCGGGGAACGGAGCTGGCGGTGAGGCTGAAGGACGCACCGCAGGCCGCGGCGACCTCCCTGCCCGCACGCCTCGCGGGCCAGGACCCGAGGCAGGAGGTGCGCGCCGCGCTCCGCGAGGCCAAGTCGCTGCTGGAGACCGGTGAGGTCATGCGGCCGGACACCCCACCGACCACACGCGAGACACCGGGTGGAAAGCTCATCGGGATGCTCGCACGGCGATCGAGCGGGGAGGGAGTGCTGTGAAGGCACTGTGCTGGCAAGGCGTGAACAAACTGTCGGTGGAGCAGGTGCCCGACCCCGAGCTCCGCAACGACCAGGACGTGATCGTCCGGCTCATCGCCGGTACGACCTGCGGCTCCGACCTCCATCTGATCGGTGGCTACATCCCGGCGATGAGGTCCGGTGACGTCATCGGCCACGAGTTCCTCGGGGAGGTCGTGGAAACCGGGAGCGCGGTACGGCGCCACAAGGTCGGGGACAGGGTCGTCGTCGCCTCGTTCGTCGGCTGCGGACGCTGTTGGTACTGCGCGAACGACCTGTGGTCGCTGTGTGACAACACCAACACCAACCCGGGCATCGCCCAGGCCATGTTCGGGTACGAATCCGGCGGAATCTTCGGCTACTCACACGCCATGGGCGGACTGCGCGGCAGCCACGCCGAGTACGTACGCGTCCCGTTCGCCGATTACGGAGCCTTTCACGTCCCCGAGGCCGTGGACGACACCAGCGCGATGTTCGTCTCCGACTCCGTCCCGACCGGCTGGATGGGTGCCGACCTCGGTGGTGTGAAGCCCGGTGACGTGGTGGCGGTCTGGGGGTGCGGCGCGGTGGGGCAGATGGCGGCCAGGGCCGCGATCCTGCTCGGGGCCGAGCGTGTCATCTCCATCGACCGCATCCCGGAACGCCTGGCCATGACCGAGCAGCACATCGGAGCCGAGACCATCGACTACACCGCTACGGACGTGGCGGCCGAACTGCGCGAGCGCACCGGGGGCCGGGGCCCTGACGTGTGCATCGAGGCGGTCGGCATGGAGGCGCACAGCGACGGGCCGATGCACCTGTACGACCAGGCCAAGCAGCAACTCAGGCTCCAGACCGATCGGCCCACCGCCGTACGTCAGGCCATCCACGCGTGCCGCAAGGGCGGCACGGTCTTCGTTCTCGGCGTCTTCGCCGGCGCGGTGGACAAGTTCCCGCTCGGCGCGGTCATCAACAAGGGCCTCACGGTCCGCGGCGCCCAGCAACACGGTCAGCGGTACATTCCCATGATCCTGGAGCGCATGGCGAAGGGGGAGCTGTCGACGGCGCACCTGGCCACCCACACCGTGCCGCTCGACGAGGCGCCCCGGGCGTACGACATGTTCAAGCACAAGACGGACGGCTGCGTACGCGCCGTCATCCGGCCCGGCACCTGACAGACCGGACGCGCACGGATTCCGGCCTCCCCCCGGGTGTAGCTCCGGCCCGGCCGGGCGTAGCCCTCAGCCGCGTGATCGGACAGCGCTGCCGCTGCCGCCCGCGGGCTGACACGTGCGTCTCTGCACCACGCCGACCTGACCGGTAGCGCCTCGCGTCCGGGCCGGCCGGCCCGCGGTCCCCTGGCCGCGCTCGCCGAGGACGGGCTGCGAGGGAGCGCGGGTGCGGAAAGGCAACGAGCGAACCTCAACGAGCGCAGAGCGTCCAGCACGGTTACGTTGCGTGCAGCGGCGGCACGCGGCTTACCGCCGCCGCCCGCCGCCCCGCCGCCCCGCCGGGAGGCGCGACCGGCACGTGCCCACCGGTCGCCCGCCGTTGTTGGAGGAGCCGTGCACAGAGATGGTCAGGCGGACTTGGCACCGCTGCCGCCGGTCGGACGTACGTTCGTGGCCGGTTTCGAGAGCACCTACCTGCCGATGTGGCATGTGGACGAGTTGGACACGACCGGTCATGCCGCTCACCCGCAGCGGGACATCGACGAGGTGCTGGCCGCCGGGGTGCGCCACCTGCGGTATCCGCTGCGCTGGCAGCGGATCAATCCGGCGCCCGGCAGGTACGACTGGTCGGAGACGGACCGGGCGCTGGGGCATCTGCGTGAGCACGGGGCCGTGCCCATCGTGGATCTGGTCCATCACACCAGCTACCCCGACTGGCTGACCGACGGCTTCCGGGACCGCGGGTTCGCCGACGCCTACGTCACCTACGCGGAGGCGGTCGCGCGACGCTACCCATGGCTGCCCGCGTACACCCTTTTCAACGAGCCGTTCGCGACCCTGTTCCTGGCCGGGCACGAGGCCCTGTGGCCCCCGTACGACCGTGGTGTCGAAGGCTTCACGAGGCTCTTGTGCTCGGTGCTGCCGGCCGTCACCGAAGCGGCCCGGTGCTGGGCGCGGCTGCTCCCCGACGCGCGGCACGTGTGGGTGGACACCGGCGAGCACCACAGCGGTACGGGGCCGGGGGAGGCGCACGCCCGGATGGCGAACGACCGCCGCCATGTCGTCCTCGATCTGGTGCTCGGCCACGACCTCGACCCGGAGCGGCCCTTTCTGTCGCAGCTGATCGCGGCCGGCGGCGAGCGGCTGCTGCATCTGCCGGCCCTGCGTGTGGATGTGCTGGGGCTGGACTACTACTGCCACTCCGAGTGGTTCTACGACGAGTCCGGCGCCCGCGCCCCCTCGCCCCGGCCCATCGGTCTGGCCGAGGTCCTCCAGCAGTACGGCGACCGCTACGGCCTGCCGATGATGCTGTCCGAGACGAACATCCGCGGCCTGCCGTCGGATCGCGCGTCCTGGCTGCGCTACACGGTGGAGCAGTATGAGTTGGCGCTGTCACGCGGGTTGCCCTTGCATGGATATTGCTGGTTCCCGCAGGTCGACTCCTGCGACTGGGACTCGCTGCTCGCTCGCCCGGCCGGCCGCGCCGACCCCGTCGGCGTGGTCAGTCACGGCCGCGGAGGCTCCCGCCGGGAGTCGACGTTCACTCAGGTGTGGCAGGCCGCCGCAGCGGGAGCACCAGTGCACGACCTGCCGGCCTACCGCTTCCAGTCGCCGTGCCGGCAGCAACTGGCCGGGTTCCTGCCCGCCATGGCGCACTGGCCGTGGCAGGAAGCACTCCCGGAGGACCACGTGCCGCCCGTGCACGTGCCGATCGAGGCGAAGGAGCCTGTGGTGATCGATGTGCCCGCGGACCCCGATCTGGTCGTGCTGTCGCATCTGCGCTGGGTGTGGGTGTGGCAGCGCCCGCAACAGCTCGTCTCGCGGCTCGCGGCGGCCCGCGCGGACCGGGGGGTGAAGACCTGGTTCGTGGAGGAGCCCGTCTCGGGGGACGTACCGGTCCCGCAACTGCGGCGCGAGGATCACGGCAACGTCGTACGGGTGTGGCTGGTGGTTCCACGAGCCGAGGGACGCCCGGAGTTCCTCTGCTTCGACGACCCGGCCGCCGACGACTACGGCCGCCTGCTCGCCGAGATGCTGGCCGGTGAGGGCCGCCCGGCCGCCCCGGACGTGTGGCTGTACACCCCCATGGCCCTGGACACGGCCAGGGCACTGCGCCCCGGCCGGGTCATCTACGACGTGATGGACGACTTGGCCGCGTTCCTGGGTGCCTCACCCGCGCTGCGCCGGAGGCAGGGCGAGCTGCTGCGTACGGCCGACATCGTCTTCACCGGCGGAAGGTCACTGCACCGCTCGGTCGCCGACCGGCGCACCCACGACATCCACTGCTTCCCCAGCGGAGTCGACACCGCCCACTTCACCCGCGCCCGCACCCTCCGGCGGCCACACGACCGCCCGGTCGCCGGATACGTCGGGGTCATCGACGAGCGGCTCGATCTGGACCTCCTGCGCGGGCTCAGCAGCGAGCTGCCCGACTGGACGATCCGCATGGTGGGGCCGGTCACGAAGATCGACCCGAGCACCGTCCCCCGCGCGGCCAACCTGCACTACGCCGGTCTGACACCGTACGAGGAGCTGCCGCGGGAACTGGCGGGCTTCGACGTGGCCCTGATGCCGTTCGCCCTCAATGAGGCGACCCGCTCCATCAGTCCCACCAAGACCCTGGAGTATCTGGTCGCGGGCCTTCCGGTGATCTCCACACGTGTCCCGGACGTCGTCGCCGACTACAGCGACATCGTTCACTTCGCCGACACGGCCGCCGGCTTCGCCGACGCATGCCGCGAGGTGGTCCAGCAGTCACTGGCCGATCGCGACCGTCATCTGCGTCCCGTCCAGCACCGCCACGAGTGGGACGTCATCGCCGCCTCCATGGCCGCCCTGATCGACAAGATCGAGCCGATGCCACCCGTTTGCCCCGCTGAGACAACGGCTGGATGAGCGGGCCGATGCCACCCGATCTCGCGGACGACTTCGAGCAGGCCCATCGGCAGAGCGTGGGAGCCGCCGCGGCGGGCATGCAGGACGCCGCCCTGGGCGCGGTCCGGCTGATGGGAACAGCCGTACCCGTCCTGGCCGAGGCGGCCGTCTGCTCGGCGACTCCCTTCCTGCGCGCCCCGCTGCTCGGCCGGATCTCCGCCGCGCTCCTGCTGCACGCCCCCGGCTCGGACGGCCAGTGCCCCCAGTGCGCCGTCCCGGCCCCCTGCCCGACCGAACGCACGCTGCGCACCTGACGCCGCAACGGACAGACGCCGCAACGGGCCGACACCACACCGGGCCGACACCACACCGGACAGACGCCACACCGGACTGACGAGACGGAAGGCCGCCATGACCCCCCTCGACTCCTTCGACGTGATCGTGGTCGGATCGGGCTTCTTCGGTCTGACCGTCGCCGAACAAGCCGCCTCCCGGCTCGGCGCCCGGGTGCTGGTGCTGGAGCGGCGCGGGCATCTGGGCGGCAACGCCTACTCCGAGCGCGAACCCACCACGGGCATCGAGGTGCACGCCTACGGCGCCCACCTGTTCCACACCTCCAACACCCGCGTGTGGGAGTACGCCAACCGGTTCACCACGTTCACCGGCTACCAGCACCGGGTGTACACCGTCGTTGGCGGCCGGGTGTTCCCCATGCCCATCAACCTCGGCACCATCTGTGCGTACTTCGGACGGCACATGAGACCTGATGAAGCGCGCGCACTCGTCGCCGAGCAGGCACGCGAGGTCGAGCGCGCGGAGGCCGCCAACCTGGAACAGAAGGCGATCTCCCTCATCGGCCGTCCCTTGTACGAAGCATTCGTCCGGGGCTACACGCACAAGCAGTGGCAGACCGACCCCACCGAGCTGGCGGCCGAGATCATCACCCGCCTGCCCGTCCGCTACACCTTCGACAACCGCTACTTCAACGACACCTATGAGGGACTGCCCACCGACGGCTACACCACCTGGCTGCGGCGCATGGCCGACCACCCACGTATCGAACTGCGCCTGAACACCGACTACTTCGACCTGCGACCCGCCGTTCCCGAGAGCACGCCGGTCGTCTACACCGGCCCCCTGGACCGCTACTTCGACTACTGCGAGGGCGAACTGGGCTGGCGCACTCTCGATTTCGAACAAGAAGTGCTGGAAACCGGCGACTTCCAGGGCGCTCCGGTGATCAACTACGGGGACGCCGACGTCCCCTGGACCCGTATCCACGAGTTCCGGCACTTCCACCCCGAGCGCGACTACCCGACCGACCGTACCGTCATCATGCGCGAGTACTCCCGCTGCGCCGGGCGTGACGACGAGCCTTACTACCCGGTCAACACGCCATGCGACAGAAGCATCCTCGAGCGGTATCGCAAGCGCGCCGCACAAGAAAGGAACGTGTTCTTCGGCGGCCGCCTCGGCACCTACCAATACCTCGACATGCACATGGCCATCGCCTCCGCCCTCACTTTCGTCGACAACCAGTTGGAACCCCACCTTCGCGACAGGGGCGCCGCCGCGACGGGCACAGCGACGTGACCACGACACCGGACGGCCTCCGGCGCGTGAGCCATTCGGCGCAGGCGGCTGTGCATCCGGCGGGCGGCGGACAGCGATCTGTGGCCATCCTGGTGATCAGGGCCATCAGCGCAGTACAACGACGCACATAGAGGAAAGCATGAGTTGAGTGACGACCTCACTGATGCCTGATGTCGAACCCGCCGGCGGCCGCCCGGTCGCCGTGGAACCGTGTCCGCCCGTCCGTACCTCCTAGGAGTTGCCGCCGCCGTGAGCCGCAGCATTCGACGCGGCGTCCTTGCCGCCACCGCCATTGTGTTCTCAATCGTCTCGGTCACCGCCTGCTCCGCGGGTCAAAACGCCGCGTCGCTGGAGATCAAGCCAGAGAACGCCTTCACCTCCCTCGGTAACATCAGGCTCCAGAACGTCACGGTGCTCACGCAGTCGCAGTCCGGCGCGCAGGGCTCCGCGGTCGTTTCGGCAACCCTTTTCAACAACGGGTCCAGGGACGAGACCCTCAGAGGCATCCAACTGCCAGGCACCGACGCCACGGTGAAGCTCACGCCGGCCAACGGCTCGGGGCAGGTCACCATTCCCGCGAACGGCTTCGTCATTCTCGGCGGTGAGGGCAACGCCTCCGCTGTTATCCAGAACGGCCGCGCGGTGGCGGAGGACCTCGGAGGCACCCGTGAGGTGGTGTTCCAGCTCAGCGAGACCGGCGACGTCAAACTGAACGCGATCGTCACCCTGGCAACCGGCTACTTCGAGGGCTACGGTCCCTCCCAGCGCCCCAAGGAGCCGACCGGGTCCCCCACCGGATCCCCGACCCGCTCCCCGGCCCAGGACGCGGGCGCCCCGGCCGGCAGCACACAGTCGCCACCCGCCCCGATGGACACCGCCTCGGCGTCCCTCAGCAGGGGCCGGTGAAGCGAGACACGTGAAAGGGGAACCGGATCCCGGCGTACGCAGTGTCACCCGGTTGCCCGGCCCCGGCCGACTCGCCGACTCGCCGACTCGCCGACAAACGTACACAGGCTGCCCGCTTGACGGACCGTGGGTTCTGGTCGCGCCGGGGCTTAACCGCAGCGCGCGGGGTAAGCGCGAAATAAAGGCCAGGCCGATCTTGGGCCTCAGGCACCATCACCGTGGAAGGACGCGCACCATGTCCACTCAACATGCCAGCCCCGCAACCGCCCGGACCCGGGTGCAGCAGGCCGCGCTCGCGGTCGGCGCCGTATTCCTCCTGGTCGGCATCCTTGGGTTCATCCCCGGCGTCACCACCGACTACGACACCATGAAGTTCGCCGCCCATGACTCCGAGGCCAAGCTGCTGGGCATCTTCCAGGTGTCGATCCTGCACAACATCGTGCACCTGCTGTTCGGCATCGCCGGAATCGCCATGGCCCGCACCGCGCCGAACGCCCGCGCCTACCTCATCGGCGGTGGTGCCGTCTACCTGGTGCTGTGGATCTACGGCCTGATCATCGACCACGACAGCGCCGCCAACTTCGTCCCCGTCAACAGCGCCGACAACTGGCTCCACCTCATCCTCGGCCTGGGCATGGTCGCCCTCGGCGTCCTGCTCACCCGCCGCACCACCACCCACGCGCACTGACCTCAGCGATCCCCCAGAGGACCCCAGCCCAGGGCCGGGGTCCTCTGCCGCGCCCTGCGTGACGGTCAGGTCACCGAGCAGTGGCGGCAGCGATGTGACCGACGCGATGTGGGCAGGCGACGGGCACCTCGGTATCGACACCGAAGGCGCTCACCGCGATCCCTGTGTTCCGGATGCCGGCAGGTACGCGCCGCCGTAAGCTGGAGATCGGCCTCGGGCCGGGGCCCGCGGGGACATCGGCCCCGCGGTGCAGCAGGCCTGTGTGCGCACCAGCGAGTGCCGGCCCGTGACGGGTAGTCATCGACGCGTTGCCCAGGCATGGGGGCTTCCATGGACGACGACATTGACCCAACAGAAACCGAGCAGTTGCCCGAAGAGGGCGACTGTGCCGATCACCTGCCTGAGTTCTGGGTCGGTCGGCCGCCGGAACAGGCACAGGAGCAGCCGACGTCGGGCGAAGCCCGAGGAAGCTGTGACTGTGCAGCCCTGCCCCACCGCCAGGACAGCGACACCGGCGAGAATGGGTGAAGTCCCCCTGGCGGCAGGAGCATCCGAGTCACCTCACCAACTTCGTCGCTTCGTCGCTTCAGCGGTGCGCAGCGGCCTCGGCGATCAGCGCGGCGGTGTGACCGCTGTGCCGGTAGGGGAAGTTGTGGGCCCCGGGCATGGTCACCGTTTGTCCTCGCGGGCAGTGGGCGGCCAGCTCGTCCACCCACTTCCGCGGCGCCAACGCGTCGTGCGCGCCCCGCACCACCCACACGGGGCAGGTGACCCGCGGAACGAGGCGCTCGGGCTCGTCCCGCTGGGCCGATCGCAGGTAGCGGACGAGTTCACCGGCGCCCGCGCGGGCGTAGTAGGGGGCGACAGCCGGCACCTCACCGGCCGATTCATGCGGCAGTGTGCGTGCCAGGGCGCGGAGCAGGGGCGATGTACGGCGCAGCGCCGGCGGGAACGTGGGGCCCATGAGGACGAGCGATCGCACCGAGCCCGGATTGTCGACCGCGACGCGAAGCGCCACCTGTGCTCCGGTGGAGTGACCCACCAGGACGACCGGCAGCCGAGCCATGGCGGCAATCCAGGCCGCTACGACATCCGACAGGTCCTTGATACGCGGCCGGCACGCCCGTTCCTCATCGTGACCGTAGCCGGGGACGTCCAGCAGGAACGCATTACTCCACGTGCCGCACCGCTCCAAGGTGTCCAACAGGTACCCCGGGGCACCAAGCCCGGGAACCATGACGACCGCGGGCCCGTCGGGAGCCTCCCACCCGGACTCAAGGCTCAGGACCTTGTGACCAGCCACCGCGTCCCAACGTACGATGTGCTGCCACGTGCAGGTCTTCCGCACGGGTCAGACCCGCCGCGTGATCAGGCGGCGGATCTGGAACGTGACCGTGATGGACGGCGAGGTCGGCCCGCCGGAGCCGGCCCGGCTGCTCTCCATAAGTGTTTCAGTGGACATGAGCGCGCTCCCGTTGACCACACAGGTTAAGCGGGCCGATCGGCCCGCCGGGGGTTGCACGACGCACGCACTGACATGCGTTCGCACGGCCCTGTCGCTTCGTGCTTCCAGGCTACGTGTTGCCGCACCCTCGGCAATGAACCCCCGACCTTGAGCATGCATCGGCCCGCAGGGCGACGCGGTACGGGTCAGACCGGCGCGCCGCTGTGGCCGGTGGTACCCACCTGCTTGAGCAGGCCAAGGAGCGGGTCGGTGAGCCGGTTGTCGGGCGCTTCCAGAAACCTGCGGCGGTGTTCAGCGGCGTGTGCCCGGCCTTGCTCCAAACACCAGGCCCACCAGCGGTCGAAACCGGCGGGACCCGCCGCCTCGGCCGGTATGACGGCGGGCCACTGACAGGCCCGGGCTTGCGCGGTGACCTTCGCGCCACCCTGCACGGGGTCCACCGCGAGAACCGGTGTGCCCGCGCGCAGCGCCAGCACCAGCCCGTGCAACCGGTTGGTGATCACGGCATCGAGCCGGGAAAGCACGGCCATGAGCTGTTCCGGCGTCCCGAAGTGGTGGGGATCGCCATGGGCCAGCCGGGTTTCGAGTGGGATCCGCGCGATGTCCCTGCCCGACAGCCAGTCCTGCACGGCATCCGCGACCACGCTGTGCCTACGGCGAGCGCCGTACTCCTTCTGTCCCTGCGTGAGGATGACACCGGCTACCGGAGGCAGGCCCTTCGTGGCTGCCGAGGCGGCGAGGTCGAGCACCGGGGGCCCGTGGCCACCGCTGCGGGCCAGCACGTGGTGGAAGCCGGTCGCCGCCGGTGCCTCGGGCTCAATGACGCTCGTGCCCACGGCGATACGCACGCAGTGGGAGAACCGACTGTGCAGTTGCTCGATGAGCGGGCCGTGCAGTGGTCCGCAGATGAACACCAGGGCCCCGTACCTGCTGGGGGAGACGTCTTCGAGATGGAGGCCCTGCGGCCGGTACCCCGGGCTCCACGCCGTGTCATAGGGCAGGCCTTCGCGGTCGAGCAGGTCCTCCACCCGCCGCAGAGCCAGTTCGTCTCCGGCGGTGACTTCGCCATGGAGGAAACTGAACCACCCGGTGAGCAGGATCCGGCTCATGCTGTGACTCACGAGTTTCCTTCCTTGCCGGGGGCGTCGGCGAACGGCTGCCGGACCAACGGCTGCCGGACCAGCTGGGCGAAGTCCCGGCACGGCACGGCGGCGAGTGCCCGGCCCGGCCCTGTGCGTTCCGGGCGCGGGCACAAAGCTCCGCGGCCGGCGTCTGGGTGGGCCGCCACCCGGCGGCCGGTGGCGTGGGCCGAACCATCACGGACCGACGCTCACATCCGGTGCGATGGGGGCGGCACGACCGCCCCGCCGCCGGAACGCCGCCCTACCCGACGTCGCCGCGGTCGGTGTCAGACGTCCTCCGGTGGCTCGTTCTCGATGCTCAACGACGCTCCGGCCGGGGTCGTCGCACTGGGTGGCGACGTGGGAAAATCCTCGGACCCCTTGCTCGCATTCATCTGCTTGACCAGCTCTCCGAGCAGCTTCTCCATCTCACGGCACACCTTGGCGGACAACTGGGTGTACGGCGTGTCCGCGAACTCCTCACAGGCGTCGCAGCTCGCCCGGAGGACGGTACGCGTCGCCTCGATCACAGCCATCGTCGTCGGCGCGTCGTAGCCGGTCTGGCGTGCGAGGACGCGGGCGGCGACGGTGCACTGGTCGGCGCAGTCGTGATTCGTCCGCATGCACTTCCCGGACATCGCGATCTTCTCGGGATCCTGTTCGGCGGCGGCCGCGTCGGCACAGGCCAGGCAGACGCCGGCGCACTCGTACAGCTTGTCGACGGCCTCGGCGAGGGCCTTGGGCGGCAACCCCGTTTCGGCCGGGTAGGCTTCGAGCATCTTTTCGATCATCGACATGGGATCGATCCTCCGTACGTGGCTGGTCGGCCGGACGAACGCGGCGCGCGCGAGAGTCGGCTGCGCTTCCCGCCGAGGGTTTGGGCGCGGTCTGATCCGGAGGGCGGTGTGATCCGGAGGCACGGACGCGCAGGCTCGACGTCCCCCGTCCCACGGTCCCATGGGTACGTCTGCCCTGCCACCGCGCTCACCGCCCGCCGGGGGCGCGTCCTGCCGTCATGGGTGCTGGGCTTCCGCCCGGTGCCCCCGGTGCCCCCGGTGCCGCGTCGGGCGGCCTGACGCGGCACCGGCGGCCGTGTGCGGATGAGTCGTGTAGCAATCCACCTCTTCGCCCCGGTCGCGGTCGGGTGGGGTGAATGCGGTTCGGTGGGGTACTTGCGGCAGCATGATGAAGCGCGCGCTGTGGCAAGGACTGGTGGCCGGGACGGCGGGGGGCCTGGTGATGACGCTGGGTGAGAAGATCGAACAGCGGATGACCGGTCGGCCCGATTCCCACGTCCCCGCACGTGTCCTGGAGCGCCTGACCGGCATGGCCGAGCGGCCCGGGAAACAGCCGCTGCCGGTGAACTGGACCATGCACTTCGGCCAAGCGGCGGCTCTGGGCGTCCTTCGCTCGGTCATGGCTCAGGCGGGGCTGCGCGGACCGGTGTCCTCGGCGCAGTTCGCCGTCGTTCGCCTCACCAACGACCAGATCCTGGAGAACGCCACCGGCGTCGGCGCCCCGCCGCCCACCTGGCCCCGCAAGGAACTGGTGGTGGATCTGCTGCACAAGGCCGTGTACGCATTCGCGACCGGCGTCGTCGCCGACGCCCTGGCAGCCCGCAACGGCCCCGGCCCCGGGCAGCGCCACGCCGCACTCCGGCCCGGTCGCCGTTCCGACGTGGGGCCGTTGCCCCGGAGGGATTCCCACAGCCGTTGACGGGCGGTTGACAGACGCGGACGACGTCCCCAGCTATGTCTGCGATGGGTCGACCAAGGCCGGCGGGGGCCTGGAGGACCAGGGTGGGGGAGCCGCGAGGGGAGGGCGGCGATTCCCTCAGGTGGTGAGCAGCGGGCCGTCTTCGGGGTGCGTACCGAGCAGCTGGTGGCGGGCGGCGACGAGGGCGGACTCACCGTCTCGTGTGCCGGTGGAGACGCACAAGGTGTAGGTGACATCCTCCAGACGCCGCTGAACCTCAGGGGTACCTGCCTGCCCATGGAGGGCCTTGAGTGTCTCGTACTCCTTGATGAGCCTCGACAGGAACACCGGGTGAGCCGTCAGCACAACCAATCTCCTTCGCACACCAATGAGGCGCGTCGCCCCGGACGACCCGCTGCTTCCCCAAGCGCGTCACTCCATGCGGACCTGGCGGGGACGATGGCTGGAAATGACAGTTTCTCGCGTGGCGGCTTCACCGAGATCATCAAGCGCCTTGGCAGGGGGGCGCTCAGCACGGCTATGAGGACTTGCGGTCGACGGTGGACTGCCCGCGGGTCTACGTCAGCGCCCGGGGCCCAGAGCTGGACGCGTCCGTCCTGGGATGCGTACTCCTGCTAGAGCCCTGACTCGTTACGTGGCTGGCCGAGGATGTCCGCGGTGATGTCCGCCAGGGTCCGACCTGTGCGGAACGCTCGTGCACGCATGAGCGCCAGGGCATCCTCGGGGCTGATCTCCTTGTGCGAGGCCACCATGCCGACCGCACGGTGGGTGTCGAACCAGTGGGCGCGGATGTCTTCCGTCGGCTCCCAGGCGGGGGCCTCCATTCCCGACAGCAACTGCCGGCGGGCCGGGAGGAGGGCTGCGGCGACAGCGTCGGCCACCTCCGGCGCCTGCCGCACCGCGTCTTCGGGCAGGGCGCGGGGCCGAAGGGCCAGAAGGTCCATGGTTCCGAGTACGTAGTCGCCGAAGTACACCGGGAACGCGTACACGGCTTTGACCTGCGGCAGCTTCTCACGCATGTTCGCTCCGAACAGCGGCCATGGCGTGGGCTCGTGGTCCAGGTCGTCCACGATCACCGGTTCGCCGCTGGCCGCGGCACTGATGCAGGGGCCCTCCAGCACGGTGAACTGGACTTCCTCAAGCAGCAGTGCGGTGGAATCCGAGGCCGCCAGCAGCTGGCGCGAGGGCGTGTCGGTCAGCAGCGACAGCGTCGCTCCGTCCGCCCCGAGCCCCTCGCACGCCGCGCCGCACAGGCGTCGCGGAAGCTCCTCCGGCGCGGCGCCCGCAGCGGCCTCCGCCACCAGCCGCGCGGCCCGCATCTCATCGGCCGTCACCGGACGCTCCGAAGCGGTGACAGAGTCCTGGACGGGGTGACTGCGCCCGCGTGTCCGGTGCGGGGTTCCCGGCGGCGCCGGGGCGAGAGCAACGCAATGCTGTGATCGTCTGCCATGCGTTGCGGATACCCGTCAGATGCGACGCAAGTCGTCGCATTCCCGTCCATCGGCTCTGCGTGGCGCGTTGGCCCACGCTCGGCCGGATGGCTGCGCTGCCGTAGTGCAGTGGTGTGCCGCGGTGTCGAGCACCCGGAGGCGCGCCCCCGCGGTGCTGTGTCCCCGTACTCCCTCACAACCGGAAGTGGGCACCGCGGCACGTTTACTGTGTGTCCCTTTGGCCGCCACGTAAACGCAGGTTCGCTCATCAGGGCATGAAGGTGCTCAGCCGAGAGCGGGCATGCCGCTATGGTGGGGAGGCACCCCAGACGTACGGACCGCCACCCCGCCACTCGATCAACGCCGACTGGGCGACACCGAACTCGTCGAGCTCAAGACCGGCACGCCTCAGGAACCGCGCCATATCCGCAAGCCCGTACGCCAATCCCAGGATCTCCCCGTCCACGCGCACCCGGCGGCCGCCCGTCGGGCTCGGCGGATAGACGATCACGGGCGGGTGCACGGCCATACCCCTACCCTCCGCCGCCGGCTGCCCCCGTGCATCCGGAGCACCTGGGACCGCTCACGGGGCGCGTGACCCGAGTCCAGGCAGCGGCTCCCGGGCGCGGTATCACGGGTACGCGCGGTCCGCCGCCAGGCCGACGGCGGACCGGTCGGCGACCGCCGTCGGCAGTACGGACGGGCGCGAGCGCGGTCGCCGCAAGGGGACGAGTCGGCCCCGTGCATGTCAGCGACCGCACCGCTGGCGGCGTCGGCGAGGCGCCAGGCCGTTTGCGCCGCGCCGTGGCAGCCTCTTCGCTGTGGACATCCGGCGGCGCGGCCGTAGGGGGTCACGCGTGAGCCGGAAGCCTCCGGCTCTCGGACGTGCCGATCACGAGGCCGTGGTCGTTGAGGCGCGATGTCGGCGATGTCGGCGATGTCGGCGACGGCGGCGACGGCGGGGCGGCGCCTGTGGCGTTTGGCCGGCCGGCCGCCGGGTACCTGGCGCCCCGACGCCACCACCGGAAGTCCGGAACCCGAGGAAGCGGACAACGGCGCCCCCGCACCGAAGCCCCCGTGCGGGCCGCAGCTGCGCAACAGACAAGGAATGGTGAGCCCCATATGACGCAACTGCCCGGCAGCTACGAGTCGTACTGGATGGAGTCCGCGGCAGGCGCTGACCATCCCGCCCTGACAGCCGACCTCGACGTCGACGTGGCAGTGGTCGGCGGCGGCATCGCCGGCATCTGCACCGCGTGGGAAGTCGCACGCACGGGACGCAGCGTCGCCCTGCTTGAAGCGGACCGCATCGCCGCGGGAGTCACGGGCTACACCACCGCCAAGCTCTCCTCCCAGCACGGGCTGATCTACGCTCAGCTGCAGAAGTCGTTCGGGGCCGAAGGCGCGCGGATGTACGCGCGCTCGCAGCAGGAAGCGGTGGAGTACGTCGCCGAAGTGTCGGCGCAGCTGGGAATCGACTGCGAGCTGGAGCGTGTCCCGGCGTACGCGTACGCCGAATCCTCCGAACAGGTGGACCAGATCCGGGCCGAGGCAGAGGCCGCGCGCGACGCGGGCCTCCCGGCGTCGTTCGTCACGGAGACGGGGCTGCCCTATCCCGTCGCGGGAGCGGTGCGCTTCGAGGACCAGGCGCAGTTCCATCCGCGCAAGTACCTGCTCGCGCTGGCCTCGGACCTGCTCGGCCGCGGCGGACAGATCTTTGAACGCACCCGCGTCGTCTCCCTCGACGAGGGCGAGCCGTGCCGGCTCACCACCGAGGGCGGGTCGACGGTCACCGCTCGCGACGTCGTCGTCGCCACGCACTACCCGGTCTTCGACCGCGCGATGCTGTTCGCCCGCCTCGAACCGAGTCGCGAGCTCGTCATCGCGGCCTCGGTCCCCGCCGAACACGATCCGCACGGGATGTACATCACGCAGGAGCAGAACACCCGCTCGGTGCGAACCGCGCCGTACGGCGAGGGGCGGCGGCTGCTCATCATCACCGGGGAGAAGTTCAAACCGGGCGTCGGCGACGTGAGCCGGCGGTACGAGCAGCTCGCCGCGTGGACGCGCGACCGCTTCCCCGGTGCCACGATCACTCACCGGTGGGCGGCACAGGACAACACGACCACCGACCGGGTGCCCTACGTCGGCCGTTTCCACCCCGGTGCGAAGCACGTCTACGTCGCGACCGGCTACGGTGCGTGGGGCATGAGCAACGGCGTCATGTCCGGCCGCCTCCTCGCCGCCCATATCTCCGGCGAGGAACTGCCCTGGAGCGGGCTGTATGACCCGCGGCGCCTGCACCCCCTGCGCGAGGCTCCGTCCCTCCTCAAACTGCAAGCATCTGTCGTCAAGCACTTCGTCGGCGACCGACTCCCCGCCTCGCACGCCGACAGCGTGGAGGACATCGCCCCGGGCACAGGGGCCGTCGTGCGCGTCGAGGGGCGCCGCTGCGCGGTCTACCGCGACGAGGACGGTGCCGTCCACGCGGTGTCCGCACGGTGCACCCACCTCGGTTGCATCGTGCATTTCAACGACGCCGAGCGGGCCTGGGAATGCCCCTGCCACGGCTCCCGGTTCGCCACCGACGGCACGGTCGTCCAAGGCCCCGCCAACCGGCCGCTCGAGCCCCGTCCACTCCCCACCGACGCAGGCGACGGCGACCGCTCCGGGTGAGCCGGAGCAGGCCCAGGGTTGGGCACGGGGACGCTGTCTCGTGCCCAACCCTGGGCCTGCCATCTGCCTGCCGGCTGTCTGCCGCTGACAGCAGCCTGTGCCGCATCGGCGGCCAGGCGCACTTCGCCGGTGTGCTCGCTGTCGCCCTCGGAGCCCATGCAGTCCGTGCAGTCCGTGCAGTCCGTGCCCGGCTTCCCGGCGAAGGCGGGACACCAGCTGGCGGCAAGCCCACCGCAAATGGGGCAAGGCCACCCCGGGTGGGCCAGGACCACAACGGGCAGTGGGAGCCGGACAGGGCAGCTGCGCTCGTCTAGACGGGCAGTCGCAGAGATGGCTCAGCGCCTCCTGCGGGCCCACGCCATTCGCACAGCAGCACGGTGGCGTCATCGTTCAGTTTGCCGTCGTGGTGGTTGAGGACCGCCCGTACGAGGCGACGCAGCGTTTCCGGTACGGGTAGGTTGTCGGCCTGGTGGCGAATGATGAAGTCGACGAAGCGCTCGCGTCCGAATTCGTGGCCGTCGGCGTCACGTGCTTCGGTGATGCCGTCGGTGTAGAGCAGGAGCCGGTCACCGGGCTCGAGCTGTTCCCGGCAGGAGACCAAGGGAAGCCCCAGGTCCGTGCCCAGCGGGTGGGCCGGGGTGCAGGCCAAGGTGGTGGTCCAGCGTCCGCCGCGGATGAGGACGGGTGGGTGGTGCCCGCAGCTGATCCATGTGAGCAGTCCGGTGGCGAGGTCGAGGTCGGCCAGGATTCCGGTGGCGTACCGGTTGCGGAAGAACTGTTCGACGAGGATGGTTTCGATGGCCTGAGCCGCTTCGGTGAGGCCGGCGCCTTGCCGCCGTTGGTTGCGGCAGGTGGCCATGGCGAGGTTGGCGGTCAGTCCGGCGGCCGTGTCGTGGCCCATGGCGTCGAAGATGGCCAGGTGGGCGGTGTCGCCGGCCAGAGCGTAGTCGTAGGCGTCACCGGCGGTGGCGTACGCCGGTTCCATGGCGGCGGCGATGGTCACGCGGTGGTCGGCGAAGGTTCTCGGCGGCATCAGGGTCCACTGCATCTCGGCGGAGACCGACATGGGGTTGATGCGGGTGAGGCGGGCGTAGGAGTCGCTGTGGGTGCGCTTGGACACCAGGAGCATGCCCACCAGCGATGCCAGATCCCGCATGGCTTCCTTAGCCGCCTCGTCCGGATCATCAAGGGTGTCGACGCGGAGCACGCCCAGGCGTTCGGTGCCGTCCAGAATGGGCAACCAATGCTGCCGTTGGCCATCGGCGGAGGCGGACAGGGCCTCCGCGCTCTGGAAGACGCGGCCTGCCAAGGTGGCGTCGATGCGCAGCTCCTGCCCGCCTCGGCCGGCGTCGATCCCCTCACCAGTGGCCTCCCGGAGCACCTCCTCCTGGAGGTCTGAGACGTAGAGGTACGTCCGGCGCAGACCCGCCTGGGCGGCATGCCGCTGGATCACAGCGGGCAACTGCTCGAAGGTGATCAAGTGACTTTCCCGCAGCAGCCCTCGGAGCATGCGCGTGGAATCAGGAACCGCGGCCATGGCAAGACCCATCGGACGGGGGGAGCCCGTATCCGCCCGTCGGCCTCGATGATGAGAGGGCCGCGGTCCTGCTGCTCGGCAGACGAAGACGAGAAGCCCGAAACGGCTGTCTTCCTTCATCGTACGGCGCGCCCGTCGCCGCGCGTGCGGCGTTCCACGATGCCCGCACAAAAAGCGCCCCGCAGGGCGGGAGCAACCCTGGACGGCCACCCCCGGCTCACACCGCACCGGCCTGTCGCACGGCCTCGGCGCACCGGCCGCCGCTTCCTCGACCGCTTCGGCTTCGGCTTCCGCTTCGGCGCGAGCGCCCCGTCTGGCGAGGGGGGTACGAGGGGTTCCGGCGCGGCATGCCGTTGCCGAGGGAACTGCCGCGCGAGTCGATTACCTACAGCCACACCACCCTGGCCGACCGCAAGCGCTCACCCGGGGCGACCGCCAGGCTTAGGTGCCGATGGCGGGCTGCCCGGCGAAGGGCGGCCTGTCGTTCACCGTCCACGCTCCGGCGGGGCGGCGGCCTCGATGGCCGCGGGGCCTCGGCCGGACAGCTTGACGGCCGGGGCTGCGACGTTCTCCTCCACCTACCGCTGGCGGGCGCCAGGTGCTGGGGATCAGCACCACGTCATCGCTCCGGTGCCGCAACCAGGCCACGACGGGCCGGCCGGCGGTGACGTTCTGCGCCGCAGCTGCGATTCCAGGTCCGCCCGGCGAGACGAGGCTGACTGCACCGCACGCCGGTATCCGCCCGACCCGCGACTGCTGTGTACCGACCGGTCAGGAAGCCCCGCTCGGGCGCCGTCCTTGGGCCCGGCCGGTCGCGGACGTTACCAGCCCCCTGCCCGGCTCGCCCCGGCTCACTGTCGTGAGGGTTGCGGGCGGTCGTCCGGGCCGGGGCGGGGCCGGGATCGGGATCGGAAGGTGCGGCGGTAGGTGTCCGGTGGCACGCCGACAGTGCGGTTGAAGTGTCGGCGCAGCGTCGTGGCCGTGCCCATGCCGACAGCCGCCGCGACGGCGTCGACACTGTCATCAATGGTCTCCAGCAGCTCCTGGGCGCGGCGGATGCGTTGAGTGAGCAGCCATTGCAGTGGGGTGGTGCCGGTCGCCGCCCTGAAGTGGCGGCCGAGGTGGCGTGAGTTCATCCGTGCCTGGCGTGCCAAGTCCTCCACGGTGAGCGGGTGGCCGAGGCGTTCGATGACCCAGGCGAGTAGCGCGCCGAGAGGGTGGTCGTCCCGGGCGGGCACCGGGGCGGCGACGAACTGGGCCTGGCCCCCGGCCCGGTGCGGCGGCACGACCAGGCGGCGGGCGACGGCGTTGGCGACCGACGAGCCGTGGTCGACGCGGACGAGGTGGAGGCACAGTCCTCGGCCGCCTGTGGGTCTCCGAGGTGGGGTGCGACGAGGTAGAGGCCCGTCACACCCTCAAGGGCGGGCTCCCAGGTGCCGCGGTCGCTCCAGCCGAAGCGAACCTCGCCAGAGCGGGCCGCCGCCCGTACCGGCACCGCCTTGTCGCGAAGCTGCCGCACCACGCGGCGACCGGTCTTGCCGGTGGCGCCGGTCACCAGGATCGTCTCGTTGCTCATGACCTCCAGCGAACCAGCCGCCACACGGCACGGCCATGGCCAGCACGCTCACCTCCATACGCGTTCCTCCACGCTGCCTGGCATGGACGCCCAGACGCAGGCCGACACGGACCCACTGACGGATCTCCTCAACGGCGTGCGCACCACGGGCGCGGTATTCAACCAGTCCTCTCGGTCCGGAAGTTGGGCGGTGCGCTTCGAGGACGGCTCCCCGCTCGCGCTGGCGGTGCCCATGCACGGTCCCGCCTGGGTGCGCCCCCACGTCGGTCAGCCGGCGCGGCTCGGCCCAGGGGATGTCGCGGTACTCAGCGGCGGTGCTCCGTACGTGATCGCGCGCGATCCGGTCACTGGACCGGACGTCATCATTCGCCCCGGTGGACGCTGCACCACGCGTGACGTGGGCACGTGGGGCGCATGCGGACCGGACGACACAGTGCTGCTGAACGGCCTGTACACCATGGAGGTCGGCGCCCCCGGCCGGCTGCTCGCGGCACTGCCCCCGCTCACTGTCATCCCGGAGGGTCAGGGGGTTTGTCCGGTCAGCCCCGCGGCGCTGGAGGAGGCCACCCGCCCGGCCCCGGGCCGGCAGGTTCTGCTCGACCGCATGCTGGACCTGATGCTCATCACCGCCCTGCGCTCCTGGTTCACCCGACCCGGCGCCGAGGTTCCCCCCTGGTACCGCGCCCTCAGCGACCGGTAGTCGGACGCGCCCTGCGGCTGCTGGACGCCGACCCGGCCCATCCGTGGACGGTCGACGCCCTGGCAGCCAAGATCCAGGTGTCCCGCGCGGCGCTGGCGCGGCGCTTCACCGCCCTGGTCGGACAGCCCCCGATGACGTACCTGCGCGAAAAGCGCATCGCCCTGGCCGCCGCCATGCTCCACGAACCGGATGCGACGATCGGCGCCGTGGCGAGCCGTGTCGGCTTTCTCCAGCGCTTTCTCCTTGAGCACCGCGTTCAAGCAGGTACGCGGAATCGGCCCGAGCGAGTACCGGGCAGGAACAGCTCCGTTGAAGGCGAGGCGGCGTTGCTGCCGAATGGAGGATTATCGGCCCCCATATGCGTAACCTCACCCGAATTTGTGCAAAGTGGTTGGCGACACCGCGGATACGGTGCCGGGCTGATTCCTCAGGGGAAAGCCGGGCCGGTAAGCAATGCATGCAAAGGAGCTGAGAGATCATGAACATCATCACTGATCTGATTGCCGACGTTGCTCACTTCCTGGGCTGGCTCGTCTGACGCACTGCCAATGCCGCCGCTGTTTCGCTTCGTCTCGCGGGCGCGGCGGCGTGAGCACCCGCATGGTCTCGGTAGCGGCCGGTCGCGCCCGGACCTATCTGCCGACGTAGCCGGCGGGCCGGGCCCCAACGGGCATCAGCTCATCGTCAGCCAGCTCCTGTAGTACGCCAGCGGAGCCTCGGCTTACGGCCTTTGCCGCCAGTTGGCGCGCGAGAGTTTGGGCTCCCCGCCCGGCCGCTGACGAATTAGCGCCCCGACGCCAGCTGCCCGCAGTCGCATTAGTAGATCCCGGGTTCCGGCACGATCTCGCCGGGGTGAAGACCTTGTCGCTGTTCTGGCGGCTTGGCGGCCTGGCGGGGAGTGTGCCGGGGCGGGGGCGTTTGTAGGTGCTGACTCTCGTTGTCAGCACACCGTGGCGATTCGCAGTGGGCCCGTTTGCCGACCGACAGCGGCCAGAAGTTGCCCCGAAGCATGTCGGGAGGTGGGCAGCCGAGCGTCGGCTTGGGTTGACGTTTGCCGCGCGTCTTGTCCACGAGCCGTTCCGTGCGCGGCCGTCCCCCCGCGCAGCGCCGCTTCGACTCGGCCCCCGCCAGCCACTGAGTGATCCGTTCTGGAAGTCCTTCCGGGGTGGGGTTGACTTCGGGCCCCGCGCTCTACGTGGTGGTGCCTGGTCGGATGTCGGGGGCAGCGAGGTGGGGCCCCTGCTCGTTGGCTGCCGCGAACGCTCATGCGCACCGTGTGGAAGTGGCGGGGCCGTTCGCCGAGGACGGCATACCAGGGCTGGCCGACCGCAGTAGTCCCGCCGCCCTCCTTCGTTCACGGCGCTTGAGGCTGCCCAGATCAAGGCGCTGTCCTGCCAGTCACCCGCTGAGACCGGGGCGCGCTGTCGCCGCCGGTCGTGCCCGGGGCCGGCCCATGAGGCCATGGGCCGGGGCATCGCCTCTTCCGGTGTCGGCCCCCACCGTGCGCCGAAGGGGGCGCCCCTCAGTCGTTCGCCGTCGGGCCGGTGCGGACGACGGCCTGGTCGCCGTGGGGGCCGAACAGGTGCAGGATCTCCACCGCTTCGGCGTCGGCCGGGCCGAACCAGTGCGGTTCACTGGTGTCGAACTCAGCCACCTCGCCCGGCCGGAGAATGACCTCGCGCTCCCCGAGGATGAGGCGGAGTTTGCCGGCGAGCACGTAGAGCCATTCGTAGCCGGAATGGGTCACCAACCTCGGTTCGCGGTGCGCGAGCACCTGCTTGAAGACCTGGACCCGGCCCGGGTACTGCGTCAGCGGGACCAGAACGCTTCCGCGCTCCCGGCTCCGCGGCTTCAGATGGACCCGCGGATCACCGGTGGCCGGAGCCGCCACCAGCTGGTCCAGCGCGACGCGGTGGGCCCGGGCGAGCGGGATGAGAAGGTCGAGCGTCGGACGCCGCCGGCCCGACTCCAGGCGCGACAGCGTGCTCACGGAGATCCCGGTCTCCGTTGCGAGGGTTTCGAGGGTGAGACCGCGGTCGCGCCGCAAGGCGCGCAGCCGTGGCCCGATGCTGTCGAGGAGTTCCGCAAGTTCGGCGTCCATGCGGCCATTTTGCAGTCTTCGCAAAGTTTCTGTGCCTGGACCCTCCCCCGACCCGAGCCTGGGCGGCAGCCGATCCCGTAGAAGGGGGACCTCCCGTGCTTACGACATCCCTGGCCGCCCCACCCACCCCGCTAAGCGCACGCCGACGCTGGACGGTGCTGGCAGTCTGCGCGCTCAGCATGTTCCTGGTGGGTGTGGACACCACCATCGTCAACGTGGGCCTGCCCGAGATCGGGCAGGGCCTTGACGTGGGCACCCGCGGCCTGGAGTGGGTCGTCAACGCCTACACCGTGGTCCTGGCCAGCCTCCTCATCGTCTCCGGCGCACTCGCGGACCGCTTCGGACGCCGCCGCATCTTCCAGTGCGGACTGCTCGTCTTCGGACTGGCCTCCCTCGCGTGCGCCCTCGCCCCGTCACTAGGCACGCTCGTCGCCGCCCGGGCCGTCCAGGGGATCGGGGCCTCGATGCTGAGCCCCGTGGCCCTGGCGATCGTGGTGAACGCGATGCCTGACCCACGGGAACGGGCCCGGGCGATCGGCGTGTGGGCGTCGATCTTCGGGCTCAGCATGGCGGTGGGCCCCGTCACCGGCGGCGCGCTCATCGCCGCGTTCGGCTGGCGTTCGGTGTTCTGGATCAACGCGCCGGTCATCCTCGCCGCCCTCATCCTGGTCGCCGTGTTCGTGCCGGAGTCCCGCGCAGAACGCGCCCGGCGCCTCGACCTGCCCGGCCAGGTGCTCCTCACCGTGGCTCTCTGCCTCTTCGTAGGCGTCCTCATAGAAGGACCCCGCATAGGCTGGGCCTCGCCCGCAGCCCTCGCCGGCTACGCCCTGATCACAGCGGCGACGGCCGGGTTCATCCTGGTCGAGCTGCGCCGCAGCGAACCCCTGATGGACCTCGTCCTCTTCCGCCGACCACCGTTCGCAACGGCGGTGCTCGGCGCCATGGCGGTGTTCGTCGCACTGAACGCGAGCCTGCTGCTCAATACCCTCTACCTCCAGCACACCCGCGGCTGGACACCCCTCGCGACCGGCGCCGCGACCCTGCCCATGGCACTCGGGGCGACCCTGTGCGCGCCATTGGCCGGCACCCTGGTGGGACGCCTCGGACCTCGGCGTCCGCTGCTCCTCGCGGGCGCCTGCACCGCTGCCGGCGGTCTGTGCCTGACGAACCTGGGCCAGGACACGAGCGTGCCGCTGATCCTCCTCGCCTACCTGCTGATCGGCGTCGGATTCGGCTTCGCCAACGCCCCCCTGACCAATACCGCGGTCAGTGGTCTGCCGCCGTCCCGGGCCGGCGTGGCCGGGGCGATCACCTCCACCGCGCGCCAGGTTGGTGCGGCGGTCGGTATCGCCGTCGCCGGAGGGCTGGTCGCGGGCGCCGGCCCCGCAGGCCTCGCCGCCGCGTCGCGTCCGGGATGGCTGCTCGTGGCGGCCTGCGGACTGTTCCTCCTCGTCGTCGCGCGCACCTCGCAGCCCGCGGCCGTCGACACCCCCTAGGTTCCGTCCGGCCGCCTGCGCGGCCGCCATCCTGCGGGCCAGGAACGCGGATGCGCCCGAGGACCGCGGTCATCTGCGGTGCGTGGCCCCACTGACCGGGCTTGACCAGGAACGCCATGGGATGGAAGCCCCCTTCACCAGCGAGGTCGGCTCGGCAGGTCAGTCGGCCCCGGGACCAGTCCTTCGTCGGGGCGGTGGGATGCCGAGACGTTGTCCTTTTCCGAGACACGGGGCTTGTTCTTGCGGGCCCCGACCGCGTGCTGGTGGGCACGGCAGAACATCGAGTCGACGGTGACCATGCTCCTAGTCGATCCGGCCGGCGAGGTCGGCGTCTGCCTGGACAGCGCGCAGGATCCGGTCCCAGGTGCCGTCCGCCGACCACCGCCGGTGCCGTTCATAGACGGTCTTCCAGCCGCCGAAACGCTCGGCAAGGTCTCGCTAGGGTATGCCCGTTCGCACCCGGACAGGATTCCGCTGATCACCTGGCGGTGATCGTTCCACCGGCCGCCACGCTGTCCCGACACCGGCAAGTGCGGTTCCGGCCGGACCCATCCGCATTCGTCAGATCACCCCGCCCCCCATGCCGGAGACAACGAGCCGACAATCCGGCGGCCACATGATCCGCCGGACACTGTCTGGGGCCTGTCCGGCGGATCTTTGCCGGCCCGCGACGCACCCGGCAGCCCTGGGGGCCTGGGGTGCCAATGCCGTTGCCTTATTGGTTTGCCGTCGGCGAGCCCGGTCGGATAGGAAGCCTGCATGCTAAAGGGCACCAAGGTCGGGCTCAGGGCCCGGTACGAGGACGACATCCCGATCCTGCGGGCTGAGCTCTACGACGACGTGGTCAACTCCTCGCGGGCCGAAGGCGGGCCGTGGCGGCCGATCACGCCCGGCTCGAAGGATCCGCGGCTCGTGGTGGACGACAAGGAGGAGGGGCGCGTCCAGTTCTCCGTGGTGGAGTTGGGCGGCGGCACGCTGGTCGGCGCCGCGGCGCTGTGGGGCATCGACAACCACAATCGGTCCGCACACATCGGGCTGGGGCTGCTGCCGTCCGCTCGCGGCAAGGGCTACGGCACGGACGTGGTCGCGGTGCTGTGCCACTACGGTTTCGTCGTGCGCGGCTTGCAGCGGCTGCAGATCGAGACGCTGTCGGACAACGCCGCGATGTTGCGCTCAGCCGAGCGCAACGGCTTCGTCCGCGAGGGCGTGCTGCGCTCCTCGGCCTGGGTGATGGGCGAGTTTCTTGACGAGGTGCTGCTCGGTCTTCTCGTCCAGGACTGGAAGCCGGACTCGAAGGGCTAGGGACATAAGAGGATCGCGCGACGGTGCTTGTGCCGTGGAAGACCTAGGCCCGCTTGTCGAACCTCGTAGCCACGGCCCGTGGAAATCTTCAACCCTTGATCATTCGCTCGATTTCGTTCCTTCGCTTGTAGATCGTCGTGTCGAAGTGTGTGGGTCGGCCGCCGCCCTTGCTGCCCAAGTTCGCCAGCCGGCTCGATCCGCGCCCACTGCGCGTCAGTCAACGGCACACCTGCTCTGTGCGGAGTCTTCGCACATCCCGCATAAGCGCGTACAAGGCGCTGAGGAAGATCACAGCTCCAGCCACGATCCAGAAAGCCGATGCCCCGGAGTGGTACTCCCGAACGGCACCGGCGAGCAGCATCATGCTGGTGAGAACGCCGAAGGCCGAGATCAGAGCGCTGATGCGGTGAGGACGTGTCCGGCCGATCACAGCAGCAGCGGTCTCACAGGCGCACGTGCATGGCTCAGGCCGAGACAGGCGTACGGGACAGGGCTGTGCGCAGCGCGAAGACACCGAGCAAGCCGCCTGCCGCGAACCGCTGAGCGGCCATCACGCGGGGCCGGGCAGCCAGAAACCCCGACACCCGTGCCGCGCCCAGCATGATCAGAGCGTTCACGGAGATCCCCACGATGATCTGCACACCACCGGGCTGCAGCAGTTGCGCCCAAGCCGGACCCGCCTGCGGATCCATGAACTGGGGCAGAAGAGCGGCGTACATGAGAGCGATCTTGGGGTTGAGCAGGTTGGTCAGAAGCCCCATCGAGAACAGGCGGGCGTCGGAGACGGGAGGCAGGTCCTGGGCCGGAGCGAAGGGTGAGCGGCCACCGGGCTTGAGCATGTCCCAGGCCAGGTAGGCCAGGTAGGCGGCCCCGGCGAGCTTGACCACCGTGAAGGCCGGCGGCACGGCGGCGAACAACGCGGACAGGCCGGCGGCCGCGGCCAGCAGGTAGCACAGGAAGCCCACGGCAGTTCCGCTCAGGCTGACCAGGCCCGCCCTGCGGCCTTGGGTAATCGCGCGGGAGGCGAGGTGGATCATGTTCGGTCCCGGAGTCAGGGCCATGCCCAATTCGACCAGGGCCACTCCGCCCACTGCGGCCAGACTGATCACTGGTCAACTCCCGATCGTTGCCGGTTACCTCGTACCCGGCGTGGGCGGCGACGGACGGCTGCGACGCATCGGCAGCGCCTGCGTCGCCTGCCTCAGGATACGGCCCTGCCGTTCGGTGCCTCCGTGCACCCTGGCTCCAGCCGGCCCGCGACATCAGCTCCCACCCCGGCTGCGGCCCCTGGCCGCGCCCTGCCGCATCCGGCCTCTGGCGCTCACTCCGGAGCCGTCAGCCCGTACATGCCCACGGCGGCGAAAACCTCGGCCGGCGCGTCCATCCCTACCTCCCGCGGACCCAGACAGATCGCCGAGACCAGGGGCACCACGTCATTGAAGTCCGGCTCCATGCTGATCCGCCGGTTGTTGTCGGTGGTGGTTCGGCGTCGTGATGTCAGGGCGGTGGGTGCCGTGAGGTTGCGCTGTTCAGCTGGTGGTGAGGCTGGTCTCCATCCTGCGGGGCCATGACCTCCGTCAGTGACACCAGCCGCCGGAATGCGCTCGCAACTCGTCCGGCAGAAGATGCTCGACAAAACTCGCCATGCCCTGTACAGCGAGAGCGATCCGCCGGAAGAAAGGGCGCCGAGTTGACATCGCTTCACGGGCAGAGACCGTTTGGGTGATGTCCTGTCGGCATCCGCGGCCACCTCGCGTAGCCTCGTTACCAGGAGGGCACCGACAGCTATTCCGCCACCATTCCGCCGGTCGCGGTGCAAAGGGGTGCTGGATGTCGATGACGAGTCGGCGCGATCTGCTGGCGAGGTCTGCGGGAGCCGTGGCGGTCACCCTCGTGCCCAGCTCAGGCGCGGCAAGGGTGAACACACCACGGGAGCAGCCGGTCACTACGGTCGACGGACGCGTGGACTGGGACGCATTGCGGGCGCAGTTTCGTCTGGAGCCGGGATGGGTGAACCTCGCGTTGTTCTACCTGGCCTCGCATCCGAAGGTGGTGCGGGATGCGGTGGATCATCTGAGGGCGCAGGTCGACGCCAATCCTCTGTCTGTGCCCACGGGGATGGCGCTGCCCGACGGTCCGACCGGATGGCCCCGGGTACGCCAGGCGCTCGCGGCCTATGTGGGAGGCCGGGCCGAGGACATCGCGATGACGGCGAGCACGAGTATCGGGTTGGGTGTCGTCTACAACGGCGTCGTGACCCGTCCGGGACAAGAGTTCCTGTTGACGGAGCACGACCACATCTCTCATCGCACCGCCGCCCGGTTGGCCGCGGAAAAGCATGGCAACAAGGTCCGGCTCGTCTCCTGGTTCGCCGATCCGGCCACCGCGACGGCGGACGGCATCGCAGCGGCAGTCGGAGAAGCGATACGCCGCAACACCAGAGTCGTGGGGATCACCTGGGTGCAGTCCAGTACGGGGCTTCGGATGCCGGTGCGCGCGGTGGCCGAGGTGGTGCGCCGGGCCAATGAAGGGCGCAGTCCTGCCGACCGGTGCCTGCTGGTCGTCGACGGCGTGCACGGGCTGGCGGCAGTCGACGAGGATGCCGCTGGCCTGGGCGCGGACGTGGTGATCGCCGGAACGCACAAATGGCTGTTCGGCCCAAGGGGGACGGGGCTGATCTGGGTGGCGCCGGACGTTCTCGAGCAGCTGCGGCCCACGTTCGTGAGCTTCATCAGCGGAGGGGGAGCAGCGCCCCTGTCGCCCGGCGGGTTTCTGGCGTTCGAGCATGCCTTCGCCCTGCCGGTGGCGGTGGCGCTGCACGAGCAGTTGGGCCGAGCACGCGTTGCCACTCGGATCACACAGCTGTCGACCCGGGCGAAGCAAGGACTGAGCCGCATCCGCGGGGTCACCGTGCACACTCCTGCCGACCCGGAACTGTCAGCGGGCATCACCTGTTTCAGCGTGGCCGGCCACGCCCATCAGCAGGTCGTCGACCACGCCGCCGCCCACCGCGTGCGGCTGTCCACCTCGACCTACACCCGCATCGGCACCGCCGTCATCAACACTCCAGCAGAGATCGACACCGCACTCAACAGCCTGGATGATCTCACCCGCTGAAAGCCGTTCTGGGCTTCCCCGGGGCGTCGCTGGGGCATTCGGCACGGGGACTGGCGACGGGCGGGAGATGATTCCGTGGAGCGAGGGGGCGGCGACGGCCCTGCATGTAGCCGACCGCGGCCAGGCGTCGGCTCATGTCTCGGCCGGGCCCCTGACCCTGCCGCACTCACGATCGCGGTAGGACCGTGTACCCAAAGGTGCGCGATCCTGCGGGACACCCAGCGGCAGCCCCGGCTACTTCAGGGGCAAGCCTCTACTCGTCGGCATCCGAGCCGCCCTTCGCGCCACTCATCTTCGAGGATGCTGAACATGTCCGAGTCTCGCCAACCGTCCCGGGTCAGCGCGGTGTGACGATGACGTCCCTCCCATCTTCCTGAGCTTGCCGAGCACCCGTGCCGACCCGAGGTTCCGGGGGTCACAGGTGGCATAGATGCGGTGGAGTTCGAGGTCCTCGAACCCTGTCGAAAGTAGTTCCTGCCCGATCGCCGTTCCGACGCCCTGTCCCCAGACCCGAGGGTGCACGGCATAGATGATCTCGCCTTGACGTTGCCCTCGGCTCCGGACGTGGAGCTCATCCATGCCACTACGTCGTCCTCGACACGCGCTGCATAAGCGAACCGCTGCTGCGGCGAATGCGCCCAGGCACCGACCGCAGTCGCCACGAACGCGCGCGTTTGCTCTTCGGTGTTCGGTCCCCAGACCTGGAAGCGGCAGACCTCGGCGAGGGAAGCCCAGGTGGCTTTGTTCACGAGACGGTTCTGGCTCGCTTTCCGTGATGAGCGCACGCTGAGTGACGGCTGATGCTTCGATCAGGCTCCGGGAAGTTGCCTGAAAATGACCAGGGCCGATCTTGATGTGGTCGACAGTGCGGCCTCGTGGGAGAGACTTCGCCCCGTCTGGAGGGCCTGCTGTTACCGTCCATCGCGGACGTGTCGGTGCTGTCGTTGGACGTGAGCCACAAGGCGATACGCATCGACGTCCGCAGTACGGCGGACGGGGCGGCATGCCCGGACTGTGGGAGCGAGTCGACCCGGGTGCACAGCTCTTACCTGCGGTTTCCTGCGGACGTGCCGAGCGGGGGACGTCTGGTGGCCCTCCAACTGCGAGTCCGGCGGTTCTTCTGTCCGGAGCCTTCGTGTGCTCGGCGAACGTTCGCTGAGCAGATACCGGGGCTGACCCGGCGGCACAGCAGGTGGACCGAGCGGTTGCGGTCGACTCTCGCCGCGGTGGGTCTCGCCCTCGCCGGCCGGGCCGGCGCCCGGATGGCGCAGGCGTTCGGGGTGTCCATCAACCGCAGCGCGGTGTTGCGGCTGCTCGATGCATTGCCCGAACCCGAAGTCCCGGCCCCGCGGGTGGTTGGTGTTGATGAGTACGCCACACGCAAAGGACGGGTCTACGGCACGGTGCTCGTCGATGTCGAGACCCGCCGGCCGGTGGATCTGCTGCCTGACCGGGAGGCGTCCAGCCTGGCCGCATGGCTGGCGAAGCGACCCGGGATCGAGATCGTCTGCCGGGACCGCGCGCCGTTCTTTGCTGAAGGCGCCACAGCCGGGGCACCCCAGGCGACGCAGGTCGCCGACCGCTGGCATTTGTGGCACAACCTCGGCCAGGCCGCTGAGCGGGCTGTCGCCCGTCACCGCCAGTGCCTTCGCGTCCTGGTCCCCGATCTCGAGGGAAAGGCCGACGAACCGGCGCCCGAGGAAGAGGCGGACTCTCCATGGCGGAGCGAGCGGTTCGCCAACCGCGTCCGAGCCAGGCACGCCACGGTCCACGCGCTGCTGGAAGCCGGCCACAGCCGCCGTTCCATCGGGCGCCAGCTGAACATGACCCACCGCACGGTCAAGAGCCTCGCCGACGCTGCGAAGCCGGAAGACCTCTTTCGCGGCCAGTGGCAGCACAACAGGACCTCCGTCCTCGACGAGTACAAGCCCTACCTGGACGAACGCTGGGACGAGGGCTGCACCAACGCCTGGAAGCTCTGGGAGGAGATCGTCCCCTTGGGTTACCGAGGCAGCTACGGCCGGGTCAGCGCCTACCTGCGAGAGAAGCGGACCTCACTACGGCCGGTGACCGCGCAACCGCCGGCACCACGCGTGGTGACGAGATGGATCCTCAGCCGACCCGAGACGCTGACCGAGATCGAACAGCTCCGGCTCAAGGCCGTCCTGGCCAACTGCCCTGAACTCGACGCCTTGACCGGTCATGTCCGGTCCTTCGCCCACATGCTCACTGAGCGCCAGGGCGAACGACTCCCGCAGTGGCTCGACGCCGTCCGGCAGGACGACCTGCCCAGCCTCCACACTCTTGCAGCCGGCATCGACCGAGACCGCGACGCCGTCACCGCCGGACTGACCCTGCCCTGGAACTCCGGCGTCGTCGAAGGACACGTCAACCGGATCAAGATGCTCAAGCGCCAGATGTTCGGCCGCGCTGGCTTCGCACTGCTCCGCAAGCGGGTCCTTCTCGCCCCGTGACCGATGTCAGAGGCGCCTGGAACCATGCCTTCGTCCGAGACAGCCTTACCAGGAGCCATACATGGGAACGTGGGGAACCGGCCCGTTCGACAGCGACCTCGCCGCAGACTTCGTCGATCAACTTGAGGGACTCACCCACCAGCAGGTCATCGACGTGCTGGAGCGGGCATTCCAGCGAGTCACCGACTCGGGAGAACGCGTTGATGGCGGAGACGGGGCCGAAGCCGTTGCCGCTGGCGCTCTCGTCGCCAGCACCCTCCCGGACAGCCCCATCGCGATCGACCCCGAGGACGGCCCCAGCCAACCGCTGCCCGAACTGCCCGCCACCCTTCGCGCGTCGGCGAGACTCGCATTGGACCGGGTTCTCCGGGACGGATCAGAAATGGCAACCGGCTGGGTGGACAGCGCCGACGCCAACCAGTGGCGCCAGGAAGTGCGACAGATCCTCCACGCACTCGAAACGCCCACTGATCACTAACCGTGACCGCTTCACGGAAGTCGTGCCAGAACCCGATCTTGTACGAAGCCACCCAGGAGTGGCGAGCTCGCGAGTCTGCGAGCTCGATTCTCGGAGACCACAGCCAGACGGCCAGGGCCAGCCCCCGACTGACCGACGTCTGGAGGCAACTCGTAGAGCAACTCTTACGACAACCCGAGCTCGACCCTCTGGTGCCGAGCGTGATCACCGGTTGGGAAGACTGCGGGGATGAGCGTTGAGCATCGCCGGCCGCTGAGATCCAGCCCCGACATCACTGAGCCTGCCCCGCGTGATCCTCACGCGCGTACGGCGGCGGAGCGGGTGGCTGGCGCCGAATGGGTGGCCGAGCGGCCACCCGGCCCGGAAGGCCGGGGACTGGACGGCGTCGCCCGCTTGGTCCAGGCGTTGTAGGAGAGCGCTGGCGGTGCCGGAGGGCGGGTGTCTCGCTTGCGGTGAAGCGAGTCGGTGACGTGGTGCGGGGAGCGTTTTACCTCGGAAGGGCCGGCGCTCCTCATCGGGACGTGGGTGCGGGACGCCCTTGGGAAGTGAGGAGGGTGCGGAGGTCGATGACGCGGTAGCCGCGGGCGGTGAATGCTTCGAGGATCTGCGGCAAGGCCTGGGCGTCGATGACCTCGGTGCGGTTGTTGGGCGCGCCGAGGTGCATTTGCAGGATCGCTCCCGGACGCAAGGCCTCCACTGCCCGGCTCACGGCGCGGTCCACGGTCATGCCCCCCTCGGTACCCTTCCATCCGTTGGTGTCGGTGGTGAATTCGATGTCCGCGAACCCGAGGCAGTTGACCTCCCTGATGTGAGCGGGGGTTGTTTCGCTGTAGGGGAAACGGAAGAACGGGGTCAGGGCCGCACCCGCTCCGGCCGCGCGCAGGGACCAGTCCGCTGCCTGGACCTCACGCTTTCGTTCGGACGCGGTCAAGTCGCTGAAATAGGGGTGGCTGTAGGAGTGGTTGCCCAGCCCGTGCCCCGCGGCTGCGATCCTCTTGACCACCTCGGGATGCCGGTCGGCGAAGTCTCCGGTCAGGAAGAACGTGGCAGGCGCGTGCCAGCGGTCGAGCTCGCCAAGAATGCGATCCAAACCGGCGTCGTTCCAGGCCGCATTGAACGTCACCGCAACAATCGGCTCGTGCGAGTGGAACACGCGGTTCTCCGATCCGAACAACGCCCGCAGACCCTGCCCGTTCGCAGCCGCAATACGGGGCGTGGCAGCCTTTGCCGGCGCGGCCGGGCCCCCGGCATGCACCGCCCACAGCACAGCGAACACTGCGGCGGCCACCAGGCGCAGACGGAGGGACACAAGACGACATGCGGTGAACGGAGAACGCGTTTCCATACGACAGTCATCGGCCGACCGGTGCTCATCCGTGAGCCTCTATCAAGACCAAGCGGCGCACGTGGCGTACAACGAACGGACCGCGCACGATGACGCCGCCCCTCCCGCCGGGGAAACCGAGGAAAAGCGCCTCCCGAGGTGACGGAATGCGCCGAGCGGGGTCAGCCGGCCGGGCGGCCGTCGCGTGTGCGTTGGCGCTCGCTCCGGGGTGGGTTCCCAGTCCGGGAACGCGAAGCCTTGCGCGGGGATCTTGGGGGCTGCTGGTAGGTGAATTCGATGGCGAGCGCCAGGGCCCGACGCGCCTCCTCTCCGGTGACCCCGCGGCGAGCGAGGTCACCGGCACTTCCACCGGTGGCATCAGAGCCCTGGGCCGGAGTGGGGATCGCCCGGCCGGTGGGCGACCAACTAAGGGGCAGGCCTGGTCCGACGACGGCGGCCGCAGCTGGACGAAGCCCTCCACCGCGCGCTGGCCCAACGCGGGCGGCGGGAGCGGGTTCCAGATGGGGGTGCTCGTCGCCCGGGACGGGGTACGGGTACGTCCACCTCTTCGGCACGCCCAGCGGCCGGTTCGGGGACGCCCGTCTCGCCCGGACCACCCCACGCGTCTGCCGGAGCCCGCCGCGTACGCGTGACTGGACCGCCTCCGGCCGGCGGGCGGGCGCGCAGGACGACGCCGTAGTGGTCATGCCAGCCCCCCCGGGGGGCAGAACAACACGCACCTGGGCAAGTGGCTGGCGCTCACCTGGACGAATCGCGCACCGTGATCGTGGCGCGCACCGGGGCCCCCGGCGAGCCCGTGGAGCGACGGGCAGGCCGTGCCCGCCGCCCCGGCCTCTACGGCGCCTTCCTCCACCCGGCGACCACCGGATCGGAGGTGTACCTCACCATGTCGAAGTGGACCCGTACACGTCGTGCTGATGCGCCTGGCGGTGGACGGGCTGGTCCGACCGGGGCGCGAGCCGGCTCCCTCCCCACCTGTTCGCTGCTCGCCGGCTGCTGTTGCTGTCCTGGTGGTCCGTCCCATAGCGGTCAGGCCGGGATCGTCACGCGTCCTCGCGTCCTCGTATCCTCGCGCCGTCAGGTCGCCGGGCCGGCGCCCCGTCGGTCAACGCGTGGGTAGCGGCAGCCGCCCCTGCAAGCGCTGTGCCCGGAGGACCAGCTCCAGTTCGAACCGGCGGTCCGGGTCCTCCACATCGTCGCCCCACAACGCCTTGATCTGGCGCATCCGGTAGCGGACCGTCTGCGGGTGCACACCGAGCCGTGCGGCGACCTCGGGTGCGCCGCCCCGGGTCTCCAGCCAGGCCAGCAGGGTTTCCGCCAGGCGGCGGCGCTGGGTGGGGCCGCGGTCGGCGAGCGGAGCGAGGCAGCGGTCGGCCAGCGCCTCGATCAGCTCCTCGGGAGGCAGCAGGACCAAGGCGTCGATGTGTTCCGTGCAGTGCAGGAGCTCTCCCGACGGGAGCAGCCCGCGCTCGATGAGGCTCATCGCCTCCGTCGCCCAGCGCAGCGAGACCGCGGCGTCCGCCAGGGCGACCGCCGGGCCGAGCGCCCCCGTCCAGCCCCGCAGCGCCCCGTGCAACTGCTCGCGGCGGCCGGGCACCGCCGGGTCCGGGACGAAGAGCAGGGGCTGCTCGCTCTCCATGTCCAGCAGCACTTCCGGACCCACGGCCGGCGCCACGCAGTCGCGGGCCGGGCGCAGCAGCACCCCCACGGCCACCCGCTGGGGGAGAGTCCAGCCGATGCGGGCGGCGTGCGCGGCGTACTCCTCCAGGGAGCGGGACCGGCCCGGGTGGCGCTCGCCCAGCAGCGCCTGCGTCAACTTCCGCTGCAGCCGGAGCCGCTCGCTCGCCTGGCGGGCGGCGGCCTCGGCGTAGCCGCGCACCGTCTGGTCCACCAGGTTGTCGAGGAAGGCGAAGCCCGCCTCCGCGAGGTCGTACATCGCGGGCGGCGGGATCCGGGCCTCATGGCCGATTTCCGCCAGCCGCCGCCAGGCGAGGCGTACACCGAGCCGGTAGACCGCCTGGAGGGAGTCGAGGGTGCGGCCCTGCTGTCCTTCCCCGCGGCCGAAGTCCTGGAACACCTCCAGGTGGAGTTGGGGGCTGCCGGAACCACGGACGAGGTGCTGGAGGAACTCCTCCAGTGCGCGCCGTATGCCGACCAGGGCGACCAGCTCGCCGGATTCGTCGACGAGGAGCGGCATCCTGGGATGTTCGCGGCATATCGTGTCCAGGATCTCCTGGGCGAGTGCGGGAATCTCTCCCATGGCGCGGTCGGCGAACGCGCGCACCTGCCGGTGGGGCAGGCCGGCCCAGGCCGAACGTTCACCGGCCGGCGCCTGCAGGTCCACTCCGGTCAACGGGTCACCCCCGGGGAAGAGCCGTTTCATGGCTGATCAGTGGCACATTGGGCTGTTCCGGGTTGGCCTCGAGCAAGGCCACGATGGCGAAGGCCGCGCCCACGGCGAGAGCCGCGGCGACCGCCACGGTGAGGGCGGCGGCGAGCAGTCTGGGCATGGTCGGGTCAGCCTTTCTCACGCTGGGACCCCACCACGAGTCCGCCACCCCGGACGGTGACCACCCCATCGCACCAGTGCATTGACAGTCCGTCAAGGGGACCCCTACGGTTCCCGGCCCATACGGAGTGCCCTACGGACTCCCTTACGGGCTCCCTTACGGACTCGCTTACGGAGTCCCCCATGGAGTCCTACGGAGTGCACGTGTACGCCGCGCAATCCCGCCCCGGCCCCACGGAGTGTCCGCAATGCGTCGCACCGCTTCCCCCTTGTCGCTCATCCTGCTCGGAACCGGCGTGTTCCTGCTGGTCCTCGCGCCGTTACTCGTGTGGTACGTCCAGCCACGCGCCAAGGTCACCCCCATCGACGTCGACACCGTCACCGTCTTCACCGGTACGGGCAGTTACTTCGACACACGCCGGATCGCCACCGTGAGCGGCCGTCCGCTGACCATCACCCGCCAGGTGCGCGGTGACGTGGCCGACAGCGTCCGCAGCGGCCGGGCCGTCTGGGACGTCTCCACCTCGGTCGACGCCGCCCACACCCTGCCCGCCGCGGCCACGCACGATTCGCTCCAGTGGACGCTCGAGCGCTGGGTCACCGACCGGCGCACCAATGAACCGGTGCACTGCTGCGAGGAGACGCCGGCCTTTGACGGCGAGGCCTACCTGAAGTTCCCCTTCGATGTGGAGAAGCGGTCCTACCGCTGGTGGGACGGCACGCTCGGTTCCACCGTGAACCTCCGCTTCGCCGGCACCAAGAAGGTCCAGGGGTACGAGGGATACCGTTTCACCGGCCGTGTCGAACCGGCGAAGACGGGTACCCGGCTGGTGCCCGGCCGGCTCGTGGGACAGCCCGGCCGGCCCCAGGTGCTCGCCGAGGAGTGGTATTCCAACCACGGCATCGAACTCGTCGTCGACCGGCGGACGGGGCGGATCATGAACGCGGCCATCGGGCCGCGGAAGGTGCTGCGCGCACCCGGTTCGGCCAAGGACGCCGTCGTGCTGCTGGACAGCCGGCGCATGGAGTTCACCCCGGCCACCCAGCGCGCACAGGTGGCGCTGGCCTCGGCGGACAACCGCAAGCTGCGGCTGCTTGGGGAGACGGTGCCCTTGGGCGCGGTCGTCCTCGGCACCCTGCTCACGGCGGCCGGCACCGTGCTGCTCCTGCGCGGCGGACGGCGAGCCCCGGGGGAGCGTGGACGGCACGACTTCGATGCGGCGCCAGCAATGTGACGCGGCGTCATTCCGCGGCCGGGCCGAATTTGTCATCCGGGTGAGTAGCTGAACCGGCGGCGTTGGCGAACACTGACCAACCCACCGCACCGCCACTTCCGTCCTCCCCGGGCATCCCACGACCTGTTCCGTCCAGCCACCCGGTGCCGGCGACCGCTCCGTCGGCCCGGAGTCGGCCCGGAGCACCCGTCATCCGGTTCCGGATTCCCGACCTGAACGAGTTGGAGCTCGAATGCCCCAGCACGTACCCCCCATGCAGGCCCCAGCCGTTACCAGCGGCACACGGTCGTCCCAGGACGCTGCGCCTCCCCCTCGCCGCATCGTCTTCCTCTCCCGCCGCGACCTCGGCAACCGCGCCGCAGGCGGCTCCGAACTCCTCGTCGACCGGCTCGCGGAGGGCCTGACGGCACTGGGCCACGAGGTCACTCTCCTGTGCGGAGGCCCGGCCGCTTACCGCGACTACCGCGTCGTCTCGGCGGGCGGAGACCTCGGCCACTTCCTCCGGGCGCCCAGCGCCTTCACCCGGCAGGTGGGCGACTGCGACCTGCTGGTCGAGGTGTGCAACGGCCTGCCGTACCTGGCCCCGCTGTGGCACCGGGGCCCTACCCTCTGCCTGGTCAACCACGTCCACACCGAGCTGTGGGGCATGCGCTATCCCCGCCCCGCGGCCGGGATCGGGCGGCGGCTGGAACGCTGGGCGCTGTCCGGTGCCCAGCGCGACAACCTCCTCGTCGCCGTCTCGGAATCGACCGCGTCGGCGCTCGACGCGCTGGGCGTCGACCCGGCCCGGATCCGCGTGGTGCACAACGGGGTCGAGGACCCGGGTCGCCGGACACCGCGGTCGGCTCAGCCGCTGTTCCTGGCGGTCGGCCGACTGGTCGAGTACAAGCGCATCGACCTGCTGTTACGGCTCTGGGAGCGGGTACGGCCGGTCACCGGGGGAGAGCTGGTGATCGTCGGGGACGGCCCCGAGCGCCGGCGGCTGGAAGCCCTCGCCGGCCCCGGCGTCGTCTTCGCGGGCCGGGTATCGGACGAGGAGAAGCACCGGCTGCTGTGCGCCTCCTGGCTCCTGCTGCACCCCTCCGCCGTCGAAGGGTGGGGCCTCGTCATCACCGAGGCGGCGACTCGCGGCACCCCCTCGATCGGCTTCGACGTACCCGGTCTGCGGGACTCCGTCGACGACGGTGTGACCGGGGCGCTGGTACGCGGCGAGAGCGCCTTCGCGGCGGCCTGGTGCGCGCTCGCCCTGGGCCATGAGCGGCGTGCGGCCATGGGCAGGGCCGCCGCCCTGCGAGCCGAACGCTACCGATGGGCCACGACCGTACGGCGCTTCCGTGCCGTGGCGGTGGAGGCGGCCGCCCGCCACCGAGCCACCGGGTGCGACGGCGTCGCGACCGCACGCGCCACGGCCGCCGGCCTCTCCGGCGGTTCGCCCGCGCCGGGCGGCCTGCCGGTAGCACAGGCGGCCGCCCCGACCGCCCCGCGCCGGGGATGAGCCGATGAAGAACCCCTCTCCGCCGAGCGACGCCTCTTCGCCGAACGGTCCGTCTTTGCCGAACGGCCCCTCTCCGCCGAACGGTCCCTCTTTGCCGAGCGACCCCTCTGCGTCGAGCGACCCCTCTGCGTCGAGCAACCCCTCTGCGTCGAGCGACGCCTCTCCGCCGAACGGCCTCTCTCCGCATAACGACCTTGCTGCGCCGCAGGCCCCTGCTCCGCCGCAGGCCCCTGCTCCGCCCAAGGCGCCTGCACCGCTGAAGGACCCCTCACTGCGCCGGTCCGTGGCCCTCTTCCGCGCCTTCCTGCGCGAACCGTCCGACCCGCGGGGCTTCTACGAACTCCTGGCCCGCGACGCGGCGAACCAGGTGGAGCGGTACGAACCCCTCGCCGGGAGCGTCGTCGTGGACGTGGGGGGCGGAGGCGGCCACTTCACCGAGGAGTTCCGCCGGCGCGGCGCCCAGAGCTTCCTCTTCGAACCGGACCTGGACGAGCTGACGGCCGGGCACCGGCCGCCGGAGGGAGCGGTCGTCGCCGACGGGTACCTGCTGCCGCTGGCCGACGGCTCCGCCGACATCTGCTTCTGCTCCAACGTGCTCGAACACGTGGAGGACCCGTGGACCTTCCTCAGTGAACTCATCCGCGTCACCCGCACCGGCGGACTGATCTACGTGTCCTTCACCAACTGGCTCTCGCCCTGGGGCGGTCACGAGTGGGCGCCCTGGCACTACCTGGGCGCCGAGCGGGCGCGGCGCCGCTACGAGCGCCGGACCGGCCACCCGGCCAAGCACGTCCTCGGCGAGAACCTCTTCCCCGTCCACGTCGGCGCCACCCTGCGCCAGGTCCGGGCCCGTGACGACGTGGCCGTGGTGTCCGCCCGCGCACGCTACTGGCCGTTCCTGCCCGGCCTGGTCACCAGGGTGCCGCTGCTGCGCGAGTTCGCCACCTGGAACCTCCTCCTCATCCTCCGGCGGTGCCCATGACCACCACGATCCCCGCGCCTCCGCGCACGCCGGCGCCCGGAGCGCCGCCCGCCGCCGAGCCGGAACCGGACGGCGGGCCGCGGTCGCGACGCTGGCTGTGGGGCTTCTGGGCCGCCGCCCTGACGGCCTTCCTGGCGGTGGCGCCGGGCCGGATGACGTTCGACACCAAACTGGGCGTCGCCCTCGACCCGCTGCGGTTCCTCGCGGACCTCGGGGAGCTGTGGCACAGCCGCGCCGGCTTCGGCGGCATCTTCGACCAGTACGTCGGCTACGCCTTCCCGATGCTGCCGTTCTACGCGCTCACCGACCTGGCGCGGGTCCCGGTGTGGCTGGCCGAACGGCTGTGGCTGTCGATCATCGTGACGACCGCCTTCTGGGGCGCGCTGCGCCTCGCCGAACGGCTGGACGTCGGCACCCCCCGCACCCGGTTGCTCGCCGCCGTGGCCTACGCGCTGTGGCCCGTCTTCACCGTCGTCGTCGGCTCCACGTCCGCCGCCGCGCTGCCGGGCGCATTGCTGCCCTGGGTGCTCCTGCCCCTCACCGACCCCCGCACCCCACCCCGGGCCGCGGCCTTGCGCTCGGCGCTGCTGATCCCCCTCATGGGCGGTGTCAACGCGGCCTCGACGCTCGCCTCCCTCCTGCCCGTCGGCCTGTACCTGCTCAGCCGGCCGGCGGGCCCCCGGCGCCGGTCCCTGCTCGCCTGGTGGATCCCCGGTGTGCTGCTCGCCACCGCCTGGTGGGTCGTCCCCCTGCTCCTGCTGGGCCTGTACGGCGAGAACTTCCTGCCGTACGTCGAGCAGTCCGAGACCACGACGGCCACCATGTCCGCCACCGAACTGCTGCGCGGGGCGGGCAACTGGGTGGCCTATCTGCACTTCGGCGAGGCCTGGCTGCCCGCCGGCTGGACGGTGGCGACCTCCGCCCTGACGGTCCTCTGCTCGGCGCTCGCCGCTGCCCTGGGACTGGCGGGCCTCGCCCGGCGGGACATGCCGCAGCGGCGCTGGCTGCTGCTCGTGGTGCTGTCGGTGGCCCTGGTGACCCTTGCGGGGTACGGCGGCCCGCTCGGCGGGCTGTTCCACGGGACCGTGCAGAACTGGCTGAACGGCTGGCTCGTGCCGTTCCGCAACATCTACAAGTTCCAGCCCGGCCTGGCGCTCGCCCTCGCCCTCGGGCTCGCCCACATCACCGCGGTCCTCGCGCGCCGGCGCGGGCAACGCGCGGTGCGCGGCCGGCCGTACGTCCCGCTGATCGCGGCCGCGCTCGTCCTGCCGGGTCTCCTCCTGCCGTACGTCAACGGGAGCATCCTCCAGCCCGGCGCCTTCACGAAGCTGCCCACCCACTGGGAGCGCACCGCCGACTGGCTGAAGGAGCACTCGCCGACCACCCGGGCCCTCGTGGTCCCCGCGACCGCCCACGGCATATACACCTGGGGCACCACCATCGACCAGCCCCTCGACGTCCTCGCCGACTCCCCGTGGGCGCAGCGCGACTACGTGCCGTTCGGCACGCCCGGCAACCGGCGGGCGCTGGACGCCGTGGAACAGGCGCTGCTGTCCGGTGGTGAAGTGCCGGGCCTCAGCGACTACGCGCACCGGATGGGGCTCCACTACATCGTCGTACGCAACGACCTCGACCCCGACCAGATCGGCTACGTCCCGCCGCAGACCGTCAAACGCACCCTGGAGGCCTCCGGCTACCGGCGGGTGACCGGGTTCGGGCCGGTGCTCACCGGCGGGCGGATCCCGGACGACACCCCCGTACAGATCGAGGGCCTCTACCCCCGCCAGCAGGCAGTCGAGATCTACGAACCGCCGAGAGCCACCGAGCGCCCCGGCCAGGCCGCCGTCAAGCCCGTCGCGGACACGGTCGTCGTCAGCGGTGGTCCCGAGGCCCTGCTGCGGCTGTCCGCCGCCCCCCGGATGCGCGACCGGCCCGCCGTACTCGCCGGCGACGCGACCCCGGGGCTCGGCACACCACCCGTACGGGCCGTGGCGGACGGACTGCGGCGCGCCGACACCCGGTTCGGACTCGTCAACACCAACACCTCGTACACCTATACGGCGACGGAACGGAACCCGTCCGCAAGCGCGCAGGACCCGGGCCGCCCGCCCCGCCAGATCCTGCCCACCGACGACGTCCGCCGCCAGACGACGGCCGTGCTGCGCGGCGCTGCGTCGGTCACCGCGTCGAGCAGCGGCAACTGGCTGTTCCACCTCCCGCAGTACGACCCGGTGAACGCGTTCGACGGCAACCCCGACACGGCCTGGACCGAGGGCAGCGCCGACTCGCCGGTCGGGCAGTGGCTGCGCATCGACTTCGAGCGCAAGCTGTCCCTGGCGGGCTCGGTACGGCTGTCGCCGCTGCCCTCCGGCGGGCTGCGCGCGGCGGCCACCTCCGTACGTGTCGAGACGGAGCGGGGGAGTGAGGTGAGCCCGCTCCGGCCGGACGGCACGCCGCAGACCGTGCGGACACCGGCGGGGCAGAGCGCCTACCTGAAGATCACCATCGAGGGCGCCCAGCAGGGCCGGCCCGGGCTGATCGGCGCGGGCTTCTCGTCGGTCGACATCCCCGGTGTCACGGTCACCCGGCTCCTTGCCCTCCCGGAGGACACCGCGGGCGAAAACCGCGCGCCCGAGGAGGTGTACTCCCTGCACCGGGGCAGCGACCCCGGCGGCCTGTCGCCCGCGTCCGCGGAAGTCGGCCTGCACCGGCAGTTCCTGACGCGGACGGCGGGCGCGTACGCGCTGCGGGCGACCGCGCTGCCGGTGCCGGGCGACGCGCTGGACGAGCTGCTGTACCGGCTGGCGCCCGAGCAGCGCAGGAAGCTCACCGCCACGGCCGACTCGACGGCCAGGCTCGGCTCCTCCCTCACCCCGCGCAACCTCGTGGACGGCGACCTCACCACCGCGTGGATCGCCGGGGAGCGTGCGGTGATCCACCTGCGGTGGCCGGGGAAGCGGGCGGTCGGGGAGATCGTCTTCGCACCGGCCGGAGGGCTCTCCGCCCGCGCCCAGCAGGTGGAGATCAGCTCCCCGGACGGCGCGGCGGCCGCGTCGGTGGACGACAACGGCCTCGCCCGCTTCCAGCCGATCACCACCGACCGGCTCGACATCACGATCTCGCGGGCGGCGCCGCTGACCCTCCACAACCCGGTCGCCGACGACCGGCTGCAACTGCCGGTCGGACTGAGCGAGGTGTACGTACCGGCCCTCGACGACCTCCGGGTGCCGCAGCCGGACCCCGACACCACGTTCCAACTGCCCTGCGGCCAGGGGCCGGTGCTGTCCATCGACGGCACCCTGCACGCGACGAGCGCACGCGGCAAGGTCCGCGACCTGACCGAGCGCCGCCCGGTCGACGTGAGCCTGTGCGCGGGCGCCGAACGCGGCGGCACCGCTCAACTGGCGGCCGGTACGCACCGGGTGGAGGCCGGCGACACCGGTCCGCTCGCCATCACCGACCTGAGCCTCACGCGCGGAAGCGCGCCCCCGCCGGCCGCCCCGACGGACCGGCGCGAAACGGCCGTCGGCGACTGGTCGGGCGACCGGCGCACCGTGGAGGTCGGCACCGGTCCGGCCTCGTACCTCCAGCTGTTCGAGAACCACAACGACGGCTGGCGGGCCACCCTGAACGGGCAGAAGCTGACACCGGTACGCATCGACGGCTGGCAGCAGGGCTTCCTGATCCCGGAGGGCGAAGGCGGCACCGTACGGCTGGAGTTCGCCCCGGCATGGTGGTACGTCGCCGGTCTCATCGGTGGCGTGGTGGGCGTCCTGCTGCTGGTGGGCCTGGTGTTGGTCCTCGGGCGAGGCCGGCGCGGTGACGCCGAGCCGGACGAGCCGCCGGCGCCGGGGCCCGTGCTCGGGGTGGTGGCGCTGACGGTGGTGGTCGCGCTGATCGCCGGGTGGGTGGCGCTCGTCGTCCCCGCGCTGGCGGTGGTCGCCCACCTGCGGCGCTCGCTGCTGGTGCCGGTGGTGCTGGTCACGATGGCTGCGGCGGGGATCGTGGCCGCCTGGGCAGCCGGTTCCCCGCCGTCCGCGCGCGAGGGAGCGTTCGGGGCCGTGGCCCAGTTCCTGGCCGTGACGGCGCTGGCGGCGGCGGTGGTGACCACCCGTCCTACCGGCGAGACGGCCGGCACCACACCGGTCCATCCAGGTCCGGTGACCACCCCACTTCCGCGGCGGCGACGTGCCGCACAAGCCCCACGAGCAGAAGGGAACGGCCCATGACGGCACTGCACCACCACCCGGCCCGGCAGGACGGCCGCGAGCCGCTCCCCCGAGTGCCCTTCTCCACGGTCGACGAAGTGACCCGGCACTGCCTGACCCCGCGGGAACCGGAGACGGTCCACATCGAGGTGCACCTTCCGGGCCGTCCGGATCCCGAGCGGCTGCGCACCGCGTTCACCGAGGCGCTGCGGCGCCACCCGCGCATCCTGATGCGCGAGGCGCCCGGCCCCTGGTACCGGTGGCGGTACGAATGGGAACTCACCACCGGCCCCGACCCCGGCGTGGAGGTCGTCTCCGTACCGGCCCCCGGCCCCGGCGCGCTGGACCGGGCGCGCAGCCGCGCCCTCAGCGAGGCGCCGCCCCTCACCACGTCCCCGCCGGTACGGCTGGAGGTCATCGACCGCGTCCTGCTCCTCACCGTCAACCACACGGCACTGGACGGCCCCGCGTGCCTGAGGGTCCTGGCGACCGCCGCGGAACTCTACGGCGGCCGCGACAACTCGCCCCAGGCCCCGCCCGTACGCCCGCCGGCCGACGAGGCGCCGCGCGGTGTGTTCCCCGAGACCGGTGGCACCGGGTTCGCCCGGGTGGCGCGGGTCGCCCGGGGCGCCCCGCGCGACGGGGGGGCCAACGGCATGCTGGTGGCCGAACTTGACGTACCCCGCCGGCCCAAGGGCGCTCCCTACACGGTCAACGACCAGCTCATGGTGGCCACCGCGCGGATGATCGCCCACTGGAACGGCGAGCGCGGCGGGCCGTCCCGTCCCCTGCGGATCACCATGCCCGTGGACGACCGGACCCGGGGAATGGACATGCCCATCGGCAATGGCACCCGCCTGGTGGAGGTCCCCTTCGCACCCGCTGAACTGGCCCTGCCCACCGACGACTTACTCCGGCTGACCGCCGCCCGCACCCGTGCGCTCAAGGCCCTGCGCCGCCCGCAGCTCGGCCGCGGCGCCGCACTGCTGACCGCGCCCGTCCTGCCGGTGGCGGCCCGCTCCCTGATGGCGCGCACGGCACGCCGGGCGCTGGCGCCCTGGACGTCCACCACGCTGCTCAGCAACATCGGCCGGGTCCCCTACCCGCTCGACTTCGGCGAAGGGGTGGGCACGGCGCAAGCCGTCTGGTTCTCGGCCCCGGCACGCATGCCGCGCGGGCTGACCGTCACCACCGCCAGCACCGGGGGGCGGCTGCACCTGGCGCTGCGCTGGTCGGCCGCGCTGCTCGGCCCGGACGACGGCGCCCGGCTGCGCGACCTGTTCGGCCAGTACCTCAAGACCCCCAGCGCTCGTGAACGCTTCACCGGATGAGGGAGCCACCCCCATGACCACTGTGCGGCCCCCGAGCGCTCTGCGTGACTTCTACGAGAACCCGGCCGTCCCCGTCGCCTCCGGCGATGCGCGCAGCCGCCGCCAGGCCCGCATGCTGGCCGACGCCCTGCGCGGCCGGACCGGCGCGATCGTCCTGGACGTCGGCTGCGGTGACGGCACCGCGGCGGCCGTCGCGGCCCGCCTGCTCCCCGCCCACCGGATCATCGGCGTCGACTGGTCGCAGGACGCGCTGCGCCGCGCCGCGCCCCGCATCGGTACGGTCGTGCGCGGCGAACTGGGCGACGGAGGGCTGCCGTTCGCCGACGGTGCGGCGGACGCGGTGCTGTTCAGCGAGGTTGTCGAGCACCTCGTCGACCCGGACAGCGCGCTCGACGAGCTGCGCCGCGTCCTGGCGCCGGGCGGCCACCTGATGCTCTCCACCCCGAACCTGGCCGCCTGGTACAACCGGGCCCTGCTCCTCGCCGGCGTCCAGCCGGTGTTCTCCGAGGTCAGCCTGCGCGGCATCCACGGCAGGCCGGGCTCGGAGGTGGTGGGCCACCTGCGCCTCTACACCGCCCGCGCCCTGCGGGAGTTCCTCACCGCGTCCGGGTTCGGGATCGTCCGCGTCGCCGGCGCCCCCTTCCACGGCGTACCGCCTGCCTTGCGTCCCCTGGACCGGTTGGCCTGCGCGGTGCCCAGCGCGGCCTCGATCCTGCTGGTGCACGCCCGGCGCACCCGGTGATGAGCGCCATGTGGTGGGGCGTGGCGGCCGCGCTGTCCGCGAACGTCCTCTACAGCTCCGGGTTCGTCCTGGAGAAGCGCGCCCTGTCCGGCATCCCGGCGCTCAGCGTCCGCCGCCCCCTGCGCCTGGTGCGGCTGCTGCTCGGCAGCCCGCTGTGGATCGGCGGCTCCCTGGCCCTGGCGGCCGGTTTCGGCGCACAGCTCGTGGTGTACCGGACCTTGCCGATGGCCGCCGCGCAGGGCCTGTTCGTCTCGGGTCTCGTGCTGCTGCTCCTGCTGTCCTCCCTGATCCTCGGCGAACGCCTGTCACGCCGTGAGCGGTACGCCACGGCGGGGATCCTGGCCGCGCTGCTGATGGTGGTGGCCTCGCTGCGCCAGGACGCGGACGTGGTGGGCGACAGCGCGTCCGCCGTGTCCGTCCTCGCCCTCAGCGGTGTCACGCTCCTCGCCGGTTTCCGGCTGTACGCCGTCGCCGAGCGCCGCACGGCCCGTCGCCAGCACGCGGCACCCCCCACGGGCATCGCGTACGCGGTCGCCGTCGGCCTGATCTACGGAGTGAGCTCGCTGGCGATCAAGGGCATCTCGGCGCGCCTCGCCCCCGACGCGCCGCTCGCCTCGGCGCTCTCGCTGGCGGCGACCCCGTACCCGTACCTGCTGCTCATCACGGGAGCCGGTGGCCTGGTCCTGTCGCAGACGGCATTGCAGCGCTGCCGGGCGTCCCTGGTGGTCCCCGTGTGCACGACGACCTCGTGCCTGTACACCGCGACGGTGGGCACCCTCGCGTTCGGCGAGTCCCTGCCCCAGGACCCGATACGCCTGGTCCTGCTGCTGGCCGGGGCGTCGCTGGCGGTGTCCGTACTCCTCGCCCTGTCCTTACCACCCGCCCAGAAATCGGAGAAGCCGAGCCATGAAGTCCGATGACCCGCTGCTGAAGATCCTGGTCTGCCCACTGGACAAGGGCCCGCTCACCCTCCTGCCTGCCGACGACGCCCTCTACAACCCGCGCCTGCGCCGCCTGTACCGCGTCATCGACGGCATCCCGCAACTGCTGCCGTCCTCGGGCGTGCAAGTGACGGACGACGAACACGAACGCCTCCTCGCCCGCGCGAAGCCCTTCCCCCACCCCTGACGCCGAGCGCTCCGCGCGACCGGGGTGCGCGCGTGCGCGGTCGGGGAGCGGGCGTGCGCCGGTCCGGAGACCGGGGTCCGGAGACCGGGGAAAGCGAGCCGCCGCCGGTGCCTTTGCATAACAGTGCCGTGGCCTGCGCTCCCGTGGGGTATTGAGTATTCCTCGGGGCCCTTGCGATCTCCGATCTTCTATGTTGGCGGGGAGCTGTCGGGGATGGTGTCTGGCGGTGCTCCAGCTGAAGTCAGGGCGGTGCCAGGGCCTTGCCCGGGCTGTCTGCTGGCACTTTCGGGTGGGTAGGGCGGGGAAGAATCAGCAGGGGGCGGGCGGTTGTGTTCTCGGCATTTTCGGCCCGTGGGGGCGGGCTGTCGGTGATGTGGGCCAGTTCGTGTCACGTCAGCCCGTCCCAGCGGTTGGGCCGGCCGGCTCGAAGGCGTCGCCGGCGCTCTGGCGAAGCCGCGTGCGGGGCGCTCTCGCTCGGGCCGTGAGCGTCGGCTTTCGCCCGGCGGTGTGCACGACGTCCTGGGCGCCGGTGCCGCAGAACACGTGGTGATCCCGAGCTTGTTGCGCAGGTAGTCGAAGAAATGCAGTACCGGACCGAGCTGCTCGGTGGTGGCCCGCTGGATGTCGTCGACCAGCAGCAGCCGAGTCCGTGAACGCTTCAGCACGGGCAGGACCGGTGCGGTCATGTCGGCGGTGCGCCCGCGGAAGCAGCAGTTCCGGGCGGCCCGTCGACCACGATGTCCAGCAGGCCCTCGCGCCTGTTCTGGCTCCGTCCCAGCCGCAGGCAGGTCTTGTCGAGGGCGCCGTCGAAGAAGGGGTGGGGCACCAGCCTCAGGTGACTGTTGTAGACGGGCCGCGGGTACTTGAGGCGGAGGGGCGTGCGCGGGGGAGGGGAGTCCGGCAGCACGGGGGTGTCGATCTTCTCGGACGTAGCTGTTCAGCCATGCAGCTTCGCCGGGCGGCAGTGGTCTCTCGCGGTCGGCGACGGGCAGGGACGGGTGCGCGGTGACGGCATCGGCGCCGGACAAGGTGCTCTGGAAAGGGACGACCGGTTCGGCACGCTGTGCGGGGGTAGGGCCCCGCACACACCCGGCGTGGCCCTGGAGCCGGGGAGTGGGACATCCCGCGCGTCCCCCTGCTCTACGACCGTGCGGTCATTGCCTCCACCGCTCTCAGCACCCGGCTGCGCGCCGCGCGCCGCGCGCCGCACCGGCCGTGCCCTCTACGACGACGTCGTGGTGCACCAGCAGGCCGCGATGCCGGAGCAGATCCCCATCCCGTTCCCCGACTCGACGCCGACGATCGGTCGGCGCTCGACTTGACGTCGTCTTGACGTCGTTGCGGGTCCTGAAGAAGTCCCGCACAGACGTGGAAGCCCTCGACCTCGCTGCCGAGCGGCTACGCCACCTCCAGGACGCCTTCACCGCAGCGGCCGATCGAGCCCGCGCCACCATGGACCCCCACGCCGACCGCGAGAACATTGACCGAGCGCACCCGGTGCGCGGGGACGCACAGCAGGCACATCGTCCACACCAGTCCGGCCCGTGCCGCGGCCGGGAGGCCGGCCACTGAGTGCACCCGATGTCGCGCACCCAATGTGCGGGGTGGTGCGCACCGCCGTTGCACGTCACTCTCCTCCAGCGAGTGGAGCCCACCGTCCGGGGGTGGACTCCACCGGTTGGGAGTGCACTGCATGATGCGGGAGTGCGCGGTATCGCCGGTGATGGTGCCGCGCATCCACTCCGTTCGCACCCGCGCACTTCCCCCAAAGCACCTTGCAGAACCGTCAGGGAGATCGCGTGGGAGCCACTCCAGGGATTAACGGGCGTCGAGCTACCAGAAACCGGATGAAACGCAGCCGTCCGCAGCCCAGATCATGCCGCGGCACCGGCGTCGAATCAGTTCCGCAACACACTTCAGGCGTCGGCGAGCAGGGGGTCGTACGGGGTGCTCGTGCGGCGGCCCGACATGAAGGAGAGGAAGTCGCCCACGAAGGCGCTCCGGCCGTAGGCGCCGTCGGTGGCGGTGAGGTCGCGGTGGAAGGCGGTGCGGAAGAGGGTTCGGTATTCGTCCGCGTCGATGGTCCCGCTGCCGTCCTTGTCGGTGGCGTCGAAGAGCACCTCGGCGACGCGGATGAGCGCGGGTCCGGCGAGGGAGGGGACCGCGGTGGCGTACTCGTCGGCGCTGACTCGGCCGTCGCCGTCCGTGTCGAGGGTGGCCTGGAGCTCGCGCCACCAGGCGGCGAAGGCGTCGTAGAGCCGGGTCTCCTCGGGTTCGTCCAGGTCGAGGCGCGTGGAGAGTTCGCGGGCCATGGCGGCGAGGTCGGGCCAGTCGAGGTGGCCGTCGCCGGTCTGGTCCAGTACCTGGCGGAAGAACTCCGCCGCCGAGCGTCGGCCTTCCCCCGTGCCCGCCGAAGGCCCCGGGGCCGGGTCGGGGTCGGGGTCGCCGCCCAGCGGTGCGAGGAGGCGGAGCAGGGCCGACGCCCGCTTCATGCGGGCGCGCAGGGCGGCCACGGTCCGGGCGCGGGGGTCGTCGCTGCCGGGCGAGAGCGAGAGGACTTCGATGATGCCCTCGGCGTTGATCCAGCCCTTGGGCAGGAAGCGAGCGAGCCCGGCGGCGAGGTAGGCGCCCTGCATGAGGGTCGGCGCGCCGGGCATCTCCGGCAGGCCGGCCCGGCGCCGGTACGGCTCGGGGAGCGAGGCGATGGTGATCGCGCCGAGGAGCGGACCGGCGATGGCCCGGCCGGCCGCCCACAGCGTCGGCGCGCCGTCGAGCAGTGCCGGGGCGGGCAGGTGGTCGAAGAGCCGGTAGAGGATGACGCGGGCCGCCTCGGTGTTCTCCAGCTCGTCCTCGACGACCCGGTCGAAGTACCGCCAGAAGTCGTGGAGCTCCTCGGGGAGTTGCCCGGCGTCACCGTCGAGCGCGGCGAGGAACGCGCGGTACTCGGCGTACATCCGCTCCATCGTGTCCTGGTCGAGCGGCTGGCCGCTCAGCCGGCACATGGTGACGGCGCTCTCGAAGAGGGTGGCGACCACCCAGGCGCGGGTCGCGGGGTCCATCGCGTCGTAGGCGTGGCCGCGGGAGTCGGAGCCGCTCATGCGGGCGTGCAGCCGGTTGAGGCGGGCGGCCTCCCGTTCGCGTACCGCCGGGTCGGTGCCGAACATGCGCCGCATGCTGAAGAAGGTGTTGCGGAGCCGGCGCCAGGGGTGGGCGACGAAGGTGGAGTTGTCGACGAGGGCGGCGCCGATCTGCGGGTGAGCGGCCTCCAGGACGGTGGCGCGGATCACGGCCAGCGCCCAGCGCGGGTCGTCGAAGAAGGCGTCGAACTGCGATTCCGGGCCGAACAAGGGTGCCTCATCGGCCGTGCCCGTGGTTCCGGTCGTCATGATGGGTCTCCGTTCGTCCTGGGCGGCACGTCGCCGAAGCGGCGGTCGCGGCGCCGGTAGGTGTGCAGGCAGGCGAGGAAGTCGGGGGCCCGGAAGTCCGGCCAGAGCACCTCGGGGAAGACCCACTCGGCGTAGGCGACTTGCCAGAGCATGAAGTTGGAGATGCGCTGCTCGCCGGAGGTGCGGATGACCAGGTCCACGTCGGGGGTGTCGGGGAACGGCAGGTGGTCCGCGAAGAGCCGCTCGGTCACCTCGTCGGCGGGCGTCCTGCTGCGGATCAGCGACTTTGCGGCCTCGACGATGTCCCGGCGCCCGCCGTGGTCGAAGGCGACGGTCAGCGTCATCCCCCGGTTGCCGGCGGTCAGCGTCGTCAGGTCGGCGAAGTCCCAGGCCAGTTCACGGGGGATACGCGGGTCGGCGACTCCGAGGAAGCGGCAGCGGATGTTGCGGGCGAGCAGCAGCGGCGCGTGCTTCCGCACGACCCGGCGGACCAGGCGCATCAGGTAGTCGACCTCGGTGCCAGGGCGGTTCCAGTTCTCGGTGGAGAAGGCGTACAGGCTGAGCCACTCGACGCCGGCGGCCCGGGCCGCCTCGATGATGTCGATGACGGTGGTCTCGGCGGCCCGGTGGCCCGCCGTGCGAGGAAGCGAACGCCGCTGCGCCCAGCGGCCGTTGCCGTCCATCACGCAGGCCACGTGCCGCGGCACAGCACGCGCCGGCCCGTCGTCCCGCCACTGCTCGCCGAACCCTTCGCTCCGCCGTTCCCGGCCAGGCCCGTCACCCGGCCGCTGCCCGCCGGGCCCGTCGCCGCGCTGTCGCTCGCCCGGCCGGTCCTCCGTCGCCGCTCGTGCGCGCGGGACGCCGTGGTCTCCCACGCCCGGACCCGTCCCGTCCGGAGCCGCGCGACCGGCCGTACCGCGCTCGGTCACGCCCACTCCGTCTCACCGCCCCCGCCTCGCCCACGCCCCACCGGCGCGTTGCCTCCCGGAGTCTGACAGCAGGGAAGGGCCCTGACCCGCCAAACGGGTGACCGTCACCCTTGGCACGTACGTCCAATCCCCTCGTACGGCACCGGATGGGAGTGCTCTCACCACCTAAGGGGCTGATCTGACTCGATCACCTCCAGCGGCTGCGGAAGGCCGACCGGCGGACGGACTGCGACGACGTCGAGACCGCACTCGGGCAGATCTCCGCAGCGGCCGAAGCCCGCGCCCAGGGGGCGAAACTCGCCCCCTTCGGCTGGCTGCACTGAGAATTCCACCCCACGAGCATCCACATCGGGCAGGACCGCTGGCACCCCGTCGACTTCGCCCGCGCCTTCACCGGCCCCGGCCTGATCGACCTCGCCTCGTACGACGGCACCACCGACGCGCCGGACCCCGTCCGGCTGAGGGTGTTCCTGGAGCAGTACGTCACCGCCGGCGGGCACGAGGACGCCCTCGCCGCCCGGGGCGGCCTGCCCGCCGGGGCAGGGGCCCTGGGCCGGCACCGCATGTGGGCCGTCGAATGGTTCATGGAGCAGGCGATCCGCTGGATCGACGCCCCGGCCAATGACCCCGCGTACATCCCCGTCGTCCGCCGCCACCTCAACGGCGTGGTCCAACTCCTGGAAGTCCAGGTGCTCACCCAGGTCTCCCCCTGGTACGCCCACGCCGCCCAACGCCTGACCACGCCCCAGCCCACGCCCTCACCCCTCCCACACGGATGAGGTGGAGCACCCACGCGGGCCTCGCTCCCGGAGCTGAGATTCTGGGAGGGGACCTGCGCGGCAAGCGCTTCCTGGAGCTGGCTGCGGCCCCGGCCACAACGTGGCCCACCTCGCCAGCACCACCAGACCCGCGTCACCGGTGTCGCCCTGGTCGGCCTGCAGATACGGCGAGCGCGCTCGCACTACGGACACGTCGACGGAGCCACCTTCGCTGCAGGCCGTGCCCTGCACCACCTCCAGGCCACCGGCCAGACCCTCGAGGCGATCCACTCGGCCTTCGGCGCCGTCGGCCTGGTGACCCCGGAACTCCTACTCACCACAATCTCCCGCCGCCTGGTGCCCGGCGGTGTCCTGGCCTTCTCCGTCCCGCACCCGGCACGGGCTGGAAGATCTCCTTCGACGGACGACCGTCCGTGCGACATGACAGTCAGAGACGACCGTGCTCTGGAACGAGCGTCTCGCACCGATCACACAGCACGAGGTGGGCCCGTCGGCTCTCACGCAGTGAGCCATCCGCACCGCATCGTTCACAGATGCTCTCGCTGCGGTCAACGAAAGCGTCAGTGACAGCATGGAGACGCGCGTACTGCGCATCTGTCCAGTTGCCGCCAGGCTTCCACGGCCGCGGAAACGCCTGGAAGGCCAGAGCCCCCCACTTCTGCTTCACGGCCAGGAGCTCGTACTCCGGGAACTCCGCGACAACCGCCTGATGGCACTCAAGCAACAACTGCCGCCAGCCAGGACCCACATCGACGTCGTACGAAGGGTCTCGCAGGTGTTGCCTGATCGGTTTCAGCACGTCGCCCGAAGCCGAGGAAGCCCCAACCATCCAGTCTCCTCACGCAGCCATGGACCTGATCTTACGGTGCATGGCTCGCCCGACGTGATCCACAAGAGAAGCCCTATTGCCGCATCAGGCAAGGTTAGCCCTGTCGTGACGCGCCGCGCCTGGATCCGGGATAACTGCGGGGATGCCCCGGCGCTGCAAGTGGCCGCGGATGTGGCGGGATGAGAAGGCGCGGTCCGCAGAACGGCCAACGGCCGGGTCCGGGGGCTGCCCGGGCCGCCTCGGGGCACCCGGATGCGGGCCATGACGGCTTCGGAAGCCGGTGTGTCACCGGCCTGGCCCGCGGTGAGGGTGAGGGCCAAGGGCCGTGCATGGCCGTCCGGGGCCAGATGGACCTTCGTACTGAGCCCGCCGCGCGAGCTCCGAGTGCATGGTCAGCGGGCCCTGCTGGGGTTGGTGCCCCTTGTTGAGTGCTCCGGCGGCGTGCTGAAGAGCCCGGACAACGGTGGAGTCCACGGACACGGTCCAGTCGATGTCGTCGTCAGCGTCGGCCAAGGCCAGAACAGCGGCGAGCATTCTCTCCCAGGTGCCGTCCATGGCCCATCGGATCAGCCGCTTGTGAGCAATTTGCAACGACCCGAGCTCGTCAGGCAGGTCTCGCCATGGGGAGCCGGTGCGGTACTTCCACGCGATGGCCTTCAGTGGCGGCGGTGGTCGGCCCATCGCCTGCCACGGGCTGGATCGGCCGGCATCGGCGGCTCGGTCCGGCACCACATCGCATCAGTGATCACTAACCGAACAGACACATCGAATCAACCGACCGGTGCTCTGAGGGGACACGCTTGTCGACGCCCTCGCTTGGCGCGATGAGCCACGGCGATCGTTGACGGCCGACTTCAGATGTGCAGCTCGGTGGGAAAGCCCGTCCAGCGCAACCCGATGGGCAGATGCCGCATGTCGTTGAAGACGAGGATGGAGGCGGGTCGACCGGGTTCGTAGCGGATGACCGTGAGCGCCGCGTTGCAGTGGTTGAGGCCAAGCCAACGCCACTTCGGTGCATGCATGGCGTCCCGGACGAACCAGGCGACCAGGAAGTTATGGGTGACGACAAGTTCGTGCCGGTCCTCTTCAGCCGCCACCGCCCCGGTGAACAGATCGAGAGCCCGGCGGGCCAGCGCAGGCCCGTGCTTCCGCTCTTCGTCGGTGGCCCCAGCGAGGAAGCGGAGACAGAAGTCTGCTGATTCGGCCGGTAGCTCGTCCTTTTCCGGTATGTAGGGCACGTAGTCACCGGCGACTTCCGAGACGTGCAGAGGGACGCTCTTCAGTTGGCCGCCGATCAGGCGTGCGGTCTGTTCCGCCCGTGGCAGAGGACCGTGGTGAACAGCTGTGAAGGGGATCTCACGGAGGCGTTGGCCGAGCAATGTGGCTTGCCGTCGGCCGCCCTCCGTCAGCCCGCTCTCGTCCGGTAGTGCCTCGCCGTGCCGGACAAGGTAGAGGTAGCGGGTGGCTACGCCGGTCATCTCAAGCTCCTCTGCGCCCACTAGCGATCTTGTCATCCATGGACGCTGCCCCCTGAGTGCCGGTTCCCTCCGCCTATCGAAGAGACAGGTCCTAGGACTCCCGGCACGGCTCACGCTGGGCTTCTTCTTGATCGTGGTCTTCTTCGCGGATGAGGTTCTTGGCGTGGATGCCCCCGCCGTCCTGCCCAGGGTGATCCGCTGAGCGACGACGGGAATATGGGGCGCAAATGGGGTCATTATGGGTAGTGGAGGTCCCGGTCAGGGGGACTTCCGGGACGCAACCGGCCGTGGCGTGTCACCGGCCCGGAGCCTTTCGGAAGGAGATGATCGGAAATGACGCTTCCCGTACGTCGTGAGCAGACCGGCGCGGTGTGGGACCCCTTCCGCGAGTTCCACGACCTGTACGAGCGGATGGGGCAGCTGTGGCAGTCCGCCGTCCCAGGAGGCGGCGGCCTGATGGCGGGCACGTGGGCGCCACTGGCGGACCTGGAGGAGACCGACGATGCCTACGTCGTCGAAGTCGACCTGCCCGGTGTCAAGAAGGAGGACATCACCATCGAGCTGAACGCCGGCGAGCTGTCCGTACACGGTGAGCTCAAGGAGAAGGAACGCACCGGGGTGCTGCGCAGCCGTACCCGTCGCACCGGCCAGTTCGACTACCGGGTGATGCTGCCCCAGGACACCGACGAGGAGGGCGTCACCGCCGAACTCTCCGAGGGCGTGCTCACCGTCAAGATCCCCAAGGCAGAGAAGGCCAAGCCCCGCCGCATCGAGATCACGAGCTGACCTGGCATCTCATGCAGACACGAGCCCGCCGCACGGCGACGGTGGGCTCACCTTTACGGACACCCGCCTGGGCCCGGTGCGGCAGCTGTCGGCCCTCGCCCTTCTGTGGTGCGAGGAGATGCGGCGTGGCGGGAACATGCTCAGGGGCTCATCACCGCCCCTTGTTGATCACGAAAAGGATAGGAGGACGCCGTGAGGTACGACGAGTTTCTGGCACAGGTCCGCGAGCGCGGCGAGTACGCCGACCAGGCCGAGGCGGAGCAGGTCACCCAGGCGGTGCTGGCGATCCTCGCCCAGCGCATCACGCCCGGCGAGGCCAAGGATCTGGCCGCCCAGCTGCCCGGCGACCTCGGCCAGGCGCTGGCCGTCGGCGACGAGCGGCAGGTGGAGTCGTACGGAGTGGAGGAGTTCCTCAGCCGCGTCGCCGAGCGCACCGGGGCCCGGCCCCGCACGGCCGAGTGGGACGCCAGCGCCGTGCTGTCCACCCTTGCCGAGACCGTCTCCGGCGGAGAACTCAACCAACTCCTCACCCAGCTCCCCTCCGGCTTCGCCGCCCTGTTCGGCAAGCCGGAGCTGAGCGACTGAAACGACCGGAGGTAAGCGGCAGCGCCGAGCAGAGCGCCGTACCCACGCGCCAGGTGACGGGGACTGTCTCAGAGGCTGTTTCTGGACCCGTTGCCCGGCCGTCCTCGCTTTCCTGCCGCCGGGGGCGCGCCTAACGGTGCGGGTGAGCCAGCAGAGGGGGGCCGAGTCGGGGCAAGCCGGTGCACAAGGAGACCGGCCGACGGCCAGGCCCGCACCGTCGCTGCGGACCGCCTCACGGTGACGTGGCACCGCTTGTCACTACGCGGCCGACCGCGTTGTGGCCGGTGAAGAGGGCTGAGGCCGGTGGCGCGCGGGGGGTGATGGGCGTAGACCGGATGTATGGGTGCACGCAGCGGCCTGCGCGACGGGCCACGAGCCGCTGCCCTCTGGGTCGGCGCCGCGGCGGCGCGACCGCTAGCCCTGAACGTCATCAACCATGAGGAGCGGAGCATGAATCGGGATCGCGGGACCGAGGCGGTAGGTGATTCTCATGAGTCGGCGCAGGGGTGGGCTCGACTTGCCCCGCTTAGCGGCGTGGTTTTCTTCGCACTACTGGTGGCCTCCGCCGTCACGGCTCAAGAGACGCCCGAGGAGTATGCCTCCGGCGCGAACGTGCTCTCTTTCTTCAAGGCTCATGAGAGCACCACAAAGGCGTCCGCCCTGCTCGCGGGCTTGGGAGTCGTCTTCTTGATCTTCTTCGCCAGCTGGCTGCGCACATACCTGCGTAGTAGGGGGGCAAGCGCGCTTGCGACGGCGGTCTTCGGCGGCGCTGTCGTGATCGGCGTCGGCGGCGCGGCTCGGGCAGGGATTAGCTGGGCGCTCGCCTCTGGTCATGACAAGATCGACCCCAGCGCTGCCCAAGCGCTCAATGTCTTGCATGCGAGCCACTACCCGGCCGTCGTCGGTATTGCGATCTTCATGTTCGCCACGTGGCTGTCGGTCTTGCGGACCGGCGCGCTGCCACGGTGGCTGGGGTGGTTGGCTCTGCCGATCGCCCTCATCGCGATCGTGCCGCCTACCCTGATTCCGCTCATCGCCGCGGGCGTGTGGATTTTGATCGCCAGCATCGTCATGTACGTGCGCGGCGGTCAGACTGCTCGCGCCGCCTGACCCTCGACTCACCGGGGGTGGAGCCCCGGTTTTCGTAGACACCTGGTGGCTGATTGACGACCTGGACGGCAACGGGTGAGGTCAGGCGGCCATCCGCCGGGGGGTGGCGTACACCACTGCCGGGCATGACACGCCGCCGAGGAGTACACCGCCTGCGGCCATGCCTCCGGCCTCAGCCGTTCCGACTCGGCACGGACACTGCTGGAGAGGGCCGCTGAACAGCAGCTTCGGTGAAAGTCGACGACCAGACACTCGCAGGTGAATCATGAGCGGGTGACGTCGACTGAATCAGCAGCCACCGCCCTGCAGGACCATGCCGCCCTCTGGAGCATGGGAGAAATCCGCGCCCACGATGTCGTCAGTGCCGCCTGTGATGCGCTCGTCGCCGGACTCGACAGCCCCGGCCTCCGGACTCTGGCCGCCTGCACACGCGCCGAGGCGGACTACGACGTGCACGAGTTGCTCCCCGATGCGCTCGACGAGCTCGGCCTCACCTTCTATCCGGTCGCCAGCGACGCCGGCCAAGAAGCCGCCGCGCAAGCGCTCGCACGCCGCGTGCTCGCGGGCGAGCTGACAGCTCGGGAGTTCACGTCCCGAATTCACCAGCTTTTCGGACATGAGCTACCCCTGACTGAACGGCTTGCCGAGCTCGATGACGAGTACGACGTTCTCGAATATGGCGACAGAACAGCGACACAGGTCGATGCCGAGGTCACGACCGAAGCCCGCCGCCTCGCAGCCCGCCCCCGCGTTTCGGCCGAACCCACGGACACACCGAGCTGATGCCCAGGTATTGACCCGCGAGCTCCGGCTGAACAAGCGCAGTGCAGTGCACTGTCACGGGACCGTCCGCGCACAGCAACGCGCCCATCAGGTCAAACAGCTCGTCCCCGCGCGGTCAGGGAGTCGAACAGGATTGGATCGAGCTCAGCGGCTGCCCCGCACAATGAGCACAGCCGGACCCCGGGCCGCTCCGCAGCCGCAAGCGCCTGGTCCAGCGACAGCGACGCCACGCCCTGCGGTGCCTCGGCACAGTCGACTGCGTGCACGACGCCCTGGGGCGGGACCGCGGCCGCCGCCCAGCTTCTGCAGCACCCAGCCCGAAGTCCGGCGCGGCCCGAGCAACTGCTCGACGACCGACGGGAGGGGCAAATGCTCGATCGGCACGGCGTCATACGCCACGCCGTCGACCAGCCGCACGTACTGCGGTACGGGAAGCCACACCCGGTACTCGACGGGTTCCGTCTCGCCGGTCTAGTGGTGAAGGGGCAGTATTCCGATGCTGCGCTGTTCCCTGGTCGCGACCGGGGAGCAAGGAAGTCGGCCGGACACATTTTGTTGCGAGTAGCAGTCCAGCGGGTGCCGGACGGAGCCTGGGCGAGCTGCGCGGGTGGGGGAGGGCGGTCTGGGCAGAGTCGGCTGTGGCAGATAGTCTGTAGGGAACGCGTCAAGTTGGGCGTGGGTGTGCCGGGAAGTCTGGTCGGCGTTTTCAGGGGCTGTGTGTCCGTTCGTCGATGCTTTCCGGAGGATTTCGCCGTCGTGACTCTTTCCGCCAAACGGCATACCGGCATCATCTTGGTAGTTGCAGGAGCACTGATGTGCCTTGCTGGAGCTGCGCTCTACGTGATGCCGGGTCCTGGCTTCCCCGTTCTCGTGCTCGGCCTGGCCGCCCTCGTCGTCGGGCTCTTCCTGCTCGCCGCGCTCCGCCGCGAGTGACCGCCGTCTTCACTCTCCGACAGGAGCCCTGGTACCGATGCTCTGGCAGTGGCTTGGCCTTGCCGTCTTCTCTGTCGCCCTGTTGCCCGCTGGCGTCGCGCTGCTGACCGGCCGCGTACCACAGCGGCTGCATCCGCCTGGACCCGATGCGCCCGCGCGGCCTGGCGCTTCTGGCCTTCTACGCCGCTGCGCCGCTCAATGCCATTTCCGGCCTGGCCGGCGCCTCGCCCGTGCTTACTCTGGCCGCCACGGGCCTGGCGATGGTGGTGACACTCGCGGGATGCATCGTGGTGATGGTCGCCACCCAGCGGATCAGGGCCACACGATGATCGGCCGTACACGCTGGATGCGGCATGCCTGGTCCCTGACCGTCTGGTGGCTGCTGCTGGCCCTGGCTCTGTGGTTCCTTGGCCGAGCCGTCGGCCAGACCTCTTCCCTCACGGCATGCGCCGCTTCCTCAGCGTTCCTGATCGGCATCGGGGAAATCGGTGACTGGCTGCGTCGACGCTTGGCAGCTCACCGTAGGCGGACAGGGCCCGCTACCGAACGGTCCCGCTCAAGGCGCGTCCAGGGGTGATCCGGTGCTCTCCCGTTGGTGGTATGCGCTGATCAGCGCCGCATGTCTGCTGGGCTTCCTTGTCGCCGTCAGCACAGGGGCCTGGGCCGATGAGCACAAGGTCGGCTGGCTGTCTTCCGGCTGCGTCGCCATCGGAGGCGCCATGCTGGGCATCGGACTGGTCATGGCCGGGCGGGCCGTTCTGCCCGGCCGGCTACGGCGGGCGATGTTCCGGGTGCCTCCGCCCGAAGGACGGCACCGACGACCAGGTCCACCGCGCTGAATTGCCTGCAACGGCACGAGCAGGTCGTCGTTGAGAACCGACTGGCACTGGTCACGGCGGCTTCCCCATGTGTGCATCGCGTTTTCGCCGTTGGAGTGGTTTCGCGAGCGAGAGCGGACAACGTTTGTCGACGGTTCGGACAGCACTTTGGCGATCACCGCCGCAGAAGTGTTGACGAGAACTGACAACGCTTTGGCGGCCTGCCATGACCTCCTTGTCAGCCTTGTCAGCCACGCCTGCACTTGGGGGCTGGCCTACCCGCTGCCGCTGCGAGAGGCTGACCCATCACGGGTTGATCTTCAGCACCCGGAGGCTACGAGCTCACGGCAGCATCAGGGAACCAGCTCTTACCAGCAGCAGGTGCATACGAGATCGCTCAGGCGGCATCAACGGTCCGCTTCGACACACGCGCCATGTTCGGGCTGCTCCCAGCCGAGGTACCTTCGCCATCGGTCATGGCCGCATTACTGTGGCGGACCCGGCAGAAGAATCGTTGGTGCACGTCGCGATAGAGGCAGGAAGCTTCGAGTCGGGCAATCAGCAGCGTGACGACCACGTCAGGTCCTCTGACTACCTCGACGTGGCTCGGCATCCCGAGAGCGGCTTCCGGAGCCGGCGTCTGGAACGATCCGGCGCTGATCCCACTTTGGTACGGCGAGTTGACGGTATGCGGGGTGACTCACCCGATCGCTGTCACACTCGGCACGGTTGCCCACGAGGGCAAGCGGATGACGGCGAGCGGCACTACCACGATCGACAGGTACGCCTTCGGCATCACCAAGGCCAAGGACATGACGGGACGGCATCTCAAGATCACTTCGGAAGTCGTCGCGCACCGCTGAACCGATCGTGGTGCTAAGACGTCGTTTCTCATGGCGCCGTGAGCCGTTGAGTAGCTCGTGGTGGACTTGCTGGAACGGTTGGTGCCGGAGGAGCTGTGGGTGCGGCCCTCTCCCAGTCGACGCAACGACAGAAGCGGGGGACGGGTTCGCCCGGCGGTCGCGCCTGCCACAGCCGACACGCAGCGGGACCGCCCCTTCCGGGACGGCAACGCAAGCTGGGCACCGCAGAGAGCTACAACTGCCCGTTCTACCGCGTCCGTCAGCGCGGCGAACGCAGATCGTGACACCGAGAGGACGGGGCGGCACGGCGAAGGTGCCGTACGGCAAGCTGAAGCCCGGCGTGCTGTACAAAGTTCCGCACCTCGGCCTACGACGGCAGCCTGTACGAGACGACCTGGTCTCCCTGGGCGGACTTCCGCATCGACCCGTACATGAAGTTCCCCGCGCCGCAGACGACGTCAACCATCGACCCGCTGGCCCAGACCGATCCGAGGTCACCCGTACCGACCCGGGCGCCGTTGCTCTCACGGGCCGCAAGGCCACCGGTGAACGGTCCTGCTCCACGGTCGATGCTCAAGGCCGCTGGTGTGCATCGAGATCACTCCGCCCTCCAAGCAGAGTAAGGAGCCGGCAACTTCCCCGCGGGCCGGGGTTGCCGGCCCCGTCGACCTGGTGGCGTGGTGCGGAAGCAAGCCGCTTGGCAAGAACTACATGAACCGCAGCGAGGCGTGCCTGAAGGACATCGGCTCCGCCACGCTGATCTTCCTGGACGCCGACCCGGATTTGCCCGCCTTCGGCCTGGCCACTTTCGACCTGCAACAGCGGATCAAGACGTACCCCAACAAGGGTGCGTCCGGTTCGGACTTCGCCGAGTTCGATCAGCAGCTCGTTGCGATGCCGCGCAACATCGACGCTGCTCTCCAGGGCGTCAACCTCACGTGGCTGGCCATCAACAACTGTTCTTCCTGCACCACGTCACAGACGCGGTGGACGGACGTCAACGGCGCCGCCGCGACCGGCCACTGGGGATTCTCCGAGGTGGGTCCTCTCAATGCCCGCTACGGCACTGTCCAGACCACTTGGTCGGGCACGGGCAAGGAGATCATTGACCTCGGATGGGCCATCCGGGCCACTGCGGACGCCAGCCTGACTTCCTCGGCGACCGCCGACTTCGGCACCAGCGGAGATGTACGCGTCCGCGAACTCGCCCCGCGCTGCGACCACATCGTCAAGGGCTCGGGGCCGGGCTGTGTGCTGCCGTACTTCAATCCGAACTGGACGGTGGACACCAACCTGTACCCGGCCGCCGGCGCGTACTACTGGTACATGCAGCAGGTGATGCCCGATCACGCCGACTCCAAAAGGTGGGACAGCCTGATGCACTACCTGGGCCCGGACACTCCGGTGAAGAACAGCACCGGCGGCACATGGACCTCGGACAACAGCCTCACCCGCGTGTGTGACGCACCTGGAGCGTCCACCCGTCCGATGCATCGGTGGGGTCGGTCGACTGCGACGAGTTCGCGATGGCCTCGACTCACGAGTCCGGCGGCTTCCCGAACAGCGCGAACCTGGTGACGTCGGGCAACAAGTGCGCACAGTTGTACACCGACAAGATGGGCGACGGTTCGGCGAACTTCGCAATCGTCGCTGACACCCGCACGGCAGTGAACGGCCCGAGCGGTACGGAGCGATGCGGGCGTACGGCAATCCCCAGCGTGCAAAACCAACGGGCGTTCACCGGTTTCCCGGCTCCGTCGTGGCGGATGCTGGACGGTGACGGGTTCTTCATCACCCTTCCGGGGTTCGAGCACTGCACATCAACCGCGACGACCTGCACCTGGCGCAAGATCGGCTGACATAGCCCAAGCGGCAGCAGGTGAAGCAGGAGGGAGGCCAGCCCACCGAGCTGGCCTCCCTCTCGCGAGTGGTCAGCCGGTCAAAGGCTGCCACCGGTTTTCCAGCGCTGGGTCGAGCCTGCTGCCCCACACCAGCGCCCCGCCGACCAGGCCGGGCTTGTCCCGCGTGGCCAGAGCCGGGGCTTCTCCCCCCCCAGCATGTCGGCCACCCCTTCCAGGTAGGTGGCCAGCGTGTCGAGCTCGTCGCCGGGGCCTTCGTTGTAGCGGGACCAGCGGCCCAGGTAGCCGCTCGCGGCGTCCACGTACAGGCCCGAGGCGCTGTCAGCCGGGCCCAAAGCGAACACCGGAATCCAGGTCGGCTTCCACACAGTGATCCGGTCGTACTCGGGGCGGCGGGCGTTGAGGGTGTCCTGGTGGGCCTGGGAGTCCATCTGCTGCCGGTAGAAGGCGGCTACGGCATCCAAGGCCATCAGGGCCTGGTTTCCCGGCAGGCATCCCGCGCCGCTGACCCCGTCGTCGCCTGCGGTCAGCGACCACAAGGTGCTCAGGTCGGCGGGTATTTGGATGCCGAGGTCGTCTGCCAGGGCGGTGATGGTTGCAGGGCTCACGCCATCGCGGAGTACGGCGTAAGAGTCGGGAGCGTTGCGCTGAAGCCAGCCGGTGATGCGCTGCCAGGCGTCGGCGACCTCCCGTACGGTGACCGCGGCGGCGGCAGGATCGGCAGACTGGTCCTGGTCCTGGTCCTGGTTCTCGTCGTGGTCCTGGGCTTTCTCGGCGGGCTCGACCGGTTGGGCGGAGGGGGCTAAGTTCACGTACGGGATCTCGATGCGGTCGGGCTCGCGGATGTAGCCGACGGCAAGGGCCGGGCAGTCCTCGAACAAGTCGCCGTCGACCGTCACGGTGAGGATGCCGGGCAGGTCCGAGGGCCGGCCCATGTCCGGGTCGTCGGCCAGCTGGCCGGCCAGAACCTTCAGGGCGTAGGGGACGCCGGCACCCAACTGGGTAGCGGTGTCGCGTACATGCAGAGGAATCTCAACGTTCACAGCCTGTGCTCCTTGCTGGTCGGCTGGAGGGCGGTGCCCTCACACAGTAGGACGCCTGGCTTACCGCCCGAGTGGCGCGGGCGTCCTGTCATGCCCGGACATGTCATGCGGCGTGGGGCGCCAACCCTCCCGGACTCCTGCCGATCCGGCTGTCCGCCGGTGGCGGGTGCGCGCGCCGCCCCGGCTTGGGTCGGCAATCGGCCCGCCCGCGGATAGCCCCGCGTGGCCGCCGCTTGGTGCTGTCCCAGGGTCGCCTGCGGGCGGCCCGACCGCCGCCTGGACGCCGTCGGTCGTCGCGCGGTCTCCTTCGTACGCTCGGCCGCGGTGGCGACTGCCAGGTGCTGCCGCCGTGCCGTTGTCGGGTGGCTGATTCCCACCAGCCTGGTGCCAGCCGACCTGTGCTCGCAGCGCCGCTCCTGGGCGGGAGCCCACACACCGGTAACAGCTGTTACCATGCCGGTATGGCCAAGACACAGTTGGGCGCACGAGTCGATCAGGACGTCGCGGAGCTCGCAAAGAAGCGTGCCGCTGACCTCGGGCTGAGCATCGGGGACTACCTCGCCCGCCTTGTGCAGGACGACGCCAGCGGCCTACGCGCCCGCGCGGTGGACGCCGCCGCCCGCTTCCTCGCCGAGCACCAGGACGTCTTCGACGAGGCCGAGAACACCCACAAGGCCGCTCCCGGAGCGCGCGCCGCCTGATGGAGCTGCACATCGACGTCCCCTGGATCCTGCAGGTCGCCGAAGCCGCCGGGGCCAACGATCCCGCCCCCGACGACTACGGAGTTCCCGTCTCGGCGGTCGCCCGCCACCGAGCGGAGCTGTTCGAGCAGCCCGTCTATGACGGCCCCTACGCCAAGGCCGCCTCGCTGGTGCACACGTTGGGCCGCTGCCGCTGGCTGGAACGCTCCAACCTGGCCGTCGCGGCCGCTACCGGCGTCATGTACCTGGAAGCCGCCGGGATCCTCGTCAAACCCACCCGCCAGGACGCCATCGCCCTCAAAGACCTGCTCCTAGACCCCGCCTGCACCGCCGCGAAGATCGCCGCACTGCTGCGGACCTGGCCTACTACCACCTGACACCCGCCCGACGCTCCGTGGGCGGCAGTGTGGCCGTGCAGGGCTACACCTGGATGGCTCCTGTACTGACACGCCTAATTGCAAGGCGTCATCCGCACTGACCGGCCCCCGCAGGCCTGACGCCATAGGGCAGCCGCCTACGCCCCGCCGCCCCCCGGACGTCGGCCAACTCTGCCACCTGCCGCTCGCCTGCTGCCGCGCCCGCCAAGGGCTGCCGACGAGCCCAGTTGTTCGCGGGGCTCTGCACCGTCTGCCCCTGATCCATTGCTGGACCACCCTTTCCGCTTCCTTGGCCTCGGCGGCCAGGCGCCACTCCTCCTCCTTCTGCTGGGCGGGTCCCCGGGCCAACTCGTACTCCCGTCCGGGCGGTGGAAGTTCCTTCTCCCCTCGGCGCCACGCGAAGATTCATTCGTCCATCGAGTCGACCACGCCGCGTAGGACCCAGGAACGCCGGCGACGGTACGTTGCGTACTCCAGGGCGTGCAGGTCCTCGATGTAGTGCAGGCCCCCCAGGAGGCGACGGTGCGCACGTCGTCGTGGCGAATCTTTAGGACGTTGGGCTTTGCGGCGCGCACCTTGGTGTGCCATGACTTCTCCCAGTCGGTCTGCAACGCATGATCGTGGGCCCGGAAATCCGCCGGGGAGACGTCCTGGGGGCGCGGGCGGGCCTCGGGTATTAGGCGGGCATTCTCATCCAGTAGCCCAAGGTTCTTGCCAGGCGGCCACGAGCCGTCCGTTCAGCCTCCGTGCGGGCGGCTCGGGCGTCCTGCAACTGGTTCTTGAGGACGAGGTGGGCGGTGAACAGCTCGCGCCGGCGCCGAGGTGCTGTTGAGTTTTGCCTGCGGTGAATGTTGATGCCGGAGACAAAGGCAAGCCGTTCAGGTCTGTGAGAGGGCGGATTCTTCGGTCTCGGCTTGACGCGGTTGGATTGGACTGCCAATGGCCGCTGTGCGGTGACGAATCCACCGTCCCGGTGACTCACACTTGCTCTTCACCCTCTGCCAGCGCCGCTGTGGCACGGTCGTGGCCGTCGAGGATCACTCAGCCGTCGAAGGAGGGCACCCACCACAGTAGGAGGCGAGTGTGCCCTCGCGCGCGTGTTTGCGGTAGGCCTTCACGCGTGGTGCGTTGAAGGCCGCAGCGGCAGGAGGCCATGCCAGCCGCCTTCGCAGAGCAGTTGAAGGGTGGCGTGCGGCCAGTCCAGGACCAGGTCGGTGGTCCAGATGCCTGGTGCGAAGGCGGCGCGGCGGGAAGGTGGTGCCGCCGAAGCGAGTAGGGACGGCCTTGATGGATGTATCAGGGGTTTGATCGTTATCCGTGTCCGGGGACAGCGAACGCTGATCGGTGTGGTCTTGGCTGGCCGGTTGGTGAGGTCTGGTCCCTTGACCGTCGGAGGTACCGGCAATCTGAAGTACGTCGAGACCTTTCCGTTGGTTGAAGTTCCAATCGACTAGGCGCGCACGCGACGAACACCGGTAGAAATGCCCGAAAGTTTAGGCTGTGACGCTACTCACGCGGCGAGGGCTTGATCATCATCAAGCCGGGAAGATAATATCAATTCATGGCTCGGTCGGACTGCCGGGCCCGCTGTACGGGGAAAACGGGGGAAGTCATGGTGGGCGGTTTCAGCCAGCGTCTTTATTTGGGTTTTTGTGCTCTGCCCATTTTTCGGCCTGTGCGCACGGACATGTGAAATGCAATGGCGCTGCGGCCTTTCGACATTTCGCCGTGCGGGAGCGTCTCAGCCGCTGAAGGTCATCAGGAGGAAGATCGGGTAGAGCACGGCCAAGCCGCCAATGGTCAACCCGATTGCGCACTGGACACGGTGGACTCGTTTGGTCAGTCCGATCGTCCCAAAAGTCACGGCCAGGCTGCCGAACAGCAGTGGGAACGCGACACCGGCGTAGCCGATGAACATCGCGGCGATGAGCGCGAGGGCGCCAAGAATGAGTGAGGCGCGCCCGTAGAGCGCCGTGGCGTCGTCCGTGGGTCGGGTTGTCATAGCGGGTTCCTCGCTCTTCGTCTTCAGCGTCGTCCAGGCCGGCGGGAAAGGTGTCCCGCTCGGACCTCATGATGGCACTTCTCTCACGTTTCCCCGGCCTGTATCGCCATGAAAGAAACCTGTGAGAGCAAGATCACGCCACTGTGGGCGAGGCGTGGCGCAAGGAATTTGAAAACGGGAGGAAAGTATGGAACGTCGCTCTGCGATGAAACTGGCTTCACTGGCATTGGTGCCGATGGCGCTGCTGGCGACCGGCTTGCCGGCGGCCACGGCGTCCGAGAAGGCCCCCCAGCCGGAGGCACCAGTGTTCACTATATCCGCGCTGGCTGGCGGTGACATGAAGGACGTCTCGGGGACAAGCGCCCGGAGCACTAAGGCGTCGTTTCATTTGGTGAGGCGGCGGTGACAGATGAGGGCTGCGGCTATGCCGACGAAGGCGAGGAAGTGCTCGGCCTTGCGTTCGTAACGGCGGTGGAGCCGACGGCAGCCGGCCAGCCAG
>NZ_JAUEPL010000033.1 GCF_030406405.1 Streptomyces ficellus
TCAACACCCCGCTCGTCGGGTACCTGAACAACGCCATCAAGGCGAAGGAACTGTTCAAGAAGGACAAGGACTACGTCGTCATCGACGGCGAAGTCATGATCGTGGACGAGCACACCGGCCGTATCCTATGGCACAGGGCGCCGCCCAGGTGCGGAACATGTGGCCGGAAATCCTGGAAGCGGTCAAGAACCGCCGCCGCTTCACCTGGATCCTGCTCAGCCAGAACGCCCAGGTCGCCGGTTTCGACGGCACCACCCTCCAGCTCGGCTTCCTCAACGCCGGCGCCCGTGACAACTTCGCGAGCAGCGGCAGCGAGGACGTGCTGAAGCAGGCGCTCGCCGAGCAGTTCAACGTCCAGTGGAAGATCGAGGCGATCGTCGACCCGTCGGGCGGCTCCGGGCCCCCGCCGTCCTCCGGAGGCGGCGGTGGCTACGGCGGACGCCCGCCCCAGACGCCGGCGCCCGCGCCGCAGCCCGCCCCCCGCCCCGTACAGCAGGCGCCGCAGGCCCCGGCGCACCAGCCGGCCCAGGCCCCGGCCCAGGCCCCCGCGCCGGCTCCCGGGGGGCCCGCGCCCGCGCCGCCGCGCGCCGCCGCACCCCAGCAGGTCAGACCCGAGGACGACGTACCGGAGGAGGACGACCCCGATCTCGTCGACTCGGCGCTCTCCGGCCACGAGCTGATCGTGCGCGAGCTGGGGGCGACCGTGGTGGAGGAATATACGAACGAGTAGGAGAAGCCGGTTCGGCGGCCCGCACAAAGGGCGTCCGCCGCAGCGGGCTACCCTGGCTGGCGTGAAGGTCCTCGTCATCGGCGGCGGCGCCCGCGAACACGCCCTGTGCCGCTCTTTCTCCCTCGATCCCGACGTCACCGCTCTGCACTGCGCGCCCGGCAACGCCGGAATCGCGGAGGTCGCCGAGCTGCACCAGGTGGATGCCCTCGACGGCGCCGCCGTGGCCGCCCTGGCCGGTGAGCTGGCGGCCGACCTGGTCGTCGTCGGCCCGGAGGCACCGCTCGTCGTGGGCGTGGCCGACGCCGTACGGGCGGCCGGCATTCCCTGCTTCGGCCCCTCCAAGGAGGCCGCCCAGCTGGAGGGCTCCAAGGCGTTCGCCAAGGACGTGATGGCCGCCGCGGGCGTCCCCACGGCGCGTTCGTACGTCTGCACCACGCCTGAGGAGATCGACACGGCGCTCGACGCCTTCGGTGCTCCGTACGTCGTCAAGGACGACGGCCTCGCGGCCGGCAAGGGCGTCGTCGTCACCGGCGACCTGGAGGAGGCCCGCGCGCACGCGCTCTCCTGCGACCGCGTGGTCATCGAGGAGTACCTGGACGGCCCCGAGGTCTCGCTCTTCGCGATCACCGACGGTACGACCGTGCTGCCGCTGACGCCCGCCCAGGACTTCAAGCGCGCGCTGGACGGCGACGAGGGCCCCAACACCGGCGGCATGGGCGCGTACTCCCCGCTCCCCTGGGCGGACCCCAAGCTGGTCGACGAGGTCATGGCGACCGTCCTCCAGCCCACGGTCGACGAGCTGCGCCGCCGTGGCACGCCGTTCTCGGGACTGCTGTACGCGGGGCTGGCGATCACATCGCGCGGTGTACGGGTCATCGAGTTCAACGCCCGCTTCGGCGATCCGGAGACCCAGGTCGTACTGGCCCGCCTCAAGACCCCGCTCGCGCGGGTCCTGCTGCACGCCGCCAACGGCACCCTCGACAGCGAGCCGCCGCTGAACTGGCGGGACGACGCCGCCGTCACCGTGGTCGTCGCCGCCCACAACTACCCCGGCGCCCCCCGGACCGGCGACCCGATCGAGGGCCTGGACGAGGTCGCGGCGGAGGATGCCCCCCATGCGTACGTCCTGCACGCCGGCACCAGGCGGGACGGCGACGCGATCGTGAGCGCCGGCGGCCGTGTCCTGTCCGTCACCGCGACGGGCAAGGACCTCGCGGAGGCCCGGGAGCGGGCGTACGCGGCGGTGGCGCGGATCCGGCTGGACGGCTCACAGCACCGTACGGACATCGCCCTCAAGGCCGCCGGGGAGTGAACCCCGAACTCGGCTGAACCGTCCACACCTTTGCCCAAAGCCATTCCATCGAGTGACGGCTGCCCCATCCGGATGACGCCTGCCGGTGCCCCAACTAGGGTGCCGCGCAAGCGTTCCGGCACTTGGCCCACCGGCATTGCGATGTCAGTGGTGGGTGCCACAGTGGGGGAGTGAGCAACACCACCACGAGGCAGTCCGCCGCAGGGCAGAAGGGGGTGAGGTACGGCCGTGTCCGATTCCGGTGCTCGTTTCGGGCTGGGTGAGGAGCGGGGTGCGCGGTCCGCGCGCGCTCGGGCCCTGGCCGTGCTGCGGGTGCGCAGCAGGGCGCTTGCCGTGGCGCTGCTGCCCGCCGCCCTCGCCGTCGTGCTGCTGGCCGGTGGCGCCACGGGCCATCTGGTCGGCGCGGGCTGGGACGCCGCGCGCTGGGCGGTGTCGGGGCTCGCGGTGGTCGTGCTGCTGGCCGCGGCGGTGGTCGCGGCCGTGATCGCGCGGGCCAGGCCGGCGCTCTCCCCGACGGTGGAGATCCCCCCTGAGTCGGCCCCTGATCTGTACCGGATGGTGCAGGACCTGGCGGGGCGGCTGGATGTGCCGGTGCCCTCCGGGATAGCGCTGACGCCCGACTGCGACAGCTGGCTGGAGGACCGTACGCACCCGGCGCACGGGATACCCGGCATACCGGGCGTGCACCGCTCGGACACCCCGCCCGTCCTGGTGATCGGCTCACCGTTCCTGTGGTGGATGCGGGTCGGCGAGCTGCGGGCGGTGCTGGCGCCGGTCGTCGCCGGTACGGGACCGTCTGCGCACCCCGACATAGCGGCGGCCCGCCGCTTCCTCCGGGGGCTGGACGCGGCGGTCGCGGGGACGGCCCGGCCGGGGCTCGATCCGGTACGGCGCCTGGGGGCGCGTTTCGTCGGCGCGGTGGTACGGATCCTGTTGCGCGGCTGCCGGGTGCACGCCACCGAGATGGAGCGCGGCGTCGCGGCGGCCGCGTCGGAGCGTGCACAGGCTGTGGATTACGGGCTGCGGATCGTCGCCCAGGAACAGGTGGGGCTGGCGTACGCGGGCTGGGACCGGCTCCTGACGCGGGTGGCCCTGCCGGCCTGGCGCATGGGCCGCTGGCCGTCCCGGCTCGACGCGGGCGTCGTCTCGGCGCTGACGGAGCTGTCGCGCCGCGACCGGCTGGCGGAGGGTTTCGCTTCCCGGCTCGGTGAGCGGCCCGCCTGTGACCTGCTCGAAGAGCCCGGGCTCGTCGACGAGGCGGCCTCGCTGCTCGCCGCCCGCCTGTTCCACGGCGGGCCTGCGGAGGCGGGCCCCGACTGGGCGCCGGTGGACTGGCAGCAGTACCCGGAGGAGGTGGTCGACCGCAAGTGGCGTGCGGAGGCCGCGCGGCTCCACCGGGTCCTCGACCGGCTCGGCGTCCAGCGCGACGCGGAGGCGACGCTGGCCCGGGTGATGGACCACCTGACAAGCGAGCAGAGCGGCGAAACGCTCGCGGCGGCGATCACGGCGGAGCTCTCCCGCGAGGAGACGGCACCGCCCCCGCCCCCGCCCGCCGCGACGGTGACCGGCGAGATGGCCGGCGCCACCACGTACGGCACCGGGACGGCGACCACGGGCGGATCCCCCGGCCCGGTCCCGCCTCCGCCCACCTCCGCCGCCGGTACCTCGGCGCCGGCCGCGCCCGCCACTCCGGCGCCGAAGGCCGCCGTGGGGGACGCCCCTGCCCCGGAGCGCGCGGTAACGGACGCGCCCGCCCCGGAGCGCGTGGTTACGGACGCGCCCGCCCTGGAGCGCGCGGCGCCCACGCCTGCGCCCGCCTCGTCCGCGCCCGCCTCTCCTGCGGCGCCCGCGCCGGGGAGCCGCCCACCGGACACCCCGGCCGCGCCGGCGACCCACCAGGGTGCACCCGACCCGGCGGCGCCCGCGCCTGGGGAGCCCTGCCCGGCGGCGGCCAGCCCGGAAGCGTCCCACCCGGAAGCGCCCCACACGCCGGCCCCCAGCCCGGAAGCGCCCCGCCCGGAAGCGCCCCACACGGCGGCGCCCAGCCCGGAAGCGTCCCGCCCGGACGCGCCCCACACGGCGGCGGCCAGCCCGGAAGCGTTCGACTCGGAAGCGCCCTACACCGCGGCCCCCAGCCCGGAGGCGCCCGCGCCCGGCGCCGCCCCCGCCCCGGCCCCCAGCCCGGAGGCGTCCGCGCCTGGGGAGCCCTGCCCGGCGGCGCCCAGCCGGGACGCGCCCAGTCCCGGCGCGTCCAACCCGGGGGAACCGAACCCAGACGCGCCCAGCACCGGCGCGCCCAGCCCCGGCGCGCCCAACCCGGGGGCGCCCGTGGCGCCCGTCATATCCGTCCCCGGGGGCCCGGGGCAGCCGTGGGGGCCCGGGGGCGACGCGCTGCCGCTGTTCCCGTTGCAGCCGCCCCGTACCGGGCGGGAGCTGCTCGCCGATCACGTCACGGCCATGGTGTGCTGCGCCGCCGTGGACACCGCCGGGGCGGCGCCCGGGCTCGACTGGCTCGACGGGCCCACCCTCCTCGTCGGGGGGAAGCGTCACCCGGACCTGGCCGCGCGGGTCCTCACGCTCATCGAGGAGGCCGACCCGGAGCCGCTGCGCTCTTGGCTGGCCACCGTGGGCGTACGCCCCGAGAAACCCGTCCGCCTCGTCTGAACGACGCCGGGCCGGCGCGGGACGGGCGCGCCGAAACCGGAATGCCACGTTCCGTTCTCGCCAATTAACGACGAACGGTGACGGACTGCGTGCGTTATGTGATGTGCTGGGGACCGGCACTGACAGTCGCGGGGGAGTCGAGGGAGGGGTGCAGCATGGGGGCGGAACAGATTCGGCGGTGGGAATCGGGAGCCCTCGCCCATGCCGTCACGGACCCGTTCGGCCAGGGTCCGCTGCCCTGGCTGCGCGGCAGCGAGCAGTATTTCGGCGACACCGGCCAGGTCGTCCCCTGGTACGCCGACCCCACCCTGGCGCGCGGCGGCCACGGCGGACCCCGCTCCGCCGACGACGTACACCGCCAGATCAAAGGCTTCGCGTCCACCGGTGCCGTCGCGCCCGGTGAGGCGATCGACTTCCACATCACCGTGGACCCGCCGCAACAGTTCTCGGTCGACATCTATCGGATCGGTCACTACGCGGGCGACGGCGCGTCCAAGATCACCACCAGCCCGCGCCTCCCAGGTATCGTCCAGCCCGCCCCGCTCACCGCCGACCGCACCGTCTCCTGCCACCACTGGTGGCTCTCCTGGCGGCTCCAGGTGCCGTCCTACTGGTCGATCGGCGCGTACGTGGCCGTCCTCACCACCCTCGACGGCTACCGCTCCCACATCCCCTTCACGGTCCGCGACAGCCACCCCGCCGACCTGCTCCTGCTCCTCCCCGACATCACCTGGCAGGCCTACAACCTCTACCCGGAGGACGGCCGGACCGGCGCCAGCCTCTACCACGCCTGGGACGAGGACGGCCGCCTGCTCGGCGAGGAGGACGCCGCCACCACCGTCTCCTTCGACCGCCCGTACGCGGGCGCGGGGCTGCCCCTGCACGTGGGCCACGCCTATGACTTCATCCGCTGGGCGGAGCGGTACGGCTACGACCTCGCGTACGCCGACGCCCGCGACCTGCACGCCGGCCGCGTCGACCCCACCCGCTACCGGGGCCTGGTCTTCCCGGGCCACGACGAGTACTGGTCGGTGCCCATGCGCCGCACGGTGGAGCTGGCCCGCGACCAGGGCACCTCGCTCGTGTTCCTCTCGGCCAACACCATGTACTGGCAGGTCGAGCTCTCACCCTCCCCGTCCGGCGTCCCCGACCGCCTCCTCACCTGCCGAAAACGCCGGGGCCCGGGAAAGCCCGCCCTGTGGCGCGAGATCGACCGCCCCGAACAGCAACTGCTCGGCATCCAGTACGCGGGCCGCGTCCCCGAGCCGCACCCCATGGTCGTGCGGAACGCCGACCACTGGCTCTGGGACGCCACCGGAGCCGGCGAGGGCGATGAACTGCCCGGCCTCGTCGCCGGCGAGGCCGACCGGTACTTCCCGCGCACCGCCCTCCCCGAGCACCGGCGCCGCATCCTGCTCGCCCACTCCCCCTACCGGGACAGTGAGGACGTCACCCGTCACCAGGAAACCTCCCTCTACCGCGCCCCTTCCGGCGCCCTCGTCTTCGCCTCGGGCACGTTCGCCTGGTCACCCGCCCTGGACCGGCCGGGTCATGTCGACCTCCGTATCCAGCGCGCCACGGCCAACCTCCTGGACCGCATCTGCAAACGGGACTAGAACGCCCCTGAAGATCCACTCCCAGACGCACCCCCAAGACGCTCGCAGCCCCACCCCGAGCCTCCGCCCCGCGCCCCACCCCCGAACCTCAGCCTGAGCCTCACGCCAAGACGGCCCGAGCCCCAGCCCCAAGACGGCCCACACCCTGCCCCACGCCCCCCAACAGAACACCCGCCGAAGATCCGCCTGAAGACCCCGCGAGACCCCTGGCCAACGCCCGGTTTCCGCATGCGGGAGAATCGGAGCCGATTGGACAGAACCACGGGGAGGAACCGTGTCCGGATTCGTCGAAAAGCCCGAGCCGCTTGAGGTGCCGGGCCTGGTACACCTGCACACCGGCAAGGTGCGCGAGCTGTACCAGAACGAGGCGGGCGACCTCGTGATGGTCGCCAGTGACCGCATCTCCGCCTACGACTGGGTGCTGCCCACCGCAATCCCGGACAAGGGCCGCGTCCTGACGCAGCTCTCCCTCTGGTGGTTCGACCGGCTCTCCGACCTCATCCCCCACCACGTCATCTCCACCGAGCCGCCCGCCGGCGCCCCCGCCGACTGGGCCGGCCGCACCCTGGTCTGCAAGTCGCTGCGCATGATCCCCGTCGAGTGCGTGGCCCGGGGCTACCTCACCGGCTCCGGCCTCGCCGAGTACAACGAGTCCCGTACGGTGTGCGGCCTCGCCCTCCCCGAAGGCCTCACCGACGGGTCCGAGCTCCCGGCGCCGATCTTCACCCCCGCCACCAAGGCAGCCGTCGGTGATCACGACGAGAACGTGTCGTACGAGGAGGTCGCCCGCCAGGTCGGCGCGGAGACCGCCGCCCAGCTGCGCCAGTCGACGCTCGCGATCTACTCCCGGGCCCGCGACATCGCCCGCGCCCGGGGGATCATCCTCGCGGACACCAAGTTCGAGTTCGGTCACGACGGCGACGGCGGCCTGGTCCTCGCGGACGAGGTGCTGACCCCGGACTCCTCCCGCTTCTGGCCCGCCGACTCCTGGGAGCCGGGCCGCGCGCAGCCGTCGTTCGACAAGCAGTACGTACGCGACTGGCTGACGTCCGACGCCTCCGGCTGGGACCGCGCGAGCGAGCAGCCGCCGCCTCCCCTCCCTCAGGAGGTCGTGGACGCGACGCGCGGCAAGTACATCGAGGCGTACGAGCGCCTGACCGGCACCACCTGGTCATAGGAACCGCCGGACAGCGCGCGACAACGCGGAAGCCCCCCGGCGACCGGCCGGGGGGCTTCCATCTGAGCGGACGACGAGGCTCGAACTCGCGACCTCAACCTTGGCAAGGTTGCGCTCTACCAACTGAGCTACGTCCGCATGCGCCGTAGCGCGAAACCACTATACCCAACCTCGCTCGCGGGCGAGACGCACCGCCGTGTGACGGTTCTCGGCACCCAGCTTCGAGGCCGCCGACGACAGATAGTTCCGTACGGTCCCGGGGGACAGGGCCGCCCGCTCGGCGATCTCCGCGATCGGCGCACCGTCGGCCGCCAGCTCCAGCACCTCCGCCTCCCGCGCGGTCAGCGGCGAGTCCCCGGCGGCAATCGCGTCGGCGGCCAACTCGGGGTCGACGTAGCGGTTTCCGGCGTGGACGGTACGGATTATCTCGGCGAGCCGCTGGGCGCTGAGCGTCTTCGGTACGAAGCCCCGCACCCCCGCCGCGAGGGCCCGTTTCAGGTGGCCGGGGCGGCCGTGGCCGGTCACGATCATGGTGCGGCACGCGGGCAGCTCGGCCCGCAGCGATGTGGCGACCTTCACACCGTCGGCGCCCGGCATCTGGAGGTCCAGCACTGCCACGTCCGGCTGGTGGGCCCGCGCCATGGCGAGCGCCTCGGGCCCGGACGCCGCCTCCGCGACGACCACGAGATCGTCCTCCAGCCCGAGGAGGGCCGCGAGCGCTCCCCGGATCAGGTGCTCGTCATCGGCGAGCAGTACGCGTACGGGGGTCACCGCGCCCTCGCCGAATCCGCCGCCCTCGCCGTATCCGCCGCACCCACTGCCGCTCCCGCACCCGCACCCGCACCCGCACCCGCCGGCAGCATGTTCACGGGCACCCGCGCCGTCACCCGGAACCGCCCGCCGCTCATCCGGCCTGCCTGCAGGGTCCCGTCCAGCGCGGCGAGCCGCTCCCGCAGCCCGGCCAGCCCCGACCCCGACTCACCCAGCACCCCTGGATCGCCCCCCGCCCCGTCGTTCTCGACCACCAGCACCGCGCACCCCTCCTCCGCGCCCACCGACACCGAGCAGTGCCGCGCGTCCCCGTGCCGCAGCACGTTGGTCGCGGCCTCCCGTACCACCCATGCGAGCGCCGACTGCACGCGCGCCGGCAGGCCCGCCTCCGCCGACTCGACCGTGCAGGTGATCCCAGCAGCGGTCAACACGCCCTGCGCCCCCTCCAGTTCGATGTGCAGGTCCGCCTCCCTGTAGCCGCGCACCACCTCCCGTACCTCCCGCTGGGACTCCTGGGCGATCCGCTGCACCTCGGTCATCTGGTCCACGGCCTGCTCCGCCCGTCCCCGGCGGGCCAGCTGCACCGCGAGCTCGCTCTTCAGCGCGATCACCGACAGGTTGCGGCCCATCACATCGTGCAGGTCCCGTCCGAAGCGCAACCGCTCCTCCGCGACCGCGAGCCGCGCCTGGAGTTCACGGGCCGCGTCCAGCTCCCACACCGCCCGCAGCAGCCAGCCCGAGAACCCGCTGGTGAACGCCAGCGTCACCCCCGCGATCAGGAACCCCACCGAGAATCCGGCCGCCTCTTCCCGGGGCAGCCCGAGCAGCAGACAGACCAGTCCGGTGCCCGCCGCCGTGGCCATGACCAGGTACAGCATGTGCCGCACCTTCTTCTGGCACAGGACCAGCGAGGCGATACCGAAGCCGAGGAACCCGACGACCAGGGCCGCGGAGGTCGCCATGTCGCCCAGCGTGCCGAACCTGTGGAGCACCAGGACCGCGACGGCGGCCATGCCCGACAGCGCGGAGTGCGCGGTGATGAGCCGCGAGGGGTACCCGCGCCGCCCCAGGTTCCAGTCGAGCGCCCGCGACGCCAGCACCCCGCCCAGCGCGGTGTGCGCGCACACCAGCATCAGGAGCCAGCCGCTGACCGGCGGCGGCGCCTCCACCACGGAGCGGACCCCGATCGCGCCGATCTCGATCAACCCGAACGTGTAGTACGACCAACGGGTGTAGAGCTCGACCTTCTCCGGGTTGCTCCGCCCGCTCCACCACCCCCTCAGCTTCACGTCGACATCCCCCTCAGCGAACTCGGCGAACTCAGCGAACTCGGCGAACTCGGCGAACTCGGCGACTTGGCTAACTCGGCTAACTCGGCGGGCTCAGTGAACTCGCCAGCTCGGCGCCCTCAGCGCTCTCAGCGCTCTCAGCGCACTGAGCGCCCTGCGCGCCCTCAGCGCCGCGGCTCCCAGCGGAACCACCGCTGCACAGCAAACACCGAGATCACCGTCCAGGCCAGCGCCGTCAGCGCAGCACCTATCAGCTCCTTCGCGTCCCCGCCGCCGAGCCACCCGGCCCGTATGAGCGTCATCACGCCCGTCAGCGGCAGCAGCTCGCACACGGACGCGACACTCTCCGGAAGCGTCTCCAGGGGAATGAACAGCCCGGAGCCCACCGCCGAGATGAGGAACACGGGCATGGTGGTGATCTGGGCGCTCTCCACGGTCCGCGTGACGGCCGCCGTCGCTCCGGCGAGCGCGATCAGCAGCAGCATCCCGATCAGCACGCCGCCGACGAAAAGTTCGGGCCGCTGAGGCGCGCGCACGTCCAGGAAGGCCACGCCCGCCGCCACCATCAGCGCGCTCTGGGCCACCGCGAGGACGACTGCCGGCAGCGCGGTGCCGGCGAGTATCTCCGGGTCCGAGGCCTCGCCCGTACGCAGCCGCTTCAGCACCAGTTCCTCGCGCCGGGCCACGTACGCCGAGACGAGGTTGAGGTAGACGACGAGGATCAGCATCATCACGACCCCGCCGCTCAACGCCGCCTCGACGGCGCTCATCCCCGCCCCGTCGAGATCGACCCGGTCGAGCGAGGACCGCAGCACGCCCACCATCAGCACGGGCATGAGCAGCGCTGTGAACAGCGCATACCGGTTCCGTACGAGGAGGGTCAGCTCGGCCCGCCCCAGCGCGCCCATGCGCCTCGCCGTCGTCGTCATGTCACACACCCACCGTTTCCGTACCCGACGCGATGTCGAGGAAGGCCTCTTCGAGGGAGGCGGACCGGGCGTCGAGCCCTTCCAGCCGTACGCCCGTCTCCCGTGCCCACAGCAGCAGTTCGCCGAGCGCCTCTTGCAGCTCCCGCGTGCGGATCTCGACGCGGCGCCCGTCGTACTCGGCGGCCCGCAGCGACAGCGGCAGCTGCCCGGCGGTCACCCCGTGCGGCAGGGCGAAGCGGATACGGGCGGGCCGTGCGGCCGTCACCTCGGCCGGTGTCCCGGCCGTCACGATCCGCCCCTGGTACATGATCGCCAGCCGGTCGGCGAGCGTCTCGGCCTCCTCCAGATAGTGCGTGGTGAGCAGCACTGTCGTACCGCCGTCCCGCAGCTGCCGCACCAACTCCCAGGTGTCGCGCCGCCCTTCCGCGTCCAGGCCGGTGGACGGCTCGTCCAGGAACAGCACTTCGGGCCGCCCGAGCAGGGCGAGCGCCAGATCGAGGCGCCGCTTCTCGCCGCCGGAGAGCTGCTTGACGCGCACGCCTGCCCGGGCGCCGAGGCCCACCAGCTCCAGCGCCTCGCCGACCGGGCGTGCCCCGGTGGTGCAGCCGGCCCACATGCGTACGGTCTCGGTGACCGTCAGGTCGGAGGGGAAGCCGCCCTCCTGGAGCATCACGCCGATCCGGGGCCGGACGGCGGCGCGTTCGCGGTGCGGGTCGTGGCCGAGGACCCGTACGGTGCCGTCACTGGGGCGGGCGAGGCCCTCCAGTAGCTCCACGGTGGAGGTCTTGCCCGCGCCGTTCGTGCCGAGCAGGGCGAAGATCTCGCCGCGCGCCACGGAGAAGGTGACACCCGTCACAGCCTCGAAGCCGCCCGCGTAACACCGCCGGGCCCCGTCGGCTTCGATCACGTACTCATCGCTGGTCATGCGTCCAGGCTTCCGCCGGACCGTGGCGGGCGGCAGTGCGTGCTGTCACCGCCCCCGATGACAAATGTCATCCGGGGCCGTTCACGCACCTTGTGCATGCGCCTCGTTCACGCACCTCGTGGACATACGAAGAAGCCCCCGGTCGTCTCGACCGGGGGCTTTCTCTCTGAGCGGACGACGAGATTCGAACTCGCGACCCTCACCTTGGCAAGGTGATGCTCTACCAACTGAGCCACGTCCGCATTGCTGCCGCTCAGCTCTCACTGGGCGGTGCGAACACCACTGTACCTGATCCATCGCAATGGTCGGTACGTGATGTAGAGCGGGTGACAGGAATTGCACACTGCGCCTTCCCCCTGGAAGGGGGATGTTCTACTACTGAACTACACCCGCACGATCCGTGAGGTGGGGCCTTGTCGGCCTCGCCCCTCGGCGTGATCCAGACTCTAGCGGATCACCTGGGGTGCCGCGCAACTCGGCGGCTCGTCGCCCCGGTTCGCCGTCCCGGTTCGCCCCGGCCGCCCGCCTGGGATGAGGCGGGCGCCTTCCGGGGTCGTCCGGGGCTGTGTCCGGGGTCGTCCCGGGCTGTCCCGGTCGTCCGGGGCCCGGCTCTCAGCACGCCTCGCGGAACGCCTCGTAGACGTGCTTCGGGATGCGGCCGCGGGCCGGCACCGCCAGCTTGTGGGACTGCGCCCAGGCGCGGACCGCCGCCGGGTCGGGTTCGAGCGCGGTGCGCGTGTACGAGGCCCGCGGCCTGCCGTTGGCCGAGCCGCCGCCGCCACTACTGCTACCGGCGCCGTTGCCGGCGCCGGACTGCTTGCGGCCGGCGGCCAGGTAGGGGGCGAGGGCCTTGCGCAGCTTCTTTGCATTGGCAGGGTTGAGGTCGATCTCGTACGACTTACCGTCCAAGCCGAAGGTGACCGTTTCCGCCGCTTCCCCTCCGTCGATGTCGTCGAAGAGCGTGACTACTACGCGCTGTGCCACGGATATTGGTCCTTTCCTGCGGTGTGCCACGCTGACGTGCGGCGATACCGGATTTGCGGCTGCTGAGGGGCAATGCCGCTTTCCGCTGCATTCCTTTGTACAGCGGAACGCGCCGCATCGTGTAGCCCAGCCAATTGCATCAGCGTGTCCGACGGCAATGGGTGGGGGCATTATTTTCCGGGATTTTCCCTGTCTCTTCTCGCCTCGTTCGCGGGTGCTTTTGTAGGGTCCTCCAGATGTCTACTCGCGTAGATTTTGGAGACAGGTACGCTGAGGGAACCGCCCACGCAACACACCACCGGGAGTGCCAGTGGCACGCGTCGTAGTCGACGTCATGCTCAAGCCGGAGATCCTCGACCCGCAGGGACAGGCGGTGCAGCGTGCACTGCCCCGCCTCGGTTTCGACGGGATCGCCGACGTCCGTCAGGGGAAGCGCTTCGAGCTGGATGTGGAGGGGCCGGTCGACGACGCCGCCCTCGCCCGCATCCACGAGATGGCCGAAACCTTCCTCGCCAACACCGTCATCGAAGACTTTGTCGTAAAGGTGGAGTCGTGACCGCTCGTATCGGAGTCGTCACTTTTCCCGGGACCCTGGACGACCGCGACGCGCTGCGCGCGGCGCGGCTCGCGGGCGCCGAGCCGGTTTCCCTCTGGCACCGCGACAAGGACCTCAAGCAGGTCGACGCGGTCGTCCTGCCGGGCGGCTTCTCCTACGGTGACTACCTGCGCGCGGGGGCCATTTCCCGGTTCTCGCCGGTAATGGAGACGATCATCGAGCAGGCCAGGGCCGGTATGCCGGTCCTCGGTATCTGCAACGGTTTCCAGGTCCTCACCGAGACGCACCTGCTGCCGGGCGCAATGCTCCGCAACAACCACCTGCACTTCATCTGCCGTGACCAGAAGCTGCGGGTGGAGAACGCGGAGACCGCCTGGACCGCCGACTACGAAGCCGGCCAGGAGATCTCCGTACCGCTCAAGAACATCGACGGCCAGTTCGTCGCCGATGAGCGCACGCTTGACGAGCTGGAGGCCGAGGGCCGCGTCGCCTTCCGGTACCTGGACGGGAACCCGAACGGCTCACTGCGGGACATCGCCGGCATCACCAACGCCGCGGGGAACGTCGTCGGCCTCATGCCGCACCCCGAGCACGCCGTCGAGCCGCTCGTCGGTACGGGCCGTACGGACGGCCTCGGATTCTTCACCTCGATCCTCAAGAAGTTGGTCAGCGCCTCATGACCCTCGACACCGTCAAGCACGCCGCCGAGACGCCCGACGTCGAGCAGCCGTGGGCAGAGCTCGGCCTGAAGCAGGACGAGTACGAGCGCATCCGGGAGATCCTCGGACGGCGCCCGACCGGTGCCGAGCTCGCGATGTACTCCGTCATGTGGTCCGAGCACTGCTCGTACAAGAGCAGCAAGGTCCACCTGAAGCAGTTCGGCGAGAAGGCCCCCGAGAACGACGCGATGCTCGTCGGAATCGGGGAGAACGCGGGCGTCGTGGACGTCGGCCAGGGGTACGCGGTGACCTTCAAGGTCGAGTCGCACAACCACCCCTCGTACATCGAGCCCTACCAGGGCGCGGCCACCGGCGTCGGCGGCATCGTGCGCGACATCCTCGCCATGGGCGCCCGCCCGGTCGCGGTGGTCGACCCGCTGCGGTTCGGCGCGGCCGACCACCCCGACACCAAGCGCGTCCTGCCGGGCGTCGTCGCGGGGATCGGCGGGTACGGCAACTGCCTGGGGCTGCCGAACATCGGCGGCGAGGTCGTCTTCGACTCCTGCTACCAGGGAAACCCGCTGGTCAACGCCGGGTGCATCGGTGTGATGAAGCACGAGGACATCCACCTCGCCAAGGCGTCCGGTCCCGGCAACAAGGTCATCCTGTACGGCGCCCGCACCGGCGGCGACGGCATCGGCGGCGTCTCCGTTCTCGCGTCCGAGACGTTCGACGACACCAAGCCGACCAAGCGGCCCGCCGTCCAGGTCGGTGACCCGTTCCAGGAGAAGCTCCTCATCGAGTGCACCCTTGAGATCTTCAAGGAGAAGCTGGTCGCGGGCATCCAGGACCTCGGTGGCGCCGGCCTGTCCTGCGCGACGAGCGAGCTGGCGTCCGCCGGTACCGGCGGCATGCGCGTCGAGCTGGACACCGTGCCGCTGCGTGACGCGTCGCTCTCGCCCGAGGAGATCCTCATGAGCGAGTCGCAGGAGCGTATGTGCGCGATCGTGGAGCCCCAGCACGTCGAGCGCTTCATGGAGATCTGCGACAAGTGGGACGTCACCGCCACCGTCATCGGTGAGGTCACCGACGGCGACCGCCTGGAGATCTTCTGGCACGGCGAGCAGATCGTGGACGTGCCGCCCGGCACCGTCGCCCACGAGGGCCCGACGTACCACCGCCCCTACGAGCGCCCCGAGTGGCAGGACGCGCTCCAGGCGGACGACGCGAACAAGCTGCCCCGGCCGTCGTCGGGGGGGGAGCTGCGCGAGCAGGTCCTCGCCCTCGTCTCGTCGCCGAACCAGGCCTCCAAGGCGTGGATCACCGACCAGTACGACCGTTTCGTGCAGGGCAACACCGTCCTCGCCCAGCCCGAGGACGCGGGCATGATCCGCATCGACGAGGAGACCAACCTCGGCGTGGCCATGGCGACGGACGGCAACGGCCGGTACGCCAAGCTCGACCCGTACGCGGGTGCGCAGCTCGCGCTGGCGGAGGCGTACCGCAATGTCGCCGCCTCGGGTGCCAAGCCGCTGGCCATCTCCGACTGCCTGAACTTCGGCTCGCCGGAGGACCCGGCGGTCATGTGGCAGTTCGCCGAGGCCACGCGCGGTCTGGCGGACGGCTGCCAGCAGCTGGGTACGCCGGTCACGGGCGGCAATGTGTCGCTGTACAACCAGACCGGTGAGGTCGCCATCCATCCGACGCCGGTCGTGGCCGTGCTCGGCGTGATCGATGATGTGAACCGCCGTACGCCGATCGCGTTCGCCGAAGAGGGCCAGCTGCTCTACCTGCTGGGCGACACCCGCGAGGAGTTCGGCGGCTCGGCGTGGTCCGAGGTCGTGCACGGGCACCTGGGCGGCCTGCCGCCGGCCGTGGACCTGGACCGGGAGAAGCTGCTCGGCGAGATCCTGATCGCCGCCTCCCGCGACGGCATGATCGACGCTGCGCACGACCTGTCCGACGGCGGGCTCATCCAGGCGGTGGTCGAGTCCTGCCTGCGCGGCGGGAAGGGCGCGCGGCTGATCGTCCCGGACGGTCTGGACGCGTTCACGTTCCTGTTCAGTGAGTCGGCCGGCCGCGCGGTCGTGTCCGTCCCGCGCAGCGAGGAGCTCCGCTTCACCGACATGTGCGGTGCGCGCGGGCTGCCCGCGACGCGGATCGGTGTCGTGGACGGCGACGAGGTCGACGTACAGGGCGAGTTCAGCATCGCGCTGAGCGAGCTGCGTACGGCGCACGAGGGCACGATCCCCGCGCTGCTCGCCTGACGCACCCGGCTGCTGGAGCCCCTGTCCGACCCCCGCGGTCCGGGCGGGGGCTCCGCCGTCCTCACCGCCGCCCGCGCCGACCGACCGGCGCGGGACGGCTCCCCGCCCATAAGCTCAGCCGCATGCCCACTGCCCGCAAGCGCACCCGCAGTTACGACTCCGCCAAGACCCGGGCCGCCGTGCTCACGCAGTTCGGCCATGTGCGGGCGGGGGTGCTCGCCCTCACGCCCGAGCAGCTCGTGCGGCCCACCCGGCTCGGGGGGTGGACCGTGCGCGAGCTGGCGGCGCACATCGCCATGGCGGTCGGGAGCGTCATCCGGTATCTCGGCGAGCCCGAGCCGGCCACGCAGGAACTGCGCCTGCTCGACTGGCCGCTGGCCACGGCGTCCGCCGCCGGACAGGTCGACGAGGACACCCGGGCGCTCGCCGCGAGCTCGGACCTCGCCGAGCTGTACGCGCGCACCGAGGCGGGTATCGCCGCCGCCCTGCCCGGCGCAGCGGACGAGCGGCTGGTGCCGACCCGGTTCGGCGCCATGCGGCTGGGTGACTTCCTGGTGACCCGTACCGTCGAGCTGGTCGTCCACACCGACGACCTGAACGACGCCACCGGGCTCGCCGTCCCGTACGACCGCCAGGCGCTGGCCGCCTGCACCCGGCTGCTCGCCGACGCCCTGGCGGTGAAGGCCCCGGGCGGGTCGGTCGAAATGCGCGTGCCGCCGTACGCGGTGGTGCAGTGCGTCGAGGGCCCGAGGCACACCCGCGGTACGCCGCCGAACGTCATCGAGACGGACCCGCTGACCTGGATCCGGCTCGCCACGGGCCGTACGGCGTGGGCGGAGGCCCTGGACACGGCCCAGGTCCACGCGAGCGGCGAACGGGCGGACCTGTCGGCGCTGCTGCCGGTCCTGGGCTGAGTGCCCCCGCCGCCGCCCCCGCCGGAATCAGCCGCGCCCCCAGCCCCCCGGCACCCGCCGCCCCCCCCCGCCCCCTCCGGCCGAACGCGCGGAACCAGCGGGCCGGGCGGCTCGTCCCATGGGCATGCCGACCACGTACAAGCACCACCTCACCGCGTCCGCCGCCCTCGTCGCGCTCGTCGCCCTCGCCGCCTGTGGCACCGAACCGGGGTCCGGGGCGGGCGACGGCAGCACCTCCGTACGGCCTGACGTGCCGCTCACCGGGGTGCACTGGAGCGTCGACAGCGTCACCGCCGACGGCAGGAAGACCGCCGCTCCGGCCGGGGCCCATGTCATGATCGACGCCAAGGGCCGGGCCACGGGCAGCTACGGCTGCAACCACTTCACCGCCAAGGCGTCCATCGAGGGCGACACGGTCACCCTGGGCGATGCCACGGCGACCGAGATGGCCTGCGGGGAACCGGCCCAGTCGTTCGAGAACACCCTGAAGTCCGCCCTCACCGGCAAGCTGAAGGCCACGCTCGCGGACGACAGGCTCACCCTCACCACCCCCGGCGGCGACACGGTCCAGCTCAGCGAGCAGCCCCCGGCCCAGCTGACCGGCACCAAGTGGACCGTCCAGTCGCGCACCTCCGGGGAGACGGTGTCGTCCCTGCCCGCCGGCACCGAAGGCAAGGCGCACTTCGTCTTCGGCGAGGACGGCTCCGTACGCGGCAACCTCGGCTGCAACAGCTTCTCCGCCTCCGCCACCACCGAGGGCTCGACGATCACTTTCGGCCGCGTCTCCGCGACCCGGAAGCTGTGCCCCGGCCCCGAGATGGAGGTGGAGCGGGCCCTGCTGAAGGTGATGAGCGGCAAGGCCACGTACACGATCGAGCACCGCACCCTGACCCTCACGGCCCCGGACGGCACGGGCGTCGCGGCCAACGCGAGCGGCGGCGCGACCGGCGCGACCGGCGGCGCGACCCCTCGCAGCAGCACCGGCACCGCCTCATAGCACGTCTCCCACTGCGAGGTCCGTCACACCCCGTACGCCCCGTCACCCGGCAAAGCCCCCTGGTCAGCGGGGCGCCGGGGGGAGGGCGGGGCGTGGGGCGGGTCCGCGGGCCCGTCCCCAATTCGGACCAGTGGTCGATCTCGCCTACACTCGGTGGCGTGCCACGTGGTGACGGTCGACTCAATCACGATCTGCTTCCCGGCGAAAAAGGCCCCCAGGACGCTTGTGGCGTCTTCGGTGTCTGGGCTCCGGGTGAAGAGGTCGCAAAGCTCACGTACTTCGGGCTCTACGCCCTCCAGCATCGGGGCCAGGAATCCGCGGGAATCGCGGTCAGCAATGGCTCCCAGATCCTCGTCTTCAAGGACATGGGCCTCGTTTCCCAGGTTTTCGACGAGACTTCCCTCGGTTCCCTCCAGGGTCATATCGCGGTCGGTCACGCCCGCTACTCGACCACCGGCGCCTCCGTCTGGGAGAACGCGCAGCCGACCTTCCGGGCCACGGCCCACGGCTCCATCGCGCTCGGCCACAACGGCAACCTGGTCAACACGGCGCAGCTCGCCGAGATGGTCGCCGACCTGCCCAAGGAGAACGGCCGGGCCACCCAGGTGGCGGCCACCAATGACACCGACCTCGTCACCGCGCTCCTCGCGGGCCAGGTCGATGGCGACGGCAAGCCCCTGACCATCGAAGAGGCGGCCGCCAAGGTCCTCCCCGAGGTGCTGGGCGCCTTCTCCCTCGTCTTCATGGACGAGCACACCCTCTACGCCGCCCGTGACCCGCAGGGCATCCGCCCGCTGGTCCTCGGCCGCCTGGAGCGAGGCTGGGTCGTCGCCTCCGAGTCCGCCGCCCTCGACATCTGCGGCGCCGCGTACGTCCGCGAGGTCGAGCCCGGCGAGCTGATCGCGATCGACGAGAACGGCATCCGCACCTCGCGATTCGCGGAAGCGAAGCCCAAGGGCTGTGTCTTCGAGTACGTGTACCTGGCGCGCCCCGACACCGACATCGCCGGCCGGAACGTGTACCTGTCCCGGGTCGAGATGGGCCGGAAACTGGCCAAGGAAGCCCCCGTCGACGCCGACCTGGTCATAGCGACCCCGGAATCCGGCACGCCCGCCGCGATCGGTTACGCGGAGGCCAGCGGCATCCCGTTCGGTGCGGGCCTGGTGAAGAACGCGTACGTCGGCCGGACCTTCATCCAGCCGTCGCAGACCATCCGCCAGCTGGGCATCCGCCTCAAGCTGAACCCGCTGAAGGAAGTCATCAAGGGCAAGCGCCTGGTGGTCGTGGACGACTCGATCGTCCGCGGCAACACCCAGCGCGCGCTGGTCCGGATGCTCCGCGAGGCCGGGGCCGCCGAGGTCCACATCCGGATCTCCTCCCCGCCCGTGAAGTGGCCGTGCTTCTTCGGTATCGACTTCGCCACCCGCGCCGAGCTGATCGCCAACGGCATGACGGTCGAGGAGATCGGCAAGTCGCTCGGCGCCGACTCCCTCTCGTACATCTCCCTCGACGGCATGATCGAGGCCACCACCATCGAGAAGTCGAAGCTGTGCCGTGCCTGCTTCGACGGCGAGTATCCGATGGAGCTGCCCGACCCCGAGCTGCTCGGCAAGCAGCTGCTGGAGACCGAGCTGGCCGCGGGCCCGGCCGCCACGGCCGCGAGCGACGCGCTGCGCCGCCCGTAGCCCCCGTAGACCCCCGTACTCCCGTAGACCCCCGTACCCCGTGGACCGCCGCATCTCCGGCACCCCCCATTTCTCCGCATCCCCGCACTCCCCCGCAGTACGACACGAAAGTTCTTCAGCCATGTCTGAGACCACTGGTGCCTCCTATGCCGCCGCGGGCGTCGACATCGAAGCGGGTGACCGCGCCGTCGAGCTGATGAAGGAGTGGGTGAAGAAGACGCAGCGCCCCGAAGTCGCGGGCCTTGGCGGTCTCGGCGGCTTCGCCGGCCTCTTCGACGCCTCCGCCCTCAAGCGCTACGAGCGCCCCCTGCTCGCCTCCGCCACCGACGGCGTCGGTACGAAGGTCGACATCGCCCGCCAGATGGGCGTGTACGACACGATCGGCCACGACCTGGTCGCCATGGTCATGGACGACATCGTCGTCTGCGGCGCCGAGCCGCTGTTCATGACCGACTACATCTGCGTCGGCAAGGTGCACCCCGAGCGGGTCGCCGCCATCGTCAAGGGCATCGCCGAGGGCTGCGTCCTGGCCGGCTGCGCGCTGGTCGGCGGCGAGACCGCCGAGCACCCGGGCCTGCTCGGCCCGGACGACTTCGACGTCGCGGGCGCCGGTACGGGAGTGGTCGAGGCCGACCGGCTGCTGGGCGCCGATCGCATCCGTACGGGGGACACGGTGATCGCCATGGCGTCCTCCGGTCTTCACTCCAACGGGTACTCGCTGGTCCGCCATGTGCTGTTCGACCGGGCCGGCATGCGCCTGGACCAGCAGGTCGAGGAGTTCGGCCGGACGCTCGGCGAGGAGCTGCTGGAGCCCACCAAGATCTACTCCCTGGACTGCCTCGCCCTCACCCGGACCACCGAGGTGCACGCGTTCAGCCACATCACCGGCGGTGGCCTGGCCGCGAACCTCGCCCGGGTGATCCCGGACGGCCTGCACGCCACGGTCGACCGTTCGAGCTGGGCCCCGGGCGCGGTGTTCGACCTGGTCGGCGAGGCCGGTCGGGTGGAGCGGCTGGAGCTGGAGAAGACCCTGAACATGGGCGTCGGCATGGTGGCCGTCGTGCCCGCCGAGTCGGTCGACGTGGCCCTGACCACACTGGCGGACCGGGGCGTCGACGCCTGGGTCGCGGGTGAGATCACCGAGCGCGGCGACCGCGCCACGGGCGCCGAGCTGGTCTCCGACTACGGGAACTGAGACCTACGGGAACTGAAACCGCGATCCGGACAGCACAGAACCCGGTCCGGGGCGGGGCCCCGGACCGGGTGGAAAACTGCAGGCGTCAAGCGCCGCGACGCTGTGCCGACGGGCCGGACTCTTCGTCCTCGTCCTCGTCGTCGTTGTACAACTCCGCGTAGCGGGCGTACGGGTCGTCTTCCTCGTCGTCATCCTCGAACGGCTCGCCGTTCGGTGGCTGACTCGAAGTCGATGCGCCCAGCTCGCTGGCCAGGCGTGAGAGGTCCGTCCCACCGCTGTTGTACTTCAGCTGGCGGGCGACCTTCGTCTGCTTGGCCTTGGCCCGGCCGCGCCCCATGGCTCGACCCCCTCGGTGACGGGGCTCGACGGCCCCAGAGTCTTGACACGCGTTCATGATTCGGAACGGACTCTCCGCGGAGAGACCGGCCCGTAGGGCTTCAACGGTACCTGCTTCCGTGGCCATACGGTACGCCGCCCGCATGACGCGCCCCGGAGCAAGACCGACGAGGCGCCCCGTCCTCGCTGGTCAGCTGCGATTTTAACCTCATCTGGCGGCCGACCCGCCGACCGGCGTGAGTCTTCTCTCCCGGTTACCGCGAACACACGGACGGCGTTCGGCGGGCGGCCTTCCACCCCAGCTCCCGCGCGGCTACCCGCGACGGGCCTCCGCCATGCGCTGTTCGGCGATCCGGTCGGCCGCCGCGGCCGGCGGGATGCCGTCCTCCTTCGCACGTGCGAATATTGCCAGCGTGGTGTCGAAGATCTTCGCGGCCTTCGCCTTGCACCGGTCGAAGTCGAACCCGCGCAGCTCGTCGGCCACCTGGATGACCCCGCCGGCGTTGACGACGTAGTCGGGCGCGTAGAGGATGCCGCGGTCCGCGATGTCCTTCTCGACGCCCGGGTGCGCGAGCTGGTTGTTGGCCGCGCCGCACACCACCTTCGCCGTCAGTACGGGCACGGTGTCGTCGTTCAGAGCCCCGCCGAGCGCGCACGGGGCGTAGATGTCCAGGCCCTCGGTGCGGATCAGCGCGTCGGTGTCCGGGACCACGGTGACCTGCCGGAACTTGTCGGTGACACGGCGCACCGACTCTTCCCGTACGTCCGTGATGACGACCTCGGCGCCGTCCTCCAGCAGGTGCTCGACCAGGTAGTGGCCGACCTTGCCGACGCCCGCGACGCCGACCTTGCGGCCGCGCAGCGTGGGGTCGCCCCAGGCGTGCTGGGCGGAGGCCCGCATGCCCTGGAAGACACCGAAGGCGGTGAGGACCGAGGAGTCGCCGGCGCCGCCGTTCTCGGGGGAGCGGCCGGTGGTCCAGCGGTTCACGCGGGCGATGACGTCCATGTCCGCCACGTACGTGCCGACGTCGCAGGCCGTGACGTAACGGCCGCCGAGGGAGGCCACGAACCGGCCGTACGCCAGCAGCAGCTCCTCCGTCTTGATCAGCTCCGGGTCACCGATGATCACGGCCTTGCCGCCGCCGTGCTCCAGGCCGGCCATGGCGTTCTTGTACGACATGCCCCGGGACAGGTTCAGCGCGTCGGCGACGGCGTCTTCCTCGGAGGCGTACGGGTAGAAGCGGGTACCACCGAGGGCGGGGCCCAGGGCGGTCGAGTGGATGGCGATGACGGCCTTGAGGCCGGAGGCGCGGTCCTGGCACAGCACGACTTGTTCGTGGCCTCCCTGCTCCGAGCGGAACAGGGTGTGCAGGACGCCGTCGGTCACATCGGTCACGGTGGTGACTCCCAAGTACGAAGCGGCGATTGAGGGCCCCCCTGCGGGTGGGGGAGGGACCTGTTGGGCAAGAGAGTAAGTCCTACCTGGGCGTAGATCCGGCGCAGTGCCGAGGATCACCCCCTGGCGGAGTACGGGCGTGGAAGGATTCGTGACATGCCAGCCGTCTCCTCGGTCATCGTCCCGTACGCGTCCTACCTGCGGGTGTACGAGCCCCTGGCGGCCTTCCCGGAACCCGAGCGCGGTCACTGGGCCCGCTACGCGCGGCGTGGCACCGCCCCGACCGCCCAGGACGAGCTGCGCCGCTCGCTGGCCGACCTGCTGCCGACCCCACCAGTACCGGTACCCGTCCACGAGAGCGCGGACGCGTTCGTGGCGGAGGTGGACGGCGTGGTGTGCGTGTGCCCCTGGCGGACCCGGCTGCGCGGCTGGCTGGCCCTGGAGGAGCTGCCCGGGCTGCTGCCGGCGTCCGTGCTGGACGTGGTGCTGCCGCCGGTGGTGCGGGGCCAGGCGGCGGCGGACTACGAGCGGTGGCGGGAGCGGAACCCGGACGCGCGGCCGTGGATCCGCACGGCGGTGTGGCAGGTGCCGGTGCGGTGGTTCGCGCTGTTCGCGGACGAGGAGCGGGAGTACGTGGCGGGCGGTGGCTCCGGCAAGGCGCCGGTGCTGCGGTACCGGACGCCGATGGTGCAGGCCAGGCGGCGGGTGGCGCGGGCGCTGAAGACGCTGCGGGACGCGCGGGAGGAGGGGCCGCTGATCGAGGGCCTGGTGGACGTGGGGCGGTGGCTGGAGGAGTTCCATCCGCGCTCGCTGGTCGAGCTGGACTACGGCGGCCTGGTCCACGTCCTGCCGGAGGACGCCTTGGCCGAGGACCGGTCGGCGGCGGACGTGGCGGCGGGCATCGCGGCGCTGCGGGCCGGTGACGGCGCGGGGGCGGGCGAGGCGTACGAGCGGCTGACGGAGCGGTGGAGCGCGGTGCGCAACCGGCAGCACGCCAACTGAGATGATGATCTTGGGCTGATCGGGCTCGGACTTGTGTGCGGGTTTCTCGCGTTCCTCGGGTGCGTCCGTCGCGTCCGTCCGGGTATCTTCCGGGGACCTTTCAGGCGAGCTTTTCCCGGCGGCCCTCCGGGTGCCTTCCGATGCCCTCCGGCCGCCTCCGGGGGTCCTTCGGGGGTCCTTCGGGGTCCTTCGGAGGTCCCGCCTCCGGGGTCCTTCGGAGGTCGCCGGGCCCCCTGGTCCCGATCCGGGCGTTTGTGTCAAGGGTGACGGATAGCACTAACGCGGCTCTTGCGCCCATCGCCCGACCTCATGCCAAAATAGGACAAGGAGTCCGGGGAGGGCTCCTTCCGTCCAACTATGGGCGGAAGGCTCAGCATTGCACGCTATGGGGGGTCTGGTGGCTCCTGATCGCTCTGTGACTGATCGTCACTGTGACGTGACTGTCCGCTATGGCATGGTCCATCGGCTTCCGCCGCTGATGAACACCTGAGAGGGCAATTCCATCGGTTTGGCCGAACGTGGCTGGACAGATGGTGTAGTTGTAGTGCCGAGGACAAGCCGTTCGTCCTATAACCGACTCGGCTCGCGTCCGCCATTTCGGGCAACGCGGGTCAAGGTGCAGAATTTAGAGGAAAGAACCGAGAAGGTTCGGTTCTCCCGAGGAGGCCGCTCATGACCGCTCGCACCCCTGATGCCGAGCCGCTGCTGACCCCCGCTGAGGTTGCCACGATGTTCCGCGTGGACCCGAAGACGGTGACCCGTTGGGCGAAGGCGGGCAAGCTCACGTCCATCCGTACGCTGGGTGGACACCGCCGGTACCGCGAGGCAGAGGTCCGCGCACTGCTTGCGGGTATCCCGCAGCAGCGCAGCGAGGCCTGAACACCCCGATGAACCGGGCGATTCCGGGTCCCCCAACCCGGCACGCCCGCCCATAGCTCCACCGACGGGAGCCCGCCCCAACGGGTATTCGTCATCGATCGCGCTGGACTCCGCCGGGTCCAGCGCGATCTTTTTGTGTGCCGGCGGGTGTTCGCCGGAAGGTCCACGGTGAGGGCCGGGGCGACGTCAGCGCAGGCCCGCGAGGGGGGTGCAATTGCACATATTAAATTGGTCGGTTGTAGGGCGGGCATAAGCTGTGAGGTCTGTGAAACTCATTTCGTGACTCGCGTCACACCGGACGGGCGTCGTCGCGGGCGTCGTCATCGGTGGCCGCCGGCTCGTCCGCCGTCGCGCACTCGGTGCCCTCCGGCTCCTCCGGGGACTCCATGGCGAGCCTCAGGAGGCGGTGGCAGACGGGGCAGTGCCGGGTGAGGTGGCGGTAGCCGGACGCGGCCGCCAGATGGGCGCGCAGCAGTGCGCGCGTCTCGTGCCTGACTGTGGATGCCGCCGCCATGTGCGTCACCTCCGCTGAAGGGCCCCCGCTTCCCTGTTGCTTGGGTACCGGTGGCAGATGACCGAGTCAAGACGGGTGCCCACATGCGTCAGGGCCCGTATCCCTGGGGGATACGGGCCCTGACGTTACTGCGATCCTGACGGGACTTGAACCCGCGACCTCCACCTTGACAGGGTGGCGAGCTGACCAACTGCTCCACAGGACCTTGGTTTCGCGACCGGCGACGCGGCCGCGAGGTAACTGTACCGCAGCTCAGGGGGTGCGTCGAACTCACCCAAGGCGACAGGACCGTCACCGCCTCGCTACGGCGCGGCCGCGTCGATCGCCTTCACGATGCGCTTGTCGGAGACCGGGTAGGCGGTGCCCAGGGCGTGGGCGAAGTAGCTGACGCGCAGTTCCTCGATCATCCAGCGGATGTCCAGGACCTCCTGCGGCACCGGCCGGCCCTTGGGCAGCTGCTCCAGCAGCCACGCGTACTCGTCCAGCATCTCGTGGACCTTCTCCATGCGCGTGGTGTCGCGCTGGACGGCCGTCGGCATCTGCTGGAGGCGCCGGTCCACGGCCACCAGATACCGCATCAGGTCCGGCAGCCGGCGCAGGCCGGTCCTGGTGACGAAGCCGGGCGGCATCAGCCACGCGAGCTGCTCGCGGACGTCCTGGACGTTCTTCACCAGGACCAGGCTGTTCGTGGCCTTCAGGCGGCGCTCACAGGCCTGCCAGGCGGCCAGGATCTGCTGCACCTGGTCCACCGTACGGACCGTCAGGTCGACGAGGTCGGCGCGGACCTTGTCGTACAGCTTCCGGAAGGACTCCTCGTCCCACGCGGGGCCGCCGTGGTCGGCGATCAGCTTGTCGGCGGCGGCGGTCGCGCAGTCGTCGAAGAGCGCCTGGACCGAGCCGTGCGGGTTGCGCGACAGGGCGAGCTTCTGCTGGTTCGTCAGCTTGTCCGAGGCGAACTTCGCCGGGTTGACCGGGATGTTCAGCATGATCAGCCTGCGGGTGCCCAGCCACATCGCCTGCGCCTGCTCCGCCTCGGTGTCGAAGAGGCGTACGGAGACGGTCTCGCCGGCGTCCACGAGGGCCGGGTACGCCTTGACCGGCTGGCCCGCGCGGCGCGTCTCGAAGACCTTCGTCAGGGTGCCGATCGTCCAGTCCGTCAGGCCCGTGCGCTCCAGCGACTGGCCGGACGGCCCTGAGGAGGCCGCTGCGGCCTTGGAGAGCGCCTGGCGGGCCTTCGGCCTCAGCTGGAGCTTCAGCGCCTCCAGGTCCTTGTCCTCGGCCAGCTTGCGGCGCCGCTCGTCGACGATCCGGAACGTGACCTTCAGGTGGTCGGGTACCCGGGAGAGGTCGAAGTCCTCGGGGCTCACCGGTACGCCGACCATGCGGTGCAGCTCACGGGCGAGCGTGACGGTCAGCGGCTCCCGGAGGGGTTCGGCGGTCTCCAGGAACCTCTTCGCGAAGTTCGGCGCCGGTACGTAGTGGCGGCGGACCGGCTTCGGCAGGGAGCGGATCAGCTCGGTGACGACCTCTTCGCGCAGGCCCGGGATCTGCCAGTCGAAGCCCTCGTCCGTGACCTGGTTGAGCACCTGGAGCGGGATGTGGACGGTCACGCCGTCCGCGTCCGCACCCGGCTCGAACTGGTACGTCACCCGGAACTTGAGCGCACCCTGCCGCCACGAGTCCGGATAGTCGGCCTTGGTGACCGCGCCCGCCCGCTCGTTGATCAGCATCTCCCGCTCGAAATCGAGCAGTTCGGGCTCGTCGCGCCGCTTGTGCTTCCACCAGGAGTCGAAGTGCGCGCCCGACACGACGTGTTCGGGCACCCGCTGGTCGTAGAAGTCGAACAGCGTCTCGTCGTCCACGAGGATGTCGCGGCGGCGGGCCCGGTGCTCCAGCTCCTCGACCTCGGTGAGCAGCTTGCGGTTGTCCGCGAAGAACTTGTGGTGCGTGCGCCAGTCGCCCTCCACCAGGGCGTGGCGGATGAACAGCTCGCGGCTGGTCTCCGGGTCGATACGGCCGTAGTTCACCTTGCGCTGGGCGACGATCGGCACGCCGTACAGCGTGACCTTCTCGTACGCCATGACCGCCGCCTGGTCCTTCTCCCAGTGCGGCTCGGAGTACGTGCGCTTCAGCAGGTGCTGGGCCAGCGGCTCGATCCACTCCGGCTCGATCTTCGCGTTGACCCGCGCCCACAGGCGTGACGTTTCGACAAGCTCGGCGGACATGATGAAGCGCGGCGGCTTCTTGAAGAGCGCGGAGCCGGGGAAGATCGCGAACTTGGCGCTGCGGGCGCCCAGGTACTCGTTCTTCGTGCCGTCCTTCACGTCCTTCATCCCGATGTGGGACAGGAGCCCGGCGAGCAGCGAGATGTGGATACGGTCCTCCGGCGCGTCCTCGTCGTTGAGGTGGATGTCCATCTGCTTGGCGACCGTACGCAACTGCGTGTAGATGTCCTGCCATTCGCGAATGCGCAGGTAGTTGAGGTACTCCGACTTGCACATCCGGCGGAACGCCGACGACGACAGCGCCTTCTGCTGCTCGCGGATGTAGCGCCAGAGGTTGAGGAGGGCGAGGAAGTCGGAGGTCTCGTCCTTGAAACGGGCGTGCTGCTGGTCGGCCTGCGCCTGCTTCTCGGCCGGCCGCTCGCGCGGGTCCTGGATCGACAGCGCGGCCGCGATGACCATGACCTCGCGTACGCAGCCGTTCTTGTCGGCCTCCAGCACCATCCGGGCCAGGCGCGGGTCCACGGGCAGCTGGGCCAGCTTGCGGCCCGCTTGCGTCAGGCGCTTCTTCGGGTCCTTCTGCGCGGGGTCGATGGCGCCCAGCTCCTGGAGGAGCTGCACACCGTCGCGGATGTTGCGGTGGTCCGGCGGGTCGATGAAGGGGAACTTCTCGATGTCGCCGAGCCCGGCCGCCGTCATCTGCAGGATGACCGACGCCAGGTTCGTACGGAGGATCTCGGCGTCCGTGAACTCGGGGCGGGCGAGGAAGTCGTCCTCGGAGTACAGCCGGATGCAGATGCCGTCCGACGTACGGCCGCAGCGGCCCTTGCGCTGGTTGGCGCTGGCCTGGCTGACGGGCTCGATCGGCAGGCGCTGCACCTTGGTGCGGTGGCTGTAGCGGGAGATGCGGGCGGTGCCGGGGTCGATGACGTACTTGATGCCGGGGACCGTCAGGGACGTCTCGGCGACGTTCGTCGCGAGGACGATACGGCGGCCGGAGTGTGCCTGGAAGACGCGGTGCTGCTCGGCGTGCGAGAGGCGGGCGTAGAGGGGGAGGACCTCGGTGTCGCGCAGCTTCTTCTTGTTGAGCGCGTCGGCGGTGTCGCGGATCTCGCGCTCGCCGGAGAGGAAGACCAGGATGTCGCCGGGGCCCTCCGCCTGGAGTTCGTCCACCGCGTCGCAGATGGCGGTGATCTGGTCGCGGTCGGAGTCCTCGCTGTCCTCTTCGAGGAGCGGGCGGTAGCGGACCTCGACCGGATACGTACGGCCGGAGACCTCGACGATGGGCGCGTCGCCGAAGTGGCGGGAGAAGCGCTCGGGGTCGATGGTCGCGGAGGTGATCACGACCTTGAGATCGGGGCGCTTGGGGAGCAGCTGGGCGAGGTAGCCGAGCAGGAAGTCGATATTGAGGCTGCGCTCGTGGGCCTCGTCGATGATGATCGTGTCGTAGGCGCGCAGCTCGCGGTCCGTCTGGATCTCGGCGAGCAGGATGCCGTCCGTCATCAGCTTGATGAAGGTCGCGTCGGGGTTCACCTGGTCGGTGAAGCGGACCTTCCAGCCGACCGCTTCCCCGAGGGGCGTCTTCAGCTCGTCCGCCACGCGCTCGGCGACCGTGCGGGCGGCGATGCGCCGGGGCTGCGTATGGCCGATCATGCCGCGCACGCCGCGCCCCAGCTCCAGGCAGATCTTCGGGATCTGGGTCGTCTTGCCGGAGCCCGTCTCACCGGCGACGATCACGACCTGGTGGTCGCGTATCGCCTCCAGGATGTCGTTCTTCTTCTGGCTGACGGGCAGCGCTTGCGGGTACGTGACCTCCGGCACGCGGGCCGTCCGCTCGGCCGTGCGGGCGGCGGCCTTGCCGGCCTCGGCGGCGATCTCGTCCAGCACGGCCTGCCGGGCTTCGGGGTTGCGGATGCGGCGGGCGCCTTCGAGACGGCGGCCGAGCCGGTGTGCGTCGCGGAGCGAGACCTCGGCCAGCAGGGTCTGGAGGTCGGCGAAGGAAGTAGACATACCTGACCCAGGATCTCACTCGCGGCTCCGGAGTGGCGAACCGATTTCCCCGTACCATTTCCGGCGAGTCGATGACCATGAAAGGCCCGAACCATGTCCTGTGCCGGCAGCCGGTGGTGCCGCGTGGCTGCCGCCGTCCTGGTGCTGGTGGGGGCGCTGCTGGTGTGCGGGTCGGGGGCCGGGGCCGAGTCCGGGGCCGGTTGGTCCGGTGCCGCGGCCGCCGCCGCGCCCGATGGGGCGGGGCAGGGTCCGGGGTGCGGGGCGCCGGAGGACCCTGGCGGGCTGGGGCCTGCCGTCCCGCCGCGCTCGGGTTCCTTCTGCGAACCGCTGCCCGCGCCGCACGCCGGGCGCGCGGCGGCCGGGGCCTGGGCCGTGGACGCGGCGATCCCGGACGTCCGGCCGGAGCAGGGCCCGCCGCCGCTCGCCGCGCCGTCCCCGGTGGACCTGTCGATCCTGCGCGTATAGGCGGCGCGGTACCTCCGCCGGTCACTTCCCCACGCGTACAGGAGCTTCACCATGCCCAAGTCCAAGCCCTACCTCATCGGCGCGGGCGTCCTCGCCGCGGCCGCGCTGCTCGGCGTCGTCTCGTACACCGCCACCAAGCCCGCCGAGTCCCAGGCCGGGCCCGCGCCCTCCGTCGTCGCCGAGACGTCCGCCGAGCCGCAGGCCGGTGTCTACCCCGAGCTGGAGAAGTACGCCCGGCGCGACGCCAAGGACGCGCTCGCCGCGGGGCGCGCCGACGCGCCCGTCGTACTGATCGAATACGCCGACTTCAGGTGCGGCTACTGTGGGAAGTTCGCCCGCGAGACCGAGCCGGAACTGATGAGGAAGTACGTCGCCGACGGCACCCTGCGCATCGAGTGGCGCAACTTCCCGATCTTCGGCGAGGAGTCCGAGCGCGCGGCCCGCGCCTCCTGGGCGGCGGGGCAGCAGGGCCGGTTCTGGCAGTTCCACCGGGCCGCGTACGCCGAGGGCGCCAAGGAGAAGGGGTTCTCGCGGGAGCGGCTGACCGCGCTGGCCGAGGAGGCGGGCGTGCGGGACCTGGACCGCTTCGGCCGCGACCTCGACAGCGAGGCGGCGCGCAAGGCCGTGGGCGAGGACCAGGAGCAGGCGTACGCGCTGGGCGCCACGTCGACGCCGTCCTTCCTGGTCAACGGCCGGCCCATCGCGGGCGCGCAGCCGATGGAGGCGTTCACCTCCGCGATCGACGCGGCGAAGCGGGCGGCCGCGAAGTGACGGACATCGGGTACCTGGCCGCCTTCCTGGGCGGGCTGCTCGCCCTGCTCAGTCCGTGCAGCGCCCTGCTGCTGCCCGCGTTCTTCGCGTACTCCATCGACGGCCGCGCCCGTCTCCTGGCCCGTACCGGCATCTTCTACGCGGGCCTGGCGACCACGCTGGTCCCGCTCGGCGCCGCCGGGTCCTTCGCGGGGCGGCTCTTCTACGGCCACCGTGACCTGCTGGTCGCCGCCGGCGGCTGGCTGATCATCGCGCTGGGCGTGGCGCAGATCCTGGGCCTGGGCTTCGCCTCCCGCCGGATCGCCGAGGTCAGCGGCCGCATCCGCCCGACGACGGCGCTGTCGGTCTACGCGCTCGGGCTGGTGTACGGCCTGGCGGGATTCTGCGCGGGGCCGATCCTGGGCAGCGTCCTGACGGTGGCGGCGCTCAGCGGCAGCCCGGCGTACGGGGGGCTGCTGCTGGCGGTGTACGCGCTGGGCATGGCGGTACCGCTCTTCCTGCTGGCGCTGCTGTGGGAGCGCTACGACCTGGGGCGGCGCGGGTGGCTGCGGGGGCGGGTGGTGCGTGCGGGCCGGTTCGAGCTGCACAGCACGTCACTGCTGTCGGGCCTGTTCTTCATCGCCCTGGGCGCGCTCTTCCTCGCCTTCGACGGCACGACGGCGCTGCCCGGCCTGCTGTCGGTGGACGCCTCGTACGCGGCGGAGGAGTGGGCCACCGGCCTGGGCCGCGCGGTCCCGGACTGGGCCCTGCTGCCGACCGCCGTCGCGGTGGTGGCCGTGACCCTCGGCGTCCGGGGCTGGCGCGGTCGCGAGCGGACGTAGCCACCGGGGAGGCCGGCGCGCGGGGGCGGGCCGGCCTCCCCCGGGCCGGCCGTGGCCTTGATGTACGACAAAGGCCCCGATCCGGGGATCGGGGCCTTTGGGTGGTGGCTGGGGCCGGGGTCGAACCGGCGACCTTCCGCTTTTCAGGCGGCGTTCCGGCCCCCAGGTGCATGATCGGGTTATTTAGTGTGGGTTCTCATTGGACGTCGGCGGACGTCGTCGTGTGCTGCTGTTGGCGTACGGGTTGGCGTACGCCAAGCGCCAGGCCATAGGCCGCGACGCAAGCTCAGGTGCGGGCGATGGCGCCGGAGGCGAACCACTGCACCAACGTTGCGGCAATGTGAATGGCGGCCCGCGAGGCTTCCAGTGTCTCGGGGACGGTGGCCGTCTGCTTGCCGTGTCGCGAAGTTTGTCCATCCCACAGTGCGCGCATCATGGCCTCAACCGGGAGAATCGGATCCTTGCCGGCCGGGGTTGCCAGCGCCGTGGTGAACTTGACCCGCGCGCCGCCGCTCAGCTCACCGAGCATGGTCCCCAGTGTGGCCTTGGCATGGTTCGGTTGAACGACGGCGTGAGCGGCGCATTCAACTGCCTTAATGGCCTCGCTGTACGCCCGTACTGGATCGGGGTGCATGCCATAGGCGGCCTGCCACGCAAGCGCCAGGTGATCGGACGCTGACCCGGTGGCTGATCTCCCTGCCGCATCTGCCACCGTTCGGCTTACGGCATCGCGAACAGGTCGACTGATACGCACCTCAAGGCCGTTGCCAGCATCGTTGACGCGGTAGGCGGATCCCGCGTAGTCGAGCAACCGGGCCAGATCGCCCCCTTCATCGCCGCCGATCTCGTCGATCTCGTCGTCCCAGCCGAGGATGGCGTCGACTGCATCGAGTAGATCCATGCCGTCCAAGCCCATGAGCATGCTTCTTGCCGTGTCATTGGGGACCCCGGGAGTCAGCCGGAGCCGCACGCATACCGCTGTAGCCGTCTCGTCATACCCCTGGTGGAAGTGGCGACCAACCCAGGTCCGGAGAGGGTCGACAAGATGGCGTGGAACGCCGTCGTACGGGGCCTCGTCGAACGGCTCAGCGAGTCCGATACGGACTGAGAATGGTTGGCGCCAGACATGGGTCATGCTCTGCGATCGTACCGACGCCAGGCTCAACTGGCTGCTACTTAGGAGATGACGAGCGCGGGCTGCAGAGCCGACGATCAGCAGCAATCTAACTGCGGGCAGTAGGCAACCAGGCAGGAAGCTTGCTGGGGATCGGCGTTTCATCCGTGAAGCCAGAATTGGCTGCCGCCGTCCGACGTTGGGCGAGCCATCCTGAAACTCGGGGGCCGCCATTGACAGCATCCCCCTCCGTTACGGTCCGCACATGTTCGAAACCGTGCCGGAGGTAGTACTCCTGGAGGGCTCGGTTCGTAGTCCAGGCGTCGAGCCGCAGCCATGTTGCTGCGGCTCGGTAGGCACGATCGCCTGCCCAATCGAGAAGCCTGCCGCCCAGGTCCTGGCCAGCATGCGTCCGGGCTACCGTCAGCTTGCTGACGAACATGGAGGGCTCGGACAGCTCCGCCTCAGTCCACAGCCCCTCTTCCGCCTCTGGTGTGAGGGTGATCGTGGCCGCCGTGGCGTCTCCATCTCGGACCATGAAAACGGTGCCGGCCTCGATGCTGGCCAAGAGGCGATCGGCCGGGTAGGGGCGGCGCCACTGGTCGCTGCCGAGCTTGCTCAGCCAAGCCGCCGCCTCCTCGCGGAAGGCGAGCAACTTCGGCAGGTCGCTGGGCTCAGCGGGCACGATCCTCACTGGGGCTCCTCGCCACGGGCGGACAGGTTGCCGATCTCATAGTTCATGCGGTTCAGGTCCCCCCTGAACGTGGTCACCGTGCATCGGATGGGCCGATCCTTCGAGTAGCCCGTACGCGTCCATAGGAGCACCGGCACGCCCGCACCGACCTCCAGGAGCCGGGCCTCCTCCGGGGTGGGCATGCGGGTGGCGATCTCGTCGAAGTAGCCGATCTGTTCCACCCCGAGGCTGGCCAGGTACCTGGTGGTGCCCTCTGCGATGTCCCCCGGTTCGGCCAGCCGTGGCCCCTGCTGCAAGAGCCACTCGGGGTAGTGGGTCGCCTGTGTAGACCAGGGGACATCGTCCACGAAGCGATGGCAGAACCGGAGCACGGTGGTGGAGCCAGCGTCGACGCGTAGACGCTCAGCCTGGTACGCCGGGGCGGGCTGCAACTCCACCCTGAACGTCTGGCTGGGCCGACGACCCGCGTTCGTGACGTCGGTGCTGTACGCGTCGCCGTTCTGGGGGAACGTGAGGTTCTCGAACCGGGAGGCGTTCAGCTCGAACACCTCGTGCTTGGCAACCTCGTACCCGAGCCCCTGGCTGGACGAGATGAGCCCCTGGCTGACCAGCAGTCCGAGCCCAGACCGGACGGTGTTCCGCGAAGCGTCGAAGCGGGCAGACAGCTCGCTCTCCGAAGGCAACCGCGACCCCGGCGGGTAGGTGCCGTTGTCGATCTCGCGGCGGAGCGCGTCAGCCACCTGCCGGTACTTCGGTTGCTTGCTCATGCCCTCATCATGACGCACTCGCGCAACTTGTTGGTACATGTGGGCCCCAATCCCTTGACGACTCACTGTCCGTGGGTGCAGCATCACTGCATCAGCTTGTACCAACAAGTTGAGCAAGCGGTGCAACACCGTTAAGTGTGCCCGCGTGCGCAGAAATTCCCGGTTCGGGATAGCTCGCGCTCATTGCGGGCCCCTTGCTGGTCGTTCCTTGAGAACTCAACAGAGTGCCGATTGAACTAACCGCCTCTCCGACGAGGCGGCCGGCGCGGCGACGCCCGCGCCACAACCTCTCCGCAGCCTCAGCGGCTGCGGCCGGTTGCCTCCTCCGCCCGTCCGGCCTAGCGGCTGTACGGGCGGGGCTGAGGGGAGCCGGAGATTCCGACTTCAACGGCGCGCGACCCCGGTGTCCTACCACCGGGGCCGCTGTCGAGCCGTAGGACCTGCTAGGGAGACCACGACTCATGAAGCACATCGGTGCACTTCAGGCGGTTGTTACCGCCCTCGCATCGGACGGTGAGCCGTCGGATGTGGAGCTGGACGCGATCGAGCACGAGATGCCGCTGATCCTGGCGGAGGTCGAGCTGCTGGACGCGCAGATCATGACGCTGGACCGACCGGTGAGCGAGCTGGACGAGCGGCGCATCCGGCGGGCGCGGAACCGGGTTCTGGCCGCCCGCCGGGACCTGACGAACAAGGCCACCACCGTGCTCGTGCCGGAGGTGGGGGCATGAACCAGACCGATGCCGCTCTCAGCTCGGCTCACGCGGAGGTCAAGGCGGAGCTTGCCCGTACGGACACCAAGGCGTCGCTGCTGTTGGCGTTCACCGGTGCCGCGCTCGCTGGCGTCTGGACGATCGCCACCAACACCCGCCTGCCCATGGCCGCCCTTGCGGTTGGTGGTCTGGGCGTCGCCGTCCTGCTGGTCGTGGTGGGCGTTCTGCTGCGGGCGGTCCGGCCCAACCTTGGGGGTGGGGCCGGCTTCCCGCTGTGGGCTACGCTCACCCCGGACGAGATCGAAGCCCACCTGAGCGAGAACGGGAAGGCCGCCGATATCGCGGGGCTGTCCCGGATCGCGGTGGCCAAGTTCACCCGCCTCCAGCGCGCCGTCGATCTCACCTACGCCGCCGGCGCCCTGCTGGTCATCGCCGCCTTGCTCGCAGTGGGCGGTGCTGCGTGAACCGGGGCGGTAAGACGCTGCTCGTCCTTGCCCTGGTCGCCGTGGTCGGCATGGCGTTCCGGGTGTCGTGGAACGCGCTGCGGGACGTGGCACGGGCGGTCGGTGCCGACAGCACCGCCGCCACGCTCTACCCGTTCGTGGTCGACGGCCTGATGGCTCTCGCCCTGGTCGCCACCCTGGTCCTGACCGACCGGGCGGATAAGCGGTTCGCGCTGCGGGTGCTGGCTGCCTACACGGTCGCCTCCCTGGTCCTGAACTACGTTCATGGCCTGGTGCCCGAGCTGCACGGTCGGTCGGTCGACTGGGGTCGACTGGCCGACTGGGATCCGGCGAACTGGATGCTCGTGCTGCTGGCGACGTCGCTTCCGGTCGGGTCGATCTACTTCGGCTCGGACCTGGTGGCCAAGGTCCTCCACCACCGACCGACTCCCCCCGCAGATGCGGAGAAATCGGACCAGATCGATGTGAATCGGTCGATGCCTGACCTGGTGGAGTCGACCCCGGAGCCGCCCGTCCCGTTGGTGGAGCTGCCGGTCATCGAGCCGGTAGCGGTCGACCTGCAGCACCCGATCGGCGAGCCTGCCGAGTCGACCCCGGTCGGGGCGGTGGCTGCCGAGTCGGTCCGTCCGGTCCGGGCGACCGGTCGGGTGCCGGACGCGGCCCGCAACGCCCGACCGACGCGGACCGCTGAGGAGCTGTTGAACGAGGCTCGGTCGGTCACGGCCGACTGGCCCGACACCGACCTGACGGCCGAGCGCATCCGTAAGGCAGTGCGCACGTCGGCGGAGAAAGCCCGGACGCTGCGGGACACGCTGCGAGCGGAGCGGGCCGCCGACCGTGAGGCCGTGGACTCAGCGGCATGACGCCCGCCGACTGCTACGACCCGACCGGCGAACGGTTCGGCATCCCCACGTTTCCCTGGCGCATGGCCCCGGACGGCTATGCCACGCGTCGTCAGCTCCGCGCCCGGGGCCTTCGGCCCGGTGGTCAGGAGGTGGCGGCTCAGGTGCTGCGTCCTCGCCGCCGGCGCGAGCCGCTGGCCGGGTACCTGTACCGGATCGACCAGGCCAAGGCCGTGCGGCCGATGACGGCCCGCAAGTGGGGCGCGCTCGCTCTGGCGATGCTGGCCCGCCGCACCTGCCCGGAATGCCGGCGCGACGCCGGGTACGTCATCCCGCCCTCGCTCGGCATGTGCGCCACCTGCGCCTACCCCGACGCACAAGCAGCCGCTTGACCTTCCCCTTCCCGCACGCCCACTGACCGAGGAGTCACCTGTGTTCGGTGTGCCCAAGCACCAGAAGTTCGGCTTCCGCCACTCCTTCAAGATCTCCCGCCGCATGAACGACCGGCTCTTCCACTGGTCGTGCACCTGCGGCGCCAAGGGCTCCCACAAGCGGTACGAGGACGCCTACCAGGCCGGTGGCAGCCACGTCCGCAACGCCCGCCGCTGACCGAAGGAGCCAGCCATGTCCAACCTGCCCGAACCGGCGCGGGTGGTGCAGCTTCCGGACGGCACCTACGTCTACGCCGACCACCTGCCCGCCATCCACCAGCCCGTACAGCCGCAGATCGTCCATCAGCACATTCACCAGGCCCCGCCGGACCGCACCGTGCAGCGCGTCGCGCTCGGCTCCGGTGTCGGCGCCGGCGCGGTGGCGGCCGGGGTTTACTTCGGCCCGCTGCTGGTCGGCGCTCTGACCGCCATTGCCGCCAACCTCGCCCTGCTCGCGTTTCTCGCCGTGGCTATGGCCTGGGGCGTCGTCACCGTCGTCAAGAGCGTCGGCGGCGCGGAGGGCAAGACCGCCGCGAGGACCCTCAGCCGTTCCCGCCGGAAGGGGAAGTGACATGTTCTGTGCCGGAGACAAGGTGCTGATCATCGCGTGCGAGGACGATCCCCGTGCGGTCGGCAAGACCGGCCGGGTGCTGGATGAGGTCCCGCCCGGCCCGCTCACCGATGGCCGCTGGACCGTCGACCGGATCAGCTTCTGGATCGCCCCGGTTCTGGTCCACACCCACGAGATCCGCAAGATCGGCGGCTGACGCCTGCCTGTCCGCCCCGGCTCGTTCCGGGGCGGGTGGGGAGCCGGACAGACCGGCCCCAGGAAGGCACCTGCCATGGGCAAGCAGCAGCCGGAACCCAAGCTCACCACCGCCGAAAAGGCCAAGGTCACCTACTACGTGGCCCGTATGTGCAAGCGCGGTCTTGCCGGTGAGGACGTCCACCAGGCCGACCTGGAACGCAAGGTCGACCGGATCATCGACGGCGCCCGCAAGCGCGAAGAGCGCGACGCGAAGAACAAGTAGCCACGCCCCGGGGGCGGCCATCCCGGCCAAGGAATCCGGCCGCCCCCGGGCCCACCCCGTCCAGCACCAGGCCAGACAGGAGACCTCCAGCATGACCGACAACGTCGTCCCCCTGTTCAAAGCCCCGCCCACAGCAATCGAATCCACCGAAGAGACGATCCCCGCCCCGACGCCCGAGGGTGCGGCCCCGGTGCGGGTGTGGAAGCGCACCGGCCGCGCGATGGCTGACGCGGTGACCCACGAGCGCACGAAGGCCGCCGGGCGTTTCGCGTTCCGTCACACGTCTTACGTGGTCGGCGGCACGCGGATCGTGGCCCGGCGGGCGTGGGACGGCCGTACCGGGGCCCGCTACGAACGCATGCTCCGGGCGGCCGAAGCGGCCGGGAACTACGAGGCGGCCGGTGACTGGGAGGAGCGGCTGCACCGCTTCCGCGCGGATAGGCACAAGCGCCGCATGGACCTGCTCACCGCCCCCGAACGAATCGTGAAAGGGGCCGCTGTCGGAACCGCGGGCGGGGTAGGGCTGCTGATTGCTATCGGCATCGCCCTGGCGGTGGCGAACGAGGACGTCACCGACGTCGTCACCCCACTCATGGCCCTGGTCGAGCTGATCCGGCTCCTGGTCGTGATCGTGCAAGTGGTGTGGGGGCCGCTGGTCGCCCTCGGCCCCTGGCTCGCCCTCGCTGGTCTGTGGGCGGTCGGCCGGCACCGCAACGCTGCCCCGAACTGGGCGCTCCCCGCCAGCAAGCGCGGCGACGACGCCGGGGCCCCGATCACCCCGTCCATCGTGGTCACCGCGCTGCGGGATCTGGGAATCGCGCCGCTGCGCGCCGCCATCAAGGAAATGGGCGACGCCGGCGCCGCGATGCTCGGCCCGATCCGGATCGCCGGATGCGGTGTGGAAGTAGACGTCACCTTGCCCTCCGGTGTCTCCACCGACCAGGTCCAGGGCCGCCGCCGGAAGCTTGCGGAGAACCTCAACCGGCACGAACACGAAGTGTTCATCACCATCCCCCAGGCAGCCCGCACCGTCCGACTGTGGATCGCCGACTCCGGAGCCCTGGACGAGCCGATCGGCCCCTCCCCGCTCGTCACCGACCCCGACCTGCGGGCCAACTACAAGACCGGCCGCGCCCCGTGGGGTCAGGACCTGCGCGGAGATGCCGCCGCGCTGAGCCTGTATCAGCGGCACATGCTCGTCACTGGCCTGTCCAACCAGGGCAAGACCGCCGCCGTGCGGGCACTGGCTCTGTGGCTCGCGCTCGACCCCACGGTCGAATTCCGCGTAGCGGACCTCAAAGGCGCCGGCGACTGGGCCATGTTCGACGGACTGGCCACCGTGCTGATCCAGGGCCCGACCGACGAGCACGTCATCCAGGCGACCGAGATGGTGGAGTCCGGGGTGAGCGAGATGGAGCGGCGCCTGACCGCCCCGCCGGGTACCACCTTCCCGCCGCTGATCATCCTGGTTGATGAGGCTCAGGTGGCGTTCATGTGCCCGGCCGTCGATGAGGAGAAGCGGCCTTATGGCGGGTCGAAGGCCACGTCCCGGTACTTCATGGCCGCCCGGAAAATCCACAACCAGGGCCGGGCGGTGAACGTCCTGCTGTGGCAGGGCACCCAGGACCCCACCGACCAGAACCTTCCCAAGCTCGTCCGCGAGGGCGCCCACACGCGCGCCTCGCTCGCGCTGGGCACCGACTCCCAGGCGCGCATGGCGCTGGGGGACAAGGCCGTCGACGGCGGCGCCGCCCCGCACCTGCTGCGCCCCGGGCTGGACAAGGGAACCCTGGTCGTCGCCTCCGACGGTATCGAGATCCCCGCTGGACAGGCGTCCATCACGGTGCGGACGCACTACATCGACACCGACCAGGCCACCGAGATCGCCGACCGGGCCAAAGCCCTGCGCGACGGGGTCACCACGGTCCACGTGATCGACACAGGCGAGCCGGTTGATTCTCTGGCCGACATCGCTTCGGTCATCGGTGACGCGCCGCGCCTGCTGACTCAGGACGTGCTGAGGCGGCTGGCCGCGCTGAACGCCGATGCTTACGGCGGCTGGTCGTTCGTCGACCTCAAGCGCGTCCTGGACGGCACCGGAGCGGAGCCGTACAAGTCCGACGGCCGCATGGTCGTCGGCCGCGACCGCATCGCCCGAGCCCTCGCCAACCGGGGCAATGAGGATTCCGCTTCGGCCGCCCAGTAGCAGGGAGGCGCACCCCTCCCGGGTCAGGGAGGCAGGGAGAACTCCCTCACCCCCTCCCTGACCCCCTTCCCTGGGCCTGACCAGCACCAACACCCCTCCAGGGAGGCAGGGAGACGCCTCGAAAGCAGGCCCGAAACGGCCCTGGAACGCCCCTTCGGAAAGCTTCTTGCTGCCTCCCTCCGAACGAACGAGGAGAGCCGTGATCCGCCTCCGCATCCAATACACCCACTGGCCCCGACGAGCCCTCATCCTCACGGACACCCCCCCGCCCCGACTGCCGCGCATGCGACGGCGACGGCGGAATCGCGCGTCACTACGGCCACCCCGGCACCGGCGAGTACGACGGCACCGACTGGGAGCCCTGCCCCTGCTGGCAGGAAGACCGCCGGTGGGTCCTGCTTTCGCTCCCGCGCCTGCCCCGCCTCCGCTGCCGCAGCATCCCCGACCCGTGGGCGCCCGGCGGCTACAGCGACGAACCCCCGTTCTGATAACGCCGAAGGCGGCCCCCCACTCGCCAAAGTCCGGGGCCGCCCTCGAATCCAGCATCCGTTCACAGAACTGGAGACATCCAGCATGACTCATCCCATCCCGATCCGGCGAGACGACCAGAGGCCGCGCCTGCTGGATCTGTTCTCGTGCGCCGGCGGCGCGGCCATGGGCTACCACCGCGCCGGATTCGACGTCACCGGCGTCGACATCGCACCCCGCCCCAACTACCCCTTCCCCATGCAGCAGGCAGACGCCCTGGAGCACCTGGCCGCGCTCATCATCTCCGGGGAGATCGAGCGGTACGCGTTCGTCCACGCCTCCCCGCCCTGCCAGCACGGTTGTGCCCTGACCGTGGGCACCAACCGGTCGCAGGGCTGGGGCCGCACCCACGTCGATCTCGTTGCCCCGACCCGCACCCTGCTGGACGCCACGGGGCTGCCGTACGTCATCGAGCAGCCGAACGGCCGGGCGGAGATCCGCAAAGACCTGACCCTGTGCGGAGAGATGTTCGGGCTCGGAGTCATCCGCCACCGGAACTTCGAACTGGGTCGCTGGACCACCGTCCAGCCGGCGCACGTCGCCCACCGAGGGCGAGTGCGTGGCTACCGGCATGGCCGGTTCTACGACGGCCCGTACGTCGCCGCCTACGGCAACGGCGGCGGCAAGCCCAGCGTCCGGGAGCTCCAGGACGCCATGGACATCACGTGGACTGACATCCGCGAGGAACTGACCGAAGCCATCCCGCCCGCCTACAGCCAGTGGATCGGCTCCGCGTTCCTCGCGTCCGTCCACAGCCTGGGGGCGGCCGCATGAGCACAGACCTGCTGAACGCTGCCCTGGACGCTGCCGAACGCGGCTGGCACGTCTTCCCCCTCCGCCCAGGCACCAAGCGCCCCGCCTTGCATGGGGAGGACCACTGCCCGCGCACCGGCGAGTGCGCCGACGGCCACCGCAAGTGGGAGCAGCGCGCCACCACCGACCCCGACCGCATCCACCAGGCCTGGGGTGCCCGGCCGTTCAACCTCGGGATCGCCACCGGCCCCAGCGGGTTGTTGGTCGTCGACCTCGACATGCCCAAGACGAAGGACAAGAGCAGTACGGACACGCCTAACGGCGTGGCGACCTTCGAGGCGCTCTGCGAGCGCACCGGGCAGGCCGTCCCCACCACCCGCACCGTGCGGACTGCAAGCGGCGGCAGGCACCTGTACTTCACCGTCCCGCCCGAGGTTCGGCTGACGAACACGGCTGGCACGCTCGCGCCGCTCGTCGACACTCGGGCATGGGGCGGGTACGTCGTCGCACCGGGCAGCGCCACCCCCACGGGCGCGTACGAGGTGACTCGCCACGAGCCGGTAGCACAAGCCCCCGAATGGCTGCTGGACGCTCTCAAGCCCGTACAGCGCCCCGCACGGCCCCTCTCCCTGCCCCACCCTGGATGCGCCACACGCCGCGCCCAAGTCGCCCTTGAGCGGGAAGCGGCGGCCGTCGCGGCGGCCCAAGAGGGCCGCCGTGAGGCTGAGTTGTTCCGAGCCGCACGCGCCATGGGGCGGTTCGTCGCATGGGGCGACATCCCCCGCCACGAGGTTGAGCAGGCTTTTCAGGGAGCGGGCGAGGCGGCCGGACTCAAGCCGTACGAGTGCCGCTCCACCCTCCGCAGCGCCCTCAACTGGTCCATCCGCAACTGCCGGCCCCGGGAGGCAGCGTGACTATCCCGGGCCGCCCCCACCTGAAAAGCCTCACCAGGGCTGGCGACCAGCCGCACCCCGCCACCCCGTCCGCATCGCAGACGGCCGTAGGCGGCCGAAAGGACGTCGCCGAAGGCGTCCCTTCAGCTCTTCGCCCTGACCCGCACCAGACCACCGTCAGCGGCATCCGCCCCGGTCTGCACATCAGCACCCACGGCTTGCCGGTCGCCGACTGGCTGTGCGACTGCGGGCACCACGAACGCGCCCGGGGCCGCAGCGCCGTGACCGGGCTGGCCGGACGGGTCCGCGTCGGCCAATGCCCGCATGTCACCGCCACGGAAAGGAGGAACGCCGCATGAGCCATGACCAGCACATCGACGGAGCCGCGCTGCTCGATGAGGTAGAGCGCTTCCACCGCCGGTTCAACGTCTTCCCCACCGAAGCCGCTTACGTGGCGGTGGCCTTGTGGGACGCTCACGCGCACCTGCTGGATTGCTTCGACTCCACCCCCCGCCTGGCGTTCCTGTCACCCGAACCGGGGTCGGGAAAGTCTCGGGCACTGGAGATCGTTGAGACGCTCGTGCCGCATCCGATGGTGGCGGTGAACGCGTCCGCCGCCGCCCTGTTTCGGGCCGTGTCAGGGGCGGACGGACGTCCCACGATCCTGTTCGACGAGATCGACACGATCTTTGGCCCCAAGGCCGGAGACAACGAGGAGCTTCGCGGATTCCTGAACGCCGGCCACCGCCGCTCCGGGGTCACCTACCGGTGCATCGGCGACGGCGGCAACCAGACCGTGCAAGCCTTCCCGTCGTACTGCGCCGTGGCCGTCGCCGGGCTCGGCTCCCTGCCCGACACGATCCTGACCCGCTCCATCGTCATCCGGATGCGCCGCCGGGCCCGCAACGAGCGGGTGGAAGCCTTCCGCGCCCGGATCCACGAGGCCGAGGGGCACAAGCTGCGCGAACGGCTCGCCCAGTGGGCCGAACAGGCCCGTGGGTGGGTGATGGGCGCCTGGCCCGAGATGCCCGAAGGCATCACCGACCGGCCGGCGGACGTGTGGGAGCCACTCCTCGCCATCGCCGACGCGGTAGGCGGTGACTGGCCCCGTCGGGCACGCGAGGCGTGCGTGACCCTCGTACGGGCCGCCCAGTACACCGACAAGCACAGCCTGGGCATTCGGCTGCTCACCGACCTACGTGATCACGTGCTGATCGGTGTCGACCGCCTGCCCACCATCGCGATCCTCGACCGGCTCAACGCCCTGGACGACGCGCCATGGGCCGATCTGGACGGCAAGCCCCTCGACAACCGGCGCCTGTCCCGGATGGTCGGCGAGTACATGACGGCCGACAACGAGCCCATCCGGTCCCGGAACATCCGCACCGCCGGCGGGGTCCTCAAGGGCTTCCACGCCAAGGACCTGGAAGACGCGTGGGCGCGCTACTGCCCCCCTCCCCAGGGCTCCGCTACATCCGCTACGCCGCTACAGCCCAGCTCAGAGGCCCTGGATCTGTAGCGGCACCACGACATGTAGCGGCTACGCCCCAACACCCCGCGAACGGGCGTAGCCGCTACACGCGACCTATCCGCTACACAAAACTCCCCGCTGACCTGCGATGTAGCGGTGTAGCGGATGTAGCGGACTTCCCAGAGGGGGCCGGAGACCCGGCCAAGCCGACGAGGAGGCACCCCGATGAGCGCCCCGCTCCCGACGAGCCACACGGCCGTGACCGTGCCCGAGGTCATGGCGGCTCTCAAGCTCAGCCGGTTCAAGGTCTACGACCTGATCCGTACCAGGCAGCTCCCCAGTTTCACGGTCGGCCGTGCCCGGCGAGTGCCGGCGGACGCCCTCCACACCTTCATGCAGAACCAGCTCAAGGAGGCCGCGTAGTGGCCAAGCGCGCCAATGGCGAGGGAAGCATCACGATCCGGAAGGACGGCACGTATCACGGTCGCGTGTACGTCACGACGACCAGCGGCATCCGTAAGCGGGTGTCCGTCTACGGCAAGACCCGCGACGAGGTACGCGGGAAGATCACGGAACTCCAGGCTCAGGAGAACCAGGGCATCCCCGTCCCGGACACGAACATGAACCTGGAGGACTACCTCACCTACTGGTTGGTCAAGGTGGTCAAGGTCCACCGGCGGCCCAAGACGTACCAGGGGTACGAGAGCGTGGCGCGCGTCCACCTCGTCCCGGGACTGGGCCGGAAGAAGATCCGGACGCTCCGGGCAGCCGAGGTCCGTACGTGGCTCGCGCGCGTCGCCTCCGAGTGCCAGTGCTGCAAGCACGGATGGGACAAGGAGCGGCGGGAACCGGAGTGCTGCGCGGCGGGGGAGTGCTGCAAGACGCTGCTGTCCCGCCGGATGGTGCAGTCGATCCACGCGGTGCTGCGGAACGCGCTGCAGAACGCCGTACGCGAGGAGCTGATCGTGCGGAACGTCGCCCAGCTCGTCCAGGTCCCCACACCCACGTACGGCACCGGGAAGGGGCTCAGCGTCGCAGAAGCCCGTCTCCTTCTCCACGAATCCGAGGAGGACCGGCTCCACGCGCTGTACGTCCTGGCCCTGGTCATGGGGATGCGGCGGGGCGAGCTGCTGGGGCTGCGGTGGGCCGCCGTGGACCTGGACAGGGAGACCTTGATCGTGGAGCGGGCGCTCCAGCGGGTCGACGGGGAGCTGATGCTCGTCCAGCCCAAGACGCTTTCCTCCATCCGGACGGTCCCCCTTCCGCCATTCGTGACCAAGGCACTGGTCGACCACAAGGAGCGGCAGGCTCAGGAGCGAGCCGCCGCCGGCATCGAGTGGAAGGAACATGGGCTGGTGTTCACGTCCCGCATCGGGACGCCACTGGAGCCGGACAATCTCCGGCGGAGCTGGCACCCCCTCCGGAAGCGACTGGGGCTGGATATCCGCTTCCATGATCTCCGGCACTCGGCCGTGTCCCTGCTGCTGGACCTGGGGGCGCCGCCGCACATCGTCCGGCAGATCGTCGGCCATAGCGACATCGGGGTCACGATGAAGGTGTACGCCCACGCGTCGCTGGACGAGCAGCGCAAGGCACTGCGGAAGCTCGGAGACGCCCTCTCCTGACCCCGTTGGGGTACCGGTTGGCGTAACCGACACGAGAACACCCCCACCGAAGATCTTCGATGGGGGTGTTTGCCCTGGTAGGGCGGCGGTGGCTGGGGCCGGGGTCGAACCGGCGACCTTCCGCTTTTCAGGCGGACGCTCGTACCAACTGAGCTACCCAGCCACGCGGCTCTTTCGAGTCGCAGCGGTCCTGACGGGATTTGAACCCGCGGCCTCCACCTTGACAGGGTGGCGAGCACTCCAAACTGCTCCACAGGACCAAGCATTGTGCGAGCACTAGTCTCGCACACGGTGATGCGTGCCCCCAACGGGATTCGAACCCGTGCTACCGCCTTGAAAGGGCGGCGTCCTGGGCCACTAGACGATGAGGGCTGATGGCCCGCCTGGGCGCTTCTCAGCGCGTCGGGGACGTGAGAAGCATATGGGATGGCGGGACCGATCGCCAAAACGGTTTACGGGGAGCGGGCTGCGGAGGGTGTCGGGGGCGGGCTCGGGGAAGGGGCGCCGGGCTGGTTGTCGTCCGGCAGGTGACGGCTGACCTCGGCCGTCGTGAGCCCCAGGCCGCCCAGGGTGATCTCGTCCCAGGCCTGGAGGTGGCGCGTGTCGCGGTCCAGGTAGAGCACCGACGCGCGGACCTTCTCCGGTTTGTCGTTCTGGACCGCGCGAAGGCCACCGCCGCCCGTGGAGCCCTCGATCTTGATGCGGGTCCCGCCGGGGAGCACCTCCGTCTCGCGGCGGTGCACGTGGCCCGCCAGGACCAGCGGGACCTCGCCGTCCGTCTGGCGCGCGGCGACCGGGTTGTGGGCCACCGCGATGTCCACGGGCGTGCCCGCCCGCCGCTGCTCGCGCAGGGAGGCGGCGAGTTCCGCGCCCGCCGCGAGCTCGGCGTCGTCACCGGCCGCCACCACCGAGCGGTCCGGCGTGAACTGCGGGTCACCGGTGCCGGCCACCCGGAGGCCGGCGACCGTGACGGCGCGGCCCTTGTCGAGGACGTGGACGTTCTTGAGCCGCTGGAGGTACCGCTGGGTGACCTGCGAGTCGTGGTTGCCGCGGACCCACACGTACGGCGCGCCGAGGTCGCTGATCGGGTCGAGGAAGCCGTTCTCGGCGGCGGAGCCGTGGTCCATGGTGTCGCCCGAGTCGATGATCACGTCGATCCGGTACTGCTCGACGAGCGAGCGGATGATCTCCCAGGCCGCGGGGTTGAGGTGGATGTCGGAGACGTGCAGCACCCGCATCGTCCCCGGGTCGGGCTGGTAGGTGGGGAGCGTCGAGGTCGCGTCGTACAGCTTGGTCACATTGGTGACCAGGAGGGCGAGTTCCTTCTGGTAGACGTCGAACTCACTGACGATCGAGCGGGCGTTGCCCACGACGGACGGAGCCGAGGTGAGCAGTCCGGAGAACCTCGGCTCCAGGACGGACTTGGGGTTCCACGTGGCGAACGCGGACGCCCCCGACGCGGCCAGCAGCGCGAGGGCCAGGCCGCCGGCGGCCAGGGCGCGGCGCGGGCGGCGGTAGACGGCGAGACCGAGGGCGGTGGCGCCGGCCACGACGGCGACGCAGGAGCGCAGGGCCAGCTCGCGGGTGCCGTCGGCGACGTCCTGGGTGATCTCCTCCTGGAGGCCCGTGATGCGTTCCGGGTGTTCGACCAGGGCATGGGCGCGGACGGGGTCGAGCTGGTCGACGTCCACGTCGAGGCGGATGGGGGCGGTGTGCGAGTCGAGTTCCAGCGCCCCCAGCGGCGACACGTTGATCTTCGTGCCGCCGGAGAGGGAAGGGCGCAGGGTCATGCTGGTGTCCATCGGCCCCACGGGCGCGCGGACGCTGCCGACGATCAGCAGGCCCAGCCAGGCCCCGAGCAGGACGACGGCGACCAGGCCCAGGGCGCGGACGTAGGGGTGCGGGTCATGGACGAGGGTGCTGGTGGGGCCGGTGCGGTGGGAGCGGTAGTGACGCAGTACGCGGTGGTACGCGGCGCGGACGACGGCTCGGGGCATGGCCGCCGTATGCCCATGCGGGTGGGCCGCTATGCCCGGCGATCCGGGAGAATGGCCGCGTGCTGGAGATGACATGCGAGGAGTTCGAGGAACTGGTCGCCGAGGCGCTGGACAGGATCCCGCCGGAGCTGACGCGGCTGATGGACAACGTCGCGGTGTTCGTGGAGGACGAGCCGTCGGCCGACGATCCGGATCTGCTGGGTCTGTACGAGGGGACTCCGCTGACCGACCGGGGTGAGTGGTACGCGGGCGTGCTGCCCGACCGGATCACCATCTACCGGGGGCCGACGCTGCGGATGTGCGAGTCGCGGGAGGACGTGGTCGCCGAGACGGAGGTGACCGTGGTGCACGAGATCGCCCACCACTTCGGCATCGACGACGAGCGGCTGCACGAGCTGGGATACGGCTGACAGGCGCCGGGCGGGCGGGCGTGTCCTTGTGGGGCGTGGGGAGTTGGGCAGGGAAACCCCGTCCCGCACCCATGGAGGTGCCCTCGTGCGCCATTTGCCCGCTCCCGTCCGATGGGCCGTCACCGCACTGGCGGTCGCGGCCTCCGCAGGTTCCGTCAGCGGCTGCATGAGCGTGTCCGACGAGAGCGAGAAGCCCGCACCCGCCAGGTCCGCCGGCCCCACGGGCGCCGCGGCGGCCGAGCGGGACGGCGTCGTCCAGGTGCCGGGCGGCGGGCGGCACGACGTACGCACCGGACAGGACCCGGGGGACGAGGCGGACGCGGCGGACGAGGACGGCGGTGCGTCGCCCGAGCCCAGCGGTTCCTCCGCGAAGCCGTCCGCGAGGCCCTCGGCGGACGGCAAGCCGGGGGCGCGGCCCGCGCGCCCGCCCGCTCCGTCGCCGACCGGTGGGGGCGGCGGCGACGGCGGGGCCTCGCCCAGCCACCAGCCGACGCCTCCGGAGCCCACCCCGCCGCCGGAGCCGACGCCCACGCCGACGCCGCCGGCCGAACCGAGCCCGGACCCCTCGGAGCCGCCGACCGCCTCGCCGGCCGCCGACACCCGTACGCAGGCCATGGGAGCCCCGGACCGGCGGGAGGTCGACGGCCGGGACGGTGAACCGTCGGGCGGGGAGTCGCAACCGGTGGCATCACCGCAGGTCGCGCCGGCATGAGGGTGGGTGTGACGGGGTCGGTTTGCGTTGGGTGGGGGGGAGTGCGTATGGTGGTAGATCGTTTGATCCCATGTTCCCCTTTGCCCGGCGCCATTACCGAGAGCGCCGCGTGTGGCGCGTACTCTCCCTTGCCGTGGCTGACCGCATAGAGGCGGTCGAATTGCGAAACACGGAGTTGACGGGCGCGTGCCGAGACTCCGGAAGGTTTCGCATTTCGCATGTCCATTTTCAGTCCTGACCACGCCGTCATGCCCGAGAACAACGACCTCGACGAGAGCGTTGTCGACCTCGACGAGAGCGTTGTCGCCGACGAGGCTCCCGAGCAGGAGACGGCGGACGAGCCGCAGGTCACCTTCGGCGACCTGGGCCTGCCCGAGGGCGTCGTCCGCAAGCTCGCCCAGAACGGCGTGACCAGCCCCTTCCCGATCCAGGCCGCGACCATCCCGGACGCCCTGGCCGGCAAGGACATCCTCGGCCGCGGCCGCACCGGCTCCGGCAAGACCCTCTCCTTCGGTCTGCCGCTGCTGGCCACCCTGGCCGGCGGCCACACCGACAAGAAGAAGCCCCGCGGCGTCATCCTCACCCCGACCCGTGAGCTCGCGATGCAGGTCGCGGACGCCCTCCAGCCGTACGGCGATGTGCTCGGCCTCAAGATGAAGGTCGTCTGCGGCGGTACGTCGATGAGCAACCAGATCTACGCCCTGGAGCGCGGCGTCGACATCCTCGTCGCCACCCCGGGCCGCCTGCGCGACGTCATCAACCGTGGCGCCTGCTCCCTGGAGGCCGTCCAGGTCGCGGTCCTCGACGAGGCCGACCAGATGGCCGACCTGGGCTTCCTGCCCGAGGTCACCGAGCTGCTCGACCAGGTTCCGGCCGGCGGCCAGCGCCTGCTGTTCTCCGCGACGATGGAGAACGAGATCGCGACGCTGGTCAAGCGCTACCTGACCGACCCGGTCGTCCACGAGGTCGACAGCGCCCAGGGCAACGTCACCACCATGACCCACCACGTCCTGGTCGTGAAGCCGAAGGACAAGGCCCCGGTCACCGCCGCGATCGCCGCCCGCAAGGGCCGCACGATCATCTTCGTCCGCACCCAGCTGGGCGCCGACCGTATCGCCGAGCAGCTCCAGGACACCGGCGTCAAGGCCGACGCGCTGCACGGCGGCATGACGCAGGGCGCCCGTACGCGCGTCCTCGAAGACTTCAAGAAGGGTTACGTCAACGCGCTCGTCGCGACCGACGTCGCCGCCCGCGGTATCCACGTCGACGGCATCGACCTGGTCCTGAACGTGGACCCGGCCGGTGACCACAAGGACTACCTGCACCGTTCGGGCCGTACCGCCCGCGCCGGCAAGTCCGGTGTGGTCGTCTCGCTGGCCCTGCCGCACCAGCGCCGCCAGATCTTCCGCCTCATGGAGGACGCGGGCGTCGACGCCTCGCGTCACATCGTGGGCGGCGCCGGGGCCTTCGACCCGGAGGTCGCCGAGATCACCGGCGCCCGGTCGCTGACCGAGGTCCAGGCCGACTCGGCGAACAACGCCGCCAAGCAGGCCGAGCGCGAGGTCGCCGACCTCACCAAGGAGCTGGAGCGGCTCCAGCGCCGGGCCGTGGAGCTGCGCGAGGAGGCCGACCGCCTGGTCGCCCGTGCCGCCCGTGAGCGGGGCGAGGACCCGCAGGCCGCCGTCGCCGAGGTGACGGAGGCCGCGGTGGCCGAGGTCGAGGCCGCGGTGTCCGTGCCGGCGCAGCCGGTGCGCGAGCGCGAGTCCCGCGAGGACCGCCCGCCGTACGAGCGCAAGGACCGCCGGGACGACCGGGGCAGCTTCGAGCGCCGCGACCGTGACGACCGTGGCGGCTTCCGCCGTGACGACCGTCGTGACAACGACCGTGGCGGGTTCCGCCGGGACAACGACCGTCCCTCGGGTGGTTTCCGCCGCGACAACGACCGCGGTGGGTTCAACCGTGACCGTGACGACCGTGGCGGCTTCCGCCGTGACGACCGCCGGGACAACGACCGCCGGGACAACGACCGTCCCTCCGGTGGCTTCCGTCGGGACAACGACCGTCCGGCCGGCGGTTTCCGCCGGGACAACGACCGTCCGGCCGGTGGCTTCCGCCGCGATGACCGTCCCTCCGGCGGCGGTTTCCGTCGGGACAACGACCGTCCCTCCGGCGGTTTCCGCCGCGATGACCGTCCCTCCGGCGGTGGCTTCCGCCGGGACAACGACCGTCCGGCCGGTGGCTTCCGCCGCGACGAGCGCCGTGACGACCGCCCCACCGGCGGCCACCGTGGCAGCGACCGTCCGTTCAACCGTGACCGTCGCGACGACCGTCCCTCGGGCGGTGGCTTCCGCTCCGGCGGCCACGAGCGCCCCTACGGCCGCCGTGACGACCACCGCGGTGGCTCCAGCTCCGGCTCCGGCTCGTTCGGCGCCGGCCGCCGCGACGACAAGCCGCGCTGGAAGCGCAACGGCTGACGCGTAACCCACTGAGCAGGGCCCGTATCTCGTACAGAGGTACGGGCCCTGTCCTTTTGCTCATGCGGCGACTGTTACGATCCGCCCACTTGCGGTGGGGGCACGGCAAGGGGGGCGTCCCGGGCCGCAGGTCTCAGCGGTGGGCTGCCGACGCCGCTTCCCCCGCGCCTTTCAGGGGGAGGGAACCCATCAACCGTCACGTGTTGACGCGCGCCGCCGCGTCCGCCGCTCTGACCATGTCGCTGACCGCCGGACTGGTCTCCACGCACGCCACCGCCGCGCCGGCCGCGCCCCTCGGGTCCGCCGCGTCTGCCGCGTCCGCCGCGTCCGCCGCGTCCCTGCCGGTCGCGGAGTGGCGCGACTTCTCCGGCCTGCCCGACGGCGCGGGCGACCTGGTGGTCATCAACGAGGACGGCAGCCTGTCGTTCTTCTGGGGCAGCGGTACGGGAAGCCTGCGGGCGCACCCGTCGTACTGGGGCAGTGGCTTCACCCACGTGGTGCCGTTCGGCGATCTGACGGGTGACGGCTGCAACGACCTGCTCACCCGCCGCGCCAACGGCGACCTCTACAAGGAGGAGGTTCACTGCGACCCCGGCAGGGGCGGCCAGCTCGACATGAGTACCCGGCTCGGCACGGGCTGGCACCAATTCAACGTGCTCACCTCACCCGGGGACCTCACCGGGGACGGCCACGCCGACCTCGTCGCGCGGCAGGCGGCGACGGGGGACATGTATCTGTACGCCAACGACGGCGCCGGCAAGCTCAAGGCGCGCGGCCGGATCGGCACCAACTGGAAGCTGTACCGGGCGGTCTTCGGCGCCGGGGACATCAACGGTGACGGCGTGGGCGACGTGCTGGCCGTCGACCGGGCCAACTCGCTGTGGCGGTACGACGGCACCGCGGCCGGCACGCTCAAGCCCCGGGCGCTGGTCTTCGGCGGCAACTGGGCCATGGGCCGCAACGCCTTCGTCGGCGTCGGCGACATCACCAACGACGGCGTACCGGACCTCATCTCCCGCAACGCCGCCGGGCATCTGCTGCGCAACGCCGGTAAGGGCGCCGGTTCCTTCCGGTCGACCGTGAAGATCGCGATCGGCTGGCAGCGCTTCAAGGCGCTCTACTAGCCCGCTCCTGCCCGCTCCTGCCCGCTCCACCAGCCAGCCGGCCAGCCAGCCAGCCAGCCGGCCGGCCGGAGCCGGCGACCACCCGGACCGGCCCGCATTCTTTCCGAGGAAACCTCAGTGACCCACCGATCCGCCATGAGACGCGCGGCCGTCATCGCCGTCGTCGTCTCCGCCTGCGCCGGTGCCGGGCTCGGCCCGCTCACCGCCTCCGCCTCCGCCTCCGCCTCCGCCTCCGCCTCCGCCTCCGCTGTCTATGGCGACGGTGACACCGCGGGGGAAGCCGTCCTGCCGGCGCCCGTCCGTTATCTGCCGAGGCGCGAGACGGTGCTGGAGGCCGGGGCGACCGGGTTCCTGCACCAGCAGGAGGGCAGCACGGGCACGCTGTGGACCGACTACGCCACCGGCGACACGCGCGGCGTCACGCCCGCCGCCGCGTCCGGGCACTCCGGGCTGCGGGCGGTGCTCGGGGAGGCGGCCGCGGACGGCTCCCGGCCGGTGCGCATCACCAGTCCGGCCACCGGCGCGATCACCACCGTGACGCTGCCCGCCGGGCACGTCTGGACCGGCGCGTACACCGCCGACTCCATCACCGCGTACCAGCTGGTGGACGGCTCGGTGAGCGCGATGAGCGTGCTGCGCACCGTCGACGGCGCCACCGAGGCCCGGCCCGTCACCGGGGTGCCGCAGGGAGTGAAGGGCGCCCGGGTGCACAACCGCCAGCAGGACGGCGGGGGAGCCGTGCTGGCTCTCGAGGGACCCGACCGCGCCTCCTCCCTGTACCTGCTCGACCACGAGTCCGGGCACCTGACCGTGCTCCCCAAGCCCTTCGTCGTCGGGGCCCCCATCGTGCTCGGTGAGCGTCACCTGCTCACCCACCCGTACGAGAACGCCACCGTCACCAGCCTGGACCGCCGCCACCCCGAGGCCGCGCCCGTCACCCTCACCATGCCGGAACCGGCCAGCCCCGAGCGGACCTTCGCGCGGTTCGCGGTGGTCGGCGACTGGATCCTCTTCAGCCGGCTCGTCGAGCCGTACGCCCAGCGGTACACGCCGGGTGGGCGGCTGGAGGCCATCCCGGTCGGCGGCGGTGAGCCGCGCGAGCTGCTGCGCCACTCCCAGGAGCACTTCGCGATCGCGCCGGACGGCAGCGTGCTCGTCACCGGCGGCAGCGGCGCGAAGGACTGGGCGGTGCGGCGCGTCACGGCCGCGCCCGGCGGGGAGCCCGTCGTGTCCACGGTCCGCGAGGTGCCGCCCGTGGCGGCGAGGATCGACGCGCTGGCACTGGGCGGCGGCAAGCTGAGTTACGTCGCCGACGCCGACGGCGCCGCCCTCACCGCCCTGTACGACCACGACCTGGCCGTCACCGGCACCCCGGCCATCGGTGAGCGGACGCTGCGCTTCCGGATGACCCACGCCGCGCCCCTGGCGCTGCACGCCCTCGGCACCGGACGTACCGCGTACGCCGCATCCGGCGGCGCCGTGCACGTGCCGATCGACGACACGAGCCTGGAGACGATCGACGTACCGGCCGGCAGCACCATCCTCGACACCACCGGCCGCTACGCGGTCATTAACGGCTCGGACGGCAAGCAGTACGTCGGTGACCTGGAGAAGCACCGCGACGGCAATGTGCTGTTCGCCCGCCCGGTGACCGCCGCCACCGTCTGGGGCACGACCCTGTGGACGCCCGGCAGGACCATGGGCAGCGTCAGCTGGTACGACCTCAAGTCGAGGAAGCGGTCGGCCGATCTGGCCCTCGGCTCGGGCTGTGTGCCCAACCAGCTCCAGGCGGTCGGCCGTTGGCTCCACTGGAGCTGCGGCACCGGCAAGGCGGGCGTCTGGGACCAGAAGACCCGCAAGAACACGCCCGTACCGGCCGTCCCGCCCGGAGACTCGCGCCTCGGCGACGGCTTCCTCGTGCACAAGGACGGCGGCAGCCTGAGGCTCACCGACTTCCACACCGGCAGCGGTACGGCGACGACGTCGCCCTTCGCCGAAGTGCCCGTGGACGCGCGGTGGGCCGTGGACGAGTTCGGCGGGCACGTCGCGTACACGGACGCCGAGCAGCGCGTCCACATCAAGCCGGTGAGCGTGCCGCGCACGCCGGTCGGGCTGGTCGAGTCCGAGCCGGAGACCTGGATACGGATCAACGCGGGCGCGGACCAGGACCACACCTGGGACGCCGCCTGGCAGCTGTCTCGGCCGCCGGTGCGCTGGAGCGTGGCGATCAAGGACAGGGCGGGCCGTACCGTACGGACCGTCGCCTCCCCCGTCGCCTCCACGGAGCGCACGGGCGCGCGGATCTCCGCGTCCTGGGACGGCAAGGGTGACGACGGCCGGGTCGTGCTCGGCGGAACGTACACCTGGACGCTGAGCGCCGACGCGGGTGAGGGTTCGCGCGTGGTGCAGGGCGGGAAGATCGCCGTCTCGGGCGGGGCCACGCCCTTCCGGGACTACGACGGCGACGGCGTCGCCGAGCTGTTCAGCAAGCGCATGACCGTCCTCACGGCACACGAGGGCCTTTCCGCCGCTTCCGACTCCGGCTCGTCGTCGGCCCAGTCCGGCGGCTGGACGGAGACCGGCCACGTTTTGCCTTTCGGGGACATGGACGGCGACCGGTGCAACGACATGGTCGTCCGGACGACCGCCGGTGAGCTGCACCGCTACAGCGGCCGCTGCCACGGCATCCCGGCCACCACCGCGCCCAAGGCGAAGATCGGCGCCGGTTTCAACGCCTTCAACGCGCTCCTGACGCCCGGTGACCTGACGGGCGACGGCCGCGCCGACCTGCTGGCCCGCCAGCGCTCCACGGGCGCCCTGTACCTGTACGCGGACAACGGCGCCGGGGGCCTGAAGGGCGGGGTGAAGCTCGCGGGCTCCTTCGGCGGGCTCACCCTCATCGGCGCCGGGGACCTGAACGGCGACGGACGCGGCGACCTGCTGGCCCGCGACGCGGGCGGCGAACTGTGGCGGTACGACGGCACGGGGACCGGCACGCTGAAGGCCCGGGCGCTCGTCTTCAAGGACTGGGGCGCCGGGCGCAACGCCTTCGTGGGCGCCGGTGACATCGACGGGGACGGGAAGAACGACCTCGTCTCGCGAGACGCCGCCGGCAAACTGCTGCGCAACAGCGGCGACGGCAAGGGCTCGTTCCGCGGCACGGTCCACATCGGAACGGGCTGGCAGCGCTACTCGGCGCTCTACTGAGCTCTACTGACGCGTACGGCCGGCCACGTTTTCGCTCCCCCACGGCGCCCGTTCACCCGATACCCGATCGGATGCCGGGCGCCGTGGGGCTATGCTCAGGGGTGACTCGCCGAGGGCCGTTAGCTCAATTGGCAGAGCAGCGGACTTTTAATCCGTTGGTTGTGGGTTCGAGTCCCACACGGCCTACCAGCGAAAACTGATTAGGGATCGTGCGCCGGATGGCGTAAGGTGGTGTTCACCGACGCGGGGTGGAGCAGCTCGGTAGCTCGCTGGGCTCATAACCCAGAGGTCGCAGGTTCAAATCCTGTCCCCGCTACTGAAGACGAAGGCCCGGTGCATTGCGCACCGGGCCTTCGCCATGTGCGCTGGGCGCATGTGCTGTCGGGTCGGATTCCGTTGGGCCGGCTGGGGTCGGGTCGCCCGGTCGGCGGATGGCGGGTCGCCGCGCGGCGCGGCTCCGGCCAGCCTGGACGGGGCGCGGTACCGTCCGCAGCCGTGGGTGGACCGGGCAGGAGACCAGTGGTGGGGCAGCGAGCACGGGACGGCTACGGCGGCGACCGCGGCAACGGCGGCCGGGGCAACCGCGGCCGGGGCAACGGCGGTCGCGGGAACGGTGGTGGCGGTCGCGGGAACCGTGGCGGCCGGGAGGGGCTCCGGCGGTTCATCCGCGCGGTGCCCGCCCTGATGATCGCCGGGGGAGTGGCGTACGACCTGGCGACCCCGCCCCGCTTCACCGCCATCCCGCTGTTCGCCGCCGCCCCGCTCGTGGCGGCGCCCTTCTTCGCCCCCGGTGCGACCGCGCTGGCGGGTGCCGTCGCCGTGCTGGCCGTGCTGGCCCTGCACCTGGTCAACGGCACGCTCGGCGAGGCCCCCGCCCTGACCGAGGTCCTCACCGTGGTGACGGTCTCGGCGCTCGCGCTGCTCATCAACCGCGTCGTGCGGCGCAGCGGCGAACGGCTCGCCTCCGCCCGGGTGATCGCCGAGACCGCGCAGCGGGCCGTGCTGCCGACGCCCGCCGAACGGATCGGCGGGTTGCAGGTGGCGGCGCGGTACGAGGCGGCGCAGGCGGACGCGTTCATCGGGGGCGACCTGTTCGCCGTACAGGACACGCCGCACGGGGTGCGGCTCGTGGTCGGGGACGTACGGGGGAAGGGGATGGGCGCGGTCGAGGCGGTGGCGGTGGTGATCGGCGCGTTCCGGGAGGCGGCCGAGCACGAGAGCTCGCTGGAGGGGGTGGCGCAGCGGCTGGAGCGGGCGCTGGCGCGGGAGGGGACGCGGCGCGACGGGCTCGACGCGGTCGAGGGGTTCACCACGGCCGTGCTGGCGGAGATCCCGCGCGGGGAGGCCGTGGTGCGGGTGGTCGACCGGGGGCACCCCGAGCCTCTGATGCTGTACGCGGACGGGCGCGTCGAGCTGCTTGAGGCGGCCGAGCCCGCGCTGCCGCTGGGGATGTCCGACCTGGGGACGTGGCCGGACCGGGCGTACCAGGTGCCCTACCCGGCGGGGGCGACGCTGCTGCTCTACACGGACGGGCTGTCCGAGGCGCGCGACGCGAACGGTGTCTTCTACGACCCGGTCGAGCGGCTCGCGGGGCGGATCTTCCCGGGGCCCGACGCGTTGCTGGACGCGTTGGTGGACGACGTACGGCGGCATACGGGCGGTGGGGCGACCGACGACCTGGCGCTGCTGGCGGTCAGCAGGCCCGCGGAGGGGCAGCCGGCGCGGCGGCGCACGATGCCGGTGGTGCCCGGGCACGGAGCGTAGTGGCCAGGTGTCACTGCGCATAACAATTGACGTACCGTCAGAAATCTGATGTTCGGTGAATGTTTCTGACGACTGGTCAATTCGCCCGGATGTGCCTGGATGTGGCCCGGTACGTCCCGGGGCCGTGTGATTAATGATCAGTAGGAACGGCTTGGAATCCGGAGCCCCCGTCTATTAACGTTCGATAACGCAGCGCGGTCGTCCCAGCCGTCGCAAGAGACGGCACCGCGCGCGTGCGCCGAATTCCGCAAGGGAACCGGGGAACCACCACCTTGGGGTGAATCGGGCCGAACCAGGCCCGTAGGAGACCTTCCTGCTCCGAACCCGTCAGCTAACCCGGTAGGCGAGAAGGAAGGAAAGGAGTGCGCCCCCGTGGCGTCCAACAGGCCTGCCCCCGAAGCCCCTTATGCTCCCACCGGTGCAACCGGCTCGTTCAGCTCTTCGGGTATCCCGGACGCCGCGCCCCTAAACGGGCAGTGGGAGGAATGGAACCCCACCGAGGAGACCGTCCGCCCCGTGCGCGGACGGCACCGCGTCGTCAAGCAGCGCGGCGGCCTCGCCCGTAGCTCCACCGTCCTCGGCGTCGGTGTCATCGCGGCGGTCGGCGCGGGCGGCATGGCCACCGCGCAGAACAAGCCGCCGGTCTCGATCTCCCTCCCCGACGCGGACTCCCTGCCCGGCATCGGCGCCCTCATATCCGACGACGCCGACGGCTCCCAGTCCGGCTCCGGCTCCGACTCCGGCTCCGATGGCTCGGGTGACGCCGGCGTCGCGCCGCTGACCGCCGCCGCCCTCACCGGCTCCGACACCGCCGCCGGGCAGCAGAGCGGCAGCGCGGACGCGGGCGAGGCCCTGCGCGCCCGGATCCTCCAGCAGGCCGAGCAGCAGCGGGCGTCCGCCGACGCCGAGGCCAAGGCGGCAGCCGAGAAGGCCGCCGCCGAGCAGGCCGCCGCCCAGGCGAAGGCCCAGCAGAGCGCCGCCGAGAAGGCCGCTGAGAAGGCCGCCGAACAGGCCGCCGAGGAGAAGGCGAAGGCCGAGGCGGCGGCCGCCGCCAAGGCGGAGGCGGCACGCCTGGCCAAGCTCGCCGGCAGCTGGTCCCTGCCGACCTCCTCGTACACCATCACCTCCACCTACGGCCAGGCCGGCTCCATGTGGTCCTCCGGCTACCACACCGGCCTCGACCTCGCCGCGCCCACGGGCACGCCCGCCAAGGCCGTGCACGGCGGCACCATCAAGTCGGCCGGCTGGTCCGGCGCGTACGGCTACCGCATCGTCCTGGAGCTGGAGGACGGCACGGAGGTCTGGTACTGCCACCTCTCCTCGATGACGGTCGGTGCCGGCCAGAAGGTCGCCACCGGCGAGACCATCGGCCGCGTCGGCGCCACCGGCAATGTGACCGGCCCGCACCTGCACCTGGAGGTGCACACGGCGGGCGGCGGGGGCATCGACCCCATGGCGTGGCTGCGCGGCAAGGGCCTCACGGTCTAGTCGGCGCGGCCCATGACGGACCCCGGCAGCTCTGGCGCTACACCCCCCGACGCCAGGGCTGCCGGTTTTTCACCGATCGGTTCCGGTGGGTGCTGACGGGCGGAAGAGTCCCGCTCTGTAGCGCCCGGGCCGAAGCGCCCGGGCCGAGGGGGCGGGCGAGCACCTTCATGCTTCAGTGCCGTCAGTGCCGGTACGGGTTGTAGCCGCCGTAGTTGAGGTGCGGGGGCGGTGTCCACACCCGGCCGGTGACCTGTGCCGCGTACGTCAGCGCGGGGCCCGCTATCTCCTTGCGCTGCCACAGGTGGTGCAGCAGCTCCTGCTCGCGCGCCACGAAGTCCGGGCCCGCCACCCCGCGGCGGGCGCGGTGGCGCAGGAACGCCAGTGAGGTGGCGAACGCCTCGTACTCGCCGACCGCGCGGGACGCCGCCGGACCGTAGCAGCGCGCCGCGTACCCGCGGGCCAGGCCGCGCGCCCGCATCGAGGAGAGCGCGAGCGGCTCGGCGGGGGTGAGCCAGCCGGCCGCCGCGTACGCGGGCAGCTCGCCGGATATCGTGCGCAGCTCGCGCTGGCGCGACCAGATCGCCAGCCAGGTCAGCAGCCCGAACGCGGGCAGCATGAACGCCCCGTACACGGCGTAGAAACCCCAGGGCCCCAACGCCGCCGAGCCGTTCCACAGCGCGTGCATGCCCATCGCCAGGGCCAGTCCCAGCACCGGCAGCGCGACGCGGCGGACCCTCTTGTGGCGCGCGGTTATCGCGGCGATGCCGAAGCCGATGCCGGTGAGGACGGTGAACAGCGGGTGCGCGAACGGCGACATCACGATCCGTACGAAGAAGGTCGCGGCCGTGACGGACGCGAACCCCGACGTACCGAACTGCTGGTCCTCCCCGAAGGCGTTGCCGAGATAGAGGATGTTCTCGGTGAAGGCGAAGCCGGTCGCGGTGAACCCGGCGATGACGACGCCGTCGACGATCCCGGTGAAGTCCCGCCTGCGGAAGACGAAGATGAGCAGCACGGCGGCGGCCTTCGCGCTCTCCTCCACGATCGGCGCTATGACGGTGGCCCCGAGCGTGTCCGCCGACGCCGGGTCGGCGGTGGCGGTGGCTATCCAGCGGGTCGCGAAGGTGTTGGCGACGATCGCGACGAGCGCGGCGGCGCACGCGCCCCACGCGAAGGCGAACAGCAGGTTCTTCCAGGGGCCCGGCTCGACCCGGTCCAGCCAGCGGAACGCGGCCATGAGCAGCGGGACGGGCAGCAGGGCGAGGCCCAGGCCGACCAGGAAGCCCTGGGTGCCGGTCTGTTCGCGGACGAGCGCGAGGATCACCAGCCCGCACAGGGCGAGCACGACGGCCACCGCGGCGGCCTGCACCACCTTGCTGCGCCACAGGGCGCGGCGGGGTTTGTAGCGCCAGCGGGCACGGTCCGGCACGGCGTCGAACGACGGCTGTGGTTCGTACGCCGGGACGGCCGGATACGGCGGGCGGTGGTGCGTGGACGAGTGGGACACACAACGACCCTAACGACCGCCACTGACAGCCCGCGACGGGATTGCCCACCGGGCGCACCCGGGGGCGTCACGCGCGGGAGCGCCAGGTGCCGGGAGCCTCAGGTGCCGGGCGCGTCGTGTGTGACGCGCGTGGTCACACGCGGGTGAACAGCAGGTCGTGGACGACGTGCCCCTTGTCCAGGCCCTGCCCTTCGAACCGGGTGAGCGGCCGGAAGGCGGGGCGGGGCGCGTAGCCGCCATCGGGCTGGGTGTTCTCGAAGTCGGGGTGCCCGCTCAGCACGTCCAGCATCTGCTCGGCGTACGGCTCCCAGTCCGTCGCGCAGTGCAGGACGGCCCCGGGCTTCATGCGGGAGGCGGCCAGGCTCAGGAACTCCGACTGGATCAGCCGCCGCTTGTGGTGCCGCTTCTTGGGCCACGGGTCGGGGAAGTACACCCGTACGCCGTCGAGGGCGCCGGGCCGCAGCATCTCACGCAGCAGGATGATCGCGTCGCCGTTGGCCACGCGTACGTTGCTCAGCCCGGCCTTCTCGGCGAGGGCGAGCAGGTTGCCCTGGCCGGGGGTGTGGACGTCGACCGCGAGGATGCCGGTGGACGGGTCGTCGGCGGCCATCTGCGCGGTGGCCTCGCCCATCCCGAACCCGATCTCCAGGACGACCGGAAGCCCGCCGAACATCTCGCCCAGGTCGAGGACGCGCTGCCCGTCGATGTCCAGGCCCCACACGCCCCACAGCCGCCGCAGCGCGTCGCCCTGCCCGGCCGTGACGCGGCTGCGGCGGGGCTGGAAGCTGCGGATCCGCCGCTCGAAGTGCGACCCGGCGGGGTCGGGCGCCGGACCCTCGGGGAAACGGGGCGCGCCCTTGGGGCGACGGTGCAAGGCGGTTTCACGGGACTCAGACACAATGACCGAATTCTACGGCTTCCCCGGTGCACAAGGCGCTCCGCTCCGGGCGGCTTCCCCGGCGCACGCGCGGCTCCGCTCCCCGGCGTCCCCGGTGCACGCGAGGCTCCGCTCCCCGGCTTGCCCGGCTCGCCCGGCGCTCCGCGCGGGCGCCCCCCGCAGTGCCGCGTCCCGCGTCCCGCGTGCCACCCCGGCGCCCGGGCCCCCGCTACCCCAGGTGCGCCAGTGCCCGCCGCGCGACCTCCCGCCCGATCGGCAGGGACGCCGTCGCCGCGGGGGACGGGGCGTTCAGGACGTGGACCGTCCGCGTCGCCTCACGGATCAGGAAGTCGTCGACCAGCGTGCCGTCCCGCAGCACCGCCTGGGCCCGCACCCCCGCCGGCGCCCGCCGCAGGTCCGCCTCCGTCACCGCGGGCAGCAGCCGCCGTACCGCCTCGGTGAACGCCCGCTTCGACACCGACCGGCGCAGCTCTCCCGCTCCGTACCGCCAGTGCCGCCGCGCTATCCGCCACGCCCCCGGCCAGGCCAGCGTCCCGGCCAGCTCACGCGGGTGGACCGAGGACCAGCCGTACCCCTCGCGGCCCAGCGCCGGTACCGCGTTCGGCCCGACGTGGACGCCCCCGTCGATTCCCCGTGTCAGGTGCACGCCCAGGAAGGGGAACGCCGGGTCCGGCACCGGATACACCAGGCCCCGCACCAGCTCCGGCCGGGCCAGCTCGTAGTACTCGCCCCGGAACGGCACGATCCGCATGCCCGGCTCGTCGCCCGCGAGCCGCGCCACCCGGTCGCAGTGCAGCCCCGCGCAGTTCACCAGCACCCGGCCGCGCACCACCGCTCCGGTGGCCGTACGGACGGCGACGCCCCAGGGGCGCCGGTCCACGGCGGTGACCTCCGCGCCGTACCGGATGTCCGCGCGGGACGCCTCGGCGAGCTGGGCCGCGACCGCCTTGTAGTCGCACACCCCGGTCGTACCCACATGGATCGCCGCCAGGCCCCGCACGCGCGGCTCGTACTCGCTGATCTGCGCCGGGCCCAGCTCCCGCACCGGTATGCCGTTCTCCCGGCCGCGCTGGACCAGTGCGTGCAGCCGGGGCAGCTCGGTCCGCTCGGTGGCGACGATCAGCTTCCCCGTCACCTCGTACGGCAGGCCGTACTCCGCGCAGAACTTCACCATCTCGGCGGCGCCCCGCACCGCGTACCGCGCCTTGAGCGAGCCCGGCCGGTAGTAGATACCGCTGTGGATCACGCCGCTGTTGCGCCCGGTCTGGTGCCGCGCCGGCCCCCGCTCCTTCTCCAGCACCACCACACGGGTCCCGGGGGCGGCGCGCGAGATCGCGTACGCCGTCGACAGCCCGACGATCCCGCCGCCGATCACGAGCACGTCACAGTCGAACCGCTCGGAACGATCACTGCCGTACGCGGACACGTGTGCCACCTCCCACCCCAGATAGTGCACTGGCCCACTGACAATGGCCTTAAACCAGGTGGGGCGCGGGTCACGCCGGAGTCATCAGCAGCGGACGCGCCCGCTCCCGCAGCTCCGCGACCCGTGGTTCGTCCCCGTACGGCTCCAGCCGGTGCAGCAGGTCCCGTACGTACTCGGTGGTACGCGCCGACGAGATGCGCCCGGCCACCTCCACCGCGCGCGTGCCGGCCGCGCAGGCCGCGTCCAGGTTGCCCGACTCCAGTTCGGCCACGGCGCTCACGACCAGGCGCAGACCGTGCGAGCGGACGAACTCCTCCGTGGGACGGGACAGCGCCTGCTCGGTGAAGCGGCGCACCTGACGCGGCGCCTTGAGGTCCCGGTAGCACTCGGCGGCGTCCGCGCAGAACCGGTCGTAGGAGTAGAAGCCCAGCCACGTCGGGTCCGCGTCGCCGTCCCGGGACCGCTCCAGCCACCCTTCCGCCGCCCTCAGCGCCGCGCCGGCCGCCGCCGCGTCACCGGCCTTGGCGTGCGCCCGGGCCTCCACGAGCCGGAAGAACGACATGGTCCGCGCGGTGGCCAGGCCCCGGTTGCGCTCCAGCGCCGCCTGGGCCAGGTCCACGCCCTCGTCGGCGAAGCCCCGGTAGGTGGCCTGGAGCGACATCGAGGCCAGGACGTACCCGCCGAGTGGCACGTCGGCGGCCGCCCGCGCGAGGCGCAGCGCCTGGATATAGTAGCGCTGGGCCGCCTCCTGCTGGCCGGTGTCGAACGCCATCCAGCCCGCCAGCCGGGTCAGCTCGGCGGTCGCCCCGAACAGCGCCCGGCCGACCTCGTCCGAGTACGAACCGAGCAGCAGCGGCGCCGCGTCCACCCGCAGGCACTCGGGCACCATGGACGAACGCCAGTCCCCGCCCCCGTACTTGGAGTCCCAGCGCCGCGCGTCCTCGGCCGCCTCCCGCAGCTTGGCCACGTCGCTGTGACCGACCCGCACCGGGCCGCCCTCGTCCGACGCGCCGTCCGGCACGGTCGGAACCGACCGTTCCACCGATGAGTCGGCGGGGGTTATCAGCCAGCGGGACGCGGGCGTCGCGTACGCGCTGACCGCGAACGAACCGGCCAGCGACTGCCAGATGCCACCGCCCCCGGCGCGCCGCCCGGCCAGATCCAGCCGGTACAGCTCCGTCGCCGACTTCACCGCCTGCCCCACATCGCGCGGGAAGGCCAGCCCCACCTCGGGCGCCGGATCGGCGTCGGCGAGGCCGATCTCGTGCAGGGGGACCGGGCGGCCCAGCTTCTGCCCGATCGCGGCGGCGATCAGGTGCGGTGCGGCGCCCTGCGGCACCATGCCCTTCGAAACCCACCTGGCCACCGACGTCTTGTCGTACCGAAGGGTCAGACCGCGCTGCGCTCCGAGGTCGTTGACCCGCCGGGCAAGGCCGGCGTTACTGATTCCCGCGAGGGCGAGAACGGTGCCGAGCTTCTCGTTCGGCCCGCGTTGCTCCCTGGACATGCGCCACCCCTCGACCACAGACGGCCGCCACGACGCCAGGCATAGGCGCGCGGCATTCGTAAACCCAGCGTAGTTCGCCGCATCCCCACCGTTAAGGGGCGGTGTTCCGTATGGCGAGATTGTTGTGCGTACGGTCCGGGCGCCGGCGTGAGCGGCGCGCGGGCGCCCAGCGGCGGCGCCGAGAGCGCCGGGTCCGTGCCTCTCGGACGGCGCCGAAGGGGCCGGGGCCGGGCCGCGCGGGTCGGCCCGGGGCGCGCGCGGGTGGCATCGGGGCCGGGTCGCGCGGGTGTTCGCCGGGGCGCCGGTCGGGGCCGCGTGGAGATCCCGCCGTGCTCCGGGTGTGTGGCCGTGCGCCTGTCCGTGCGCTCTGGCCCGGCCACCGGGGGAGCGCTTCCATGGGTGTCGCGTGGGTCGGCCCGCCGTACTGGAAGCGGTGGGCTGGGGGACACCGCCGCCTCAATTCCCCGCGGGCGGCGGAGCGGTCCGGGAGGCGGACAGTGCCTCCCGGACCGACGCTTATGGGTAAGTGTGTAGATAAAAGTACGGTACGTGTGGGCGTGGAGATTGGCTGAATGATGCCCACGGTTCGACCGCTCGAACCCTCTCCGTACCGTCGCCACATGGCCAATGCCAGGGGCGCGTTCCCCTTTCGCGAGGTTTCGCGGAGCGCGGCTCGTACCCCCTCCTGTGCGCCGTTGTCGTGGCAGCATGTCTCCATCAAGTGTGGTGGGTTGTCCACAGCCTGTGGAGGCGGCGATGCGGTGGCTGGTGGGGTGGAGCAGTATCGCCGCGAGCTTCGGTACGGCCGGGGCCGTCGGTTCCGGTGACGAGAACCTGACCCTGCATCCGGTAGGCGCCCAACTCCTGTGGGGCGACCCCGATCCGCTGTGGGCGGTCGGCGACTGGCGCCCGGACGAGATCCGCGTCGTCACCGTCGACTCCTTCACCCGCCTCGCCGTGCTGGGCTGCTGCGCCGCGAGCGACGAGCAACTGAGGGTCGGGCTGTTCGCGGCACGCGGCGGTGCGATGCGCCACCTCACCGCCTGGCCGGGCAGTTACACCGCCGTCGTCCAGGTCGGGCGCCGCGTCATCGTCGCCGGCGACCTGGCCGGCGCGAGACCCGTCTTCCACACCCCGTGGGCCAACGGCACCGCGTACGCCACCGCCGCCCTGCCCCTCGCCGACCTCATCGAGGCCCAGCTCGACATCGGCCACCTCGCCGCGCTGCTCGCCTGCCCCGAAACCCCCGAGGCGCTGCGCGACTCCACTCCGTACGTCGGCGTCAAACGCGTCCCGCCCGGCCACGCGCTCGTCCTGCGCGAGGGCTCGCGGGAGATCACGGGGTACGAACCGGTCGCCTCGCTCGCCGTCGCCGCGCCCCAGGTCGACCCCGAGCGCGCGGTGGACGGCGTACGGGCGGCGCTCGTCGAAGCGGTACGGGCCCGGCTCACCGCCCCCCGGCACGCCCCCGAGACCCTGCCGCCCGACCCCGGCCCCGTCCCCGGCATGGGCCCCGCGGAACGGCGCGCCGCGCGCGGGGCGCCCGCCCCCGGCATCGGCGCCGACCTCTCGGGCGGCAGCGCCTCCGGCACGCTCGCCCTCCTCGCGGCCGGCCTGCCCGGCGTACCGGGCACGATCCTGGGCCACGGCACCGGCGCGGGCGAACGGCTGCTCGCCGTCACCTTCAACGACCTGGCCACGGGCGGCCGGGACGCCGAACTGGAACGGGCCCGTGCCATCGCCGAGAACCCGCGCCTGCACCACGTCGTCGTCGCCGCGTCCGAAGAAGCCCTCCCGTACGCGCAGTTGGAAGGCCCGCTCACCGACGAGCCCGGCCCCTCCCTGGTGACCGCCGAACGCCACCGGCGGCGGCTCGCGGCGGGCAGCGCCGACCACTTCACCGGGCACGGCGCACGGCAGGTGCTCGACGCGCACCCCGCGCGCCTCGCCGACCTGCTGATGGACCGCAGACGCCGCCACCTGCTGCGGCCCGTCACCGCCCTCGCCAAGGCCGCCGGGCCCACCGCCGGTTCCCTGCTCGTCCCGCTCACCGTCTACCGGGCGGCGCGCAGACTCGCCCGTACGCCCTACCGCGCCGGTCTGGAATCGGCCGCCGACCGGCTGCTGGAGGCCAACCGGAGTCCCGGCGCCCCGGGCGGCCCGCTCGGCGCGTCGCTGGCAGCCCTCGCCTGGGCGCGGCCGGGGCCCGCCGCGCGCTGGCTCACCGGCGAGGCCCTCGCAGAAGTATCGGTTCGTCTCCAGCAGGCGGCCACCCGCCCCACCTCGGTCCAGCGCCCGGGCGAGGCACGCGCGCGTGCGGCCCTGGCCCGGCACGCGGCGGACCACCGCATCCTGGAGCAGGCCGCCGAGATCCGCAGCCAGCGCCTGCACTCGCCGTTCCTCGACAACCAGGTCGTACGGGCCTGCCGCGACCTGCCCGAATCACTGCGCGTCCAGCCCGGCGCGCGGGCCGCGATCCTGCGCACCGTCCTCGCGGGCGCGGGCATCCACGACCTGCCGCCCGGCTGGGGCGCCACGTCACAGGCGACCTCCGCGGCCGCCAACCGCGCGGGGCTCCGCCTCGCCCTGCCGCAGCTGATGGCCCTGTTCGACGCGCCGCTCCTGGCCGACGCGGGCCTGATCGAGGCCCGGGTCGTACGCAAGGCCCTGCGCGCCGCCACCGAGGGCGAACCCGTCCCCCTGGACGGCCTTGCCGACCTGGTCTCCACGGAGCTGTGGCTGCGCCGCTTGCTGGCCCGCCGGGGCACCTGCTGGACCGGCACGGCGGCACCCCGGCAGCGCGCGGTGGCGGCCGGGGTGCCCCCACGCCCCACGCTCCAGTCGTAGCCGCCCTCCGGTCGTACTTGCCGGGCCGCCCGGTCTTACGGCGTCCCGGTCTTACGGCATCCCGGCCTTTGCGGCGCCCGGTGTTACGGCCGCCCGGCCGCCCGGTTTTATGGCCTTGCGGCCTTGCGGCCTCCCGGGCTCTCGGTCGTCCCCGCCCGGCCGCCCGGTCTCCCGGCCTACCGGCAGCTGATCCGTGACTCCGCCCAGTCCGCGGGGCCGACGTCGCCGAAAGCCGTTCCCCCGTCCGGTTCGACGACCAGCCGGATCGCCCTGCGGCCGTCGATCCCGACACGGACCGGCACCGCCGCGTCGCCGCCGCGCAGCACGGGGGACTGCCACAGCCGGGCCTCGCTGCCCGACGCCGACGTCCCGTACACGGAGAAGCGCACCGCGCCCAGACCCATCGCCATGTCGTCGACACCGACGAACGCGTCGTAGGCGGAGCACTGGCGGTTCAGGTCGATGGTGAGGGACGACCTGGCGTGCACGGTCACACCGTGCCCGTACCGCTTGCCGCCGATCGACATGCCCTCGCGCTGCCACATCCAGCTCGACTCGCCGAACCGCACTTCGGGCGCGGTGTGATCGCCGGCGACGTCGTAGCCGAGCTCGCTGACCCGGTAGTCGGCGGGTGGGGGCGGCGGCGGGGCCGTCGTGGGCGTGGCGCCGGGACGCGTGGGGCTGGGGGTGGGTGTCGGTGTGGGGGTGGGCTCCGGTTCGGACCCGGCCGGGGGCGTGGGTCCGGCTTCCGTGCCGCTCGGCGCCGGGGAGGCCGGTGCGGGCGTCTGGGCCGGTCGCGGTGCCGGGGCCTGGTCCTGGGCGGCCGCAGACGGCGGAGGGGTGGACCGTGTGGGCGCCGGGGCGGGCTCCTGCGGTACGAGCGTTTCGGCGGCGGGCGGCTTGGCCTGCGGCGCGGGCTCGGGCGTGGGGGCGCCCGAGAGGGCCCACACCACCACCCCGGCGACCGCGGTGACGGCCGCCGTGACCGCGAGCCCGGCCTTCGCCGGTGCGCCGAGCCCCTCAGCGGCGACCCCACCCCCCGCGCCGCCCGAAGCCGTACCGCCCGACGCCGTACCGCCGGAAGCCGCGCTGCCCGACGCCGCGCCGCCGGCCACGAGACCGGCGGCCTTGACGGAGAACCCGGCGGCGAACCAGCCGATGACGGCGACCGGCAGCAGCGCGGGGATGCCCGCGTTGACCTGTTCCAGCTCGCTCACCGCCCGCCGGCACCTGGCGCACTCCTCCAAGTGCCGGCGCAGGCCCCGCTCGGCCCGCATCCGCAGTCCACCCCGCGCGTACGCCCCCAGCCGGTCGGCGTACCGCGCGCAGTCACCACCGGCGGTGAGCGACTGGCTCACATGCGCCTGCAAATACGCCTGCTTCAGCCCCTCACGGGCCCGGCTGGCCAGCACCGCCGTGGCGTTGGCGGTCAGCCCGAACAGTGGCGCCACCTCGCTCGGCGACTCCTCCTCGACCGTGGTGTGCCACAGCACCGCCTGCCACCGCTCGGGCAGCGAACGGAAGGCCCGCATGGCGAGCGACCGCTCGGCCTCGTGCATGGCGCGCACCTCCGCGCCCAGTTCGAGGGTGTCGTCGTCGGACACCTCGAAGGTGCGGACCGCCTGCGCGGCGAACACCGCGAAGTCCTCGACCAGATGCTCCCGCCTGGATGTCTTCGACCAGGCGGCCGCCACATGGCGCACCGTCGTCAGCAGATACGCGCGCACGGCCTGACGGGGCCCCGCGCCACCCCGTACCGCCTGGAGCGTGCGCGCGAACACCTCCGCCGACAGGTCGTCGGCGGTGTGCGCGTCCCGGCAACAGGTGCGGGCGTAGCGCCGCACGGCGTCCGCGTGCCGACGGAACAGCTCCGCGTACGCGGTGTCGTCACCGTCCCGCATGCGCCGGACCAGTTCGGCGTCCGACGGCGGCAGCTCGATCGGGGGCGGCAGTACGGAACCGGCCCCGCCGCCCACCCGCTGCCCGGGCACCGCCGCGTCGGCGTCACCACCCGGTGTCATGGGCGAACCGCCGGGCCCAGTCGTGGGCGAACCGCCGGGCCCGCCCTGGCCGGGCACCATGGGGTAACCCCGCGCGCCGTGCTCCATGGCACCGCCGCCGAGCGGCTCGTCGCGACTGTCACCGCTCATCGCGGACGCCCCCGTCCCCCTGCTCAGACCCGGACACCGGGCAAGAGTGCCACACAGGCCCTCCCGCCCGGGCCCGTCCGCGGGTCAACCACCCGTCCGGGGAAACTTCCCGGCCCGAGGCCTCAGGGACGCCCCGCCCGCCGTCACGCCGGGCGTGAGCGCAGCCCGTCCAGGAGGATCTCCAGGAGCCGTGCCGAGGCCTCGCTCTGCTGGGCCGGGTCCGGCAGCGCGGGCGCCGCCGTGGCGATGACCAGCAGCACATCCGCCACCGTCACATCGCCGCGCAGTTCTCCCGCCTCCCGGGCCCGGTCGACCAGCTGCCCGACGACGTCCAGCAGCTCCGCCACGCCCGCGTCGTCCAGCTCGGCCGCCGGTACCGCACGCGGCGCGACCACGCGCAGCCCGGGCGGGGCCGGAACCCCGCGCTGCTGCGGCACCCGCGTCTCGTCGGGCGGCCCCGCCACCGCACCCCCCTGGGCGCCGGCCGGCTCGTCCACGCCCACCCGCAGTACGTGCGGCGGCAGCAGACGCCCGGCGCCCGACGCCACGGAGGTCCGCAGGAACCGGGAGAGCGCCGACCACGGCTCCTCCTCCTGCCCCAGCGCCGCCCGCGCCTGCTCGGTCAGCCGGGCGGTCTCCTCCTCGGCTATTCGGCGCACCAGCACGTCCTTGCTCGGGAAGCGCCGGTAGACCGTGCCGACACCGACCCGCGCCCGGCGGGCCACATCCTCCATCGGCGCCCCGTACCCCAGCTCGCCGAACACCTCACGCGCCGCCCGCAGCACATGCTCGAGGTTCCGCTGCGCGTCCACCCGCAGCGGCGCCGTACGCCCGCCGAGCCCACCGGCTCCCATGCGACCGTTCGTACCCCCGACACCGAGGTGCCCCGAAGGCGACGAGGCCGACGAAGCCACGGCGGACGCGGACGCCGAGCGCGGCGGTGGGGCCGAATGCGACGAAGAGATCGAATGCGACGATGCGGACGAAGAGATCGAAGACGACGAAGAGATCGAAGACGACGAAGAGAGTGAAGACGACGAAGAGATCGAAGAGATCGAAGAGGACGACGCGACAGCAGTCGACCCATGCGAATCCTGAATATGCATATACGTTCCCCCGGTAATGATGTCTCCCCCCGGAGACTCCCCCACCCTGACAACCGGGGCCTCGAACCCGTCACGCTCAGGTCATGCGTGACGGTCGGCACCCCGACGACATACGAACATAGTTGAGTCCGGGTCAATTCAGAAGGGGCAGTTCCGACCAGTGCGCCCCCCGATCGGAGCAAGGACCGGAACACCCCCGATTCTGCCGCCTCGCACCACCCCCCTCCCACGCCCTGACCTGCGCACCTTTCCCCGCAGCCGCCTCACACGCCACCCCATGTCCCGCACGGCCTCCAGTCACACAATTTGTCGGGCCTGTGGACAAACCCCGAAGCGCGTTGCGTCATGGGAGGGTGACGGAACCTGTGCGCATTCTCGTTGTCGGCGGTGGCTACGTCGGGATGTACACCGCCCTGCACCTCCAGCGGCACCTGAAGGCCGAGCTGAGAAGCGGCAGGGCGGAGATCACCGTGGTGACCCCCGACCCGTATATGACGTATCAGCCGTTCCTCCCCGAGGCGGCGGCCGGCAACATCTCGCCCCGCCATGTCGTGGTCCCGCTGCGCCGCGTGCTCGACATGTGCAGGATCGTCATCGGCGAGGCCAAGGCCATCGACCACGCCAAGCGCACCGCGACCGTCGCCACCCTGGCCACGGAGCAGGAGGGCACCGGTCCGCTCCAGGTGTCCTACGACGAGCTGGTCATCGCGCCCGGCTCCATCTCGCGCACCCTCCCGATCCCGGGCCTCGCCGACTACGGCATCGGCTTCAAGACCGTCGAGGAGGCCATCGGGCTGCGCAACCACGTCATCGAACAGATGGACATCGCCTCCTCCACCCGCGACCCCGCCATCCGCGACGCCGCCCTCACCTTCGTCTTCGTCGGCGGGGGCTTCGCCGGCGTGGAGGCCCTCGGCGAGCTGGAGGACATGGCCCGCTACACCGCGCGGTACTACCACAACATCAAGCCGCAAGACCTGAAATGGGTGCTCGTCGAGGCGTCCGACCGCATCCTTCCGGAGGTCGGCGAGGAGATGGGCGGGTACGCGGTCCGCGAGCTGCGCGCCCGCAACATCGAGGTACGCCTGGAAACGCGGCTGGAGTCCTGCGAGGACCGCGTCGCCGTCCTCAGTGACGGCACCCGTTTCCCGACGCGGACCGTCGTGTGGACCGCCGGCGTGAAACCGGCACCCGTCCTCGCCGCCACCGACCTGCCGCTCAACGACCGCGGCCGCCTCAAGTGCACGGCCTTCCTCACCGTGGAGGGCGTCGAACACGCCTGGTCCGCCGGGGACGCGGCCGCCGTCCCGGACCTCACCGCCGCGCAACCGGGCCGGGAGTGCGCGCCCAACGCCCAGCACGCGGTACGCCAGACCAAGGTCCTCGCCGAGAACATCGTCGCCTCGCTGAGAGGCGGGCCGCTGAAGGAGTACGCCCACAAATACGCCGGTTCCGTCGCCTCACTCGGCCTCCACAAGGGCGTGGCCCACGTCTACGGCCGTAAACTCAAGGGCTACCCGGCCTGGTTCATGCACCGGGCGTACCACCTCAGCCGCGTACCCACCTTCAACCGCAAGGCGCGCGTCCTCGCCGAATGGACCCTGTCCGGGCTGTTCAAGCGGGAGATCGTCTCGCTCGGGTCCCTGGAGCATCCGCGCGCCGAGTTCGAACTCGCCGCCGGGCCACCGCCGCCTCAGCCCAAGGACGAGGTGGCGGAGGGCGGAACCGCGGACGGCGGTCCGAAGTCCGACTGACGAGACCGCCGCCAGACCGGCCGAAGAGTTTCGACAGACGCCACTTGTCAGTGCGGTCGGTCACACTGGACGTGTGACCATAGGTGGGCTCACACCTGCACAGAGTGACTCAGCACGGCACCGCACGGCAACGACACCATGAGGCATACAGATCCGTGAACTTCACGCGTTGGAGCGCCCGGCTCCCCGGTACGCAGCGCCGCGCCGCCGCGCGCGGCACCGACCCCGGGGGCTCGCCGGCGCAGCGAGGGGACTCCGTACCCGCGGCGCGAGGTGAGTCCGACCAGCAGCTGGAGCCCTTGCCCGACGACGTCCCCGCCCTGGAGGACTTCTCCGTACGGGAGATCCTCGGCCGCCTCCCCGGTCTCGTCGCCCTCTCCTACGGCCAGGAGCACCGCATCGCGTACGTCAACGACGCGTACGCCACCGCCTTCGGCCCCCGCCCGGCCGGCGCGGCGGCCGCCACCGCGTGCCCCGAGCTGGCCGAGCTGGGGCTGCTGCCGCTCATGGACCAGGTGCTGCGCAGCGGGAAGCCTCGCACGGTCAAGTCCCGCCGTACGCACGCCGGCGGCTCGTACACGGTCACGTGCCTGCCCGTCGACACGCGCGGGCACACCGGCGCCGGAGTGCTCGTCCACGCCGCCGACGTCACCGACCACGCGGAGGCGGCCGAGCGGCTGCGGGCCAGCGAGCGCCGTCACCGCGAAACCGCGGTGACCCTCCAAAGATCCCTCCTCCCCCAGGAGTTGGAGCAGCCCGACGACCTGCGCGTGGCCGCCACGTACCAGCCGGGCGGTACGGACGCGGCGGTCGGCGGCGACTGGTACGACGTGATCACCCTCGGCGCCGGCCGCACCGCCCTCGTCATCGGCGACGTCATGGGCCGGGGGGTGCGCGCCGCGGCCGTCATGGGCCAACTGCGCACCGCGGTACGGGCGTACGCCCGGCTCGACCTGCCGCCCCACGAAGTGCTCCAGCTCCTCGACGGCCTCGCCGCCGAGATCGACGCCAGCCAGATCGCCACCTGCGTCTACGCCGTCCACGACCCCAACGAGGGCCGCCTCGTCTACGCCTCCGCCGGCCACCTGCCGATCCTCGTCCGGGACGAGGACGGCGGTATCCGCCGCGCCGAGGAGCCGACCGGCCCCCCGCTCGGCACCGGCGGCTGGCTGCACACCTCCGGCTCCATCCCCCTCCCGCCCGGTTCCACCGCCGTCCTCTATACGGACGGCCTGGTCGAGCGGCGCCGCGAGGACATCGACGAGGGCGTCGCCGCGCTCGAGCGCGCCCTGGCCGGCGCCACCGGCAGCCCGCAGGTCGTCTGCGACCGGCTGCTGCGCTCCCTGGGCGTGACCGCCGAACACGACGACGACGTCGCCGTGCTGGTCTGCCAGCACCCCTCCCGTACGGGCCCGGACGCCGAGCTGTTCCACAACGCCGCGCTCGACCTGCTCGGCGGCGTGGAAGCGGCGCCACGCGCGCGTGCCTTCGCGTCCGGCGTCCTGTCCAGCTGGCGCTTCCCGGTCGAGCTGCGGGACCTGGGAGTCCTCGCCACCAGCGAGCTCGTCGCCAACTCCCTCCAGCACGGCACCCCGCCCATGCGCCTCAGACTCCGCCGCACCGACCGGCGCCTGATCATCGAGGTGACGGACGGCGACGACCACCTGCCGCGCCGCCGCCGCGCCGAAACGGAGGACGAGGCGGGCCGTGGCATCTCGATCATCGCCACGATCGCCTCGTCCTGGGGCAGCCGCCGCACACCGGGAGGCGGCAAGGCGGTCTGGTGCGAGTTCGCCCTACCGGGCTAAACGGCCACCCGCTGATCCGGCTTGTGCTGAGCGACGACCCGCGACCTCGCCACGAGGTACGGGTGGTCCTGCGCCGGCGTCAGCTTCCTGCCCAGCCGCAGCGCCAGCACGGTGATGCCCAGCGAGAAGAGGACGAAGGTCACGATGTACGGCCCGTGCAGCGCGGCCCCCATGGGCCCGCCCACGGCCGGCCCGACCGCCAGCGCGAGCTGCTTGACCAGCGCGAAGGCCGAGTTGTACTGCCCGACCATCGACTCCGGCGCCAGGTCCGCGACCATCGGCGCCACGGTCGGCGACAGCATCGCCTCACCCAGCCCGAACAGGCCGTACGTGGTGATGAACGCGGCCGTCGCCATCGCCTGGCTGCCGTGCCCGAGCCCCGCGTAGCCCGCGAAGAGCCACGCCACGGCCCAGATCAGCCCCACCCCCGCAATGACCCGCGTCCGTCGGCGCCGCTCCACGAAACGCAGCACCAGGAACTGGGCCGCCACGATGACCGCCGTGTTCGCGGCGAGGGCGATACCGAGCGTGGACGGCTCGATCCCGGCGGCCTCGGTGCCGTACGCCGCGAGCCCCGACTCGAACTGCCCGTAACAGGCGAAGAACAGTACGAACCCCAGCACGCACAGCTGCACCATCGCCCGGTGCCCGAGCAGCGCCCGCATCCCGCCCTCGGCCGCGGGCCGAGGGTCCGTGATCGACGGCGTACGCGGCATCGTCACGGTCCCGGCGATCCCCGCCAGCACCAGGAACATCGCCGCCTCGATGGAGAACAGCAGCAGGAAGCTGCCCGGCCGGCTCTCGTCGACGAGCTGGCCGCCGATCAGGCCGCCGATCCCCAGGCCGAGGTTCTGCAGGAAGAACTGCATGGCGAACGCGCGGGTCCGCGTGGAGGTGGACGAGCACCAGACGATCATCGTCGCGAGCGCCGGCTGCATCACGGCCGTACCGGCACCGAGCAGCGCCGCCGCCAGGACGACGGCCGGCACGCTGCCGGCCAGCCCCATGCCCACGGCCCCCACGGCGGCCAGCAGCGCGGCCCCGACGAGCACGGGCAGCGGACCTCGCCGGTCGATGGCCCGCCCCGTGAAGGGCAGGACGGCAAGGGCGGCCATGGCGAAGACGGCCAGCACGACACCCGCCGTACTGGCGCCCAGGTCCCGCACCTGAGCCACATACACATAGAGATACGGAACGGTGAACCCGAGCCCGAACGCGCTCAGCACGTTCCCCGCCTGGATCCGGCGCATCGCAGCGCCCATCGCCTTGGTCACACTCACCTACTTCGAACCCGGAGGACTGAATCCTGAAGACTTCAACACTAAAGTTAGATGCTTAACTGTACACATCGAAGGACTTCAACGCCAACCGGCAACGTGGGATACTCCTGCGCATGTCCGACAGTCAGGAACCGAGCCTCGACGAGCAGATCGCCGCCTATCAGCGGGAGTTCCGCGACCTCGACCCCCAGGTCGAGAAGGTGGTCTCCGCCCTGGGCCGGCTGAACCGCCGTATGAACGTGGCGTACGGCCGTCAGGTCGCCGAGCTCGGCATCAACAACGCGGAGTGGGAGGTCCTGAAGCACCTCGTCCTCTCCGGGGCGCCCTACCGCCTGGGCCCCGGCGAGCTCGCCAAGCGCCTCGGCCTCACGCCCGCGGCCATGACCCACCGCATCGACCGCATGGCCGGCCAGGGCCTGGTCACCCGCGACCGGGACGAGAACAACCGGGTCCGGGTCATCGTGGAGCTCACGGACGAGGGGCGCCAGAAGTGGCTGGAGGCGATGCGCATGGCGACCGCCTTCGAGGAAGACCTGCTACAGGACCTCTCGACGGAGGAGCGAGGGGTACTGGGCGACATGCTGACCCGCCTCCTGCGCCGCGTGGAACACGCCCAGCCCGACGCGGGCGGCCGGCTCACGGACCTCGACTAGGTCCGGCCGGCTGGGGCGGGTTGACACGGCCCCACTGGATCCGTAAAGTTCTTCGGGTTGCCGCGGAGCCGTAACGGTTCTGCGACAGCCGATCCCGCCGCGAATGCGGCACCCCAACTCAGCACGATCTCCTGACCGGGACGAATATCGGCATGCCGAAATTCATTTCGAAGGCTCGATTATGAGCCGCCCGGGAAATCCGCTAGAGTTTGGAACGTCGGAACGGCCCGAGTGGCTGGGAGGACAACCCCTCTGACTGGGAATCAGGCACCCGAAAGGATCTGATAGAGTCGGAACCGCCGGAAAGGGAAAGCGCGAAAGCGAAGAACGGCCCGGCAGCCCGCTCCAGCGGGTGGCAGAAACGGAAAACGGATCTGCTAAGCTGGAAACACGAAATACCGAAGGGAAGCGCCCGGAGGAAAGCCCGAGAGGGTGAGTACAAAGGAAGCGTCCGTTCCTTGAGAACTCAACAGCGTGCCAAAAATCAACGCCAGATATGTTGATACCCCG
>NZ_JAUEPL010000034.1 GCF_030406405.1 Streptomyces ficellus
CCGAACCCGGAAGCTAAGCCTTTCAGCGCCGATGGTACTGCAGGGGGGACCCTGTGGGAGAGTAGGACACCGCCGAACAATTATTGTGGGAAAGCCCCGCACCTTCTGGTGCGGGGCTTTCCTGCGTCCAGGTGCCTTTGCCACCCCTGTGCGCCGGCCCGGCGGGGCTGACGGTAAAGTCATGGGGCATCGTTGGCACGTTTCCACAGGAGGCCCCCGGGTGGAGGTTCAGGAGACCCGCGTACAGACGGACCGGGTCCTCACCATCCCCAACGTCCTCAGCATGGCTCGCCTGCTGGGTGTGCCGCTCTTCCTGTGGCTGATTCTTCGCCCCGAGTTCGGTGGGCCGAAGAGCGACGGCTGGGCATTGCTCGTGCTCATGCTCAGCGGTGTCAGCGACTACCTCGACGGCAAGCTGGCTCGACGCTGGAACCAGATCAGCCGCCTGGGGCGGCTCCTGGACCCTGCGGCGGACCGGCTCTACATCCTTTCGACTCTTGTCGGTCTGACGTGGCGTGAGATCCTGCCACTGTGGCTGACCGCGGCCCTTTTGGCGCGGGAGTTGATGCTGCTGGTGATGGTGGGCATCCTTCGCCGGCATGGCTATCCACCGCCACAGGTGAACTTCCTCGGCAAGGCCGCCACGTTCAACTTGATGTACGCCTTCCCCCTCCTCCTGCTCAGTGACGGCACTGGATGGCTTTCGTCACTCGCTGAAGTTTTCGGGTGGGCGTTCGCCGGATGGGGTACAACTCTCTATTGGTGGGCAGGGATCCTGTATGTGGTCCAGGTCCGCCGACTTGTCAAGGCGGACACCCCAGCCGATTGAGCCCGTCTGTCTGATGCCGTGCAGTGCTTGCGTAAGAGCACGGACGGGCGAAGTCGGCTTGACCGTCATCTTCGCAAGGAGGACGCTTCCGACATGAAGGCCGTCGTTATGGCCGGTGGCGAAGGAACTCGACTTCGCCCCATGACCTCAAGCATGCCCAAGCCGCTCCTGCCGGTCGCCAACCGGCCGATCATGGAGCATGTGCTGCGGCTGCTCAAGCGGCACGGGCTCAATGAGACCGTCGTGACCGTGCAGTTTCTCGCCTCGCTGGTAAAGAATTACTTCGGCGACGGCGAAGAGCTCGGCATGGAACTGACCTATGCCAACGAGGAGAAGCCACTCGGCACTGCGGGAAGTGTCAAGAACGCTGAGGAAGCGCTGAAGGACGACGCCTTCCTCGTTATCTCCGGCGATGCGCTCACCGATTTCGATCTGACTGACCTCATCGCATTTCACAAGGAAAAGGGCGCGCTGGTCACCGTATGCCTGACCCGGGTCCCCAATCCCCTTGAATTCGGTATCACCATCGTGGACGAGGAAGGAAAGGTGGAGCGCTTCCTGGAGAAGCCCACCTGGGGGCAGGTCTTCTCCGACACGGTGAACACGGGCATCTATGTGATGGAGCCCGAGGTCTTCGATTACGTAGAAGCGGACGTTCCGGTCGACTGGTCCGGGGATGTCTTCCCGCAGCTCATGAAGGAAGGCAAGCCGATTTACGGCTATGTCGCCGAGGGCTACTGGGAGGACGTCGGCACCCACGAGAGCTACGTCAAGGCCCAGGCCGACGTACTCGAAGGGAAGGTCGACGTCGAGCTCGACGGCTTCGAGATCTCTCCGGGGGTGTGGGTCGCCGAAGGCGCCGAGGTCCATCCGGACGCGGTTCTCCGCGGTCCCCTGTACATCGGGGACTACGCCAAGGTCGAGGCCGGGGTGGAAATCCGCGAACACACCGTCGTCGGGTCGAACGTGGTCGTGAAGAGCGGCGCTTTCCTGCACAAGGCGGTTGTTCACGACAACGTCTACATCGGCCAGCACAGCAACCTCCGCGGCTGTGTGATCGGCAAGAACACCGACATCATGCGGGCCGCTCGTATCGAGGACGGAGCCGTCATCGGCGACGAATGCCTCGTCGGTGAGGAATCGATCGTCCAGGGCAATGTGCGGGTCTACCCGTTCAAGACGATCGAGGCCGGTGCCTTCGTCAATACCTCGGTGATCTGGGAATCGCGCGGGCAGGCGCATCTGTTCGGAGCCCGGGGCGTCTCGGGCATCCTCAATGTGGAGATCACACCGGAGCTGGCGGTACGGCTTGCCGGTGCGTATGCCACGACCCTGAAGAAGGGCGCCACGGTCACCACGGCACGTGACCATTCCAGGGGCGCGCGGGCCCTCAAGCGGGCGGTGATCTCCGCGCTCCAGGCCAGTGCCATCGACGTACGCGACCTGGAGAATGTGCCGCTGCCCGTCGCGCGGCAGCAGACGGCGCGGGGAAGCGCCGGCGGCATCATGATCCGGACGACGCCAGGTGTGCCCGACTCGGTGGACATCATGTTCTTCGACGAGCGCGGTGCGGATCTCTCCCAGGCCGGCCAGCGCAAGCTGGACCGGGTCTTCGCGCGCCAGGAGTACCGGCGGGCGTTCCCTGGCGAGATCGGTGACCTGAGCTTCCCGTCCAGCGTCTTCGACTCGTACACCGGCTCGCTGCTGCGGAACGTCGACACGACCGGGGTCGCCGACGCGGGGCTCAAGGTGGTCGTGGACGCGTCCAACGGCAGCGCCGGGCTCGTTCTGCCCAGCCTGCTGGGACGGCTCGGGGTGGACTCCCTGACCATCAACCCCGGCCTTGACGAGTCGCGGCCCACCGAGTCGGCCGAGTCCCGTCGTGCCGGGCTGGTACGGCTCGGAGAGATAGTGGCGTCGGCGCGGGCGGCGTTCGGCGTGCGGTTCGACACGGTCGGCGAGCGGCTGTCCCTCGTGGACGAGCGCGGCCGGATCATCGAGGACGACCGGGCGCTGCTGGTCATGCTGGACCTGGTGGCGGCCGAGCGGCGCAGCGGCCGGGTGGCGCTGCCCGTGACGACGACGAGGATCGCCGAGCAGGTCGCGGCGTACCACGGCACGCAGGTGGACTGGACGACGACGTCTCCGGACGACCTGACCCGGGTGGGCCGGGAGGAGTCGACCATCTTCGGCGGCGACGGCCGCGGTGGGTTCATCGTGCCGGAGTTCAGCAGCGTCTTCGACGGTACGGCGGCGTTCGTCCGGCTGATTGGGCTGGTGGCGCGTACACAGCTCACCCTCAGTCAGATCGACGCGCGCATTCCGCGGGCGCATGTGCTGAAGCGGGACCTGGCCACGCCATGGGCCGTCAAGGGGCTCGTGATGCGCCGGGTCGTGGAGGAGGCCGGGGACCGGCACGTGGACACCACCGACGGCGTGCGTGTCGTCGAGGCCGATGGCCGGTGGGTGATGGTGCTGCCCGACCCGGCCGAGGCCGTCACCCATCTGTGGGCGGAAGGACCCGACGACGCGTCCGCGCAGGCGCTGCTCGACGAGTGGGCCGCCGTGGTGGACAGCGCAGGTCGCTGACGTACAAGGCTGTACAACGGTGTACCGGAAGGCGTCCTGGGGCGCCTTCCGGTACACCGGTGGGGCCATTCGGCGGTAGTCAGTCCGACGTGCGACGATGAGCGGCATGTCGCAGCAGCCCCCCGTTCGGAGCACCGGCTCCCCGCCTCCGCGTCCCGACGCGTCCATGTCGCTGCTGACCAATGTGATGGACCACGCGCTGGACGACGGGTACGCGGAGGCCTCGGCCCGCAGGGACGCCCAGGGCGGCGGCCTGCCCCGTACGCTGCGGACGAAGCTCGGGCTGGCGGCCGGGCTCGTACTGGCCGCGGCGATCGTCACGCTCGGTGCCGCGCAGGCGCAGATCTCGGCACCGGTGGTGGCGAAGGAGCGCGAGGAGCTCATCGACCGCATCCAGTCGGAGACCTCGACCGTGGACGGCCTGGAGAAACAGATCGAGGCGCTGCGTACCGAGGTGGGGGAGCGGCAGCGCGAGGCGCTGCAGGAGCACGGCGGTGACCAGGGACAGCTCGTGGCGCTGCTGTCCGGGGCGACGGCCGTGCAGGGGCCCGGGGTGAAGCTGGTCGTCGATGACGCCAAGGGCAGCGACGAGGACGGCGGCGGGCCGCGCGAGAGCAGTGGCTTCGCCGATACGGGCCGGGTCCGGGACCGTGACATGCAGCGGGTCGTCAACGGGCTCTGGCAGTCGGGCGCCGAGGCGATCGCCATCAACGGGCAGCGCCTGACCGCCCTGTCCGCGATCCGCGCGGCGGGCGACGCCATACTGGTCGACAACAAGCCGCTGGTGCCGCCGTACACGGTGCTGGCGGTGGGGGACGGAAAGAAGCTGAGTACGACGTTTCAGGACAGCGCCGACGGCCACTACCTGCACGCGCTGCGGGAGAACTTCGGCATCCGCACCAGTATTTCGCGCCAGGACGAGGTGCGTCTGCCGGCCGCGCCGAGCCTGATCGTACGTACAGCACAGCCGGGCATCACCGGAGCCGGAGAGGGTGACGGGCAGGGCACGGCCGAAACAGGGAAGGGCACATCTTGATCGCCGTACTGGGCCTCGTCGTGGGAGTCGTGGTCGGACTGTTCATCCGGCCCGAGGTGCCGGCCGTGGTGGAGCCGTACCTGCCCATCGCCGTCGTCGCCGCCCTGGACGCGGTCTTCGGCGGCCTGCGGGCCATGCTCGACGGGATCTTCGTGGACAAGGTCTTCGTCGTCTCGTTCCTGTCGAACGTCGTCGTGGCCGCGCTGATCGTGTTCCTGGGCGACAAGCTGGGCGTCGGCGCGCAACTGTCCACCGGCGTGGTGGTCGTGCTCGGCATCCGGATCTTCTCCAACGCCGCCGCCATCCGGCGGCACGTGTTCCGGGCGTGAGGCCGATGAGCAACGACGAGACCCCGAACCAGAAGCCGGCGCAGGAGTCGCAGAGCGGCCGTCAGCGGCTGCTCGCGGGCCTGTGGCCGCCGCGCGTCACCCGCGCGCAACTCATCGTGGCCCTGCTGCTGTTCGGCCTGGGGCTGGGCCTGGCCATCCAGGTGCGCTCGACCAGCGACACCGGCGCGCTGCGCGGGGCGCGGCAGGAGGACCTGGTGCGGATCCTCGACGAGCTGGACGACCGCACGCAGCGCCTGGAGGACGAGAAGGCGCGCCTGGAGGACCAGCGTACGGAGCTGGAGAACAGTTCCGACCAGGCGGAAGAGGCGCGTAAGCAGACGCTGGAAAAGGAACGCCAGCTGGGCATCCTGGCCGGTACGGTGGCTGCCCGGGGGCCCGGGATCACGCTGACCATCGATGACGGAGCCGGGGCCGTCGAGTCGGACATGCTGCTCGACGCGATCCAGGAGCTGCGGGCGGCCGGTGCCGAGGCGATCCAGGTCAATGGGATCCGGGTCGTCGCGGACACGTACTTCTCGGGTGAGGCGGGGGCCATAGAGGTGGACGGCCGGCGGATCAAGGCTCCGTACCGCTTCGAGGTCATCGGCAAACCGCAGGACCTCGAACCGGCGCTGAACATCCCGGGAGGCGTCGTGCAGACCCTGGAGAAGGAGCAGGCCACCGCCACGGTGACCCGGTCGGAGAAGATCGTCGTGGACGCCTTGCGACCGGCGGAGCGGCCTGACTACGCTCGGTCGTCATCGCAGTGAGGCGGGGGTGCATGGGGGTCGCACGGCAGGGTCCGGTCCAGTCGGTCAGGTCGGCACGACCGATCCGGCGGGAGCTGGGGCACAAGGTTGCGGGGGGTCGGCGCACCACCGGCTTGGTGCGTGGTGGAAACTGTCCGGAGGGTACGGACGTTGTGAGAATGTCCGGGTCGGCAGGTGTGTTCATTCAGGGTTCGTCCTGCCCCACGGGCGGGTCTGTTTCGTTCAAGGGGAATCGCCCGTGAAGTTGTTTGCGAAGTTGTTCGGCAAGAGCGCACGCGAGGACGGCAGCGGCACTGCCAAGCATCGCGCGCCGCGTCATGGCCAGAATGAGGAGCAGAGCGGCGAGCGCCCGCTCTTCCGTGACGAGGTAGCGGGTCCGGGCGGTGACATTCCGGGGGGCCAGGGCGCGTCTGTTGACCCTGCCGGTCCCGGCCGCATAGGTTTCGGAGATCCGTCAACCTCGAGTACGGGTGGAGGGTTTGCGCCCGACCCGTACGCGACCAGCGCCCACGCGGGCCAGCCGCGGCAGGAGGATTCGTCCATGCCGGTTTGTACCAGGTGCGGGCACCGCAACGCCGAGGCGAGCCGGTTCTGCTCCAACTGCGGCGCGCCGTTGCGAGGCGGAGTCCCCGCGGAGCGCGCGTCCGAGACGACGTCGACGATCTCGATCTCCGGTCTGGAGGCGTACGACTCCGAGGTCACCGGCCAGACCCAGCTGCCGTCGCTCTCGCCCGAGGCGCAGGCCGCCGTCGAGGCGCTGCCGCTCGGTTCGGCGCTCCTGGTGGTGCGGCGCGGTCCGAATTCGGGCAGCCGCTTCCTCCTGGACAGCGACCTGACCACGGCGGGCCGGCATCCCCAGAGCGACATCTTCCTGGACGACGTGACCGTGTCACGGCGTCACGCGGAGTTCCACAGGTCGCCGGACGGGACCTTCACCGTCTCGGACGTCGGCAGCCTCAACGGCACCTACGTCAACCGCGAGCGGATCGACTCGGTTCCGCTGTCCAACGGCGACGAGGTGCAGATCGGTAAGTACCGGCTGGTCTTCTACGGGAGCCAGCGAGGCGTGTGACCCGGCAGGGAAGGCCCATGCTGCGAACCACGACGGGCGGTGCCGGCCACGGCACCGCCGACGCGGCGGATCAGCTGGTGAGCATCGGTACGGTGCTCCACCAGCTGCGTGAAGAGTTTCCCGAAGTCACGATCTCCAAGATCAGGTTCCTGGAGTCTGAGGGGCTCGTCGAGCCGCAGCGGACGGCTTCCGGATACCGGAAGTTCAGCCCGCGCGACGTGGAGCGGCTGGCGCGGATCCTGCGGATGCAGCGGGACCACTACCTGCCGCTGAAGGTGATCCGGGAGCACCTGGACGCGGTGGAGCGCGGCGAGCAGGTGCGGCTTCCGTCCGCCCCCGGGCCGCAGCGTGAATCGCTGGACGGCAACCCGTGGGAGGCCGGCGAGGACCGCCCGACCGCCGCCCGGGTGGGCCGGGCGGAGCTCCTGGCGGCCGCCGGTGCCGGCGAGGAGGAGCTCGCCGCGTGGGAGTCGTACGGGCTGATCACACCGGCTTCGGACGGCGGCTACGACGCCGAAGCGGTGACCGTGGCGAAACTCGTCGCGGAGCTGGGCAGATTCGGTCTGGAACCGAGGCATCTGCGGGCGGTGAAAGCCGCCGCCGACCGGGAGGCGGGACTGGTCGAACAGGTGGTGGCGCCGCTGCGCAGGCACCGTAATCCGCAGACCAGGGCACATGCCGAGGCGACCGCGAAAGAGCTGGCGGCACTGTCCGTACGGCTGCACGCGGCGCTGGTGCAGACGGCCCTCGGCATCCGCTTGTACTGATCTTGGCAGGGCCCGACTATCCAAACCGGTCCGGCACGTCCTAGGGTTGCAATGTGAACGAGCTCGATGTTGTCGGTGTCCGGGTGGAAATGCCGTCCAACCAGCCGATCGTGCTCCTGCGTGAAGTGGGAGGCGACCGGTACCTCCCGATCTGGATCGGTCCGGGGGAGGCAACGGCGATCGCCTTCGCCCAGCAGGGCATGGCCCCTGCCCGGCCGCTCACTCATGACCTCTTCAAGGACGTGCTCGAGGCCGTGGGCCAGGAGCTGACCGAGGTCCGCATCACGGACCTGCGCGAAGGGGTCTTCTACGCGGAGCTGGTCTTCGCCAGCGGGGTCGAGGTGAGTGCCAGGCCCTCCGACGCCATAGCGCTGGCCTTGCGTACCGGGACCCCGATCTTCGGAAGCGATGGGGTGCTCGACGACGCCGGAATCGCCATCCCCGACGAGCAGGAGGACGAGGTGGAGAAGTTCCGCGAGTTCCTCGACCAGATCTCTCCCGAGGACTTCGGGTCCAGCAGCCAGTGACTCCGTACTCCGTCCCGGAGCGTCTGACGCGATGTCTGACGGGGGTGCCTGACGGAGGGTGCGTGACGGAGTGTCCGACCGGCGGTGCGGCGACCTGGGAGCCTGAGGGCTTTCCGCCCATTCAGCCATGCTTTCCCGGAATCGGGATACGGGAAACCACTCTCAGGGTGATTATCACTCGGCGTGCCGAGTGTGGCGATCGTTGACGCACCCCGGGCGACTGCCTACCGTCGAGATGGCAGGTCAAGGACGGAGGGTCGGCGTGATGAGCAGCGGCGACGGTGCGACTGGGGGTCTCCCCGGACGAAGTCTGGGAGAGAGCGGGCCGTATCCGCTTCACGGAAGTGTGCCCGACCCCTCGCACGGGAGTGCGGTTCCTGTGGGTACGGCGGACGCGGCCACCGACACCATTGGCTACCGGGGGCCCACCGCCTGCGCGGCGGCCGGGATCACCTACCGGCAGCTGGACTACTGGGCGCGTACGGGGCTGGTCGAGCCGAGCGTACGGCCCGCGTACGGGTCGGGAACCCAGCGCCTCTACAGCTTCCGGGACGTCGTCGTCCTGAAGATCGTGAAGCGGTTCCTGGACACGGGTGTCGCCCTGCAGAACATCCGCACCGCCGTCCAGCACCTGCGCGCCCGGGGCTTTCGCGACCTGGAGCGGATGACGCTGATGAGCGACGGGGCGACGGTGTACGAGTGCTCGTCGCCGGACGAGGTCGTGGACCTGTTGCAGGGCGGGCAGGGGATCTTCGGGATCGCCGTGGGCGTGGTGTGGCGGGATGTCGAAGCGGCGCTGTCCCAGCTGCACGGGGAGCGTATCGACACCGGAGAGACGCTGATCGGGCACAACCCCTCGGACGAACTCGCGCGGCGGAGGCGTGACAGGGCCGTCTGACCGGCTCTCCGTACGTGTGTACGGGCGATTGTCAGTGGTGTGGGGCAGCATCGGTGGTGTGAGACCCGCGCCGACGATTCTGCATCTGGACATGGATGCCTTCTATGCCGCCGCCGAGCAGGCGGCGAAGCCCAGTCTGCGCGGAAAGCCGGTCGTGGTGGGCGGGCTCGGGCCCCGGGGCGTCGTGGCCACCGCGTCGTACGAGGCGCGACGGTTCGGGGTGCACTCGGCGATGCCCATGGCGCAGGCGCGGCGGCTGGCGCCCAACGCCGCGTACCTGGTGCCGCGGTTCTCGCTCTACCGGACGGTCAGCGAGCAGGTCATGGAGCTGCTGCGGGAGCTGTCGCCGCTCGTGGAGCCGCTGAGCCTGGACGAGGCCTTCGTGGATCTGGAGGCGGGGGGCTCGGCCCATGACGCGGTGACGGCGCGCCGGGCGGGTGAGCGGCTGCGCAGGGACATTCACGCGGTCACGGGCCTGACCGGGTCCGTGGGGCTGGCCGGCTCCAAGATGATCGCGAAGATCGCGTCGGAGGAGGCCAAGCCGGACGGGCTGGTGCTGATCGTGCCGGGCACCGAGCGGGAGCTGCTCGCGCCGAAGTCGGTGCGCATCCTGCCGGGCGTGGGGCCGGCGACGGGAGAGCATCTGCGGCGGGCCGGGATGACGACGGTGGCGGACCTGGCGGAGGCGGGCGAGGACGAGCTCGTGCGGCTGCTGGGCAGGGCGCACGGGACATCGCTGTACCGGATGGCGATGGGGTACGACGACCGGCCGGTCGTGGCGGAGCGGGACGCCAAGTCGGTGTCGGTGGAGGACACCTTCGACGTGGACCTGCACGACCGGGTGCGGGTACGGACGGAGGTGGAGCGGCTGGCCGAGCGGTGTGTGCAGCGGCTGCGGGCGGCGGGCCGTTCGGGGCGGACGGTGGTGCTGAAGGTGCGGCGCTATGACTTCTCGACGCTCACCAGGTCCGAGACGCTGCGGGGGCCGACGGACGACCCGGCGGTGGTGCGCGAGGCGGCGGCGCGGCTGCTGGAGGCGGTGGACACCACGGGCGGTGTGCGCCTGCTGGGCGTGGGCGTCACGGGGCTGGCCGACTACACCCAGGAGGACCTGTTCGCGCAGGCCGCGGCGGAGCGCGCGGAGGCGGAGCGGGCGGAGGCGGGGGAGGCGGGGGCCGAGGCGGTAGGTGCCGAGGGGGCGGGGGGCGGCGAGCCGGGCTTGGTGGCCGAGGCGGATGTGCCGGGCGGGGCGGGGCCGGGCGGGCAGCCGGCTGCGCTCGGCGCGGGCAGCGCGGCGGGGGGCGGGGCCGGTGGGGTCGGCGGGGAGGAAGGGCCTGCGGAGCGGCGGTGGCTGGCCGGCCAGGACGTACGGCACGGCGAGTACGGGGCGGGGTGGGTGCAGGGCAGCGGGCTGGGACGGGTGACCGTGCGGTTCGAGGAGCCCGGGTCACCGCCGGGGCGGGTGCGTACGTTCCGGTCGGACGACCCCCTGCTGGAACCGTCCGAGCCGCTGCCGCTCGTCCGGATCAGTCGTCCTGGCCCGCGAGCTTGCCGAAGTCCCGGTCCGGTGGGGGCGGTGCCGGCAGGGCGATGCCGTAGTGGTGGTAGAGCTGGACTTCCTGCTCGGGTGAGAGGTGACGGCCCACGCCGAAGTCCGGGGCGTCCTTGATGAGCGAGCGGTCGTAGGGGATGTGCAGCGCGTCGTCCACCAGGTCGCTGGGCCCCAGGGGGACGAAGGCGTCGCGGCTGAACAGGCCCGTGCGGACGGCGGCCCATTCCGGTACGCCCGTCGCGTCGTCCAGGTATACCTCGTCAATGGTGCCGATCTTGTGGCCGTTGCGGTCGAAGGCCTTGCGGCCGATCAGGCTGCGCGGATCGATATCGGTCTGCACGGTCCCTCCAACTGGTCGCAACCGCTCTATGGACACTACGAAAGTGCACATCGGTGACGTCGGCCACTCGAGGGATCGGGTGTGGACCTCGCTGGTAGGCTGGCAGACGGCCGCTGACCCCGTGCGGGAGAGTCCTCCGGAGAAACCTTCCGGAGGCGCCGAAGGAGCAAATCCTCCCCGGAATCTCTCAGGCACCCGGTACCGCACGGACGAGGTCACTCTGGAAAGCAGGGCGGGCGTCGGACGGCATCCGCTCTCACCGACGGTGAAAACCGGACGGCCCCTGTGGGGTGTCCGGCGAAGCTCTCAGGTTGAGATGACAGAGGGGGAGGCCGTCCGGGCACCCGCGCCGTGGTGCCCCTCGCAGGTCGCATCGACCAGGAGGCCTCCGCAATGACCGCCAACCGCATTCCGCTTTCCCTACTCGAACAGGGCACACCGTTCGAGCAGCGGCACATCGGGCCCGACGCCGAGGCCCGGGCCAAGATGCTCGCCCAGGTCGGCTACGGTTCGCTCGACGAGCTCACGGCCGCCGCGGTCCCGGACGTCATCAAGAGCGCCGAGGCGCTCGGGCTGCCGGCCGCGCGCACCGAGGCCGAGGTGCTCGCCGAGCTGCGCTCGCTCGCGGACCGCAACCAGGTGCTCGCCCCGATGATCGGCCTCGGTTACTACGGCACCTTCACGCCGCCGGTCATCCTGCGCAACGTCATGGAGAACCCCTCCTGGTACACGGCGTACACCCCGTACCAGCCGGAGATCTCGCAGGGCCGCCTGGAAGCGCTGCTCAATTTCCAGACCATGGTCGCCGACCTGACGGGGCTGCCCACCTCGGGTGCCTCGCTGCTCGACGAGGGCACCGCGGCCGCCGAGGCCATGTCGCTGGCCCGCCGCGTCGGCAAGGTCAAGAACGGCGTCTTCCTGGTCGACGCCGACGCCCTGCCGCAGACCATCGCCGTCATCGAGACCCGCGCCGAGCCGACCGGGGTCGAGGTCGTCGTCGCCGACCTGAGCGAGGGCATCCCGGACGAGGTGGCCGAGCGCGGCGTGTTCGGTGTGCTGATCCAGTACCCGGGCGCCTCGGGTGCCGTACGGGACATCAAGCCGGTCATCGAGCGGGCCCACGAGCTGGGCGCGATCGTCACCGTGGCCGCCGACCTGCTCGCCCTGACCCTGCTCACCTCTCCCGGCGAGCTCGGCGCCGACATCGCCGTGGGCACCACCCAGCGGTTCGGTGTGCCGATGGGCTTCGGCGGCCCGCACGCCGGTTACATGGCCGTGCGGGAGAAGTTCGCCCGCAGCCTGCCGGGCCGGCTCGTCGGCGTCTCGGTGGACGCGGACGGGAACAAGGCCTACCGCCTGGCGCTCCAGACCCGTGAGCAGCACATCCGCCGTGAGAAGGCCACCAGCAACATCTGCACCGCGCAGGTGCTGCTCGCCGTCATGGCCGGGATGTACGCCGTCTACCACGGCCCCGAGGGGCTGAACCAGATCGGCCGGCGCGTCCACCGGTACGCGGCCGTGCTCGCCGAGGGCCTGCGGGCCGGTGGCGTGGACGTCGTGCACGACACGTTCTTCGACACGGTGACCGTCCGGGTGCCGGGCAAGGCCGCCGAGGCCGTCGCCGCCGCCCGCGAGAACGGGGTCAACCTGCGCCTCGTCGACGCCGACCACGTCTCCGCCGCCTGTGACGAGACCACCGGCCGCGCGCAGCTCGCCGCCGTCTGGGACGCCTTCGGGGTGGTCGGCGACATCGAGACACTGGACGCCACCACCGCCGACGCGCTGCCCGAGGCGTGGCTGCGCTCCGACGCGTACCTCACCCACCCCGTCTTCCACGTGCACCGCTCCGAGACCGCGATGCTGCGCTACCTGCGCAAGCTCGCCGACCGCGACTACGCGCTGGACCGGGGCATGATCCCGCTCGGCTCCTGCACCATGAAGCTGAACGCGACCACCGAGATGGAGCCGGTCACCTGGCCGGAGTTCGCGCAGATCCACCCCTTCGCGCCGGTCGACCAGGCCCAGGGCTACCTGACCCTGATCCGTGAGCTGGAGGAGCGCCTCGCCGAGGTCACCGGCTACGACAAGGTCTCCATCCAGCCCAACGCCGGTTCGCAGGGCGAGCTGGCGGGCCTGCTCGCCGTCCGCGCGTACCACCGCGCCAACGGCGACAGCCGACGCACGGTCTGCCTGATCCCGTCGTCCGCGCACGGCACCAACGCCGCCAGCGCCGTGATGGCCGGGATGAAGGTCGTGGTCGTCAAGACCGCCGACGACGGCGAGATCGACGTCGAGGACCTGCGCGCCAAGATCGAGCAGTACCGCGACGAGCTGTCCGTGCTGATGATCACCTACCCGTCCACGCACGGGGTCTTCGAGGAGCACGTCGCCGACATCTGCGCCCAGGTGCACGAGGCGGGCGGCCAGGTGTACGTGGACGGCGCCAACCTCAACGCGCTGGTCGGGCTGGCGAAGCCGGGCGAGTTCGGCGGCGACGTGTCGCACCTGAACCTGCACAAGACCTTCTGCATCCCGCACGGTGGCGGCGGCCCCGGCGTCGGCCCGGTCGGCGTGCGCGCCCACCTCGCCCCGTACCTGCCCAACCACCCGCTCCAGCCGAGCGCCGGACCGGACACGGGCGTCGGCCCGATCTCGGCCGCCCCGTGGGGCTCGGCCGGCATCCTGCCGATCTCCTGGGCGTACGTACGGCTGATGGGCGGCGAGGGCCTCAAGCGCGCCACGCAGGTCGCCGTGCTGGCCGCCAACTACATCGCCAAGCGCCTGGAGCCGCACTACCCGGTGCTCTACACCGGCCCGGCGGGGCTCGTCGCGCACGAGTGCATCGTGGACCTGCGGCCCATCTCCAAGGCGACCGGCGTCAGCGTCGACGACATCGCCAAGCGGCTGATCGACTACGGCTTCCACGCGCCGACCATGTCCTTCCCGGTGGCCGGCACGCTGATGATCGAGCCCACCGAGAGCGAGGACCTGGCCGAACTCGACCGGTTCTGCGACACGATGATCGCGATCCGTGGAGAGATCGAGAAGGTCGCCTCGGGCGAGTGGAGCGCCGAGGACAACCCGCTTCGGGGCGCCCCGCACACGGCGGCCGCGCTGGGCGGGGAGTGGGACCACGCGTACAGCCGCGAGGAGGCGGTCTTCCCGGCGGGCGTCTCGCCGGCGGACAAGTACTGGCCGCCGGTGCGCCGCATCGACGGGGCGTTCGGCGACCGCAACCTCGTCTGCTCGTGCCCGCCGCTGGACGAGTACGACAACTGACCCGCGTCGCAGCATGACGCGGGGGGCATGACGAAGGGGCCGGTACGGAAGTGGACTTCCGTACCGGCCCCGTCTCATGCCCTGCATGCCCTGCATGCCCTGCATGCCCTGCATGCCGTGCAGTGCCGTGCCTCAGGCGGCCGTCATCACCTGCGTCGTGCTCAGCGGCCGGTGCGGAGCGATGATCTGCCCGTCCGGCAGCAGTTCACCGGTGTCCTCGAAGAGAAGGACGCCGTTGCACAGCAGGCTCCAGCCCTGCTCCGGGTGGTGAGCCACCAGGCGGGCGGCCTCGCGGTCGGCGGAGTCGGCGGTCGGACAGGCTGGCTGGTGCTGGCACATGGGTAGGTTCTTTCGCTGCGATGTGGTGTGTGTCCTGCGGCTCGATGCGGTGTTCATGGCCGCCCCCCGTTAGTCGGTCTGGTGCGTTCCCAGTGTTGCCCCACGGGCGTCAATCCGCAGGGATTTCGCGACAGCGCTTCCTCCTGCTCAATGACGTGTCACCCGCGCGGATGGTTCAGCCCAACCGCACTGTCCCTTTGGGTGGTTCGTGATGGCCTCACCGGGCTAGTCCGAACGGAGGGGTGGGTCATCAGGCCGTTGACTCCAGGAGCGGTGGCGGCACCAGCCGCAGCGTCAGCACGGGCAGCAGGTCGGCTACCCGGTACGGCAGGTGCGGGGCGATCCCGGGGGGCGCGGGGGCCAGCGGGACCAGCAGATCGGTGGCGGCGGGGGAACCGGCGGCCGGGTCGGCGTCGGTGTCCCCGTGCAGCCACAGGGTCAGCATGTACAGCTCGGGTACGGACAGCAGGCGCGGCTGGTAACGGGAGGGCATGGCCTCCGCCTGGCGCAGGGCGCGCTCCGTGGAAGCGAGATAGGGGCCCTCGAAGAAATGCGAGAACGCCCACCCGTCGGGGGTGAGCATGGTGTCCGCGGCCGCGACCGGCCGGTCGCCGCCGCGGATCAGGAACCGCCAGCCGGCCAGTCGGGTGCGCGGTGTGCCGGCGGGCGGCACGAGCTGGTCGCGTACGTCAAGCACATGGACGGGAAGCGGGAGTTCGGGGCTCAGCGGTCCCTGGACGGAGCGCAGAGCGGGCGTGTGTGCCTCGCGGACGGCGGGGGAGCCGAGGGCCGCGAGGACACTGCGGAGGGCAGGCGCGGGGGCGGCGGAGACGTGGAGCGGCATGGTGGGTCGCCTCTCAGTAAAGAGACAGGGGTGATGCCAGGGAAGGTGCGGACGGCACTGTCAGCTTCGGGGTCAGAGGGGGGCCGGCGGGCGATGGCCGGGCGCGACTCTCTGCCTCGTTCGCGGAGTTTATACGACGCGTGTTCACGCGTTGTTTCCGCTAGCCGCCGCCGATATTACCGACAAGGCCGTATCCGGTCTTTCTTATGCGAAGTTTCTGGGGATTTCCCGTGATGCCGGGGTCTCGGCCAGCGGTGTTGCCGCGCAGGCGGTAGGCCGAATGTGGCCGGTGTTCCGTCCTGCCCCGCCGCTCGCCGCCGGGCGGACTTCCGGCGGACTTCCCGCCGCACGTGCGGCCGGACTTCCGGCGGCCTTCCGGCGGACTTGCGGGCGGTCTTGCGGGTGGTAACTGCCCGCTGCCGCATGCCTTCGGAATGTGCCGGACGGCTGGCGTATCCAGCCTACCGTCCAGGTGCTGTCCACGGGGGAGTTACAGATCAGTCCGGCTGGGCATTATCGTCCGTGACGTTGAAGCGGCGCATGCCGCGCGCTGCCCACTCGAGGAAGGACGCTTCGATGGGTGAGAAGATCGCGGCAGGCGGAATCGACCTGTCCGATCGGCAGAGGTACCGCAGGAAGTTGCAGGAGTGCCTGACGGGCCTGGAGCGCCTTCTTGCCGAGAAGAGGTTCGACCGGCCGCGGAATCTCATGGGCCTGGAGATCGAGCTGAATCTCGCGGGTGCGGACGGCATGCCGCGGATGATGAATGCCGAGGTGCTGGAGCGCATCGCGAGTCACGATTTCCAGACGGAACTGGGAATGTTCAACCTGGAAGTGAATATCGCGCCGCACCGGCTCGGCGGGCGCGTCTTCGACCAGCTCGCCGAGGAGCTGCGCACGGGGCTGGCATATGCGCACCGCAAGGCGCAGGAGGTCGATGCCGGCATTGTGATGATCGGAATTCTGCCGACTCTGGGCCCGCAGGATCTGGTCTCCGGAAACCTTTCGGACGTCGACCGCTACATGCTGCTCAACGACCAGATCGTCGCCGCGCGCGGCGAGAGCTTCACGCTCGACATCGACGGCGTGGAACGGCTGAGCAGCACCGCCGGCTCCATTGCCCCCGAGGCCGCGTGCACCTCCGTACAGCTGCACCTCCAGGTCACCCCTGAGCGGTTCGCCGACGTGTGGAACGCCGCGCAGGCCATCGCCGCCGTACAGATCGCGGTCGGCGCCAACTCGCCGTTCCTGTTCGGCCGCGAGCTGTGGCGCGAGTCCCGCCCGCCGCTGTTCACCCAGGCCACCGACACCCGGCCGCCCGAACTCCAGGCGCAGGGCGTGCGGCCGCGGACCTGGTTCGGCGAGCGGTGGGTCGGTTCGGCTTACGAGCTCTTCGAGGAGAACGTACGGTTCTTCCCCGCCCTGCTGCCCATCTGCGACGACGAGGAGCCGCTGCGGGTCCTCGACAAGGGCGGCACGCCGTCCCTCCAGGAACTCGTCCTGCACAACGGCACGGTCTACCGCTGGAACCGGCCCGTCTACGGGGTCGTGGACGGCGTCCCGCACCTGCGCGTGGAGAACCGGGTGCTGCCCGCCGGGCCGACCGTCGACGACGTGATCGCCAACGCGGCCTTCTACTACGGTCTGGTCCGCGCGCTCGCCGAGGAGGCCAGGCCCGTCTGGAAGCGGCTGCCGTTCGCCGACGCCGCGCGGAACTTCGACACCGCCGGCCGGTACGGCATCGACGCCGAACTGCGCTGGCCGCGCCCCGGCCGGAGCGGCGGGGTCACCACGGTGCCGGTCGTGAAGCTGGTACGGGACGAACTGCTGCCGCTCGCCGCGGTCGGCCTCGACGCCTGGGGCATCGAACCCGCCGACCGCGACCGGTACCTCGGGATCATCGAGGAGCGGTGCAGGCGCGGGGTGAACGGCGCGTCCTGGCAGGTCGACACCTTCCACCGGGCGCTGGAAGCGGGGCTGGAGCGCGATGCGGCGCTCGCCGCGACCACCCGGCAGTACAGCCGGCTGATGCGTCAGGGCGACCCGGTGCACACCTGGCCGGTGGGATTCCCGGGAGAGCGCGCCGAGCGGTCGCGCTGACCCGGGCGGAGGCGCTGACCCGGGTGGAGGCGCTGACCCGGGCGGAGGCGCTGACCCGGGTAGAGGCGCCTGGCCACCGGTGCGGCGCCCCGGTCGCGTACGCCGTGGGATCGTCGGGCAAGCTATGACGTCCCATGGCGGTGGCGGCGCGCGGACGCCCGACCGAGGCAGGTGTGCGAGTAGGTGGCTGAATCTCTTCCCGCAGAGGGCGTGCCGGTGCGGACCTTGCGGTCCGAGACCCTGCTCGTCCTGGCCCTCTCGCTGGGCGCGAGTGCCGTCTCCGCGCTGATCAGCTTCATCGGCTCGGTGACGAGACCCGGCGGCCTGAAGGACCAGGCGGCGACGCTCAACGCCTCGTACGCGCCGGGGCGCCCCTGGCTCGACCTGGCCTGGCAGCTGTTCGGGATCGCGACGGCGCTGGTGCCGGTGGCGCTGGTCGCGCACCTGCTGCTGAGGGAAGGGGCGGGGCTGCGGGCGATCGGCTTCGACCGCGGCCGCCCGTGGTCGGACCTGGGGCGCGGGACGCTGATTGCCGCCGGCATCGGCAGCGCGGGGCTCGCCTTCTACCTGGTGGCACGGGCCGCGGGGGCCAACCTGACCGTGGTGCCCGAGTCGCTGCCGGAGGTGTGGTGGAAGTTCCCGGTACTGATCCTGTCGGCGGTGCAGAACTCCGTACTGGAGGAGGTCATCGTCGTCGGCTATCTGCTCCGCAGACTGGGGCAGCTGGGGTGGACGCCGATGGCCGCGCTGGTGGCGAGCTCGGTGCTGCGGGGCTCCTACCACCTGTACCAAGGCATCGGCGGGTTCATCGGGAACATGGTGATGGGCGTCGTCTTCGTGCTGCTGTACCGGCGGTGGGGGCGGGTGGGGCCGCTGGTGGTGGCCCACGCGCTGCTCGACATCGTGGCGTTCGTCGGATACGCGCTGCTGGCGGGCCGGGTGGGGTGGCTGCCGACGCCGTGAGGGTCGCCTGGGGGGCGTACGGGTGTGGCGTACGCCCCCTGCTGTGCCTACAGCTGCTGTGCCTACGGCCTGGTGGTTACGCGAGCAGGTCGCCCTCGATGACCGTCACCGCGGTGCCGGTCATCAGCGTCCGCTCGCCGCGCAGCGCCGTACGGACCAGGCCGGTCCTGGCGCCGCCCTGGAGGCCGGTCAGCTCGTCGCGGCCGAAACGGGCGGACCAGAAGGGCGCGAGGGCGGTGTGCGCGCTGCCCGTCACCGGGTCCTCGCCGATGCCGACGGCGGGGAAGAAGCAGCGGGAGACGAAGTCGTAGCCGCGCCCGGGGTCCTCGGCGGCGGCGGTGGCGATGATGCCCCGGTCCGACATGGTCGCGAGCGCCGTGAGATCCGGCATGAGGGACCGCACCGCGCGCTCGTCCGGCAGCTCGACGAGGAGGTCACCGATGTGGCCCGCGGTGGCGTGAACCCCGACCACCTCGGCGCCCAGCGCCTTGGCGAGCCCGTCCGGACCCTCGATGGGCGTCAGCGGTGAGGTCGGGAAGTCCAGCGTGATGGAGCCGTCCTCCGCCGCGGTCGCGGAGAGGATGCCGCACCGGGCGGCGAAGCGCACCGGTCCGCTCGCGCGGCCGGTGGTGTGCAGGACGTGCGCGGTGGCCAGCGTGGCGTGGCCGCACATGTCGACCTCGGTGACCGGGGTGAACCAGCGCAGCGCCCAGTCGGCCGCTGAGCCGGCGGGCAGCGGGTGGGCGAAAGCCGTCTCGGAGAGGTTGACCTCCGCGGCGACCTTCTGGAGCCAGTGGTCGTCCGGGAAGGCGTCCAGGAGCAGGACCCCCGCCGGGTTGCCGGAGAAGGGACGGTCGGTGAACGCGTCGACGATTCGAATCCGCATGGACCTGACCGTAGGGGCGGGGCGAAGCCGCGGGCCAAGGCCAATTCGGCGTTCCTGGCCTCGAAACGATCGCCGGCGGCTTCCCGCGCCGTCAGGGCACGCCGGCGGAGCCGCGGTCTCATCCGTAAGGCCGCGGTCTTATCCGTAAGGAGGAGGAAGCGGTCGCGTGCGCCCGACTTCCGTGGGACGCGCCTGGTGCAGCGCAGCATCGGATACGGGTTGCGCGGGCAGGGGGCGGTCGAGGACTCCGGGACCGTACCGCTGCTGACGCGGGCGGACATGCCCGGGCGGTCCCCCGCCGCCGTCGCCGCGATGGAGGGCGCCCTGGAGCGGGCGGGGAGGCGGGACGATCCGCGCGTGGGCGGGCGTGATCTGCTCGCCGCGCCGGCCGCCGATCCCGGGTGCCGGGCGGTCGAAATCCTCACCCGCGCGGGGGTCGACACGCCTCGCCGGCGTCCCGGATCGGGTAGCCGTCTCAACAGGTGTAACGGCCCTTACGCTGCTGACGAGCTGCTGTCATGATGTGCCGATGCACGCGTCTCAGGGGAGAAGCGCCGGCCTGGGACTCGCCCTGGCCTCGGCGTTCGCATTCGGTGGATCAGGTGTCGCGGCCAAGCCGCTGATCGAGGCGGGGCTCGACCCGCTGCACGTGGTGTGGCTACGGGTGGCCGGCGCCGCGCTCGTCATGCTGCCCGTGGCGTGGCGCCACCGCGATCTGTTGCGCCGCAGGCCCGCGCTGCTGGCCGGCTTCGGACTGCTCGCCGTCGCGGGCGTACAGGCCTGCTACTTCGCGGCCATCTCCCGTATCCCCGTCGGGGTCGCGCTGCTCATCGAGTACCTCGCCCCGGCGCTCGTGCTCGGGTGGGTGCGGTTCGTGCAGCGCCGGCCCGTGACGCGCGCCGCGGCGCTGGGTGTGGTCCTCGCGGTCGGCGGGCTCGCCTGCGTCGTGGAGGTGTGGTCCGGGCTGAGCTTCGACGCGGTCGGGCTGCTGCTCGCACTGGGCGCCGCCTGCTGCCAGGTCGGCTACTTCGTCCTCTCCGACCAGGGCGGCGACGGCTCGCAGCCCGCCGATCCGCTCGGTGTCATCGCGTACGGGCTGCTCTTCGGCACGATCGTCCTCACCGTCGTCGCCCGGCCATGGGGCATGGACTGGTCCGTGCTGGCCGGCGGCGCCGACATGGGCGGCACCATGGCTCCGGCCTGGCTGCTGCTCGGGTGGGTCGTCCTGATCGCCACCGTCCTCGCGTACGTCACCGGTGTCATCTCCGTACGCAGGCTCTCCCCGCAGGTGGCGGGCGTGGTCGCGTGTCTGGAGGCGGTCATCGCCACCGTGCTGGCGTGGGTCCTGCTCAAGGAGCACCTGTCGGCGCCGCAGATCCTGGGCGGGGCGGTGGTGCTCCTCGGCGCCTTCATCGCCCAGTCGTCGGCGCCCAAGGCGCCGTCCGGGCCGGTGGCCGGGTCGGAGCAGGTGGTGCCCGAGGGGGAGTTGTCGGCCGGACGGACCACCACGTAAGGTGACGATCATGCATTCGACCGTACTTCCGCCGCCTGCCGCGTAACGCGGGCGGCACCCCCTACCGGTTCGGGGCTCCTGAGGTCCTGAACCCGTACTCCTGCTCCTGACGAAGACCGGCCCGGGCAGTCCCCGGGCGGTTCGTCGCTGCCCGCGTGCGGAGTCGAGCGGCCAACCATCGGTCTTCCACGGAGAAGTCACGTGTCGAATTCCTCCTCCGCGTCCACAGGTATGTCTGTCGGGCGGAGTCTCTTCTATCTCATCGTCGCCGGAGTCGCGTGGGGGACCGCGGGGGCCGCGGCCTCCGTCGTGTTCGCGATCAGTGACCTCGGTCCCCTGGCCCTGTCCTTCTGGCGCTGCGCCGGCGGACTCGCGCTGCTGCTCGCCGCGCTGGCCGTGCGGCGTGGCCGCGGCGCTCCGGCGAGGCCCGCCGAACCGCGCGGGCGGCGGGTGCTGCGCGTCCTCGGTACGGGGATCGGCCTCACCGTCTTCCAGAGCGCCTACTTCGCCGCCGTCGAGGCGACCGGCCTGGCGGTCGGCACCGTCGTCACCCTGGGCGCCGGACCCGTGCTCATCGCGCTCGGCGCGCGGCTGACCATGGGCGAGCGGCTCGGGGCCGGCGGTGTCACGGCGGTCGCTGGCGCCCTGGCCGGACTCGCCGTGCTGGTGCTCGGCGGTGAGGCTGGGACCGTGCGGCCCGCGGGGGTGGGCCTCGCGCTGCTGTCGGCCGCCGCGTATGCCGCGATCACGCTGTCCACGCGGTGGCTTGGGCGGGACGGCGGCGGCGCCGACCCGCTGACCACAAGCACCTGGGCCTTCGCGGTGGGCGCGGTCGGGCTGCTGCCGATGGCGGCGGCCGAGGGGCTCGTCCCGCAGACCGCCGACCTCGCGACGGTGGTCGGGCTGCTGGCGTACGTGGCGGCTGTGCCGACCGCCCTGGCGTACGCGCTGTACTTCGCCGGCGCGGCCGTGGTGAGGGCCGCGACCGTCTCGGTGATCATGCTCCTGGAGCCGGTGAGCGCGGCCCTCATCGCGGTCACGGTGCTCGACGAGCGGCTGACCACGGCCACGGTCGCGGGCACGCTGCTGCTGCTCACGGCGGTGGCCGGGCTGGCGGTCGCCGAGGCGCGCCTCGCGGCGGGACGAGGGCGGGCGGAGGCGGTGGCCTGAGTGCCCTGTGGCGCGGGGCCGGTGGCCTGAGCGTCCAGTGGCGCGGGGCGGGGGCGTGTTCCCCCGCCCCGCGCCGTACCGAAACCCGGCCCGGGCCCCGAGGCCCTGGGGCCCGAGGCCCCGGGGTCAGAGGGCGGTGAGGTAGTCGGGGAGGGCGATGGCCGGGTCGAGGTCGGCGGCCGGAATGGGCGTGCCGTAGGCGCTGGTGAGCGGCAGGACGCCCGTCCAGTGAGGAAGCGTGAGGTCCTCCGGGTCGTCGCTCGGGCCGCCGGTGCGGAGCTTGGCGGACACCTCCGCGAGGTCGAGGCGGAGGACCGCGGTGGCGGCCAGTTCCTTGGCGTTGGCCGGGCGCGAGTCGCGGGAGCGGCCCGGGACGACATGGTCGACCAGGGCGTCGAGCGCGGTGCGCTTCTCGTCGGGGTCCGTGACCTGGTGGGCGGTGCCGTGGACCACGACCGAGCGGTAGTTGATGGAGTGGTGGAAGGCGGAGCGGGCCAGGACCAGGCCGTCGACGTGGGTGACGGTCAGGCAGACGGCCAGGCCGGGTTCCGGCTCGCCCGCCATGCGCAGCGGGCGCGAGCCGGTGGAGCCGTGGACGTAGAGGCGCTCGCCGACCCGGCCGTACAGGGTGGGCAGGACGACCGGCGCGCCGTCGCGGACGAAGCCGAGGTGGCAGACGTACGCCTCGTCGAGTATCGCGTGCACCAGGGCGCGGTCGTAGGAGGCCCTGTCGCGGGAGCGGGTGGGGACGGTGCGGTCGGTCGGCTCGTAGGACGCCTCGGCCACGGTGGTCTCCGGCATTGCGTACTCCATTGCACTAGTGCATAATCTGGTTTGTGCTAGGAGAGTATCGGATCGAGGGCCGTCGCGCATCGGAGATCGCCGCGAGCGTGGAGCACGGCGTGGGTACGGGTGCGCTGGAACCGGGCCGACTGCTGCCGCCCATGCGGGAGTTGGCGGCCGCTCTCGGCGTCAACCCCAATACCGTCGCGGCCGCCTACCGCACCCTGCGCGAGCGCGGGGTGATCGAGACCGCCGGGCGCCGGGGCAGCCGGGTGCGCCCGCGTCCGGCCACCACCGCGCGCGGGGCCATCCGGATCGACGCGCCCGCGGGCGTGCGGGACGTGGGGGAGGGCAACCCCGACCCCGCGCTGCTGCCGCCGCTGGGCGACGCGCTGGCCGCCGCCGCGCGGCACAACGACGACCGCCCCGCGCTGTACGGCCAGGCGCCCGTGGACGAGGACTTCGAGCGACTCGCCCGCGCCGCGCTGACCGCCGACGGGGTGCCGGACGGGCCGGTCGCCGTCACGTCCGGTTCGCTGGACGCCGTGGAACGGGTGCTGGCCGCGCACCTGCGACCCGGGGACGCGGTGGCCCTGGAGGACCCCGGGTGGGGCAGCCTCCTCGACCTCGTACCGGCCCTCGGGCTGAAGCCCGTGCCGGTCGCCCTCGACGACGAGGGGCCGCTGCCGGCCGAGGTGGAGCGGGCGCTCGCCGCCGGGGCGCGGGCGCTCATCGTGACGTGCCGGGCGCAGAACCCGACGGGCGCGGCGGTGGGCGCGGCGCGGGCGGCCCAGCTGCGGCGGGTCCTGGAGGCACGGCCCGGCGTGCTCCTGATCGAGGACGACCACGGGCACGGCTTCGTCGACGTACCGCCGCGTCCGCTGGCGGGCGCGACGCGCCACTGGGCCTTCGTGCGGTCGGTCGCCAAGGCGTACGGCCCCGATCTACGGGTCGCCGCCCTGACCGGCGACGCGGTCACCGTCGACCGGGTGCTCGGACGGCAGCAGCTCGGGCCCGGCTGGGTGAGCCGGCTGTTGCAGCGCGCGGTCGCGCACCTGTGGGAGACGGGCGCCGTGGACGCGCGGGCGGTCGCGGCGGCGTACGGGGAGCGGCGGGACGCGCTCGTACGGGCACTGGGGGAGCGGGGCGTCGAGGCGCGCGGGCGCAGCGGGATGAACGTATGGGTGCCGGTGGCCGACGAGACCGGGGCGGTGGCGCGCCTGCTGCACGCGGGGTGGGCGGTCGCGCCGGGAGCACGGTTCCGGCTGGCCGCCGGGCCGGGCGTACGGATCACCGTCTCCGGCCTGCCGGTGGCGGACATCGGACCGCTCGCCGACGCGGTGACGGCGGCGGTCGGCCCGGTCGCGGCGCGCAGTTACGGCTGAGGCCATCGCCGGACTTGGGCCGCTCTGGGTCAGGGCCGAGGCGCCGCCGCGTCATGGTTGAGGCGCGGCGTTACGGCTGAGGCGCGGCGTTACGGCTGAGGTGCCGCCGGCCTCGGGCGGTTCTGGGTGAGGGCCGCTCCCGCCAGCACGATCAGCGCGCCGACCGGCGTGTTCCAGGTGAGGCCCTCGTTCAGGAGGGTGACGCCGGCGGCGGTGGCGATGACCGGGATGAAGTAGGTGACCATCTGGCCGGTGGTCGGACCGACCTCGGCGACGATCCCGTACTGGAGCAGTACGGCCAGGCCCGTACCGAGCGTGCCCAGGGCTACCACCGCGAGCAGCGGGAGGACCGGGAAGGTGGTCGGCCAGGTGGTGAACAGCGGGGTCACCACCGCCAGTTGCAGCGTGGCCAGCAGGAGCTGCGCGCCGGTCAGCGAGAGGTGCGACTCGCTGCGGCCGGCGAGCGTACGGCGCACGTAGATCCAGCCGATCGGGTAGCTGAGCGAGGCGAGCAGGGCCATCACGGTCCCGGTGACGTCCAGCCCGGAGAAGCCCTGCCAGGCACCCAGCACGGTCAGGACACCGATGAAGCCGATCCCGAGACCCGCCACCCGGCGGCGCGTGGGGCGGTCCTCCGAGAGGGCGACCAGGGACAGCGCCATGCCCCACAGCGGCGAGGTGGCGTTGCAGATACCGGCGAGCGTGGACGGGATGGTCAGCTCGGCGTACGCGAAGAGCGAGAACGGCAGCGCGTTGAGGAAGAACGCGGCCACCGTCAGATGCCCCCAGGTGCGCGCGCCGCGCGGCAGCCCCGCCTTCCTCACCGCCATGGCAACCGCCAGGACGCCCGTACCGAACAGCAGCCGACCGAAGGTGACCTGGAAGGGGGCGTACGCCTGGGTCGCCACCTTGATGAGGAGGAAGCTGAACCCCCAGATGAGGGAGAGCACCGCGAAGCGGATACGCCAGTCGATGCTGCGGCGGGGTGCGGGCGGCGCACCTGCGTGCCTCCGGGGCGGGGTGGCGGGCAGCGAACGGGAAGAGGTTGCGGTGCTCATGCCGAACACCTTGGCGGTCAGCCATGTCGTAGGACAAGCGAATTATGCTTGGGGTGTTCGCTTAGCATTGCTTACATGTTGAACCTGGAGCGCCTGCGGACCCTGGACGCCCTCGCCCGGCACGGCTCGGTGAGCGGCGCGGCGGACGGTCTGCACGTGACGACCTCGGCGGTCTCGCAGCAACTCGCCAAGCTGGAGCGGGAGGTGGGGCAGCAGCTGGTGGCGAAGAACGGGCGCGGGGTGCGGCTGACCGACGCCGGCCGTCTGCTCGCCGACCACGCGGCGCGCATCCTGTCCCAGGTGGAGCTGGCGCAGGCGGATATCGAGGCGCAGCGCGGCCAGGTGGTGGGCGAGGTGCGGCTGGCCGGGTTCCCGACGGCGGCGCGCGGGCTGTTCCCAGGGGCCGTTCGCGCGCTGCGGAGGGACCACCCCGACCTCGCCGTCCGCACCAGCGAGCTGGAGCCCGAGCACGGAATCCGGCACGTGATGCGCGGCGACATGGACCTGGCGGTGGTGCTGGACTGGAGCAACAAGCGGCTGCCGGTCCCGGCCGGGCTGGCCAGGGAGCACCTGCTGGACGACGCCGCCGATGTGGCGCTGCCCGCCGGCCATCCCCTCGCGGGACGGGCGCAGCTCGATCTGGAGGAGCTCGCGCACGAGGAGTGGGTGTCCTGGCCGGAGGGCGAATTCTGTTACGAGTGGCTGATGTTCACGTTGCGCTCGAAGGGCATCGAACCACGGATCGCGCATCTGGCCGGGGAGCACCATACGCAACTGGCCCTCATCCAGGCGGGGCTGGGGGTCTGTGTCACGCCGCGGCTGGGGCGGGGGGCCGTACCGGAGGGCGTCGTCCTCGTGCCCGTACGCCATCAGATGCGGCGCCACATCCACGCGGTGTGGCGGACGGACGCGGACCGGCGCCCGTCGATCAGGGCGGCGGTGGCGGCGCTTCGGGAGGTGGGGCGGTCGGTGAGCAGCTGAGGGGTCGTGGCGGTCGGCGGCCATGGTGGCCGGCCGCCACGGAGCACGGCGCGGTGCACCTCGGCCATACGGTGGTGGTCCCGGCCGGCACCATCGTGGAGGCCTTTCGTCCGACCGCGCCCCCGCGATGGACCGCAACACGTCGTGCCGGCGGCCACGGTCACCGCCACGGACGACGGCCTCGGCTGCCGCAGCGTCCGCGTCCGCGCCCACGTCCACGACCGGACCGCGACCGGGACCGCCACCTCACCGTCATGCGAGCTTGATCGAGTCGCCATCGACCGTGATGCGCGCGGCAGGCAGCGGCGAGGTCGCCGGACCGGCCTTGACGCTGCCGTCCGTCGCGTCGAACTGACTGCCGTGACAGGGGCAGTTGATGACCCCGTCGGCGACGTCCTTGACCGCGCAGCCCGCGTGCGTGCATGTGGCCGAGAACGCCTTGAACTCACCCGCTCTCGGCTGGGTCACCACGACCTTGCCGACCACCTTGCCGCCGCCCTCGGGAATGTCGGCCGTCTTCGCCAGCACCTGGCCCCCGCCGCCGCCCCCCGTGCTCCCGCCGGTCCCCGCCCCCGTCGTGCCCCCGGCCGCCGGTTGCCCGGCAGCGGACCCGGCCGGGCTGTCCGGGCCTCCGCACGCGGTGAGCACGGCCGCCAGCCCCGCCCCGCCCGCCGCCGCCGCGACGACGGTGCGGCGCGCCACTGCCCTGCTGGTCCCCTGCGATCCGGTCATTCGGGTTCCCTTCCCCTTCCACGGTGGTCACAACGTCACCCTGGAGTACGAGGCGACAGGGCGGGGCGTTCACCCGCTCACGCACCTCTATGACCGCGACGTAAGCCGGGAGGATGCGCTCCAAACCCATCGCGACCCGCTGTGTCACGCCCTTGAGCGCAGTTCGACATGCACGATCACTACGCCTCTGTGCCGTTCGTTGTACCGGTGAAGGTGGCCGGCGGCCTCTGGCGCCGTACCTCGTGCCCACCAGCTGATTGCCTTCGAGCCCCGTCGTATGCATGGCGGCATCAAGCCCTTCCGGTACCTGCGGTTGTACTCCGCGATGCTTCGAGCGATCGGGCACAAGTGGCGGGCGGGTGTCGGCTAAAGGAGCGGGGGAGTAATCGCCAATCATCCGAGGGTTGACAGGCGAGTAACATCCGCGCAAAATCGCCGCACCGCACGACATTGCCGAACGGTGTTCGGGTCTGGTCCTCAAGGGAGCCAGCCCCCGCGCCCCGGCGAACGGCCGCGAAACAGCGCCGTTCTCCCGGGGCAGCCGGACACGGCTCCCGCCCCGGACATGGCTCCCGACCCGGACACCGCTCGCGAGCCGGACATGGCTCCCGACGAACCGCCGCAGTCACCACTGTGGTTCCCGATCCCGTTCGCCTCAGAAGGACACCCCCGTGTCGAGACTGCGCTCCATCCTGACCGCCGCCGCTCTCGCGGTCACCGCAACCGTCGCCTCCCCCCTTCCCTCCGCCGTCGGCGACACCACCGACGTCTCTCCGCCGGGCGCCAATGACTGGTCCTGCAAGCCCGGTGCCGAGCACCCGGATCCGGTCGTTCTCGTACACGGCACGTTCGAGAACATGGCCAAGAACTGGCCGACGCTCAGCCCCAAGCTGAAGAGCGAGGGGTACTGCGTCTTCGCGCTGAACTACGGTGGCAACGCCATGGGGCCCATCGCCGAGTCGGCGAAGGAACTCGATTCGTTCGTCGACGCGGTACTCGGGGCGACCGGCGCGCGCAAGGTCGACCTTGTCGGCCACAGCCAGGGCGGAATGATGCCCCGCTACTACATCAAGAACCTCGGCGGCGCGACGAAGGTCGACGACCTGGTCGGGATAGTTCCGTCGAACCACGGGACGGAGACCGTGCTCGTACGGCCTGCCGGTCTGGAGAACGCGGCCTGCCCGGCGTGTGACGAACAACAGGCGGGCTCGGAGTTCCTGACCGGCCTCAACGCCAAGGACGAGACGCCGGCCGGTCCTGACTACACCGTCGTCACCACCAGGTATGACGAGGTCGTCACGCCCTACACCAGCGCCTTCCTGGACGGATCGGCCCGCGAGGTCACCAATGTCACGCTCCAGGACGCGTGCCCGCTGAATGTCATCGAGCACGACCAGGCGCCCAACGACCCGGTGGTCCACCAGTGGGTCCTGCACGCGCTGGAGCGTACGGGTCCGGCCGACCAGACCTTCCGGCCCTCCTGCGTCGCCTGACGAGGACGAGGACGAGGAGAAGGGCGAGGAGGAGGACGAGGAGGAGGACGAGGCAGGGGCGGTGGCGACCGGTCGCGAAGTATTTGGCGCACGCGTCTTGCCATCTGCCGGATACCCGGCAGTAACCTTTCGGCACCCTCGTACGGCACTGGTGCCTTCGGTCTTTCCGCGACCCGGACGACAGCTGGCTTCACAGCTTCCCCAGCCCGCCGCCCCCCATGGCTGTCCCTGCTCGCCCGGAACTCCGTGAGGTAACCATGAGAAGCCACCTGATCGTGCCTGCTGTCGCCGCCGCCGCCCTTCTGCTCGCCCTGCCGGCCATGGCTCCGGCCGCCGCGGCCGACACGTCGACGTACAGGCCCTCCAGCAATCCGATCCTGTTCGTACACGGCTACAACGGCAGCGCGTCGAACTGGGACACCATGGTGAGCCGGTTCAAGAACGACGGCTGGCCCGCATCGCACCTCGATCAGTGGAGCTACGACTCCCGGCAGTCCAACGCCACCACCGCCGAGCAACTGGCCGGCGAGGTCGACCGGCTGCTCGCCGCCACGGGAGCGGCGAAGGTCGATGTGGTCACCCACTCCATGGGCGGCCTCTCCTCGCGCCACTACGCCAAGAACCTCGGCGGCGACGCGAAGACCGAGGCCTGGGTATCGCTCGGCGGACCCAATCACGGAACGGACACGGCCAACAGCTGCTTCGACACCTCGTGCTACGAGATGCGCGTCGGATCGGATTTCCTGACCGCGCTCAACTCCGGCGACGAGACACCGGGAAGCCCGCGCTACGCGACGTGGTGGTCGCCCTGCGACACGGTCATCAACCCCGACAGCAGCGTGGCCCTTTCGGGTGCCAGGAACACGCAGACGGCCTGCCTGAGCCACAACGGACTGCTCACCGACGCCACGGTCTACGCCCAGGCGCGCGACATGATCAACAGCTGAGGACGCCGACTTGACGCGGGTTCCGGCCCGTCGGAAAGGTGCGCGTCCACGGCGCCGGGAGTGAGGGCGGTAATGAGGGCGTCCACCAGCTCCATCACGGCGATGACACGGTGTCGGCGGCGAGCGCCGTGCGGACAGCAGCCTTGAATCCCAGGCCCGCCTTACGGACCGCGTACACGGTGAAGGAGTAGCCGAACAGGAAGGCGAGGAAGATCGCCAGCACCATGGTCGGCGCGTTGCTCCAGCGCAGGGCGGTGCCGATGGCCATGCCCGAGATCTCACCGATCGCACAACCGGTGAGACAGTGGGCCGTCGCCTGCGCCGCGGTGCGCCAGGAGGCGCCGCCCGGCCCTCCGCGGCCGCCGTAAGCATGTTCGGTGTGATCGTGTCCAGCGTGCTCCGGGCCCTTCGCGCGGGCGTCGGGAGCGCCGGCGTGATGAGCGGTGTGATCCGCGGGACGGTGTCACGGGAGCTGTAGGAGACTGAGGCGGTACTCCTCGACCTGCGGCAGTCGCTGTGCGGCCAGCTCACTGAGCATGGCCTGATAGCCGGTGGGCAAGCTGTCGTACATCTGTGGCGGCAGGCTGCTCAGCGTGTGCGAGGCGAGCAAACGCGTGCCCGGCCGCCACTGGACGAGCTCGGCGGGGTCGGCGCATGCCCAGCGCATCCGGGCTTCGACCTTGCTCAGTGCGTCGTGGGCGTCCTGGTTGGCGATGATGGTGGGTCCGGCGGTGTCCAGGGCCAGCAAGGAGCCGGGGAAGCGCTCGGCGATCAGGTCGACGACGTGCCGCACGTCGGTCTCGTCCAGGAAGGGCAGCACCGCCTCGGCACTGAAGAAGTACGGGCCGTCCGAGAGCCGGGCCACGTCCGCGGTCCAGGAGCCGTCCGTCACGGAGGCGGCGATCATCCGCCGGCGCGGCACGTCCTGGAAGAACGCACGGCGCAGGGCGATGACGTCGGGCAGATCGAGGTCGAACCACTGGGCCCGGCCGTTGTCGACGCGCTCGAAACGGGTGTTGAGCCCCGTGCCGATCTCCACCACCGTGCCGCCGGGGTGCGCGCCGAGAAAGTCGGTGACCCACCGGTCGAAGAGGGCAGTGCGCAGCACGGTGCCGATGAGGCTGGGCAGGTTGTCGAAGCGGGCGAAGTCGTACGCGATCGAGGCCACGATCTCCTCGGCGCGTGCGTCCCGTAGCGCCGCGTCCTCCTTGCGGTTCTCCACAGCCCGGCCGTACAGGGGGATCAGAAGGGTCTCCTGGACGGTGCCGAGGTCCAGCCGTACGGTGCGCTCGGTCATGGCGGTCTCCCTCGTTCGCGTCGGTACGGTCCGGGCTGGGCAGTGCCGTGGCTGCGACCACTGCCCAGCCCGGAGGTCTGCTCACCGCCGAAGGAGTCAGGTACTCCCGGCGGCGGTCGGCTTGGGACCGATGGCCCGGGCGCCGGCGTCGGCCGTCGACCGCAGTCGTGCCACCAGTCCGTGCCTGGGTGCGAGCACCCACGCGAGGGCGAAGAACGCGGTCAGGACCACGACGATGGAGCCGCCGGCCGCCAGGTCGTAGGCGTAACTGACGTACAGTCCCGCCAGGCTGCCCGCGCAGCCGAAGGCCGAGGCGAGCAGGGTCATGGCCCACAGGCGTTCGGTCAGCAGCCGGGCCGTGGCGGCCGGGGTGATGAGGAGGGCCAGGACGAGGATGTTGCCGACGGCCTCCAGGGACATCACGATGGTGGCCGTCACGACGATGTAGAGCGTCATGTCGAGGCGGAGGACCGGCAGTCCGGCCGCGCGGGCCGTTTCGCGGTCGAGGGTGACGGCGACGAGTTCCTTGCGCAGGGCGAGGACGGTCGCGACGAGTACGGCGCCGATGCCGGCCACCCGCCAGACGTCGGACGAGTCGACCGCGAGGACTTGGCCGAACAGGAAGGACGACAGGTCCGTCGTCCAGCTGTCGCGCGTCGAGACCAGGACGATGCCGAGCCCGAAGGCGAAGGCGAAGAAGACGCCGATGACGGTGTCCTCCTTGAGCCGGCGGTTCTGGGAGACGATGGCGATCAGCACCGCCGTCGTCGCGCCGGCCGCCGCCCCGCCGAGCAGCAGGTTGCCCTGGAAGGCGTACGCGAGCGCGACTCCGGGGAAGGCCGAGTGGGCCACGGCGTCGCCGATGAACGCCATGCCGCGCAGGACGACGTACACGCCCACCACGCCGCACACCAGGCCGACGATCGCGGCGACCGCGAACGCGCGCTGCATGAAGGGGAGTTGCCAGGGGTCGGTGAAGAAGGCCAGCAGCTCGCTCATGCCGCGGCCCCCGCTTCCGCCCGGACGGAGCCGATGGCCCGGTCGAGCCCGAAAGCCCGCAGCATCTGCTCGGGGTCGGCGAGCAGTTCGGGTCCGCCTTCAGCGACGACCGTCCGGTTCAGGAGCACGACCCGCGTGCAGGTGCGGGCCGCGGCGGCCAGGTCGTGGGTGGTCATCAGTAGTCCTCTGCCGTCCGCGGCCAGGCGGCCGAACAGGTCGTTGAGCAGGTCCTGGGTGGGGACGTCGACTCCGGTGAACGGCTCGTCCAGGAGCAGCAGCCGTGGCTCGGCCGCCAGCGCCCGGGCCACCAGGACGCGCTGGCGCTGCCCGCCGGACAGTTCGCCGATGGGGCGGCGGCGCAGGTCGGTCAGCCCGGCGAGTTCCAGGGCTTGGTCGGCCGCCTCGCGGTCGTGTGCCTTGGGCCGCCGGAGCCAGCCGATGGCGCGGGTGCGTCCGCTGAGCACGACGCCCGCGACATCGATGGGGAAGTCCCAGGCAAACTCGTGCCGTTGGGGTACGTAGCCGACCGTTCCGGTGGCGGTGACGCTGCCCGCCGAGGTGGCGGCGAGCCCGAGGACCGCACGCAGGAGGGTGGTCTTGCCGGCGCCGTTCGGGCCGAGCAGCCCGACCAGCTCACCGCCCGACACCGTCAGGGAGGCGTCCTCCACGGCCATACGACCGCCAAGCGCCACGGATACGGACTCCACCTGCAACAGCCGCTTGGTATCCGTCATGCCGTACGCCTGCGGGTGAGATAGACGGCGCCGGCGCCGGCAGCTACGAGACCGGCCGCCGTCCCGCCGAACAGCAGTGAGGAACCCGCGCCCGTGGACGCCATCGCGCCACCGCCCGTCGAGCCGCCCGTCGAGCCGCCGGTGGTACCGCCGGTCGTCGCGCCGGTCGTCCCGCTCGTGGTGCTTCCGCCGGTCGCACCAGCGGTTCCGGAGCCGCCTGTCGTGCCCCCTGTGGAACCTCCGCCCGTTGCGGTGCCGCCGGTCGAGGAGCCACCGGTGGAGCCGGAGCCGCCCACCTGCACTCCGTTGGGGTCGGTCGCCCCGACCGCGAAGGCGATCGTCTCCGTATCGCTGACCTTCGTACCGTTGGCCAGCGTCCCCGACATGGCGAACGTCAGCCGGTACACGCCTTCCTTGCCGAAGGCCCAGCCGCCGTGGGCGTGGGTGTTCTGCGGTACGCCGAACGCGTCCGGCACGCCGTCCGCGCTGTTGAAGCGGACGGTCGCTCCCGACAGACCGTCGTAGTTGTACAGCGCGAAGTTGCCCGGCCCGTCGGCCTTGACCAGCTTGAACTCGACCTCGCCCTTGGTCGCGCCGGCCGCCATGTTGTCAGTGGACCACCCCGGCCACAGCAGCCCCGGCTGCTGCACCTGGTCGAGCAGCCACACCGGATCGCCTGCCTTGCCCAGGAAGGCGAAGTCCTTGGCCGCCGGAATGACCTTCCTGGCCTGCGGCTTGACGTGCAGCACGACGGACGACGGCTCACGCCAGACCGTTTTGCCCGGCACCGTGCCGTCCTTGATGTGGACCTGCATCTTCCCGTCGGCCACGCGCGCGGCGAGGTCGATGTGCCCCTGGTCGAGCACCTTCTTCGCCGTCTCCACGGGCTCGGCCGCCGCGATCACCCGCTGAGCCGCGACCGCCGGACCGGCGCCCGCCAGGGAGGGGGTGGCCGGGCGCCGGTCCTCACCCGCGTCCGCCGGTGCGCCGGCGACGGGGGCGGTGGGGGAAGGGCTCGCGGGAGCGGCGGGGGGAGCGGGCGGCAGGGGAGCAGCCACGGCCGCGTCGCCCACGCGCATGGTGTACCGGGTCTCGGCGACGAGCGGGCCGCCGTCGCTCTCGGCCTCCGCCGCGAGCGTCAGCTGGTAGGTGCCGGGCCTGTCGAACACCCAGCGCGTCTCGCCACGCGCCCCGGTGGGTAGGTCGTATCCGTCCGGCAGGCCGTCGGTGCTGTCGAACCGTACGACGGGCTCCCGATCCGGAGCGCTTCCCGGCTCGTACACCTTCAGCGCGCCCGGTCCCTCGACACCGGTCAGCGACCAGCGCACGCCGTCGCCGCGTACCGCCCCGGTCGGCAGGCCGGTGGTGTCCCAAGCAGGCGTGAGTTCCCAGGCGGCCGTGTCGTCGGGCCCGGTCACGCGGTGCGTGTCGTCGATGTCGAGCACCCCGCCCGTCCCAAGGCTGAGGACCCCGTCGACCAGGGTGACCGGCGCCACGACCGGGACCGCCGCCTCCTCCTCGCCGGGCGGGACGGTCATGGCCGTTCCGCCGAGGGCCAGGAAGCCTGCCGCCGCGAGGGCGACCCTGCTGTTGCGTACGAGCCTCATCGGGCTCAACTCCCCTCCCGGCCCAGACAGCGGGCCAGTTCCTTCGCGTTGTGGCGCATCATCGCGACGTAGTCGTGGACCTTGTCGTCGAAGGAGTCGCCGTAGATCGTGCAGATGCGGACGCCCTCGTCCTCGGCGACCCGGCGCAGGACGTCGGCGCGCGCGGCGAGGTTCGGCTCCAGGAAGACCGCCGGGACCTTCTTGTCCCGGATGGTGTCGCGGAGCTTCTCCACCTCGGCCGCGCTGGGCTCCCGGTTCGGCACGGGCACCACGAAGCCGGCGACCTCCATGCCGTACGCCTCCGCGAGGTAGCCGAAGGCGTCGTGCGTGGTGATGAGCTTGCGGTTGGCCTCGGGCACGGTGGCGAGCGTGGCGGCCACTTCCTTGTCCAGTGCCGCCAACTGCTTCAGGTACCGCTGGGCGTTGCGCTTGTACTCCGCCTTGCCCGCCGGGTCGGCCTTGATGAGCTCGGCCTCGATCCGCCGGACGTACGCCTCGGCGTTGGTGACGTCCTCCCAGGCGTGCGGGTCCATCTCGCCGTGGACGTGCTTGCCGATGACCGCCTGCGGCAGCACCCAGATGTCCGCGCCCGGCTTGCCGAGGAAGCGGAACGCGCCCTCCCTGGGCACGGCCTCCTTGGCCCGGTCCGGTACGGAGAGCACGACCGAGTCGGCCGGGTGGTTCGTCCGCTTGCCGGTGGACGGGTCGTCGGAGCGTACGTACACCGACTTGGTCTGCGCGTTGAGCGCGACGTCCGCGTGTCCGCCGTCCAGCAGCCTCTTCCCGGCGGGGGCCGGGGTCTTGCCCACCACGAAGGTGACGGTGCCGCTCCCGATCGGCGCCTTCGTCCCGTCCAGGGTCTCGGTCTGGCCCTGCACGGTGAGCCGGTACGTGCCCGGCTTGCTGAACACCCAGTTGACGTGGGTGTGCGCCTCGGGCGGCAGGGTGAAGGAATCCTTGGCGTCGAAGCCGTCGGTGGAGTCGATGTAGCTCTGCGGGGTGCCCAGGGTGTCCGTCAGGTAGACGTGCAGGTCGCCGGGGCCGTCCAGCTTGGTGGCGGTGGTACGGACCTGCGAGCCGTCGCCCGTGACCTCGCCCTCGACGGCCCAGCCCAGCCACAGCACATTGAGACCGAGGTCCTCTTTGAGCTTGATGACCGTGCCGCCGTACTGCTCCAGCTTCTCGCTGATGGGGACCTTGGGCGTCTCTTTGCGGCTGTTGGTGTGGATCATCTTCATGATGCCGGGCTCTTCCAGCAGCAGCCCGTTGCTGAAGATGAGGTCCGACTTCGCGACCCTGGCGGCGTCGCCGGGGCTCGGCTCGTACGAGTGCGGGTCGCCGTGATGCGGTACGACGGACGTCACGTCCACCCGGTCGCCGCCGACGTTGCGGACCAGGTCGGCGAGGATGCCGGTGGTCGTGGACACCGTCAGCTCGGCCTCGCCCGAGCCACCGCCGGATCCCGGACCGCACCCGCTGCCCAGGAGGATGGCCGCGACGAATCCCGTGACAGCCATACGCGTGCGTCGCGTTCGGCTCATCGCGCGGCCGCCTTCCGGCGCAGGCGCACGAACAGCACGGTCGCACCGCCCGCCACCACGGCCGCGGCGGCGATGCCGGCCGGAAGCGCCACGCCGGCGCCTGTCTTGGCCAGGCTGCCGCCCGTGGTGGTGGTGCCTCCGGCCAGGATGGCGCCGGACCCGGTGCCCGCACCGCTGCTGCCACTGCCGGCGGGCGGAACGATCGGGTCCGGCGCCGCGGCACCCGACGGCGTCGCGCTCGCGCTCGCGGACGGGGTCACGCTGGCGCTCGGCGTCGGCGAGGGAGACGCCGTGGGCGTCGCCGTCGCGGTCGCTGTCACCGTCGGGGTGGCGGTGGGAGTTCCGGTGGGGGAGGCGGACCCTGTGGGGGGCGCCGTAGGAGTGGGGGTTGGGGTGGGCGTGGGCTTCGGAGTGCCGTCACCTGGTACGACCGCCGACGGGTCAACGTCGCCGACGGCGACGGCCAGGGTCTCCCGGTCGCTGACCTTCTCACCGGACGGCAGAGTCGTGCTCATCTCCATCGTGATCCGGTAGACGCCCTTGCTGTTGAAAATCCACAAAGGGTGAGCATGCGTGTTCGCGGGCAGCTCGACCGAGCCCGGATCGGGCTTGGTGCTGTCGATGGTGACGCCGATGCGTACACCCATCTCCGGGTCGTCCTCGAACTGGCCGAGGATGAAGCGGCCGGGGCCCTCGATCTTCGGAAAGGTGACCTTCACAGGTCCGGACACATCGGCCGGCAGGATCTCCAGGGTGTTCCAGCCGGGCCACAGCAGCCCTTCCTTCACCTCGAAGTCCTTGTCGACCCACAGGCTTTCGCCGGGCTCGCCGAAGCCCTCGAACTGCGGCACCTCCTCACGTGGAGGGATGACGAGCTCATGCCGCGGATCGAAGTGCAGCAGAACATCGGACGGTTCACGCCACACGGGCTTGCCCGCGACCGTCCCGTCCTTGATCTGGTACTCCAGTCGGCCGTCCTTGAGCCGGGCCGCCATGTCCAGATGACCGCCGTTCAGGACGACGCGTTCTCCATCGGGTGCCTCCCTGGGCGGGTCCTCTGCGGCGAGCGCGACGGGTGTAGCGGCGAGCAGGGACAGTACGGCCGTCACAACGGCGGCTCGCGTCGTACTTCGCGATAGTGAGGCCCGCATGCGGGGCGTCTCCTTCGAGCGGTGAGTTCAGTGGACCACGGCCGTGCCGGGAGCGGGCAGGCTGCCCATGGCCCGCCCCCGGCACGGAGTCGAAAGGGCCTGAAGCCCGATGGATCAGCCGGCCTGGAAGGTGTAGGTCGCGGTCGTCGGGCCGACCTTGGCGCCGTTCGTCAGCGTGCCGCTGACCTCGAAGGTCGCGCTGTAGGTACCGGCCTTGGTGAAGACCCAGTTGGCGTGGTCGTGCTCGCCCGCCGTGACGTTCTTCGTGTTGGCGAGGGTGGCGTCACCGCTGTCGTAGTAGCGGTTGTTCTTCGGGCAGAGCCCGTTCTTGTAGACGGTGATCTTGCCCGGGCCGGACACGGAGGTGAGCTTCACCTGCACCTTGTCGTTCTGGAACACGCCCGTACCGATGTGCTCGCCGGAGATCCCCGGCCACAGCAGGTTCGTGTTCTCGACCTGCGGGAGTCTGTAGACGGTCGAGCCCGCGGTGCCCAGGTGGGTGTAGCAGTCGCCGGTCGGGACCTTGTACGCCGAGGCGGGCAGTGCCTGTATGACGACGTCGGCCGGGTCGTACTCGACACCCGGGGTGACCGACTCGTCGTGGACGTGCAGTTCCAGGGCGCCGGCGGCGTACTCGACGTCGAGGACGTCGACATGACCCTTGGACAGCGTGGTTCCGGCCGCATGAGCGGCGGTGAGCCCGCCGACGGCTATGGCCGCGGCTACGGAGCCGGCGACGGTCAGCGTGCGCGTGAAGGTACGCAAAGGAAGCCCCCCTTGAGAGCGTTGATTAGCGCGAACGAGCGTGACGATAATCGTTTTCATTAAGAGAAGGCAAGGGGGATGCGGGGGCTTGTCGCTGACTGTGGAGGGGATGTGCCCCCCCATTAGGCCGATGCGTGACCAGAGTCGTGCCTCGATCGTGAGCGCCGAGCCACAGATGGCGTGCACGGGGGTATCGGGCGTGCCGCCTGAAGTTGTACGAGATTGAGCAGGCGTGACGGTGCGACCAGCGGCCGGGAAGAGGGGGCGACGGCTATGCCTGGTGGTCCACTGCTACTGCGAGGTGCTGCATCGGAGGCAGACGCCACTGAGTTCCAAGGTGTGCTCCACGTCGGTGAATTGGAGGGACTCGCCGATGCGTTCAGCCCACCCCTCGACGATTTCGGTGTCGACGACCTGGCTGCAGCCGCACCCGCGGCAGATCACGTAGTGCTGGTGCCCTGCCGAGGACCGCCACCGGTACAGCCGCTCGCCATCCGAGTCCCGCACGGTGTCGAGTCGCCCGTTGTGGTCGAGCGCCTGGAGTGTGCGGTAGACGGTGCTCAGTCCCGTACGAGAAGCCCGTGAGCGGTGACAAAGCGGCGTCCTGCTGGTCTTCGCCCTGTGATGCCCGCCGCCACCGCCCAGACGCTCACCGCGCACCCCGCCGTCGGCATGGCCCTCGCGGTGCTCATCGGCCTGCTGGTCACCTGGGGTGCCCTGATCGTCGCCTACCACTCGACGTACCCCATCGGATTCTCCGTGACCACCTTCGCCTTCGGCGCGTACGTCTTCACCCGGCTCGGTGTCGCGTGGGCGCGAAAGTGCTGTTCGGTTCGATCTTCGGCCTGTCCGCCGACCAGGCACGGACGGCGGCGCTGATCGCCGCCGGCATCTGCCTGGCCATGCTCGCCATCGCACGGCCCCTGCTGTTCGCCTCGCTCGACAAGTCGATGGCCGCCGCCCGGGGCGTGCCGGTGCGGGTGCTGGGATTCGGTTTCCTCGCCCTGGTCGGCGCCTGCGCGGCGCAGGCCACCCAGGCAGTCGGGGCGCTGCTCCTGCTCGGCCTGCTCGCCGCCCCGGCCGGTGCGGCCATGCACCTGACCGACCGGCCCTACCGCGCCCTTCTCCTGTCCGCCGTCCTCGCCGTGGCGGAGATGTGGGCGGGGATCGGCCTGAGCTACGTGGTGCCGAAGCTGCCGCCGAGCTTCGCCATCATGGCCGCGGCCACTGTCGTGTACGCGGCCGCCTTCGTCATCGGCCGCCGACGGCGTGCGACCACACCGGTCGTGGCCGGGCCTTGATTGCCGCCCACCTGCTCAAGGTTCACAATTGAGTCAGGTTGGGCATTCGGGGGCGCGTCTTCCGCGAAGGAGCGCCCGATGCATCCCGCTGCTCTTGTCGGCGCCGCCGCCGGCCGCATGGCCCACTTCGCCGTCTCCGGCGTGATCGGTGGACTGATCTTCCGCGGAGCGGCCAAAGCCGCGCCCACGGTCAAACCCGCTGCCCGCAAGGCGCTCGTCGGCAGTCTCGCCGGTGGAATCGTGGCGGGCCGGTGGCTGGGCTCCGCGGCCGAAGAGGCCCGGCTCAAGGCGGGCGACATGCTCGCCGAGGCCCGCTCCTCGCTGGGCGAGGAGGCACCGCCACCGTCCGCCGTCAGCGTCGACGGGCACGACCACGACCACGAGCACTGATCATGTCCGACATCGCCGTCCGCTCCGTCGCTGCCGGCCGGGTACGGCTGACCGTGCCCTGGCTCCGAGCCCGGCCCGGCTGTGCCGGGCTCGTCGATGACCGGCTCGCCGACGTACGGGGCTTCCGGGCACTGCGGATCTTCCCCCGTACGGGAAGCGTGGTCGTCTGGGTCGCACCCGACCACCTGGACGTGGACCAGCTCGTGGCTGCCTTGGACGCGGCGCCACCCCCGAGCGCCGTGGCCAAACCCAGCCGCGCTATGCCCGACTCCTCCACCGGCGAGGTCGCCCGGCTGGTCGTCGGCGGAGCCGTCCTCGCCCTCGTGGCCGTACACCGGCTGCTGCTGCGCCGCCCGCCCTGGTCGGCCGGCGCTCCCCTCGGCGTTCTTCGCGTGGCCACCGTCTTCAGTGGGCTGCCCTTCTTCCGTGGCGCGCTCCATACCGTCCTGGGCCGCCGCTATCCCGGTACGGACACCCTGGTCACCGCCGCCACCCTGATCTCGCTGGTCCTGCGCGAGAACGTGGTGGCCCTGACCGTGCTGTGGCTGCTGAACATCGGCGAGTTCCTCCAGACCCTGACGCTGCGCCGCACCCGGCGGGCGATCGAGGAGCTGCTGAGCGTCGGCGAGGAGCGGGTCTGGCTCGTACGGGACGGCGTCGAGGTCGAGGTGGCGCTGGAGGACGTCGCGACCGATGACCTGGTGGCCGTCTACGAGCACCACAGGATTCCCGTCGACGGCACGGTCGTCTCCGGTGAGGGCCTGGTGGACCAGGCGGCGATCACGGGCGAGGCCCTCCCCGTCTACGTACGCGAAGGCGCGGAGGTCTACGCGGGCACGATCGTCACCAACGGATCGCTCACCATCCGCGCGACCTCCGTGGGCCGCGACACCACCGTCGGCCGCATCATCAGCCGCGTCGAGGAGGCCCAGGCCGACCGCGCGCCCATCCAGACCGTGGCCACCCGCTTCACCCGCCGCTTCGTGCCGGTCTCCTTCGCGCTGGCGGCAGGTACGTACGCGCTCACGCGTGACGCCCGCCGCGCCATGACCATGCTGCTCATCGCCTGCCCCTGCGCCGCCGGGCTCGCCACCCCCACGGCGATCAGCGCGGCCATCGGCAACGGAGCCCGCCACGGCACCCTCATCAAGGGCGGCACCCATCTGGAAGGCGTCGGGCGGGTCACGGCCGTGGTCTTCGACAAGACCGGCACCCTCACCCTGGGCCGCCCCCTCGTCACCAGCGTGGTCACCTTCCACGAGGAGTTCACCGCGGACGAGGTGCTGAGCCTGGCTGCCTCCGGCGAGCTGCATGCCCGCCACCCGCTCGCCGACGCAATCGTCCGCCGCACTGAGGAACAGCACCTGCACATCCCGATCCACCAGGCGTGCGAGGTCGTTCTCGGCATGGGCATGCGGGCCGAACTGGACGGCAGCCGCCTGTTGGTCGGCAGCCCGGCACTGCTGCGTCAGCACGGTATGGAACTGCCCGACGCGGCTCAGCAGTGGACGGAACAATTGCGAGCCCAGGGCGAAACCGTCATCTGCCTGGCCCACGACGACGACCTGATCGGCATGCTCGGCCTGTCCGACGCCGTACGCGGCGGAGCCCACACCGTCGTCCGGCAGTTGGAGGACCTCGGCGTGCAGCGCATCATCCTGCTCACCGGCGACGCCCCCGAGACGGCCCAGGCGGTGGCCGACGCCCTCGGCATCACCGAGGTCCACGCCCACGCCCTGCCCGAGGGCAAGCTCCAGCTGATCCGCGACCTCCAGGACGAAGGCCACCTGGTCGCCATGGTCGGCGACGGCACCAACGACGCACCCGCCCTGGCCCTGGCGGACGTCGGCATCGCGATGGGCGCGCACTCCTCCCATGTGGCGCTGGAGACCGCCGACATCGCGCTCGCGGGAAACGACCTTCAACAGGTCGCCGCCGTGGTGGAACTGAGCCGCCACACCCTGCGCGTCGTACGGCAGAACTACGGCCTGGCCATCGGCGTGAACCTGGTCGGCCTGGGCGCCGGTGCGGGCGGATCCATCAACCCGGTCGTAGCGGCCCTGCTCCACAACACCAGCAGCATCGCCGTGGTCGGCAACTCCGCCCGCCTGGTCAACCACACCCCGCGCCTGCCCAGCGAACGCGGACCCGCCCTGTACGCGGCGCCGATGGAAGACCGCCGAGTGATCTGATGCCCGTGTGCTGAGCCGTGCGGTCAGCAGGACATGGGTTAGTCGGATGGACGGCGCCCGGAAAGCAATGAACTGCGAAGGGATCACCGCACGAGCGCTTCGATCATGCTGGAAGCCGGGGAGTCCGTCGTGACCTTGGCGCGGTGGCTCGGGCACTCCTCGCCCGCGATCACCCACGGTTACTATGCTCACTTCATGCCGGAGGCCGGCAGCAAGGGGCGCGGCACCATCGATGGATTGCTGGGGAAGCGGGGAGACCGGCACGCCGGTCGAAACTCCCCAGATCCTCCCCAGCGCCGTTGACCGGCGATTGTCGCCTCTACGCCCCGAAGAAGCCGTCCGTGGACAGCAAGGCTGAAGAGATGGGTGGCCTGGGAAAGTGTTGGAAGAGGTCGTAGCGACCCGCTATGTCACGCCCCTGCGTGAGGGCGGCTCGCTCCCGGGGATCGTCGAGGCCGACGATCTCGGTACGTACGTCATGAAGTTCACCGGCGCCGGGCAGGGGCGCAAGACCTTGGTCGCCGAGGTCATCTGCGGTCAGCTGGCCCGCAGGCTCGGGCTGCGCGTCCCCGAGCTGGTCGCCATCCAGCTGGACCCGGTCATCGGCCTGGGAGAGCCCGACCAGGAGGTGCAGGAGCTCCTCAAGGCCAGCGGCGGCCTGAACCTCGGCATGGACTACCTGCCCGGCTCGATCGGCTTCGACCCGCTGGCCTACGCGGTGGACTCCAAGGAGGCGGGCCGGGTCGTCTGGTTCGACGCGCTGGTCAACAACGTGGACCGGTCCTGGCGCAACCCCAACATGCTGGTCTGGCACGGCGAACCATGGCTGATCGACCACGGCGCCACCATGATCTGGCACCACAACTGGCCGGGTGTCCAGACCTCGGTGGCCAAGCCCTACGACGCGACCGACCACGTCCTCGCGACCTTCGATCCCGACGTGGCCGCCGCGGCGACCGAGCTGGCCCCGCTGGTCACCGAGGAGTTGCTGACCGAGGTCGCCGCGGACGTCCCGGACGAGTGGCTGGTCGACGAGCCGGGCTTCGACACGCCCGAGGCGCTGCGCCGCGCCTATGTGGAGGCGCTGCTGCCGCGCGCCGCGACCATCCACGAGCGGATCACCCTCGGCGAGCGGACCGAGCGCAAGCCGTCCCAGGCCCCCGGGTGGCTGACCGACCACCTGACCCCCTGGCCGCACCCCACCAAGAACAGCAAGAACAGCAAGAACAGCGAGAACAGCGAGAACAGCGAGAACAGCGAGAACAGCGAGAACAGCAAGAACAGCAAGGACAGCGGCAAGTGAGCGACCGGGACGTCTTCGAGTACGCGCTGCTGCGCGTCGTGCCGCGCGTCGAGCGCGGCGAGTGCTTCAACGCGGGCGTGGTGGTCTACTGCCGCGCCAAGTCCTTCGTGTGCGCCCGTACGCACCTCGACGAGGCCAAGCTGCTGGCGCTGGACCCCGAGGCGGACGTGGCGGGCGTACGGGCCGCCCTGCGGGCGGTGGAGGGCGTCTGCGAGGGCGGCGAACGCGCCGGGCAGGCGGCGGGCGACGACGCCGGGCGGCGCTTCCGGTGGCTGATCGCGCCACGCTCCACGGTGGTCCAGCCGGGGCCCGTCCACACCGGGCTGACCGCCGATCCGAAGGCCGAGGTGGAGCGGCTGCTCGACCGGCTGGTGCGCTGAGTGACCGGGGGCACCCGGTGGGCCGTTGACACCGGGTGCCAGGGTCTCTAGCGTCTCGTCTGCTGAGGTACTAAGCGGTCGCTCACCGGCATGGACGTGCCGACGCGGCCGCCATCCAGGGATCCAAGGGCGAGGAGAACCAGCATGTCCACCACCGAGCAGCGCGTCGCCGTCGTGACCGGGGCCGCGCGGGGCATTGGCGCCGCCACCGCGGTCCGGCTGGCGGCCGAGGGCCGCGCCGTCGCCGTACTCGACCTCGACGAGGCGGCCTGCAAGGACACCGTCGAGAAGATCACCGCGGCGGGCGGCAAGGCCATCGCCGTGGGCTGCGACGTGTCCGACAGCGCCCAGGTGGAGGCCGCCGTCTCGCGCGTCGCCGCCGAACTCGGCGCGCCCACCATCCTCGTCAACAACGCGGGCGTGCTGCGCGACAACCTCCTGTTCAAGATGAGCGAGTCCGACTGGGACACCGTGATGAACGTGCACCTCAAGGGCGCGTTCCTGATGGCCAAGGCCTGCCAGAAGCACATGGTGGACGCGGGATTCGGCCGGATCGTCAGCCTCTCCTCGTCCTCGGCGCTCGGCAACCGCGGCCAGGCCAACTACTCCGCCGTCAAGGCCGGACTCCAGGGCTTCACCAAGACCCTCGCCAAGGAGCTCGGCAAGTTCGGCATCACGGCCAACGCCGTGGCGCCCGGCTTCATCGTCACCGAGATGACCGCGCAGACCGCCGCGCGCGTGGGCATGGGCTTCGAGGAGTTCCAGGCCGCCGCGGCCACCCAGATCCCGGTGCAGCGCGTCGGCCGGCCCGAGGACGTCGCGAACGCGATCGCCTTCTTCACGGGCGACGACGCCGGTTTCGTCTCCGGCCAGGTCATGTACGTGGCCGGCGGCCCGCTCAACTGAACCGGGAGGTGACGGACATGACCGCACAGGAACTGCCCCCGCTGTCCGGCAAGGTCGCCCTCGTCACGGGCGCCAGCCGCGGCATCGGCTACGGCGTCGCCGAGGCGCTCGTCGCCCGTGGCGACCGCGTATGCATCACCGGCCGCGGTGAGGAGGCGCTCAAGGAAGCCGTCGAGAAGCTCGGCGCCGACCGGGTGATCGGCGTTCCGGGCAAGGCCCACGACGAGGCCCACCAGGCGCTCGCCGTGGAGCGCGCCATGGAGGCCTTCGGCCGCGTCGACTTCCTGATCAACAACGCGGGTACGAACCCGGTCTTCGGCCCGATGGCCGAGCTGGACCTGAACGTGGCCCGCAAGGTCTACGAGACCAACGTCATCTCGGCGCTCGGCTTCGCCCAGCAGACGTGGAAGGCGTGGCAGAAGGAGAACGGCGGTGCGATCGTGAACATCGCGTCGGTCGCCGGTATCGCCCCCTCGCCCTTCATCGGCGCCTACGGCATGAGCAAGGCCGCCATGGTCAATCTGACCCTGCAACTGGCGCACGAGTTCGCGCCGGGCGTCCGGGTCAACGCGATCGCCCCGGCCGTCGTGAAGACCAAGTTCGCCCAGGCCCTGTACGAGGGCAGGGAAGCCGAGGCGGCGGCCGCGTACCCGCTGGGCAGGCTCGGGGTGCCACAGGACATCGGGGGAGCCGCCGCTTTCCTCACCTCCGACCAGTCGGACTGGATCACCGGCCAGACGCTGGTCGTCGACGGCGGAATTTTCCTCAATGCCGGAGTCGGTTGATCCCGATATTTCCGATAGCCGCAAAATGCCTCAAGTGCCCCACCAGGCCAGCACATTGACCTGGCGGGGCACTGCGGTATGGTCTGCCGACCCGTGGCTGAACGAGGAGAGTGCGCACGTGTTCAACCGGACCAGTCTGCAGGCGGCTGCAGCCCTTGCGTCCATATCCCTGCTGGCGGGATGCACCCTCTTTTCGGGGGATGACGCCGATGGGCAGAAGAAGATCGTAGTCGGTACGACGAGCGAACCCAGCACGCTCGACCCCGCCGCCGCCTGGGACGGTTCCTGGGAGCTGTACCGCAATGTCTTCCAGACCCTGCTGAGCTTCCCGACCGGAAGCACCACGCCGCAGCCGGACGCCGCCGAGTGCAAATTCACCGACGCCCTGAGCAAGGTCTTCGAGTGCCGGCTGCGCGAAGGGCTGGCGTTCTCCGACGGGGCCAAGCTCGACGCCCAGGCCGTGAAGCACTCCATCGAACGCATCCGCACGATCAACGCCAAGGGCGGCCCCAACGGGCTCCTCGGCTCGCTCGACACGATCGTGACGAGCGGCGAGCGGACCGTCACGTTCCGGCTCAAGGAATCGGACGCCACCTTCCCGTACATCCTGGCCACGCCCGCCATGTCCATCGTCAACCCCGCCAAGTACCCGGCGGACGCGCTGCGCGAGGACGGCAAGGTCTTCGGGTCCGGCCCCTACGTGCTGGACTCCTACCAAGTCGGCGCCGAGGCGGAGCTCACCAAGAACCCGACGTACAAGGGGTTCGCGGACCGCAAGAACGAGGGCGTCACCATCCGGTACTTCAAGGAGTCCGAGGCGATGGTCGCCGCGCTGAAGAACAAGGAGATCGACGCCACGTACCGCGGTCTGACCGCGGAGGAGGTCATCGAGCTCCAGGACAAGCGGGACGAAGACCTCCAGCTGGTCGAGTCGACCGGCGCGGACATCCGCTACCTGGTGTTCAACGCCCAGGACCCCTCGGTGAGCAAGCTCCCCGTCCGGCAGGCGATCGCCCAGATCATCGACCGTGACGCGCTGGTCGCCAAGGTCTACCAGGGCACGGCGGAGCCGCTGTACTCGATGGTTCCGAAGGGCATCTCCGGCCACACCACCGGGTTCTTCGACCGGTACGGCGAGCCGGACGTCGACAAGGCCAGGAAGCTGCTGAGCGAGGAGGGCATCGACGAGCCGGTGCCGCTGACGCTCTGGTTCACCACCGACCGTTACGGCTCCGCCACCGCGGCCGAGTTCAAGGAGATCAAGCGGCAGCTCGACGAGTCGGGGCTGTTCCGGGTCACGCTGAAGAGCAAGCCGTGGAAGCAGTTCCAGGAGGGCTACCAGAAGGGCGAGTACCCGGTGTTCGGGCGCGGCTGGTTCCCCGACTTCCCGGACCCCGACAACTTCATCGCCCCGTTCGTCGGCAAGGAGAACGTGCTCTCCACGCCGTACGTACGGCCCGAGATCACCGAACAGCTGCTGCCGAAGTCCCGCAAGGTCAGCGACCGGGGAGCCGTCAGCGAGGAGTTCGAGCAGGCGCAGGAGATCCTCGTGGACGACGTACGGCTGCTGCCGCTGTGGCAGGGCAAGCTGTATATCGCGGCGAGCGAGGAGATCGCGGGCGGCGAGCGTGCGCTGGACCCGCAGACGGTGATGCAGATGTGGGAGCTTCAGCGTAAGGCGAGCTGGTAGGAGCGGTTGTACGGGCCGGGCGGCGGCGCCGAGGCCGGCCGCCGGGAACGGCCGCCCGGGAACGGCCGCCGGGAAGGGCCGCCCCGAACGGCTGTCCGGCCCGGTTGTCAGTGGTCCCCGGTAGGTTCTGTGGCACAAGCGATCACACACCGGAGGTTGTTGACGTGACCGACACCGACATGCTGCCCGAGTCCTGGCGCGGCGTCCTCGGCGATGAGCTGCAGAAGCCGTACTTCAAGCTGCTCACCGAGTTCGTCGAGGAGGAGCGGGCGAAGGGGCCGGTCTACCCTCCGCGCGACGAGGTGTTCGCCGCTCTGGACGCCACTGCCTACGACAAGGTCAAGGTCCTCATCCTCGGCCAGGACCCGTACCACGGGGAGGGCCAGGGCCATGGCCTGTGCTTCTCCGTGCGGCCCGGCGTCAAGACCCCGCCGTCGCTGCGCAACATCTACAAGGAGATGAGGGAAGAGCTGGGCCACCCCATCCCGGACAACGGCTATCTGATGCCGTGGGCCAAGCAAGGCGTCCTGCTGCTCAACGCGGTGCTGACGGTCCGGGCTGGCGAGCCGAACTCCCACAAGGGCAAGGGCTGGGAGAAGTTCACGGACGCGGTGATCAGCGCGGTGGCCTCGCGGCCGGACCCGGCCGTCTTCGTCCTGTGGGGCAACTACGCGCAGAAGAAGCTGCCGCTGATCGACGAGACGCGGCACGTGGTGGTCAAGGGCGCGCACCCCTCGCCGCTCTCCGCGAAGAAGTTCTTCGGCTCCCGTCCCTTCACCCAGATCGACAAGGCCGTCGCCGACCAGGGACACGAACCCATCGACTGGCGCATCCCCAACCTGGGCTGACGCCTCGCCCGCCCGACCCGTATCTCTCACCCGCCGACCCGCGCCACCCGCCCCGCCCGCCCCGCCCACCCCGAGCCTGAGCGGGATTGCCGGCGGCTGCGGCTAGCGTCGGAACACCGGAGACCGGGCATCGCGGGACGGAAGGGACGCCGACGGATGAGTGAAGGCCCAGTGAGGGAGCAGCGGCAGGACGTGCCGGATGACGCAGTCATGACCAGAATCGGGCAGACGATGATGCTGCTCCACGGCGGGGACCGCGAGGAGGCGCGCAACCGCTTCGGGCAGCTGTGGACGCAGATCGGCGCGGACGGGGACCCGCTCCACCGCTGCACGCTCGCGCACTACATGGCGGACGCCCAGGACGACCCCGACGACGAGCTGGCCTGGGATCTGCGGGCCCTGACCGCCGCGGAGGGGCTGAGCGGGGAGCGGCTCGCCCGCCACGACTCGGCCGTGGCGCTGCGCGCCCTGTACCCCTCGCTCCACCTCAACCTCGCGGCCGACTATGTGAAGTTGCGACGTCCGCAGGAGGCACGGATCCACCTCGACCGGGCCCGCGCCGCCTCCGACGCCCTGGACGACGACGGGTACGGCATCGGGGTCCGCGCCGCCATCGACCGCCTGGACCGGCGCCTCCGCGCCGAGTGACGGGCCGAGTGACGGACGGGTCGGGCGCGGGGGCGCGGCCCGGGCGTCAGCGGCCGTAGGTCTCCCGGCAGATGCGGGCCTCCTGGCTGTCGGGGTGCCAGCCTCCGTAACCGCGCCCGAGCGCGCAGACGTCGGGCGCGGTGACCGGGATGGAGGGCGGGGACGGGGGGCGGAACTCGGGCAGCCGCTCGCGGATCCGTTCCGGTGACGGAAGCCGTGGTGGCCGCTCGGCGCGCGGGGCGGCGGGCGGGTCGGGCGACGGTGCTGCGGCCGGTGGGCGGCGGGGCGCGCCCGTGGAGGGGGAGCGGGGCGGGGCCGCCGGGGGCGGGGGCAGCGCCGCCTCCAGGGCCTCCCGTGCCGGGCCCTCCACGATCTGCGGTGCGACGTCCTGGGAGGCGGGGCGGCCGGTCTCCGGGGCGGCCGGCACGGGAGCCGGGCGCGGATCGACCGACACGCAGCCGGAGACGGCCGCCATGGCCACGGTCGCGAGGACCTTCGCTGTGATTCGGGTTCGTTGCACGCCGTAACTGTGGTAGCTCACGGGTGTCCTGGGGACCGCTACCGGTGGTTATTGGTCCGCACGGGTGATGGTGGCGGCGCGCGGCTGATCAGTCACCGGTGGCGCCGTCGATCCGCTCCCGCAACAGATCGGCATGGCCGTTGTGGCGGGCGTACTCCTCGATCATGTGGGTGTGGATCCAGCGGAGGTTGAAGGTCTTTCCACTGCGGTGCCTGCCGCCCGCCACGTCGTCCAGGGAGCGGCCGGCGGCGAGTTCGCGGGCCCGCGCGATCTCGGCCTGCCAGGTGGCGTACGCCTCGTCCCAGGTGTCCTTCTCCGTGAGGTGGAAGTCGCCGTCCGGGTTCTCCTCGGTCCAGTAGATCGGCGGGGCGTCCTCGGCGGCCAGGATGCGGCGGAACCAATGGCGTTCCACCTCGGCCATGTGCCGTACGAGGCCGAGCAGCGAGAGCGCGGACGGCGGGGCCGACGCCTGCCGCAGTCGCGCGTCGTCCAGGCCGGAGCACTTCAGGGCAAGGGTCTGGCGGTGGTACTCCAGCCAGCCCTCCAGCATCTCGCGCTCGCCGGCGAGTCCGGAGGGTTCGGTCCGCTCGGGCACCTCATGTGTCGTCATGGTGCTCATCCTCACCCATCGACCGGGTGCCATGCGCGGGAGTTGTGACCCAGCGGGCCGCGCGGCGACTCCCCAAGCCTCGCCCTTCGGGCCCGCCCCGCACTCGCGCTGCGCGCCTCCGAGGGGATCGCCGACTGGCGGCCACCGGGGCAGACGTATTCTGACCAGGCACTCGATCAGCGGATCGGGCAGGCAGGACGGCGATAGGGAGAGCCCCGTGAAGATCGGCTGCATCGGACTCGGCGACATCGCGCGCAAGGCGTACCTGCCGGTGCTGGCCACGCTCCCGGGAGCCGAACTGCACCTGCAGACCCGCACCCCGGCGACGCTGGCCCGAGTCGCCGAGACCTACCACGTCCCCGCCGACCGCCGCCACCGCGACCTGGAGTCGCTGATCGCCACTGGCCTCGACGCCGCGTTCGTGCACGCCCCGACCCCCGTGCACCCCGAGATCACCGCGCGGTTGCTGGAGGCCGGCGTTCCCACGTACGTCGACAAGCCGCTGGCGTACGAACTGGAGGACTCCCGCCGCCTGGTGGAGCTGGCCGAGCGGCGCCGCGTGAGCCTCGCCGTCGGCTTCAACCGCCGCCTCGCGCCCGGCTACGCCCAGTGCCTCGACCACCCGCGCGACCTGATCCTGATGCAGAAGAACAGGATCGGCCTCCCCGAGGACCCGCGCACCCTCGTCCTCGACGACTTCATCCACGTCGTCGACACCCTGCGCTTCCTGTTGCCCGGCCCGGTCGACCACACCGACGTACGCGCCCGGATCCGCGACGGGCTCATGCACCACGTCGTGCTCCAGCTGTCCGGCGACGGCTTCATCGCCATCGGCATCATGAACCGGATGAACGGCTCCACCGAGGAGATCCTCGAAGTGTCCGGCCAGGACACCAAGCGCCAGGTCCTCAACCTCGCCGAGATCATCGACCACAAGGGCCAGCCGACCGTCCGGCGGCGCGGCGACTGGGTGCCCGTCGCCCGGCAGCGCGGCATCGAACAGGCCGTGCACACCTTCCTCGACGCGGTACGGGCCGGGAAGACGCTCAGCGCCCGGGACGCACTGGCGACTCACGAGTTGTGCGAGCGGGTGGTACGGGAGGCCCTGGAGCAGGCCGCCTGAACGACCGCGCGGCCCCGGCGGCGCCCAGCGCGGCCAGGACGGCCAGGGCGCCGTACACCGGCCAGTCGCCGAACCGTACGTACGGAGTCGTCCCGGCAGCCACCGGAACGTCGTACACCACGGCCGCACTGCGCTCCGTACCGAGCGGGGAGCCGACGCGGCCACCGTCCGGGCCGTACACCGCGCTCACGCCGGTCAGTGTCGCGTGCACCATGGGCCGCCCCGTCTCGGCCGCCCGCAGGGCCGCCAGCGACGCGTGCTGCCCGGGCGCCCAGCTGTCCTGGAACGTCGACGTCGCCGACTGCGCCACCAGCAACTGGGCGCCGTCGCGGGCCAGGTGGCGGCTCATGTCGGGGAACGCCGACTCGAAGCACACCAGCGGGCCGAGCCGCAGCCCCTGGTCCCCGACCGTCATCACCACCGGCCGCGTGCCGCGCCTGCGGTCCTCGTCCGCCGCCTTGCCGACCGAGGTCGCCCACCCCAGCACCGAGCGGAACGGGACGTACTCGCCGAACGGCACCAGCCGCATCTTGTCGTACCGATCCCCGGTCGTCCCCTCGGGACCGACCAGGACGCTGCTCTTGTGGATGCCCGGCCGGTCGGAGCGGCGCGCGTCCACGTTCACCAGCAGCTCGGCGCCGACCTGCCGCGAGAGCGCGGCGAGCCGGGCCGCGAGATCCGGCCGGGCCGTCAGATCCGCACCGACGCTGCTCTCGCCCCACACCACCAGGTCCACGTCCTGGCCGGCCAGTTGACGCGTGAGCTCCTCGCCACGGGCGAACCGGCGTTCCGCTCCGCCCACACCGTTGATGACTCCGGGCTGTACGACGGCCACACGTACCTGCCCCGTCGGTGGTGGTGGCTGCACCCACCACCACACCGAGCCCATGGCGAGGGCGCACACGGTGACGCCGGCAATGGCCGTCGTACGCAGGGTGGGAAGCGACACCAGAAGGGTCACCGCCGTATTGACCGCCACCACCAGCAGGGTCACCAGCCAGACGCCGCCCAGGGACGCCACGCGCAACGCGGGAGGCACCTGCCACTGACTTGCCCCCAGCAGGCCCCAGGGGCCGCCCAGCCCCTCCCAGGAGCGGACCAGTTCGACCATCAGCCAGCCGGACGGTACGACGGCGAGAGCGGCGACGCCACGCGCGCGTGACGGCGTACGCGCCAGCATCCACCGCACCAGCACTCCCCACGGCGCCCACAACAGCCCCAGCAGTGCGGCCAGGGCCACGATGAACACATGGAGGCTCGGGGCCAGCCAGTGGTGCAGGGCCAGTATGAAGCCGATGGCGCCGAGCCAGCCGTCGAGGGCCGCGCGGCCGGCGGTCCCGGCGGTGCGGATCAGCAGCATCCAGGGCACGAGCGCGACATACGCCAGCCACCACAGGGAAGGGGCCGGAAACGCGAGCGCGGGCAGCGCCCCGGCGGCCACCGCGGCCGCACCCCGCCCCCAGCGGGAGGCCGGCAACCGCCTCGCCGTGACCCGCCGGCCGACCGGAATCCGCATACCGCGCCTCCTCGCCCGACGGGCACGCAGGTGAAAACGGTGACGCCTCCAGTGTGCGGGAGTCGGTCATTCCGCCGACAGGGGGCCCGTCACACGTCGCCACTTCTCGTGCACCACCACTGTGCGCAGCCGCCAGCCCCCGTCCGCGCGCGACAGCGCGAAGGCGTACCGCCCGCCCGACACGAAGTCCTCCCCCGTGTCCCCGCGCATCGGGTTCACGTAGTCGGCGAAGACCTCGGCGCTGTCGCCGGGGTAGCCGCCGAGGTCCTCGATGCTCACCCGCCGGTTGACGATCAGGTGCTGGCGTACCGGGAACGCCCGCATCGTCTCCGCCAGCCAGTCCGCGACCTCGGCCACGGTGCCCGCGATGCCGCCCGCGTCCCGGTAGTCGGCGTGCGCGTCCGCCATGAACAGCTCCCGGTAGCCGGGCCAGTCCGCGTCGTCCACCGCCACCGCGTACCGGGTGATCAGTTCGTCGATGGCCAGCCGGTCCATCACGGTCGCGAGGTTCACGCGCTGCGTCATCGGCTCAGTCTCCGGCAGCCGGAGCGACAGGCCAAGAGCCGTGCACATTCCTCATGCCGCCTCCCACTGGTGGGCGCGGCCGCCGCGCCACTCCACGAGATGCGGGTCGTCCAGCGAGATGTCGGCCTCGTCGAGCCCGGCACGCCGCAGGAACTCCATGAGGTCCGCGTCGTTGTGGGCGAGGCCCACGATCGTTCCGCGTACGGTGACACGCCGCCCGCCACCGGGGGAGGGGCGGTGCACGACGACGGGTGCCTGCCAGGCCATGGCACCAGGGTGCGCCGGGCGGCACATGATCGCAGCCGGGGACGGGACGGCGGACACGGATTGAGCGGACACGGGTTCACACCGGGTGCGAAAGGAATGCATGCATATATGCGCCGCGCACCCTCGCGCCCGCCCGCCGGGCGCGGGACGCTTTCTCCGCGTGTTCGGGCCGGAGGGCCCGGGCATCGGGCCGCCGGTCACCCCCCCTGCCGGCGGCCCTGCCCTGTCTTCGCCGTCGCCGTCGCCGCCGTCTTCGCCGTCAGCCCGCCGACCCGCCCGCTTGCGGTACACCCCTGCCCGGCCAGCGGCTCTCGCCGAGCTTCACCGCGGCGAAGTCGATCGCTGTGTCGGAGGCGACGCGCGTCCCAGGAGCGATGTTCTGGGCGCAGACGATCCAGTTGCGGTCCCGTACCTGCGCCCGCCCGGCGCCGGTGTGGTCAGCTCCGTCACGGCTGCGGATGATCCTGCCCGGTCCCCTCCTCGTCCGGTCCCCTCCTCGTGCACCCCGCCGTCGCCTGCACGGCGTCCGTGGGGTACCGGCCTGGCCTGCATGACGTCACCTCGAACCGAGAACTCGGTAGCGAGCTAGGGCCCTCACAGACGAACATGCAACGCATGACTGACCAACCCGCGCGATGGAGCCAGGCGACCGTCTACCCCGACATGTGGGTCGACCCGGACGACGACCCCCGCAACAGCGAAGGTCTCAGTCCGGACGGCGAGCTTGCGACGCTGCAGGACTTCCTGACGGACTACCGCCTGACCCTGCGGATGAAGTGCCAGGGCCTGGACGCGGAGCAACTGGCCCGTCGCTCGATTCCGCCGTCGACGATGTCGCTGCTCGGCCTGGTACGGCACCTCGCCGAGGTGGAACGGGACTGGCGCAACTGGATCAGCGACGGTGATCCGCTGCCCAAGCTGTACGGCTCGCGTGACGCGGACTTCGACGGAGCTGTCGCCGAGCAGGCCGTGGTCGACGCCGCGTACGTCGATCTGGAGCGCGAGCAGGCCGCGACCGATGCCGCGCTGGCCGAGCACCCCGATCTGGGCGAGCGGGTGGGGAAGGACGGGATCGCGGTTCGGGAGCTGATGGTGCACAGGATCGACGAGTACGCCCGTCACTGCGGGCACGCCGACCTGTTGCGCGAGTGCATCGATGGAAGGGTGGGCCAGTGACGAGGGCCGGGGGGGCAACGGGATCCGGAACCACCGACGTCGGGGAAGCGGTGGCGGCCGGCCGGCAGGGCTCGCTTCTCCGGTCGCGGCCCACGGCATCGGACCACGGTGCTTGATCCGGCGTGACCCGCCGGACGGAACCTAGGCCGCCTTGGCGACATCCCCCTGCTGCGCCGCGGCCCACGCCAGGACCAGCGCCTGGTAGATCCGCTGCTCGTCCGCCGACAGTTCGCCGCCCGCACGCGCCCACAGCTCACGGATCGCACTGTTCAGCGCGGCCGCGTCGGGCTGGGCCCCCATGGGCGACGGAATCTTGGACATGCACCCCAGCGTAGGCCGAGAGGGGGCCGAACCCCCTACTCCACGGACGTGCGATTCGCCACGAAACCTTCCCGCGCGAGGCGCGGGAAGGTTGACCGGCAGGGCCGGAGCGAGCCTGGTCAGATGCCGGATTCGCCGGCATGCGGGCTGAGGACGCCCATCCCCACCAGCACGAACAGGACGATGCCGAGCAGGATCCGGTAGATCACGAACGGCATGAAGCTCTTCGTCGTGATGAATTTCATGAACCACGCGATGACGGCGTACCCCACGCCGAACGCGATGATCGTCGCGAAGATCGTCGGGCCCCACGACACATGGCCGCCCGAGCTCGCGTCCTTCAGTTCGAACAGGCCGGATGCGAGCACCGCCGGGATGGCGAGCAGGAAGGAGTAGCGGGCCGCCGCCTCGCGGGTGTAGCTCATCAGCAGGCCGCCGCTGATCGTCGCCCCCGAGCGTGACACTCCCGGGATCAGTGCCATGGCCTGGCACATGCCGAAGATCAGGCCGTCCCTGACGCCCAGGTCACGCAGCGTCTTCCGCTCCCGTACGGCCCGGTGCCGCCCGCCCTCCTCGACGCGGGCCGCCAGCCGGTCGGCGATGCCGAGCACGATGCCCATCACGATCAGCGTCGTCGCGATCAGGCGCAGATCACGGAACGGGCCCTCGATGTGGTCCTTGAGCGTGACGCCCAGCACACCGATCGGGATCGAGCCGACGATGACCAGCCAGCCCATCTGGGCGTCGTGATCGCCGCGCATCGCCTTGTCCGTCAGCGAGCGGAACCAGGCGGAGACGATCCGCGCGATGTCCTTGCGGAAGTAGATGAGCACGGCCGTCTCCGTACCGATCTGGGTGATCGCCGTGAACGCCGCGCCCGGGTCGTGCCAGCCCGCGAAGGCCGCGGTGAGGCGCAGGTGCGCGCTGGACGAGATGGGGAGGAACTCCGTCAGCCCCTGGACGAGTCCGAGGATGAGCGATTCGAACCAATTCATGGGGCTAGGGCCGTCCCGAATGTGCTCGTGCGGTCAATGGGCGGCGGCCGTTGATCGGCGGCCGGTCGGTGCGCAGACTACCGTCCCCAGGTGAATGGACCGTGCTCAGGCCTCCACGGGACCCGCCGCCGTCCCCCCGGAGCCGATACGGAATTCACCGGATTCACCGGCCGCGCAGGCGGTGCCGCTTGCACCAGGCGACCACCGCCGCGCCGAGCGCGCTCAGCACGATGAACCCCATCGCGAACAGAAAGGCCGGCGAGGTCGGCGACGCGGCCTCGCTGCCCGCCACCACGTACGCGGCCGTGTTCGGGATCGAACCGAGCGCCGTGGCCAGCAGAAAGGGCGCGTACCCCATCCGGGACACCGCGGCGCAGTAGTTCGCGGCAGCGAACGGCACGCCCGGGAACAGCCGGATCGCCAGCATCGAACGGAACCCGTGCCGGCTCAGCTGCCCGTCCGCCGCCTTCAGCCACCGCCCCCGCACCAGCGGCCGCAGGGCGTCCTGCCCCAGCACACGGCCCAGCGTGAACGCGATACCCGCGCCCAGCACAGTCCCGGCCACCGCCGCCACGACCCCCGCCTGCGAGCCGAAGAGCGCACCCGCCGCCAGGTTCAGGATCGGCCTCGGTACGAAGGCGGCGGTGCACAGCCCGTACGCCATCGCGAACAGCACCACCGCGCCCGCACCGCTCACCTGCGGCGGCCAGCCCGCGGACAGCAGCCGCTGCGGCTCGTACATCACCACCGTCACCGCCGCGGACGCCAGGACCACGAGGAGCAGCGACAGCCGCGACCACGGGGACATGAGCGCCCGGGAACAGCGGACGGCGAGACCGGCCTGGGGCCTGGTGACGGGGTCGAGCATCCGGGGAGACTAACCGACGGCGCCCCGTGATCGCCGTAACGTCCGCCGCATGCACGATCCGCCCGCCCCGGCGGCCGCACCCGCACCACCCGCCCCGCCGGCACCGAAAATCGGTCGACGCGCACCCCGGGCCGAGACATGATCAGCGGCATGTTCCGGTACGCCTTCCTCGCAGCGCCGTCCGCAGTCGCGGACGCGCCGAAGGCTGCCGTCCTGCTCCCGGCCGTTCTCGACGGCGACCGAAGCTGACCCTTCCCGGACCGTCCGGCGGACCCCACAGGGGGAGGGTCGGCAAGGCCCAGGGGTCCTCTTTCGATGCTTCGAGTTCCGGGAAGGAACCGCAGACAGTCATGTCCAAGACGGCATACGTGCGCACCAAGCCGCACCTCAACATCGGCACCATGGGCCACGTCGACCACGGCAAGACCACCCTGACCGCCGCCATCACCAAGGTCCTCAGCGAGCGCGGGACCGGCAGCCCCACTTCGTATGTGTCGTTCGACCGGATCGACCGGGCGCCCGAGGAGGCGCAGCGCGGCATCACCATCAACATCGCGCACGTCGAGTACGAGACGGACACCCGCCACTACGCGCACGTCGACATGCCCGGCCACGCCGACTACGTCAAGAACATGGTCACCGGCGCCGCGCAGCTCGACGGGGCGATCCTCGTCGTCTCCGCGCTCGACGGGATCATGCCGCAGACCGCCGAGCACGTCCTGCTCGCCCGCCAGGTCGGCGTCGACCACATCGTCGTCGCCCTCAACAAGGCCGACGCCGGCGACGACGAGCTCACCGACCTCGTGGAGCTGGAGGTACGCGAGCTGCTCACCGCCCATGGGTACGGCGGCGACGCCGTCCCCGTCGTACGGGTGTCGGGGCTGAAGGCCCTGGAGGGCGACCCGCGCTGGACCGGCGCCATCGAGGCGCTGCTGGACGCCGTGGACACGTATGTGCCCATGCCGGTGCGGTATGTGGACGCGCCGTTCCTCCTGCCCGTGGAGAACGTGCTCACGATCACCGGACGCGGCACGGTCGTCACCGGCGCCGTCGAACGCGGCACGGTGCGGGTCGGCGACCGGGTGGAGGTGCTCGGGGCGGACGTGGAGACGGTCGTCACCGGGCTGGAGACCTTCGGCAAGCCGATGGAGTCCGCCCAGGCCGGCGACAACGTGGCGCTGCTGCTGCGCGGCGTCCCGCGTGACGCGGTCCGGCGCGGGCACGTGGTGGCGGCCCCGGGCAGCACCGTACCCAGCAGCCGCTTCACGGCGCGGGTGTACGTCCTGTCCGGGCGCGAGGGTGGCCGCACCACGCCCGTCACGACCGGGTACCGCCCGCAGTTCTACCTCCGCACCGCGGACGTCGTCGGTGACGTCGACCTCGGTGAGGCGGCTGTCGCACGCCCCGGCGACACCGTCACCATGACCGTCGAGCTGGGCCGTGCCGTCCCGCTGGAGCCGGGCCTCGGCTTCGCGATCCGCGAGGGCGGGCGCACCGTCGGCGCGGGGACGGTCACCGAGGTGGTCGGCTGACCTGAGGGGGGCGCCGCTTGAGCGCCCCGCCTCAGCGCCCGCCTGAGTGCCCGCCGCCGCCCCGCGCGGCGGCGGGCACAATGGGGCGGTGAACGAGCCGCTTCCCGTACTGCGCGACGTGGACCAGGGCGCCGCCAAGCTCATGCCCGACGTGGACCGGAAGCGGGCCTGGCTGCTGACGGTCGACGGAGCGCCGCAGTCGTACGTCGACCTCGACGACCCCGCCCACCTGGAGTTCGAGTACGCGCGCCGGCTCGCCCACGCCGTGGACTGCGCCGCCGACGAGGGCGAGCCGCTGGACGTCCTGCACCTGGGCGGCGGGGCGCTCACCCTGCCGCGCTGGATCGCGCTGACCCGGCCCGGCTCCCGGCAGGACGTGGTCGAGGCCGACCGCGGGCTCATCGCGCTCGTGGCCGAGCACCTGCCGCTGCCGGACGGCTCGGGGATCACCGTGCACGGCGCGGACGCCCGCGCCTGGCTGGAGGCCGCGCCCGCACGGTCGGCGGACGTGTTGATCGCGGACGTCTTCGGCGGCTCACGGGTGCCCGCGCACCTGACATCGGTCGAGTACGCGCGGGCCGCCGAACGTGTGCTGCGCCCGGGCGGGGTCTATGTCGCCAACCTCGCGGACGGCGCGCCCTTCACGTTCCTCCGCTCCCAACTGGCCACCTTCGGGGCCGTCTTCGAGGAGCTCGCCCTGATCGCCGAGCCCGCCGTGCTGCGCGGCCGGCGGTTCGGCAACGCGGTGCTCGTCGCCTCGCACCAGCCGCTCGACACCGCGCGCCTCGCCCGCCGGACGGCCGCCGACGCCTTCCCGGCGCGCGTGGAGCACGGGCCGTCGCTGGCGCGCCTCACCGGCGACGCGCGCGTGGTGCGGGACGCCGAGGCGGTCGCCTCACCCCAGCCGCCCGAGGGGGCCTTCGGCATCGGCTGAACGCTCCTGAGGCGCGACGGCGGTGACCTCTTTCGTACGCCGCGTCAGATTCCGTACGTCCGGCACCAGTAGCACCAGCGCCGTCACCAGCACCACCAGCCCCGCGCACCCCCACAGCGCCCCCGACCGGCCGAACAGGCTCTCCGCCGGGCCGGCCAGCGCCGTCGACAGCGGCAGCATCGCGGTGGAGCCGAACCAGTCGTACGCCGAGACCCGCGACAGCTTGTCCTCGGGTATCTCCTGGTGCAGCGCGGTCATCCACGCGACCCCGAAGATCTCCAGCGCGACCCCGCAGACCACCATGGCGGCCACCAGGCCGGCCAAGGGCAGCGGCACGGCCAGCGCCGCCGACGGCAGCGCCAGCGGAAAGACGCACAAGGTGCCGACCAGCAGCATCCGGCGTGGCTTCCAGCGCATCACCAGCAGTGCGCCGCCGATCGTGCCCACACCGAACGCCGCCAGCGCCAGGCCCCACGGCCGCGCACCGCCCAGCTCGTCCTTGGCGACCAGCGGTCCGTACACCGACTCGCTCGCCCCGACCACCGCCACGACCACCGAGAACTGCGCCACGATCGACCACAGCCAGGGCCGCCCCACGAACTCCTGCCAGCCTTCCCGCAGATCGGCCAGCAGCCCGCCGCCCGGCTCCCGCTCCGCGATGTGGCTGACGTCGAGGAACGCGCGCAGCGCGCCCGCCACGGCGAAGGCCGCCGCGTCGACCGCGAGCACCCAGCCCGGGCCCATCGCCGCGATCATGGCGCCGCCGAGCGCCGCGCCACCGATGCCCGCGCCGTTCATGGCCATCCGGAAGAGCGCGAAGGCACGGTGCGTGTGCTCGCCACTGACGCTGGACAGCAGCATCCCCTCGGCGGCGGGGTTGAAGAACGCCTGCCCGGTGCCGCACAGGGCGGTGAGCGCCATCATCTGCCACAGCTGCGGGTCACCGGCCAGGACCAGGACGGCGAAGGCCGCCTGGGAGGCGCAATTGAGGGCGTTGGCGGCGACCATGACCCGGTGGCGGGGGAGCCGGTCGGCCATCGCCCCGCCGATGAGCAGGAACAGGACGAGGGGGAGGGTGCGGGCCGCCGCGACGAGGCCCACGTCGCCGCTGTCCCCGCCGGACTCCAGCACCGCGAACGCCGCCGCGATCAGCGCACCATGGGTGCCCAGGTTGGTCACGATCGCGGCGGCGGTCAGCAGTGTGTAGTTGCGCCCGGCCCACTCGGGGCGGCGGTGACGGCTACGGAGGCGGAGGCGGAGAGGGCGGTGGGAACTCACTGTCGGACTATCCCCGGCCACGCGCCCCTGTGCCAAACCGATTACGAGCCGGCGCCCGCCAGCCGTACCGTGCCGAGGATCTGCTGGATGGTCGCGTCGGGGAGTTCGTCCGTGACGCCGGTGTTGGCGTACAGGACCCAGCTGGCGAAGTCACCCTTGTCGTTCTTGAAGGAGAAGGCGATGGACTTGCCGTCCGTGTCGCACTTGCCCTCCTTCTTGGTGTTGAGGGCGGTCGCCGTCGCGACGTGGCCGGTCAGCCCGGACTTGGTGGTGTACGGCACGGCCTTGGTGATCTTGACGGTGCCCTTGGGCTCGGTCTGCGCGTAGCCCGCCCACACCCAGGTCCCGGCTTCGTTGTACGCCGCCTCGGCGGTGTTCTTGGCGCCCTGGCCGCCCTTGGTGCCGACCATGGCCAGGCCGCTGTCCTCCTGGCGGCCGTCCTTGTTGCTGTCGCTGGTGCACCACTTGCTCATGAACTCCGCGGGTGCCGACATCGTGACGAGGGGGCTGCCGTCGCCCTTCTTCTCGTCCTCGAACCCGACGCCGGTGCCCGCGCCCAAGACCTCCCACTCGGCGGGGACGTCGAACTGGGTGCCGTGCTTGGGGTTGTAGACGACCTTCCAGCCCGGAATGGTCGGTTTGGCCGTGTCCGACCCGTCCCGCGGGTTGTCGACCGGGGACGGCGGGGCGCCGGTGGGCTGGGACGCGCTCTGCGAGGGCTTGGGGTCCCCGCCGGTCGTGGCCTTCTTGTCGTCGTCCTTCAGCACCAGGAAGCCGGTGACGCCGGCGGCGACCACGACGGCGGTCGCCGCGACGATCGCGACGATGGTCGTCTTCTTCTTGTCGTCGTCCTTGCGCGGCGGCATGGGCGGGCCGGGCGGCTGCCCGGGAACCGCGTACTGCGGGACGGTCGGCTGCTGGTACGGGTTGGGCTGCTCGTACCCCGGTCCTCCGGGGTGCCCGGGCTGGCCGGGGTATCCGGCGTGTCCGGGCTGGCCGGGCTGTCCCGGCTGTGCGTAACCGGGCTGCTGGCCGGGCTGCGGCGGGTAACCAGGCTGCTGGTACGGGTTCGGCTGTTGCTGGTACCCCGGCTGCTGGTACGGGTTTTGGTCCTGCGGGTTCTGCTCGCCCCCGGGCGGCTGCTGTCCTGGCCACATGGCGAGTAACCATAGAGGGGCCTGTTGACGGCTGCCACGCCCGCCCCCACGACGGGGGTGCCCAGCCATGCTACTGCCTGGTAACTTCTGGGCATGTCCGAGACCCTGCCGAACATCGGCGACATGCTGCTGGCCACCGTCCCCATGGCCAAGACCCTGAACCTGGAGGTCGTGGAAGCGACCGCCGAGCGCGCTGTGCTCCGGCTCCCCGACCAGGCCCCGTTCCACAACCACCTCGGCGGCCCGCACGCCGGCGCGATGTTCACGCTCGGCGAGTCCGCCAGCGGCGCCATCGTCATCGGCGCCTTCGGCGACCAGATGGGCCGGGCCGTACCGCTCGCCGTCAACGCCGAGATCGGCTACAAGAAGCTCGCGATGGGCCCCGTCACCGCCACCGCGACGCTCGGTCGCACCAAGGTGGAGGTCGTCGCGGAACTGGACGCCGGGCAGCGCCCCGAGTTCCCCGTGCACGTCGAGATCACGCGCGAGGACGGGGCGGTGACCGGCGAGATGACCATCGTCTGGACGCTGCGCCCCCAGGCGTAGCCCGCGGCACGCGCGCACCGGGCCCGCCCCCGCACCCCTCTTCGGGTGCGGGGGCGGCCTGTCTGACGGCATGTCAAGCGCTGTGTCCCGCATAGTGCGCTTATGCCAGAAAAGTCGGAAGAAAAGTCAGAAGAAAACCCCTCAGAACCGCGGGGGAACGTCTCGCGGAGGACCACACTCCGCCTGCTCACCGCGGCGGCCGCGGTCGCCGCGGCCGTGACCGGCCCCCTCACCCCCCGGGCCCGGGCCGCCGCACCGGCCCCCGCCGGCCGCGTCGACGAACTGCTCGCCGCCCTCACCCTCGACGAGAAGCTCACGTTCCTGCACGGCGCCAAGGACCCCCGCAGCCTCGGCCAGGCCGGCTGGATCCCCGGCGTACCCAGGCTGGGCATCCCACCGCTACGGCTCGCCGACGGCCCCGCCGGCGTACGCGTCAGGGCGCGCGCCACCGCGCTGCCCGCCCCGGTCATGCTGGCCGCCGCCTTCGACCCCGCGCTCGCCCACGAGTACGGCAGGGTCATCGGCCACGAGGGCCGCGCGCTGGGGCAGGACGTCCTGCTGTCGCCCATGGTGAACCTGATCCGCACCCCCTACGCCGGACGCAACTTCGAGACGTTCTCCGAGGACCCGCTCCTCACCGCCGACCTCGTCGCCGAGGAGATCCGCGGCATCCAGTCCGAGGGCCTGATCGCCACCGTCAAGCACTTCGCCCTCAACAACCAGGAGAAGGACCGCACCACCATCGACGTGCGGATCTCCGAACAGGCCCTGTACGAGACGGAGTTGCGCGGCTTCGAGGCCGCCGTCGCCGCGGGCACCGGAGCGGTGATGGGCGCGTACAACAAGGTGGACGGCGTCCACGCCTGCGAGAACCGGGCCCTGCTCACCGGCATCCTGCGCGAGCGGTGGGGCTTCGACGGCTGGGTGATGAGCGACTGGGACGCCACCCACAGCACCGTGCCGTCCCTCACCGCGGGCCTCGACATGGAGATGCCCGCCGGCCGCTGGTTCGGCGCCCCCCTCCGCGAGGCCGTGAAGAACGGCACCGTGCCCGAGGCCGCCGTCGACCGCTCCGTACGCCGCGTCCTGACCGTCATGGGACGCTTCGGGCTCCTGGACGGCACCGCCCCCGCCCGCCCCGCCCGCGACCGGGAGGCCGGGGCGCGGCTCGCCCACCGGGTCGCCGTCGCCGGCGCCACGCTGCTGCGCAACGAGCGCGACACCCTGCCGCTCACCGGGCCCGCCGCCCGCTCCGTCGCGGTCATCGGCCCGACCGGTTCCCTGCCGTTCGCCAGCGGCGGTGGCAGCGCCCATGTCGTCCCCGAGCGGGCCGACAGCCCCCTGGACGCCATCACCGCCCGCGCGGGCGGCGACGCGCGCGTCACGTACGCCCTCGGCGAGGACCTGTACGGCAAGCCCCTCCCGGGCGAGGCGAAGCGCCTCGACGCACAGAAGGTCGCGGCCGGACAGACATTCGCGTACGAAGGGACGCTCACCGTCGAGGACCCCGACGAGTGGACCTTCATCGTCCACTACAGCGGTGAACGCCCCAAGGTCTTCCTCGACGGCACCGAACTCTTCGCCGTCCAGGACCGCGAGAGCGAACTCTTCGCGGGATTCGGCCTCGTCTCCACCGCGCCCGACGGTCTGAAGGTCCGCCGCCGGACCCTCGCCCTGACCCCCGGACGCCACACGCTGCGCGTCACCGCCACCGGAGGCGCCAAGGGCCAGCTGTTCCGGCTGCGCCGCATCACCGCCGCCACCCGCGCGGCGGACGTCGCCGAAGCGGTACGCGTGGCCCGCGCCGCGCACAGCGTGGTGCTGTTCGCGTACGAGGACGCCGCCGAGGGCCGCGACCGCACCACGCTCGCGCTGCCGGGCCACCAGGAGGCGCTCATCGACGCGGTGACCGGCGCCAACCCCCGTACGTCCGTCGTCCTCAACACGTCATCGGCCGTCACGATGCCGTGGCTGGCCCGGACCGGCGCCGTCCTCCAGATGTACTACCCGGGCCAGGAGGGCGCCGCCGCGACCGCCGCCGTGCTCTTCGGGGACCACGACCCCGGCGGGCGGCTCACCCAGACCTTCCCGGTCTCCGACTCCCGCCACCCGATGGCCGGGAACCCGCGCCGCTACCCCGGCAGCGACGGCATCCAGGAGTATTCGGAGGGCATCAGGACCGGGTACCGCTGGTACGACGCGGAGGGCGTCGAGCCGCTGTTCCCGTTCGGGCACGGCCTGTCGTACACCACGTTCGCGTACGCGGGGCTCGTCGTGACTCCCGCGCGCGGCGGTGGCCTCACGGCCCGCTTCACCGTCCGCAACACGGGGCGGCGCACCGGAGTGACGGTCGCCCAGCTGTACGCCGGGCCCTCGCCGGATCTGACGCTCGACCAGGCCACACGCGTGCTGGCCGGTTACCGGCGCCTGGAGCTGCGGCCGGGGCAGGTGCGGTACGTCACCGTGCCCATCGCCGCCCGTGCCCTGTCCTCCTGGGACCCGCAGCGGCACGCCTGGGTGCTCGGGACCGGGGCGCGCACCGTGTGGCTGGGGACCTCCTCGCGCGACCTTCCCCTCTCCGCCCGGGCGACGGTCCTCGCACCGTGACCCGGTAGGCTGCCCGGCGTGCGCGCCCCGCCGCGCACGCCGGGCAGCACAGACGAGTACGGAGGAACCGGCGTTGCACGTCCAGGAGTGGCTCGAAACCGTCCCGGCGGTCAGCATTTACCTCCTGGTGGGGGTGGTGATCGGGCTGGAGAGCCTCGGCATCCCGCTGCCGGGTGAGATCGTCCTCGTCAGCTCGGCGCTGCTGGCGTCCCAGCACGGCGACATCGACCCGTACGTCCTCGGCGCCTGCGCCACGGCCGGGGCGATCATCGGCGACTCGATCGGCTACGCCATCGGCCGCAGGGGCGGGCGGCCGCTGCTGACCTGGCTGGGCGGGAAGTTCCCCAAGCACTTCAGCGAGGCCAACATCGCCATGGCGGAGCGGTCGTTCGAGAAGTGGGGCATGTGGGCCGTCTTCTTCGGGCGCTTCGTGGCACTGCTGCGGATCTTCGCGGGCCCGCTGGCGGGTGTGCTGCGCATGCCGTACTGGAAGTTCCTCATCGCCAACGTCTTCGGCGGCATCCTGTGGGCGGGCGGCACCACGGCCGTCATCTACTCGGTGGGCGTCGTGGCGGAGGCGTGGCTGAAGCGTTTCTCGTGGCTGGGGCTCGTCCTCGCCGTCCTGGTGGGCCTGACCTCGATGCTGGTCCTGAAGAGCCGCGCGAAGAAGGCCGCGGCCCGGTCGGAGGCCCGCTCCGCCACGGCCACCACCCCGGCCGCCCCCGCGCCCGCCCCGGCCGAACCGGTGGCGGCCGCGGCCGAGTGACGAGCCGGCGCCCACAGGCGTGCGCGGGTGCCGGCCGGTCAGGTCTTGTGGGTCTCGGCGTGGGCCCTGGCGAGCTCCAGGTACATCGCGGCGTTCAGCGTGATGCCCTCGCGCTCCTCGTCCGTCAGCTCCCGCTTCACCTTCGCCGGCACGCCCGCGACCAGTGAGCCCGGCGGGATCCGCATCCCCTGCGGTACGAGCGCCTGCGCGGCGATCAGCGAGCCGGCGCCGATGTGGGCGCCGTTGAGCACGGTGGCGCCCATGCCGACCAGGACGTCGTCCTCGACGGTGCACCCGTGCAGGACCGCGTTGTGGCCGACCGAGACGCGTGCGCCGACCGTGACGGGGAAGCCCGGGTCCACGTGCACGGTGCAGTTGTCCTGGATGTTGCTGTCGGCGCCGAGCACGATGGGGCCGCAGTCGGCGCGCAGTACGGAGTGGTACCAGACGCTCGACCCGGCGGCCATCGTCACCTCGCCGATCACGACGGAGGTCGGCGCGGTGAACGCGTCCGGATGCACGTCCGGTTCCTTGCCGCCCACGCCGGTGATCAACGCCCGCTCTGTCATCGCCGCTCCTCGGATGCTCATGTGCTGTTCGGTCGTGATGTTTCGGTCGTGCTGTTCGGTCGCGCCAGGGGAACCGTAAGCGACGGCCACCGGGGCGGTGACGGTGGGGCGAACATCACAGGCCGCGGCGCCGACCCGCCGTCACCCGGCCGACTACCGTGTGCGGGTGCCGAAGAACAGAAACACGTTCTCATCCCTGACCGCCTGGCGGCGCCGGGTCCTCGCCCGCGCCGTGCAGGGCGGCTGGCGATGGGTGCAGGAGACGGGCGCCGTCACCGCCGAGCGCCCCGGGCGGCTGCGCTTCCGCGGTATCGGCGCCGGCACCCGGCTGGCCTTCCCGCAGGGCACCGTCTTCGGCGAGCAGTGGATCGAGCTGGGCGGCCACTGCATCATCGCCGAGCAGGTGACGCTGACGGCCGGGATGCTGCCCGGCCTGGACCTCGGTCCCGACCCGGTCCTGACGCTCGGCAACGGCGTCGTCCTCGGGCGCGGCAGCCATGTCGTCGCCGACGCGCCCGTGACCATCGGCGCGGACACCTTCTGCGGCCCGTACGTCTACATCACCTCCACCAACCACAGCTACGACGACCCGCACGAGCCGGTCGGCCGGCAGTGGCCGCGCTCCGAACCGGTGGAGATAGGCCCCGGCTGCTGGCTCGGCACCGGAGCGGTGGTCCTGCCCGGCGCCCGGCTCGGCCGCAACGTGGTGGTCGCCGCCGGCGCCGTGGTACGCGGCGAGGTGCCCGACCACGCGGTGGTGGCCGGGGCGCCCGCTCGCGTCGTACGCACCTGGGACGCCGAGAACGGCTGGCAGCCGCCGCTGCGTACGCCCGCGCCGCGGCCGGTACCGCGGGACGTCACGCCGGAGCAGCTGGTCGCACTCGCGGACCTCGACGACAGGTGATCAGCCGGCGGCCAGCAGCACCGTGCCGACCAGCGCCAGCCCCGCCCCCGCCGCCTGCACCGCCCGCAGCCGTTCCTTCAGCACGGCCCGCGCGGCGAGCGCCGTCACCACCGGGTAGAGGCTGGCGAGCACGGCGGCCACGGTGACCGGACCGTACTGCGCGGCGATGGCGTACGTACCGTTGGCCGCGACGTCCGCGAGACCCACGAAGGCGAGCGCGGGCAGCGCGCCCCACACGACCCGCATCCCGCCGCCTTCCGGCAGCGCCCGCCCGCCGCGCCTCACCGAGGCGTACAGCGCCGCTCCGCCCACCGCGACGTTGGTGACGCGCTGGACGAACAGGGCCAGGAACAGCCCGGTGAGCGTGGTGGACGCCTCGGAGATCAGGGCCATCACCGCGCCGAACCCGAACGCGGCGACCAGCGTCAGCAGGACCGCCTGCCGCTGCACGGGAGCGCCGCGCAGTTCCGGGCCGCCCGCCAGCACCACGCCGACCACCGCCACGCCGATCCCCGCGAACTGCGGCAGGCCCGGCCGGTCGCCGATCAGCAGCCCGACGGAGACGGGGACGACGACGCCGAGCGAGCCGAGCGGGGAGACGACGCCCATGGGCCCGAGGGCGAGGGCCTTGTAGAAGGCCAGCATGGCCGCGGGGCCGACGACGCCGGCCGCCACCGCGTACCAGAGCAGCGGCCCGGCCTCGCTCCAGCCGCCGGTCGCCACCACGACGGCACCGAGGACCGCGACCGCGACGGTCTGTGAGGCGACGACGACCGTCAGGGCGGGCATGCGCCTGGTCAGCGACCCGCCGCCGAAGTCGGCCAGCCCCCACAGGAGGCTGGTGGCCAGGGCGAACAGTGCTGTCATGGCTTCCTCGCAGTACAGTGCGGTGAACATGGGGGTGCACCACACCGTAGTGCAGCTCATTGAACTCTGTCATTCATAATATTGGACGGAATGTGTCGGACCTCGACCAGCTCACGCAGTCGCTCGCCCGCAACCTCAAGCGCTGGCGCCATGAACGGGGCTTCACGCTCGACACGCTCGCCGCCCGCGCCGGCGTCAGCCGGGGCATGATCATCCAGATCGAGCAGGCGCGCACGAATCCCAGCGTCGGCACCACGGTGAAACTCGCGGACGCACTCGGCGTCTCCATCACCACGCTCCTCGACTACGAGCAGGGCCCGCAGGTGCGGCTGGTGCCCGAGGAGCAGGCGGTACGCATGTGGTCGACTCCGGCCGGCAGCAGCACCACCCTGCTGGTCGGCGCCGAGGCGCGCGGGCCCCTGGAGTTGTGGGCGTGGAAGCTGATGCCGGGCGACGCCAGCGCCTCGGACCCGCACCCGGACGGCACCACCGAGCTGCTCCACGTCACGGCGGGCGTGCTCACCCTGGTCGTCGACGGCGTGCGCCACCAGGTGCCCGCCGGGACGTCCGCCGTGTTCGAGTCCAATGTCCCGCACGCGTACCGCAACGACGGCCAGGAGCCGGTCGAGATGACAATGGCCGTCTCCATCCCGCCCGTACGCTGAGGAAACCTCAGCGCAGCCGGGGGATCTCGATCGCGGGGCAGCGGTTCATCACCATGTCCAGCCCGGCCGCCCGGGTCCGTTCGTACGCCGCCTCGTCCACCACACCGAGCTGGAACCACACCGCTTTGGCGCCCCTGGCCACCGCTTCATCCGCGATGGCACCCGCGAGGGAGCTGTTGACGAAGACGTCCACGACGTCCACGGGGAACGGGATGTCCGCGAGCGAGGCATAGCCCTGCTCGCCGTGCACCGTCTCCGCCTTCGGATGCACCGGCACGACGCGCTTGCCGAAGCGCTGGAGCACGGCGGCGACCCCGTAGGCCGCGCGGGAGCGGTTGTTGGACAGCCCCACCACCGCCCAGGTGTCCCCGGACTCGGTCAGGATCTTGCGGATGGTCTCCATCTCGCTCTGCACGCTGTGCCTCCCGTGGATAGTGGATAGCGGTCTGTGCGCGGACTGTGGGCGCCTAGGACGTGCGGTCCGTGTGCGGCAACCCCCGCCCGGCGCGATTCCTTCCCGGCTCCTTCCCCGTGCGCGGCCGCGCATAGGGTGGCGGGATGCAGGAGCAGTACCGGACGGTCGCCCGCGAGGGCGTACACGAGACCGAGATCAACCGATCGCGCTTCATCTGCGCCCTCGCGCCCGCCGCGACCGAGCAGGAGGCCCAGGACTTCGTCGCCCGCGTCCGCAGGCAACACCCGACCGCGACCCACAACTGCTTCGCGTACGTCATCGGCGCGACGCCGCCGTACAGAAGGCGAGCGACGACGGCGAACCGGGCGGCACCGCCGGCGTGCCCATGCTCCAGATGCTCATGCGCCGCGAGGTGCGGTACGTCGCCGCCGTCGTCACCCGCTACTACGGGGGCGTGAAACTCGGCGCGGGCGGGCTGATCAGGGCGTACGGGGGTGTGGTCGGCGAGGCGCTGGACGCGCTCGGCACCCTCACCCGGCAGCGCTTCCGGCTCGCCACCGTGACCGTCGACCACCAGAGGGCCGGGAAGCTGGAGAACGACCTGCGGGCGACCGGGCGGGCGGTGCGCGAGGTGCGGTATGCCGAGGCCGTCACGGTCGAGGTCGGGCTGCCCGACGCCGACGTCGACACCTTCCGCGCCTGGCTGGCGGACGCGACCGCCGGAACGGCCCGCCTGGAACTGGGCGGCGAGGCGTACGGGGACGCCTGAGGGCGGCTTTGGGGGCGTGTGGGGGTGTATAACGCCGGAAATAGGGTCATCTTGACAGGTGAGGGGTGACGTCCTATGCACATTTCGTGGACGTCAGTGAGGTGAGAACCGCGGGACCGTGAGCTGAGGAGACGGCGATGGCGCGCGCAGTGGGTATCGACCTCGGTACGACGAACTCGGTGGTCAGCGTCCTGGAGGGCGGCGAGCCAACGGTGATCACCAACACGGAGGGAGCGCGGACCACCCCCTCCGTGGTCGGCTTCGCGAAGAACGGGGACGTCCTGGTCGGCGAGGTGGCCAAACGGCAGGCCGTGACCAACGTCGACCGCACGGTGCGGTCCGTGAAACGGCACATGGGCGAGGCGGACTGGCGCTTCCCCGAACACGGCGACGTCGACGGCAAGCGGTACACCGCCCAGGAGATCTCCGCACGGGTGTTGCAGAAGCTCAAGCGCGACGCGGAGAGCTACCTCGGCGAGGAAGTGAAGGACGCCGTGATCACCGTACCGGCGTACTTCAACGACTCCCAGCGCACGGCGACCAAGGAGGCCGGTGAGATCGCGGGCCTGAACGTCCTGCGCATCATCAACGAGCCGACCGCCGCCGCCCTCGCGTACGGCCTCGACAAGGAGAACGACCAGACGATCCTGGTCTTCGACCTCGGCGGCGGCACCTTCGACGTGTCGCTGCTGGAGATCGGTGAGGGCGTGGTCGAGGTGAAGGCCACCAACGGTGACACGCACCTCGGTGGTGATGACTGGGACCAGCGGATCGTCGACCACCTGGCGCAGCGGTTCAAGAACGCGTACGGCATCGACCTGTCCAAGGACAAGATGGCCACGCAGCGGCTCCGCGAGGCCGCCGAGAAGGCGAAGATCGAACTGTCGGCCACGACGGAGACCACGATCAGCCTGCCCTACCTGAGCGCGTCGGCCGAGGGCCCGCTGCACCTGGACGAGAAGCTCACGCGCGCCCAGTTCCAGCAGCTGACCGCCGATCTGCTGGAGCGCTGCAAGGGCCCCTTCCACAATGCGATCAAGGACGCCGGTATCAAGGTGTCCGACATCAACCACGTCATCCTGGTCGGCGGCTCGACCCGGATGCCGGCCGTCACGGACCTCGTCCGGGAGCTGACCGGCAAGGACCCGCACAAGGGTGTGAACCCCGATGAGGTCGTCGCCATCGGTGCCTCGCTCCAGGCGGGTGTCCTCAAGGGTGAGGTCAAGGACGTCCTGCTGCTCGACGTGACCCCGCTGTCCCTGGGTATCGAGACCAAGGGCGGCATCATGACGAAGCTGATCGAGCGCAACACGACGATCCCGACGAAGCGTTCGGAGATCTTCACGACGGCGGAGGACAACCAGCCGTCGGTGCAGATCCAGGTCTACCAGGGCGAGCGCGAGATCGCGGCGTACAACAAGAAGCTCGGCATGTTCGAGCTGACCGGCCTTCCGCCGGCCCCGCGCGGTGTGCCGCAGATCGAGGTCTCCTTCGACATCGACGCCAACGGCATCATGCACGTGACCGCGAAGGACCTGGGCACGGGCAGGGAGCAGAAGATGACCGTCACCGGCGGCTCTGCGCTGCCGAGGGATGACATCGACCGCATGGTCCGCGACGCGGAACGCCACGCGGAGGAGGACCGCCGCCGACGCGAGGCCGCCGAGACCCGCAACCAGGGCGAGCAGCTGGTCTACCAGACGGAGAAGTTCCTCAAGGACAACGAGGACAAGGTCCCGGGCGAGGTGAGGAACGAGGTCGAGGCGGCCGTCTCCGAGCTCAAGGAGAAGCTGAAGGGCGAGGACACCGCGGAGATCCGTACCGCCACCGAGAAGGTCGCGGCCGTCTCCCAGAAGCTGGGCCAGGCCATGTACGCGGAGGCCAGGGCCGCCCAGGGCGGGGCGGGCGCGTCGGCGGACGCCTCGGACGCCTCCGGGGCCGGTGAGGCTTCGCAGGGCGGCGGCGCGGGCGCGCAGGGCGAGGACGACGTGGTCGACGCCGAGATCGTGGACGAGGACCGGCGGCAAGGAGGCGGAGGATGAGGCAGGGCACGCCCAGGCTGACCACGGTGAGGGGCCGCACCGACCCGCCACCGATGATCGCCCCGGCCGCGCCCGGCCCGTCCGGAACCCCCGCGACCCGCCGCCGCGAGCTGGAGCCGGGGCCCACGCCCGTACGCCCCGCCGGCCCCCCGCAGGAGGCGGAGCCCCAGGTGCGACGGCCGCACGGTGAGCAGCCGGTGCCGCACGCGCCGGAGGCGCACGAGCACGCGGCGCCGGACCCCCACACGGCGCGGCAGAGACAGCCGCGGCAGGAGTCGGCACAGCCGCCGCAGGACCACGAGCGGCACCCTGGGCAGCGGGCGCTGCATGAACCGCAGGCGGCGGAGCCTGCGGCTTCGGAGCTGCGCCCGCCGCACCGGCAGGACCACGTGGCGCCGTCCCAGCAGCCGCCCGAGCAGTCGGCACAGCCGGAGCACACGGCGCAGCCGCAGCAGCCGCCCGAGCAGTCGGCGCAGCAGCCGCAGTCGCAGCAGTCAGCGCCGCAGCTACAGCTGCCGGCCGAGCAGACGGCGCCGCAGCCGCAACAGCCGCCGCCTGGCGTCGCGGCGCTGGCCGTGGCGCTTGCCGAGCGGACCGCCGACCTCCAGCGGCTGAAGGCCGAGTACGACAACTACCGCAGCCGGGTCCACCGCGACCGCCTCGCGGTGCGCGAGGTGGCCGTGGCCAACGTCCTGCGCCGGCTGCTGCCCGTGCTGGACGCCATCTCGGAGGCCGCCCGGCAGGGCGAGCTCACCGATGGCTTCCAGCGCGTCGCCCGGGCGCTGGACAGTGAGCTCGCCGCCCTGGGCCTGGCGGTCTTCGGCGCGGTGGGTGAGCCGTTCGACCCGCGCGTCCACCAAGCCGTCTCCTACCACCGCTCCGACCATGCCGAGCGGCCGGTCTGCACCGAGATCGTGCGCCCGGGATACCGGGTCGGCGACCACCTCCTGCGCCCCGCCGAGGTGACGGTCACCGGCCCCCCGGCCACCGCCTGAGGACAGCCGGGTCCGCCACCGATGGCAGACTGATGCCCGTGACGGATCAGGTGCCGACCGGCGTCCGCGTGGTCGCGGTCGGCAGGGGGCCCGTGCCGGTTCGGCCGGTGCCGGGGGTGGAGGAGCGGTGAACATGCAGGTCGGAGCGGGACCTTGAGGATGCTGCACACCTCGGACTGGCACCTCGGGCGGTCGTTCCACCGGGTCAGCCTGCTCCAGGCCCAGTCCGCTTTCCTGGACCACCTCGTGGCGGCCGTGCGCGCGCACGACGTCGACGTCGTACTCGTCGCGGGGGACGTCTACGACCGCGCGGTGCCGCCGCTGCCCGCCGTCGAGCTGTTCGACACGGCACTGCACCGGCTCGCCGAGGCGGGCGTACCCACCGTGATGATCTCCGGGAACCATGACTCCGCCCGCAGGCTCGGCGTCGGCGCGGGCCTGATCGAGCGCGCCGGAATCCACCTGCGTACCGACCCGGCTGCCGTCGGCACCCCCGTCGTGCTGACCGACCCGCACGGCGATGTCGCCTTCTACGGCCTGCCCTACCTCGAACCGGCCCTCGTGCGGGACGAGTTCGGCGCGCGGAAGGCCGGTCACGAGGCGGTACTGTCGGCCGCCATGGAACGGGTCCGCGCCGACCTGGCCGGGCGGCCCGCCGGCACCCGCTCCGTCGTCCTCGCCCACGTCTTCGTCGCCGGCGGCGAACCGAGCGACAGCGAGCGCGACATCACCGTCGGCGGCGTGGCCGCCGTCCCGGCCGGCGTGTTCGACGGCGTCGACTACGTCGCCCTCGGGCACCTGCACGGCAGCCAGGCGCTCACCGACCGCGTGCGGTACTCCGGTTCGCCCCTCGCGTACTCCTTCTCCGAGGCCGACCACCGCAAGACCATGTGGCTGGTCGACCTCGACGGGGACGGCGGGATCACCGCCGAGCGGCTCGACTGCCCCGTTCCCAGGCCCCTCGCCCGCATCCGGGGCCGGCTCGACGACCTCCTCGCGGACCCCGGCCTGACGCGGCACGAGGACGCCTGGGTCGAGGCGACCCTCACCGACGCCACCCGCCCGGCCGAGCCCATGGCCCGCCTCACCGAACGCTTCCCCCACACCCTCAGCCTCGTGTTCGCGCCCGAGCGCCCCGACGACGAACCCCTCGCCTCGTACGCGCGGCGCCTGCGCGACCGCAGCGACCAGCAGATCGCGGAGGACTTCGTGGCCCATGTACGCGGCGGGGCGGGCCCCGACGAGCCGGAGCGCGCGGCGCTGTACCGCGCCTTCGACGACGTACGGACGGACATGGCGCGCCGCGAGGTGGCCGGGTGAGGCTTCACCGGCTGGACATCACCGGCTTCGGCCCCTTCGGCACCACCCAGACCGTCGACTTCGACGCGCTGTCGCAGGCCGGCCTCTTCCTGCTCCACGGGCCCACCGGCGCGGGCAAGACCTCCGTCCTCGACGCGGTGTGCTACGCGCTGTACGGGGCGGTGCCCGGCGCCCGCCAGAGCCCCGGGACCTCGCTGCGCAGCGACCACGCCCCGGCCGGTACGTCCACCGAAGTGGTGCTCGAACTCACCGTCGCGGGGCGGCGGTTGGAGATCACCCGGCGGCCCGAACAGCTGCGCCCCAAGAAGCGGGGGACCGGCTTCACCAAGGAGAAGGCCCAGTCCCTGCTGCGCGAGTACGACGCGGCGGGCGGTGTCTGGCGGGGGCTGAGCAAGTCCCACCAGGAGATCGGTGAGGAGATCACCCAGCTCCTCGGGATGAGCCGGGAGCAGTTCTGTCAGGTGGTGCTGCTGCCGCAGGGTGACTTCGCCCGCTTCCTGCGCGCCGACGCCGAGGCGCGCGGCAAGCTCCTCGGCCGGCTCTTCGACACCCGGCGCTTCGCCGCCGTCGAGGAGCACCTCGCCGACCTGCGGCGCGCCGCCGAACAGCAGGTCCGCGACGGCGACGAACGGCTGCTCGCCCTCGCGCACCGGATCGCCCAGGCGGCGGGCCCGGCGGCCGCTGACTGGCCGGCACCGGACGGC
>NZ_JAUEPL010000035.1 GCF_030406405.1 Streptomyces ficellus
GTCGTGGTAGACCGGCTTCTCGTCGTAGTACAGGCCGTGGAAGGTCGGCGTGCCGGCCGGGGGCGTGGCGTACCGGCCCTGCCAGCTGTTGGTGGCGCCGCCCGCGATGGCGCCCTCGGCGGACTGGGCGGAGGAGGACCTGGCACGCAGTGCGCCCGGGTGCGGGCTGCGCTGGCAGCTGCTGGCGGCGATCGGCCAGGTGGAGTCGGGGCAGGCGCGCGGCGGCCGGGTGGGGGCGGACGGTACGACCCTGACGCCGATCCTCGGGCCGCGGCTGGACGGCAACGGGTTCGCCCTGATCAGGGACACGGACGGGGGGGCGTACGACGGGGACACGGTGTACGACCGGGCGGTCGGACCCATGCAGTTCATCCCGTCCACCTGGGCCGTCTGGGGCGCGGACGGCAACGGCGACGGGCGTTCCGACCCGGGCAACATCCATGACGCGGCGCTCGCGGCGGGCCGCTACCTGTGCGCGGGCGGGCGGGACCTGTCCGATCCGTACGACCTGGACCGGGCGATCCTCGGCTACAACCAGTCGTCCGCCTACCTGCGTACGGTCAGGGCCTGGTTCGCCTACTTCCTCGAAGGGCACCAGGTGGTGCCGGACCTCGGTGCCGAGCCCTCCTCCGCTCCGGCGCGACGTCCTGCGCCCTCGCCCTCGCCCTCACCCTCGCCTTCGGCCACCGCGTCCGAGCCCGGCCGTCAGCCGGCCGGGGCGCCGTCCACGCCCGCCCCCGCGCCGTCCACGCCGGCGAAGCCGTCGAAGCAGCCGCCGGAGCCCCGTCCGTCGGACGGGGCGGGCGGTTCCGGCATACCTGCGGAACCCGTTGTTCCGATTCCGGGCCCTGATGTCGTCCTCCCTGGTCCGCCGCTCGGCAACGGTACGGACTCGATGGTCACCGCCCCCTCCACAAGTCCGGATACCGGGCGGTAATGTCGCGTCCCGCCGGGCGGCTCGGGACCGGCGGTGAGCGCGAAGGGGCCCTCATGGCTACGGACATGTCACATGACCGGTGGCAGCGCGCGTGGAGCCACCGCGAGCAACTGCTCAAAGTGGCCCGCCGCAGATCCATGAGCGTGGAGGACGCCGAGGACGCCGTGCACGAGGCCATGCTGCGTGCCGCCGAGCACCCGCACCTCGACGACGAGCGGCTCGGCGCCTGGCTGACGACGGTGACCATGCGGCTGTGCGTCGACCGGTACCGGCAGGTCCACCGCGAGGCGGAGGTGCGCCGCAGCCCGACCCTCATCGCGCCGGGCCCGGCGCCGGTCGACGAGGTGGTGTGCGACCGCGCCGAGGCCACGTGGCTGGCCCGGCGGAGCGGGGAGCTGCCCGCCCGGCAGGCGGAGGCGCTGTGGCTGAAGTCCGAGGACCTCGACGTCGGGCAGGTCGCCGTCAAGATGGGGCTCAGCTACCGGACCGTCGAGTCGCTGCTGGCGCGGGCCCGGCGCACGCTGCGCAACTCGCTGGCGGGCACGCTGGCGCTGGTCCTGTGGCTGTGCGGGCGGGGCCGCCCCCGCGGGGTCGGCAACGCGCAGGTGGTGGCCGCGGCGTCGACGGCCGCCACGCTCGCCGTGGCGGGGTTCGTGCTGCCGCACGTGCAGGAGTGGGACCGGCCCGCCCCGGCCCCGGCGACCTCGGGGGCGACGCCGGGGGCGGCGTCCGGGACGGCGGACGTCCGCCCAGCCGGCCGGCCGCACCCGGTGCCGTCGCCGTCGCCCACGCGGGCGACCCCGGGCGGGCCTGCCGCCCCGGTCACGCGGGATGCGCCCGCCGCGACCGGCTCGGCGAAGCCGCTGCTGCCCCTGCCCCTGCCGCTGCCCACTCCGCCCCTTCCGGAAGTCCCGGAGGTCCCGGATCTCCCGGACGTCCCGGAGGTCCCGCCCCTCCCCGTCCCGGCCCCCTCGGCCCCGCTGACCGTGCCGGATGTCCCGGACGTCCCCGAGGTGGCGGACGTCCCCGGCCTTCCGCCTGTGCCGAAGCCGTCCCTGTCCGTACCGGTACCTGGCACCGCCCTCCCGGCGGCTCCTTCGGCTCCCTCGGCTGCCCCGTCGCTCCCGACGCCCTGACGCCGGCGCCCCCGGCCCCCCGCCCGCCGCCCCGCCGGTACGCCGGGTGCGGGGGCCGCGGCCCGCACAGACCTGTTCCGTTCCCGTTCGCCGCCCGTTCCGCGCCCGTAAAAAAATTCGACTCGTCGCGACGGACGGCCCGCCCCTCCCCGTAGAGCAGATGACGGAGCTGCTCCACGGCCGAAGGGTGAACCGGATGGGTGTCGAGATCTGTGTGGAAGGGCTGACCAAGTCCTTCGGTCACCAGGTCATCTGGCAGGACGTCTCACTGACGCTGCCCGCCGGGGAGATCTCGGTCATGCTCGGCCCTTCGGGCACGGGCAAGTCGGTGTTCCTCAAGACGCTCGTCGGGCTGCTCAAACCGGAGCGCGGCTCGATCCGGATCGCGGGGCAGGACATCACCCGGCTGCGCGAGCACGACCTGTACGAGGTGCGCAAGCTGTTCGGCGTCCTGTTCCAGGACGGCGCGCTGTTCGGGTCGATGAACCTGTACGACAACATCGCCTTCCCGCTGCGCGAGCACACGCGCAAGCCGGAGAGCGAGGTCAGGAAGATCGTCCTGGAGAAGATGGACATGGTCGGCCTGATCGGCGCCGAGGAGAAGCTCCCCGGCGAGATATCCGGCGGAATGCGCAAACGGGCCGGGCTGGCGCGGGCGCTGGTCCTCGACCCGGAGATCATCCTGTTCGACGAGCCGGACTCGGGGCTGGACCCGGTGCGGGTGGCGTACCTCAACCAGCTCATCGTGGATCTGAACGCGCAGATCGACGCGACCTTCCTGATCGTCACCCACGACATCGCCTCGGCCCGCCAGGTCCCGGACAACATCGGGCTGCTGTTCCGCCGCGAGCTGGTGATGTTCGGGCCCCGGGAGAAGCTGCTGACCAGCGACGAGCCGGTGGTACGCCAGTTCCTCAACGGCCGGATGCAGGGCCCCATCGGCATGGCGGAGGAGAAGGACGCCGCCCAGGTCGAGCAGGAACTGGCCCAGATCGACGACAGTGCCGCCGCTCCCGCCATGACCCCCCGCCTCCTGCCCGGCTCCGGCATCACCCGGCCGCCGCGCTGGCAGACGATCGCCGAGCGCGAGAGGGAGCTGCACGCATGAGCCTTTCCCCCATCGGCGCCCTGCGGCACTCGGGCAGCCTGTTCGCGATGGCCCTGGACGTGGTGCGCACGCTCCCCCGGCGGCCCTTCCAGGTGCGCGAGTTCATCCAGCAGGCGTGGTTCATCGCGAGCGTCACGATCCTGCCGACCGCCCTGGTCTCGATTCCCTTCGGCGCGGTCATCGCCCTGCAGATCGGCAGCCTGACCCGGCAGCTGGGCGCCCAGTCGTTCTCGGGCGCCGCCTCGGTCCTGGCCGTGCTGCGCGAGGCGTCGCCGATCGTGACGGCGCTGCTGATCGCCGGCGCGGGCGGCACCGCGATCTGCGCGGACCTCGGGGCGCGCAAGATCCGCGAGGAGATCGACGCGATGCAGGTGCTGGGCATCGACCCGATCCACCGGCTGGTCGTGCCGAGGGTCCTGGCCTCGATGGTCGTGGCCGTGCTGCTGAACGGGCTGGTCTCGGTGGTGGGCGTGGCCGGTGGTTACTTCTTCAACGTCGTGCTCCAGAACGGCACTCCCGGCGCGTATCTCGCCTCCTTCACCTCCCTGGCCCAGCTCTCCGACCTGTGGGCGGCGGAACTGAAGGCCCTGGTCTTCGGCGCGATCTCGGCGATCGTCGCCTCGTACAAGGGGCTGACGGCGAAGGGCGGGCCCAAGGGCGTGGGCGACGCCGTGAACCAGTCCGTGGTGATCACCTTCATGTTGCTGTTCGTGACGAACTTCGTGATGACCGCCGTGTACTTCCAAGTCGTTCCGCAGAAGGGTTGAGCATGGCTGCCCTGTTGCAGCGCCTGGAGGAGCTGGGCGCCCAACTCGTCTTCTACGGCCGCTCGCTGGCCTGGACCGGCCGCACACTGCGCCGCTACAAGAAGGAGACCCTCCGCCTGCTGGCCGAGGTGAGCTTCGGCCGCGGCGCGCTCGCGGTGGTCGGCGGCACGGTCGGGGTGATCGCGTTCCTGTCGTTCTTCACCGGCACGGAGGTCGGCCTCCAGGGGTACGCGGCGCTCAACCAGCTCGGTACGTCGAACTTCGTCGCGTTCCTCTCCGCGTACTTCAACACCCGCGAGATCGCGCCCCTGGTGGCCGGGCTCGCGCTGTCCGCGACGGTCGGGGCCGGGTTCACGGCGCAGCTCGGCGCGATGCGGATCAGCGAGGAGACCGACGCCCTGGAGGTCATGGGTGTCCCGTCGCTGCCGTTCCTGGTCACCACCCGGATGATCGCCGGTTTCGTGGCGGTGATCCCGCTGTACGTGGTGGGGCTGCTGTCCTCGTACTTCGCCGCCCGGACCATCACCACCGGCTACTACGGGCAGTCGGCGGGCACCTACGACCACTACTTCCAGCAGTACCTGCCGCCGGTGGACGTGCTGTGGTCGTTCGGCAAGGTGATCGTCTTCGCGATCGTGATCATCCTGGTGCACTGCTACTACGGCTACTACGCGAGCGGCGGCCCGGCGGGCGTCGGGGTCGCGGTGGGCCGTGCCGTGCGGACCTCGATCGTCTCCATCAACGTCCTGGACTTCTTCCTCAGCCTGGCGATCTGGGGCGCCAGCACGACCGTACGGATTGCGGGGTAGGGGCCGATGCGCATGCCTGTGAAACTGCGGCTGTACGGGGTGGTCTTCATCGCCGTCCTCGCCCTGCTGCTGTCGCTGTCCGTCGCCGTCTACCAGCAGGTGTTCACCCCCGTCGTACGGATCACGCTGGAGGCCGGCACGCTCGGCAACCAGCTGGAGCCGCGCGCCGACGTCAAGCTGCGCGGGCTGCTGGTGGGCGAGGTGCGCACGGTGCGGGCGGACGGCGAGAAGGCGACGCTCGACATCGCGCTCAACCCGGAGCACGTCTCGCACATCCCGGCCGACGTGCGGGCCCGGCTGCTGCCCAAGACGCTGTTCGGCGAGAAGTACGTGGACCTCGTCGCGCCCGCCGGGTCGTCGGCGCGGCACATCCGCGCCGGGGACGTCATCACCCAGGACCGCACCACGGTCGGCATGGAGGTTCAGCAGCTGATGAACGACCTGCTGCCGCTGCTGCGCACCGTGAAGCCCGCCGAACTCAACGCCACCCTCTCCGCGTTCGCCACCGCCCTGGAGGGCCGCGGCGACCGGATCGGCGACAACCTCGTCCGCGTCGAGGACTATCTGAGCAAGCTCAACCCCCACATGCCGTCCATCAAGGAGAACATCTCGCGGTTCGCCGATGTGGCCGAGGTGTACGGGGACGCCGCCCCCGACTTGATGAGGATTCTGCGCAACACCATCACCACCAGCCGCACCATCGTCGAGAAGCAGGACCAATTGGCCGCCCTGTTCACCTCCACGGCCACCGTCGCGGACACCGCGGACGGGTTCCTGGCCGAGAACGGCGAACGGCTCATCACCCTGGGCCGCGTCTCCCGCCCCACGCTGGCGCTGTTCGCCCGGTACGCGCCGGAGTACCCGTGTCTGCTCGAAGGTCTGGTGAGGCAGGAGAAAGCGGCGGAAGAGACCTTCAGAGGCGGAAAGATGCGCATCACCCTGGAAAACGTCCGCCCCCGCCCCGCCTACCAGCCGGGCGAGGAACCGCGCTACGGGGAGCGGTCGGGCCCGAACTGCAGAGGGCTGCCCCACCCCGGCGTCCCGGCGGGCCACACCAAGCTGAACGACGGCACGCGCGACGTGGTGCCCGGGCAGCCGGCGGCCCACCAGTCCTCCGCGACGGCGGCCGAGCAGCGCGCCGTGGGCTCGCTCGTCGCGCCCGTCATGGGCGTGCCGGCCGATGAGGTACCGGCGGTGGCGACGCTGCTGTTCGGCCCGATGGCCCGCGGGACGGCGGTGAGCGTCGCATGAGCCGTGTGCGGAGCGCCCGGAGCACCGCGGCGCCGCTGGCCAAGTTCAGCCTCTTCGCGGTGGTGACGATCCTCGCCACCACCCTGCTCGCGGCGACCATCGTCAGCATCTCGTTCACCCCCGAGGACACCTACAAGGCCGTGTTCAGCGATGTCACCAGCCTGGAGGAGGGCGACGATATCCGGGTGGCGGGCGTGCGGGTCGGCGAGGTGGAGCACATCGCCATCAAGGACCGGACGCTGGCCGAGGTCACCTTCACCGTCAGCCGCGACCGTCCGCTGCTCGCCACCACCGGCGCCGTCATCCGCTACCGCAGCCTGGTCGGCCAGCGCTACATCGCGCTGACGGAAGGCGCGGGCGATGGCACCAGGCTGCCCCCGGGCGGCACGATCCCCCTGTCGCGCACCCAGCCGGCGCTGGACCTGAACGCGTTGCTGAACGGGTTCAAGCCGCTGTTCGCCGCGCTCAGCCCGAAGGACGTCAACCAGCTCGCCACCGAGATCATCAAGACGCTCCAGGGCGAGGGCGGCACGGTGAACAGCCTCCTGGCGCACACGGCGTCGCTGACGACCACGCTCGCCGACCGTGACCAGCTCATCGGCTCGGTGATCGACAACCTGAACACGGTGCTGGCGACGCTGGACAAGCGCGGCGCCCGCTTCTCGGGGCTGATCCAGCAGCTCCAGCGGGTGATCTCGGGCCTGTCGGCCGACCGCAAACCCATCGGGGAGTCACTGGTGAACATCGGCAACCTGACGGCGGCCACCTCGGGCCTGCTGGAGGACGCCCGGCCGCCGCTGAAGGCCGACATCGCCGAGCTGACCGAGCTGACCGGAACGCTGAACGAGAACGAGAAAACCGTGGAGGGCGTGCTGAAGCGGCTGCCGAACAAGCTCAACAAGTTGACGCGGACCGCCTCGTACGGCTCCTGGTTCAACTTCTACCTCTGCGACTTCGACGGCCGGATCGTGCTGCCGAAGACCAGGGAAGTCCTCACCCCCGAGCTCCACGTCGCCCGGGCGAGGTGTGCATGAAGACCCGCATGATCCCCTTCCGTGACCGCAACCCCGTCACCATCGGCGCCGTCGGCATCACCGCGCTCGCGCTGCTGACGGCCGCCGCGTTCAACGCCGACAGCCTGCCGCTGATCGGCGACGGCGACACGTACAGCGCCGCGTTCTCCGAGGCGGGCGGGCTCAAGCCCGGCGACGAGGTGCGGATCGCCGGGGTGAAGGTCGGCAAGGTCGACGAGGTGGACCTGGCCGGGGACCACGTCAAGGTGGTCTTCCGGGTCAAGGGCGATCCGGCGTTCGGGTCCAAGACGGGCGCGGCCATCCGCATCAAGACGATCCTGGGCGCCAAGTACCTGGCACTGGAGCCCAAGGGGCCGGGGCAGTTGGAGCCGGGCAGCGAGATCCCGCTGAACCGGACGACACCCGCGTACGACGTCGTGACGGCCTTCAGCGACCTGACCACCACGACGGAACAGGTCGACACCGAGCAGCTGGCGGCCGCCCTCGACACCATCTCCACCACCTTCAAGGACTCTCCCGCCGAGGTACGGGCCTCCATCCAGGGCCTGTCGAGGATCTCCCGCACGGTCGCCTCCCGCGACGAGGCGCTGCGGGAGCTGCTGAGCCACGCGAAGGGCGTCAGCGGCGTGCTGGCCGAGCGCTCGGGCGAGTTCCAGGCGCTGGTCAAGGACGGCGACAAGCTGTTCACGGAGATCTCCCACCGGCGGGCGGCGATCCACGCCCTGCTCAAGACCTCCGCCGCACTCGGCATCCAGCTGTCCGGCCTGGTGAAGGACAACGAGAAGGAGATCGGCCCGGCGCTCAAGGGCCTGAACCAGGTGGTGGCGATGCTCGAACGCAACCAGGCGAGCCTGGACCGCTCCATCAAGCTGATGGCGCCTTACGTCCGGGTCTTCACCAACACCCTCGGCAACGGCCGCTGGTTCGACAGCTACATCCAGAACATGGTCGCCGCTCCGGTGGTCCCGCGCACGGGAGGTACGTCATGAAGAAACCCCGGGTGACGCGCCGGCTGGTGGCCTCGGTCGTCGCGCTCGCGGTCGTCGCCGCGGGCGCCGTGGCGCTGTGGCCGCAGTCCGACCCGGTCCGCGTCACGGCGTACTTCCCCCGGACGGTGGGCATCTACCCCGGCTCCGACGTACGGGTGCTGGGCGTACGGATCGGGGAGGTCGAGGAGATCACCCCGCAGGGCGAGCGCGTGCGCGTGGTTCTGCGGTACGACGCCGAGCGGAAGGTTCCCGCCCAGGCCAATGCGGCGATCATCAACTCGTCGGTCGTCAGCGACCGTTACGTACAGCTGCTGCCGGTCTACCGGGGCGGCCCGGCGATGCGCGACGGGGACGTCATCCCCGAGCGGCGCACGGCCGTGCCCGTCGAGCTGGACCGCGTCTTCGACAGCCTGCACACGACGGCCGAGGCGCTGGGCCCGCGCGGTGCCAACAAGGACGGCTCGCTGTCCCGGCTGCTGGGCGTGAGCGCGGACAACCTGGAAGGGCAGGGCGCGCAGCTGCACCAGACGGTCGAGGACCTGTCGCTGGCCGTGACGACGCTGTCCGACGGCCGCCAGGACCTGTTCTCCACCGTGCGTAACCTCCAGGTGTTCACGGCGGCGCTGGCCGCCGACGACAAGAGCGTCCGGTCCTTCAACGACAGCCTGGCGAAGGTGGCCGGCCAGCTCGCCGGGGAACGCAAGGACCTCGCGGCGGCGCTGCGGCACCTGGGCGTGGCACTGGCCGATGTGTCGGAGTTCGTACGGAAGAACAAGAAGTCCCTGACGTCGAACGTCGAGGGGCTGAGCAAGGTCACCAAGGTGCTGGTGACCCAGCGCGCCGCGCTGGCGGAGGTGCTGGAGGTGGCGCCGACCGGGCTGTCGAACCTCCAGAACGCCTACAACCCGTCCTCGGGGACGCTCGACACCCGCAACAACCCCGACCACGCGCAGGACCCCGCCTCGCTGCTGTGCTCACTGCTCAGTACGACGGGCGAGGCGAAGGCCGCGGACTGCGAGGAGCTGAGGAAACTGTTCGACTCCCTGCCGAAGCTGGGCGCGCCCGGGGCGGCGCCGGTCGCCGGGACCGGGCCGGTCGACCGGACGCTGGGCGGAATCCTGGAGGCGGACGCATGAGCGGGCCACGTACGCGTGTGGTGGTGGTGTGGGCGGCCGCCGGTTCGCTGCTGCTCTCGGGCTGCGGCTTCAACGGGCTGTACGACGTCCAGCTGCCGGGCGGCGCGGCCGCGGACCGCGACGCCTACCGGGTGACGGTCGACTTCCGGGACGTCCTGGACCTGGTACCGCAGTCCGCGGTGAAGGTGAACAACGTGACCGTGGGCTCGGTCGAGAAGGTGGAGCTGAACGGCTGGCACGCCCGGGTGCGGCTGCGGATCGACGACTCGGTGAAGCTGCCGGGCAACGCGATCGCCGAGCTGCGCCAGACCAGCATGCTCGGCGAGAAGTACGTGGCCCTGTCGGCGCCCGTGGACGTGGCGCCGGCCGGGCGGCTGAAGGACGGGGCGCGCATCCCGCTGGCGCGCTCCGGCCGCAACCCGGAGATCGAGGAGGTGCTGTCCGCGCTGTCCGCGTTGCTCAACGGCGGCGGGGTCGCCCAGCTCAAGACCATCACCACGGAGCTCAACAAGGCCCTGGAGGGCCGGGAGAACCGCGTGAAGTCGCTGCTGGGCGAGCTGGACACCTTCATCGGCGGACTGGACACCCAGCGCGCGGAGATCGTCCGCGCCCTCAACGGCATCGACCGGCTGTCCAAGCGGCTCGCGGCGGAGAAGAAGACGATCGCCACGGCCGTCGACACCGTGCCGCCCGCCCTGAAGGTGCTGGCCGACCAGCGGCGCAAGCTGACGGCGATGCTCACGTCCCTGTCGGCGCTCGGTACGAGCGGTACGAAAGTGATCAACGCCTCGCGTGACGACGTGGTCGCCAATCTGCGTAGCCTGCGGCCGATCCTGGAGCAGCTGAACAAGGCGGGCGACGATCTGCCCAACGCCCTGGAGCTGATGACGACGTATCCGTTCCCGCGCAACGTGGTGGGCGCGATCAAGGGCGACTACGTCAATCTGAAGATCACCGCCGATCTGGATCTGGCGAGCATCTACGGCAACCTCCGCGACGAGCCGGCCAAGCCCGGCGAACCGGGCCTCCCCGGCGTGCCGGAACTCCCCGGCACACCAGGGCTCCCGGACACGCCCAAGCTGCCCGACGTTCCCGGCGTACCGACCGTGCCCAAGCCGCCCGCGCTGCCGGAGGCGCCGGGCGCACCGGCACCGGCGCCTCCCCCGCCGGGCTCCTCGGGCGGCAGCGGTCCGCTCTGCCCGCCGGTGTGCACCGTCGCCCACACCTCCGCCGGGGGCGGTGACGGCCTCCCGCCCGGGGTCGACCTCTCCCTCGCGGAGCTGATGCTGAAGGGGATGCTGCTGTGATCACCCGTACGGTCAAGGCGCAGCTGCTCGCCTTCGCCACCGTGACCGCCGTGGGCGTGTCCTACGTCGGCGTCCAGTACACGGGCCTGGCCGATCTCCTCCTGGACCGCGGCTACACCGTGAACGCCGACTTCGCCGACTCCGGGGGCGTCTTCCAGGGCGCCGAGGTCACCTACCGCGGGGTGCCGGTGGGCCGGGTCGGTGAGCTGCGGCTGTCCGGCGGCGAGGGGGTGAGGGTGGTCCTGGACATCGAGGACGGGGAGCGCATCCCGGCGGACACGCTGGCGGTGGTGGCGAACCGGTCGGCGGTCGGTGAGCAGTATGTCGATCTCCAGCCGCGCGGCTCCGGTGGACCGTATCTGCGGGACGGCAGCACCATCGCCCGTAGCGACACCCGGGTGCCGCTGCCGGCCACGGACCTGATCCTCAGCCTGGACCGGCTGGTCAACTCCGTCGGCAAGGACGACCTGCGCATCACGGTCGACGAGCTGGGCAAGGCCTTCGCCGGCACGGGCCCGGAGCTGAGCCGGCTGGTGGACTCGGGCAACGCCCTGGTGGAGTCGGCGTCCGAGTCGCTGCCGCAGACGATCTCGCTGATCGAGGACTCGCGGACGGTCCTGAAGACCCAGGCCGACAAGGGCTCGGCCATCGCGTCGTTCTCCAAGGACCTGGCGGCCCTCACCGCCGAGCTGAAGTCCAGTGACGGTGACCTCCGCAGGCTGATCGGCGCCGGGGCGCCCGCCGCGCAGGAGGTGAACTCGCTGCTGACCTCCACCCGGCCCCATGTGCCGGTGCTCCTGGGCAATCTGATCAGCGGCGGCCAGGTCACGGTGGCCCGGCTGCCGGGGGTCGAACAGGCACTGGTCACCTTCCCGGTGGTGGTGGCGGGCAGCTACACCGTGATCCCCGGCGACGGCACCACCCACTTCGGGCTGGTCGCGGAGGCCGACAAGCCGCCGGCGTGCCGGCAGGGGTACGGGACGCAGCGCCGCGACCCGGCGGACACCAGCGAGCGGCCGGCCAACACCGCCGCGCGCTGCACCGCCCCGCGCGGCGGCCCCACCTCCGTACGCGGCGCGCAGAACGCCCCCGGCCCGTCCGGCCGTTCCGGGGGCGGCGGCACGGCGGACGCGGCCGCGTTCGTCACCCCGTACGACCCGGAGACCGGCACGGCGGCCGGGCCGGGCGGAGCGCTCGTCGAGATCGGCTCGACGGGCGGCGAACAGAGTGTGTTCGGAAAGGACTCGTGGCAATGGCTGCTCGTCGGACCGATGGCATGAGTGCCGACAGGAGAAGGGGTGCGCTCATGCCCGTGATACGGCCGTTGCGCCGGCTCGGCGCCGGGCTGGTGCGAGCCGCCAGGCGGGGCAGGGCGCTGCCCGCGACGCTCGCGGTGGCGACCGTCGTGGTGACGGCGCTGTCCGGCTGGCTGAGCGTCGAGGTGTACCGGCAGCGGGCCGAGGAGCAGCGGCGCCAGGACATCCTGGCGGCGGCCCGGCAGTCGGCGCTCAACTTCACCTCGCTCGACTACCGGCATTACGAGCGGGACAGCGCGAACGTGCTGAAGGGCGCCACCGGCGACTTCAAGGAGCAGTTCTCGGCGCAGACCGCGGAGCTGACGAAGCTGGTGGCCGCGAACAAGTCCGTCTCCGAGGGCCAGGTGCTGGAGGCGGGGATCACCCGCGCCGACGAGCGGTCGGCGCGGGTCCTGGTGGTCGCCGACAGCAAGGTCACCAACACCGCCGCCCCGCAGGGGCAGGCCCGTACCTACCGGCTTCAGCTCGATCTCGTACGCGAGGAAGGCCGCTGGCTGACGTCCAACGTCGAGTTCGTCGGCTGAATCGTCGGCTGGCTCGTCGGCTGATAAGGAGAAACGCTGTGCCGAACACGAGTACCCGGGGCCGCGGCGCCGGCTCACCCGCCCGCCGCTCCCTGACCGCCGCGGCCCGCGCGGCCGCCAAGCGCTCCGAGCGCGGCGCCGACGTGGTGGCGGGGCGCACCCTGCGCGCGGAGGAGCCGGCGCCCCGCACGAAGGCGGCGGAGCCGGACTGGGAGGCGCCGGACTGGGAGGACCCGGACGGTGCGGCGCCCGGCTCGCGGAACCCGGCCACCGACGCCGACGGCCCGCGCGACCCCGCCGACGGTGATTCCGGCGCCGACGGGGCTGCCGGAGCCACCGACGACTCCGGCGCCGCCGCGCGGGAAACTGCCGGCTCCGGGCCGTCACGCTCGCGCCGCCGTGTGGTGCTGAGCGCCGTGCTGGCCCTCGTGGCGGTGCTGGGGCTAGTCGCGGTCGTGGTGCTGGCACAGCAGTACCGGGACGGGCGCGCCGCCGACCGGGCACGGGCGCAGGCGGCCGAGGCCGCCCGGAAGGCGGCGCCGGTGGTCCTGTCGTACGACTACCGGCGTCTGGACCGGGATTTCGCGGCGGCGCGGGCGCATCTGACGGGGTCGTTCCGGGACGAGTACCGCAGGACGACCACGAGCGTGGTGGCGCCGACCGCCCGTAAGTACCAGGGCGTGGTCAAGGCGACGGTGGTGAAGCCGCCGGGCGGCGGCGATCCGGCGGTCTCGGTGGTGTCGGCCTCGCCGAACCGGGCCGTCGTGCTGCTCTTCGTCAATCAGGTCACCACCAGCACCCAGGTCTCGGGCCCGCGCGTCGACCTGAACCGGGTGCGCATGACCCTGACGCTCACCTCGGACGGCTGGAAAGTGAGCGCCGTCGACGCCCTGTAACGCTGTCACACGCCCCCACAGACCCCATAAGCACCCACAACCGCCTCCCGGGCCCTCCCCCGGGAGGCGCCTTTTTGTGGGCCGCTCTTGACAGCGATCCCCCACTCCAGGCAATCTTCCGTTAAGCAGAAACAAACTTCCGCAATACGGAAGGAGCGCCGCCCCTCATGGCCCGCTTCTCAGAAGGCGCAGTCACGGACCAGCGCTTCAATGTGAACCTGTCGATCCTCTTCACGGAACTCCCGCTCCTGGAGCGCCCCGCGGCCGCCGCCGCGGCGGGCTTCACGGCGGTCGAGCTGTGGTGGCCCTGGATCGAGACGCCGACGCCCGACCAGAGCGAGCTCGACGCCCTCAAAAAGGCTCTGGACGACGCCGGCACCCAGCTGGTCGGCCTGAACTTCTACGCCGGACAGCTGCCCGGCCCGGACCGCGGCGCCCTGTCCGTCCCCGGTGAGGAGTCGGACCGCTTCCGCGCCAACATCGACGTGGCCGCGGACTTCGCCGCCTCCGTCGGCTGCAAGGCGCTCAACGCCCTGTACGGCAACCGCGTCGACGGCGTCGACCCGGCCGCCCAGGACGAGCTCGCGCTGGAGAACCTGGTCCTGGCCGCCCGCGCGGCGGACCGGATCGGCGCGATCCTGCTGATCGAGGCCCTCAACAAGCCGGAGTCGCCGCGCTACCCGCTGGTGAGCGCCCCGGCCGCCATCGAGGTCGTCGACAAGGTGAACGCGGCCACGGGTCTGGGCAACGCCAAGTTCCTGCTGGACCTGTACCACCTGTCGATGAACGGCGAGGACCTGCACGAGGTCATCGACAACTACACCGCCAAGACCGGTCACGTCCAGATCGCCGACAACCCGGGCCGTGGCGCGCCGGGCACCGGCGACCTCGACCTCGCCGACCTGCTCGACCGCCTGAGGAAGGCCGGTTACGACGGCTGGGTCGGCCTGGAGTACAAGGCCGGCGACCGCCCGAGCGCGGAGAGCTTCGAGTGGCTCCCCCGGCCGCAGCGCGCGGCCAACTGACTTCACGTACAACAGTTTTGAGAGAGGTACCCTCATGAGCACGCTCCCCAAGGTCGCGTGGATCGGTCTCGGCATCATGGGCTCGCCCATGTCGGAGAACCTGCTGAAGGCCGGCTACCAGGTCACCGGCTTCACGCTGGAGCAGGACAAGCTGGACCGGCTGGCCAAGGCCGGCGGCACGGCCGCGAAGTCGATCGCCGAGGCGGTCGCCGACGCGGACGTGATCATCACCATGGTCCCCGCGTCGCCCCAGGTCGAGGCCATTGCGTACGGCCCCGAGGGCATCCTTGAGAACGCCAAGCGGGACGCACTGCTGATCGACATGTCCTCGATCACCCCGCAGACCTCCGTCGACCTGGCGAAGAACGCGAAGGAGAAGGGCATCCGGGTGCTGGACGCCCCGGTGTCCGGTGGCGAGGCCGGTGCGATCGAGGCCGTACTGTCGATCATGGTCGGTGGCGAGCAGGCCGACTTCGACCAGGCCAAGCCGATCTTCGAGGCGCTGGGCAAGACCATCGTCCTGTGCGGCCCGCACGGCTCCGGCCAGACGGTGAAGGCCGCCAACCAGCTGATCGTCGCGGTGAACATCCAGGCGTGCGCCGAGGCCGTGGTCTTCCTGGAGAAGTCCGGCGTGGACCTCAGGGCGGCGCTGGACGTCCTCAACGGCGGCCTGGCCGGCTCGACCGTGCTGACCCGCAAGAAGGACAACTTCCTCAACCGCGACTTCGCCCCCGGCTTCCGGATCGACCTGCACCACAAGGACATGGGCATCGTGACCGACGCCGCCCGCAATGTCGGCGCGGCCCTCCCGGTCGGTGCCGTGGTCGCCCAGCTGGTCGCCTCCCTGCGCGCGCAGGGCGACGGCGGCCTGGACCACTCGGCGCTGCTGCGCGCCGTCGAGCGCCTCTCCGGCGCGCAGGTCTGAGTCTTCCGACTCCGCCAGACTTCCGGGCGGCGCCGTCGCTGACACCTGTCCTGTCGCGCCCAGGCGCCGGCGCCGTCCGGAATACCTCTCTTCAGTTTCAACAAACTGTTGACGTGAGCTCGGGGGCGTACTTACGCTCCTCGCACCGCCAGCAGCTCCCGTACGTATCGGAAGGTCACGATGTCGAAGCGCGTGCTTACGACCGAGTCCGGCGCCCCTGTCGCCGACAATCAGAACTCCGCCACCGCCGGCGTCGGTGGCCCGCTTCTGCTCCAGGACCAGCACCTGCTGGAGAAGCTCGCCCGCTTCAACCGTGAGCGCATCCCGGAGCGCGTGGTGCACGCCCGCGGTTCCGGTGCGTACGGCTACTTCGAGGTCACCGACGACGTCACCGCCTACACCAAGGCCAACTTCCTGAACCAGGTCGGCAAGCGCACGGACCTGTTCATCCGCTTCTCCACCGTCGCCGACTCGCTGGGCGGCGCGGACGCGGTGCGCGACCCGCGCGGCTTCGCGGTCAAGTTCTACACCGAAGAGGGCAACTACGACCTCGTCGGCAACAACACCCCGGTGTTCTTCATCAAGGACCCCATCAAGTTCCCCGACTTCATCCACTCCCAGAAGCGTGACCCGTTCACGGGCAAGCAGGAGCCGGACAACGTCTGGGACTTCTGGGCGCACTCCCCGGAGGCGACGCACCAGATCACCTGGCTGATGGGCGACCGCGGCATCCCCGCCTCGTACCGCCACATGAACGGCTACGGCTCGCACACCTACCAGTGGACGAACGCCGAGGGCGAGGCCTTCTTCGTCAAGTACCACTTCAAGACGAACCAGGGCATCCGCTGCCTGTCGTCCGAGCAGGCCGCCGAGGTGGTCGGCAAGGACGCCAACTCGCACCAGACCGACCTGCTCCAGGCCATCGAGCGGGGTGTGAACCCGTCCTGGACGCTGTACGTGCAGATCATGCCGGCGGCCGAGGCGGCGAGCTACCGCTTCAACCCGTTCGACCTGACGAAGGTCTGGCCGCACGCCGACTACCCGCTCCAGCGCGTCGGCCGCATGGTCCTGGACCGCAACCCGGACAACGTCTTCGCCGAGGTCGAGCAGGCCGCGTTCTCGCCGAACAACTTCGTGCCCGGCATCGGCCCGTCCCCGGACAAGATGCTCCAGGGCCGCCTCTTCGCCTACGCGGACGCCCACCGCTACCGCCTCGGCGTCAACCACACCCAGCTGCCGGTGAACGCCCCGAAGGCGACCGTGGCCGACAACTACGGCCGTGACGGCTTCATGGCCACCCGCAACGGCTCGCGCCACGACAAGAACTACGAGCCCAACTCCTACGCCGGCCCGGCCCAGACCGACCAGCCGCTCTCCGCCCCGCTGGCCGTCCACGGCCACACGGGCACCCACGCGGCCCCGGCGCACGTGAAGGACGACGACTTCTTCCAGGCGGGCGAGCTGTACCGGCTGATGTCGGAGGAGGAGAAGTCCCGCCTCGTCGCCAACATCGCGGGCGGCCTGTCCCAGGTGTCCCGCGAGGACGTCATCGAGAAGAACATCGCGCACTTCCACGCCGCCGACCCGGACTACGGCAAGCGCGTCGAGGAAGCGGTCCGCGCCCTGCGCGAGGACTGAGCACCACGGCGGTACCCAGACCGCGTACGGCCACCGACGGGAGGTCGGCAGCCGTACGCAGTCCGCACCGCGGGCCCGGATGAGGGGTGGCCGGCGGTACGGACAGCGTGAGGACCGCGGCGGCGCGCGTGCCAGTGCGGTGGTAAGGAGCCCCGGCCCCCTTCTCGACCTGAGGGAAGGACGACCGGGCGCCCCGACGCCGCCGCCGCGGTCCCGACACCTCCCCCCGCAAGCCCCGTCCGGCGGCGCGAACGTCCTGTCGCGCCAGCCTCGCACCGTCGGACGGCTACAACTCCACAGCCAGCGCGGCGTTCGGTTTACGGTCCCGAACGCCGCGCTCTTCTGTCTGCCGCGAATGCGGCGCCGTGGCACTCCGGCCGGCGGCACTCGGGCCCGGCGACACCGCGGGGCCGACCCGCCCTGCGACGCGCCACGGCCTGCGCTCTTAGCCGGAGGCCGGGGCGATCAGTTTGTCCAGGGTCTGCCTCACCGCCTTGTAGGCCGTCGCCGTCGTCTCGTCCGGTGCGTGCTCCTCCTCCTGGCGGGCCCAGTCGCGGGCCACCCGGATGCGGCGGAGCAGTTCGTCAGCGTCCACTACGTCTGCCATGACAGGCGGGTACCCCCGATACGCCGGGTGCCAAGCATGGGTGGCGATTACGGGGGGCGGGTATCACCTGGCTGAACGTGCACCTGACAGCCCGGAAGGGGAGCCCATGGCGTGGTATCCCGCTGCGACACGTATGGAGTTACAGCCCGAGTCGGACGGTCAGCCGGCGATCCGGCCCACCCAGTTCATCCTGCACAGCATCGCCGCTCCCTGGACCGCGCGCCGGATGTACGAGTACTGGCGTGACTCGACGAACCTGGAGAGCCACTTCGGGCTGGGGTACGCCGGTGACCTCGCCCAGTACATCGGCACCGAGACCCGTGCGGACGCCAACTACCAGGCCAACCGCCGCCCGGACGGCACGGGCGCGGTGTCCATCGAGACGGCGTCCAATTACCAGCACACCGACGCCTGGACCGACCAGCAGGTCGAGAAGCTGATCGGGCTCGGGGTGTGGCTGCACCAGCGGCACGGCATCCCGCTGCGGGTCTGCCGCAGCGCGTCCGACCCCGGCTACGGCTACCACCGGCTGCACGCTGCGTGGTCGGGCGGCGGTACGGCCTGCCCCGGTGACGCCCGGGTGCGGCAGTTCCACAACGTCGTCTTCCCGGGGATCGTCGCCCGGGCGAGCGGTCAGTTACAGGAGGACCCCATGCCGAGCGTCATCAACGAGACCCAGGCGGGCGGCCCCGTCCTGGAGGCGGGCAAGTACAAGCAGCTGGCCATGGCCAACGACGCCGCGCTGCTCCAGGGCCCGTGCGCCTACTCCGCCACCGCGTACGCCACGGTCAAGGGCCAGGCCGGTACCCGTATCAGAATGCGGTTCCAGGACTACCACCTCACCACCAAGCACCGCTCCCTCGACCTGCCCATCGACTGCGGCGTGATCGGGGCGGACGGCGTGCTGAACGTCGCCGTCACACGCAACGGCGTCCTGGACACCAATGAGGTACTACGGGTGGAGATCCTGGCCGACCGCGCCGCCAAGGTCGACTGGCGCGTCCTGCGCGCCCTGCGCTGGTCCGCCTGAGCGCTGAGCCCCCAGCCCCTAGCCCTGAGCCCCTAGCTCTGAGCCTGAGCCCTGAGCCCACCGCGGACAGGGATCGGCCCCCGCCCGATGGTTCCGGGCGGGGGCCGATTCGCGTGGTGGGACTCGGACCGGTGGGGATCAGACCAGCGGGCGGATCGCCGTCGGGGCGTGGCCCGGCTCGGTGGCGAGCTCCTCGAACTCGGTGACGTTGCTCATGTCGACCGTCTTGCTCATCGAGATGTTGGTGACGCGCTCCAGGATGGCCTCGACGACCACCGGGACGCTGTACTCGGCGGCGAGCTTCTTCGCCTCCTCCAGGGCGGCGCCCAGCTCGTTCGGGTCGGTGACCCGGATCGCCTTGACGCCCAGGCCCTCGGCGACCTTGACGTGGTCGACGCCGTAGACGCCCAGTTCCGGGGTGTTGATGTTCTCGAACTCCAGGTTGACCTGGAAGTTGATCTCCAGGCCGGCCTGCGCCTGACGGATCAGGCCCAGGTAGGCGTTGTTCACCAGGACGTGGACGTAGGGGACCTTGTGCTGGGCGGCGACCGCCAGCTCCTCGATCATGAACTGGAAGTCGTAGTCGCCCGAGAGCGCGACGATCGGGGTCTCCGGGTCCGCGACGGCGGCACCGATCGCGGCCGGAATGGTCCAGCCGAGCGGGCCGGCCTGGCCGCAGTTGATCCAGTGACGCGGCCGGTAGACGTGCAGGAACTGCGCGGCGGCGATCTGGGAGAGGCCGATGGTGGTGACGTAACGCGTCTCCGGGCCGAAGGCCTTGTTCATCTCCTCGTACACGCGCTGCGGCTTCATCGGGATGTTGTCGAAGTGCGTGCGGCGCTGGAGGGTGGCCTTGCGCTCCTGGGCGGAGGCGGCCCACGCGCTGAAGTCCGGCAGCTCTCCCGAAGCCTTGAGCTCCTTCGCCACCTCGATGAACAGCTCGAGCGCGACCTTGGCGTCGGAGGCGATGCCGTAGTCCGGGGCGAAGATCTTGCCGAGCTGGGTGGGCTCGACGTCGACGTGGACGAACTTCCGGCCCTTGGTGTAAGCGTCCAGGTTGTAGCCGGTGTGGCGGTTGGCCCAGCGGTTGCCGATGCCGAGGACGAAGTCCGACGCCAGGAAGGTCTCGTTGCCGTAGCGGTGCGAGGTCTGGACGCCGACCATGCCGGCGCTCAGCTCGTGGTCGTCGGGGATGGTGCCCCAGCCCATCAGGGTGGAGATGACCGGGACGCCGGTCAGCTCCGCGAACTCGACCAGCAGGTCGGAGGCGTCGGCGTTGATGATGCCGCCACCGGCGACGATCAGCGGGCGCTCGGACTCCAGCAGGAACCGGATGGCCTTCTCGGCCTGGGCGCGAGTGGCCTGCGGCTTGTAGACCGGCAGCGGCTCGTACGTCTCCGGGTCGAAGTCGATCTCGGTCTGCTGGACGTCGATCGGGAGGTCGATGAGGACCGGGCCGGGACGGCCGGAGCGCATCAGGTGGAAGGCCTGCTGGAAGACGCCCGGGACCTGCGCGGCCTCCAGGACGGTCGTCGCGGCCTTGGTGACCGGCTTGGCGATCGACGCGATGTCGACGGCCTGGAAGTCCTCCTTGTGGAGCTTCGAGACCGGGGCCTGGCCGGTGATGCAGAGGATCGGGATCGAGTCCGCGATCGCGGAGTACAGGCCGGTGATCATGTCGGTGCCGGCCGGGCCGGAGGTGCCGATGCAGACACCGATGTTGCCGGCCTTGGCGCGGGTGTAGCCCTCGGCCATGTGGGACGCGCCCTCGACGTGGCGGGCGAGGGTGTGACTGATCCCGCCGCCCTCCTTGAGGGCCTTGTAGAAGGGGTTGATCGCCGCGCCCGGCACACCGAACGCATTGGTGACGCCTTCGCGCTTGAGAATCTCAACTGCCGCGCGAGCGGCGGTCATACGAGGCATGGAGTGCTCCTGCTTCGGCCGGCGGATTCGGGCTCTGTCGCGCCACCTGAGAGCTTCGATTCCGTAATGCGGAAGTGTAGTTCTGCTATATGGAAGTAATCTAGGTGGCGTCGCCGATCCAGTCAAGGGATGGCCGAACACCCTCCCCAAGCGCTCGCGCGTGGTGGACGATGGGTCACGGAGCGAAGGGGGCCACTCGTGGGAGAGAACGTGCCGGTACGCTGCCCGGCCTGCCGCCGGGCGCACGCCTACACACCGCCGGTATACCCGTGCGCCTGCGGGGCGCCCGTCGTCCCGCCCCTGCTCAGGGGCGCGCCCGCCGAGCCGATAACCCACCGCACCTGGACCGACGAATGGGTCACCGTCCGCTGCACGGCCTGCGGGCGCCAGGACCAGTGGCCCCAGCCCGAGCTCGGCTGCCCGTGCGGCACGGTGCTGCGCGTCCCGGTACGGCCGGTGACCTCCGTGCCGCCCACGCCACCGGGACCGCCGGCGCCCGACGACGGCCCGGCCGCGTCCTCCGGGGCCACCGCCTCCACGACCGGCGTCTCGACGGTGCCCGCGTCGACGGTGCCCGCGCACATACCGCTGCCCCGCACGGCCGCCGTACCGCGCCCCTCGTTCCGCCCGGTCACCATCCGCACCGCCCGCGACGCGGTCACCACGGCCGCGCTCTACCTGCGCTGGCTCGGCTTCCGCGATGTCGTCCAGCCCGATGAGCGGCCCGGGACCGTCATCGACCTGCGCGGCCCCGGCCTGGTCGCCCAGGTCGACCCGACGACCCGGCCCACCTCCCTGCGCGCGGTGGAGTGCCTGTGGCTGACCGGCCTGGCGGCGTCGGCGACGAGCGTGTCGTTCTCGCTGGCGGGGTACGAGGACAAGGCCCGCGCCCGCGCGGACGGGCTGCGGCTGCCACTGTTCGTCATGGACCTCACCGGCACCCCGCAACCCGTCAACAGCGCCGCCGACGAACTCGTCGCCCGGGGCGCGTAGCGGCAGAGCGGGCGCGCCCCGACCCCCTACCGCCGGCGCGGCGCCATCGCGCGCGCCTCGCCGCCGACCGTCACCGGGAAGGCGTCGGGATCTCGACGCGGGATGGGCTCACGCGAGGTCCCCCTCGGTGTACTCGGCCGCCGACCCCGCCGCCGTACGCTCACGCAGCTCGATCCGGCGGATCTTCCCCGACACGGTCTTGGGCAGCTCGGCGAACTCGATGCGGCGGATGCGCTTGTACGGGGCGAGGACGGCGCGCGAGTGCGCGAAGAGCGCCTTCGCGGTGTCGGGGCCGGGCTGCCAGCCATCGGCGAGGACGATGTAGGCCTTCGGCACGGCCAGCCGTACCGGGTCGGGCGCCGGGACGACCGCGGCCTCCGCCACCGCCTCGTGCTCCAGCAGCGCGCTCTCCAGCTCGAAGGGCGAGATCTTGTAGTCGGACGCCTTGAACACGTCGTCGGCCCGTCCGACGTACGTGAGGTATCCGTCGGCGTCCCGCGAGCCGATGTCACCGGTGCGGTAGTAGCCATCGGCCATCGCCTCGGCCGTACGCTCCGGGTCGCCGTGGTAGCCGGTCATCACGCCCACCGGGTCGGTGGACAGGTCAATGGCGATCTCGCCCTCGGCCGCGCCGGCTTTTCCGGTCACCGGGTCGAGCAGCTCCACCCGGAAACCCGGGCTCGGCCGGCCCATGGAGCCGGTCTTCAGCAACTGCCCGGGGCTGTTGGAGACCTGCACGGCCGTCTCGGTCTGGCCGAAGCCGTCCCGGATGGTCACCCCCCACGCGCGCCGCACGGTCTCGATGACCTCGGGGTTCAGCGGCTCACCGGCGGCGACGGCCTCCCTCGGCGGCGTACGCAGCGCCGACAGGTCCGCCTGGATCAGCATCCGCCACACAGTGGGCGGCGCACAGAAGCTGGTGACGCCGTGCCGGTCCATCTCGGCCATCAGGCGGGCCGCGTCGAAGCGCGCGTAGTTGTGGATGAAGACGGTCGCCTCGGCGTTCCAGGGAGCGAAGAGGTTGGACCAGGCGTGCTTGGCCCAGCCGGGCGAGGAGATGTTGAGGTGGACGTCGCCCGGCCGGAGCCCGATCCAGTACATCGTCGACAAGTGGCCGATGGGGTACGAGGTGTGCGTGTGCTCGACGAGTTTGGGGCGGGCGGTGGTGCCGGAGGTGAAGTACAGCATGAGGGGGTCGTCGGCGTGCGTCGGCCCGTCGGGCGTGAACTCCTCGGGCTCGGCGTAGGCGTCCTCGTACGCGATCCAGCCGTCCGCCGCGCCCCCGACGGCGATCCGGGTGTACTCCCCCGGTACGTCCGCGAACTTGGCCGCGTCCTCGGCGCGGACGATCACATGGCGGGCCCGGCCGCGCTCGACGCGGTCGGCGAGGTCGGCGGGCCCGAGCAGCGGCGTCGCGGGGATGACGACGGCCCGCAGCTTCATCGCGGCGAGCGCCGTCTCCCACAGCTCCACCTGGTTGCCGAGCATGACCACGATCCGGTCCCCGGCCCGTACCCCCAGCCGGCGCAGCCCGTTCGCGACCCGGCCGGAGCGGCCGCGCATCGCGGCGAAGCCGATACGCGCCTCGGTGCCGTCCTCCTCGACGATGTGCAGCGCGGTCGCGTCATTGCCCTCCGCGATCACGTCGAACCAGTCCAGCGCCCAGTTGCACTGCGCCGGCCGGGGCCACGCGAAGCCCTCGTACGCCGTCTCGTAGTCCTCCCGGTGCTCCAGCAGGAAGTCCCGGGCCGCCCGGAACGTCTCCGTCGCGTCGCTTTCCGACATATGGCCTCCTCATCGCGGCACCCGTCACCGGCATCGTGCAATCGCCGACCCAGGTCTCACTACCCCCGGACGGGGGCGAAGGAGCCGTGGAGCCGGTGGTGGCGGCCCGGCGGGCGGGCCTGTTGGCATGACCCGTGCGCCCGTAGGGTGTGGGGCATGGTGTCGACAGACCGGGTCCTCGCGTTCGCGGCCATGTCGGTGCTCGTGATCATGATCCCGGGTCCGAGCGTGCTGTTCGTGATCGGGCGCGCCCTCGCGCACGGCCGCCGTACGGCGATGGCGACGGTGCTCGGCAACGTCCTCGGTTCGTACGTCCTGGTGGTGGCCGTCGCTCTGGGGATCGGCGCGGCGGTCGAGCGGTCCGCGGCGGTGTTCCTGGCGGTGAAACTGGCGGGCGCGGCGTATCTGGTGTTCCTCGGGGTGCAGGCGTTGCGGCACCGCGAGGACATGAGGGCCGCCCTGCACCGTACGACCGCGACAGTGCCCGCGGCTCCGGCGCGCGGGGACCTGCGGACGGTGGTGGACGGCGTGGTGGTGGGCGTCACCAACCCGAAGGGCATCGTCTTCTTCGCGGCCGTACTGCCCCAGTTCGTGGACCACGCGGCGGGTGGGGTGGCGGCCCAGATGCTGCTGCTCGGCCTGATCCCGATCTGCATCGGCCTGGTCTCCGACACCCTGTGGGGCCTGGGCGCGGCCGCCGCCCGCGGCTGGTTCGCCCGCTCGGAGCGCCGCCTGTCGATGGTGGGCGGGGCGGGGGGCTTCGCGATGATCGGCCTGGGCGTGACGGTGGCGGCGACGGGCCGCGCGGACTGACCGCGGGGACTGCCCCGCGCGACTCACCGCACGGGCTGAGCGTGTGGATGGTGGAGCGCACGGTGACGATGCGCGCCACCTCACGGGCTTCCATCAGCCCGGACAGCTCCTCGGGCCGGAAGCCGTCGAGGCGGGCGGCGAGGGCGAAGTAGGGCGGTGTGGTGTTCTGCGCCTGGAGGCCGACGAGGTGCGCGACGGCGTGCTTCGCGGACATGGGGGTACGACGCAGCAGGAGCTGCCGTTCCAGGGTGGCGCGGTCGAGGGCGCGGGTGGAGAGCACCGGCTTCTTCTCGGAGACCATGCCGCGCACGCTACGCCGCCTGAGGACAGCGGCTGTCCGCAAAGTGGTCCGGTTCCTGCCATGCCGCCGCAAACCGGGGCGTATATGGTTCGACGCGGGAGGTGGAAGCCCTATGACGCTGCCCTCAAGGAAGCCCAACTGGCTCCGGCGTACGTCGCCGGCCGCGCCCACGGCCACCGCGCAGCCGCCCGCGGACGCGCCCGCCGCGCCGGGTCCGGAGCCGTCCCGGCACCGGGGCAGCGTCGTCCAGGCGTCCGTCTACCGGGACGGCCTCAAGGTGGCCTCCCCCGGCACGCTCGCCGAGACGTTCCGCCGGCTGCGTGAAGAGCCGGACGGCATGGCGTGGATAGGGCTGCACCGCCCCTCCGAGGCGGAACTCCTCTCCCTGGCCGCCGAGTTCAACCTGCACGAGCTGGCCGTCGAGGACGCGATGGAGGCCCACCAGCGCCCGAAGCTGGAACGGTACGGCGACACACTCTTCGTCGTGCTGCGCGCGGCCCGCTACCTCGACGCCCAGGAGGAGGTCGACTTCGGCGAGCTGCATGTCTTCCTCGGCGCGGACTTCCTCATCACGGTCCGCCACGGCGCGGCGCCGGACCTCTCCGCGGTGCGCCGCCGCATGGAGGAGACCCCGGAACTACTGGCCCTGGGTCCGGAGGCGGTGCTGTACGCGATCCTCGACGCGGTCGTCGACGGGTACGCGCCGGTGGTCGCCGGCGTACAGAACGACATCGACGAGATCGAGACGGAAGTCTTCCGCGGTGACCCCGAGGTGTCGCGCCGCATCTACGAACTCTCCCGCGAAATGGTCGAGTTCCAGCGCGCCACCCGCCCCCTGGTCGGCATGCTCCACTCCCTGATGGCGGGCTTCGCCAAATACGGCACGGACGAGGAACTCCAGCGCCACCTCCGCGACGTCGCCGACCACGTCACCCACACCAGCGAACGCGTGGACGGCTTCCGCCAGGCCCTCACCGAGATCCTGACCGTGAACACGACGCTGGTCACGCAGCAGCAGAACGCGGAGATGCGGGCGCTGGCGGAGGCGGGCTTCGAGCAGAACGAGGAGATCAAGAAGATCTCGTCCTGGGCGGCCATCTTGTTTGCACCCACACTCGTGGGAACCATCTACGGAATGAACTTCGACCATATGCCGGAGCTGCACTGGGTGTACGGCTACCCCTTCGCGATCCTGCTGATGGCAGTGGTGTGTACGAGCCTGTACGTCATCTTCAAGCGGCGGGACTGGCTGTAGCGAGCAGCCCTCGGGATGTCGATCAACTTCGCTTCTGCGAACGCTCCTGGAAGGCTATTTCGAGGCCCTGGGGAGAATCTGGGGAGAATGCGCCGCGCAAGGGAGGGGATCGTCGCTCCCCCACCTGCTGTTCGGTACCTCTCGCACGGCTCCGCTCCGGCCGCCCTGCCGCAGCCGCCCGTCACTAAGAGTGGCGCCGAACCGCCTGCGGCAGCCGCCGCAGATGCTGTTGACTGCTCAACGGGGCACCACGCACACCGGGAGGGCTGATTGGAGCCGAGAAGCGCCGCAGCGGCAGGGAAGGACTTCCCCTACACCGCACGTACGACGTGCTATATCGAGGTCCACGAGGACGGCACGGTGACACACGGAAACGACCGCGCCTCCTACGAGCGAGCAATGGCCGGCACGTCGCGCCTCTTCGCCGTCTGGCCCGGCGAGTGGTCGAGCCACCTGTTCGTGATCGACGACCTGAACGAGTACGCCAAGGCCCACGGGATCAAGCACGACGAGGAACGCACCGGCCTCAAGGACCACGTCCACGACGTTCGGTGGGAGAAGGATTCCTACGGCAACGACAACCCCCGAAGTCCCTACATCAGCATCCGCGTCTCGTTGGAATGCGGCTGCTCGATACACGACCTGAGCGCGTTCGCCGCCCAGATGAAGGACCAGCAAGGATGGGTCGTTGCGACGAGCGGCGGCTGGGGCAGCAGCAGCGGTCCCGAGGGAACGGCCACCGGGCAAGCGTGACGACGGACTCGCCCGCTTCGAGGATGATCGAGGCGTAGGTGTGTCGCAGGACGTGGAATCCGTCCTTGCGGGACGCCATCAGCGCTTCCCCGTCTCCCGCATGGGGATCACGCCGGCCTTCGCGAGTGCCGGCTTCCAGACATCGTTGTTGAAGATGTTCGCGCGGATCGCGTTGCCGTACGTCGTCGTCAGCACGAGGGGCAACGTCCGTGTCTCCCTCTCCAAGGGGCCGCCCCACGGCAACTCGACTTCAACGGCCGGGTACAGGAGGAAGTAGGCAGCCAGATCGGTCGCAACCGAACGGGGCATGTCCACGATACGCGTTTTCCCGCCCTTGGGAAGGGCGAAGTACAAGCGGCCGTTCAGCAGTTGGACCTGCCGACGTACGCGGATCAAACCACGCTCGAAGTCGACATCCTCCGGCGAGAGGCCAAAGACCTGTCCAGCACGTGCCAGCGCGGCGCCTGGTGGCGCAGGTCGTACGCAAGCTGGCGGCGCTCAGCGCCTGGGAGCCGTTCGCGAAGGCCCCAGGTCCGCTGAGGCTCGCGCCGTACGAAGGACTCGTCGGGATGCGGTCGGGCAGCTTCCGCGAGTACCGGGCGTACACCGTTACCTGGTCGGGCATCGCCTATCTGCTCGGTGCTGCGGCCCCTCATAACCCCCTCCGCTCCGCGCAGTTACGCACCCTCCCTCCTCTCCTGGCGGCCGCAGCGGTGCCGGGCCCGGCACCCTCGGAGCTGCCGCTGAGTGAGGTGGTGGCGCTGTCGTGGTCCTCCCGTCACGCGGCCACTTCGCTGCCGGTACTGGAGGAGCTGGCCAGGAACGGACACCCGAGCCTCGTGGTGGACCTGGCGACCGACCCGGCGGAGCGGTGCCCGGCTTCAGGAGTCGGGGGGGGTGACTCTGTGCTCGCCGCCGACCGGTCTCTTCGACCTCTCCGGCGCCGCGGACGGCCTGAGGCTGCCGGACGACGGCCGCGTCGTTCGGGTCGACGAGCACGAGGTTCAACTGGACCGGCTGCTCCGTCTCGTGTCCGTTACCGCGGCACCGATTCCGGACTGCCGCAGGGCGAAGGAGTACCTGCCCGATGACACACCTGACCGCCGACAGCGTCGCCGAGCTCTTCGTCGGCGCTGTCGCCCTCGCCAAGAGCGGCGAGAGTCGCCGCCGGCCTTCCACAGACCGTCCAGGAGGAGGTCGGCCTGAGCCTTGAGCCGGTGATACTGGAGACGAGCGGCGGGTGCACCCAGCCCTCGTGACAATCCGTAGTCCGGGCGGAGACGTGGCTGGACGGCGTCCTCACCGCAGCCCGGCCGCACACCGTTCTGGTCAGCAACGACACCAGCCCGCTGGGTGCACTGGCTGTACAGGTGGCAGAGCGCCATGGCGTGAATACGGTGCATGTCCAGCACGGGTCCTGGACAGCGGAGTCGGTCGCATGGCCCACGCTGCACAGCCGCGACATCGTCGTCATGGGTGAACGGGATCTTCCTCTCGCGAAGGCGTGGGTGCGCCACCCTGCCGCCGAGGTCCACGTCCTGGGCCAGCCCCGTTTCGACGCGCTCGCGGGCCTCAGCCGCGAAGCCCAGCGGCGCTACAGGTCCGAAGGGCTGGCAGGCCCACACCGCGATGCGGGCAGGGCCTCGCCGTGGGCTGGGCGACAGCAGATTCTCCAGGAGGACCAGGAAACGACGGTCCACTCAAGCACTGCAATCGAGTAGGAAGGACCGGCAGAGTGACATCAGTTCGGCTGGTCTGGGGCGCGGTGGGTTAGATCACCGGCGTGGGCAGCAGCACGGGAACCGGAACAGCCGGGCCTGGTTCCGGGTCGTGATCCCATCCGGGCGGGTCTGCCCACGTCCTGTCACCGGTCCCGCCTACACATAGCGTTCCGCCAACAGGGTTTGGACGTCGTTGTCTTCTGGCGTCCGGCTGCGGCAGGCCCGCTGGTATCTGCCGCAGCCGTGGTGCTCCGGAATGGTTAGAGGATGCCACCGAGCAGTCCGCCGCCGTAGCAGCTTCCGCCCTTGCCGTGGCCGTCCTTGCCGTGGCCGTCCTTGCCGTGGCCGTCCTTGCCGTGGCCGTCCTTGCCGTGGCCGTCCTTGCCGTGGCCCTTGTCGTCACAACCGCAGTCGTTGTTCCAGCGGCCGTGGTTCTTGCCGTCCTTGTCGTGGTGCTTCCAGCGGTCGTGGTGGCCGCGGTCGTCGTTGGTGTAGGCGGTCGCCGGAGCGGCCTGCGCGGTCGCGGTCATCGGTACGACGACGGTGGCGGCGGTCAGAGCGGCGATCGCCAGCAGACGGTGGGTGCGCTGTGCCATGGTTGTTCACCTCGCTGATTCACAAGCGGGCATTTCCCGCTTTTCGGACGATAGGGGGTGGTGTGGCGCCCCGCCACCCAAGTCCGCCAAGGGGGGCCGTGCGCTTCTGGTGCTGCTGACGGCAGCTCGGGCTTCACCATCCAGGCAGGCGTGGCCGACCACCAGGTTTCCCAGTTGGCGTGGGTCGCCAGTTGTGGCTGGGAGTGGGGTCTGTGAGCTTTGCGAAGAGGCGCAGACCCCACCCTCGAAGAGGCGGTTGAGGCCATTTGGCGTGCGGAGCATTCCCGCCCCATGACGGGTCGGTGCAGGACGCGCCTGTCAAGCGTGGGGTCGCAGGCGAACGGAAAGGTCCGGGATCGGTGACGAGCAGCAGCTGGAGACACCCGTTTGCCGCACAGGCGCCATGCATGGTGCGTGGGCATATCCGCACCTACGCACCGGGGTGTTGTTGTCGAACAGCCATTTCGACAGCTCGTTGCAGGCGTGCACCAGGTTGTCGAACCAGGCGCTGGTGCTGTGGTCGGCTTCCCAGACCGTGATGTGCACCACCAGTCCGGTGCTGGCCTGCCCGTCGAGAATCGTCCGCCCGCGGCCGGCGGTGGGGAAGTGGCGTGTCTGGCCTTCTTGCACCGCGCCGAACTCATCGGAGAAGTAGGCGGAGGCCGTGACCTTGTCGCTGGTGGCGGACGCCGTCCAGTACAGCTCATCGCGGCCGCTCAGCCCGTCGCCGACCTCACGCACGACCTGGAAGCTTTCCAGCTCCAGCCGCGCCCGAAACTGCGCCGAAGCCCGCTCCTCCGGTGCTTCCTGCACCGGCTCGCTTGGTCCGTCGCCGCCGCTCTCGCCGGTGTCGGTGCTGTGCGCGGAGGTGGGCGTCGGGGCGGTGTGCTGGAAGACGGTGACGCCCAAGCCGTACTGGCGGGTGCCCTGCTGGAACGCCGGGCTGTCCACTTCCGCGCCCGTCGCAATTAATTCCCGGCTGACGATCGCGGCGTTCGGCTGCGCCATGTGCTCCTGGGCGATCGGAGCGAAGTCGGCGTTCAGATTCGCCAGGCTGTACCCGGAGGAGGTGGGCCGGCTGGTGATGGCCTGCGGCACCACCCGCAGCGTGCCGAGATCGGTCACCGCCTCCCGGTACTCCCGACCCCAGTCCCGGATCTCCTCATCCCCCAGCGCCGCCCGCAGCACCGCCAGCAACCGGCCTTCCAAGTCGGTCGCCGTCTGCTGCTGCCGCAACCGGTCCGCCGCATGCAACGCCGCCCCGAACAGCACATAGCCTCTGTCGCCCGCCGCCAGCAGCCGCGCCGCCCGCGAATCAGTGCGCGTCCCGCGCAGCAGCGCCCGCAACCGCTCCAGCCGCTGCTCCGGAGTCGTGTCCCCAGCACCCATGAACATCCCGCCCTTGCCCGCCCGGGCCCCAGCGGCTGCTCCGTGTGGCGCTGACGGGTGGGTGCGCTAAATGCCGGGCCACACCCAGAGGCCGCGGCAGGCCCGGCCCGCTCGCTGCGAGCATTGGCCTGAGCCGGCTTGAGACCGTCGGCCTCGGCCATGCTGCCTCGGTGGACGATCAGTAGGAAGCACTGGCAGGACTGGGCAAGGCGACGGGAGGAGCGCCGGGCGGCGACGAAGGGCAAGCTGAAATTTGTCCCGCTCGGCTTCGGGGCGCGCCCCCGCCCATGCTGTCCCTCAGAACCTGCGCCCGATAGGCCCAAGGCGCCCCCGTCGCCCAGGGACCAGGTATAGCCGCTGACAGTGTCGAAGAGGGTCCGGCGGTGTGCCGGTGATTTCGAGCATGCCGCCAGCGACGAGACGCACCGGCCCCTCCCTCTTGGCACGCGCTGGCATGTGTGGCTCTCGCTCGCGGCGTACGGGCTCGGCGCTGGCAGATCTCAGGCGGTCGCCCGTGTGCCCGCCCTGCCTGGCCGATGCCGTGCATCACACCGGCGCTTGTCCGAGTGGCCCCTAGATCGCGGGGCTTTGAGTCGTGGAAAGGTTCAGATGTCGCAACGCAACACGGTCCTGCGCAGTCTGCACGATATCGGTCTGGCCGCTTGGTTCGGTGGTTCCCTGATGGGAGCCATCGGCGTGAACGGGGCCGCGAGGAAAATGGGCGGCGATGAGATGTTCGCCTCGCGTATCGCCAGCGCCGGCTGGGCCGCCTGGACACCCGTCAATGCAGCAGCGATCGGTGCCCACCTCATCGGCGGAGCCGGACTGTTGGGTGCGAACAGCGCACGGGTGGCCAACCAGCGCGGCGTGGGCGCCTCCACCGCAGCCAAGGCGGTGCTCACCGCTGCGGCGCTGGCTGCCACCGCCTACAGCCGTGTGGTGGGCAAGAAAGTGGAACTCGCCGCTTCCCTGGACCCCGAGGACGCCGAGACAGCCGCCGATCATCCGATCACGCTGGAACAGGCGCAGCGCCATCTCTCCCTGCTGCAGTGGGCGGTGCCCGCGCTGACCGCCGGCGTGCTGGTTCTCAACGCCCTGCACGGAGAGCAGCAGCGCCCCGAGCAGCAGCGGCTCGGGGCACTGCGCAGAGCGGCCTCGCCCCTCGTCATGGCCGGCGGCACCGGTCTCGCCGCCGTCCGCCGGGCCCGTGAGCACGGCATGCCGGGACGGCGCCGCGAAGTTGATGCGCGAGCCGGGCTGTCGGGGGACTGATGGACCGGCCGACCACCCGAATCGAAGCCGTCCACGCACGGTCGAGCACTTAGCCCTCGCCCGGCATCAGCGCAATCGCAGCCTTTCTCCAAGGCCCTTGGAACTCGAACCTGCCCCAGCCCCCTTACCCGACAGGGAGAAGCCTCATGGCCAAGGTCACGCAGCCGGTCACGGATGACAGCATCAAGGTGCGCCAGCTCAGCCACTATCAGTTCACCTGGGTCGCTGGCGGGCCCGGAGCTCCCGGCACGATCACCTTGCAATTGGTACTCGACCAGGGCGCGTGGGAAGAAGTGCTGACGGTCAATGCCGACGACGCGGACGTTCTGCAGGATCTGCTCGCCAACACGGAAACGGTCCACTACGACATCACTCGTCGCACCCTGATGTTCGGTGTCACCCCTGTCGGCAGCTGAAACCAGCCACGGCCGCAACTGCTCGCCCTGCCCTCTGCAGAAGAAACGAGGGCAGGGCGAGCGGCGTCATGCAGGCACCCGCCGGTCCCGGCCGCAAGGGGCCATGACCAAGGCGAGCCGTGGGGCGCGGTCGAGGAAGCCGCCCATGCCGACGGCACTGCTCACCCTGCTGTCCTGACATGACGGGAAACGAGCGGTTGGAGGATCTGGGGAGCGGTCTCGTACGGTGGCTGCCGAGGGGGCCGGTATCGAGGGCAAGAAGGTGGAGGGTGCCGGTGAACAGGCTGGTCATCACACCGGCAGTGGTCGAGCGGGACGCGGTATCGGTGGGCGACGCAGCGGCTCCTCGGCGAATGGGCGCACGGACAGGCGCGTTGGCCGCACAAGCATGGCGGTTGCGCCACTCACCATCGCGTGCCCCTCGACCCCTCAGATGCAGCAACCAAACGTAGCCACATGGTTCCACTCCGTTAAGGAGGGTAGGCGGGTTCTCACGGTTGGCCAGGGCCTGTGCCCAGGCAGTGGTTTCTGGCCAGGCAACGATGGGAGCCAGTTGTGGACAGAACCGTCGAAGCGCTGATTGACCGGGTCCAGGAACGCGGCGGCTACGCCGCGTGGCATGAGGCAGCCGGGGCGCTACAGAGTGTCCTTGAAATTCTGGGGGCACACCTTGTGGGCGACGACCGTAGCGATCTCGCGCGTCTGCTGCCACGTCAGTGCGTTCCGCTACTCACCGACGTGGCGCCGGCCAGTGAACCGCTGACGCCTTCGGCTTTCGTCGACGCTGTGGCCGCACGCGATGAGCTAGAGGTCGCGGCGGCTCGCCGGGCTGTCACCGCCGTGCTCTTCACGATCGCGGAAGTGGCCGACGATGCGCTGCTGCGTCGCATCCTCACCCAGTTGCCCCCAGGCCACGCTGTCTTGTTCGGCCGTAAGGAACCGGCGTGAACCGGCGCGGAGCGCGTGCTGCCTTCCCGTTGCGGGTAACGGAAAGTACAGGCAGACCAACGACCGGCAGCTCGTGATGGCGCGGACAGTTCTGCACCACAAGGCCGTGAAGGCACCGGATGGGAAGGCGGCCTCGGGTAAGCCCCTTGTGTCGCGGCGAGGTCGGGTGGTGGCCATACTGTTGGCCTTCGTCGGGACGGTGGCCTTCGCAGTGGTGCTGGCCCGGCTGACGCTGGAGCCCTCGGCCGCCTCCGTACCGTTCACACACAGCAACCTGCGCCCAGGGGACTCCATCCGCGATTATCTTTCGCAGCCGGCCTTTCGCGACACCATCAAGCAACTCGGCGGCAACATCGTGCTGGGCATCCCGTTCGGCGTGCTCCTGCCTGTGCTGGTCCCCCGCGCTCGCGGGCTCCTGCGCGTGGCAGCGGTCACCGCGCTGGTGATGCTGCTGGTCGAGCTCGTACAAGGCGCCCTCGTCACCGGGCGGGCCTTCGATATCGACGACGTCCTGCTCAACACGACAGGCGCCTTCCTGGGCTACCTGGTGATCGGTCGCCGACTCGGCCGCGCTGTACACCCCCGGCGCCACCACTGGTGGCACCGCTTCACCAAGCGACCCACCACTGCCGCCGACTGACAGGCGGGGACGTGACAGGCTACGGAAGATCAGTCGGTCGCCGGCCGGTAGACCGTGAGCCCTTCGGTCAGCTTGTCGAGGAGCGGGGCGGCTGGGGCGGGGACTACTTCGCCGTCGTACGCCATGTGGGTGCACTTGGGCAGGCCGGAGATCAGAAGGCGCGTAGGCGCGCTGCTGCGTACAGGCGGGTTTGGCGAAGCCGCCGAGGAAGGCGGTGGCCAGGAGCCGTGTGCGGGGCGAAGGGATCGCCGTGGGCGATGCGCACATCGCGTAGACCGTCGGCCAGGTCGTGGCGGCGTACCTGTGTTAGGCCCACGCTGCGGTTGGCACCGCTTTCGGGGGAACGCAGGCACCAACTCGTGTCGGCGCCGGTCGAATACTGGCTCTGGCTCACATTCCGTGCCAGATCGGTGCCCTGGCAGCTATGTCCACGATTGCTGTCGTGTCCGCTCCGGTCCACTCCGGTTCATAACTGGTTGTGCGGTTGTGGCCGGGCGTTCGTTATGCGGGAGGGTCGGGGCACGGCCGGGCGGAGCATTTGTCCGGCGGCCAGTTGGCGGTAAGTGGGGCTGCTGGTGAGCAACTCCTCGTGACGTCCGCTGGCGGTGGTGCGGCCGTTGTCCAGTACGACGATCTGGTCGGCGTGCTGGACGGTGGAGAGCCGGTGTGCGATCACCAGGAGGGCACACCCCTGGGCGACGTCCTTCATCACCGTGGTGAGGGCGGTTTCGTTGATGGCGTCGAGGTGGGACGTGGGCTCGTCGAGCAGGAGGAGTTGGGGGCGGGCTAGCAGGGCGCGGGCGATGGCAATGCGCTGGCGCTCGCCTCCGGAGAGGGTGTTGCCGCGGTCGCCGAGGAGGCCGGACAGGCCGCCACGCAGGCGGCGTACGACGTCGTCGAGCTGGGCGAGTTCGACAACGCGTCGCACTTCGGCCTCGGCGGCGTCGGGCGCGGCGTAGGTGATGTTGTCGCGCAGCGTGCCGTGAACGACGTGGGCGTTCTGGTCGACGACGGCGATGCGTGCGCGGCATTCGGCGCGCGTCAGTTCGGTGGCGGGCCCTCCGTCGAAGAGGAGGGTTCCGGAGTCCGGTTCGTAAAACCTGGCGACCAGGGCGAAGATCGTGCTTTTTCCGGCTCCCGACTGGCCGACCAGTGCGGTCTGGCGGCGATGGGGGACGGTGAGGGTGACGCCGCGCAGGACCGGCCGGTCGGGGGTGTAGCCGAAGGTGAGGTCCCGCAGGGCGAGGACGGGTTCCTCGTGCGAGACATTCGGCGGGGCCGACTGACGCGTGCGCGCCCGTACTGCTGGCATCTGGGCCTGTGTGGGCTCTGTGGGGAGGGCGAGGGCTTGCTCGATGCGCTGGTAGGCGCCCATGCCGCGCTGGATCAGGCCGACCGCGCGGAACACCGACGACAGGGGCAGAACGAGGTAGGAGGCGTAGAGCAGGAAGGCCACGAGGTCGCCGAGGGAGTTGGCGTGGCCGGTGACGCGCAGGCCGCCGATGACCAGGACGATCAGAAAGGAGCCCTGGACGGCGAGCTCGACCGCCGGGCTCATCACGGACGCGAGTTTCGCGGTCCGTACGCCCGCGTCGTGTGCGGCCTCGATGCGTTTGCCGATGCGCTGTGCTTCGCGGTCCTCGGCGCGGTGCACGCGCACCATCGGAAGTGCGCCGAGTGCGCGTTCGAGGTCGGCGGCGATCGCGCCGACGGAGTTCTGCATGTGTTCGGAGGCGGCCCGGATGCCCTTCAGCAGCGACGCCACGATCGCCGCTGCGGTCGCCACGGTCAGGGCGACCAGCAGAAGCAGCAGCGGGTCGATCCACAGCATCAGGGCGATCGCACCGGCCGCGACGAGCGCCCCGGTCACCAGGTCGACGAGGGCCTGGGACACCACCTCCCTGAGCAGGGTGGTGTCGGCGGTCACGCGGGAAATCAGATCGCCGCTGCGGTGGCGGTCGTACTCCCTCATTTCCAGCCGCAGCAGCCGTCCCACCAGGCCGTGGCGGAGTTGCCGTACGACTCCTTCACCCATGCGCTCCAGGACGAAGCGACCGATGGCACCGGTGGCCGCTTCGGTGACGAACAGCACTGCCAGGAGGAGCAGCAGGGGCCAGAACGCCCGTCCCTGGCCGCTCACATCCACGATCTGCTTGGCGACGAGCGGCTGGGCCAACCCCAGTACGGAGCCCACGAGGGTGAGCACGGTGGCCACGACGATGGAGGTCCGGTGCCCGGTGGTCAGCCGGTACATGGTGGCCACCGCGGCCCGTGTCGAGCGGTCCGGCACCTCCGCCCGGGAGGTCGTCACGACGCGGGGGGCCGGTTCGCCGTCACGGGCCCCACCGCCAGCAGCCGCGTGAAGTAGTCGTCGGGCACGCCCTCGCCGATGGGCCGGCCCTCCGCCTCGATCCAGGCGTGCGCGTTGAAGGGAGGCACCACGCTCGCCCCGGTGCACCACGTGGGCCAACTGCCCGTCAGCCGGCACAGCAGGGCCGCGCCCAGCGAACGGGGCAGACAGCCTTTCGGCCCGGCGCACAGCAGGCTCACCGCGCACATCGCGTCTCGGGCGTTCTTCGCCTGCGCGGCGGTGGCGGGCGCGGCTCCGCGACGTACGACACCGAGCACGGCGCGGATCCTGCGCGGGGACAGCAGCGACAGCGCGACGGCGGGAAGCAGCACGAGGCGGGCGGCCAGACGCCGGGTGAAGGGAACGCCGGTGGGACGCTCCAGCGCGCTCGGTGTCGTCATGTGGCCAGACCCGACTTCTGCAGTTCCTGCATGAGGGCCGTGACGTCCTGCTCCGCGCGGGCCCGGTCGATGTCGAACTCCGTGACGAGCGCGTCGACGGCCGCCGCCTCGTCGCCGCCTTCCAGGAGGGTCTTCACCACCAGGGTGCCGGTGGGGTTGAGCTCCCAGTAGTTTCCGCTGCGCTGGTCCAGCAGGACTGTGCCGTAGTCGGTCTCCGCGGTGGAGACATCGGGGCCGAACCGCAATGCCATGGTGTGACTGCCTTTCTCCGGTGGCGGGCTAGGGAATGCGGCTGGAGGAAAGACCGCGCAGCCAGACTTCGGCGGCGATGGTCGAGTAGAGGATGGCGTCGCGCAGCCCGGGGGTGGAGGGTCGCTGGGCCAGGCGGCGCAGCGCGTTCCCGTCAACGAGGCCGAGCTGCTCCAGCCGGGACTCTTTCCACAGCGCCAGCAGGTCGGCGCGGTGCCGGCGCAGTCCGTCTGCGGCGTCCATGGAAGCGGCGGCCTTGTTGGTGCGCTGCAGACACGTCTCCGGCACGATGCCCCGCATGGCCGCCGTGAGAAGTGGCTTGTACTGCCAGGGCGACACGCGCTCGCTCGGCCGGACGGCGAGGCATGCCTCGATGACGCGGTCGTCCAGGAACGGCGAGGCCATCGGTACACCGGCTCGCGCCGCCATGCGGTCCCACTGGCGGATGATGCGGGTACAGGAGCGGATCGCCTCCAGGTCGGCGTGCATGCCGCGGTCCGGGTGAAGCGGCCTGGCCGTCGCGGCCGCCTCGCGCAGCGCCCGCTGCGCCATCCGTTCTGCGTCGGGGGTGACCCAGTCGAAGAGGCGTGGGGGCATGCCCCATCCGAGGCTGGTGGTGACGGTGGGGGGGACCGGGTCACGCAGGTGACCGCTGGAGTCGGCGAGCCACTTACCGTACGGCCGTGAGTCGGCCAGCGCGCGGACCGTGGCGCCCAGGGGCCACTGCCACAGGGCCCGGAAACCGCGCAGTTGCCGCAGCGCGAACAGCGGACGCGTGCGCGCCAGTCGGTGGTAGTACGCCTCGGAGCACCACGCCACGTGGTCACCGCCGATGCCGGTCAGGTGCAGCCGGCTGCCCCGCTCCGCCATGCCCGGCAGATGGTGCAACACCCGCGAACGGTCCATGACGCCGATCGTGGGCTCGTCCAGCAAGTCGTCGATGGAGAGGAGATCGTCATACACCAGCGGCGAGGCATCCGCGTCCCACACCACATGCTCCACGTCCGGCAGATGCTTCGCCGCCTGCTCGGCCCAGTACAGATCGGTGTCCGCCGGATCCCGCCCCGGCCACGTACTGGCCACCACGTGCGCGGTGGAGCGGTCGGCCAGGAAGCAGATGGACGTGGAATCCAGGCCACCGGACAGGTCGCAGCTGACCACGCCGCCCGCGCCGGTGCGGGCGCTAACCGCCTCGGTGAGGGCCTCGCGGACCAACGGGACACCGTCGGCAAGCGTGCGGACCGGCTCAGGCGGTGTCCACCACCGCGAGTGGCGTACGGTCCGCCCGTCCGCCGCGACGATCAGCGCGTCGTGCGGAGGCACCGCCGTGACGTCACGCCAGAGGGACGCCTCGAAAAGCGGATAGGGGACCGGCCACAGCAGCCGCACCGCCAGTTGCTCTTCATCCAGCTCGGAGCCGACCGCGTTGGCGAGTACGTCGGCGCGGGTGGCGGCCACCCGCACGCCGTCCACGATGGTATGGAAGACCAGCCGGAGTCCGGACGCGGTGCCCTGCACCCTGAGGCCGCCGTCGAGCGCGGCGACGAGGTGGAAGCTCCCGGGCAGCGACCGGGCCAGTGCGTCGATTTCGGCGAGATCGCGCAACCGCGCTGCGCGCCGCTGCAGTTCGGTGGCGTCGATCGGGCAGCAGCCGACGACAGCCAGGGCCGCACGGCCGGCCCGCGCGATGATGATCTCCTGGTCGTTCCACTGCCCAACCAACCAGGGCCGACCTGAGGCATGGGTGAGGGTTCGTGCTCCGGGGCGGGCGAAGGAGCGGGCCACGGCGGCCGCGTCCTCGCGGTCGGTGAATACCGCGAAGTGCGCGTCGCCGGGGCCCGTCCCCGCACTTGCGTGCAGTTCAGTCATGACGTCAGGTCAGGAACCGTCGGTCGTCAGTTCTTGCTCAGGAGGAGCCGGTCGTTGCCGGAGGTCTGCAGGAGCCCGGTCTTCTTGCGGAACGTCCCGAGCCGGACCAGCGCCGGCGCTTCGTAAGCCTTCTTCATGACATCTCCTCACGTACAGGATTCACGACCACTTCCCTGGCCGACGGCGCACGGGGGCCCGATGCGCTGTCGGCCTGCCTAGGGCTCATCTGGAACCCGGGCGGAAGAGCGGACGCGGCACCTAGCTATGTGCATAACCAGATGGCATGACAAGGGTGCGAGCAATAAATAAGACAATATGCAAAGTTCACATAGGGTCGGCCGCTCGCGCTCACACTTTCCGGATTAGTCAAAAACTGCACAACATAAGACAGGCGTGCGCGTATGTTCGAGAAAACGTTCCGACCTGCGCATCGACAGCCCTCCGCTGGTCCGGTCGCGGAGAGGGGGGCGTCACCAGTCGCACGGAGCCGCCGGGGCGCGCTCGGCTCTCGCGGTCGCGCTACCCTCCTGCCTGAATGGCTGGGATGCTTCCCTGGTGCGGTAGCCCTCGCGCATCAGTGATCAACTCCCCGTGACCCGTTCTGGGCTGCCGCCGTACCGAGCTGACGGTTCAGCGGCCGAGGAGGCGCTTGAGCCACTCGCGACCACTTGCGTTGCGGATTGACCTCATGAGCGAAGTCGCGCCCACAGAATGAACGTTCACCGTATCTTCATAGTGCCTGGTGGTCGTAGAATCGCCACGCTTCGGCACCCGTCCCACGTGCTGGCGATGGGCAGGTGGTCATCGCGCACATGACGGGCCGGTTCTTCGGAACTGCAGGAGGCCGACAAGATGACCCTGTTTTGTATCCGGACGTCCCCACCGCTCGCCCCGCGTATCAGCGCAGGTGACACATGCCCCATGGCCAGGTGCGGTGGTTCGATCCGCAAAAAGGCATCGGTGCGATCCAACCTGATAGCGGTGGCCCCCCAGTCACCGTCGAGCGCAACGCAGTGGACTGCGAATGGGCCCTGAGGGAGGGCCCAAGGGTCGAGTTCGATCTCTGTCTGGACGAGAACGGCCTTTGGGCCAACAACGTCGATCCAAAGCCTGACCTGCAGGGGCTTTGATGAGCAGTTCGCCCAGGGAGCTGTATCGACACTCGTGGTCCTCGCTGCTCTCCCCAGCGCGGACCACCGCACATGACGGGGCCGGCCCGAACTCCACGTGAGCGGACCGGCAGAAGGAGGGTCCAAGAGCGCGGAGGCTACGCCGCCCGGCAAGAGGCGGTTCGAGCGGTGCACAGCGTGCTCGATGTCCTGGGAGCGCACCTCTTGGGAGATGACCGTACGGATCTTGCACGCCTGCTGCCGCGGCAGTGCGCTCCGTTGCTCATCGACGGAACGCCGGCCAGCGGTTCACTTGACGCCTTGGGGCTTCGTCGACGCTGTGGCGGCACGCGAGGAGATAGACGCGGCGGCGGCTCGCCGTGCTGTTACCGCGGTGCTTGCCACCCTTGCGCAGGTGGCCGACGACGCCCTGCTGGCGCCGTATTCCGACGCAGCTGCCGCCGGGGCATGCCGGACTGTTCGGCCGTATGGATCCGGCGTGAACCTCCCCGACCGTGTGCGGCACTCCGTCTGCGGGCAACGGAGGGTGTGCAGACAGGAACCGTGGCGCCAGGGGGCACCGAAGACGTCATGCCTGCGTCAGACGCCCGATCTCTTGCGGGGGCAAGCCGGTCAGCTGGGCGATCCGGGGTGCCGGGATGCCCGCGGTCAGCGCGCGGTGGACGAGGGCTTCCCAGTCCTGCGTCGTCTCGCGGAACTCCAGGAGCTCGGCCTCCAAGTCCGTGACGGACTGGGGTGCGCACTCCTGCTGGACCCGCAGTGCTTCTTCTTCGCTCAGGGGCACAGGCAGGCGCTCGGCATCCTCAGGGATGAGCACCTCCGACCCGGAGGGAAGAATCCGGACCTGCTCAGAAGCGGCCGAGACGGCGTGGGCCTGCAGCCACCCGCGTACGGCTGGTGTTTCCGCGCACTCCAGCGGGCCGACAGCGGCCAGGGCGGCCCCCAGCAGCGGATGCCGGTCAGGAAGCAAGAAGAGGTGAGCGTCATCGGCCATCGCGGGCATCGCCTTCTCGATCGGACATCAGCGGCGCACTGATGCTAGCGCCCCTCTACGGCCAGACGGCCTCGACCGTCATCGCGAGCACCACCTCCGTATCGGGGCCAAGTACACCCTCGTGGGCGAGCCTGTCTGCCAGGCTGTCGGCCAGGCGCACAATGGGATTCCTCAGAACCGCCGAACACGTGATGGAGCGATGGACAACAGTCCTGTGGAGCTGCCTGGCTCCCGCTGCACAGCAGCAGCGAGAGGTGCTCGCCATGCTCCTGCGGCAGTGTGACGACAACGCCCTGATCCTTGGCCGGCAGCGAGTCGTGGCACCCAACGCGTTCGTCATTGAGCTGCGTCCGGAGACCCACCGGCAGCTCTCGTCCCATGTTGCACCGGTGGAGTCGATCCTCGCGAACCAGGTACGCCGTCACGCCGCCGAACATGGATACACCTTCGTCGGCCCAGTCGCCGTCGACCTTTGTCCAGCCGAAGACGCTACGAGTGCTCGGTTCCGCATCCGGAGCAGGATCGCTCCAGCGGAGAGGCGGTCGTACCCCCGCGCTCCTGCGACGCGGTGGTGAGCAGGGCTCCTGACGCGAAGCGTGGCGCGGTCAGTGGGGGGTGAGCATGCCCTTGCGCAGTCGTGCCAGGGTCTGGGAGAGCAGGCGCGAGACGTGCATCTGGGAGATGCCGAGGCGTTCGCCGATCTGCGACTGAGAGTTCCTCGACGAATCGCAGGTGCAGGATCTTCTTGTCGCGGTGGCTGAGTCGGGCACGAGCGGGGCGAGGCTGTGCAAGTCCTCCACGAGCTCCATAGCCGGGTCCTCGGCTCCGATGAAGTTGGCCAGCGCAGCTTCACCGTCTTCGTGGTCGCCATTGATGGCGACGTCGAGGGACGTGGAGTTGTACCCGTTCGCGGCCAGACGGGCTCCGATGACCTCGTCCTCGGTGAGGTTCATCAGCGCGGCCAGCTCGCTGACCGTCGGCGCACGGCCGAGTCGCGTGCTTAGTTCGTCCGTGGCCTTGGCCAGTTCGAGGCGTGCCTCTTGCAGGCGACGGGGCACGTGTACGGCCCATGAGGTGTCACGGAGGAACCGCTTGATCTCACCGATGATGTACGGCACGGCGAACGTGACGAACTGGACGTCGCGGGACAGCTCGAACCGGTCGATGGCCTTGATCAGTCCGATCATGCCCACCTGGACGACGTCCTCCATGTCGTCGCAGCGATGGCGGAACCGTCTGGCCGCGTAGCGGACCAGGGACATGTTCATCTCGATCAGCGTGTTGCGCGCGTACTGATACTCGGGCGTGCCCTCTTCCAGCACCGTGAGCTGATCGAAGAAGTGCTTCGACAGCGCACGAGCGTCCTTCGGGGTGAGCCCTCCCGGATCCCCCACCAGTGGCATGTCGGACATGGGCAGCGAGGAGCTGCTGGCCGAGACGGCCGAGGAGCTGATCGACGCCGGGTACCCGCGAGTGTGCTGGACTGCGCGGATGTAGCGCTTTGCGTTTCCGCGGATCGAACGCATTGCTGACAGTCCGGCAGGCCACTCAGGACGCCGGGGCCGCCCTGGCGCTGGCCGCGATTTCAGGACGGCTGCAGTCCCTGCTGAGCATGGTCGGCGCAGAGATGAACTTCAACATCGCCCCTGCCGTGGAACAGGCACGGCTCCTGCTTGCCGAACCCGCCAACAACAGTGAAGCCGAACCCGCCTAGCCTGCCGCACCCGGCGGTTTCACCCGGCCGCACTCAAGCTGACAGCTGGTCCCGCCGACGAGCCCCGGCGACGGCCAAACGGGCCGCACTCGCCCTCTATCCACCCCTGATCCGGCTCGACCTCTGATATCGGGACCTTTGCGGGGAAGGCGTACCAGCAGCACCACCAACCACCGGCCGCCTGCCTCGGGGGGATGACGTTGATGACCGTTCGCGTGCAGCGCTGCATCGACTTGGATGAAGCCTTGGACGCTCCCGCCCGGGCCCGCCGAATCGCCACCGACTTCCTGACCGAAGCCGAACGCGCGTGCGGAGGCCCGGTCAGCCCCGCGGTGACCGACGCAGTACTGTTGGTGACCAGCGAACTGGTCACCAACGCCGTTCGACACGCCCCAGGGCCATGCACTCTGCGCCTCAACCTGTACGACGAGAGCGTGCTGGTGAAGTCAGCGACACCAGCGCCAGCCCCCCGCGACCCCGCGCCCCGGACATTACCGGGGCGCGGGGGTGGGTGGGGCTGGACACTGATCGCCAGGGTGGCCAACGAGGTACGCGTCACGCCCGGGCCCGGCGGCGGGAAGACGGTGCTCGCCCGCCTTCCCTGGTGATCTCGGGCCACGGGCGACAAGAGGTTCACGTTCGGACTGCGGATGGTGGCATGCACAGGCCATCTGCGTGAGTAGGCGCAGGCTCGTGTTTCCGAAAGACGATGGCGAATGATGCGCCGGTGCCTTTCCCAGAGTTTGGGGTCGAGTGTGACGGGGACCTGGGGCGGGCGAACTGCTGCGGGCTCCTGCTGAGGCGCTTGCGGCGCTGTGCGCCCAGTCCGCCGCCGTTGCCGACCATGTTCCTCCCAACGAGTTACCCGACGTATGACGGCGGTCGGTCGGGGCAGGCGAGCTTTATGGCCGACCTTGGAGAACTTCTGCAGGTAACCATGCGCCGTCGTCACATGACCCCTCAGGCTCTCGCGGAGCGGACCGGCATTCGCACCCCGCGTATCAGGGTCTTTGCGCAAGACGGCGCCCAGGGACCTATTCTTCCCACCGAGAAGGAACTGGCGGAACTCGCCGCAGCTTTGCGGCTGCCGCTGGCCGATGTCCTTGACGCCGCCCGCACTCCGGCCGGGACGATGGCCTGACACCGGCACCCATCGCGGCGGTGATCGCGGTCTTGTTGCCCGTCGTCTTTTTAGGACTGATGCTGGCGCTGGACCACTACGAGGAACATCTGTTCAATGCCCGTCGCGCCCGGCACCGCCGCCTTCGCGCCGGCTGACACGTCCGTACGTCGGCGACCCCAAAGCCACCGGGGCTGAATCGACTTCGGCGCGTTAGCCCGGTATGACGCCGCGTCCACCGTTGAGTTGCTTAGGCTGATTGCCCTGATTCCGCTGCACCCGCACCGCACCAAGGGCCCTGGCGTCCTGGATGCCACCCCAGACCAGCCTGTCGGCCGCTTGCCCGAACCCTGCGACGCCGAGGACGCCACCGGGGCCGCCCCGCGGGGGGACTGCCTGCCAGCTCCGACGGACGGAAGCAACCGGTGACCTTGTGGCGGCAGGTCCTGGCAGCGCTTTGCGACGACAGCCTCGACGACGCGACACGCGAACACATCATCGCCCGTGGTGCCGCCCAGCTCGCCATCCGCCTCGCGCCACAGGGCGTGCAACCCCCTACGCCACGCCCGCTCCCGGGCGTGAACCCCGCTGAGCCGATCAGCGTTAAGCGGCGTTGCCGCCACCACGGCGATGCCGCCGGTCCCCGCCATCGGTGTCCAGGGAGACGGCAGCACAGCGGTTTCCCGCCCTCAGCTCGAACCTATCCTCGCTGATCTCGCGGGAGGGTGGGAGAGCGCCGGTCGCCTCGTGCCTGGCCGGCACGACGAGGAATGAGTCATCCGTGCCCGCCGCTACCCCTGGCCCCGATGGGCCGCTGACAAAGGCGATGAACCCGGGGCGGGTCACGACCTTCCTCACCGCCGCGAGGGATCGGTAGAAGGGGTGCGACCCTGCCGCCGGGCGGGGAGGCGGAGCCGCCGACCGCACTGGCCAGTCCATAACCACGTGCACATGTCGCCCTCCTCAACGCCCACCAAAGCCGGAAGGACACGGCTACCTCGGCGCCATCACCGGGAATCACGACGCCATCGTGCAGATGGAGGATTCCACCCAGCGCACTGTCCTCGCGACTACGTTCACGGGGTACGTGAGGTCGATTGTTGGTCCGGGTGTGCCGTTAACAGATGCGAGGTGAGTCGTACGCTGCAGCTCGTACCCCCCCGCCTTCGGCTCGAACCGCTGCGGGCTGTGATCCGTCCTCGCGCTCGCTTGGCCGTGCTGAGGGGGATGAGCCGATCGTTGACGGCCGATCAGTCGATCCGTGTGGCGTTTTGCGCATGAAGACGCCCTGCCGACCGAGTCGTAGGGCCGACAGGGCGGGCGGGGCCGGGTGGCTCAAGCGTGTCGTCGGGCCCACAGGGGGGTGACGACGGCGATGAGGACGGCAGCGACACCGATCTGGAGAATGTGCCGGATCCAGTCGATGCCGCCGGTGTCGCGTACGCCGAAGGCGCTGGCGAGCGCGTTGCCGGCAAGGGCGCCAGCAATACCGAGGAGAACCGTCAGCCACAGGGGAATGGGCTGACGACCGGGCAGGACGAGTTTGGCCAACAGGCCGATGATGAGTCCCGCGATGATGGCCCATAGGAACGACACGACGACTTCTCCTGTCTACTGCCCCGTCTTTCGGGAACCTACAGCCCGCGTGCCCGACAAGCCGCGTTGTACGCAGTCCATGGCCACCACACCCGTCCAGTGGTGAGTCGCCACCGGCACCACGCGCACCGTCCAACGGCATCCCGCCGGTAGTGGGAGTGCGGCCCAGCCGACGTCGCCGGGCTGCCGTAGTGCTCGTACAGGCGGTACTCCTCGTCCTCGGACAGGTGTCCACCGGAATCGACACCGACGTTCGGGGCGTCCTTGACCTTGTCCTTGGCATAGGGGACCTCAAGGTGGTCCTCGACCACGGTGGCGTCCTTGATCGGCACGAACGACTCGCTGGTGCCGAACATGCCGGTCTTGACACTGACCCATTCCGGGCGGCCGGTGACGTCGTCAAGGAAGACGTGCTTGGCCTCGCCGATCTTGGTGCCCTCGGCGTCGTAGACCGGATGGTCTAGGGCCTGTCTGAAGTCGTGATCAGTGGAGGCTGCGTATCCAGAGCACGGCTCCGCGTAGATGGAGGCCAGCGAGGTAGCTCTGGGGCGTCTTGTCGTAGCGGGTCGCGATGCCGCGCCACGCCTTCAGCTTGTTGATCAGGCGTTCGACGGTGTTGCGGTCGACCCTAGCTCGTAGGGCGCGAGGCCGCTCATGTGGCCTTCATGAGGGTCGCAGGGGTGTCGAGACGTGTGACCTGGGCGGCGCCGCATCGTTAGGCGCTTCATGATCAGGAAGATGACGGCTCTTGCAGCCGCAGTCACCTCAAGCGTCGTATTGTTCCTGCCCTCCGGCACGGCATCGGCCGAGTCCGTTGACGTGCGTCAGATTACGGGCCAGGGCAAGGACGCCTGCCCTCAGGAAGCTTTCTGCCTCTACGAATACCGCATGTTCAATCAGGAGAAGCCGGGCCGGATGTGGCTTGTCACGGAAGCGGTGAAGGACCTGGACCTGCGCCCGCACGGCGCTCAGGTGGCCGCTTCCGCCGTCAACAACACATCCACGCGCTCCATGGGCACGGTTCGTGACTCCCTCGGATACGAGGAGTATGTCGTGGGAGGAACCACCGAATACCACAACCAGCATGCGGGCTTCGCCCCGCCCAGCCACGGCGCCTTCATCTCCATGGACCTGAACTTCTGCACCGATGCAGATTTGGGGCCGTGCACCCCGCCGCCCCCGGACGGCGACTGGGTTTAGTCGGCTTAGAGCTGTGTAAGAACCTTCGGTTCCAGGGCGCGACGCCCCGTGGTGGTGCCTGAGGCGGCCTCGGCCCGGTGAGGCCGAGGCCGCTTGGGCTTAGGGCCTGTCTGAAGTCGTGATCAGTGGGTGGGATGCCTCTTCCGGTGATCGTTCGGTGGCTGGTAGATGTTTGTGATGGCGCGTAGGGAACTCACGGACGCTGAGTGGGAGTTGATCGGGCCGTTCCTGCCGATAGGCAGGTCCGGCCCGTATCCGGAGCATCTGCGAGAGCAGTTCGAGGGTGTGATCTGGAAGTTTCGCTCGGGTGCCCAGTGGCGGGAGAGGGGCCGGAGTTTGGGATCTGGCAGACCGTCTACGGCCGATTCGTGCGGTGGCGTGACGCAGGCGTCTTCCAGGCACTGATGGACGGGATGATCGCCGAGGCGGCCCGGGGCGGGCAGACGGACCTGGCCTTGGTCAGCGTGGACTCCACGGTCGCCCGTGCTCATCACGACGCCGCGGGAATGCGGGTTGACGAGGAGGTCCTGTCGTCCCTTCAGAGGGCCGCCGAGGAGTCAAAGGGGCCGCGGAAAGGAACGAAAGCCGCAGGTCGAAGGTGAACAGGGCCCGGTCGGCCCGGACCGGGAGGAACGGCGGCGCATCCGGCGACGACGCCGGGCCCGGCTGAAGGCGGCCCGGCTGGGCCGTTCACGTGGCGGTCTGACCAGCAAGGTCCATCTCGCTTCCGACCTGCGCTGCCGCCCGCTCTCCTTCGTCCTGACCGAGGGCCAGGCCGCCGACAGCCCCCGCTTCATCCCGGTCCTGGACCAGATCAAGGTCCGGGGGCCGGTCGGCCGCCCGCGCACCCGGCCCAGCACGGTCGTCGGCGACAAGGCGTACTCCTCCCGCGCCAACCGCGCCCACCTGCGGAACCGGAACATCAAGGCCGTGATTCCGGAAGGCCAACCAGGCCGCAAACCGGAAGAAGAAGGGCCACCGGGGCGGACGCCCCGTCTCCCACGACGCCGACCTCTACAAGGACCGCAACACCGTCGAACGCCTGATCAACAAGCTGAAGGCGTGGCGCGGCATCGCGACCCGCTACGACAAGACGCCCCAGAGCTACCTCGCTGGCCTCCATCTACGCGGAGCCGTGCTCTGGATACGCAGCCTCCACTGATCACGACTTCAGACAGGCCCTAGCACGGTCGGGATCTGCTCCCGGGCGATCATCTGACCCTCCTGCTTGCCCGCGGGAGGCGCTGGAGCGGTCGCCCGGCGACATAGGGTCAGCGGGTGGGCTTCAGCCCTGACTGGCTCCTGGCTCCTGGCTCGTTCTCGTGCCGGACGTAGAGCGGCTGGAGTTGTCGCCAGTACCGGTCGAGGTGTCCGTCGGTCTCGCGCAGAGCTTGGTCGGCGATGCGGTCAGGCATGGAGGCGCGAAGCTCTGCCAGCCTGTCGCTCCCCGGATAGGGTGAGGGAACGTGGAGGGGGGGTGCGCCCCCAGGGGGCCGCGGCGGCGCCGGCCTGCCCGTACCGCCGGCGGTGGCGGGACACTGACCACCATCGTGCGGCCAGAACCATGGCGGTCAGAACCACCGCAGTGAGGGCGTGCGGTCCACGGTGTGCGGCCACTGTCCCTTCCTCGGGTCGCACGGTGTGTGTCAGCCGGGCCAGGTGCCGGTCAGGCGGTGCATGGTTGCGGCGCCGGCCCGGTCGACGGCGGCTTTGACGGCGGCGAAGATCGCTCCCTGGACGGCCGCGGCAAGGAGGGCTTCCTGCCAGGTGCGGTCCTGATCGGTGGCATCGGGAGCGACATCGTCGCGCCCGAGCATCTTCCACGCTTGCTTGAACGCCGCTCCGGCGATCATGCCGCTGGCTGCGCCGAGGGTCAGACCTACGGGCTTGTACGCGATCTTGGACGCTTTCACCGGCGCCCCCTGTTGCGGCGCTTCTTGACCAGCAGCAGCACCACGAGGGCGGTGGCCACCGCCATCAACGGCCCGCGGCGCTGACGCGCGGCCTGCGTGACCTGACTCGCCTTCTCGGTGACCGCTTCGGGAGTCTTTTCCTGGAACTTGCTCGCCACCGTGGCTGCGGCCTGGGTGACCTGTTCCTTGGCCTGGGCGGCCTTCGCCGCAACCGGGTCGGGGAGCTTGTCCTGCGCCACCTTCGCGGCCTGGGCCGCCTTGTCCTTGACCTGCACTGCCTTCTGCTGCACCTGCACCTTTACCTCGGTCGTCTTCTCCTGAACCTGGGCTTTCACATCCGCCTTGCCGGCCAGAGCCTCCACCGTCTGCCCAAGTTGCTCGCGCGTGGCCTCGGTCTTCTCGCGCAGTTCCTCAGGCGTAGGGGTCTGGTCAGGGGACGGTGACTTGTTGCTCATCGGTGCGCTTTCTCCTTGATCTCGGCCACGTCGGCCTTGACGCTGTCGATCGCCCGCTCGGGTGTGGGCGGTGTGGCCTGGGCGACCTGCTTCTTACCCATCAGGGCCAAGGCCCCGGCGATCACCAGTAGCACGCCGAAGATGATCAGCGCCGACGCCCACACCGGTAGCACCAGGGCCAGCGCGGCAATCCCCGTGGCCACCAGGGCCTGCAGCGCGAGGAACGCCACCGTGCCCGCGCCGCCGAACAGGCCGCCGCCGATACCGAATCGCTTGAGGCGACGGTCTTCTTCTTTGAGAGCAGCCAAGCCTGTCATGTGCGGCAGGTTCCCACCACTGCGCCTGTCACACACAGACGCTCTGTCCCTGCCGCTGAGACGTGGCGAACCGACTGGCGGCGCGTCGCGAACCGGTGACAGCGAGGGGTGAGGGTCGGTTCAGTCGAGGCGGCGGCGGTCTTCCTCGGTCCACTTGGCCGTGTCGCGCGGTTCGACGTACGGCTCCTCGGCCTCCGGGTGGCCGCCGTCGATGGCGCGCTGGCGGGCCATCTCCGCATCGAATTCCAGCCCGAGGAGGACCGCGAGGTTGGTGATCCACAGCCAGACCAGGAAGACGATGACGCCGGCCAAGGTCCCGTAGGTCTTGTTGTAGGAGGCGAAGTTCGCCACGTACAGGGCGAAGCCGGCCGAGGCGATCATCCACAGCAGCAGCGCGAGGAAGCTGCCCGGGGTCACCCACTTGAAACCGCGGCCCCTGGCGTTGGGCGCGGCCCAGTACAGGATCGCGATCATGATCGTGACCAGCAGAACGAGGACCGGCCACTTCGCGATCGACCACACCGTCATGGCGGTGTCCCCGGCACCAAGGGCGGAGCCTGCCCGCTGGGCGAGGGGACCGGTGAACACCACGATCAGCGCGCTCACGACCGCCAGCACCATCAGGACCACCGTCAGCACCAGGCGCAACGGCAGCACCTTCCATACGGGGCGGCCTTCGGGCATGTCGTAAACGGCGTTGGAGGTACGGATGAACGCCGCGATGTAGCCGGAGGCCGACCACAGGGCCAGCACCAGACCCACGATGGCCATGAGCGATCCGGTGCCGCCGTTGCCCTGCAGTTGCTGTACGGCGTTGGAGATGATGTCCCGGGCCGGGCCGGGGGCGAGCTTTTGCAGGTTGTCCATCACTTGCTGGGTGGCGGACTTGCCCGCGATACCGAGCAGGGACACCAGCACCAGCAGAGCGGGGAACAGGGAGAGGACGCCGTAGTAGGTCAGGGCCGCAGCCCGGTCGGCGAGCTCGTCATCCTTGAACTCCTTCACCGTGCGCTTCAGCACCGCCCACCACGACCTCTTAGGCATGGCAGTCGGCTCATCGGGCGCCTTGCGCTCCACTTCCGGATCGGGCCCGACTCCGCCGGACTCCCGCCGGAGTTCATGATCGCCGTCCTTATGGCCTTCATAGCGGTCGCCGCCTTCGTAGCGGCCGGGTTCGTCTTGACGCTGATGTGGTTCCGGTGTCCGTGCCATGCCAAAGGCGTAACCGCCCCCGGCGGCACGAAACAGCTTCCCTTTGCTTGCGGACGTTTCGCCCGGAAGGCACGGGAGTAACCGGTGGGCCAAGGGGTGCGGCGAGCACCAGATCGTCAGGTATTGGGTTGCCCGGGGCGGCCGACCTGCTCACGCATCTCCTGAGCGGTGTTCTGGCCCACCTCGCGCAGCCCCTGTCCGCTGTCCCGGCCGGCGCTCTGGGCCTGTTCCTTAGTGGTCTGAACCGCTTCCTGGTGGAATTGATTGGCGGGGCTTCGGCTGCCGGTTCCCGGGCTGCCCAAGCAGGCCACCGCGTATGCCGGACCAACAGCCCAGCAAGGGCACTGGATGCACACCTGCGGGGCGACTCAACAACGGTGTGATCACTACTACTGCGGGTAGCCGGGCGCGTATGTGCAAACACCGACGTGTACGGGTTACGTGCGTCCTGCTGATCAGCTGGATATCACTGGCTGCCGTAGAACGGTGGGCGGAACAATCACCCTGGCCGACAGCGACGATGAAAGGATTGCTGTGGTCGTGCGTGGTGGCGGGTACCTGGTGGTTTGCCGAGATGACGCAGAGGCGACCGCCGCCAACCGCGATCGCACGCCAAAGGGGCAAGTCTGCGCCGAGGGACCCAAAAAAGACGGCGGTACCCGCACCTTCGTCCTCACCTGCCGAGAACTCCCAGGCGAGCACGTATCGATAGCACCCTCGGCGCCACAGCGAGCCTCACCGCCCTTGGCCTCCAGCCGCCGACAGGTCGTCAGCTACCGCCTGGCAGCCACCAGCATCACATGCGTGGCTTCGCCCACTGGCTGCTGCCCGGGCTTGTTCAACTGCGCGGTGAGCCATCTTTCTCAGACCGCCAGTCACCCGGTCGCCGGACGCCGGGCCGCTTGCCGGCATCGTTCGCTGAGAGTGACATCACCAAAGCTGTACCGCACATCACCTGGACATGCGAGCGACACCGAGCACCGCCCATCTGACCCGGATCGGCAGCAGCGACGCCCTGCCGGTCAGCCCGAAGCCGCTGGCGGGCCCTGTCTCCCACAGGCTTTTGCGGACGTCCTGCAGGAGCTCATTCACGGACTTGGACGTCTCCAGGGCAACTTCCACCGCCGCTCGGGCGCCGTGCTGCCGTCCCAAACCGACGCCCTCCGACCTACCGTGAAACGACAGCCTGACCCGCTAGCCTCAACAGCACCGCAGCCTCACGGACAAGGACCGTCAGCCGCCCCAAGGACACCACCGGGTTCGTCGCCCTACCCCGCAGTTTGGTCGTCGAACGCTCGCTGGTGTGGATCATGTACGCCCGACAGCGTGCCCGCCACTACCAGCGGCTCGTGATCAGTCTCCGACCCTCTGATCACGTGGGCCGCGATCACGCTCACGAAGTGCCGCCTTGCCCGCTAAGTCAGCAAGTCCGCCACCACCCCGGCCTGGCCTCCTGACATCGGCAACCCCTGGTCCCCGAGGGAGAAGACCAGGGGCCTCTGCCACGACAGGGCGGTCACCGGAACCATGAACAACGCAGTCCCAGCCCAACGCCGGGAAGCAGCCAACCAAGAACCGCAGCAAACTTCGGTGCACGCAATGCCACTTGAACCAACGCGCATCACCACACATGGTCACGGCGTCGTCAACCTTCCACGTCAACAACGCGCCAGGCCGGCCCAAGGACTCAACGACGCTCGCCGTCGACATGCTTTGACGGCGTCGGTCATGACGACGCGGCTGCTGTTGCTGCCGGGGTTGAGCGGTTGGTCCTTGAGGTTCCGCTCCCGTCGCTTCGGGCAGCACCGCCGGAAGCGAGCCCTCTGACCCGCGCATGCAGGACGGCTTTCAGGACAAGCTCAGAGTTTGCGGGTGTCGCGGGGCTCGACGTAAGGCTCTTTACCCGGCGGGTGCCCTGCTTCCAGGGCACGACCACGTTCGAGTTCAGCGTTGCACTCCAGGCCGAGCAGGATCGCGATGTTGGAGATCCACAGCCAGATCAGAAAGACGATGACCGCAGCGACGCTGCCGTAGGTCTTGTCGTAGCGGCAGCCGAGGCATCGTCCAGTGCGGCCCGTCCTTCGCAAGTTCTGCTAGATAGAGGGGGTTGGGCACCCAGGTGCCGAGCCGCATGTTGGACAGCGCGAGCAGCCGTTCCATGAACATCGTCTGGGACCCCATCGCGGAGGCGAAGGCTGCTCCGGACACGGCGACGGCGGACTGGACGGTCAAGTCCCGACCGATCAGCGGTGGGGCCATCTCTTGCAGCGTGCTGGTGCGGACCCAACCGGTGTCGGGGCCCCCGCAGTAGTCGGAGGCGAAGGTGAAGGGCACGGCGGGGCGGCCGGGCGCGGTGCGGTTGCGCAGCGATACGGCCGCGGAGGCGGCGAAGATGACCTGAGGGAAGCCTTTGCCTTCTTTCCCTTCCACCCGCTTTGCGTAGGGGTCCAGTGGGGTGGGCTCGTTGTTGTAGTCGTAGGGCAGGGCGCCGACCGATCCGTCCCTGAGCACCGCGCGGCGTACGGCGAAGGTGCCGGCCAGGCGCTGGCGGTAGAAGGGGTGCAAGCTGAACGTGGTCTGGTCGATAAGGAACGCCAGCGTGATCAGGGCAATGGGCACCCCCCACTTCCACGGTGCGTGCCAGCCGCTGGCGTAGACGGCGGCCCAGGACATGAGGGCGAGTCCGAAGAGTGCGACCAGGAGCAGCACCAGCCAACACACCACAACGTTCACCCAGCTGCCGCCGCCCTGCATGACCAGGGGCGCCCCGCCCTTGCCGAACAGACTCGCCTTCTCGCCGTCCGGCTTCAGCTTCTTCACCGTTTTGTGGACCGAGATGAACCATGTACCCACCGCGGTCACCGCTGCCGTGATCGCACCGAGCGCCGTCATCGCCGTCCCTCTGTCGCCCCACAGCCCCTTCTCCTCCTCCGGGGCCAGCGAGGCGAACAACCAGATCACCGCCGGGAAAACAATGGAGTAGGCGGCGATCACCAGAGCAAGGCCCACCATCGCGTTCACGGTGCTGCGCAGCCATGGCGGGCGGGACTTGCCGCTGCCTGCCCGTGCGGCGCCCCGAGGGCGAGGACTTCAAGAAGATCTCCTCGTGGGCGGCCATCCTCTTCGCCCCCACCCTCGTCGGCACCATCTACGGCATGAACTTCGACCATATGCCGGAGCTGCACTGGGTGTACGGCTACCCCTTCGCGATCCTGCTGATGGCAGTGGTGTGCACGAGCCTGTACGTGGTCTTCAAGAAGCGGGACTGGCTGTGACACCGCACTGACGAAGCCACCCAGGGCGGAGTGCGCTCCGCGTCGCATCCCTCGCGGGCTGCGGCTTCGGCGGGACCCGACCGTGCGCCCTGCTCGGCGGCGACCGGGCTGGTCTCCCCACCTTCGCCGCGGGCGCGGTGGCCGCGGTGCTCCTCCGGCGCGCACTGGACGCGTCCTGGCTCGTACGAGACGACGGGCACGCGCCTGACAGCGGTGACGCCGGAAGGCCGCGAGGCCCTCCGGCGTCATCTGAGGAGTCCGGCCCTTACTTGAGGTAGACCAGTCCGTCGGTGGTGATGGCCGGCCGGCCGGATGTGCCGACCACGACGACCTTCACCGTGTGCTTGGCGCTGGTCGCCCAGGTCTTGGTCCAGATCGCGTCACGGTACTTCGTGGTGCTCGACTTCAGGTCGACCGTCGCCACCTTCACCCCGTCGACGTAGACGTACGCCTGTCCGGAGGTCGAGGCCCGCGACACCACCCAGGAGGCCGAGCGGCCGGTGAAGGTCCACGTCAGCGAGGCGCCCTTGGCGCCGCTGGAGTAGGACTTGCCACCCAGGTAGCTGGTGGAGGACTTGGTGGTCCACGTACCGGACCTGACCGCCGAGGTCTCCTGGAGGATCACCGGTGTGAAGGTGCCGGAGGCGGAGCCGGTGTTGCCGGCGACGTCGTACGCGGTCATGTTCCAGGCCGTGGCCACACCTGACGTGGCGGTCCTGGCGGCGCTCGTGCTCGTGGTCGCGTACGTGACGGAGGCCGGGGCCGTGAGCCGGACGCTCTTCAGCGCCGCGTTGTCCGTGGCCTTCCACGACAGGGTGACGGGGACGGCCGTCGTGTTAACGGTGCCGGTGCGCAGTGCGAGCGTCGGCCGGGTGGTGAAGGCCGGCGCGGTGGTCTCGGCGACGACGGTGACGGCGGCGCTGGTCGACGTGCTGCCCGAGTGGTGCGTGGCGCGGACGGCGACGCTGTGCGAGCCGAGGGCGAGGTTCGTGGACGCCGACGTGGCGGTGCCCGCCACGGCGACGGCCGGCTTGCCGTCGACCAGCAGCTCGTAGCCCTTGATGAGGGACGACGGCGTGGTCGCCGACCAGCCCACCGCCAGGGCCGCCTTGGTGTAGTGGGTCGTCCCGGACTTCGGCGCGCTGACGGACGTGATGGTGAGTCCGGCGACCGGGCCAGCCGCCCACTTGCGCAGGTTCGGCAGCTGCGCGTAGAAGGCGTTGCCGGGGCACTGGGTGTTGTAGCCGTCGCGGTGGCCGTGGATGGTGGGGAAGCTCAGCTGGGCGCCCTTGGCCCAGGACTTGCCGAAGTAGTTGGTGCCGCCCGCGCCCGCCGTGAGGGTGGTGGTGCCGGTCGGGCTCACGCCGTACTGGCCGAGCTTCCAGCCGGCCACCCGGGCGACGGAGGTCAGCGCGGCCTCCGGCGGTGCGATGTCCGTGTAGGTGCCGAGGACGGAGATGCCGGTGGTCTCACCGTTGAAGCCGTAGGCGTGGGCGCCCATCACCGGGCGGTCGATGCCGCCCTTACGGCCCTCGTAGACCACGCCGCACCGGTCGACGAGGAAGTTGTACCCGATGTCCTTCCAGCCCAGCGTCTTGACGTGGTACGCGTAGATGCCGCGCACCAGGGCCGGGCCGTCGGCGCAGGCGTACGCGTTGGACTCGGCGGTGTGGTGCACGACGACCGCCTTGACCTTGCCGCCGGGCAGGTAACCGGGCTCCTCCGGGCTGATCGACTCGTCGGCGCCCCACTGCGCGCGTGACGTGACCGGAGGTTGCGGCATCGACGACGGCGGCGCGGGCGGCACGGTGGACGTCGCGCTCGGGCTCGGGCTGGTGCTCGGGATCGGGCTCGTGGAGGCGGACGCGGACGGCTCCGGCGACGCGGTGCTCGGCGAGGGAGCCGGCTCGGACGTCGCCGACTCGCCGGTCGCGGGCTCGGAGGGCGCCGGCTCGGACGGTGCGGGCTCGCTCGCCGCGGGCTCGGACGGCGCCGGCTCGGTGGGCGACGGCTCACCGGACGCGGACGGCTCCCCGGTCTCCACGGCGAACGCCGCCGGTTCCATGGCGGACGACCGCGCGTCCCCCTTGCCCGGGTCGATCATGTGCAGCCGCAGCCCGGCAGGAAGCTTTCCGCTGCTCCTGCCGCCCGCGGTGATCCGCACCTCCACCCCGGTGGAGGGGCCGACCCAGGCGGGCTCGGTGCCGCCGCGCTCGGCGCCGGACTCGCCCTGCCCGGTGTCGCCGTCCAGCGTGAGCCAGCGCCCCCACCGGCCGGACTCCGCGCCGCGGGTGCGCGCCTCGACGGTCGCCTTGACGCGGGCCGCGGGGTCGGTCCACGTCACACCCAGCAGGCTGAAGGGTTCGGTGTCCCGCTGCCCCAGTGCCGCGCTGCGCCCGTCGGCGCTGGTCTCCAGCCCGGCGCTGCGTACGTCGGTCCTGACCGGCCCGCCCTTCGCCTCGCCGCCGGTGCCGAAGTCCCCTGCGCCGGTCACCCCTTGGAACACCAGCACCCCGGACAGCCCGGCCGCAACCGCGGCAGCCGCGCCCCATACCCGACGAGATCTCATAAGACCGTTCAAAGCCCTTCGCGTGGAAAGCACGTGGAGAAGTACGTGTGGAAGTGCACGTGGAAGTACGTGCGGAAGCAGGCACCGTCTATACCGCGTACCTCAAGCAAGAAGCCAACGCATTCACATACGGCCCGAAACGCGCATTCAGTACATCTGTTGGCTGACAGACACGGCTGTCAAAATTTCAAGCATTAAGCTCCGTGGCGTGCGCGTACTTCTGGTGGAAGACGATGAGCCGGTCGCCCAGTCGCTCCGGCGTGGCCTGCTGCGGTACGGCTTCGAGGTGCAGTGGGTCGGCACGGGCGGGGCGGCGCTGGCCTTTGAGGGACCGTACGACGTCGTCCTGCTCGACCTCGGCCTGCCCGACACCGACGGCCTCGACGTCTGCAAGGCCCTGCGGGAGCGCGGGGACGTACCGATCATCGTGATCAGTGCCCGCAGCGACGAGACGGACCGGGTCGTCGGCCTGGAGCTGGGCGCCGACGACTACGTCTCCAAGCCCTTCGGCGTACGGGAGGTCATCGCGCGCATCAGGGCGGTGATGCGCAGGACGCGGCCGCGGAACTCCGACGCTCCGGCGGCCGGGCCCGACCGTTACGGGCCGCGCCTGACCGTCGACCGCAAAGCCGCGCGCGTACACCTCGACGGTGCGGAGGTGGCGCTCGCGCCCAAGGAGTACGACCTGCTCGCCTTCCTCACCGAGGAGCCGGGCGCGCTGATGTCGCGCGAGCAGATCATGGAGGCGGTGTGGGACGCCAACTGGTTCGGGCCGACGAAGACCCTCGATGTCCATGTCGCGGCGCTGCGGCGGAAGCTGGCAGGCGCGATCACGATCGAGGCGGTACGGGGGGTGGGCTTCCGGCTGGTCGTCGGTGAGGACGGCGTGGCTGCGGGCGGCCCCTCGGGCAGCGCCTCATGATCCGCCGGCTCATCCGCAGCTATGTGCTGCTCGTGGCGGTCGCCATCGGCCTGTTCACCATCCCGGTGGCCTTCACGCTCACCGCCCAGCTGCGGGACGACACCGAGCTGTCCGTCAGCCGCGAGGCCACCACCATGGCGCTGCTGCTCGGCAACGGCGACGACGCCTCGTGCCGGGCCCTGGAGCAGATGGCCAGGGCCTACCGCGACGAGACGCCCGGTGAGGTGCAGGTGACCGCCACCGCGACATGCGCGGCGGAGCTGCCCCGGCCGGAGCGGGACGCGCACCTGACCGAGGTCCTGGAGCACGGCAGGCCCACGACCGACTGGGGCTCCTCCTTCATCTGGGGGCCGCACCTGGTGGTCACCGTCCCCGCACACGAGCGCTCGGCGGACGGGAACAAGGACGGGGGCGGGGGCGACGACGGGGGCAAGGAGGAAGGCGCGGTCGTGGGCGCCGTACGGGTCGCGTACTCGACCAGCGGTCTCACCGACCGGCTGTGGACCATCTGGGGCTTCCGCGCGGCCCTCGCCGTCATCGTCCTGGGCGCGGCGGCCGGTCTTGGCGCGATCGCCGCCCGCCGCCTGACCCGCCCCCTGCGCCAGCTCAACGACATGGCGAGCAAGTTCAGCGACGGCGACCTGACGGCCCGCTCCCCGGTGACCGGCCCGCAGGAGACACAGACCCTGGCACGCACGCTCAACCAGGGCGCGGAACGTCTCGACACCCTGATCGGCGCGCAGCGCATCTTCGTGGCGGACGCGTCCCATCAACTCAGGACCCCGCTGACAGCGTTGCGGCTGTCGCTCGACAACATCGCGGACGGCGTGGACGACGAGCTCGTCAAGGAGGACGTGGAGCAGGCGACGGCCGAGGTGGTCCGGATGAGCCGCCTGGTCAGCGGCCTGCTGGTGCTTGCCCGGGCGGAGGCGAAGGCGACCGCGGCGGAGCCGCTCTCGCTGCGCGACGTCATCGAGGAGCGGTTCGCGGTCTGGCGGCCGGCCGCCGATGAGCGCGGAGTGACCGTCGCGCTCACGGGAAGTGCCGATGACCGGCTGCTGGTGTCGGCCACCCCCGGTCACCTGGACCAGGTCCTGGACAACGTGCTGTCCAACGCCCTGGAGGTCTCACCGGACGGTGGCACGATCACCGTGCGGGTGGAGCGCGAGGGCGACGAGGTGGAACTGTCGGTCCTCGACGGGGGCCCCGGCATGCCCGATACCGAGAAGGCCCGTGCCTTCGACCGCTTCTGGCGCGGCCGGGGCCTCACCGGGCGCGCCGGCTCGGGTCTCGGGCTCGCCGTGGTCAGGCAGCTGGTGACGGACGACGGCGGGACCGTGGCGCTGCGGGACGCGCCCGGGGGCGGGTTGTGCGTGGTGATCAGTTTGCGGGCGGCAGCACAGAGGAGTGGTGGTTGACGATCAGCCACGTGCCGTTGCGCTTCTCGTACGCGTAGGTGTAACGGGCCTCGACGGTGCGCTCCTCGCCGGTCTTCGCGTCGGTGAAATGGAACCTGTACAGGCCCGTGTCGATCGCCGAGTTCTGGTCGAGGACATTGATGACGCTGCGGATCTTCTCGCCTCTCGGCTTGTTGTCCTGGAAGTGCTCGAAGTAGTCGATGATCGCGGCGCGGTCGGTGCGGATCTGCGGGGAAGCGGTCGGCAGGAGCACCGCGTCCTTCGCATACCTCGCGGCGACCGTCTCGGCGTCGCCGCTCTGCAGGGCCTTGTTCCATCCGTCGAAGAGCGCGGCGATCTGCTTCTTGGTGGGCCTGGCGCCGGCGTCGGAGCTGGCGGCGCCGACGCCCACGGTCACCGTGGCCCCGGTGACGAGGGCGGTGGTGGTGACGAGAGCTGCGCGTATGCGGGCCTTACGGGTCATATCAACTCCAGTGCTGTGGTGGTCACTTGCGCCGCCGGCTTCCTCTGTGGCGGGAGTGACTCCAGATTCGCGGGGCACTGGTTAGCGCTGACCCAAGGGACGTACAGGGCACGGGCAGGGAACACCCAATTTCCGCTGCCCCTGATTGCCGTGAAGCGCACGGCGCTCCGGCGCGGCGTTCAGGTATCGCGCGGCCCACTGAAGCGCTCGGTGACGGTGGTGGACCTCCAGGGCCTTAACCTGGCGCAGGCCGCGACGCGGTGAGAGGCTTTCCGGTTCATCCTGCCCGGCCCCCGCGACCGAACGACACCGCGGGGTACCGGGCCTCGGCGTCTTCGGCGGCGAGGGGCGAGGGGCCAGGGGGCGCAGTGGGGGGGGACGATGCTTGAGCTGACACCGTCGCAGGTCCGGGCCGCGGCCGTGGCCGCGCAGGGGCTGCACACCTCCTCGGCCGCGCAGCGCACCCCACTGGAGGTCTTGCGCGCGCTCGGCTGTATCCAGATCGACACCATCAACGTGGTGCGCCGGTCCCACGAGCTGGTGATGCTGGCGCGGGGCGTTCCCTCGGACGCGGCACGGGCTTACGCCTCCCACGAGGACAAGGCGAGTTTCTTCGAATACTGGGCGCACGCCGCCGCCTTCACGCCGGTCGAGCTGTGGCCGCTGTTCGCGTTCCGCCGGCGCCGCACCGCCACCCACGGATGGCGCGGCCCCGCCGTGGATCCGGAGGCATGTGCGGAGGTGCGCCGGCTGGCTGACGAACGCGGCTCGGTCACCATCAGCGATCTGGGCGGGGCGGGCGGGAATAGGTGGGAGCGCGGCTCGCCGCGCAAGTGGGCGGCGGAATGGCTGTGGGCGACCGGGGAGCTCGTGTGTGTACGCCGACTGGGCTGGAAGCGGGTGTACGAACCGGTCGAGCGCGCGCTGCCCGAGCACCTGCGCGCCGACGCCCCTGACGACGATGCCTGCCTGCGAGGGCTGACCGGGATCGCGCTGCGCAACCTCGGCGTGGCCACCGCCGAGGACGTCGCGGACTACTTCCGTCTGCCCGCCCAGCAGGTTCGGCTACAGCTGGAGCGGCTGCCGCAGGCCCGCCCCGTCCGGGTCGAGGGCTGGCCGGACAGCACCTGGGCCCACACGGAGCTCCTGGAACACGGGGAGACGGCCGTGGACGAGGAGAGGGTCACCCCGCTGTCCCCCTTCGACTCGCTGATCTGGACGCGCCCCCGCATGCGGCGACTGTTCGGCGTCGAGTACCTGCTGGAGGCGTACAAGCCCGCGGCCACACGCGAGTGCGGCTACTTCGGGCTCCCCGTCCTGGCCGGGGACCGCGTCGTCGGCCGGGTGGCGCTGCGGGCCCGCAGCGGGAAGGCGACCCTCGAAGGGCGCCAGGTCACCGACCCTGCCTGGACGCACGCCGTCGACACGGCCGCCCAGGTCGCCGCCGCATGGGCCAACGCCACTGTGGAGCAGCCCACCGCGACAAAGCCTCATTGACGCCATCGCGCGGCGGCCACCTGCGCGGTCGCCCGCGCAGCGCTTACCGGGGGGTGCCGCCGTCTTCGGTGGGGCGGCACAGCAGGTCGGGGGCGATCAGGAATCCCGCGCCGGCGATCGCCCCGTCCCTGGCCCATACGCGCACCACCGCCCCCTCCAGCGGCACACCCGGCAGGCACCGGTCCCCCACCTCACCCACGAACCACGGACCGACCTTCCCTGGCACCCCCAGCACAGGACGCCGGAGCGGAACAGCGTCCGGCGGGCCCGCTTCCGGCGGTCGCCCGGGTTCGCCCGGCGTTCGCCCGGCGTTCGCTCAACGGATGCTCAGATTCGAATAACGGTACGGTCACGCTCGCTGGGCTTTCGGAGATTACTGATCGTTATGTGACCCAGACCACTAAAGAATGCGTAAAGGCCGTGGTAGAACTGCGCAACTCCGCAGGTGGCACCACCCCTCGCCGCCGTACGGAGTGCCGGCTCGTGCCGGCTGTTACGACGAGGTGATCACTGTCCGAGTCCACGGACATGTCACCTCGCGTCGCCGATCGGACAGCGGCGTTCGCTCAAAGCCCGCACACCATCCGGCGCGACCTCCCGCGTGCCGGCCCTGCGCCATCGAGGTAGCCCAGTGTCACTCGAGTCCATCACCACATCCATTGACAAAGCCGTCAGTGGATTCTTCGAACCCATAGCCACCTGGCTGGGTGAGGTCGTCTTCTACGCCGTCCCCGTCGGGGGTACGGGCCTGCCGCTGATCGTGGCATGGCTCGTGGTCGCCGGTCTCGTGTTCACCGGCTGGTTCGGCTTCGTCCAGCTGCGCAAGTTCCGGCTCGCCGTTGACGTGGTGCGCGGCAAGTACGACGAGGAGGGGTCGGCCGGTGAGGTCAACCACTTCCAGGCCCTGACCGCCGCCGTCTCCGGCACCGTCGGCCTCGGCAACATCGCCGGTGTCGCCGTCGCCGTCTCCATCGGTGGCCCCGGCGCCACGTTCTGGATGATCCTGTGCGGCCTGCTGGGCATGGCCACCAAGTTCGTCGAGGTCACCCTTGGTGTGAAGTACCGAGAGGTGCACGCCGACGGCACCGTCTCGGGCGGCCCGATGCACTACCTGCCCAAGGGCCTGGCCGACCGCTTCGGCAGCAACGGCAAGAAGCTCGGCAAGGTCCTCGCGGTCCTCGCCTCCGCCATGGTCCTCTTCTTCGGCCTCTTCGGCGGCAACCTCTTCCAGGTCAACCAGTCCTACGCGCAGCTGGTCTCCGTCACCGGCGGCGAGAACGGCCTGATGGGCTCCTCGGCCGGCGCCCTGTTCTTCGGCCTCCTGGTCGCCGCCCTCGTGGGCATCGTGCTGCTCGGCGGCATCCGCTCGATCGCCAACGTCACCAGCAGGCTGGTCCCGGCCATGGCCGGTCTCTACATCGCCGGCTGCCTGGTGGTCATCCTCGTCAACGTGACCGCGGTCCCCGCGGCCCTCGCCTCGATCATCGAGGGCGCGTTCAACCCCCAGGGCGTCGCGGGCGGTGTGCTCGGCGCACTGATCGTCGGCTTCAAGCGGGCCGCGTTCTCCAACGAGGCCGGCCTCGGCTCGGCACCCATCGCCCACTCCGCGGTGAAGACCAAGCACCCGGCGAGCGAGGGCCTGGTCGCCCTGCTGGAGCCCTTCATCGACACCGTGATCATCTGCACGATGACCGCCCTGACCATCGTCATCGCCAACCCGGCCAGCTGGGCCGAGGCGCGTGCCGGCGAGTCCATCGGCGGTGTCACGATCACCTCCGACGCCTTCGGCACGGTGATGCCCTGGTTCCCGTACATCCTCACCGTCGCGGTGATGCTGTTCGCCATCTCCACCGTGCTCACCTGGGGCTACTACGGCCTCAAGGCGTGGACGTACCTCTTCGGCCGCAGCAGGACCAGCGAGCTGACGTACAAGGTCGTCTACACCCTGTTCGCGGTCGGCGGCTCGCTGCTGACGCTGCAGACGCTGATCGACATGGCCGACGCCGTGCTGTTCATGCTCGCCGTCATCAACATCATCGGCCTGTACCTGCTGGCGCCGGTCGTCAAGCGCGAGCTGAACTCGTTCCTGGAGTTCGTCCGCGCCCGCAAGGCGGGCCTGACCGACGACGCGGATGGGGACAAGGAGCCGGTCGACGCGGGCGTCTGACGCCCGGCGCACCACCGGCCACCTCCGTGGGCCTGGTCCGGACCGCTTCGGCGGTCCGGACCAGGCCCACAGGGGTGTACGCCCGGCATCGTGCCGCGAGCGGCGAATCGCAACGGTGAGACGGGCCGGCGAAACAACAGGTGCTCGGGGGGTACTCGCAGGCCGGCAGGTGAGTCCGGTGCACTGCGGTGCACTTCGGTGCATCCGGGTGGACTCCGGTGCAGTGCCGTGGACTCCGGTGCAGTGCGGTGTACGCGAGGGAAGCGAGGCAGCACGATGCGTTTCCGGGACCGCAGAGCGGCCGGTCGTGAACTGGCCGAGCGGCTCATCGACAGGCAGCGACAGGGGGAGCTGGACAATCCCGTCGTGCTGGCGCTGCCCCGTGGGGGCGTGCCCGTGGCCGACGAGGTGGCCCGTGCGCTGCACGCGCCCCTGGACGTCCTCGTCGTCCGCAAGATCGGCGCGCCCTTCAATCCGGAGCTCGGCATCGGGGCGCTGGTGGGCGACCAGCCGCCCCTGTTCGACGAGCGGGCGCTGGCGGTGCTCGACCTGACGGCCGATCGCATGAGCGTCCAAGTGGCGAGCGAGCGCGAGGAACTGCGCCGCCGCGAGCAGCTCTACCGTGGCGGCCGCCCCATGCCCGAGCTGGGCGGGCGGACCGTCCTGGTGGTCGATGACGGGCTGGCCACCGGCGTCACCGCGCGTGCCGCGCTGCGCGCCGTGCGCGCGGCCGACCCGCCTCCCGCTCGCGTGGTGCTGGCCGTGCCGGTGGCTTCCGTCGAGGCCACCACGGCGCTGCGGGGAGAGGCGGACGAGATCGTGTACGTGTACCAGCCCCGGCCCTTCGAGTCGGTCGGCCAGTGGTACGTGGACTTCGCGCAGCTCAGCGACGACGAGGTCGTCCGGACGCTGAGCGCCGCCTCGCCAGGGGCCTGAGCGGGCGGGCCGAGCGTCAGGTTTCGTCCTCGCGGTGCATGGGGGCGACGCCCCGGCCCGGTTCGACCACGTCGCGGCGGCCGCCCGTCTGCGCCGTCTCCAGGCCGGAGATCTCCGGGTGGTGCAGGTCGAAGGCGGGCGACTCGGAGCGAATGCGGGGCAGGGTCGTGAAGTTGTGGCGGGGCGGCGGGCAGGAGGTGGCCCACTCCAGGGACCGTCCGTACCCCCACGGGTCGTCCACGTCGACCCGCTTGCCGTACTTGGCCGTCTTCCAGACGTTGTAGAGGAACGGCAGGGTCGACAGGCCCAGCAGGAACGAGCCGATCGAGGAGACCGTGTTGAGCGCGGTGAATCCGTCGGCGGCCAGATAGTCGGCGTACCGGCGCGGCATACCTTCCGCGCCCAGCCAGTGCTGGACGAGGAACGTCATGTGGAAGCCGACGAACAGCGTCCAGAAATGGAGCTTCCCCAGGCGCTCGTCGAGCATCGTGCCGGTCATCTTCGGCCACCAGAAATGGAATCCGGCGAACATCGCGAAGACGATCGTGCCGAAGAGTACGTAGTGGAAGTGGCCGACGACGAAATACGTGTCGGTGACGTGCCAGTCCATCGGTGGTGAGCCGAGGACGACGCCGGTCAGGCCGCCGAACAGGAAGGTGACCAGAAACCCGATGGCCCACAGCATCGGGGTCTCAAAAGTGATGGACCCCTTCCACAACGTGCCGATCCAGTTGAAGAACTTCACCCCGGTCGGCACCGCGATCAGGAAGGTCAGGAACGAGAAGAAGGGCAGCAGCACCGCGCCGGTGGCGAACATGTGGTGCGCCCACACCACCACGGACAGACCGGTGATGGCGATCGTGGCGCCGATCAGCCCGATGTAGCCGAACAGCGGCTTGCGGGAGAAGACCGGGAAGATCTCGGTGACGACCCCGAAGAACGGCAGCGCCAGGATGTACACCTCGGGATGGCCGAAGAACCAGAACAGGTGCTGCCACAGCATCGCCCCGCCGTTGAGGGGATTGAAGACGTGGGAGCCGAATTGCCGGTCCGACTCCAGGACCAGCAGCGCGGCGGCGAGCACGGGGAAGGCGAGCAGCACCAGGACGCTGGTCAGGAGCACGTTCCAGGTGAAGATCGGCATGCGGAACATCGTCATGCCGGGGGCGCGCATGCCGATGATGGTGGTGATGAAATTGACCGCGCCCAGGATCGTGCCGAATCCGGACAGCGCCAGGCCCATGATCCACATGTCGGCGCCGATGCTCGGTGTCCGCTCCAGCCGGTTGAGCGGCGCGTAGGCCGTCCAGCCGAAGTCGGCGCTGCCGTTGGTGGTCAGCAGACCACCGACGACGATCAGCCCACCGAAGAGGAAAAGCCAGTACGACAGCATGTTCAGCCGGGGGAACGCCACATCCGGCGAGCCGATCTGCAGGGGCATCACGGCATTGGCGAATCCCGCGAATGTCGGCGTCGCGAACAGCAGCAGCATCACGGTCCCGTGCAGCGTGAATGCCTGGTTGTACTGCTCATTGGACATCAACTGCATGCCGGGGCGGGCCAGTTCGGCGCGCATGACGAGAGCGAGCGCTCCGGCGAAGAGGAAGAACACGAAGGAGGTGATCAGGTACAGGTGCCCGATCTTCTTGTGATCCGTCGTGGTGAGCCAGCCCACCAGGACACGGCCCCGGCCTCGTCCGGCCACCGGTACCGGGGCGACCGGCTCGGTCGATGTCACCATACGAATCCTCAGAACGCACGCACGGGCAGGACGCGCGGCAAAGTACCCCCTTACCGCCTGGAGAAACGCTACGCAGTTCAGCGGCGGCGCCGCGCCCTTTACGCCCGTACGGCGCTGGATACGTCACTCGTATTGGGCAGTTGGACGCACCCGGAACGGTGAACGGATCGTCACCACGCGGGTGGCGTGGCCGGGAGCGGCAAGCCCGTGTAGTTCTCGGCCAGTTCCGCGGCGGCGTGCGGCGAGGAGGCGATCCGGTCCAGCTGGGAGAGCTGGAGTCGGGTGTCGAACGGCGACTGGCCGGGGTCGGTGTGCAGGGTCGTCGTCATGGCGTACGAGAAGTGCTCGGCCCGCCACACCCGGCGCAGGCAGGTGTCGGAGTACGCCTCCAGGAGCTCGTCCGAGCCCGTGGCGTGCCGGTGGGCCAGCGCGCGGGCCAGGACGACCACGTCGGCGGCCGCCAGATTGAGGCCCTTCGCGCCGGTCGGCGGCACGATGTGCGCGGCGTCCCCGGCGAGGAACAGCCGCCCGTGGCGCATCGGCTCGGTGACCCAGCTGCGCATGGGCAGCACCGACTTCTGCGTGACCGGCCCCCGCTCGAGGCGCCAGTCGGGCTCCGCGTCCAGGGCGAACCGGGTATCCAGCTCGTCCCAGATCCGCTCGTCCGGCCAGTCGGCCGGGTCGGTGCCGTTGGGGACCTGGAGGTAGAGGCGGCTGACCGCGGGGGTGCGCATGCTCGCGAGCGCGAAGCCCCGCTCGGAGTGGGCGTAGACCAACTCGTCGTACACGGGCGGCGCTTCGGCGAGGATGCCGAGCCAGGAGTACGGGTAGGTCCGCTCGTACGTGGTGCGCAGCCCTTCGGGTACGGCGCCGCGCGCGATGCCGTGGAAGCCGTCGCAGCCGACGACGTACTCGCAGGTGAGCGTCTGCTCGCGGCCTTCGTGGCAGTAGCGGACGAGGGGCCGTTCGCCATCGGCGCCCTCGATGGCGTGGACCTCCGCCTCGAAGAGCAGCGGCCCGCCCTCGTCGAGCTGGAGGGCGATCAGGTCCTTGACGACCTCGGTCTGGGCGTACACCGTCACCGTGCGGCCCTGGGCGAGGGAGGGGAAGTCGACGCGGTGGGCGCGGCGGCCGAAGCGCAGCTCGATGCCGTGGTGGACCAGGCCCTCGCGGTCGAGGCGGTCGCCGGCGCCGGCGGCGCGCAGGACGTCCACGGTGGCCTGTTCGAGGATGCCGGCGCGCTGGCGCTGCTCGACGTAGGCACGGTCGCGGCGCTCCAGGACGACACTGTCGACGCCGGCCCGGTGGAGCAGCCGGGCGAGCAGCAGTCCGGCGGGGCCGCCGCCGATGATCCCGACCGTGGTGTGCATGCGCTCTCCTGTTCGCGTAGTGAAGTAAACTTCACCCTGCTGGGTGTCGTGAGTCTGCGCCCGGCGCCCGAGGCTGTCAACGCCCGCGTTCCTCGATGACGGAGAGCCGCATGCCATCCACCGACCCCGTGGACACGCCGCCCGAGGCCGTCGCGCCGCTCATGCGCGGCATCGCCGTCCTCCGCGCGCTCACCGACGCGGACGGCACCATGAGCCTGAGCGAACTGGAACGCGCCACCGGCCTGGCCCGCGCGACCGTCGACCGGGTGACCGCGACGCTGGCGCGCATGGGGTACGTGCGGCTCGACGGCCGTGACGCCACGCTCGCCCCGCGCCTGATGGAGCTCGGCAACGCCTACCTCGCCGCGATCCGGCTCCCCGGCCTGCTCGGCGCGCACGCCGACGCCCTCGCCGACGAGCTGGACGAGTCGGTGTCCCTCGCGGTGCCCGACCGGGACGGCATCCGCTTCATCCATCAGGCGACCCGGCGCCGCGCCATGTCCCTCAGCTTCCGCATCGGCGACCTCCTGCCCGCCGAACGCACCGGCCCCGGCCCGCTGTTCGCCGCCGCATGGGCGGAGCAGGACTGGGCGCGGTGGCGCGAGCGCCGCGCCGCCGACCCGGACGACCGGGGCTTCCCCGCCCTGCCGCCGCGCACCCGCGAGGAGGACTTCACCGAGCGCGTGGAGCGGGCCCGCGAGCTCGGCCTGGCGCTTGACGACCAGCTCATCGAGCCGGGCCTGGTCGCGGTGTCCGTACCGGTCCGCACCCCCGGCGGGCAGGTGGCCTGCGCGCTGAGCGTGGTGAGCCACACCAGCCGGCACAGCGCCCCGTCGCTGCGGGACGCCGCCCTGCCACGGCTGCGCGCGGCCGTGGGGGCCATGGAGCGCGAGCTGGGCCACGCCCCGCCTCCGGCCGATCCGCCCACCCGGGCCGCGCTCGCCGCCTGGACCGGTGCGTCCAAGCAGGAGCTGGGCCGGGACTTCATCGAGTCGCTGGCGCGCGGGCTGACCGTGCTGACCGCCTTCGGCGAGGGGCGCGACGCGCTGACCCTGAGCGCCGTCGCCGAGGCGACGGGCCTGCCCCGGGCCACCGCCCGCCGGGCCCTGATCACCCTGGAACACCTGGGATACGTCACCGCCCAGGAGCGCACCTTCCGGCTCACGCCCCGCGTCCTGGGCCTGGGCTACCCGCCGCTGTCCCGCACGACGCTGCCCGCGATCGCGGCGCCGCACCTGGCCGCGCTGGCCACGCGGGTGCACGACTCCGCGTCGCTGGCCGTGCTCGCGGGCGACGACATCCAGTACATGGCGCGCGTCGCCACCAGCCGCATCATGAGCGTCAACATCACCGTGGGGACGCGCTTCCCGGCGTACGCGACGTCGATGGGCCGGGTGCTGCTGGCGGGCCTGCCGCCCGGGGAGCGCGGCGAGCGGATCGCCCGCATGGAGCTGCGTCCCCTGACCCCGCACACGGTGACCCGCCCCGGCGACCTGGCCGCGATCCTGGACACCGTCGCGAGCGGCGGGTACGCCCTGGTGGACGAGGAGCTGGAGGAGGGCCTGCGCTCGATCGCGGTACCGGTCCGTGACCGGGCCGGGAAGGTCGTCGCCGCCGTCAACATCGCCATGCACAGCGTGCGGCGCACCCCGGCGCAGTGTGTCGCCGAGGTGCTGCCGCCGCTGCGGGCGGCGGCGGACCGGATCGAGGCGGACCTGCGGGTCGCGGGGCGGTTCGCCCGGATCGCGCCCGCCTGATCGGAACAGGAACACCGACGGCCCCGGTGAGGGTGGTGAACCGGTCCGGGCCGTCACGCCCGCGACCGGGTCCGAGAACGGCTGCTGCCGGTCCCCGGCCCCCTACCCGGTGCCGTACTCCGGCTCACGCCAGGGCGGGCAGCACCCGGTCGGGGGTCAGGGGGAGTTCGCGGAAGCGGATGCCGGTGGCGTGGTGCACAGCGTTGCCGATGGCGGCCGGGGTGCCGACGATGCCGATCTCGCCGATGCCTTTGCTGCCCATCGGGTTGAGGTGGGGGTCCTCCTCCTCGACCCAGTAGGCGTCGATGTCCGGCGCGGACGGGACGTCCGCGTGGCTGGGCACGTGGTAGGACGCCAGGTCGTGCTCGGCGAAGTCCCCGAAGGCCGGGTCCATGGTGCTGTGCTCGGTCAGGGCCATCCCCAGCCCCATGGTCATGCCGCCGATGAACTGCGAGCGGGCCGTGCGCGGGTTGAGGATCCGCCCGGCGGCGTACACCCCGAGCAGCCGCCGCACCCGCACCTCCCCCGTGACGGTGTCGACCTGGACCTCCGCGAAGTGGGCGCCGAAGGCGTGCCGGGCGAACGGCGGGGTACGGCCGGCTTCCTCGGTGGTGTCGGCGGAGGCGGTGAGCCCTTCGACGGGCAGGGGGCCCGCATGGCGGGCCAGCCGCTCGGTCAGGCGCGTGCAGGCGGCGTGCACGGCCCAGCCCCAGGAGGCGGTGCCGGACGAGCCGCCGGCCAGCGGGGCGCGCGGCAGCCGGGTGCTGCCGATGTCGATGCGTACGGAGTCGAGGGCGACGCCCAGCGCGTCGGCGGCGATCTGGGCGAGGACGGTACGGGCGCCGGTGCCGATGTCGGTGGCGTTGACGGCCACGGCGTAGCCGCCGTCGTGGAGCGCGGTGACGGTGGCCGTGGACGGGGAGAGCAGGACGGGATAGGTGGCGGCGGCGACTCCGGTGCCGGTGAGCAGGGTGCCTTCGCGGCGGACGGCGGGGCGCGGGTCGCGGTCGGCCCAGCCGAAGAGGCGGGCGCCTTCGCGCAGGCACTCGACGAGGTGGCGGCTGCTGAACGGCAGGCCGCTGTCCGGGTCGGTGGCGGGGTCGTTGCGCACGCGCAGTTCGACCGGGTCGAGGCCGAGGGCGCCGGCGAGTTCGTCCATGGCCGACTCCAGCGCGTACATGCCGGGCGCCTCGCCGGGCGCGCGCATCCAGGACGGGGTCGGTACGTCGAGGGGGACGGCCCGGTGGGTGGTCAGGCTGTGCGGCGACGCGTACATCACACGGGCGGGAACGGCCGCCTGCTCGACGAACTCCCTGATACGGGAGGTGTGGGTGGTGACCTCGTGGCTGACGCTGGTGAGGGTGCCGTCGCGTTCGGCGCCGAGCCGTACCCGGTGCAGGGTCGGCGCGCGATGGCCGACGACGGCCGCCAAGTGGCCCCGGGGCAGCGCGAGTTTGACGGGACGGCCGGTGTGGCGGGCGGCCATGGCGGCGAGCACCACGTGCGGGCGGGGCGTGCCCTTGGAGCCGAATCCGCCTCCCACGTGCTGGGAGACGACCGTGACCTGGTCCCGGCGCAGCCCGAACAGCCGGGCGAGGACCGCGTGGACGGGGCCGGCGCCCTGGCTGGAGTCGTAGACGGTCAGGTGGTCGCCGTCCCAGCGGGCGTAGGCGGCGTGCGGCTCCATGGGGTGGTTGTGCAGCGGCGGTATGCGGTACGTCGCGTCGACGTGTACGGGAGCGGCGGCGAAGGCGGCGGCCGCGTCACCGCGCTCGCGGCGGGCGGGGTGGCCGCCGTTGGCCTCCTGCGGCTCGTAGGCGCCGGGGTGGTCGGGGGTGAGGGTGACGTCGTGCGGCTCGGCGGCGTACGTGACGTGGACGGCGGCCGCGGCGGCGCGTGCGTCCGGGAGTGTTTCGGCCACGGCGAGGGCGACGTACCAGCCCCGGTGCGGGACGGTGTGGTGCTGGAGCACGGCGAGGTTGGGGTCGTCGGGCTCGCCGAGGCGGGGCGCGGTGTCCGGGGTGAGGACGGCGAGGGTGCCGGGCAGGGCGAGGGCGGCGGCCGTGTCGACGGCGGTGACCCGGCCGGAGGCGACGGTGGCGGGGACCGGCCACGCGTAGGCGCAGTCGGGCGGTGTGTGCGCCAGCTCGGTGGCGTAGCGCGCGGCGCCGGTGACCTTGTCGAGGCCTTCGAGTCGCTCGGCGGCGGCGCCGAGGGCGCGGGCGGGAGCGGCCGGGACCCGCGTACGGGTCGCGGCGGAGGTCGCGGTGCGGCTCGCGGCGGAGGTCGCGGTGCCGGGCACGGTGCGGCCCGCGGCGGAGGTCGCGGTGCCGGGCGCAATGCCGGGCGCAGTGCCGGGCGCGGCGGAGGTCGCGGGCGGCTCGCGGCGGAGGTCGCGGTGCCGGGCGCGGTGTGGGTCATCGCGGAGTCCTTCCGGGTCTCGGTCCTTCCGGTGCCGGTGCCGGTCGCGGCGTCAGCGGCGTGCCAGCTCGGACAGGACGCGGCAGGCGAGGTTGCGGGCGAGCGGAACCTTGAAGGCGTTGTCCCGCAGCGGCTGGGCCAGCCCGAGTTCGGCGTCCACCGCGTGCGCGATGGCGTGCTCGGTGGGCGGGGCGCCCAGCAGCGCGGTCTCCGCGAGCCGGGCCCGCCACGGGCGGTGGGCGAGCCCGCCGAACGCGAGCCCCACATGGCGTACGGCACCGGCGTCGTCCACGTCGAGGACCGCGGCGACGGAGGCCAGCGCGAAGGCGTACGAGGCGCGGTCGCGGGCCTTGCGGTACGCGGAGGGGAGCCCGGCCGTGCGGGCGGGCAGCATGACCGCGGTGATCAGCTCGCCGGGCTCCAGGACCGTGTCCCGCTCGGGGTGGTCGCCGGGCAGGCGGTGGAAGTCGGTCACCGGGACGGTCCGTTCGCCGCCGGGGCCGTACAGGTGGACGGTGGCGTCGAGGGCGGCCAGGGCGACGGCCATGTCGGAGGGGTTCGTGGCGATGCAGTGCGGCGAGTGGCCGAGCACGGCGTGGTCGCGGTGGATGCCGTCGCGGGCGCCGCAGCCGGTGCCGGGCTCGCGCTTGTTGCACGGCTTGGCGGTGTCCTGGAAGTAGGGGCACCGGGTGCGCTGGAGCAGGTTGCCTCCGGTGGTGGCGATGTTGCGCAGCTGCCCGGAGGCCCCGGCGAGCAGGGCCTGCGACAGAACGGGATGGCGGTCGCGTACGAGGGGGTGGGCGGCGAGGTCGCTGTTGCGTACGGTCGCCCCGATGCGCAGGGCCCCGTCGGGCAGCTCCTCGATGCCGTCGAGCGGCAGCCGGCTGACGTCGACCAGCGTCTCAGGGGTCTCCACCCCGTGCTTCATCAGGTCGACGAGGTTCGTGCCGCCCGCCAGGTAGCGGGCGCCGGGGCGGGCCGCGTGGGCGGCGGTGGCCTCTTCGACGCTTCTGGCGCGTACGTATGCGTAGGGCTTCACCGGGTCACGTCCTCGACGGCGGCGACGATGTTGGGGTAGGCACCGCAGCGGCACAGGTTGCCGCTCATCCGCTCGCGGATCTCCTCGGCGGTGAGCTCCACCGGCCCCTGGCCGGACGGCCGCGTCGGGTCGGTGACGTACGAGGGGTGCCCGGCGGCCGCCTCGGCGAACAGGCCCACGGCGGAGCAGAGCTGGCCGGGGGTGCAGTAGCCGCACTGGTAGGCGTCGCGGTCGAGGAACGCCTGCTGGACGGGGTGGAGTTCACCGCCGGCGGCGAGCCCCTCCACGGTGATGATCTCGGTGCCGTCCTGGGCGACCGCGAGCAGCAGGCAGCTGTTGGCGCGCCGGCCGTCGACCAGGACGGTGCACGCGCCGCACTGCCCGTGGTCGCAGCCCTTCTTGGCGCCCGTCAGCCCCAGGTCCTCACGCAGGACGTCGAGGAGCGTGGCGCGGTGGTCGACGGTGAGCGTGCGGGGCGAGCCGTTCACCTGGAGGGTGACGCGGGACCGGGTGGGGGCCTGGGCCGGGGCCGCGTGCGAGGCGCTCATCACAGGGTCTCGTCCCCCTCGTCCGGGACGGTGTGCACGGCCGCCTCCTCGGCGGATGCCGCGGCGCCGTCGATACCGACGTCCGTGGCGACCACCGTGCCCTCGTCGTCGGTACGCACACCCTCGTCCGGTGCGACGAGCCGGCCGGAGCGTTCGCGCCCGACCTGGTCGTCGATGGGTTCGCCATTGCCGCCGGGGAGGTCGCCGATGCCGTCGGACGGCTCGGGCTCCTCCAGGGCCGGGTCGGGGATCTCCTCGGAGAGCCGCTGGTCCAGGCTCTCGCCCTCGCGCTGCTCGCGGGCCGTGGTGCCGACGTGGTCGACGGCGAGCGGCCGCTCGGGCGGCGACCAGCCCTCCTCGTACGGGTCCGCCTCGCGATCGGACAGGGTGTCCTCGGCGTCGAGGATGCCGTCGTCCTCCCGGCCATCCGGGTCATCGGGCTGGTAGACCTCGTCGCCCATCGCGTTCTCGGTTCCCATGACGTGGCTCCCGTGTGGTGCGGTGCTCGTGCCCTGCTGTACACCTGATCGCTTATCCAGTGATCGCGTATCCAGCCTGGAACAGGTCACACATCCCGGCATTCCGGGCACGCGGACATGGCAGCGGCCCGGCGGGCCCCCGCCCCCCGGCCGCGGCCCGGTGCCGCCCCACCCGGCCCCGCCCGGGCCCCGGGCGCTCGGGGGGGGGCCCCCCCGGCGGGGGCCGGCGGGGGGTGGACCGGGTTGGGGGGTGCACGTCGGGAGAGGAC
>NZ_JAUEPL010000036.1 GCF_030406405.1 Streptomyces ficellus
GCCCGTCGCGGGCCATGGGCCGTGGCGGCCGCGCTCGTCACCGCCGCCCGCCGGGCCGTCGCCGTCCTGCTGGCGGCCAGCGCCCTCGCGTATGTCGTCCCGCGCTGGTACGAGGGCGATCGCACCGCCATGACCGCCGACGCCAACGCCCCCTACCGGGCCGCCGCTTCCTGGCTCGGCCGGGAGATCGCCGACCCGGCCGACGCGCGCGTGCTGGTCGACGACGCGCTCTGGCTGGACCTGGTCCACTCCGGGTACGAACCCGGGCTCGGCGCCATCTGGTTCTACAAGGCCGACCTCGACCCGGCGGTGGCCAAGACCCTGCCGCGCGGCTGGCGGGACCTGGACTACGTCGTCGCCTCCCCGACCGTACGGCGCGACGCGCGCGACCTGCCCACCGTCAAGGGGGCGCTGGAGCACTCGACGCCGGTCGCCACCTTCGGCGAGGGCGAGGAACGGATCGAGATCCGGAAGATCACCGGAGCCCGGACCACCGGAGCGGAGGCCTCTTGACCATCCAGCCCACCGGTGCCGAACACGTCCTTCCCGGCATCGACCCGGAGGACGTGGCCGAGCCGGGCGCCGTCACCGTCGTCATCCCGACCTACAACGAGTCCGCGAACGTACGGGAGTTACTGCGGCGCATCGCCGAGTCGGTACCCGCCCGTATCCCGTGCGAAATCGTCTTCGTGGACGACTCCACCGACGACACCCCCGCCGTGATCACCGACGCCGCGCGGGACTGCCCCTTCCCCGTCTCGGTGATCCACCGCGAGACGCCCGCCGGCGGCCTCGGCGGCGCTGTCGTCGAGGGCATCGCGGCCGCCACCGCGGACTGGGTCGTCGTCATGGACGCCGACCTCCAGCACCCGCCCGCCCTCGTCCCCGACCTCGTCGCCATCGGCGACACGCACGACGCCGACCTCGTCGTCGCCAGCCGGTACCTGCCCGGCGGCAGCCGCGCCGGACTCGCCGGCGGCTACCGCGTCGCCGTCTCGCGCGGCGCGACCGGGCTCGCCAAAGCGCTCTTCCCGCGCGCCCTGCGCGGTATCAGCGACCCGATGAGCGGGTTCTTCGCCGTGCGGCGCGCGGCCGTCACCAGCGACACCCTCAAGCCGCTGGGCTACAAGATCCTGCTGGAACTGGCCGTGCGCTGCCGCCCCCGCCGGGTCGCCGAGGTGCCGTTCGTCTTCCAGGACCGGTTCGCCGGGCAGTCCAAGTCGACGGCGCGGGAAGGGCTGCGGTTCCTCCGCCACCTGGTCGAGCTGCGCACGGCGTCCCCGCTCGCCCGGATGGTCGTGTTCGGGCTGATCGGCCTGACCGGCTTCGTACCGAACCTGGCCGCCCTGTACGTCCTCACCGGTGCGGGGCTGCACTACCTGCCCGCCGAAGTCCTCGCCAACCAGCTCGGGGTCGCGTGGAACTTCCTCCTCATCGAGGTGCTGCTGTTCCGCGACCGCCGCCACCACCGGCACTGGGCCGACCGGGTGGGGCGCTTCGCGCTCCTCGCCAACGCCGACCTCGTCCTCCGTATCCCGCTGATCGCCCTGTTCGTCGGGCAGCTCCACCTGGCGGTGCTGCCCGCGACCGCCCTCGCTCTGCTGACCACCTTCGTCCTGCGCTTCGCCGGGACCGAAGCGCTGGTCTACCTGCCTCGCGCAGCACGCGGTCCACGCCCGCTCCGCACAGGACGCCTGCCCCGCGCAGCACGCGGTCCACGCGCAGCACGCCCGCCCCGCACAGGAAGGGACCTTCCGTGAAACCGTCCGGACGCAGACGACGTACCGCCGCGCTGCTGGCCATCGGCGCCATGACCTCCGGCCTGCTCCTGGCCGCCCAGCCGCCGGCCGCCGCCGGGATCAACCTCATCAAGAACCCCGGTTTCGAGACCGCCGGAACGGACCACACCAGCATGCCGTCGTGCTGGTCCAAGTCGGGCTGGGGCGACAACGACGTCACCTACACAACCACCACCGACGCCCACACCGGCACCAGCGCCATGAAGGTGGAGCTGACCCGGCGGGTCAGCGGCGACCGCAAGGCCCTGATCACCGAGTCGGACGCCTGCGCGCCGACCGTCGTCGCCGACCGGCAGTACGACCTGTCCCTCTGGTACAAGTCGACGACCCCCGACACGGCGATCACGCTGTTCCGGCGTGACACCACCGCCGGCTGGCAGTACTGGACCGACCTCAAGACCCTCCCGATGACCGGCGCCTACACCCGCGCCGAGGTCCGCACGCCGGTCGTGCCGCCGGGCACGGACCGGATCGCCTGGGGCGTCTCCGTCTTCGGCACGGGCAGCGTGACCACCGACGACTACGTGATGGAGGAGGTCGCCCCGCCCGCGCCCGACCCGCTGTGCACCGGCACGGCGGAGGAGTGCGCCAAGGGCACGTGGCAGGTGCTGCCCACCAAGAACCCGGTCCGCTCCATGCACTCGGTCGTGCTCCACAACGGCAAGGTGCTGCTCATCGCCGGCTCCGGCAACGACCCGAACATGTTCGCGGCGGGGACCTTCACCTCCGCCGTGTACGACCCGGCCAACGGCACCTTCACGACGATCCCCACCCCCGTCGACATGTTCTGCGCCGGCCATGTGCAGCTGTCCGACGGCCGGGTGCTGGTGATGAGCGGCAACAAGGGCTATCCGTCCGCCGATGGCAAGCTCGGCTACCAGGGCCTGAAGGACTCGTACATCTTCGACCCCACCACCGAGACGTACACCAGGACCAACGACATGCACGACGGTCACTGGTACCCCTCGGCGACGATCCTCGGCAACGGTGACGTGATCTCCTTCGGCGGGCTGAAGCAGGACTCGACCGGCAATGTCACGGCGGAGAAGTTCTCGGCCGCGCAGAACAAGTGGCTGCCGATCAACGAGGTCAAGCAGACCTGGTCGTTCTGGGGCCTGTACCCGTCCATGATCCTCATGCAGGACGGGCGGCTCTTCTACACCGGCAGCCACACCTTCGGCAACGGCACCCCCGGCACCGGCGCCTCGATCTACGACTACGCGGCGAACACCATCACCGACGTGCCCGGCCTGCGGAACAAGGACGAGCGCGACCAGTCGGCGAGCGTGCTGCTGCCCCCGGCCCAGGACCAGCGCGTCCTGACCATCGGCGGCGGCAACAACGAGAAGAACCCGCCCGCCGGCCGCCTCACCGACATCATCGACCTCAAGCAGCCCAGCCCCCAGTACGTGGCGGGCCCGCCCATCCCGCAGGGCCTGGTCGACCAGGGCGGCGTCAAGCGCCCGCAGACCGGCGACGAGGGAAAGATGTACGTATCGGCGGTGCTGCTGCCGGACGGCAAGGTCCTGGAGACCGGCGGCGCGCTGCACGACCGGGCCGACCCGGTGTTCGAGGCGTCGATCTTCGACCCGGCCACCGACACGTACCAGGCGGGCATGGCCGCCGACCCCGTCCCGCGCGGCTACCACTCGTCGGCGTTCCTGCTGCCCGACGGCCGGGTGATGGCCGTCGGCGACAACCCGGGCAACGGGTCGTACAACCACGACGTGTCGATCTACACCCCGCCGTACCTGCTGAAGGGCCCGCGCCCGCAGATCACCTCCGTGATCGACGGCCGCTGGAACTACGGTGACACCCAGCGGATCACGGTGGACCGGCCGATCGCCAAGGCGGAGCTGATCCGCCCGGCCGCCGTCACCCACTCCTCCGACCCCAACCAGCGGTTCGTGGACCTGCCCCTGAGCGTCATCGACGACACGACGGTCGACCTGAACGTCACCGGCAACCCGAACCTCGCCCCGCCCGGCTGGTACATGCTCTTCGCGGTCGACGCCAACGGCATCCCGTCCATCGCCCAGTGGGTGCATCTGGGCGGACCGGCCGCGATGGCGGCGGAGGCGGAGAAGTCGGCGCACGTCCACGACTTCGCCGGCTCGCTCGCCGAGGAGCCGAGGAAGGCGCAGCCGAAGCGGGACTCGGCGCCGGTCAGCCCGGGTGTCGCGGGCTGCGACCGGCACTACGGCACGGCCGGGGTCTGCGTACCCACGGCGTTCCCGCCGGCCGTGAAGGCGACGACAAAGGCCCGCTGCGACTGGCTGGCGGCCCACGACTACGGCCGCCTGAAGGTCAACGGCAAGGACGACCCACTGCGGCTCGACCCGAACCGGGACGGCCTGGCCTGCGGAAAGGGGGACATCCCGGCGCGCGCTACGGGCAAGGCCCGCCCTTGAGCGTGTCGAGCGCGCGGTGGACGAGCGCGACCAGGTCGTCCTTCTGGTCGCGCTCGGCCCAGTAGAGCGTCGCCTCGCGCAGGGCGCCCATCACGGCGGCGGTGAGGACCCGTATCTCCAGGTCGTCCGCCGCCCGGCCGGTGCGGTCGGCGAGGACGCGCGACAGCAGCTGGGAGGTCTCGGCCATGGTCTCGGTCATCCGGGCCCGTACGGCAGGGACCTCCACCAGCAGCCGGGCGCGCTGCCGCATCACCTCGGGCTCGTGTTCCAGCAGGGCGGCGACGGCCCGGGTCATCAGGAAACGCAGCGACTCCAGCGGCTCCTCACCGGGGGGCCGGGAGCGCAGTACCGACTCCGTGAACAGGTCGGACTCGTCGGTGAGGACGATGTCCTCCTTGGTGGGGAAGTAGCGGAAGACGGTGCTGGGCGACACCTCGGCCGCCTCCGCGATCTGTTCGACGGTGGTCGCCTCGTACCCGCGCTCGGCGATCAGCAGGTGGGCGGCCCGGCGGATCGCGACGCGCGTCTTGAGCTTCTTGCGCTCGCGCAGCCCCATGGGGGGATGCGTGTCGGCGGGGGAGTCGGCCATGGGGCTCATTGTCGGTCACCCAGGGATACGGGAGACGGCCGTGGCGAGCGGGCGCCACGGCCGTCCTGCGACGGGGAGCGGGCGTCAGGCGTGCCGGTAGGCCACCAGGGAGATGCCGACGTAGTGGATGACGAAGGCCGCCAGCGTGAGGGAGTGGAACACCTCGTGGAAGCCGAACCAGCGCGGCGAGGGGTTCGGGCGCTTGAGCCCGTAGACCACGCCCCCCGCGCTGTAGAGCAGGCCGCCGGCGACCACACAGACGAGCACGGCGGTGCCGCCCGCGCGCAGGAAGTCCGGCAGGAAGAAGACGGCCGCCCAGCCCATCGCGATGTAGCAGGGGGTGTACAGCCAGCGCGGTGCGCCGACCCAGAACACCCGGAAGGCGATTCCCGCCACCGCGGCGGCCCAGACCGCCCACAAGAGCACCCGCCCGGTGGACGGGGGGAGCAGCAACAGCGTGAGCGGGGTATAGGTGCCCGCGATGATCAGGAAGATATTGGCGTGATCCAGCCGGCGCAGTACGGCAGTCGCGCGCGGCCCCCAGTTTCCCCGGTGGTAGAGGGCGCTCACGCCGAAGAGCAGGCAGGCGGTCAGGGCGTACACACCACAGGCGATCCGGGCGCGCGGGGAGTCGGCGAGTGCCGTGAGGACGACGCCCGCGATCAGGACGGCGGGGAACATGCCGGCGTGCAGCCAGCCGCGCAGCCTCGGCTTCACCGGTGGGGGATCTATTTCGGTCACTTCGGATTCGGCTGCGGTCATGGCAAGGAATGCTACCGACGCCCCCGCATGCGGCGGACGGGAGTGGCAATGCTCACGTGAGAGGTCCCCTGGACATATGGGCACTGGACACGGATGATCAGATGAGTGCGGTCGGCACCGGATGAGCGCCAAGAGATCCACGCAGTGAAGCATCCGGGTCGCAGCCCCCACGGGGCAGACAACCCAAAACCCCCAACAAGGAGCAATCGTGGCGCGCGGTAATGCGGCTCCCAGCACCGTCCCGACCAACCACCAGGAACTCATCTCCTGGGTCGACGAGATCGCAGCAATCACGCAGCCGGACAACGTCGTCTGGTGTGACGGTTCCGAAGCCGAGTACGAGCGTCTGTGCGAGGAGCTCGTCGCCAAGGGCACCTTCCGCAAACTGGACCCGGTCAAGCGCCCGAACTCGTACTACGCCGCGTCGGACCCCTCCGACGTGGCGCGCGTCGAGGACCGCACCTTCATCTGCTCCGAGAAGGAGGAGGACGCGGGCCCGACCAACCACTGGAAGGCCCCCGCCGAGATGCGGGAGATCTTCACCGGTGACCAGGGCATCTTCCGCGGCTCCATGAAGGGCCGCACGATGTACGTCGTGCCCTTCTGCATGGGCCCGCTCGGCTCGCCGCTCTCCGCCATCGGCGTCGAGATCACCGACTCCGCGTACGTCGCCGTCTCCATGCGCACCATGACCCGCATGGGACAGGCCGTCCTCGACGAGCTCGGCGACGACGGCTTCTTCGTCAAGGCCGTCCACACCCTCGGCGCCCCGCTGGAGGAAGGCCAGGAGGACGTCCCCTGGCCCTGCAACTCCACCAAGTACATCTCCCACTTCCCCGAGTCGCGCGAGATCTGGTCGTACGGCTCCGGCTACGGCGGCAACGCCCTCCTCGGCAAGAAGTGCTACGCCCTGCGCATCGCGTCCGTCATGGCCCGTGACGAGGGCTGGCTCGCCGAGCACATGCTGATCCTCAAGCTCACCCCGCCGCAGGGCGAGCCGAAGTACGTCGCCGCCGCATTCCCGTCCGCCTGCGGCAAGACCAACCTCGCCATGCTGGAGCCCACGATCTCCGGCTGGACGGTCGAGACGGTCGGCGACGACATCGCGTGGATGCGGTTCGGCGAGGACGGGCGGCTGTACGCGATCAACCCCGAGGCCGGCTTCTTCGGCGTCGCGCCCGGCACCGGCGAGCACACCAACGCCAACGCCATGAAGACCCTGTGGGGCAACGCGGTCTTCACCAACGTCGCCCTCACCGACGACAACGACGTGTGGTGGGAGGGCATGACCGAGGAGGCGCCGGGGCACCTCATCGACTGGAAGGGCAACGACTGGACGCCGGACTCCGGGACGCCGGCCGCCCACCCCAACGCCCGCTTCACCGTGCCCGCCTCCCAGTGCCCGATCATCGCGCCCGAGTGGGAGGACCCCAAGGGCGTGCCGATCTCGGCCATCCTCTTCGGCGGCCGCCGCGCCACCGCCGTCCCGCTGGTCACCGAGTCCTTCGACTGGCAGCACGGCGTGTTCCTCGGCGCCAACGTGGCGTCCGAGAAGACCGCCGCCGCCGAGGGCAAGGTCGGCGAGCTGCGCCGCGACCCGTTCGCCATGCTGCCGTTCTGCGGCTACAACATGGGCGACTACATGGCGCACTGGATCAAGGTCGGCAAGAACGCCACCGACCAGTCCAAGCTGCCGAAGATCTACTACGTCAACTGGTTCCGCAAGAACGACACGGGCACGTTCGTCTGGCCCGGCTTCGGCGAGAACAGCCGCGTACTGAAGTGGATCGTCGAGCGCCTGGAGGGCAAGGCCGAGGGCGTCGAGACGCCGATCGGCATCCTGCCGACGCGCGAGGCCCTCGACACCGACGGCCTCGACCTGCCGGAGGAGGACCTCGACTTCCTGCTGAAGGTCGACGCCGAGGTGTGGCGCGAGGAGGCCGCGCTCATCCCCGAGCACCTCAACACCTTCGGCGACCACACGCCGAAGGAGCTGTGGGACGAGTACCGCGCGCTGGTCGAGCGCCTGGGCTGATGCCCCGCTGAGACCTCGTGGCGGGTCAGCCGACAACCGCCCTGACCTGTGGGGTCATCCCTGACCCGTCGCGTGCACACGGCCCCCGGAGCTTCCTTCAGCTCCGGGGGCCGACCCCATTTCGTACGCATACCGGCCCACGAGGCGCTGCGCCCCGTGCCCCTCGCGCGCGGGTGGTTGGCACCCGGTCCACGCGCCTTCCCGGCCCGTGGACCGGGGCCGTCAGAGGGCGCCGACCGGGCGGCGCGGTTCGTCGTGACGCGGTGCGTCGAGGGCGGCGGTGTGCGCGTCCATCCGCTCGGCGGCGAGGATCGCGGCGGCCGTGTCGGCACGGGAGGCGGCGACGACCAGGGCGCGGCCCGCGAGGGCGTGGGCACGGCGGTGCAGGTCCGCCGGGTCGGCGCCGCTCAGGCCGGCGTGCCGGGCGGGCGGGGCGCCGCGCAGCCGGGCCACCTGCTGGGCGATGCGCTCGGCGGCGGCGTCGTCGCCGAGTTCGTCGGTGACGGCCAGCAGTGCGGCGAGGTGCCCGGCGAGCTGGATGTCCAGCTCCTCCTCGCGGGAGCGGTGCGGGAACTGGCCCTGGGCGTCGTCGGCCATCCGGTGGACCGACTTGGTGCGGATCGGTTCATACATGGGGACGGCCTCCTGCTCTGGGACAGGAGACCATCCTAGCTTAGATTCTGTCTAAAGTTGAGCTGGCCCCAAGTGGGGGGATCAGTGCTGGCTGTAGCCGTCGAGGAAGTTCCCGATCCGCGTCACCGCGTCCACCAGATCCGTCGTGTTGGGCAGGGTGACGATCCGGAAGTGGTCCGGCTCGTGCCAGTTGAAGCCGGTACCGTGCACCACCATGATCTTCTCGGCCCGCAGCAGGTCCAGGACCATCTGCCGGTCGTCCTTGATCTTGTAGACGTCCGGGTCGAGCCGCGGGAACAGATACAGCGCGCCCTTGGGCTTCACACAGGTCACACCCGGAATCCGCACCAGCAGGTCGTACGCCGCGTCCCGCTGCTCCAGCAGCCGCCCGCCCGGCCGCACCAGCGCCTCGATCGACTGCCGGCCCTGGAGCGCGGCGGCGATGGCGTGCTGTGCCGGCATATTGGCGCACAGCCGCATATTGGCGAGGATCGTCAGCCCCTCGATGTACGAGGTCGCGTGCGCCTTCGGCCCGCACACCGCCAGCCAGCCGCTGCGGTAGCCGGCCACCCGGTAGTTCTTCGACATGCCGTTGAAGGTCAGCACCAGCAGGTCGGGGGCGATCGCGGCGGTCGGGGTGTGCGTGACCCCGTCGTAGAGGATCTTGTCGTAGATCTCGTCCGAGCAGACCACCAGGTTGTGGCGGCGGGCGATCTCGGTCAGCCCGCGCAGCATCTCGTCGTCGTAGACCGCACCCGTCGGATTGTTCGGGTTGATGATGACGATGGCCTTGGTGCGGTCGGTGACCTTGCGCTCGATGTCGGCGAGGTCCGGCATCCAGTCGGCCTGCTCGTCGCAGCGGTAGTGCACCGCCGTACCGCCGGCGAGGGACACGGACGCCGTCCACAGCGGATAGTCCGGCGCCGGCACGAGCACCTCGTCGCCGTCGTCGAGCAGGGCCTGCATCGACATCTGGATCAGCTCCGAGACGCCGTTGCCCAGGTAGATGTCCTCGACCGAGAGCGGAATGCCCTTGGTCTCGTAGTGGCTCATCACCGCGCGCCGCGCCGACAGCAGGCCCTTGGCGTCCCCGTACCCGTGCGACTCGCCCAGGTTGCGGAGGACGTCCTCCAGGATCGCGGGCGGGCACTCGAAGCCGAAGGCGGCGGGGTTGCCGGTGTTGAGCTTGAGGATCCGGTGACCCGCAGCCTCCAGCCGCATCGCCTCCTCGAGCACCGGGCCCCGGATTTCGTAACAGACGTTGGCGAGCTTCGTGGACTGGATCACCTGCATGCTCGCGAGCTTACGGCGGCCTCACGCCGGGCGCCTCGTGTTTTGTGCCACTTCGCCCGCGGCGAAGGGCGCCCTTGATCGCCCAGCAACCGCGCGGGATCATCGCCGGATGGGCAATCCGGGACGTTTCGACGGGTACGGCGTACTGATCACCGGCGCGGCACGCGGGATCGGCGAGGCGACCGCCCGCCGGCTCGCGGCCGAGGGCGCCCGGGTGCTGGTCGCCGACATCGACGAAGACCTCGCGCACGAGGTGGCCGGCACCATCCCGGAGGCGGCGGCGTACGGATGCGACGTGGCCGACCGGGCGGCCGTCGAGGCGGCGGTGGCGTACGCCGTGGAGACCTTCGGCCGGCTGGACGTCCTCGTCAACAACGCCCTCGCCCGCACCCCCGACGCCCCACGCTTGGAGGACGAGGCCGACCAGACCTGGCAGCGGTCCCTGGACGTCACACTGGTCGGCGCGCTCCGGTGTGCGCGGGCCGCCCTGCCGCACCTGGCGGCGTCGGGGCGCGGCGCGATCGTGAACATCGGGTCGGTCAACGCCGAGCAGGCCTTCGGCGGCCACGCGTACAGCGCTGCCAAAGCCGGGCTCGCCTCGCTCACCCGCACCCTGGCGGCCGACGCCGCCCCGCGCGGCGTCCGCGTCAACCAGGTCAACCCCGGAACGATCCGCACCCGCGCCTGGGAGGGCCGCGAGCGCGAGCTGGAGGCCCTGGCCGACCGGGTCTACCCGCTGGGCCGAGTGGGTGAGCCGGAGGACATCGCGGCGGCGGTGGCCTTCCTGGCCTCCCGGGACGCCTCCTGGATCACCGGCACCACCCTCCGCGTCGACGGCGGCCTCCTGGCGGTGAACACGGGCTTCGCGCAGGTCCTCGCGGACCCCGCATAGGCAGACGGCCCGCCGTGGGCGCGGCCGGGGTGGTTGCTGCCGGTGGGCCAGGGTCGGGGCCCCTCCGGGCTCATCTCCTCGCGGTCGGCGGGGCGCGAGCCGGTCTCGTGGCCGTTTCTCGCCGCCAATCGGTCCCCCTACGCCCGGGAGGCGTGGGGGCGCCCCCAGCGGGGCGACCCTGCACGGCCCCTCCGCGCCGTGGCCGAAAGGCCCGCACCCGGCGCAACACGAGCATCCGCACGCGCCCTGGCCCGGACATCCGGCCCGCAGACGGCGTACGACCGGGGTGTGGCCGTGCAGGGTCGCCCCCGCAGAGGTTGGCGGCCACGGGAGGGCTTCCCATTGGACAAACCCAAGGCCGCCGGCCTCGAGGAGGTGAGCCCGGAGGGCCACGCCCCCACCCACCGGCAGGGGCCGCACCCGGGCGCACGGCCGGAAACGCTCTCCTCCCGCACCCGCCCCACCCCTCAGAATGCGCATGACAAAAGTCATCGCCAGAGGGGACCCCCCACATGCGAAAGCCTCTCGCCGGCGCGCTGCTCGCACTCGCGCTCCTCGGAGCCGGTGCCACAAGCGCCACCGCAGCCCCGGCACCGGCCCCAGCCCCGGCTCCGGCTCCCACCACCAAGGCCGTCGACTTCGCCGGCACCGTCGCTCTCAGCAACTGCTCCGGTTCCGTCGTCCGCGTGCCCGGCTCGCAGCCCACCGATCCCGCGCTCGTGCTGTCGAACGGCCACTGTCTGGAGAGCGGCATGCCCGGTCCCGGCACCGTCGTCGTCGACAAGCCCTCCACCCGCACCTTCAGCCTCCTCAACTCCGCCGGTTCCAAGGTCGCCACCCTGCGCGCAGCCAAGATCGCGTACGCGACCATGACCGACACCGACGTCTCCCTCTACGAGCTGACCAGCACCTACGCCCAGATACAGAGCCGGTACGGCATCAACGCGCTGGAACTGAACGCTTCCCGGCCCGCGCAGGGCACCGCCATCAAGGTGGTCTCCGGCTACTGGAAGCGGATCTACAGCTGCTCCATCGACGGCTTCGCCTACCGCCTGAAGGAAGCCGGCTGGACCATGAAGGACTCCGTCCGCTACACCGCCGCCTGCGACACCATCGGCGGCACCTCCGGCTCGCCCGTCGTGGACACCGCCACCGGCAAGGTCGTCGCCGTCAACAACACCGGCAACGAGGACGGGCAGCGCTGCACGATGAACAACCCGTGCGAGGTGGACGAGAACGGCACCGTGACGGTGCGGCAGGGCATCAACTACGCCCAGCAGACGTACGCGATCGTCGCCTGCGTCGGCACCGGCAACAAGATCGACCTCGGCCGGCCGGGCTGCACGCTGCCCAAGCCCTAGCCGAGCGCGCACGGCCCGCCCGATAGGTTGGCGGGTCATGTGGGCAATGAGCGCTGCCGGGTACCGCCGGCTGGGGGCGGCCGGGTCGGCCGCGGCCGCCGCCGGCGGCTGGGCCGCCGGGACGCTCCCGGCCCGTGACCCGTGGGGGATCTGGGTCCCCCACGAGGCGGCCGTCACGGCCGCGGCCGCCGTCCTCGCGTACGCCGGGCTGACGCTCCTGGTCGTCGCCTGGTGGGGGTACGGGCGCACGGCGGCGTCCGTGCGCGAGACCCTGGTGACGCTCGGCTGGTGGGCCGCCCCGCTGCTCCTCGCCCCGCCCCTCTACAGCGCCGACGTGTACAGCTACATCGCTCAGGGCGCGATGGTCCTCGAAGGGCATGACGTCTACCGCGCCGGGCCGTCCGTGCTCGACCCGGACGGCCTCGGCGGGGACGCCGCCGCGAGCGTCGGCGGGCACTGGACGGACACGCCCGCCCCGTATGGGCCGGTCTTCCTGGTCCTCGCCCGGGCCGTCACCTGGGCGACCGGCGGGACGATCGTGCCCGCCGTCCTCGGGATGCGGCTGGTCGCCGTGGCCGCGCTCGTTCTCATCGTCTGGGCGCTGCGCCGCCTCGCGCGCTCCTGCGGCACCGGCGAGGGCGGTGCTCTGTGGCTGGGTGCGCTCAATCCGCTGCTGCTCACGCACGTGGTCGGCGGCATGCACAACGACGGGCTGATGATCGCCCTCATGCTGGCGGGCGGGGTGCTCGCCCTGCGCGGCCGGTGGATCGCGGGAGCCGCGCTGGTGGGCCTCGCCATGATGGTCAAGTCACCCGCCGCCCTGGCGCTGCCGTTCATCGGCGTGATGGCCGCCCGGGCGGCGACCGGCCGGCGAGGGCTCCCGCGCCGCGTCGCCACGGGCCTGCTGGGGCCCGGCCTGGTCGCCGGGGCGGTCGCCGCCGGCGCGACGCTGCTCGCCGGCACCGGCTTCGGCTGGCTGCGCACCCAGAGCGTCGCCGGGTCCATCCACACCGCGCTGTCGGCCACCAGCGACCTCGGCCTGGCTCTGGGCGAGGCGCTGCGGCTGTTCCTCGGCACGGACCCGGAGCCCGTCAAGGCCGCCGTCCAGAGCCTGGGGCTGGTGGCCGCGCTGACCGTCATCGCCTGCCTGGCGTGGCGCGCCGCACAAAACCGCCTGGACCCCGTACACGCCCTCGGCCTCGCCCTGCTCGTCCTGGTGGCGCTCTCGCCGATGGTCCAGCCCTGGTACCTGCTGTGGGGCATGACGGTCATCGCCGCCACCGCCCCGGGCGCCCGCACCGGCCGCGTCCTGGCGGTGCTGTCGGCGGCTCTGGTGTACGAGACGGCTCCCTCCGGCCACACCCCGGCGTACGGCTTCGCCCTGGCGGGCGTCGCGTGCGTCGTCGGGGCGGTGCTCGTACGCCGGGACACCGGCCCGCCGGACGGGACCCGTGTGCCGGGCCCGCGCCGGGCGGAGCGGGACCCGTCCCGGACCCGTACCTAGAGGGCCGTACGGCGGATCGCCCGCCCCGCCAGGACGTCCGTGCGCCGGCCGTCCTCGATCACGAAGCGGCCGTCGATCAGGACGTACGGGATGCCGGCGGGGAGTGTGCGCGGGGCGTCGAAGGTGGCGCCCGCCGCGACCGTGTCCGGGTCGAAGAGGACCAGGTCGGCGCGGTAGCCCTCGCGGACCAGGCCCCGGTCGGGCAGGCGCAGGCGGGCGGCCGGGCGGGAGGTGAGGTGCGCGACCATCTCCTCCAGTGACAGGACGCCCAGCTCACGCGCGTACCGCCCCAGGTAGTGCGGGAACGTGCCGTAGGCGCGCGGGTGCGGCTTCGCGCCCTGGAGGATGCCGTCCGAGCCGCCCGTGTGCACCCGGTGGCGCATGGTCGCCCGGACGTTCTCCTCGTGGCCCACGTGCTGGAGGATCGTCGTGCCGAGCCGGTCGTCGATCAGCAGCCGCCGGGCGGTCACCCACGGGGCCTCGCCGCGCGCGTCCGCCGACTGCCGGACCGTCCTTCCGACGCAGCCCGCCAGACGTGGATCGCGGACGCCCGAGATCTCGATGGTGTCCCACGCGACGGGTACGCCGTGACAGCCGTCCGAGCCGATCACCTCCAGGTGGTGGCGGATCCTCTCCGCCGTGGCGTCGTCGCCGAGCCGGGCCAGGACCGCGTCCGGCCCGCCCTCGCTCGCCCAGCTCGGCAGTAGCGCGAGGAGTGTCGTGCAGCCGGGGGTGTACGGGTAGGTGTCGAGCGTGATGTCCGCGCCCGCGTCGAGCGCCGTGTCCAGCAGTGCCAGCAGCTCGGGCGCCCTGCCCCTGTTGACGCCGAAGTTCATGGTGGCGTGGGCCAGGTGCAGCGCGCAGCCCGCCCGCCGGGTGAGGGCGACCATCTCCTCGTACGCCCGGAGCGCGCCCGCGCCGTAACTGCGGTGATGGGGGCAGTAGTAGCCGCCGTACGCCGCCACGACCCGGCACAGCTCGGTCAGTTCGGCGTCGCCCGCGTACCTGCCGGGCGTGTAGGTGAGGCCGGACGACATGCCGACCGCGCCCTGCTCCAGGCCGTCCGCCACCAGCTGCGTCATCCGGGTCAGCTCGGCGCCGGTCGGCGGGCGGTCGTCCCAGCCCATGGCGTACGCGCGGACCGTGCCCTGCGGGATGAGGTACGCGGCGTTGACCGCGATGCCCTGACGGTCCAGGCGGTCCAGGTATCCGCCGACCGTGCGCCAGTCGGCGTGGACGTCGGAGCCGTCGCCGTTCCAGCCGGCGATGGCCGTGCGGACCTCGTCAAGGGTGCGGTCGTCGGCCGGCGCGTACGACAGGCCGTCCTGGCCCAGCACTTCGAGGGTGACGCCCTGTGCGGCCTTGGCACTGTGGTCGGGGTCCCGGAGCAGTGCGAGGTCGCTGTGGGCGTGCATGTCGATGAAGCCGGGGCACAGGGCCAGCCCGTGCGCGTCGAGGACGCGGGCACCGCGCAGGGACGGCTCGCCCTTCCTCCGTATCGCGGCGATCCGGCCGCCGGTGACGCCGACGTCAGCGCGGTAGGACGCACCGCCGGTGCCATCGATGACGCGTACGTCACGGATGACGAGGTCCATGGCCGGTGGCGGCGCCTAGAAGAACGTACGGATGTAGTCGGTGACGGTGCCGTCCGCCTCCACCAGCGGGATCAGCTGCCACTTGTCGAACGACGTGCACGGGTGCGACAGGCCCATGCCGACCCAGTCGCCCACCTCCAGCTCCGCCCCGTCGCTCGTGTCCAGCCAGGCGTGCTGGTCCGACAGGCGGGTCACCGTGATCCCGGTGGCGGGCCGGACGGACCCGTCGCGCGCCGAGCGGACGACCTGCGCCTCGGGGAGGTGGAGGTCGTACGCGGCGTCCCGCTTGCCCGCGTTGACGAACGCCTGCTCCGCCGTGGGCCGGGACACCACCTGGGCCCACAGGCGGAAGGCGGGCTGGAGTTGCCCCTCGTCGGGAATCCGGTTGAAGGGGGTCAGGTCCCGGTACTGGCCGTCGTCGTGCGACACGTACGCGCCCGAGCGCAGCAGCTTCAGCACCGGCCGGGACAGTGCCGGCAGCTCGGCGAACACCTCGGCGACGGTGTCGAACCAGGCGCTGCCGCCCGCGCTGACGACGATCTCGTCCAGGTCCGGCGCGAAACGGCCCTCCTTGTCGAAGGCGACGGCGAGGCCGGTCAGCCGGAGCAGCCAGGCCCGTACGGTCCCGGGCGTCGCGTCCGGCACCTCACCCTCGTACCCGGCGACGCCCACGAGCCGGAGGGTGTCCGTGGCGGCGACCGCGTCCGCGACGGCTGCGCAGTCGGCTTCCGTACGCGCCCCGGTGCGCGCGCCGGCGCCCGCCCCCAGCTCGACCACGACGTCGACGGGGCGGGCGGAGCCCTTCAGCGCCTGGTCCATCAGCTCCACGCCGCGCACCGAGTCCACGTAGCAGATGAAGCGGAAGTCGGGATCGGCGGCGAGCTCGGCCGCGACCCAGCGCAGGGCGGCTGCGTCCACGACCTCGTTCGCGAGGAAGATCCGCCGGATGCCGAACGCCCGGTAGACCCGGGCCTGGTGGGGCACGGCCGCCGTGATGCCCCACGCCCCGTACGCCAGTTGGCGGTCGAAGAGCTGCGGTGCCATGGAGGTCTTGCCGTGCGGGGCGAAGGCGAGGCCGTGGCGCTCGGAGTACGCCTCCAGGACGGCCAGGTTGTGCTCGACCCGCTCGGCGGAGAGGGCGAGAACCGGGGTGGTGAAGCCGCCGGTGAACAGATTGCGGCGCTGGGCGGCCAGCTCGCCGACCGTGAGCCCGTCCGCGTCCATCGGGAGCCCCTTGAAGCGGTGGTCGACGCGCTCGTCCCTGAGGTGCTCGGCGGCCATCAGGCCCTCCCTTTCCCTGGCGTTGCACTGTCCGCAACACCCATTGCGTATGTCGCTCGCTGGTGTCTAACATCCGGCGCACGCCGGGTCAATGGATCCGCCCGGACCCCGTGAGGAGCCCCCAGCGTGACCGGAACCGAGGTCGAGTGTCCCGGCGAGTCCATGGTCACCTTCCTGCCCACCCGGCCGGGCCGCCTCGCCGACGTCCCGTCCTTACGCCCGCGCCATCGGCCGCGCCGAGTCCCACGTCGCCCGCGCGCCGGCCGCCGCCGGGCACCTCAGGGCCGCCGCCGCGCTCACCGTCCCCGGGGACGTCGCCGCCCCGGTCGCCCCCGCGCACGCCGACCGCCTCGCCGCCCTGGTCGACGACGCCCGGGGGAGACTGCACCTCGGCCCCGCCTGGACGCGGACCGGGGAAGACACGGAGGTACGTACGCCATGAGCCAGACCGTCGACCGCGCGCTCAGCATCCTGCCGCTCCTCGCGCGGGGGCCCGCCGACCTCGGACGGGTCGCCGACGCCCTCGGCGTACACAAGTCCACGGCGCTCCGGCTGCTGCGCACCCTCCACGAACACGGCCTCGTCCACCGCCAGCGGGACCAGCGCTACCGCCTCGGCGCCCGCCTGTTCGCCCTCGCCCAGGAAGCCGTCGAGCACCTCGACGTCCGCGAGATCGCCCACCCCCACCTCGTACAGCTCAACGAGCGCACCGGACACACCGTCCACCTCGCCGTGCACGAGGAGGGCGAGGTGCTCTACATCGACAAGGTCGACAGCCGCTACCCGGTACGGATGTACTCGCGGATCGGCAGGCCCGTCGCCATCACGGTCGCCGCCGTCGCCAAGCTGCTGCTCGCCGATCTCCCCGAGCCCGAGCGGCACGCGCTCGCCGCGAAGCTCGACTACCCGATGTACACGCCCCGTTCGATCCCGGACGCCGCCGCCTTCCTGAAGGAGCTGGCGACCGTGCGCGAACAGGGCTGGGCCACTGACCTCGGCGGCCACGAGGAGTCCATCAACTGCGTGGCGGCCCCCATCCGGGGCGTGGACGGCCGGGTCGTGGCCGCCATGTCCCTCTCGGCCCCGAACGTGGTCGTCACCGCCGAGGAACTGCTCGCCCTCCTCCCGCTGGTCCGCCGCACCGCCGACGCCATCACCCGGGACTACTGCGGCACGACCCCCGAGGAGGACACCGCCTGACCGACAGGACCGCCCTCACCCCGGCCACCGGGGCCCCGGCCGTCGCGGCCGTCGCGGCCGTCGCGACCGTCGCGGTACGGCGAACCCGTACCGCGACGGTCCTCAGGCGCTACGCGCAGTACTGCTGCTCCTTGCCGATCGACCGGTACATGCAGTCCGCGTTCTCGACCAACTGGAGCACCGCGTCGCGGTTGCGGCTCGTCTCACGCTCGATGACCTCGTCCGGCGGGTAGAAGCCGCCACCGGAGGACGAGCGCGGGTACAGCTCGAAGGTGTATCCGAAGATCTTGTGCGCGCCCCACAGGTAGTCGTCGATCGACCCGTCCGTGATGTAGAGGTCGCTCGACTGCTGGGCGGTGTAGCCGTTGCTCGCGGCCATCTTGCGGCCCACGGTCGCGAAGGCGTCGCGGTCGTCGGCCGTCATCCCGGGTGCCGTATCGCTGTAGGTGTAGCCGTAGGGCCACAGCACCAGTTCGCTGTACGTGTGGAAGTCGATGCCCGCCGTGATCTGCTGCTTGCCGCCGATCACCCGGGAGCGGACGAAGTCGGCGACGACCTTGACCTCGGGGGCGGACTCGGCGGCGCGGCCGCGGTAGGTGTCGGAGCTCGGGGAGCCCGAGGAACCGCCGCAGCAGCCCCACTGGTAGTTCCAGTTGCGGTTCATGTCCGTGCCGATGTACGTCGAGCCGGAGTTGGGCTGGCGGTTCTTGCGCCAGCTGCGGTAGGAGCCGGAGGCGATGTCGTACTCGCCGCCGTCCGGATTGAGGTCGGGCACGATCCAGATCTCGCGGTTGTTGACGGCGTTGGTGATGCGCGAGTCCGAGCCGTACCCGGCGCCGAGCTCGCGCAGCAGGTACAGCGCCATCTCCACGGTCAGGTGTTCGCGGGCGTGCTGGTGGTGGGTGAAGAGGATCTCGGGCTCGTTCTCGTCCGTGGCCACGTTGTCGCTGATCTTGATGGCGACGATGTCGCGGCCCTGGTAGGACTTGCCGATGACGCGGCGGCTCATGATGGTCGGGTACTGCTGGAGCCGCTGGCCGATCTCCGCGTTCATCTCGGCGTAGTTGTGGTAGCGGGAGTCGGCGGAGGGGAAGTCCATGGCGCCCACGGTCTTGCCACCGGTCCGGTCGGGCGGGCCGGGCAGCGCCTCCAGCTTGTGCCCGAGGGCGCGCAGCTTGCGCGCCTGCTCGGTGTTGGCGCTGACGACGACCGCGTGGCCGTCGGCCTCGTCGATGGCGACGCCGGTGGCGGCGATGGCGGAGCGTTCGGCCGGGGTGGACGGGCCGTGGATCTCGTACTGCCGGATGACCTCCTCCGTGGTGGCGGCGGAGGCGGCCGGCAGATCCGTGGGCGCCGTGGTGGTGGCGGTGGCGGTGAGCGGTGCCGCGACGGCGAGCGCCAGCAGGGCCGTGAGGGTGGCGGACCTTCTGCCGGGTATCCCGCGTATGCGAAGTCGCATGCTGTCTCCTGCGGTGGGGGGTACGGGGTGGGTCTCCCCGTGCGAGGCATCGTGAGGCCATGGCATGAGCGCGTCAAGGGTGCGCCTTTGGTCACGGTCGCGGCGGCCCACCCCTTGCGCGATCACCGCGCCCCGCGCTTTGGTGACGTCACCTCACCTGACCAGGCGACGAGCGAAAGGCGGGCAGGGCATGGCGGACACCGTGCGGCAGAGCGAAGGGACGGAAGGGGCCGGGTCCCGGCTCCGCAGGGCGAGTTGGCGCTTCATCGGGCCCGGCATCGTCGTGGCCGCGACCGGCGTCGGTGCCGGTGACCTCGTCGCGACGCTCATCGCGGGCAGCAAGTTCGGCTACACGCTGCTGTGGGCGGCCGTCGCCGGCTGCCTCGTCAAGATCTCGCTCGCCGAGGCCGCCGGGCGCTGGCATCTGGCCACCGGCCGCACCCTCTTCGACGGCTGGCGCAGCCTCGGCGCGTGGACCACCGGCTACTTCGCCGTCTACGTCGCCGTCTGGGGCTTCGTGTACGGCGCGGCCGCCATGTCCTCCAGCGCCCTGCCCCTCCAGGTGCTCTTCCCCGGCGTGATGGACCTGAAGTGGTGGGCCGTCCTGTGCGGGGTCGGCGGCCTGGTCTTCGTCTGGTTCAACCGGTACGCCGTCTTCGAGAAGGTCATGACCGTCCTCGTCGGCGTCATGTTCGTGGTCACCGTCTACCTCGCCCTACGGGTCACCCCGCACCTGGGCAAGGCGTTCGCCGGGCTCGCGCCCGTCCTGCCGGACGGCTCCCTGATCTACACCCTGGGCCTGATCGGCGGCGTCGGCGGCACGATCACGCTGGCCGCGTACGGCTACTGGGTCAACGCCAAGGGCTGGACCGACACGAGCTGGATGAAGGTGATGCGCCTGGACAACCGCGTCGCGTACATCACCACCGGCATCTTCGTCGTCGCCATGCTCTTCGTCGGCGCCGAGCTGCTGCACTCCTCCGGCGTCGCGCTCGCCAAGGGTGACAAGGGACTGCTCGACCTCGGCAAGGTCCTTGAGGACCAGTACGGGACGGCCACCTCCAAGCTGTTCCTCATCGGCTTCTTCGCCACCTCCATCACCTCCCTGATCGGCGTCTGGCACGGCGTGAGCCTGATGTTCGCGGACTTCGTGGCGCACTACCGCGGCCGGGGCGAGGCGGCGACCGGCGAGGCGGTCGCGGCCGGAACCCGCGAGAAGTCGCTGCCCTTCCGCGCCTACCTGCTGTGGCTGACCTTCCCGCCGATGGCGCTGCTCTTCCTGGACCAGCCGTTCGGGCTGGTCATCGTGTACGGCGTGGTCGGCGCGTTCTTCATGCCGTTCCTGGCGCTGACCCTGGTGTGGCTGCTCAACTCCTCCCGTACGCCGCGGGAGTGGCGCAACGGCTGGCTCAGCAACGGCGTCCTGGGCGCGGCCGGGCTGCTGTTCATCGTGCTGTGCGTGCAGCAGGTGCGCGAACTGCCCTGGTAGGCACCCGCCCATACTGGCGGACATGACCACACCCCACGGATTCGGCCCTCCGATACCGGTGCGGCCGCCGTACGGCCCGCCCCCGGCGTCGCCGTACGGCGGCCCGCCACCCGCCCATGGCGCCCGGCCCCGGATGGGCCCGAGTTCGCCGCGCACGACCGCCGCAACTCCGTGATCGCCGACCCTTCGGGCGTGGCCCTGGAGGTCGACGGCCACACCATGGACGTCCCGTGGGCCGCGATCGCCACCGTGTACGTCGCCCCGGCCCCGTGGAGCGAGGCTCTCGTGGTGGCCCGTCGCCCACCACGGCGGCATGCTGTACGAGTGCCGCGTCGCCCGCCGAGAGGCCCAGCTCCACCAGTGGCCGGCCGAGCTGGGCCCCGTGCTGCACCACTGCCTGGCGAACCGGGCCTGACGCCTACGGCAGATTGTGGACGTGCGGGCCGACCGCGTTGGACCAGGCGTTCCCGGCCGTGGCGTCCCAGTTCGTGGACCAGGTCATCGCCCCGCGCAGCGCCGGGTAGGTCTTGGCCGGCTTGAAGGAGCCGCAGCCCGTCCCGCGCGTCAGGCAGTCCAGCGCGCTCTTCACCACGGACGGGTCGACGTACCCGCTGCCCGCCCCTCGCGGGGAGGCGGGCACCCCGAGGCCGACCTGGGAGGCGTCCAGGCCGCCCTCCAGCTGGATGCAGGCCAGCGCCGTCAGGAAGTCGACCGACCCCTGCGCGTACACCTTGCCGTCGCAGCCGAGCATCGACCCGCTGTTGTAGAACTGCGTGTTGACCACCGTCAGGATGTCCTTCACGGCCAGGGCGGTCTTGAAGTATTCGGTCCCGGTGTTCTGCATGTCGATGGTCTGCGGCGCCATCGTCAGCACCATGGACGGCCCGGCCTGCGCCGACAGCCGGCGCAGCGCCTTCGTCAGGTAGGTGGAGTTGATGCCGTGCTCCAGGTCGATGTCGACCCCGCTGAAGCCGTACTCCCGCATCAGGGCGTACGCGCTGTTCGCGAAGGCCGTCGCCGACGCGTCGCTGTTGATGGTGACGTTGCCCTTCTCGCCGCCCACCGAAATGATCACCGACTTGCCGGCGGCCTTCTTCGCGGCGATGTCCGCCCTGAAGTCGGCGACCGAGGCGTACCCGACGGCCGGGTCGAGGTTGAAGACGATCTCGCCGGGCGTGGCGGTGGAGTCGGCGAACGACACCGCGATGATGTCGTACTGCGCCTGCACGTCCCGCAGTTTCTGCACGGCGGCGCCGTTGTTGAAGTTCTGCCAGTAGCCGGTCACCGCGTGCCTCGGCACGGCCGGGTTGGGGTCCGTCGTGCCGCCGGACGTCCGCCCGGTCACCGCCGCCGACTTCGCGGACTCGCCCGCCGCGTTGACCGCGCTGACCTGGAAGGCGTACGAGGTGTTCGCGGCCAGCCCGGTCACGGTCGCCGACGTGCCGGTGACCGACTGGACCTTGGCGCCGTCCCGGTAGACGTGGTAGCCGCTCGCGCCGGAGACCCCGTTCCAGCTCAGGGCGATGGAGGATGACGTCACCGCGCCGGTGGTGAGGCCGGCCGGCGTGGCGGGCACCACGGGGTCGGGGTCGCTCCCGCCGCCCCCGTCGGGCCCGAAGACCGAGATGTCGTCGGCGTAGTAGGCGGCCTGCCCGTACCACCCGTGCGTGTACACCGTGACGGACGTCGTGCTCGCGCCGGTCGTGAAGCGGGTCGTCAGCTGCTTCCAGCCCGCCGAGTCCGGTGTCCACGTCGACACGTCCGTCGTCCCGGTGCCGCTCGCGCCCAGGTACGCGTACCCGCCCTGCACCCAGGCGCTCAGCGTGTACGTGGAGTTGGGCTTGACCGCCACGGTCTGCGCGCAGCGGGCGTTGTCCTGCCCGCCGGGCGTGGCCCTGAGCGCGGCGGCCCCGCCGTGCACGGGGGAGGAGACGGTGGCGCCGCTGCCCGCCGAGCAGGTCCAGTTGGCGAGCCCGGCCTCGAAACCGGCGTTCTTGGCGACGTTGACGTCGGCGGCCTGCGCGGTACCGGTCATCCCGCCGGCCAGGACGAGTCCGGCGGCCACGGCCACCGCCAGACCTCCTGGGAGCCCTCTTGCGTTTCGGTGATGTGTGCGTGAGCGGTCCACTTGCTGCCTCCGGTGGGGGGTTGGGGGAGCTGCGGGCGAACGGTGGCCACCGCTTTTCCGTAAAGCTGGTCCAGACCAATCGACTTGTCAAGACCTGTGAAAAGAAACGGGAGTTAACTGCTGACGCCTTCGTCCGGTTTGCTCACCCAGACGTCGTCCACGCGTTGTCACCAAGCGATCTGAAAGCTGTTCTCTGGCCCCTGAGACCTGGCTAAAGTGCGGGTGGGCAGAAGTGAGCGTGGAGGAGCGGGAAAAGCAGCAGGAGCAGGTAGGGCAGGTATCTGCGGTTCGCCGGAACCCCGGCGGCCGGAGCGGAACGGGGAACCAGCGTGCCGACCGCAATCGCCGTCACCAGCGCCGATCTGGTGCTGCCGCCGACGGACCACCAGACACCCACAGCGGCCCTCCTGCAGTCGCCGGACGCGCAGCCGCTGGACGCCGCCATCGCCGACATGCAGGTTCTGGTCGAGCAGCACGGCTACGTCATCGCCCTGTACCCCGCCTCCCTGCCCGCCGAGCACGAACGCCGGCTGCACACCGTCCGGTCCGTCCTGGAGACCGACCGCGTCGCGCTGCTCAAACTGGACCTCCCCCCGCTGGGTGTCGCCGTACTCGTACGCCAGCTGCGCCAGCTGTCCCTCTGCGACTTCGGCGCCGGCGTCATCGCCTCGGCCGCCCGGCTGCTGGCCCACTACATCTACGCGGGGGCCCTGCTCAACACCGTCACCCGGCTCGACCGCGTACCGGTGAGCCTGAAGTCCCATGCCACGTCGTGGGTACCGGGCTCACAATTCGGCGTCCTGGCCAACCCTTCCCCGCAGCTCGTCAAAGTCGGCACGGAAGAGCGCCTTGCGGGACCGTCGTTCGGTACGCACTTGATGGTGGCGCGCGGGCAGCTGGCCTCCGACTGGGTCACCGAGACCCTCGCGCCCGCCTGGCAGGTCCAAGGCGTGGTGGAGAGCGCCCTGCCCGCCGGTTCCCCGGCGTGGTGGGGGACGGCGAAGATGGTGGAGTTCGCCGCCTTTCTCCCCGATATCTCGGTGCTCTACCAACTGGTCGCGTCGGTACGGCGGGAAGTGTGCTCCTGGTGCGGTATCGAGCTCATAGGCGACCGCTGCGGATTCTGCTCGGCCCCGCTGGTACCGCCCGAGCCGATCCAGGGCGCCACGTGAACCGCCGCCGCCACCGCCGGGTGGCCACGCTTCAGCACGCGCTTCACGCCAGCCACCGCCTACGTCTCCCCACGAGGTCGCCCCGCCCATGAATTCACGTCAGCGCCGCGGTGTCATTCTCCTGCTCCTGTCGGTCCTGTGCGCCTTCGCCGCGTTCGCCGGTGTGGTCACGGTGATCGGCGACGTGAATTCCCAAGTGGGCCCGGAAGTCGAGGCGTACGAGCTGAAATCGGATGTCGCCGCCTACACGGCCCTCCAGCCGGGTCAGTTCAAGAAGATCACCATGCCCAGGCGCTGGCTCTCCGCCAATGCCGTCACCGACCTCACCGTCGTCAAGGACAAGATCGCCGTCACCGATCTCAGAAAGGGCTCACTGCTCCAGGAGGACATGATCGCCAGACGGCCCGCGCTGGAGAGCGGCCAGCAGGAGATCGCCATCATGATCGACGCGGCCACCGGCGTCGCCGGAAAGATCACCGCCGGCTCCCTGGTGAACATCTTCGCCACGTTCGACGACGACAACCGGGAAAAGGGCGCCGTCGCCGAGTCCCGCGTCATCGTCGCCAACGCCCGTGTCATCGACGTCGGCAAGCTGACCCCCCTGGACGGCAAGCGCGACGGCAACCGGGGCGTCGGCGTCCGGGAAGCCGTGCCCATCACCTTCGCGCTCAGCACCACCGACGCCCAGCGCGTCGCCTACGCCGAGTCGTTCGCCGAACACGTACGCCTCGCCCTGCTGCCCCGGAACAGCCCCACCGTCCTCCGGCCCGGTGAGGGCAGCTACACGCTCGACGAAGACAGGAACAAGTGAGGGCCGGATGACCACACGCATCCTCCCGGCCGTCGGTGACGCCGACGCCGCCCGCTCCGTCACCACCCTCCTCAGCCAGCTCCCCGACGCCGAACCGGCCGCCCCCCTCGGCGACTCGACCTCGCTGATCGACGCCCTCGCGCGGCTCGCCGCCGAGTCCCTCGACGAACTGCCCGAGGTGGTCCTGGTCCACGAGCGGATCGGGCCCGTCCCCGCACTCGAACTGATCCGGGAGGTCGCCCTGCGCTTCCCCGCGGTCGGCGTCGTCCTCGTCACCACCGACGCCGGCCCCGCCCTCTACTCGGCCGCCATGGACTCCGGCGCCCGCGGCCTGGTCGGGCTGCCCCTGTCGTACGAGGAGCTCGCCCAGCGCGTCCAGTCCGCGGCCGCCTGGTCCGTGGGCGTCCGGCGCCACCTCGGGCAGGGCGGCGACGTCTTCACGGGTCCCGGCGGCACGGTCGTGACCGTCAGCGGCGCCAAGGGCGGCGTCGGCACCACCGTCACGGCCGTCCAGCTCGCCCTCGCCGCGCGCGCCTCCGGCCGGACCGTCGCGCTCGCCGACCTGGACCTGCAGGCCGGCGACGTCGCCTCCTACCTGGACGTGCAGTTCCGGCGGTCCATCGTGGACCTCGCGGCCATCCAGGACATATCGCCCCGGGTGCTCCAGGACGCCCTGTTCGCCCACCCCTCCGGCCTCGGCCTGCTCCTGGCGCCGGGGGAGGGCGAGCGGGGCGAGGACGTCAGCGACCGCGCGGTGCGCCAGATCGTCAGCGCGCTCCGCAACCGGTACGAGGTCGTCGTCATCGACTGCGGTACGCACATGAACACCGCCAACGCCGCCGCCATCGAGATGGCCGACACCACCCTGCTCGTCGTCACCCCCGACGTGGTCGCCATACGCGCCGCCAAACGCCTCATCAGGCTCTGGGACCGGCTCCAGATCCGCAAGGCGGAGGAGACCGTGACGGTGGTCAACCGGCACATCCGCAACACCGAGATCCAGCCGCCGCTGGTCGGCAAGATCACCGGTACGCGGGTCGCGCGGACCTCCGTACCCGCGAACTTCCGGGAACTGCAGTCGGTGGTCGACGCGGGCCGGATGCAGGACCTGGAGGCCAAGTCGTCGGTGAAGCGGGCGCTGTGGGCACTGGCCGGCGAACTGGGGATCGTCAACGCCCCGGAAGGGGAAAGCAGGCAGGGGAAGTTCCGCGGCGACCGCGGCTCGGTGGGCCTGCGCCGTACGCGCGGCACGTAGACCGAGGGACCGAGGGGGCAGGATGCGTCATGAAACGCCGTTACGGAAGTGACCGGGGGCAGGTCGCGGTCGAGTTCACCGGGATGGTTCCGGTCGTTCTCGGCACGGTGATCCTGCTGTGGCAGGCGGCCCTCGTCGGCTACACGTACGCGCTCGCGGGCAACGCGGCGGACGTGGGCGCCCGGGTGGGCACGGTGTCGGGCGACGGCGCGTGCCAGGCCGCCGCGCGGGGGAGCGTGTCGGGGGCGTGGACGGTGACCGCCTCCTGCGGCGGTGGCGGCGCCGACTTGTACACCGCGTCGGTGACGCTGAACGTCCCCGTGCTGTTCCCCGGCCTCGACATCCCGGTCCAGGTCGAGGGCCATGCCGCGGTGGCGTGGGAGGGCGAGCGATGACGCCGTACGCAGGGACAGGGCGCCACGCGGAAAGAACGCGCGACGCGTGGAGCCGGCGCTACGGAGGGCGCGGGCGCCAGGCGTGGGGCTGGCGCCACGCGGGGACGGGGCGCGAAGCGTGGGACAGGCGCCACGCGGGGACGGGGCGCGAAGCGTGGGACAGGCGCCATGCGGAGACAGCGCGCGAAGCGTGGGGCTGGCGCCACGCGGGGACAGGGCGCCAGGCGGAGACAGCGCGCCAGGCGTGGAGCAGGGGACGCCACGCGAGGACAGGGCGTCGCCGCGGCGAATCCGGCCAGGCGGCGGTGGAGTTCACCGGCTGGGTGGCGCTGCTGCTGTTCACGGCTCTGGCCGCCGTCCAGCTCGGGCTGGTGGCATACGCGGTGCAGCAGGCGGGTACGGCGTCCCGCGCGGCGGCGCGGGTCGCAGCGCAGGGCGGCGACGGCGTGTCGGCCGGTGAGGGCGCCGCCAGCGGCTGGCTGAACGCCCGAGTCCAGGTCCCCGGGGCCGGCGGCGACGAGGTGACCGCGACCGCCACCGTACCCATCCCCTCCCTCCTGCCCGTGTTCACCTTCCCGGCCGCCACGAGATCCACCACCATGCCCGTCACCACGCCCGCCGACTGACCGTTCCACGTAACGCACCCATGGGGAGGGAAGAGACATGAGCCTGCGGGCGCGCATCACCAGTCCCGAGCCGGTCAACGGCGGCAAGGGCGAGGAGAACCACCTCGTCGGCGTCTACCGCGTCAAGCTCCTGGAGGAGATCGACCTCGCGGAGATGTCCGCCCTGGCCGCCGCGGAGCGCCGCGCCCGCCTGGAGCGGGTGCTCGGCCACATCATCAGCCGCGAAGGCCCCGTCCTCTCCTCCACCGAGCGCTCGCAGCTCATCCGCCGCGTCGTGGACGAGGCCCTCGGCCTGGGCATCCTCGAACCGCTCCTCGAAGACGCCTCCATCAGCGAGATCATGGTCAACGGCCCGGAGCAGGTGTTCGTGGAGCGCCGCGGCCGGCTGGAGCAACTGCCGATGCGGTTCTCCTCCACCGAGCAGCTGATGCAGACCATCGAGCGCATCGTCTCCACCGTCAACCGCCGCGTGGACGAGTCCAACCCGATGGTCGACGCCCGCCTGCCGTCCGGTGAGCGCGTCAACGTCATCATCCCGCCGCTCTCCCTCAGCGGTCCCATCCTCACCATCCGCCGCTTCCCCCGCGCCTTCACGCTCCAGGAGATGGTCGCCCTCGGCTCGCTCGACGAGCACATGGTGATGCTGCTCGCCGGACTCGTCCGCGCCAAGTTCAACGTGATCGTCTCCGGCGCCACCGGCACCGGCAAGACCACCCTCCTCAACGCGCTGTCCGGCCTCATCCCCGACGGCGAGCGCATCGTCACCATCGAGGACTCCGCCGAGCTCCAGCTCCAGCAGTCCCACGTCATCACCCTCGAAGCGCGCCCGCCCAACGTCGAGGGCAAGGGCCGGGTCACCATCCGCGACCTCGTACGCAACTCGCTGCGCATGCGCCCCGACCGGATCATCGTCGGCGAGGTCCGTGGCGGCGAGACCCTCGACATGCTCCAGGCGATGTCCACCGGCCACGACGGCTCGCTCGCCACCGTCCATGCCAACAGCGCCGAGGACGCCCTGATGCGCCTCCAGACGCTCGGCTCCATGTCGGAGGTCGAGGTCCCGTTCGTCGCGATCAAGGACCAGATCAACAGCGCGGTCGACGTCATCGTCCAGCTCACCCGGCACGCGGACGGCAGCCGCAAGATCACCGAGATCGCCATTGTCGACTCCCACGGCCGCGAGGAGTACCGGATCGTGACGGTCTGCCGCTTCGCGTCCCGCCCCATGGCCGCCGACGGGCGAATCCACGGCACCTTCGAATATTCCCCCCTCCCGCGCCGCGTCGCCGAACGCCTCTACATGAACAGCGAGGCCATCCCCCCTGCCTTCGGCGTCGCCCGGTCCGACGAACAGCTCGCCCTGCGCCACGGCACCACCGCCCCGCCCCTGGGCCTGCCCATCGACACCGAACCGACCTGGAACTCCTGGAAGTGACATGGCGAACCTCCCGCTGCTGACGCTCGGTGCCACCGTCCTCGCCGGCGCGCTGGGCGTCGCCGGCGTGCACGTCTACGCCTCCGGCAACGCCCGGCGCCAGGCCCTGGTCGCCCGCATGACCCACAGCGGGCACACCGCCCTCGATGGCCGGCGCCGCCGCTTCGTACGCCTCGACCGGAGGCTGCGCGCCACCGCCATCGGCCACCGCATCGAGCGCAAGATCGCCGCCACCGGGCTCGACCTCACGCCCGGCGAGTATGCCGTGTACGCGGTGGCCGCGCTGCTCGGCGTCCACCTCACCATCGGCGCCGTCTTCGCCCCGTTCTTCGGCGTCCTCGCCGCCCTCGCCGGGTTGTGGGGCGCCCACGCGTTCCTCAACTGGCAGCGCCACAAGCGCACCGAGGCGTTCATCAACCAGCTGCCCGAACTCACCCGCGTCCTCGCCAACGCCACCCAGGCCGGCCTGGCCCTGCGGACCGCGATCGCCATGGCCGCCGAGGAGCTGGACGACCCGGCGGGCGAGGAGCTGCGCAAGGTCGCCGACCAGCTCGCCGTGGGCCACAGCCTGGACGACGCGCTGGGCGACCTCGCCGACCGGCTGCCCTCGCGCGAACTGGTCGTCCTCGTCTCCACCCTCGTCCTGTCCAACCGCGCCGGCGGCCAGGTCGTCACCTCGCTGCGCAACCTCACCGGCACCCTCGACGAGCGCAAGGAGACCCGGCGGGAGGTCACCACCCTCCTCTCCCAGGTCAAGGTGACGGCCTTCGCCCTGCCCCTCCTGGGCCTGGGCTTCCTGCTCATGATCAACGGTATGTCCCCCGGCGCCCTGGACAAGATGACCGGCTCCGTCGCCGGCCAGGTCGGCTCCGTCCTCGCCTTCGGCCTGTACGCCCTCGGCTTCGTCCTCATCCGCCGCCTGTCCCGCATCCGAGTCTGAGGAGGTGACACGTCATGGGCCTGTTGTACGCCGCCGTCATCGGCCTGTCCGTATACGGCGTCTTCCACGGCGTCCGCATGTACCGGGCCGACGCCAAACTCCCCGGCGACCTCGTCCTCGCCCTCGAAGTCGGCGCCACCCGCACCACCGCCGTCGGCTCCGGCGTCGACCGGCTCGGCATGCGCTACGCCCCCGCCGTGCTGGGCGTGATGGGCCCCAAACGGGTCGACGCGCTGCGCCGCCGCCTCGACATGGCCGGCAACCCCGGCGGCATGACCGTCGACCGCTACGCCGCCCGCCGCGCCGTCTACGGCTTCCTCGGCGTGTGCGCCGCCCTCGCCATGCTGGCGCGCGGCCAGGCGGTCGTCGCCGTCATCGTCCTGCTGTACGGGCTGACCTGGACCGACGTCCTGCTGCGGCTCGCCATCCGCCGCCGCAAGGACGACATCGAGCGCACCCTGCCCGACTTCCTCGACGTCCTCGCCGTCGTCGTCTCCGCCGGACTCGGCTTCCGCCAGGCGCTGGAGCGCGTCGCCGAGAAGTACTCCGGGCCGTGGGCCGACGAACTGCGCATCACCCTGCGCCAGCTCGACATGGGCGTCAGCCGCCGCGAGGCCTTCGACCAACTCCGCAAGCGCAACGCCTCCGAGCAGGTCTCCATGTTCGTCACCGCTCTCCAGCAGGGCGAGGAGCTGGGCGCGCCGATCGTGGACACGCTGATCCAGATCGCCAACGACATGCGGCGCACGGACGCGCAGAACGCGCGGCGCAGCGCCGCCAAGGCCGTACCCAAGACCACGCTCGTCGTGACGATGGTGATGCTGCCCGCGACCATGATCCTGATCGCCCTGAGCTTCTACTACGGCTCCGGGGTCGACTTCGCGGACATCATCGGCGGGTGACGTCATGACCCTGAAGAAGCCGGCGGCGCGGGCCGAACCCTCCCTCCCGCTCCAGATCAACGCCCTCCAGGCGCTGTGCCGCCAGGTGTTCGGCTTCCGGCTGGCGATGATCGTGCTGGCGGCGCCGTTCGCCCTCGACGGCGCCGCGCCGGGCGTCGGGACCTGGCTGGTGGGCGCCGCCGTCCTCATCACCTTCATGGTGTCCTACGTCGTGCTGCGCGACTGGGAGCGCTTCGGCCGCATCCTGCTCCGCCACCCCGCCGTGCTCACCTGCGACATGCTGTTCGGCGCGCTGCTGCTGGCCACCGCGTCACCCGAGTCGACGCTCGCGTACGTCACCATCTGTACGCCGCTGCTGGCGGGCCTGCTGTACGGCTGGCGCGGCGCCGCCTTCTTCGCCGTCCTCCAGTCGCTGCTGCTCCTGCTGTCGTACGGGGTGAGCAGGGAGGTGGCGGTGGAGCCCTCCTCGCTCCTCTTCCCGGGCCTGTGCGTCATCGCCGGGGCGGTCGGCTCCACCCTGCGCAACCTCATCCTCGACTTCGGGGCCGCGAGCCAGGCCCTGACCGAGGCGCGGGCCCGCCTCGCCGTCAACGGCGCGGTGGAGGCGGAACGGGCGCGGCTCGCCCGGGAGATGCACGACTCGGTCGCCAAGACCCTGCACGGCCTGGCGCTGGCCGCGGACGGGCTGGCCGAGACCGCGCACCGCCGTGACCCCTCGTCGGTGCGGCGGCAGGCGGAACTCCTCGCCCGGTCCGCCCGCCGCGCCGCCGCCGAGTCGCGCGAGTTGCTGGCGGACCTGCGCCGGGAGTCGGGCCTGGACGGCGGGGTGGACGTCGCCGCGGATCTTGCCGCCCGCGCGGCGGACTTCGGGCGCCGGCACCGGGTACGGACCACCTACCGCCTGCTGGATGGCGGGGCGGCCCCTCCCCGCCTCCCGCACGCGGTCGCCCGCCAGCTCCTCACCATCGCCGCGGAGGCCATGGAGAACGCCCACCGGCACGGCGGGCCCACGTACATCGACGTATCGGCGGGCGTCGTCGGCGACGTCCTGCGCCTGAGCGTCTACGACGACGGCCGTGGCCTGCCCGCCGGCACGACACTCGACGGCCTGAAACGGTCCGGCCACTTCGGGCTCGTCGGCATGGTCGAGCGCGCCGCGTCGATCGGCGCCCGTATCCGCATCGGGCGGGGCCCGGCGACCAGGGGCACGGAAGTCCGCCTGGAACTGCCCGTACGGGCCCTGGAACTGCCCGTACGGGCCTCGGAACCGCCCCTGCCGCCCTTGCCGGCCATGCCGCGACAGCCCGGCCCGCGTTCCTTCGACAGGAGGGTGCACCACCATGCCTGAGCACCTGCGAGTGATCGTCGCCGACGACAACCCCGTCGTCCGGGCGGGCCTGACCGCGCTGCTCTCCGGCCGCGAGGACATCGAGGTCGCCGCCGAGGCCTCCGACGGCCGCCAGGCCTACGAGGAAGCGGTCCGCCACCGCCCGGACGTGATCCTCCTGGACGTCCGCATGCCGGGCGTCGACGGCATCGCGGCCCTCCCGCACCTGGTCCGGCTCGCCCCGGTCCTGATGACCACCTACAGCCGCGAAACGGCCATCGTCCACGAGGCCCTGCGCCTCGGCGCGAGCGGCTACCTGGTCCACGGCGAGTTCACGGCCGACCAACTCGTCGACGCGGTACGCGACATGAGCCGCGGCCGCGCCCACTTCACCCACACGGCCTCGAACGCACTGCTGGCGTCGGTGCGGGATGGGTGTGCGTCTGCAATGCCGCTGCCTGCATCAACCCCCGTGCAGGAGCTCGACTTTCCCCAACCCCCTTCGCAACGGCAACCGAATGTGGCACATTCGTTGCTGAGCCAGCGGGAGGTGGAGGTGATGGACCTGATCGCGTCGGGCATGACCAATCAGCAGATTGCCGCCACGTGCTTCATCAGCCACAAGACCGTCAAGAACCACATCAACCGCATCTTCGCCAAGCTCAACGCCGAAAGCCGCGGCCAGGCCATCGCGATCTGGCACGGCCAGTCCAAGGGGGACCCGACCACCCATGCCTGACCACCCCCACACCCCCGATTGGGCCCCGACTTGGGCCCCCAGGCCCATGCCGAGGCGCCTTGCTCCGCCGTACGTTCGTCACCTCGACCCGCACGAGCCCGGAGGAGACCGCCATGCCGAACATCACGCTGAAGCCCGCGACCCAGGCGAAGGTGTACGTGGGTACGTGGGCGAAAACCGCGAGTGCGGCCCTCAAGCGGCGGGGGGACAGCGGGCAGGGGGCAGTCGAGTACGTCGGGATCATCATCCTGGTGGGGGTGATCATCGCGGCGGTGGTGGGGTCGGGCGTGGGAGACACGATCGCCGCCGGGCTGCTGGCGCGCGTCACGGCGATCGTCGGTGGTGGCTGACGGCCTGTACGCGCAGAACTCGCGAGGCAGGGCAGGCGTCGCCTCTCTACGTATTCGTAGTGGCGAGCCTGCTCTTTCTCGCGCTTGCGTTCTTCGCGGTAGGCCAGGCGGGAGCGACGCGTAACGGTGCCCAATCAGCAGCGGATGCCGCCGCACTGGCAGCGGCTCGGGAGTCACGGGACAACGTCGACCTGACCATCGGCAATCTGGCTGACCTATTGGACGGAGCGCTGATCCCCACGCTGTACGGGTGCGGTGCGAGCCACTACTACGCCGGTCAGAACGACGCCGAGGTCGACAGTTGCACGCCGCTGTTTGACGGCCGCTGGGGGTTCACAGTGCAGGTGACCTCCTTGAACCCGGTCGGGGACACCGTGCTCCCTGGGACCGAGGACCGGTACGCCAAGTCCACCGCAACAGCCGTGGTCGTCCCTGTATGTAGTTTTGAGCCTGCCGATGACGACGATTCGCCGTCTCCAGGGGCGCTGGAATGCGAAGGTGACCTCCTGGACCTGGACCCGGCCAAGCTCCCGGACATGTCCGACCTCTTCGAAGTCCGGCTCGCCGAGGACTGACCGTGAAGGAACGCAAAGGAATGGCACTCATGAGTAATCGGTATCGAACGGCGGCACTCAGAGCGGCGACCGGGGCGACTGTCGTAACACTGGCTGTGCTGTTGACCGCATGCGGCGGCGACGGTGGTAGCAAGGATGAGGGCAAGGAGCCGGAGAAGGCGGGTAGCGCTTCGTCGGCGCCGACTGGTCAGGAAACACGCAAGGGTGAGACCGGACCTACTGTGCCCGACACCAGTACCACCTTGGCGACCATCAACGGCAGCACCGGATTTCAGATCTTGATCCATACCGCTGTGAGGGACCAGGGCGGCTTTCTGACCGTCACGGGCAGTGTGAAAAACACGTCGCCCAAGATGCTGATCGCGCCTCCTCAGTGGAGCGGTCAGGAGGTCAACGTGAAGCAGACAGGTCCGTCCTTTGCCGGCATCACACTCTTGGACAAGACAGAGAAGAAGCGCTATTACGTACTCCGCGACACGGACGGCTACCCGTTGACGACGACGGGTGTCACGACGGTGAAGCCGGGTGAGACCATTTCGATGTTCGCCCAGTTTCCCGCGCCGCCCGCGAACACCACCCAGGTGGACATCCAGATCCCGCAGATGCCGGTCGCGACGATCGAGATCTCCTGATGCGCACCGCCACGCCCTGCGCGCGCAGGACCTCCGTACGCCGACCCGCAGCGTCCGTGCTCGCTGCCGTGGTGCTGTTCGCCGGCGTCCAGATGAGCGGCGGCGCCTCCGGGGCATACGCCGATGACGTCCCGAGTACGCCACCGGGCACGGAGTCGACGCTGCCGCCACCGGAAGTCGACGGCAATTCACCCGGCCTCAAGATGCGTGACGGCGCGACCCTCGCCCCGGCGAAGGTGCTGCCCCTCATTTCGATCGTCGAGTCCGAGGGCGGCGAGGAGCGGCGCGAGGAGACCAGTCAGAACCTGAAGTTCGCGCTCCAGGCGGAAGTCCTCTTCGGCAAGGACAGCGCCAAGCTGACCCCCGAGGCCAACGCCCGTATCGCCGCCATCGCCGAGGAGATCAAGAAGCAGAACGCCACCAAGGTCCGCGTCTTCGGCTTCACCGACAACCTCGGCTCCTCGGCCCACGGCGACGTGCTCTCCAAGCAGCGCGCGGACGCCGTGCACAAGGTGCTGTCACCCATGCTCGCCTCCGGCGGGATCACCTACGAGATCCGGGGCTACGGCGAGCAGTACCCGATCGCGGACAACAGCACGGAGGAAGGCCGCAAGAAGAACCGCCGCGTGGAGGTCTCCTTCCCGCGCGGCTGATGCGCGCTCTCAGGCCGGGTGGGCGGACCGCCCCTACAGCAGGTGGTCCGCCTTCCCGGCCTTGACCAGCACGAGCACGGTGATCGAAGCACTCCATTACCCGGTTCCTGGGGTGCCGCTGCCTTCGCCGGTCCCGTTACGCCCGGATAGGGAAAGGGCCGGCAGACGGGAAGGTTGGGCCCTGGGGCCCAAGACGTGGGGCGGGGGTCGCCTTAGCGTCGGGGCATGTCTGCAACAGGGGCCGGTGGTGGGGGAGTTGTGCCGCGACGGCGGCCGTTGCCGCGTGCGGTTCACGCCGTGCTGGTTCTGGTGCGGCTGGTGTTCGGCGTCACGCTGCTCGGCGCGCTCGGGGTGTTGCTGCTGGCCGCGTCGCTGGGCGGGGTGGACGGGGAGCTGATCGCCTGGGTCCTGTACGGGGCCATGCCCGGTACGGCGGGGTTCCTGCTCGGGCGGCGGGTGTGGACGGGCGGGGCGTGGGTACGGCGCGGACTGCTTGCCGTGCAGGGCTGGTTCATCGCGGGCGCCCTGGGGACGTTGGCGGACGGTGACGCCCGTGGGGTACCGCAGTTGGTGATCCCCGTCGTCGTCGCCGTGCTGCTGTGCCGGCGGTCCTCGCGCGAGTGGTTCCTGCTGCCGGGCGGCGAGCGGGCGTCGCCGCACCGGCCGTTCCGGTTGGCTCGCATGATCAAGTGGCGTACGCAGGGCGGGCAGACGACCACGGAGTACGTCGGGCTCGTCCTGCTCGTCGCGGCGATCATCGGCGCGCTGGTGGTGTCGGGCGTCGGGGGCCAGGTCGTCGGCGGGCTCCGGGCCGCGGTGTGCGCGGTGGTGGGTACCGGGTGCGAGGCCGGCGGCAGCGGTGGGGGAGGGGTCGACGCCGGGGACGGGGTGCGGCCGGGGCGGGCCGGCGACGGTGACGGTCCCGGCTCGCAGGGCGACACGGGACAGGACGACACGGGTCAGGACGGTCCCGTCTGGCAGGACGGCACCGGTCAGGACGGTCCCGGCTCGCAGGACGGTGCTGGTGAGCCGGACGACACCGCCGCACCCCGGGAGGGCGGCGGCGACGACGGGGAGAGCTGTACCTCGGGAGTCGGCGCCTTCCTCTCCTGCGGCGCCCGCCAAGTCGGCGGGTTCTTCGAGGGCGTCTTCAAGGACGGGCTGTGGGGTGACATCACCGGCACCTTCGACACGATCCTGCACCCCATCAAGGCCTGGGAGGGCATCAAGGAGTACGGCAAGAGCCTCGGCGAGCAGTGGCTGAAGGACGCCGGGGGCGCCCTCGACAAGTGGCAGGAGGGCGACTACCTGGGCGCCCTGTGGGACTGGGGCACCGCGTCCCTGGGCACCGGCGTGACCGTCCTCGACGACGTGTTCGTCGGCGACGACGTGCGCGGCATGTGGAACCGCGGCGACCAGGGCCAGGCCATCGGCACCGTGCTGTGGAACGTCGGGTCCCTGTTCATCCCCGGCTACGGCGAGGCCAAGCTCGTGGGAAAGCTCGGCAGACTGGGCAAGCTCGGAAAGCTGGGCGCGGTCGGGGAGCTGGCACAGAAGGCGTCCGAGGCGGCGGCCAAGGCCCGTAAAGCCGCCGACGCCGGAGACCTGGACGCCGCGGAGGCGGCCGCCCGCGAGGCGCGCCGGCACGCCGACGAGGCCGCCGAGAAGGCGGGCCTCACGGGCTGCACGTTCAGCTGGGGCGGCCGTCCCGAAGACGGCCCTACCGAAGGCGGCCGTACCGAAGGCGGCCCTACCGGAATCCCGTACGCGGCAGGCGTCGAAGGCCCCGGCACCGGGCTCCTCGCGGCGCGCGCCCCCGCCGCCGTCCCCGTACAGCTGCTCGCCGAGCCGGCCTGCGGCGAGGGTGACGACCCGGCGAGGACGGAGGCCGCCCGGCAGGCGGACCGCGACGCGGACGCGGCCGAACAGGCCGTCGCGGACGCCAAGAAGAAGCGCAACGGCCCCAAGGAGTGGCCGCCGCCCACGCCCGGCGACAAGAACGACCCGCGCAACTACGAACCGCCGGAGTGGGCCAAGGGCTTGGAGGACCCCGAGCTCGGCGACGCCGACAAGGGCGACGGCGCGTGGCGCAGCCGCAATCGCAACCCCGAGCCGACCTGGGCCAACGAGGCGTGGCTGCGCTACCAGGAGCAGGTCAGCGGCACCGTGCGCGGCAAGGAGTACGTCGTACCGCATCCGGACGCGGGCAGGCGGCCGGTCGAGTACGACGGCTGGGACGCCGACCGGCAGACGTTCCTGGAGGCCAAGCTCGGCTACACCGGCTATCTGGCCAACGAGGACGGCAAGCCGGTCGCCCGGCTGACGGAGAGCGGGAAGGCGAGGTTCCTGGAGGAGGCGCGCGGGCAGGTGGCCGCGTCCGGTGGCCGGGCGATCGAGTGGCATTTCTCGGACCCGATGGTGGCGCGGGCGGCGCGGCTGGCGTTCCTCGACGAGGACCTGCCGATCAAGGTGGTCCACACGCCTCAGAAACGACCGGTCTCCGGCCCGATGAGGCCCGGTGGGTGAAAACCGTTCCCTAGGATGCGGCGAGGGGGGGAGCCTACAGAGGAGGACAGACCATGAGGCGAGTCGTACGGGGCTTCTGGGGGCCGAGGCCCGAGTCGGAACGGGAGCTCGCCGCCCGCTGGAGCGCGCTGCTGACGCGGCTGCGGGACATCGACCCGGCCGTCTTCGGCACCTGGCAGGAGGTCCCGGACGCGACGAACACCGACGCGCTCGCCGCCCGCCTGCGTGAGCGCAACGCGGGTGACGACTGGTCGGACCGCAAGGGGTACGCGATGGCGCTGTCCACGCCCGCCGCCAACCCGGTCAAGGTGAGCGTCAGCGGCACCGGGGGAGGGGTGTCGGAGCACCTTCCCATGAGCGTGGTGCTCACGATCACTGCCCCCGACGACGACGGCGCCGCCCTGCCGTACGCCGAGATCCTCCGTGCCGTCGCCGAGACATGGGACGTCGACTGGGGCGAGGTGACGCAGACCGAGCTCCAGCTCGCCCTGGAGGACGACGGCCGGGAGCCCGGTCAGGCGTGTGTCGGCTGGGCGGGTTACCTGTCCGAGCGACGCGCCGCCCTCCTCACCGGTGCCGGTGCCGGTGCCGGTGCCGACGCCGCCCTCCTTGCCGGCGCCGGCAAGGCGCCCGACGTGCCCGGCAAGGCACCCGGCCTGCCCGGGAAGACGGAGCCGACCGAGCACGGCGGGCTGCTGCTGGACCTCTCCGGTGCCGGCGGCGTCGAGGACCTCGTCGCCGTCAACCGCGAGGTCCGCGCCACCGGCGCCCTGGAGGCGCTGCCCCGGCCGATGGACAGGGCCAAGCTGTGAAGGCGACGGGCACCCCGTTCGACGTCACCGAGGCCGTGGCCGCCGTCGACGCCCTGCTCGCGAGGCCGCTCCCGGAGGACGGCCCGACCCGGTGGGAGCCGGGCTCGGAGAGCTGGAGCGGCAGCTACGGCGCCGGGTTCCGGCTGGCCCCGCTGTGGGAGAGCCGCGCCTACGTCGGCGTGCCGGGGCCCGAGTGGGACACCGCGCAGGAGGAGGCGGAGAGGTACTTCGCGGAGCTGACGGGCGCGCTGGACGAGCGCTGGGGGCCGCACCGGGAGGTCGGCATGCGCGCGTTGCTGCTGGGCGACGCGGACGACGAGTCGGTGCCGCCGCTCTTCGCGGAGCTGCGCGCCTTCGGCCTCTACGGCGAGCTGATGGTGTGGGGCCCGGTCGGCTCCCCGCACGGGCCGCGCTGGGTGGCGGTGAGCGTGGGCCAGTGCGACGAGGACGCCCCGCACATGATGGTGGCCGCAGTCACTGACGTACCGATCCAGGACGTACCGATCGAGGACGTACCGATCGGGGAACTGCCCACCGGCTGACGCGATAATCGACCGCATGTTCCCGCAACAAGATCGCCGGACCTCGGCCGCGCTCGCCCTGTGGGGGTATGTGGCGGTACGGGTGGTGGGGCTGGCGGTCCTCGCGGTGGCCGCCGCCGTGGCCGGTGAGGACGTACTGCACCGGCTCAAGGGGCGCTGGGACTCCGTCTGGTACGTGCGGATCGCCGAGCACGGCTACGGTCACGAGGTCACACTCCCCCACGGCGGCGTCCACTCCGACCTGGCGTTCTTCCCGCTGCTGCCCGCCCTGGAGCGGGGCCTGTCGGAGGTGCTGCCGATCGACGCCGCGACCGCCGGGCTGCTCGTGTCGTGGGCGGCCTCGCTCGCCGCCGCGTGGGGCATCCACGCGGTCGGGGCACAGGTCGCCGGGCGGCGCGCCGGGGTGGTGCTGGCGGTGCTGTGGGGCGTGTACCCGACCGCGTTCGTGCAGTCGATGGCGTACACCGAGGCGCTGTTCACCGCGCTCGCCGCCTGGTCGCTGTACGCGGTGCTGCGCGGCCGGTGGGTCTGGGCGGGCGCCTTGTGCGTCCTCGCCGGGCTCACCCGGCCGTCAGCCGCCGCGCTCATCGCGGCGCTCGGTATCACCGCCGTCGTGACGGTGGTGAGGGAGCGGCGGGTGACGGCCCGGATGGCCGCCGGGGTGCTGCTGGCACCGCTGGGCTGGCTGGGGTACGTGGTCTTCGTCGCCGTGCGCGAGGGCAGCGCGACCGCGTACTTCGAGGTGCAGGCCGCGTGGGGCAACAGTATCGACGGGGGCGTGGCGCTCGCCCGCTTCGTGTGGCAGAACCTGACCGGTCCGGCGCCGCTCGCCGGTGTCGGCCTGTGCGCGGCGCTGGCGCTGGTCGGCTGGGCGGTGTGGCTGTGCGTCAGGCAGCGCCAGCCGCTGCCGGTCCTTGTGTACGGCATCGCGGTGGTCGTCATCTCCCTGGTCGGCGCCGCGTACTTCGGCTCCCGGCCGCGCCTGATGATGCCCGCGTTCCCGCTGCTGCTCCCGGCTGCGGTGGCCCTGGCGCGGCTGCGCGACCGCGGCGTGGCGCTGGTGCTGGCCGCGCTGGCGCTGGCGTCGGGGGTGTACGGGGCGTTCACGCTGCTGGGGCCGGGTCCGCCGTGATGGCCAGGCGGGTGCCGGGCCGGATGCCCCAGCGTGCCATCGCCCCGGCCTCGGCCTCCAGGACGTGCCGGGCGCGCGGGCGGGGCAGGCCGAGGCGGCCGGGCTCCATGGTGACCACGTCGACGACCCTCAACCGCCGGTCGAGGTACGCCACGTCGATGGCGAACCGCATCCGGAAGGTGTGCACGCTGTTGCAGGGGCTCAGCAGCAGCGCCCCGTCGATGCCGTCCCGGCCCAGCAGGCCGCGCCGCCGGGTGCGGTAGGAGGCGGCGATCTCGACCGGTATCGGTACGCCGTGGTCCGGGGCGGTCAACACACCGGTGCCGTTACGCCATTGGCCCATGGGCGACGACCGTAGCGTGGGCCCCGCCCCGGCGGGAGTGGGCCCGTGGGCCCATGACCGGCCGCCCGCCCGGTCCTAGGGTCGGGTGCGTGTACGCCACGCTGATCGCCGTCGCCGTCCTGTGGGGCGCCGCCACCGGCCTGCTCGTACCGCGCGCCGCGTACCGCCTGTCCGTCGCGCCCGGCCGGCCGTGGCGCGACGCCTGCCCGGAAGGGCACCCGTTCACGGGCCCGGCGGGCGGCTGGCTCGGCCCCGCCCGCTGCGCGCCGTGCGGCCCCGGCACGTCCCCCGCGGCCGCCGTGCCCGTCGTCACCGCCGTGCCCGCCGTGTCCGTCGTCACCGCGCTCGCCTGCGGGGCGCTCGCGGCGGCGACCGGCGCGCGGCCCGAGCTGGCGGTGTGGCTGCTGATCGCGCCGGTCGCGGTGGTGCTGGCCCTGGTCGACCGGGCCGTGCGCCGGCTGCCGGACCGGCTGACACTGCCGCTCGCCGCCGGGGCGGCCGCCCTGCTGGGCGGCGCCGCGCTGCTGCCGGGGAGCGCGGGGGCGTGGCCGACCGCGCTGCTCGGCGGGCTCGCGCTGGGCGCGGGCTACCTCGTGCTGTTCCTGGTCAACCCCAGCGGCATGGGCTTCGGTGACGTGAAGCTGGCGCTCGCGCTGGGCGTCGTGCTGGGCTGGTACGGCTGGGGCGTGCTGTTCATGGGCGCCTTCGCCGGGTTCCTGTTCGGGGCGGTGTACGGGTTCGGGCTGGTCGCGCAGCGGCGGGCGAGCCGCAAGAGCACCATCCCGTTCGGGCCGTTCATGATCGGCGGGGCGCTGGCGGGCGTGCTGCTGGGGGCGCTCGCGGCGGGCCCGGCGGGCACCCAGTGACAAGCCCACTGACAAGACCAGTGACAAGCCCACTCGCAAGACAGGCCCGCTCCGCAGCGGGCAAGATTTCCTGTCATGGATACGAAGCCGGTGAACCTCACCGAAACCCTCGCCACCTTCGACGACATCTACAGCCCGCGCATCGTCGCCCGTATGAACGACTACGACGTGAAGATCGCGCACGCCGCTGGTGACCACGTATGGCACGTCCACGACGACACGGACGAGTTCTTCCTGGTCCTGGACGGACGGTTCAGCATCGCGCTGCGCGCCGCCGACGGCACCGAGCGGACGGTCGAGCTGCGGCGCGGCGACACCTTCGTCGTACCGAAGGGCACCGAGCACAAGCCGTCCGCGCCTGAGGGGGCGTCAATCCTGATGTTCGAACCGTCGGGGACGCTGTCGACCGGTGACCGCCATGAGGGGGAGATTCCGGAAAACGTCGACGGCACCACGGGCCACGAGCTGACCTGAGCGACCAGACCGCCGCCTAGCATGCGGCCATATGCGGACATTCCCCGACAACAAGCCCCGGCCCGGTCGCGCCGTCCCCCCACCGGCCCCCGCCACCGTGCCCGCCGCCGGGGCACCTGCCGGCCATGCGCCCGCCTCCGGCGCGCCCGCCCCCGGCGCGCCCGTCCCCGCTCCCCCCTGCGCGCCCCGCCCCCAACCGCCCCCCGCCCGCCGCCGGTCGCTCGCGGCCCTGGTTCCGTGGGGGTGGGCCGCGGCGCTGTTCGGGCTGTACGCCACCGTCGCCGTGCGCCGTCACCTCCTCCTGCGGACCACCGGCTACGACCTCGGCATCTTCGAGCAGGCGGTGCGCGCGTACGCCGAACTGCGCGCCCCCGTCGTGCCGTTGCGCGGTGCGGGCTTCCACATCCTCGGCGACCACTTCCACCCCCTCCTCGCCGCCCTCGCCCCGCTCTACCGGCTGTGGCCCTCCCCGCTCTGCCTGCTCACCGCCCAGTCGGCGCTGCTCGCCGTCTCCGTCGTCCCGCTCGCCCGCTGGGCCGCCCGCGCGCTGGGTCGCGGGCCCGCGCACGCCGTCGCCGCCGCGTACGGGCTGAGCTGGGGCATCGCGTCGGCCGCCGCCTTCGACTTCCACGAGGTCGCCCTCGCCGTACCGCTGCTCGCCTTCGCCCTCGAAGCCCTGGCCCACCGCCGCTGGCGGGCGGCCGTCGCCTGGGCCGCGCCCCTGCTGCTGGTCAAGGAGGACCTGGGCCTGACGCTCGCCGCCGTGGGCGCGTACATCGCGTTCAGGGGCCCGCGCCGCCTGGGCGCCGCCACCGCCGTGACCGGGCTCGTCGGCTCGGCCGTCGAGATCACGCTGCTGATGCCCGCCTTCCACCCGGACGGGGGCTACGCGCACGGCGGCAACCTCGCCGAGGGCTACGGCTCGCTGCTCAGCACCCTCGCCCACGCCCCGCTCGACGCGCTGCGCCCCGACATCAAGGCCATGACCCTCGTCCTGGTCTTCGCCCCGTCCGCGCTGCTCGCGCTGCGCTCACCGCTCTCGCTGATCGCCGTGCCCACGCTGGCCTGGCGGATGATGTCGGACAACGGCTTCCACTGGGGCACGGCCTTCCACTACAGCGCCGTACTGATGCCGGTCGTCTCCGCCGGGCTGATCGACGCGCTGACCGTCTGGCGCCGCACCGACCACCCGCTCGCCGGCCGCCACCTCCGCGCCTCGCTGGCCACCGTCCTCGCCGTCACGCTGGTGATGCTGCCGTCCTTCCCGCTGGCCCAGCTGCTCCAGCGCGCCACCTGGCGTACTCCCGCGCACGTCGAGGCGGCCCGGGCGCTGCTGGCGAGGATCCCGGACGGCGCGACCGTCGCCGCCTCCAACCGCCTGGTACCGCAGCTCACCTCACGCTGCACGGTCGTCCTCTTCCCGGCCTTCCCGGTCCAGGGGCGGCTGTACGCGTACGACAGGAGGCGCCTCCCGCCGCCCACCGCGGAGTGGATCGTCCACGACCGCCGGCCCCCCGAGGCCTGGCCGTACAGGACGGGCCACTGGCCCTACCCCCTGAAGCGGCAGCAGGCGGAACTGGCCGCCGCGCAGAAACGGCACGGCTACCGGAAGGTCGCCGAGCGCGACGGCCTCACCCTGCTCCGGCGCGTACGGCTGAGCGCGACGCATGGCACCCACGGCCGGTCCGACCCGCATCGACCGGACCGTTTCCGCGGCAGCCTCCCCGGCCGTCAACCCGGCGCCTCGCCGACGGGGTGACCCCCGCGGAGCCGGGAAACGGGCCGGATTCCGTGCTCACAGCGTGGTCCCGCGTGTCCGGAGCGTAGTTGCGGCCTGTCGTGGCATCCAGCACGACTTACGAAGGGTTATGGTGGAAACCCCCCCTCGGGCCGGTCCGTATCCCCCCCACGGACCGGCCCGTTTTCTGTGCCCTGCTTCCCGCCCCGCCCGAAGCGGGCGGTGTCAGCCCCGGGCCGCCCAGATGTTGGTGCCGGCGGTGTCGACCGCGTACGAGTCGATCTCCTTCAGCTCCTCGTCGCTCAGCGGCGCCCCGGACAGCGCGGCGATGTTCTCCTCCAGCTGCGTCACACTCGACGCGCCGATCAGCGCCGACGTCATCCGCTCGTCCCGCAGCACCCACGTCAGGGCCAGCTGCGCCAGCGACTGGCCGCGGCGGCGGGCGATCTCGTCCAGGCCGCGCAGCCGGCGCACGACGTCCTCCGACAGGAGGTTCGGGTCGAGGGACTTGCCCTGGCTGGCCCGCGAGCCCTCCGGGATGCCCTGGAGGTACTTGTCGGTGAGCAGGCCCTGCGCGAGCGGCGCGAAGGAGATGCAGCCCATGCCGGCCGCCTCCAGGGTGTCGAGGAGGCCGTCCTCCTCGGTCCAGCGGTTGATCATCGAGTACGACGGCTGGTGGATCAGGGCCGGTACGCCCATCTCCCTCAGCAGCCGGGCCGCCTCGGCGGTCTGCTCGCTGTTGTACGAGGAGACGCCGGCGTACAGCGCCTTGCCCTGCTGGACGGCGGAGGCGAGGGCACCCATCGTCTCCTCGAGCGGGGTGTTCCGGTCGAAGCGGTGGGAGTAGAAGATGTCGACGTAATCCAGGCCCATCCGCCTGAGCGAGGCGTCGAGCGACGACAGCAGATACTTGCGCGAGCCCCACTCGCCGTACGGACCGGGGTGCATCAGATACCCGGCCTTGGTGGAGATGACCAGCTCATCGCGGTACGGGGCGAAGTCCTGGGCGAAGATCTTGCCGAAGTTCAGCTCGGCGGAGCCGGGCGGCGGCCCGTAGTTGTTCGCCAGGTCGAAGTGTGTGACACCGAGGTCGAAGGCGCGGCGCAGGATCGCCCGCTGGGAGGCGAGGGTCCGGTCATCACCGAAGTTGTGCCACAGGCCCAGGGAAATGGCGGGCAGCTTGAGGCCGCTGCGGCCGGTACGGCGGTACTCCATCGAGTCGTAACGGTCGTCGGCGGGTCGGTATGCGCGGGTATCAGTCACGTCTCCCTCCTTATCACGGACCTGTGACAGGCCGGGTTGGGCCGCCGTGACCCCCGCGCAGTAATGTGGCGGCTTCGGGGACAGCCGCGGTGCGCCGGGATCGAGCGGTGCCGCTTCCCCCTGTCTCCCTGGGCCGACGCCGTGGCGGGCCGTACGCAATCGAGAGGTGATGTCGGTGAACTTGCGCGACCTGGTGTACAGGCTCTACGCACGCCGGGTGGAGGGCCGCCTCGACCACGCCCAGGTGCCCAAGCACATCGGCGTCATCCTCGACGGCAACCGTCGCTGGGCGAAGGCGTCCGGCGGTACGCCCGAGCAGGGGCACAAGGCCGGCGCGAGCAAGATCCAGGAGCTGCTGGGCTGGTGCGCCGAGACGGACGTCGAGGTCGTCACCCTCTGGATGCTGTCCACCGACAACCTCAACCGGCCGGAGGAGCAGCTGGTGCCGCTGCTCGGCATCATCGAGAACGCGGTCCGCGACCTCGCCGCCGACGGCCGCTGGCGCGTGCACCACGTGGGCACGCTCGACCTGCTGCCCGCCCGCACCCAGGCCGTCCTGAAGGAGGCCGAGGAGTCCACCCGCGACCACACCGGGATACTCGTGAACGTCGCCGTGGGGTACGGCGGCCGCCAGGAGATCGCCGACGCGGTCCGCTCGCTGCTGCTGGAGCACGCGCGGAAGGGGACGAGCTTCGAGGAGCTCGCCGAGATCGTGGACGTCGAGCACATCTCCGAACACCTGTACACGCGCGGCCAGCCCGACCCGGACCTGGTGATCCGCACGAGCGGTGAACAGCGGCTGTCGGGTTTCATGCTCTGGCAGAGCGCCCATTCGGAGTATTACTTCTGCGAGGTGCACTGGCCGGCCTTCCGCAAGGTCGACTTCCTGCGGGCGCTGCGCGACTACGCCGCCCGCCACCGCCGCTACGGCACCTGACACCACCCGACAGACCGACGGCGCTCCTGACGGCACGTCGGGGGAGCTCGCGTCACCACCCGTTCACCGACGCGTCGTCATATGCCATGGCATGGCGCGGCGCGTTGGAGGGAATACCCCCTGCAGAGTGAGCGGCAGGCAAGCCCGCTCACCCGGGAGGCCCTTTGCAGCAGGACGACCGTGCAGGTGTACGGACGACGCGGAGGACCGGTGTCCGGTCCGCGCATCGTGGCCCGCACCCGGACCCATCCCACCGCGACGCCGTCGCCGTCGCACCCCGACCTCATGCACCTCTATAAGAGGGGGTCTGTCCTTCCGTGGTGACCAGTGCAAAGCGCCGCCTCAACGACAGGCGCACCTACGTTCTCGACACCAGCGTCCTGCTGGCCGACCCCGGCGCCATGGCCCGCTTCGAGGAGCATGAAGTCGTGCTTCCGATCGTCGTGGTCACGGAGCTGGAGGCCAAGAGACACCACCCGGAGCTCGGCTACTTCGCCCGCCAGGCGCTGCGCCTGCTGGACGACTTCCGGATCCGGTACGGCCGTCTCGACGACCCCCTCCCGATCGGGGAGCTGGGCGGGACCCTGCGCGTGGAGCTCAACCACTCGGATCCCGGCGTCCTCCCGGCCGGCTACCGCCTCGGTGACAACGACTCGCGGATCCTCGCCGTGGCGCGCAACCTCCAGGCCGAGGGGTACGACGTCACCGTCGTGTCCAAGGACCTGCCGCTGCGTATCAAGGCCTCCTCCGTGGGCCTGCTCGCCGAGGAGTACCGGGCGGAGCTCGCCATCACGGACTCCGGCTGGACCGGCATGTCCGAGCTGCCCCTCTCGGCGGAGCAGGTGGACCTGCTGTACGCGGAGGAGCGGCTGTATGTGCCTCAGGCCGCCGAGCTCCCCGTACACACCGGTCTGGTCCTGCAGTCCGAGCGCGGCAAGGCGCTCGGCAGGGTCACCGCGGACGGCAGTGTGCGCCTGGTGCGGGGGGACCGTGAGGCGTTCGGCATCCGGGGGCGCAGCGCCGAGCAGCGCATCGCGCTCGATCTGCTCCTCGACCCGGACGTGGGCATCGTCTCGATGGGCGGCCGGGCCGGCACGGGCAAGTCGGCGCTCGCGCTGTGCGCCGGTCTGGAGGCGGTCCTGGAGCGGCGCCAGCACCAGAAGGTGATGGTCTTCCGGCCGCTGTACGCGGTCGGCGGCCAGGAGCTCGGCTATCTCCCCGGCACGGAGGCCGAGAAGATGAGCCCCTGGGCGCAGGCGGTCTTCGACACGCTCTCGGCGGTGGCAGGCCGCGAGGTCATCGAGGAGGTGCTGAGCCGGGGGATGCTGGAGGTCCTGCCGCTCACGCACATCCGCGGCCGTTCACTGCACGACGCGTTCGTCATCGTGGACGAGGCCCAGTCCCTCGAACGCAACGTCCTGCTGACCGTGCTGTCCCGTATCGGGGCCAATTCCCGGGTTGTGCTGACCCACGACGTGGCCCAGCGCGACAACCTCAGGGTCGGCCGGTACGACGGAGTCGTGGCCGTCGTCGAGAAACTGAAGGGGCATCCGCTCTTCGCGCATGTGACCCTGACCCGCTCGGAGCGTTCGCAGATCGCCGCGCTCGTGACCGAAATGCTGGAGGATGGGCAGATCTGAGCAGGTCTGAGGCGGTGTAATACCGCAAAGGCGACATGGAGTTGGCGCCGTCCGGCAAAGCCCGAGAGCCTAGCCGGGCGGCGCCGTGCTGCGCGACCAAACACGTAAAACTCCCGCGGTGAGAGGCGTGTGAGCTTTCACACGCAACGAAGAATTGCCTTGCGCCGTCGCCTTCGGGCAGAGTCTTGCTTCCGTCAGGCCCCGCATACGGCACACCTGTCACAACTCAAGAGCCGTTCGCCGTATGCCGCCCGCAGCACCACGCGGCACTCCCGCAAGGGAGTTGCCCACCGGGCCCGTGTCCCCCGTGACCCAGACGTGGGGGGACCAGCGCCAGGGGCACGATTTCGCCCGCGAGGTCACCTAAGCGGGCGATGCTGGAAGGAAAACCGTGTGAGCCGGATCTCGGTCCGGGGATTCGCGGTGGCCTCGGCCACTGCGGTCACCACTGTCGGCGCCGTCGTGGGCGTTGCCTCGGGCAACACCCAGCCCTCGAACGACAACTTCGAGGCCGCGTCCGCCAACACGACGCTCCTGGCGGACATCCCCGTAGGCCAGCAGGCCCAGGTACAGGTCTCCTCGCTGACGCAGCAGGCCGAGGCCCAGGCCGCCGCGGCCGACCTCGCCGCGCAGAAGTCCGCCGAGGAAGCAGCCCGCATCCAGGCCGCCAAGGACGCGCTGGCCAAGAAGGCCGCCGCCGACGAGGAGGCCGAGAAGGCCGAGCAGGAGCGCAAGGAGCGCGAAGAGGCCGAGCGCGCCAGCCGCACCGAGGTGCGCAGCGCCACCGCCTTCGCGCCGCAGTCCTCCTACAGCGTCGCCGAGGTCCAGGCGATGGCCCGCCAGATGATCCCCGGCGACCAGTTCCAGTGCTTCAGCAACATCGTGGACCACGAGTCCAGCTGGAACTACCGCGCCACCAACGCCTCGTCCGGTGCGTACGGTCTGGTCCAGGCGCTCCCGGGCTCCAAGATGGCCTCCGCCGGCGCCGACTGGCGGACCAACCCGGCCACCCAGATCAAGTGGGGCCTGAACTACATGAACGAGCGCTACGGCAGCCCGTGCGGCGCCTGGGACTTCTGGCAGGCCAACAACTGGTACTAGCCCGTACCCCGCAGGCTCAACGTTCCGGAGCCCCTCGCCGTCCTACGGTGAGGGGCTCCGTGCGTGTAGCGTCAGGCCCGTCACTCCCGGGGGAGCGGTGGGGGGAAGAGGGAAGATCATGACCAAAGTGCCAGGGTGGCTCGGGAAACTGGGCGCCGGGCTGACCCGGATGGGCAAGCGGTTGGACGAGCGCCGAGCGGAAGAGGAGTCCGGCGAGGGCGGTGACGAGGCCGCGCCCGTACCGGAGAGCGTGCCGCCGCCTCCCGCGTACGCCCCCGCCGTCGCCGCCCGGCCCGATCCCGCCGCCGCCATCCCGTGGGGCATGCGCGTCGCGGCCGAGGCGGGCTGGCGGCTGCTGATCCTCGCGGGCACCCTGTGGGTGCTGATGAAGATCATCAGCGCCGTCCAGCTGGTGGTCCTCGCCTTCGTCGCCGCGCTGCTGATCACCGCCCTGCTCCAGCCGACCGTCGGCCGGCTGACGCGGTGGGGTCTGCCGCGCGGACTGGCCACCGCCGTCACCGCCATCACCGGCTTCGTCGTCATGGGCCTGGTCGGGTGGTTCGTCGTCTGGCAGGTGATGGACAACCTCGGCGACATCTCCGACCGGGTCAGGGACGGCATCGAGGAACTCAAGCGCTGGCTGCTGGCCAGCCCGTTCCACGTCACCGAGCAGCAGATCAACGACATCGCCAAGAACCTCAGCGACACGATCGGCACCAACACCCAGGAGATCACCTCGGCCGGTCTCCAGGGCGTCACGGTCATGATGGAGCTGCTGACCGGCATCCTGCTCGCGATGTTCTCCACGCTCTTCCTGCTGTACGACGGGAAGAAGGTCTGGCTGTGGGTGCTGAAGCTGGTGCCCTCGCTGGCCAGGCCCGGAGTCGCGGGCGCCGGTCCGCGCGCGTGGCGCACTCTCACCGCCTATGTGCGCGGCACGGTGGTGGTCGCGATGATCGACGCCATCTTCATCGGCCTCGGCATCTACTTCCTGGACGTGCCGCTGGCGGTGCCGCTCGGCGTCTTCATCTTCCTCTTCTCCTTCATCCCGCTGGTCGGCGCGGTGGTCTCGGGTGCGCTGGCGGTGATCGTCGCGCTGGTCACGCAGGGCGTGTTCACCGCGCTGATGGTGCTCGCGGTGGTGCTCGCGGTGCAGCAGATCGAGGGCCATGTGCTCCAGCCGTTCATCCTGGGGCGCGCGGTACGGGTGCATCCGCTGGCGGTCGTCCTCGCCGTCGCGACGGGCGGTCTGGTCGCCGGCATCGGCGGTGCGGTGGTGGCGGTCCCGCTGGTGGCGGTCACCAACACGGTCGTCGGCTACCTGCGGGCGTACAGCGAGGAGCAGGCGTTGCGGGCCGCGCCGCCACCGCACGGGGCGACGGCCGTCGAGACGGCGCCCACGCCGCCGCCGCAGGCGCCGCGCGAAGGGGAGTGACCTACGCCAAGGGGCCCACCGACACGGATGTCGGTGGGCCCCTTCGCATATGACGCGCAGGCGTATACGCGTGCCGATTACTCGGCCAGCACGGCCTCGGCGTCGAGCGTCGCTCCGACCGCCTGGATCACCGAGGCGATCTTGAACGCCTCCTGGATCGTGTCGCGGTCCACGCCGGCCTTGCGGAGCACCTGCTCGTGCGAGTCGAGGCACATACCGCAGCCGTTGATCGCGGAGACGGCGAGCGACCACAGCTCGAAGTCGACCTTCTCCACGCCCGGGTTGCCGATGACGTTCATCCGCAGACCGGCGCGCATCGTCCCGTACTCCGGGTCGGAGAGCAGGTGACGCGTGCGGTAGAAGACGTTGTTCATCGCCATGATCGCGGCGGCGGACTTGGCCGCCTGGTACGCCTCGGGCGTGAGGTTCGCCTTGGCCTCCGGCTCCAGCTCGCGCAGGACCTTCGGCGAGCGCGAGGCGATCGCGCAGGCCAGGACCGTGCCCCACAGCTGCTGCTGGGGGAGTTCGCTGTTGCCGATGACCGAGCCGAGGTTCAGCTTCAGGTCCTTGGCGTAGTCCGGGATCGCGGACTTCAGTTCGTCGAGAGCCATGTCAGATCAGTCGCCTCGTCACTCGCCCGACAGGAGCTTGACCGGGTCGAGGGTGTCCTCGCCCTTGGTCCAGTTGCACGGGCACAGCTCGTCGGTCTGCAGGGCGTCCAGCACCCGCAGGACCTCCTTGGGGTTACGGCCCACGGAGCCGGCGGTCACCATGCAGAACTGGATCTCGTTGTTCGGGTCGACGATGAAGACGGCACGCTGCGCGAAGCCGTCCTCGCCCTCGACGCCGCAGTCGCGCATCAGCTCGTGCTTGGAGTCCGCGAGCATCGGGAAGGGCAGGTCACGCAGGTCGGCGTGGTCCTTGCGCCAGGCGTGGTGCACGAACTCGGAGTCGCCGGAGACACCGAGGATCTGGGCGTCGCGGTCGGCGAACTCGTCGTTCAGCTTGCCGAAGGCGGCGATCTCGGTGGGGCACACGAAGGTGAAGTCCTTCGGCCAGAAGAACACCACGCGCCACTTGCCCTCGTGGGACTTGTGGTTGATCTGCTCGAACTCCTTGCCGCTCTCGAGCGACACACAGGCGGTCAGGTCGTACGTGGGGAACTGGTCACCGACAGTGAGCACGCGCTCTCCTTGCTGCTGGGAAGCCCTCGTGAGGCTTCCGTGGGGGTTGGACGGAGCCCCAGCATGGCACGCAGTGCATTGATCAGTGAAATAGCTAGACTGGCTCGTGTTGATCGAAGGTGGTTATCAGTGTTGTCCCTATATAAGGGTAAGCAGCCCAGTCTGGCCCAACTCCGTGCCTTCGTGGCGGTGGCCGAGCACCTGCACTTCCGGGACGCGGCAGCGGCGATCGGGATGAGCCAGCCGGCGCTGTCGGGCGCGGTTTCGGCGCTCGAAGAGGCACTCGGTGTCCAGTTGCTGGAGCGTACGACACGCAGAGTGCTGCTCTCGCCCGCGGGTGAGCGGCTCGCGGTACGGGCCAGGGCCGTGCTGGACGCGGTGAGTGAGCTGATGGAGGAGGCGGAGGCGGCGCACGCGCCGTTCACCGGTGTGCTGCGGCTCGGGGTCATCCCGACCGTCGCGCCCTACCTGCTGCCGACCGTGCTGAAGCTCGTCCACGAGCGGTACCCGGAGCTGGACCTCCAGGTCCACGAGGAGCAGACCTCGTCGCTGCTGGAGGGGCTGGCGGCCGGGCGGCTGGACCTGCTGCTGCTCGCCGTCCCGCTGGGCGTGCCCGGCGTCACCGAACTGCCGCTCTTCGACGAGGACTTCGTGCTCGTCACGCCCGAGGGCCACTGGCTGGGCGGCCGCACCGACATTCCGCGCGACGCCCTGCGCGAGCTGCGGCTGCTGCTCCTGGACGAGGGTCACTGCCTGCGCGACCAGGCGCTCGACATCTGCCGCGAGGCGGGCCGCGAGGACGGCGCCGCGGTCACCACCACCGCGGCCGGTCTGTCCACGCTGGTGCAGCTGGTCGCGGGCGGGCTGGGCGTGACGCTGCTGCCGCGTACGGCGGTCACGGTCGAGACGGGGCGCAACGAGCGGCTGGTGACGGGCTGGTTCGCCGATCCGGCGCCCTCGCGGCGGATCGCGCTGGCGATGCGCACGGGCGCGGCGCGGCAGGCCGAGTTCGAGGAGCTCGCCGCCGCGCTGCGCGAGGCGATGGCCGCGCTCCCGGTGCGGGTGCTCGGCCCGGACACATAGGGCCCGGACACATAGACCCCGCGCGGCGGAACCCCCCCCGCCGCGTGTCACTCGGGCACGGCACAGCGCCGCGCGTGCCCGGGCCGAGGGGGTGACGCGGTCAGTCCGGGGGCGGGGCCTTCGGGGGCCGGCCGCGGCGGGGCAGGGGCCCGGCGGCCGGGGGGAGCCGGCCCGCGTCCGCGAGCGCCTTGCGCAGCAGGAACTCGATCTGGGAGTTGGCGCTGCGCAGCTCGTCCCCGGCCCAGCGCGCCAGCGCCTCGTACACCGCCGGGTCGAGACGGAGCAGAACCTGCTTGCGCGGCCGGCGCTCGGGCGTGGGGGTCACTGGTACAGGGTGCCCGTGTTCAAAACCGGCTGTGCCGAGCGGTCCCCGCACAGCACCACCATCAAGTTGGACACCATCGCCGCCTTGCGCTCGGAGTCCAGCTCGACGATGTCCTGCTCCTGGATGCGGGCGAGGGCCGCCTCCACCATGCCGACCGCGCCGTCCACGATCTGCCGGCGCGCCGCCACCACCGCGCCCGCCTGCTGGCGCTGGAGCATCGCGGAGGCGATCTCCGGTGCGTACGCGAGGTGGGTGAACCGCGACTCGATGATGCGCACGCCCGCCGCCTCCACGCGCGCGTGGAGCTCGACGGCCAGCTTCTCGGTGATCTCCTCCGCGTTGCCGCGCAGCGACAGCCCGCCCTCGTCGTGGGCGTCGTAGGGGTACTCGATCGCGATGTGCCGCACCGCCGCCTCCGTCTGCGTGGAGACGAACTCCAGGAAGTCGTCGACCTCGAACATGGCCTGCGCCGTGTCCTCGACCTTCCACACCACCACCGCGGCGAGCTCGATCGGGTTGCCGTACGCGTCGTTGACCTTCAGGACCGCCGTCTCGTGGTTCCGCACCCGCGTGGAGATCTTCGCGCGGGACGTGAGCGGATTGACCCAGCGCAGCCCGTCGTCACGGATCGTGCCCCGGTACCGCCCGAAGAGCTGCACCACCCGCGCCTCGCCCGGCGCCACCATGTTCAGCCCGCACATCGCGAGGAAGGCGGCGAACGCCACCAGGACGCCGGCCACGATCAGCGTGACCTTGGCACCTGTCGAGCCCATCGTCGCGCCCGCCACCACGAGGCAGACGCCGGCCGCGAGTCCCAGCAGCCCGAGCAGCAGGGCCAGCCCGCCGCCGATGCTGCGCGCGGCGAATTCCCGTACCCGGGGCTCGGGCATCTGCGGCAGGTCGTCCGTGCGCCCGGCCGCCGTGTTCTTACTGGTCGTGGACATGATGTCCCCCCGTCGGTCCGCTATCAAAGTGATAACACTTTATCGTGCTTCGCAACCCTGCGCACCCCTGAGGAGTCGGTTCCTTGGAGATGGGTGCTCATTGTCACGTCCGGAAAAGGCCGGATCCGTTGAACTTTGTCAGTACCCCTGGTGTTAGTTTGCTGAGCTGATTCGCAGCGGAAGAGCAGAGCGGAGCGACGGAGCGATGGGTCGAGCGGAAGCGCGACGGGCGCGGCAGCGCGGGGCGCGCAGGGCGGAGACCGGGGGCGCGGGCATACGCCGCTTCTTCACCTGGAAGAGATTGCTGGGCACGTTCTTCGGGTGCTGCCTGTTCGCGATGGGCGCCTTCTATGTGATCTACCTGCTCGTTCCCGTGCCGGACCCCAACGAGCAGGCGACGATGCAGAGCAACGTCTACAAGTACAGCAACGGCAAGATCCTGGCCCGTACCGGTGAGATCAACCGCGAGATCGTCGGCCTCGACAAGATCCCGGACGAGGTGGAGAAGGCATTCGTCGCCGCGGAGAACAAGACCTTCTACGAGGACTCCGGCATCGACATCAAGGGCACCGCCCGCGGTGTGCTCAACACCCTCGCCGGCAAGGGCAAGCAGGGCGGCTCGACCATCACCCAGCAGTACGTCAAGAACTACTACCTGAACCAGGACCAGACGGTCACCCGCAAGCTCAAGGAGCTGGTGATCTCCCTCAAGGTAGACCAGCGCATGAAGAAGCCGGCCATCCTCGCGGGATACATCAACACCAGCTACTACGGCCGCGGCGCCTACGGCATCCAGGCCGCCGCCCAGGCGTACTACGGCGTCGACGCCGAGAAGCTGACCGTCTCGCAGGGCGCCTACCTCGCCGCCCTCCTCCAGGCCCCCAGCCAGTACGACTGGTCCGTCGCCGGCGCCACCGGCCGCGAACTCGTCAAGGAGCGCTGGAACTACGTACTCGACAACATGGTCGAGGAGGGCTGGCTGCCGGCGTCGCAGCGCGCCGGGCAGACGTTCCCGGTGCCGCAGGAGCCGAAGGCCGCGCCCGGCATGGAGGGGCAGACCGGCTACCTGGTGGAGGCCGCCAAGCAGGAGCTGATGGACCGCAACGACATCAGCGAGAAGGACATCAACGCCGGCGGCTGGACCATCACCCTCAACATCGACGAGAAGAAGCAGAAGCAGCTCGTCAAGGCGGTCAAGCGGCAGCTGGAGGACCACCTCGACCGCAAGACCAACAAGGTCGACGCGACGGTCCAGGCCGGTGCCACCTCCGTCGACCCCGAGAACGGTCACGTCGTGGCTCTGTACGGAGGCGTCGGCGCCACCGAGCACTGGCTGTCCAACGCCACCCGCCGCGACTACCAGCCCGCCTCCACCTTCAAGCCCATCGTCTTCGCCTCCGCCCTGGAGAACGGCTCGCGGACGCAGGACGGCAACGAGATCGGCCTCAACACCGTCTACGACGGCACCAGCCGCCGCCCCGTCCAGGGCAGCGACACCCCCTTCGCGCCGCAGAACGAGGACGACCGCAGCTACGGCCCCGTCACCGTGCAGCAGGCCATGAACAAGTCCATCAACTCCGTCTTCGCCCAGATGATCGTGGACGTCACCCCGGCCAAGGCCAAGGAGACCGCCCTCGCCCTCGGTATGAAGGACAGCGACGGCTTCGTCGAGACGCCCGCGATGACACTCGGCACCATGGGAGCCTCCACCTGGGACATGGCCGCGGTGTACGCCACCTTCGACAACCACGGCAAGAAGGTCACCCCGACGATCGTGAAGTCCGCCGAGCACAAGGACCGCGTGATCGAGCCCGGGGAGTCCGTCGGCGCCCAGGTCATCAGCCGCGAGAGCGCCGACACCGTCACCGCCGCCCTGACCGGCGTCGTCAAGAACGGCTCCGGCCACGAGGCCAACACCTCCGCGTACCAGGCGGCCGGCAAGACCGGTACGTCGGAGAACAACAAGTCGGCCTGGTTCGCCGGCTACACGCCCGAACTGACCACGGTCGTCGCCCTGTTCGGCGAGGACGCCCAGAAGGGCAAGCAGGTCACCCTGACCGGCACTGCCAACTCCGGCCGCGCCAACGGCGGTGGCTTCCCGGCCCGCATCTGGGCCGACTACACGCTGCGCGCCCTCGGCGGCGGCTCCGACGCCCGGTTCGACCTGGACATCGCCGAGACCGCCGCGCCCATCCCCACGGCGACGCCGACGCCCACCGACGAGCCGACCAGGACCGAGTCGCCCACCGGCGAGCCGACGCGGACCCAGAGCCCCACCCCCACCCCCACCCCGACGCGTACCCCCACCCCCACGCGTACGCCGACGACCCCGACCCCCACTCCCACGCCGACCGACGACCCGACCGGTGAGGTCATCGGCGGTGGGAGCGGTGAGCCGACCGGCGAGCCGGGCGGCAACGGCAACGGTGGCGGCGGCGATGAGAAACCGCCCAAGCCCTGAGGTGAGCCCCGGGGCGACATGACAGGACGACGGTGGCCGGGCCCTCACCGGGGGCTCGGCCACCGTCGTCCCACGGGGAGCGCCATATACGGGAGCGGTCTTTACGGAAGTGCTGTCACACGCGGGTCGGCAGCTCGAACCAGACCACCTTGCCGGTCGACAGCCGCGTCGCCCCCCACCGCCTGGCCAGCCGGTTCACCAGGAACAGCCCCCGCCCGCCCTCGTCGGTGTCACGGGCCCGCCGCTGGCGCGGCAGCTGCGGCGAGTCGTCACCCACCTCGCAGCGCAGTACGTCGGTCCGCAGCAGCCGCAGTGTCACCGGCCGCTCCGCGTACCGCACGGCATTGGTGACCACCTCGCTGACCAGCAGTTCCACGCTGTCCGACAGCTCCTCCAGGCCCCAGCGGGCCAGCGCCCGCCGGGCCAGGCGCCGAGCGCGGCCGGGCGCCTGCTCCTCCGGCTCCAGGAACCAGTAGGCGACATCGCTCGGCGCGATCCCGTCGAAGCGGGCGGCGAGCAGCGCGATGTCGTCGTCCCGGTCGCCCGGGCCGAGCATGTCCAGTACGTCGTCGCAGAGTGCCTCCAGCGGCGGCGAGTGGTCCGGGCCGGTCAGCTGGGCGGTCGCGGCGAGCCGCTCGCGCAGCTGCTCTATCCCGGTCCACACGTCGCGCAGCCGCGACTCGACCAGCCCGTCGGTGTAGAGGAGCAGGGTCGCCCCGGCCGGCGCGTCCAGCTCGACCGCCTCGAAGTCCACGCCGCCCACGCCGATGGGCGCCCCGGGCGGGACGCGCAGCACCTCGGCGCGGCCGCCGAGGTGGAGCAGTATCGGTGGCGGGTGGCCCGCGTTGGCGATGGTGATCCGGTGCGCGACCGGGTCGTACACCGCGTACAGGCAGGTGGCCATGCGGTTCTCGCCGAGCCGCTGGGCCTGCTCGTCGAGGTGGTGCAGCACCTCCTGCGGCGGCAGGTCGAGCCCGGCGAGGGTCTGCGCGGTGGTACGCAGCTGGCCCATGATCGCCGCGGAGGTCATGGAGTGCCCCATGACGTCACCCACGACCAGGGCGACCCGGCTGCCGGGCAGCGGGATCGCGTCGTACCAGTCGCCGCCGACGCGGGCCGTCTCGGCCGCCGGGAGGTAGCGCGAGGCGAGCTTCACGCCGGTGGGCTGCGGCAGGTTCTCGGGCAGCATGGTGCGCTGCAACTCGTCGGCGATGTAGGCCTCGCGCCCGTACAGCACCGCCTTGTCGATGCCGAGCGCGGTGTGGGTGGCCAGCTGCGCCGCCACCAGCAGGTCGTTCGGCTCGAACGCGGGCCGGTCCGGGCGGCGCAGGAACACGGCCGCGCCGATCACCCGGCGCCGCCCGCGCAGCGGAGCGAGGATGGCGCGGTGCCCGGACGGTACGGAGCGCCCGTCGCCGAGCAGTTCGGGCAGCGCGGCGCGGGCCGCGGCGGAGTCGCCGAAGACGGGGCGCACGCCGCGCAGGACCTCGGCGAGGGCGCCCCCGGCCTGGAGCCGGCACAGCTCGGCGGCCGGGCCGAGTCCGGTGTCGGCGTCGGCCGGGGAGAGGCCCAGGTCGTAGTCGTCGTCGGTTAAACGCAGCCGGTCCGTGCGGCGCAGGCGCAGGACGAACGGGTCGATGGGCCGCTCGTCGCCCACGGGGAGCGGGTCGCGGAGGTAGACGAGGATCGCGTCGGAGAACGTCGGCACGGTGGCCCGGCACAGGCCGAGCACGATCTCGTCCAGGTCGATGCCACGGGCGATCCGGCGCGTGGCGGCGCCCACGAACCGCAGCCGGTCGCCCTCGCGCCGGGCGGCTCCGGCCGGTTCCTGGGGCCCGATCCCGCCCTGGGCCATGGCCTGGGCCTGGCTGTGGGCCTGGCTCTGGGCCGGCAGCCCGTCGAGCGGCACGGACAGGGGTGCGACGCCGTGGCCGGGGCCGGTGGCGGCGCCCTGGCCGGGCCCGGTGGCGGGCGTGTGACCGGACGGGCCGCCCGTGTGGCCCGAAGCGGACGCCACGGGGGCCGCCGTCCCGGTGGCCGCGCCCGGGGCGGGCCCCGCGCAGGGCGCGGGCGCAGGAGCGGGCGACGCGGCGGGGGACGGAGGCGTCTCCTGCCGCGGCCGGGTGCGTTCCTGCGGCCGGGCAGCCAGGGGCTGCCGGCCTTCGTGGGAGGTGGGATGCTCCGTCACGCGTGGGATTCCGTCCGTCCGGGCCGGTAGTGCGATGCGATCGCTCTGTCAGGCGCTATACCCGCTCTGAGGGCGGCGTCGACAAGGGGGGACGTATCCGGGCACGGATCAGGCACGGCTCCACCCCCTTATGGATGACTTACGGTCAGTTCCTGGTCTCTGCTCAGTCGTTATTGCTCCGCGAACTTCCGGAGGACGATCCTACGTTTGCACCCCAGGGGCACATCAAGGGTCTCATGGAGCCGTGTGCGCCGGGAGGTGATCCCAGTCCGCCGGCAGCTCGGGCACCGTCCAGCGCGGGTCGGGCCGCCAGTCCTCCCAGCCGTCCGCGAACGGCGTGCCCCACGCCCGGATCGCCTCGACCGCCGCCCGCCCCGCCTGCCGCACCCGGCGGGCCTGGGCCGGGCCCATCAGGCCGCTGCGCTGCGCCTGGGCGAACTCGTCCTCGTCACGCCAGAGCCAACTGCGATCCGGGTAGACCGAGATGTCCAGGAAGTGGTCCTCGGAGTCGACGCCGTCCGACCATCGGATGCGCGGCTCCTCCAGGTTGACGTACCAGCTGCGGAACTGCCAGCCGCGCTCCCAGAACAGCCACACCGACCACGGCTCCCCGGGCCGCGCCAGCTTCAGCACCCCCGTGCCGGCCCACCGGGTGCGCATGGTGGTGCGCGGCGCGGTGTACCGGGTGGCGAGCGGCTCCTCGTGCACGGGGGTGCCGTCGGTGAGCACCGGCTTGACGCACTCGGTGCCCGGCGCCATCCAGACGGCCAGGAGGTCGTCGGTGTCCTGGACGACGGTCACGGGCCGGCAGATGTGGATGTGACCGCCGCCGTTGTCCCGGTAGCGCCACAGGATCCGCGAACCCGGCGACCAGCGCGTGCCGCCGGGGCGCGCCCCGTTTCCTGTCGTCGTCTCGGCTGTCATGCGCAGATCTTAGGGGTGCGACCCCGGCCGCGCCGCGACGCACGTCACGGGCGGCGCGGCCGGAAATCTGTGTTACCGCTGGTCAGGGCGTGTCATACGGAGTACGTCAAGGGCCTCGTCGAGCTGCTGGAGCGTCAGGTCCCCCCGCTCGACGTACCCGGATGCGAGGACGACCTCGCGGATCGTCCTGCGCTCGGCGAGCGACTTCTTGGCGACCTTCGCGGCCTCCTCGTACCCGATGTACTTGTTGAGGGGGGTGACGACGGACGGCGACGACTCGGCGTACTCACGCGCGCGCTCGACATTGGCGGTGATGCCGTCGACCGTGCGGTCGGCCAGCAGGCGCGAGGCGTTGGCCAGCAGCCGGATGGACTCCAGCAGGTTCTTGGCCATGACCGGGAGCATCACGTTCAGCTCGAAGTTCCCGGCGGCGCCGGCCGCCGCGACCGTGGCGTCGTTTCCGGTCACCTGCGCGGCGACCATCAGGACGGCCTCCGGGATGACCGGGTTGACCTTGCCGGGCATGATCGACGAACCCGGCTGGAGGTCGGGGAGGTTGATCTCGGCCAGTCCGGTGCGCGGCCCGGACGCCATCCAGCGCAGGTCGTTGGCGATCTTGGTGAGGGATACGGCGATCGTACGGAGCTGTCCGGAGGTCTCGACGAGCCCGTCGCGCGCGCCCTGCGCCTCGAAGTGGTCGCGCGCCTCGGTCAGCGGCAGCCCGGTGGTGCGGGCGACCTCGGCGATGACGGCGGCGGAGAAGCCGGGCGGGGTGTTGATGCCGGTGCCGACCGCCGTACCGCCCAGCGGCAGCTCGGCGAGGCGCGGCAGCGAGGCGTGCAGCCGTTCGGCGCCGTACCGGACCTGCGCGGCGTACCCGCCGAACTCCTGACCGAGGGTCACCGGTGTCGCGTCCATCAGATGCGTACGACCGGACTTGACGACGTCCGCGAATTCGGCTGATTTCCGCCCCAAGGCGGTGGCCAGATGTTCGAGGGCCGGGATGAGGTCGCCGGTGACGGCGGCGGTGGCGGCGATGTGGATGGAGGAGGGGAAGACGTCGTTGGACGACTGGGACGCGTTGACGTGGTCGTTGGGGTGAACGGCGTCCGGGCGGCCGAGCCGCTCGCCGGCGAGGGTGGCGAGCACCTCGTTCATGTTCATGTTGGAGGACGTGCCGGAGCCGGTCTGGAAGACGTCCACCGGGAAGTGCTCGTCCCAGCGGCCCTCGGCGACCTCGGCGGCGGCCTCCTGGATGGCGCCGGCGACGTCCTCGTCGAGGACGCCCAGCTCCGCGTTGACCTTGGCGGCGGCGGCCTTGATGCGGGCGAGGGCCTCGATGTGGGCGCGCTCCAGGCGCTGTCCGGAGATGGGGAAGTTCTCCACCGCCCGCTGGGTCTGGGCCCGCCACTTGGCGTGGGCGGGGACCCGCACCTCACCCATGGAGTCGTGCTCGATCCGGTAGTCCGGCTCATCGCTCATCGTCGTCAACCTCCTGAAAAAGGTGAGCACTTGTCTTGTTCCGCGTATTCCCAACACGCCTACCGGCCAGTAAAAACCGTGGGTAACCCCACTTCCAGGAGGCGCAATGACGCGCACCAGAACCAGGTGGCGAGGACCCGTCGCGGCCGCGACCGCGTTCGCCGCGGCGCTCGCCGGGCTGACGGCCGCCACGTCACCCGCGAACGCGGCTGCCGAAACTACGCGTACAACCACATCCGTACCACTCTCTCCCGAACTGGAGCGAATCCGCGCGGCCGAGGCCACGGCGCTGTACGGCAGTCCCGCCGAGCGGCCGCTCGCCGAGCGCAAGACCGGCCTGATCTCGCTCGGCGACAGCGAGATATCCGGCGAGGGCGTCGGTACGTACGAGCCTCCCACCAACGGCCCCGACAACTGGTGCCACCGCTCGCCCGACGCCGCCATCCACCGCACCGGCATCCCCGCCGACGTCACCTACAACGTCTCCTGCTCCGGCGCTTCCACGGGCAACATCCGCATCGGCGGCAGCAAGCAGTACGCCGACGAGCTCGTCCAGAGCGACAACCTCGCCATCAAGGCCCGCAACACCCGTATCAGGATGGTGCTGCTGGTGGCCGGCGCCAACGACGATCTCCAGTTCGGGCCGGTGATGACCGACTGCGTCACCCGCTACCTGACCTTCCAGGGCCCGTGCGAGCCCAAGTACGCCCCCGGCTGGCAGGCCCGCGTCGACGGCCTCGTCCCCAAGGTCGAGCAGACCGTCCGCGACCTGCGCACCGTGATGCGCGACGCCGGGTACGCCGACGGCGACTACAAGCTGGTCGTCATGGGTTACCCGAGCCCGATCGGCCCCGACTTCCCGGACAATCCCGACTTCCCCGGCAAGGTCGCCTGCGGCGGCCTCGGGTACGACTCCGACACCGTCTGGGGCCGCAACACCGCCGTACCCGCCTTCGAGCGCGGCATGCGGCGGGCGGCGGCCAGCACCGGCGCCGTGTACCTGGACAACTCCCGGCTGTTCCACGGCCACGAGGTCTGCATGGACAGCGCGTGGGCGCGCGGGCTCTACATCGACCTGTCCAAGCCCGGTATGCCGGACGAGAACTCCGTCCGCCAGTCCTTCCACCCCAACGGCGCCGGCCACGCCGCCTTCGCCTCCTGCCTGACCCAGCTCTACAACGCGGGCGTACGCGAGGCGAGTTGCGCCGACCCGGCGTCCACGGGCAGGCCGGTGCTGCTGCCGGGCGCGTGGGACGACCTCTTCAGGCCGCTGCGCAACGAGGCCACCGGCACGTGCCTCGACGTCCCGGCGTCGGTCACGCGCAACGGCACGGCGGTCGGCGGCTGGGACTGCCACGGGGGCCGCAACCAGAACTGGTGGTACGACGCCGCCCACCAGTCCGTCCGGACCGAGCTCACCCACGACCGCTGCCTGGACGTCCCCGGCGCCTCCTACCAGACGGGCAAGGCCCTGATCCTCTGGAACTGCTCGGGCGCCGCCAACCAGCGGTTCGTACGCCAGGGCGCGACGCTCCGCCCGGCCGCGGCCACGTCGCTGTGCCTGACGCTGGGCGCGGCGAAGGACCCGCTGCGGCTCCAGCCGTGCGACGGCTCGGCGGGCCAGCGCTTCGCCTGACACGCGCGCGGGCCCGGCCACCGTGACGGCGGCCGGGCCCGTAACCACCCGTCTTACGCCAGTCCCGGCCCCCGTACCGGAATCGACGTGAACGTCGGGGCGGGCGCCGGGTCCTGGAAGAAGTCGTTGCCCTTGTCGTCCACCACGATGAACGCCGGGAAGTCCTCGACCTCGATCTTCCAGACCGCCTCCATGCCGAGCTCCTCGTACTCCACGACCTCGACCTTCTTGATGCAGTCCTGCGCGAGCCGCGCCGCCGGGCCGCCGATCGAGCCCAGGTAGAAGCCGCCGTGCGCGGCGCACGCGTCCGTGACCTGCTTGCTCCGGTTGCCCTTCGCCAGCATCACCTTCGAGCCGCCCGCCGCCTGGAACTGCTCCACGTAACTGTCCATGCGCCCGGCCGTGGTCGGCCCGAACGACCCGGAGGCGTACCCCTCCGGCGTCTTGGCGGGACCGGCGTAGTACACCGGGTGGTCCTTCAGGTACCGCGGCATGTCCTCGCCCGCGTCCAGCCGCTCCTTGATCTTGGCGTGCGCGATGTCGCGCGCCACGACGAGGGGGCCGGTCAGCGACAGCCGGGTCTTGACCGGGTACTTCGACAGCTCGGCGAGGATGTCGTCCATCGGCTGGTTGAGGTCGATCCTGACGACGTCCCCCTCCTCCGCCAGCTGCTCGTCCGTCGTGTCGGGGAGGAAGCGCGCCGGGTCCGTCTCCAGCTGCTCCAGGAAGACGCCCTCGGCCGTGATCTTCGCGACGGCCTGGCGGTCGGCCGAGCACGACACGGCGATCGCCACCGGGCAGGACGCGCCGTGCCGGGGCAGGCGCACCACGCGCACGTCGTGGCAGAAGTACTTGCCGCCGAACTGCGCGCCGATGCCGATCTTCTGCGTCAGCTCGAAGACCTTCTCCTCCAGCTCCTTGTCACGGAAGCCGTGCCCGAGGACCGAGCCCTCCTCCGGCAGCTCGTCCAGGTAGTGCGCGGAGGCGTACTTCGCGGTCTTCAGCGCGTACTCGGCCGACGTGCCGCCGACGACGATCGCCAGGTGGTACGGCGGGCAGGCGGCCGTGCCCAGCGAGCGGATCTTCTCCTCCAGGAACGTCATCATGGAGGCCTCGTTGAGGACCGCCTTCGTCTCCTGGTACAGGAACGACTTGTTGGCGGAGCCGCCGCCCTTCGCCATGAACAGGAACTTGTACGCGCCGCCGTCCGTCGCGTACAGCTCGATCTGGGCGGGGAGGTTGGAGCCGGTGTTCTTCTCCTCCCACATGGTGAGCGGAGCCATCTGCGAGTAGCGCAGGTTGAGCTTGGTGTACGCGTCGTAGATGCCCCGCGAGAGGGCTTCCTCGTCGCCGCCCTCGGTGAGGACGTTCTGGCCGCGCTTGCCCATGACGATCGCCGTGCCGGTGTCCTGGCACATGGGCAGCACGCCGGCGGCCGCGATGTTGGCGTTCTTCAGCAGGTCGAGTGCGACGAACTTGTCGTTGCCCGACGCCTCCGGGTCGTCGATGATCTTGCGCAGCTGCGCGAGGTGCGCGGGGCGCAGGTAGTGCTGGATGTCGTGGATGGCCTCTTCGGCGAGCTTGCGCAGCGCCTCCGGCTCGACCTTGAGGAACGTACGGCCGTCGGCCTCGAAGGTGGAGACACCCTCTGCGGTCACCAGGCGGTAGGGCGTGGTGTCGTCTCCAAGGGGGAGCAGATCGGAGTACGCGAACGCAGGGTTGGGCGGGCGGGAGACAGGGGGCATTGCGGCCATTCCTCACTCGGCGGACAGCGGCGCCGCCTCCATTGGCGGCGCGCTCACAAGCGTAGAACGCCCTGACCGGCCCGAACCTGTGAGGTAAGGCTCAGTTCCCGGCGCCCGTACGCCAACGCGGCGGGGTGACGCCGTCGCGCCCCCTGGTCGCGATCTATCGCGTTTCGCTACGCTGAATCCGTGGACCTCGAAAAGCAGCCGCAGCAGCCGACCCCGCCCGCCGCAGCCATGCGGGCCTCGGACGCGGACCGGGACCGGATCGCGGACATCCTCCGGGAGGCCCTGGCCGAGGGGCGGATCGACGCCGAGGAGCACGCGGAACGGATCGACGCCGTCTACCGCGCCAAGACCGTCGGCGAGCTCGAACCCGTCGTACGGGACCTGCCCGCCACCCGCCCCGCCGGTGAGCCGGCGCCGCGGCGGTACACCTACGGGCCGGACGAGCCCGGCGGCCCCACCGACAAGCTGGTCGCCGTCTTCTCCAGCTCGACCCGCAGGGGCCGCTGGCGCATCGGGCGGCGCACCACCGCCTTCTCGCTCTTCGGCAGCGTCGAGATCGACCTCACCGAGGCCCTCTTCACACAGCGCCTGACCACCATCAACGCGACGTCCGTCTTCGGCAGCGTCGAGGTCCGCGTGCCCGAGAACATCACGCTGCGCGGCAGCGGCAGCGGCGTCTTCGGCAACTTCGAGGTGGTCAACCTGGAGGCCACCGACCCCGAGGCCCCGGTCGTCGTCATCAACGGCTACGCGGTCTTCGGCAACGTCGAGGCGAGGCCGAAGCGGGGCAAGCGCATCGCCGACCTCCACGGCAAACTCCGTCACCACCTTGGGCATTGAGGACTCACGGCTGATTCGGGACCGCCGGCGTTCCGCCCCTTGGACCCGAGCGCCACGCAGTGCATAGGCGCGCGCACAGCGGGTAGGGCTTGCTGCATCGTCTCTCGCTCGCGAAGCCGTCGTCAGGAGTAGACCGTGCTGCAACTGCCGCATCAGCCCCTCCAGGTCGCCGCCGTCCCTGCCCCGCGCCTTCCCGCGCGAGAGGATGAGGCCGGGCCGTGGCACACGGAGGCGGTGTGCCGCCGGGACGAAGCCGGCCTGTTCTTCGCCCCGTCCAAAGAGCCCACGGCCGCCCGGCTGGCGCGCGAGGAGGCCGCCAAGCGGGTCTGCGCCCGCTGCCCGGTCATGGTCGAGTGCCGGGAGCACGCGCTGCTCCAGCCCGAGCCGTACGGCGTGTGGGGCGGCCTGACCGCGGCCGAGCGCCGTGTCGTGCTCGCGCGGCGCCGGCGGCGCGAGGTGGAACTGAAGAAGGCCGCCTCGACGGGCCGGCAGATCGCCGCGGCGGGCTGACGGCCACCGCCCGGCCTGCCCGTACGGGAAGGGGCGCCCCCACCGCACATGGGGGCGCCCCTCTTCGTACCGCCGTGCGTGCCTACTTGGCCCGGTCGAAGTCGATCTGGCTGTACGCGCGCAGCTTCGACAGCCGGTGCGTGGAGTCGATCTGCCGGATCGTGCCCGACTTCGAGCGCATCACGAGCGACGAGGTCGTCGCCGTCTCGGCGCGGTAGCGCACGCCGCGCAGCAGCTCGCCGTCCGTGATGCCGGTCGCGACGAAGAACACGTTGTCGCCGCTGACCAGGTCGTTGGTCGACAGCACCCGGTCCAGGTCGTGGCCCGCGTCGAGCGCGCGCTGCCGCTCCTCGTCGTCCTTGGGCCACAGCTTGCCCTGGATGACACCGCCCAGGCACTTGATGGCGCAGGCGCTGATGATGCCCTCGGGCGTGCCGCCGATGCCCATCAGCAGGTCCACACCGGTGCCCTCGCGCACGGCCATGATCGAACCGGCCACATCGCCGTCCGAGATGAACTTGATCCGTGCGCCCGTCTCGCGGATCTCCCGGACGATGCCCTCGTGGCGCGGGCGGTCGAGGATGACGACGGTGACGTCCTCGGGCGAGGAGTGCTTGGCCTTGGCGACACGGCGGATGTTCACCGACACCGGGGCGTCGATGTCGACGAAGTCGGCCGCCTCCGGGCCGGTGACCAGCTTGTCCATGTAGAAGACCGCGGACGGGTCGAACATGCTGCCGCGGTCGGCCGCCGCCAGCACGGCGATGGCGTTCGGCATGCCCTTGGCGGTGAGCGTGGTGCCGTCGATCGGGTCCACGGCGATGTCGCACTCGGCCCCGGTCCCGTCGCCGACCCGCTCGCCGTTGAACAGCATCGGGGCTTCGTCCTTCTCGCCCTCACCGATGACGACGACGCCGTTCATCGACACGGTGGACACGAGCGTACGCATGGCCCGTACGGCCGCGCCGTCGGCGCCGTTCTTGTCCCCCCGGCCGACCCAGCGGCCGGCGGCCATGGCGGCGGCCTCGGTGACCCGGACCAGTTCGAGGGCGAGGTTGCGGTCGGGGGCCTCGGGCGAGACCTCGAGCTCGGACGGCAGATGATTGTCGGTCATCGGTACGCACCTTTCTGTACGGCGACGGCCGCAAGTGGTGAAGAGGGTGCTGCGACTCTATCGGTAGGTCGACATATTGAGCAGAGGGGCCCACGTATGAGCAGGCCACCCTGATGCGACCATAGGGGCGTGGCAGGTATGCGTGGCAAGCAGACAGTGCGTGGGATGTTCCAGTCGATGGCGGTCATCGGCGTGGCCGCGGGCGTGATGTATCTCTTCATCCCGCACGACGACACGGCCGACCCGATCAAGCCGGTCGACTACCGGGTCGAACTGGTGACGGCCCAGCGCGCGGCGCCGTACCCGGTCCTGGCGCCCGAGGGGCTGGCCGAGGGCTGGAAGCCGACGTCGGTCGACTACGACCGCCAGGACGGCGACGCCTGGCACCTGGGCTTCCTGACCCCCGACCGGCAGTACGTGGCGGTGGAGCAGTCGACGGCGCCGGCGGAGAAGTACATCGCCGAGGTGACCCACCAGGCGTCGGACACGGGCCGCAGGCAGCAGCTGGCGGGCAGGACGTGGCAGCGCTGGGAGGGCCCCAAGTACGACGCGCTGGTGCTGCGCGACAAGGGCGTTACCACGGTTGTGACCGGTACGGCGACGCACGAGCAGCTGGTGCGCATGGCGACCGCGCTGCGGCCGGAGAAGGCCTGAGGAACGAAGACGGCCCCGGGCACCAGGGGGGATGGTGCCGGGGCCGTCGGTCTCGGGTGACCCGGGGGCCGGTCAGACGTGGTGATGACCTCAGACGGTGGTGATGACCTCGTCGTACGCAAGCCGCGGGCTGCGCGGGAACCAGGCGTCGTCGCCCGGCTTGCCGATGTTGACGATCATCAGCGGGGTGTGGTCGCCGTCGAGGAATTCCTTCTGTACGCCGGCGAAGTCGAAGCCCGTCATCGGACCGGCGGCCAGGCCGGCGGCGCGGACGCCCACGATGAAGTACGCGGCCTGGAGGGCGGCGTTCAGGCCGGCGGCCTGCTCGCGGACCGGGCGCTCGGCGAAGAACACGTCCTTGGCCTGCGGGAAGTGCGGGAACAGCTGCGGCAGCTCCTGGTGGAACTCGTTGTCCGCGGCGAGGATCGCGACCAGCGGGGCAGCGGCGGTCTTGGCCTGGTTGCCCTCCGCCATGTGCGGGATCAGGCGCTCGCGGGCCTCGGCGGAGCGGACCAGGACGATGCGCAGCGGGGACTGGTTGAAGGCCGTGGGGCCGTACTTGACCAGGTCGTAGATCGCCTGGACCTGCTCCTCGGTGACCGGCTCGTCGGTGAAGGTGTTGGCGGTGCGGGCCTCACGGAAGAGAAGGTCCTGGGCGGCGGGGTCAAGGGCGAGGGACATGCTGCTGCCTTTCGGAGGTGCAAAGGATCAAGCGATATGCACCACCGTACGCTCGTGATTGGTGAAGTTTCAACTAAATCGGTGGCCCGGTGATCCGTCTCACAGCAGGCACCTCCACCTGCCTGCCGGACCCCCGCCCTACGGCGCCGCCCGCCGCCCGCCGCCCGGGTCAGGGCTCCCGGCCGGCCTCGGGGCCCGGTTCGGCCAGCGCCGCGTCCAGGCGGGCGCGGGCGCCCTCCAGCCAGCGGCGGCACACCTTGGCCAGTTCCTCGCCCCGCTCCCACAGGGCCAGCGACTCCTCCAGCGTCGTACCGCCCGCCTCCAGCCGGCGCACGACCTCGATCAGCTCGTCGCGCGCCTGCTCGTACCCGATCGCCGTCTCATCGGCCGTCGCCGCGTTCGTCACCGCGTCCGTCGTATTGGCTGCCATGCGCCCAGCCTAAGGGCGGGGTACGACACCGCCGGCGTCCACGCGCACCGTGAACTCGCCCTCCGCCACCCGGGCCCGCAGCTCCTCGTCCGGCGACACGTCCTCCGGCGACCGGACCACCGTCCCGTCCGCCCGTTGCAGCACCGCGTAACCCCGCTCCAGCGTCGCCGCCGGGGAGAGCGCCACCACGCGCGCGCGGGTGTGCGACAGCTCGGAGTCCGCCCGGTCCAGCAGATGGCCGAGGACCCGGCGGCTGCGCGCCAGCAGCGCGTCCACCTCCGCCTCCCGCTCGTCCACCATCCGCTGCGGGTGCTCCATCACGGGCCGGGCCAGCGCGTGCGCGAGGCCGCGCTCCTCCCGGTCCAGCAGGCCCCGCACCGTACGCAGCGCGCGGTCGCGCAGCGACTGGACCCGGTCCAGCTCCTCGCCCACGTCCGGGACGACCTTCTTGGCCGCGTCGGTCGGCGTGGAGGCCCGCAGGTCCGCCACGAGGTCCAGCAGCGGCGAGTCCGGTTCGTGCCCGATCGCCGACACCACGGGCGTACGGCAGTCGGCGACCGCCCGTACGAGCTGCTCGTCCGAGAACGGCAGCAGGTCCTCCACGCTGCCGCCGCCGCGGGCCACGATGATCACGTCCACGTCCGCCAGCTCGTCCAGCTCCTTGACGGCCTGGATCACCTGGGGCACGGCGTGGACGCCCTGCACGGCGACGTTGCGCACCTCGAACCGCACGGCCGGCCAGCGCCGCCGTGCGACCTCCAGGACGTCCCGCTCGGCCGCCGACGCGCGGCCGCACACCAGGCCGATCAGCTGCGGCAGGAACGGCACCGGCTTCTTGCGGGCGGGCGCGAACAGCCCCTCCGCGCCCAGGGCCCGCTTCAGCGTCTCCAGCCGGGCGAGCAGCTCCCCGATCCCGACCGGCCTTATCTCCGTCGCCCGCAGCGACAGCTGCCCGCGCGGCGCGTACCACTCGGGCTTGGCGCACACCACGACCCGCGCCCCCTCGGAGACCACGTCCGCGACCGCCTCGAAGACCTGCCGGAAGCAGGTGACGCTCACGGAGATGTCGTACGACGGATCCCGCAGCGTCATGAACACGACCCCGGCGCCCGGTCGCCGCGACAGCTGCGTGATCTGGCCCTCCACCCAGACGGCCCCGAGCCGGTCGATCCAGCCCCCGATGAGCCGCGACACCTCACCGACGGGCAGGGGAGCTTCGGCAGACGTATTGAGACCCATGCGAGCGAGCGTACGCGCCCCCACCGACAACCCCGGGCCCCCGCCGCCGCGCACCGGCACGCCCCCGCCACCGAGCCCTCGCCGCGCGAAGCGGCCACCCTCCCCGGCGGGCCGGGGGGCAGACCACACCTCGGGACCACGTGCTTGGGCCGGTGCGGCGGCGTGCCCGAACCAGCCCTCCGTACCGCGAACCGCTCCCCACGCGCGCGTGGGGCAGGACGAACGTCGTCAGCGCACCGACGTCCACCACCGGCACCGGGTGGTCCGCCGCGCGGTGCTGCCGCGCCGTGCCTTCAGTCCCAGCCACCAGTCTCAGCCACCTGGCCGATCTTCCGGCTCTCCGGCACGCCCTACGATGGGAGGCATGACTGCTACGCCTGCCAGCCCGTCGCCCGACAAGCGCGTCCTCCTCGCCGCTCCCCGTGGCTACTGCGCGGGCGTGGACCGTGCCGTGATCGCCGTCGAGAAGGCCCTGGAGCAGTACGGGGCCCCGATCTACGTCCGGCACGAGATCGTCCACAACAAGTACGTCGTCCAGACCCTGGAGAAGAAGGGCGCCATCTTCGTCGACGAGACGGCCGAGGTCCCCGAGGGCTCGATCGTGATGTTCTCGGCGCACGGCGTGGCGCCGACCGTCCACCAGGAGGCCGCCGAGCGCAAGCTCGCGACGATCGACGCGACCTGCCCGCTGGTCACCAAGGTCCACAAGGAGGCGGTCCGGTTCGCGAGCGAGGACTTCGACATCCTCCTGATCGGCCACGAGGGGCATGAGGAGGTCATCGGCACCTCCGGCGAGGCCCCGGACCACATCACGCTGGTCGACGGCCCGGACGACGTCGAGAACGTCACCGTACGGGACGAGTCGAAGGTCGTCTGGCTCTCCCAGACCACCCTCTCGGTCGACGAGACGATGGAGACGGTCGACAAGCTGAAGGAGAAGTTCCCGAAGCTGATCTCCCCGCCGAGCGACGACATCTGCTACGCCACGCAGAACCGCCAGATCGCCGTCAAGCAGATGGGCGCCGACGCCGACCTGGTCATCGTGGTCGGCTCGAAGAACTCCTCCAACTCGGTCCGGCTGGTGGAGGTGGCCCTCGGCGCGGGCGCGAAGGACGCCCACCTGGTCGACTTCGCCGAGGAGATCGACGAGGCGTGGCTTGAGGGCGTGTCCACGGTCGGCGTCACCTCCGGCGCCTCCGTCCCCGACGTCCTGGTCGAGGGCGTCCTGGAGTGGCTGGCGCGGCGCGGTTTCGAGGACGTGGAGATCGTGAAGGCGGCCGAGGAGTCGATCACCTTCTCGCTGCCCAAGGAACTGCGCCGGGACCTGCGCGCGGAGGCCGCCGCTCTCAGCGAAAAGCAGTGACTGTCGCGGTGACTGTCAGCGCCGCCCCGTAACGTTGGGTCCATGAACGTCTTCGGAGTGGACATCGGCGGGTCGGGGATCAAGGGCGCTCCCGTGGACCTCGAACGCGGCGATCTGGCCGAGCCCCGCCACAAGGTACTGACCCCGCAGCCCTCGACGCCGGACGACGTCGCCGGCTGCGTCGCCGAGGTCGTGGCCCACTTCGGCTGGTCGGGCCCGGTCGGCGTCACCTTCCCCGGTGTCGTCACCGGCTCCACCATCCGTACGGCCGCGAATGTCGACAAGAGCTGGATCGGCGTCGACGCGGCCGCGCTGCTCGGCGAGCGGCTGAGCGGCATGCCCATCACCGTCCTCAATGACGCCGACGCGGCCGGGATCGCCGAGATGACCTTCGGTGCGGGGCGCGGCCGCAAGGGCACGGTGATCATGCTGACCTTCGGTACGGGCATCGGGAGCGCGCTGTTCACCGACGGCCGGCTGGTGCCCAACACGGAGCTGGGCCACCTGGAGCTGGACGGCCACGAGGCGGAGAAGCGGGCCTCGACGAAGGTCAAGGACGACAAGGACCTGAGCTGGGAGGAGTGGGCCCAGCGGGTGCAGAAGTACCTGGCCCATGTCGAGATGCTGTTCTCGCCGGAGCTCTTCATCATCGGCGGCGGGGTGAGCCGCAAGGCGGAGAAGTTCCTGCCGCTGATCAAGGGCGTCCGTGCCGAGATCGCCCCGGCGGAGCTGCAGAACAACGCGGGGATCGTGGGCGCGGCGATGGCCGCCGGGGCGCGCTGACGCCCCGCGCCGGCACCCCGCCGCGGGGCGTCAGCGCTGGGTCGCCCGGGCGGCGGCCGCGGCCCGCTGCCGCCGCCCCATCAGCCGTACCTTGCGTACGGAGGTGATCAGGCCCGCCACCAGCGTGCCGCCGTACAGCCAGCCGGCGTGCACGGCGAGCGCGGTGACCACGGCCATGGTGCGGCCGCCGAACCCGCCGGTGCCGCCGGCGATCGGTACGACCCCGACGGCGAAGGCGATCGGCACGCTGATCGGCGCGGTGACAAGGTCGGCCCCCCGCACCCACAGCGCGGTCAGCGCGCTGACGGGCAGGAAGAGCAGCCCGTAATCCTCGGCACCTGGAAGGGCCTCACCAAGGAAGCCCAGGGCGCGCCGCACGGCGAACTCACCGTGGTCATCACCAAGGGCGAACCGGGTGACGACGTCATGCGGCTGACCGCCACCCTGACCGTCCT
>NZ_JAUEPL010000037.1 GCF_030406405.1 Streptomyces ficellus
CCCGGCGGGGGGTGGCGTAGGGCATCACGGGCGGCGTACGGCACGAGCGGCTGGATGTGCACGGGGTACGGGCCCGGGGGCTGCGGCTGGACGCGTTCGCCGCGGACGGGGTGGGGAAGGTGGCGTTGAGGCCGGGGGCGGGGCGTGAGCCGGGGCGCGGCGCGGGGCGCGGGGTGGCGCGCTGGGCGACCCGCGTGCCGGAGCCCTGACGGGCCGTCAGCCAGCCCTCGGCGACGAGCTCGGCGTACGCGTCGGCGACCGTGTTGCGGGCGATGCCCAGGTCCGCGGCGAGCGAACGGGAGGACGGCAGCCGGGTCCCGGGCGCCAGCCGCCCGGTCCGAACCGCCTCGCGCAACGCGTCCATCAGGCCGGAACGCAACCCCGGGCCACGCAGCTCCAGATGAAGGTCGGCCCCGAAAGTGGCCCAGGAATCCGTCATGAAAGTGGACCATACCTCTGCGCCACAGCCCACGTACGGTCATAGCCATGACTCACAACGCACCTGAGTACGCGACCGAGCACACCCCCCGCCTCCCCTGGGCCCGGCACGCTCCCGAGGTCTACAAGGCCATGGTCCGGCTGGACGCCGCCGCCCGGCAGGGCGTCGACCCGGTCCTCCTGGAACTGGTCAAGATCCGCGCCTCGCAGCTCAACCACTGCGCCTTCTGCCTGGACATGCACACCAAGGACGCGCTGGCGGCGGGCGAGTCGGTCGAAAGGATCGTCCAGCTCAGCGCGTGGGAGGAGTCCCGGCACTTCTACACCGACAAGGAGCTCGCGGCAATCGAACTGACCGAGGCCATCACCGTCCTGACGGACGGTTTCGTCCCCGACGAGGTGTACGCGAGGGCGGCCAAGCAGTTCGAGGAGGCGGAGCTGGCCCAGCTGATCGCCGCGATCACCGTCATCAACGCCTGGAACCGCTTCGCGGTCACCACGCGCATGGTCCCGGGCCACTACACGCCGGGCCAGTACGAGGGCCTGGCCAAGTGACGGCCTGACGGCCGCCGCCGATGCTTTCAGCCGCGCCGCAGCTCGTAGCGGATGCCGTCGTCGGTGGCGGCGGCCTCGGTGAAGCCGGCGCGGGTGACGACCCCGTGCGAGGGCGTGTTGCCGCGGTCGACGGTGGCGCGCAGGACGGTCACCTCCGGGTGGGTGAAGGCCCAGTCGGCCAGCGCGCGCAGCGCCTCGGTGGCGTAGCCCTGGCCGCGCGCCGCCTCCACCAGGTCGTAGCCGATCTCGGCCTGGCCTTCGGCGTCGGGGGCGGCGTGGAAGCCGATGCCGCCCACCGCGCGGCCGTCGCCGGCGCGGACGATGGCGTAGGTACCCCAGCCCGGGCGGTACGTGCCGTCCTCGCGGGCCTTCACCACCATCCCGCCGGCGAACCGCGTGCCGCGCTCCGGCCCGTCGCCCGCCCACGCGAAACCGCCGCTGCCGCCGCCGTGCAGGTCGGCCGCCAGGTGGGGCGACACCTCGCACAGCAGCAGGCGTTCGGCGCGCAGGGGCTGGGCGTACCAGCGCCAGGCCGCCAGGCGGGGCAGCAAGTCGAGCTCGGCGCGGCCGGTGGCCCACAGCAGGGTCCGCCACGGGTCGTCCGTGCGCGGGGCGTGCGCGAAGAGGCGGTCCAGGACCCGGGCGCACAGGTGCGGGGGCGGCCGCCAGTCGGGGACGTCGAGGGCGCCGAGGATGTCGTACGTGTGCAGCAGCGCCTCGACGACGCCCATCGCCGCGAAGCCGTCGGCCCCGGCCATGCCGTACGGATGCCACGCCCGCACCTCGTCGGGCGTGGTGCGGACGGCGGCGGACAGCAGCCCGCCGGTCGCCTCGATGACGTGGATGAGACCGGCCGGGGTGGTGCCGGGGTCGGGGGTGATCTCGAAGGGGACGTACGTGTCGGTGGCACGGCCGGTCAACTGGGCGGCGTAGCCGGTGAAGTCGCCCGCGATGTGGACGGCCGTGTCGTAGCAGCTCCACTCCAGCCCGGCCGCCGCGCCGGACCAGTCCCGGTCCGCGACGCCGCGCAGCGCGCGGGCGGTGAGTGCCACCGCTTCGTCGATGTCGTCCGCCCCCACGACCCCCGTGATGCCCGCGATACCCGTGATCCCCTTGATCCCCATGGCCGCGACCATAGATCGGTACGTCCGCGGGGGCCACCGCTTTTCGAGGCGCCCGCCGAAATCCGCTGGGCCACGCCGCCGGGTGTGAACCATCCTGGGAACCCGCCCGCCCGCTGGAGGAGGATTCTCCATGACCACCACCGCACGTACCGGTCCGCCGCTCGTCGGGGACGAGCGCACGATGCTGCGCGCCTTCCTCGACTACCACCGCGCCACCCTCGCCATGAAGTGTGACGGCCTGTCGGACGAGGACCTGCGCCGCCGCTCGATGCCCCCCTCCACGCTGTCCCTCCTCGGCCTGGTCCGCCACATGGCGGAGGTGGAACGCGCCTGGTTCCGCCGGACGATCAACGCCGAGGACGTGCCGCTCGTCTGGTCGCCCGACGGCGACTACCAGGTGGCGTACGACGCCACGGGAGCCACGCGCTCGGAGGCGTTCGCCGCCTGGCGGGCGGAGGTCGAGCACGCGCGCCGTATCGAGGCCTCGGCCGCGTCGCTGGACGTCACCGGCCACAACGCCCGGTGGAACGTCGACGTGTCGCTGCGCCATGTGATGCTGCACCTCATCCACGAGTACGCCCGCCACAACGGCCACGCGGACCTCCTCCGCGAGGGCGTCGACGGCACGGTCGGCGCCTGACGCCTGACGCCTGACGCCTGACGCCTGACGGGCGGCGGGCGCGGGCTGTGGGCCGGGCAGCGGGGCGCCACCGGGTGCGCGCCCGGCGGCCGCGGACAGGCGGTGCCCCATATGCCTGATTAACCTGGTTCCGTGGAGTCGTATCCGACGCCTGTGAGAGCCCAACGCGGCGGGGAGCGGTCCGGTGCCGGAGTGCGCGCCGAGATCCTCGCCTCCTGGGAGCGCTCGCAGTCGCTCGGCATCGACCGCGAGGGCATGGTGCTGCCCGTCGAGAGCGACCTGGACCCGGACTCGCGCCTGATACGGGCCGCCGCGCCGGTGTTGGAACGGCTGTGCGGGCGGTTCTCCGGTCTGCCGGTCACGGTGGCCCTGGCCGACGCCGAGGCGAACATCATCGACCGGCGGGGCGACCGGGTGGGGCTGGAGCTGATGGACGAGGCGTCCCTGGTGCCGGGCGCCAACGTCGACGAGCGCTTCATGGGCACCAGCAGCGTCAGCATGGCGCTGAGCACCAAGGCGCCGTTCGTGGTCGTGGGCCACGAGCACTTCCTGCACAATCTCAAGGCGCTGACCTGCATGGCCGCGCCGGTGCACGATCCTGTGAGCGGCACCGTGCAGGGCGCGGTCAACCTCTCGGTGCCCGAGGAGCTGGCCAAGCCGGGCATGGCCCTGGCGCTCCGGGACGCCACCGACCGGATCGGCGAGCGCCTGCTGGAGCTCAGCTCCGCCAGGGAGCGCGACCTGATGAGGTCCTTCCTCCGTGCCAGGGAGCGCGGCCCCCGCGCCGGGCTCGACTTCCGCCCGGGCGAGCCGGCGATTCCCGGCGGAGCGGCTCCCCAGCTGGCCCGGCGGGAGCGGTTGGCGCTGCTGGAGGCGGCCGTGGAGCTGATCTCCTCCCACGAGGAGACGTCCGCCGAGGTCGGCCTCGCGGGCGGCCGCGTGGCAGCCCTGCGCCGCAAGGCGCTGCGCCACGGCGACGCCGAGGGCGCCGCCGTCGAGGTCAGCTTCCGGGAGGGTCCGGGGGCGGGTACGGGGACCGGGGCGGCGGCGGGTACGGCCACCGCGACCGTGGCGGGGACGGCGACCGGGGCGGCGGCTGGGACGGCGACCGCGACCGCCCCCGACGGTCGGAAGGTGCCCCTGCTCGGCCCCTCGGCCCCCGCCCCCGCCTCCGCCGGGGAGCAGCAGCCCGCCCAGCCGCCCGGCAGCCGCCCCGACGCGTGGCTGCTGCTGGTGGGCGAGCCGGGTGTCGGCCGCCTCGCCGCGGAGGCGCGCGGACGGCTGTCCCTGCTGAACGAGGCGGGCGTGCACGTCGGCACCACGCTGGACATGCGCCGCACCGCGGAGGAACTGGCCGAGATCGCGGTGCCCCGGTTCGCCGACCTCGTCGTCGTGGACCTGGTCGAGAGCGTCCTCGCGGGCGAGGAACCCCCGCCGGGCCCGGTCGGCCCCGGTACGCCGCTGCGCCGCGCAGCCACCCGGTCCGGCGAGGACACGGTGCGCGACGCCGGGGCGGGCGGGCCGGTCACGTACCCGGCCGGTACCCCGCAGGCGCGCTGTCTCGGCAGCGGGGAGCCGGTCGCCGAATCCGTGCCGGTCACCGGCTCGGGGCCGGTCGCCGAATCGGGGCCGGTCACCGGCTCGGGGCCGGTCGCCGAATCGGGGCCGGTCGCCGGCTCGGGGCCGGTCACCGGCTCGGGGCCGGTTGCCGCATCGGGGCCGGTTGCCGCATCGGGGCCGGTCGCCGGCTCGGAGCCGGCCACCGCCGCGGCGGCGCGCCCGGCCGGCGGCGGCCACCCCGTGGACCTGCTGGGCGAGGGCGTGCACGCCTACGTGGGCGCCCCGCTGTGCGCCAGGGGCGCGATCCTCGGGCTGGCGGGGTTCTACCGGTGCGGCAGCGCCAGGCCGTACGACGAGGACGACATCACCCTCGCGGCGGAGCTGGCCGCCCGCGCCGCCATCAGCGTGGACAACGCCCGCCGCTTCAGCCGGGAGCGCAACGCCTCCCTCACCCTTCAGCGCAGCCTGCTGCCGCGCGACCTGCCCCGGCTGGCCGCCGCCGACCTCGCCTTCCGCTACCTGCCCGCCGACACCGGCCTGGGCGTGGGCGGCGACTGGTTCGACGCGATCCCGCTGTCCGGGATGCGGGCGGCGCTGGTCGTCGGCGACGTGGCCGGGCACGGCCTGCACGCGGCGGCCACCATGGGGCGGCTGCGCACGGCGGTGCGCACCCTGGCCGGTCTCGACCTGCCGCCGGAGGAGGTGCTGGCCCACCTGGACGACCTGGTCGGCCGCGCCTCCGACGACCCGGCCGAGGAGCAGGACCCGGCCACGGCGGCGACGTGCCTGTACGTGGTGTACGACCCGGTGTGCTGCCGCATGACGGCGGCCCGGGCCGGGCATCCGCCGCCCGCGGTGGCCCCGCCCGGGGGCACGGCCCGGATGGTCGACATCCCGGCCGGCCCGCCACTCGGGCTCGGCGGGCTCCAGCCGTACGAGTCCGCCTCCGTCGAGCTGGCCCCGGGCAGCCTGCTGGCGCTGTACACCGACGGGCTGCTGAAGGAGGGGCGCGGATACGGGAACACCGAGGCGCGGATGCGGCAACTGCTGGCCGCGCTGAGCGGCGGGGGCGGCCCTGGTGAGGGCGGCGAGACGTCTGTGGAGCGCGCCTGCGACCGGATCACCGGCACGCTGCTGCCCGGCGGCCCGCGCGACGACGTGGCCCTGCTGCTGGCCCGGGTGCGCGCGCTGCCCGAGGACCGGGTGGCGTCCTGGGAGCTGCCGCCCGACCCCTCGGTGGTCGCGGGCGCCAGGGAGCTGGTACGCCGGCAACTGGCCGACTGGGGCCTGGCGGACCTGGAGTTCACCACCGGCCTGGTGGTCAGTGAGCTGGTCACCAACGCCGTGCGGTACGGCGGCGAGGGACCGGTGTCGCTGCGGCTGCTGCGCGACGGAGCGCTGATCTGCGAGGTGTCCGACCACAGCAACTCCTCGCCGCGCATCCGGCGCGCCGCCACGACCGAGGAGGGCGGGCGCGGACTGTTCCTGGTGGCGCAGTTCACCAAGAGCTGGGGCGCGCGGTTCATGCCGCAGGGCAAGACGGTATGGGCCGAACAGGTGCCGCAGGCGGAGCGGCGGGCGCCGGAGGCGGACGAGCATGCGCTGCTGGACATGTTCGACGACCTGGCGTGAGCCGCCGGCCGGTCCCGCCCTGGCGGCCGATGGCGCGAGGGGTGACCGGTGACCAGTGGCGACGAGCCGGCGAACGCCGGAGAGCTGGACGCGGCGCTCGGCGAGGCCATGCGCCGTACCGGCGCGTCCATCGGCGCCTTCTACCTGCTGGTGCCTCAGGAGCAGGTCCTCCGCCTGGTCGTGGTGGGCGGCGCGCCCCCCGACGTCGCCGCGCCGTGGGCGAGGGTCGCCCTGGCCGCCCCCGCCCCGGTGGCCGACGCGGTCCGCGAGAACCGTCTCATCTGGGTCGGCGGCCAGGACGAGCTGGCCCGCGGCTATCCGCGCACCGCGGTGGCGCTGCCCTACCCGCTCGCGCTGGCCGCCACCCCCGTCGCCGGTGACCGCCGCTGGGGTGCCCTGCTCCTGATGTGGCCGGGCAGTCATCCGCCCCGTATGACACGGCGCGAGCGCGGCCACATCGCGTCCAGCAGCCGGCGGCTGGCCCGGCTGCTGGACGAGGCCGCCCGCGCCGGGCGTCCCGTGACGGCGCCCGACGAGCCGCGCATCCTGGCCGCCGCCCCGCCGGCCGGTCTTCGGACCGCGCCGCAACCGGCCCTGGCGGCCGCCGACTTCGCCGAGCGCCTGCCCGAAGGGTGCTGCGCGCTCGACCTCCAGGGCCGCATCACCTTCCTCAGCGCCAGGGGCGCCGAGCTGCTCGGCCGCGGCGCCGACGAGCTGCTGGGCACACTGCCGTGGCAGGCCCTGCCCTGGCTGGACGATCCGGTGTACGAGGACCGCTACCGTGCCGCGGTCATCAGCCGTCAGCCCGTGTCGTTCACGGCCTGCCGCCCGCCCGACCAGTGGCTGGACTTCCGGCTCTACCCGGACGCGAGCGGCATCAGCGTGCGCATCACCCCGTCCAGTACCGGGCCCCGTCCCACGGCCGGTCCCACGCCCGACCTCACCTCCGGTCCCACGCCCGGTCCCACGCCCGGATTCACGCCGGGCCGGGAACCCGACTTGCACCAGCCGCTGCCCGCCCCGGCACCCGCCCGCGCCGGTCAGCTCTACCAGTTGATGCACCTGGCCGCCGCGCTCACCGAGGCCGTGGGGGTGCGGGACGTGGTGGACCTGGTCGCCGATCAGATCATGCCCGCGTTCGGCGCCCACGGCCTGGTGCTGTCCACCGCCGAGTCCGGACGGTTGCGGATCATCGGCTCGCGCGGCTACCCGCCGTACATCATCGAACGCCTCGACGGCCTCCCCCTCGACACCCGCGTCACCCCGGCGGGGCAGGCCCTCGCCACCGGCGTGCCGTCGTTCTTCACGCACCCCGACGAGATGGCGCGCATCTACCCGGAGGCCCCGCTCATCAGCGGCAAGCAGGCGTGGGCCTTCCTGCCGCTGATCATCTCCGGCCGTCCGGTGGGCATCTGCGTACTGACGTACGACCGGCCCCGGGCCTTCCCCGCCGAGGAGCGGGCCGTGCTCACCTCACTGGCCGGGCTCATCGCCCAGGCGCTGGACCGGGCCCGGCTGTACGACGCCAAACACCAGCTCGCCCACGGGCTCCAGGAGGCCCTGCTGCCGCACACCCTCCCCGCAGTCACCGGCCTCCAGGTCGCCGCCCGCTACCTGCCGGCCACCCGGGGCATGGACATCGGCGGCGACTTCTACGACCTGATCCGCCTCGACGCCACCACCGCCGCGGCCGTCATCGGCGACGTCCAGGGCCACAACGTCTCGGCCGCCGCGCTCATGGGCCAGGTCCGTACCGCCGTCCACACCCACGCGACCGCGGGCGCCTCGCCCGACGAGGTGCTGGCCCGCACCAACCGCCTGCTCCTGGACCTGGACCCGGGCCTGTTCACCACCTGCCTGTACGCCCACCTCGACCTCACCCGCCACCGCGCCCACCTGGTCAGCGCGGGCCACCCACCACCGCTCCTGCGCCACCCGGACGGCCACGCCCACCCCGTGGACGTGACACCCGGCCCGGTACTGGGCATCGTCCCGGAGGCCACGTACCCGGTGACGGACATCCCGCTGCGCACCGGCACCCTGCTCGCCCTCTACACCGACGGCCTGGTCGAAACCGCCGACACGGACATCGAGCAGGCCATCACCGACGTCGCCGCCCACCTCGACGAAGCCGCCGACCAGGACCTCGACCTCCTCATGGACACGATCCTGCGCCAAGCCCCTCCCCCGCACCGGCACACCGACGACATCGCACTCCTCCTGCTCCGGAGCACGGCCACCGACTGACTGGCCCCCTGGTCCCCGCACGCCCACGGGGACCGCCCCAGTACGCCAACGGCGCGCGCGGCCTTACCGGTCGCCGTGCGGGCCGCCCGCTCTCCGGGGCTAGGAGGGGAGCCAGGCCCGCCACGTGGACTCATTCGCCCTGACCCACTTCTCGGCCGCCGCCTCCGGGGAGAGCTTCTGCTCGGCGATCATCAGCGCGACGTCGTTCTGCGCCTCGGTCGTCCAGCGGAAGTTCTTCAGGAAGGCGGCCGCCTTCCCGCCCTTCTCCGCGAAGTCCGCGTTGAGGTACTTCTGCAGCGGGGTGTGCGGGTAGGCGCAGGCGACCTTCTTCGGGTCGGCGTCACAGCCCTCCTTGTACGGGGGCAGCTTCACCTCCGTCATCGGCACCTTCTCGAACAGCCACTGCGGCTTGTACCAGTACGTCAGGAAGGGCTTCTTCTCCTTGGCGAACTGCTTGATCTGGGTGATCTGCGCCGCCTCGGAGCCCGCGAAGACGACCTTGTAGTCCAGGTCGAGGTTCTCCACCAGCGCCTTGTCGTTGGTGACGTAGGACGGGGAACCGTCCAGCAGCTGGCCCTTGCCGCCGCTCTCCGCCGTACGGAGCCGACCGGCGTACTTGTCGAGGTTCTTCCAGTCGGTGACGTCCGGGTGCGCCTCGGCGAAGTACGTCGGTACGAACCAGCCGATGTGGCCCGTCACGCCCAGGTTCCCGCCGCGCGCGATGGTCTTCTTGTCGGTGACGTACCGCTTCTCCTGCTCCGGGTGGCCCCAGTCCTCCAGGATGGCGTCCACCCGGCCCTGGCTGAGCGCGTCCCAGGCCGGGACCTCGTCCACCTGGACGGTGTCCACCCGGTAGCCGAGCTCGTGTTCGAGCAGGTACTTCGCCACGGCGACGTTGGCCTGCGCGCCCACCCACGACTGGAGGGAGAGGGTGACCGTCTTCGTGCCCTGGGCGGCGGCGTACGGGGACGCCTGCTTGGTCATGTCGGCCGCGCCGCAGCCGGTGAGGGCCACCAGGCCCAGCGCGGCGGCGGCGCACACGGTGGTTCGGGCCGTCCGCATGTCAGGCCTCCTTTCGTACGGGCTGGGTGACCCGGTCGAGCATCAGGCCCAGGCACACGATGGCCGCGCCCGCGACCAGACCGGTCGCCAGGTCGCCCTGCGCAAGGCCGAAGACGACGTCGTAACCGAGCGCGCCACCGCCCACCAGGCCGCCGATGATGACGACGGCGAGGACGAGGACGACCGCCTGGTTGACCGCGAGCAGCAGCGCCGGACGGGCCAGCGGCAGTTGGACCTGGCGCAGCTGCTGCCACCCCGTGGCCCCCAGCGAGCGGGCGGCCTCCAGCGCGACGGGGTCGACGCCCCGCAGGCCCTGGGTGGTGATGCGGACGACGGCGGGCAGGGCGTAGACCACGGCGGCGGCCACCGCCGGGGCGCGGCCCACGCCGAAGAGGGCCACCACGGGGATCAGGTACACGAACTGCGGCATGGTCTGGAAGACGTCCAGGACCGGGCGCAGGCAGCGCTCGCAACGCGCGCTGCGCGCCGCCGCCACCGCGATGCCGAAGCCCAGGACGAGGGTGACGGCCACGGCGGCCAGCACCTGGGAGAGGGTGTCGAGCGACGCGTCCCACACGCCCAGCACACCGATGGCGCCCATCGCGGCGACGGCCGTCAGCGCCGTACGCCAGGTGCCGACCAGCAGCGCCAGCGCGCCGACCAGCAGCAGCACCGCCCACCAGGGCAGCGCCTGGAGCCCGTCGCGCACCGGGTCGAGCACCCAGCCGGTGAAGCCCGCGGCCCAGTCGGCCGTGCCGCCGATGACCGGGACGCCGGAGTAGAGGTGGGCGGTCATCCAGTCGACGGCCCGGTTGACCGGCTCGGCGATGTCGACGTGCCAGGACTCGGGCCAGGTGAGCCGGTCCGCGAACCGGCCGGCCAGGGCGACCAGCACGAGCACGGCGGCCGCACCGGTCCAGCCCCGCCGGGCCGCCGCGCGCCCGCCGCCGCCGGACCGGGCGCCCGTCGCCGTACGGTCGAGCACCACGGCGAGCAGCACGATCGGGATACCGGCGGCGAGTGCGGCGCCCACGTCGACGGAGGCGAGCGCCTGGTAGACGCGGTCGCCGAGGCCGCCCGCGCCGATGACGGAGGCGATGACGGCCATCGACAGGGCCATCATGATCGACTGGTTGACGCCGAGGAGCAGTTCCTTGCGGGCGAGCGGCAGGCGTGCGGTCAGCAGCCGCTGCCTGCCGGTCGCGCCGAGCGAGGCGGCGGCTTCCAGGACGCCGGGGTCGGCGGCGCGCAGCCCGAGCGCGGTGAGGCGGGCCATGGGCGGCGCGGCGTAGACGACGGTCGCGAGGACGGCCGCCGGTACGCCGATGCCGAAGACCAGCACCACGGGCAGCAGGTACGCGAACGCCGGCAGCACCTGCATGGTGTCGAGCACGGGGCGCAGCGCCCGGTACGTACGGTCCGAGAGCCCGGCGGCCAGGCCCAGCAGCCCGCCGAGCGCGACGGACGCGGCCACCGCGACGACCATGAGCGCGAGCGTCTGCATGGTGGGCACCCACATGCCGAGCAGTCCGCACACGGCGAAGGCGGCGGTGGCGCCGAGCGCGACGCGTACGCCCGCGACCCGCCAGGCGATCAGCCCGGCCGCGGCGGTGACGCCGGCCCAGCCGACGGCCAGCAGCAGCAGGTAGACGGCGCGCACGGACAGCACGACGGCGTTGCTGATGTGGCCGAAGAAGTACAGGAACAGCGGGTGGCTGTCCCGGTGGTCGATGATCCAGTCGCTGGCGGAGCCGAGCGGCCCGGAGAGATCAACGGAGAGCGAGGCGGGCCAGCTGCCGCCGCCCGCGAAGAGGACGCCGAGCGGTACGAGGACGACGGCGGCGGCCAGCGGCCAGAACGTGAGCGCGGCCGGCAGCCGGGGCCGTACGGGGGCGGTTGTGACGGTCGCGGTCATGCCGCCGCCTTCCCGGCCGGGACGCCGGCGACCACCGACAGCAGGTCCTTGTGGTCCACGACGCCCACGCACCGGCCGGACTCGACGACCCGTACCGGGCCGCCGCTGCGGGCGACGGCCTCGATGGCCTCGGACACGGTGGCGCCGGGGGCGACGGCCGGCCCGGAGGTCTCGTCCCCGCAGGGCGGACGCATGGCGCTGCGTACCGTGATGACCTGCTCGCGCGGCACGTCGCGGACGAAGTCGCGTACGTAGTCGTCGGCGGGCGCGCCGACGATCTCCTCGGGCGTGCCGAGCTGCACGATCCGGCCGTCGCGCATCAGCGCGATCCGGTCGCCCAGGCGCAGGGCCTCGTTCAGGTCATGGGTGATGAAGATCATCGTGCGGCCCTCCTCGTGGTGGAGCCGGATGACCTCCTCCTGCATGTCGCGCCGGATCAGCGGGTCGAGCGCGCTGAACGGCTCGTCGAAGAGCAGCACTTCCGGGTCGACGGCGAGCGCCCGGGCGAGGCCGACGCGCTGCTGCTGGCCGCCGGAGAGCTGCTCCGGCCTGCGGCCCTCCATGCCCTCCAGGCCCACCTTGGCGACGACCTCGGCGGCCCTGGCGCGCCGCTCGGCACGGCCGACGCCCTGGATCTCCAGCCCGTAGGCGACGTTGTCGAGGACCGTGCGGTGCGGCAGCAGGCCGAAGTGCTGGAACACCATCGCGGCACGGTGGCGGCGCAGTTCACGCAGCCGGGTCCGGTCCATGGACCGGACGTCCTCGCCGTCGATGGCGACGGTGCCGGAGGTCGGCTCGATGAGCCGGGTCAGGCAGCGTACGAGGGTGGACTTGCCGGAGCCGGACAGGCCCATGACGACGAAGACCTCGCCCCTGCGCACGTCGAACGACACGTCCCGCACGGCGGCGGTGCAGCCGGTCCGCTCCCGCAGCTCGGCGGCGGACAGCTCGGCCAGCTCGGCGTCGCCGGGCACGCGCTCGGCCTTGGGCCCGAAGACCTTCCACAGCCCCTGGACGGAGAACACGGGCGGATGCGCGGAGTCGTCCGCGACCCCACCCCCGGGCACGTCGCCGAGCCCAGCGCCGGCAGACGCACCCCCGGGCTCGTTCGCGGACACGCCCCCGGGCTCGTTCACCGGCGCACCCCCGGGCTCGTTCGCGGACACGCCCCCGGACCGGCTCGCAGGCACACTCGCGGGCACGTCAGCGGGCACGTCAGCAGGCGCACCCCCGGGCTCGTTCGCGGGCGCACCCCCGGACCGGCTCCCGGGCACACGCGCGGGCACGTCAGCGGGCACGTCAGCAGGCGCACCCCCGGACCGGCTCCCGGGCACACGCGCGGGGGCCTCCCCGGTCGCGTTCGCGGGCACGTCCCCGGGCAGGTGTGCGGGCGCCTGGGCGGAGGTACCCGCAGGGGTGTCCGCGGGCGCGGGCGCGGAGCCGTCCGCAGGGGCGTTCGCGGGGGCGGTCGCAGCAGTGGGGGGCTTCATGGAGGAACTCGCGGGGGTGCTCATCAGGCACCACCTCCCAGTAGTTCGGCGGCCTTTTCGCCGACCATCAGCACCCCGATCATCGGGTTGACGGCCGGCATGGTCGGGAAGACGGACGCGTCGGCGATCCGGATGCCGTCCAGGCCCCGTACCTTCAAGTCGGGGCCGACGACGGCCTGTTCGTCGTCCACCGCACCCATACGGCAGGTGCCGGCCGGGTGGTAGACGGTGTGGGCGACCTTGCGGGCGTACTCGCTCAGCTCCGCGTCGCCGGTGACCTCGGGCCCCGGGCAGACCTCGCGCTTGAGCCAGCCGGCCAGCGGCTCGGCCTTCGCGATCTCCCGCGCGATGCGGATGCCGTCGACGAGCGTGCGGCCGTCGTAGTCGTCCTCGTCCGTGAAGTAGCGGAAGTCGAGCGCGGGCTTGACGTCCGGGTCGGCGCTCGTCAGGTAGAGGCGGCCGCGGCTGCGGGGCTTGGGTATGTTCGGCGTCATCGACACGCCGTGCGCGGGGCGCTGGTAGCCGAGCCGCTCCGGGTTGTCGGTGAACGGGATCTGGTAGAAGTGGAACATCAAGTCCGGCCCCGGTGAGTCGGGGTCGCGGCGCACGAAGAGCCCCGCGTCGCTGTCCATGGCGGAGTTCTCGGGTATCGGACCGTGCGTCTCCCAGACGATGACCGACTCGGGGTGGTCGAGCAGGTTCTCGCCGACGCCCGGCAGGTCGTGGACGACGGGGATGCCCAGCTTCTCCAGGTCGGCGCGCGGCCCGATGCCGGAGTGCAGCAGCAACCGGGGCGTGTCCACGGCGCCCGCGCAGACGAGGACTTCGCGCCGCGCCTGGACGAGCCGCTCGGCGCCGTCCTTCGTACGGACGTGGACGCCGCGCGCCCGCGTACCGTCCAGTTCCAGCCGGTACGCCCAGGTCTCCAGCATCAGATGGAGGTTGGGCCGCCGGTCCATGACCGGGTGGAGGTACGCGACCGAGGCGGAGGAGCGCTTGTTGTCCTCCGGGTGGTACGCCAGGTCGAAGAAGCCGACGCCCTCGTGGAACGGCTTCTTGTTGAACCCCTCGACGCGCGGAACGCCGAGCGCGGCCTGGGCGGCGTCGACGAAGTCGCGGGCGATGGCGTTCCGGTCCTTCTCGTCGACCGAGACGATGTTGTTGAGGAGCTTGTCGTAGTACGGGTCCATGGCGGCCGCGTTCCAGCCCTCGGCGCCGGCCTCCTCCCACTCGTCCCAGTCGGACGGCAGGGGCTTGAAGGAGATGAGGGTGTTGTGCGACGAGCAGCCGCCGAGCACGCGGGCGCGGCTGTGCCGGATGTGGGAGTTGCCGCGTGGCTGCTCGACGGTGGGGTAGTCGTAGTCGAGGTCGCCGCCGAGCAGGCCCATCCAGCGGCGCAGCGTCAGGACGTCGGGCCGGTCGACGTCGCTCGGGCCGCCCTCGATGACGGCGACCGTGACGTCAGGGTCGGCCGTGAGGCGGTGGGCGATGACGGAACCGGCGGTTCCGCCTCCGACGATGACATAGTCGTACACAGGGTTGGCGCTCATGATCTTTTCTCTCCCGCGTCGTCAGCCCGCGAACCAGCGCACGGGGCGCGGGGCGAGGTTCTGGTACACGTGCTTGGTCTCGCGGTACTCGGCGAGCCCGGCCGGGCCGAGTTCGCGGCCGATGCCGCTCTTGCCGAAGCCGCCCCACTCCGCCTGCGGCAGGTAGGGGTGGAAGTCGTTGATCCAGACCGTGCCGTGCCGCAGCCGTCCGGCGACGCGCCGGGCGCGGCCGGCGTCGGCGGACCAGACGCCGCCGGCGAGCCCGTACTCGGTGTCGTTGGCGAGGGCGACGGCCTCGTCCTCCGTACGGAAGGTCTCGACGGTGAGGACCGGGCCGAAGACCTCTTCGCGCACCACCCGCATGCCCCGGTGGCAGCGGTCGAGGACGGTGGGGCGGTAGAAGTAGCCGGGGCCGTCGGGCCGTTCGCCGCCCGCGCGCAGGACGGCGCCCTCGGCGAGGGCGGAGGAGACGTACTCCTCGGTGCGGGCGAGCTGCTGCGCGGAGACGAGCGGGCCGCATTCGACGCCCTTGTCGGTGCCCCGGCCGATACGGATCTTCTCGGCGCGGCGGGCGAGTTCGGCGACGAAGCGCTCGCGCAGCGACTCCTCGATGATGAGGCGGGAGCCGGCCGAGCAGACCTGGCCGCTGTGGATGAACGCCGCGTTGAGGGCCTGGTCGACGGCGGTGTCGAAGCCCTCGTCGGTGGCGCAGGCGTCGGCGAAGACCACGTTGGGGTTCTTGCCGCCCAGTTCGAGGGCGACCTTCTTGACGGTGTCGGCGGCGGCGCGCATCACCTTCGTACCGCTGAGGAGTCCGCCCGTGAACGACACGAGGTCGACGTCCGGGTGCTCGGACATGCGGGCGCCCACGGGGTCGCCGGCGCCGGTGACGAGGTTGCCGGCCCCGGCCGGGAGCCCGGCCTCGGCCAGGAGCCTCATGAGGGCGACGGTGGTGAGCGGGGTGATCTCGCTGGGCTTGATCACAAAGGTGTTGCCCGCGGCCAGCGCCGGGGCGATCTTCCAGCTGGCCTGGAGGAGGGGGTAGTTCCAGGGCGTGATGAGGGCGCAGACCCCGACGGGCTCGTGCACGACCACGCTGTGGATGTCCGGTGACCCGGCGTCGACGACCCGGCCGCCGCTCTCGTTCATCACGAGGTCGGCGAAGTAGCGGAAGGCGTCGGTGACGCAGTCGACGTCGACGCGCCCTTCCTCCAGGGTCTTCCCGGCGTCGCGGCTCTCCAGCAGACCGATCTCCTCGCGGTCGCGCTGGAGCAGGTCGGCGACGCGGCGCAGCAGCGCGGCCCGTTCGGCGACGGGGGTACGCGGCCACGGGCCCTCGTCGAACGCGGTGCGTGCGGCGGCGATCGCGGCGTCGGTGTCCTCGGCCCCGCCCTCGGCGACGACCGCGAGGGTCGTGGCGTCGGCGGGGTCGAGGATGTCACGTGTGGCGCCGGAGGCGGCGGCCCGCCACGCTCCGCCCACGTGGATGGTGTGTTGTTCCGACACGATCGCGTTTGCCTTCCATTCCCGGTTCGGTCCACACCAGCGGTGGCTGGCGACCGGGGACCCTGCCCGGGGTGGCGGAAAGCATGCGCGAAAGTGGGTTTGCTCACTCCGTGCCGGGTAGGCGGGCGCGTCCCCGCCCGGCGGACGCCGCCGTCCGCGACGCCGTCCCGCCCGTGTTTCCGACACACGCGATCAACGCAATCAATAGGACAAGCGCAATGATCTGTATGGATGACCGCTTGGGCTCGTCGCCCTCTCCCGGCCCGGTGGCGCGCCTAGGGTTCGGGCATGCGCAGCAGCGACCGCGTCTATCTCGCCCCCGTCGACCATCTGCGCGCCGCCGCCGCCGTACTGGTCGTGCTCTACCACGGGTGCCAGCTCCTCGGCGCGCGCATCGAGGGCCGGGACTTCAGGCCGGTGACCGACTGGCTGTACTCCACCAACCCCGCCGCCACCCTCGTCTTCGAAGGGCACACGGGCGTCGCCCTGTTCATGGTCCTGTCCGGCTTTATCTTCACCGTGGGCGCGCACGGAAAGCCCGTCCGCTACGGCCGCTTCCTGACCAACCGGCTGCTGCGCGTCTACCCGCTCTACCTGGTCATCGCCGTCCTGGGCATGGCCACGCACATCGCCATACCCACGTTCCAGGACCTGCTGCGGATCCTGACGTTCGCCGCGCCCGCCCAGCCGTACGGGGGCGTCTTCTGGACCCTGTGCGTGGAGATGCAGTTCTACCTGGTCTTCCCGCTGCTCAACCGGCTCCTCACCGAGCGCGGGCCCGGCGCCCTGCTGCGGCTGCTGGCGGCGGTCTCGCTGCTGCGGGCGCTGGTGTGGCTGAGCAGCCCGGCGCCCGAGCCGCACACGGCCGCGCTGTACCTGGGCCTGGCCGGGCGCATCGACCAGTTCCTGCTGGGGATGCTCGCCGCCTGGCTGTACCTGCACCACCGGGGCCGTCTGCGGAACCGCTGGCTGCCTCCCGCCGCCCTCACCCTGGCGGTGGGACTGCTGTGGTCGTTCAACCAGGTCCACGGGTTCGTCTCCGACAGCCCGCTGAAGCTGGCCTGGAGCAGTGCGGAGGGGGCCGTCTGGGCGCTGGTGGTGGCGGCGTACGTGGCGAACCGGGGGCCCGGCGGGGCGCTCTCTCGGGCGGCCGCCCGCCTGGGCGAGGTCAGCTTCTCGGTGTACCTGACGCACTTCATGGTGCTGACGGTGATCTGCGAGTACGGGTACGGGTGGCTTCCGCGCGGGCTGCCGCCGGTGTGGGGCGCGTTCCTGGTCACGCTGCTGGTGGCTCTGCCGGTGACGGTGGGCCTGTCGTTCCTGACGTACCACGCCATCGAACTGCCGTTCCTGCGGCTGCGGCGGCCGTACGTGGGCGGGGCACCCGTCGTGGAGACACCGCGCCCCCGGCAGCGGGAGAGCTACCGGGGGCGCTGAGCGGTTCTGGCGATCGGGTCAGCCAGGTCAGGTCAGCCGGGTCAGGTCAGCCGGGTGAGATCAGGCCGGATCACCGGATCAGATCAGGCCCAGGCCGCGCACCGCGTCGCGCTCCTCGACGAGCTCGGCGACCGAGGCGTCGATGCGCGCACGCGAGAACTCGTTGATGTTCAGGCCCTGGACGATCTCGTACTTGCCGTCCTTGCAGGTCACCGGGAAGGAGGAGATCAGGCCCTCCGGGACGCCGTAGGAGCCGTCCGACGGGATGCCCATGGAGGTCCAGTCGCCGTCGGCGGTGCCGTTGACCCAGGTGAAGACGTGGTCGAGGGCGGCGTTCGCGGCGGAGGCGGCGGAGGAGGCGCCACGGGCCTCGATGATCGCCGCACCGCGCTTGGCGACGGTCGGGATGAAGGTGTCCGCCAGCCACTGCTGGTCGCTCACGACCTCGGCGGCGTTCTTGCCGGCGATCTCCGCGTGGAAGATGTCGGGGTACTGGGTGGCCGAGTGGTTGCCCCAGATCGTCAGCTTCTTGATGTCGGTGACCGCAGCGCCGGTCTTCTTCGCCAGCTGCGAGATGGCCCGGTTGTGGTCCAGGCGGGTCATCGCGGTGAAGCGCTCGGCCGGTACGTCCGGCGCGGCGGCCTGCGCGATGAGCGCGTTGGTGTTGGCCGGGTTGCCGACGACGAGGACCTTGATGTCGTCCGCGGCGTTGTCGTTGATGGCCTTGCCCTGCGGCTTGAAGATGCCGCCGTTGGCCTCCAGCAGGTCGCCGCGCTCCATGCCCTTCGTACGCGGGCGGGCACCCACGAGGAGGGCCACGTTGGCGCCGTCGAACGCGACGTTCGGGTCGTCGGTGATCTCGATGCCGCGCAGCAGCGGGAAGGCGCAGTCGTCGAGCTCCATGGCGGTGCCCTCGGCGGCCTTGAGGCCCTGCGGGATCTCCAGGAGGCGGAGCTTGACCGGCACGTCCGCGCCGAGCAGGTGGCCGGAGGCGATGCGGAAGAGGAGCGCGTAACCGATCTGGCCGGCCGCGCCGGTGACGGTGACATTCACGGGAGTGCGGGTCATGGCGATCTCCGTAAGACAGCTGGCGGTGGGGGTCCCTGCCCCTGGTGCTGGACATCCTTACTGATCGATCGGTGTCTCGACGTGAAGAGATATCCAGCGGTCAGGCTATCCGACCCGGACCCCCCTCAACCGCCGCCCCCTTGTGTCGCGGCTCACTGCCTCCCGGTGCGGCCCACGGTGCCGTTTCTCCGGCGTGGCGCAGGCCCTGAGCCGGGCTCACGGGTGGGTGAGTGTCTCGCGCTCGTCGCGGGCCGATCACACCATGGCGGAATGGTCACCTCCGTGCCACAGGGCCCGGACACGTCTTGATCCAGCTTGGCGCCCGCGTGACGCTTTACGCAGGCCACGGCGCCCGTCCTGCTCGGGGGAGAGGACGGGCGCCGCGACCGGTGACGGGAGACAGGAGACGGGAGCGGTGACCGGAGACAGGAGACGGGAGCGGGAGACGGCACGGCTCAGGCGGAGACCATTTTCTTCTGCACATTGGTGTCGACGGCCTCCAGGAACTGCTCCGTGGTCAGCCACGGGTGGTCCCGGGAGATCAGCTGCGCCAGGTCCTTGGTCATCTGACCGCCCTCGACGGTCTCGACACAGACCTGCTCCAGGGTCTGCGCGAACCGGGTCACCTCGGGGGTGCCGTCCAGCCTGCCGCGGTGCGCGAGGCCACGGGTCCAGGCGAAGACGGAGGCGATCGGATTGGTCGAGGTGGCCTTGCCCTGCTGGTGGCGGCGGTAGTGGCGGGTGACCGTGCCGTGCGCCGCCTCGGCCTCGACGGTCCGGCCGTCGGGGGACATCAGCACCGAGGTCATCAGCCCGAGGGAGCCGAACCCCTGGGCCACCAGATCCGACTGGACGTCACCGTCGTAGTTCTTGCACGCCCAGACGTAACCGCCCTCCCACTTCAGTGCCGAGGCGACCATGTCGTCGATGAGACGGTGCTCGTAGGTCAGGCCCGCCCGGTCGAACGCGGCCTTGAACTCGGCGTCGAAGACCTCCTGGAAGAGGTCCTTGAAGCGCCCGTCGTACTTCTTCAGGACCGTGTTCTTCGTGGACATGTAGACCGGGTAGCCACGGTCCAGGCCGTAGCGGAACGAGGCACGCGCGAAGTCGCGGATCGACTCGTCCTCGTTGTACATGGCCAGCGCGACACCGGAGTCCGGGAACTCGTGGACCTCCAGCTCGACCGGCTCGGAGCCGTCCTTCGGGGTGAACGTCATGGTGAGCGTGCCCGGGCCGGGGACCTTGAGGTCGGTGGCGCGGTACTGGTCGCCGAAGGCGTGACGGCCGACGACGATCGGCTTGGTCCAGCCGGGGACGAGCCGGGGCACGTTGCTCATGATGATCGGCTCGCGGAAGATCACGCCACGGATGATGTCGCGGACGGTGGCGTTGGGCGAGCGGTACATCGCCCTGAGGCCGAACTCCGCGACACGCGCCTCGTCCGGGGTGATCGTGGCGCACTTGACTCCGACGCCGTACTGCTTGATGGCGTGGGCGGCGTCGACGGTGACCTGGTCGCGGGTGGCGTCGCGGTGCTCGATGCCGAGGTCGAAGTACCTCAGATCGACATCGAGGTACGGCAGGATCAGCTTGTCCTTGATGACGTGCCAGATGATGCGGGCCATCTCGTCGCCGTCGAGCTCGACGACGGGGTTGGCTACCTTGATCTTGGCCATGTGGCGGTACGTCCCTCTCGCGCGACGACGACCTCTCTCGGCATCAAGGTACTCACGGTGGGGTCGGTACGCCGGGACCTACGGCCGTCGACCCACCTGCGTCGACCCGCCTGTCAGCGCACCGAGAGGGTCAGCGCCCGAGAAGGTCGGCACCGAGAAGGTCAGCGCACCGCGAAGCGGACGGCTTCCTCCAGGAACGGGATCTCCAGCCACGGCTTCGGCTGGGTCATCAGGGCGAGCAGCACGATGGTCCCGCCCAGCACGCCGTACGCGGCCATGTCGGTGAAGCGCGACCGTACGGCGAGCATGCCCACGGACGGCAGCGCGCGCCGCAGCCCGGCACCGGTGAGCAGGGCGGCCCCGATGAGCAGGGCCCCGATGCGCGGCGCCTGCGGGAACGGGTCGAACCCGACGACCAGCAGGCCGAGCGCGGCCATCCCGAGCACGGTGAGCAACGGCCACTGCCGCGCGGGCGCCGGCGCGTCCCCAGGAGCGGCCCGCCCACCGCCCTCGGGCCGCGCGGTGCCCCGCGTCACGGTCGGCGGCCGCCGCGACCCCCCACCCCGGCGCGCCTCGGGCCGCGCCGCCTCAGGTGAGCGGGGGCGGTCGCCGCCGGCACGATCGGCGGCCGCGGGACGGTCAGTGGCGGAACGGTCAGTGGCGGGACGGTCAGCGCCGGTGGCACGGCCCGTGGCGGGACGGCCGGCCGGCGGCACGTCACCGCCGGCGGGGCGGCCGGCGGCCGTGGCACGGCCCTCGGCAGGAGGGTGACCGGCAGGACGGTCACCGGCCGGGGAAGGGGCCGTCGCGGGGTCATCGGCGTCGGCGGCGGCAGGGGCCCCGGTGGGGCCGTCTCCCGCCTCCGCGTCGGCGTCGGCGGGCCGCCCGGCCGCCGGAGCCCCGGCCTTCAGGGGGCCGGGGCCCTCGGAACCGTCGCCGCGCGACGCGGCGCCGCCCGCGCCCCCCGCGGGGGCACCCGCAGCTTCCGCCGCCGCGGCACCGGTGCCGGCGGGATCGTCGTTCGCCCGTACGCCCATGGGGTCGCCCTCTCCGGTCCGGCTCAGCTCGCGGTGGCGTTCGCGGCGCGCTCGGCCGCCTCGACGACGTTGACCAGCAGCTGCGCGCGGGTCATCGGACCGACGCCGCCCGGGTTGGGGGCGCGCCAGCCGGCCACCTCGTTGACGCCGGGGTGTACGTCGCCCACGATCTTGCCGCTCTCGTCGCGGCTGACGCCGACGTCCAGCACCGCCGCGCCGGGCTTGACGTCCTCGGGCTTGATCAGGTGCGGCACGCCCGCCGCCGCCACGATGATGTCCGCCCGCCGCAGGTGCGAGGCGAGGTCGCGCGTACCCGTGTGGCACTGCGTGACGGTCGCGTTCTCGGACTTGCGGGTGAGCAGCAGCGGCATCGGGCGCCCGATCGTCGTACCGCGGCCGACGACCACGACCTCCGCGCCGTTGATCTCGACGCCGTGCGCGCGCAGCAGCGTGATGATGCCGTTCGGCGTGCAGGGCAGCGGGGCGGGCTCATTGAGCACCAGGCGGCCGAGGTTCATCGGGTGCAGACCGTCGGCGTCCTTGGCCGGGTCCATGAGTTCGAGGATGCGGTTCTCGTCGATGCCCTTGGGGAGCGGCAGCTGCACGATGTAACCCGTGCAGGCGGGGTCCTCGTTGAGCTCGCGCACGACCGCCTCGATCTCCTCCTGCGTGGCGGTGGCGGGCAGTTCGCGCTGGATGGAGGCGATGCCGACCTCGGCGCAGTCGCGGTGCTTGCCCGCGACGTACTTCTGGCTGCCCGGGTCGTCACCGACCAGCACAGTGCCGAGGCCGGGGGTGATGCCCTTGGCCTTGAGGTCCGCCACGCGGGCGGTCAGTTCGGACTTGATCGCTGCGGCGGTGGCCTTGCCATCGAGAATCTGGGCGGTCATGTGCCCATACTCGCGGATGACCCCGCCCCTGTTCCAATTCGGTCCCCGCCGGAGGAACAGCGGGTTGCACTTGCACAACACCTGACGATTCCGACTGGACAAAAACAAGACGATACGACCACGATGAGCCGCGCAGTGCCGCGGGCAGTGCCGGGGGGCAGAACCGCTTCAATATTTGTGAGAGTTCCTCCGCGCGGGCCGCGCCGTCCCCGCACTACCAACGGAGGAAACCCGCCATGAGTTTTGGCGACCCGAACAACCCCTATGGCCAGCAGCCCCCGCAGGGCCAGCCCGGTTACGGCCAGCAGCCCCCGCAGGGCCAGCCGGGCTACGGCCAGCCCCAGCCGGGTCAGCAGGGTCAGCCGGGCTACGGCTACCCGCAGCAGGCGCCCCAGGGTGTGCCGCCGCAGCAGGGCTACGGCTACCCCCAGCCGCCTCAGCCGCCTCAGCCCTACGGCGCCTACCCGCAGCAGCCCGGGATGCCGGGCATGCCCGGCATGGGCGGCGGCATGCCGCCGCTGGCCCACTGGGGCCAGCGCGTCGGCGGCTACCTGCTCGACATGCTGATCATCCTCGGTCCGATGTACGCGCTGGTGGGCATCGACGCCGCCATGAGCGGCTCGGGTGAGCCCAGCGGTGTCCTCAGCTTCGTCGGCATGCTGTACGGCCTCGGCATGGGCTTGTTCCAGATCTACAAGGAGGGCAAGACCGGTCAGTCGATCGGTAAGAAGGTCCTCGGGATCAGCCTGCACAAGGAGGCCGACGGCCGCACGCTGGGCTTCGGCATGGCATTCGTCCGCAAGCTGGCGCACATGCTGGACAGCTTCGCCTGCTACCTCGGCTGGCTGTGGCCGCTGTGGGACGCCAAGAAGCAGACCTTCGCCGACAAGGTGTGCAGCACCGTCGTCATCAAGGTCAACAAGGGCTGACACCGCCCGCCCGGCCGCCCGCCCGGCCCGACACGCACGCACGGCGAAGGCCGTAACACCCGCTTGGGAGCGGTGTGTTACGGCCTTCGCCGTTGCCTCACGCCTCCGCGTACCTCGCGGTCAGTGGAAGAAGTGGCGCGTACCGGTGAAGTACATCGTCACGCCCGCCTTGCGCGCCGCCTCGACGACCTGCTCGTCGCGGACCGAACCGCCCGGCTGGACCACGGCCTTGACGCCGGCCTCGGTGAGGATCTCCAGGCCGTCGGGGAACGGGAAGAACGCGTCGGACGCGGCGTACGAGCCACGGGCACGCTCCTCGCCCGCGCGCTCGACCGCGAGCTTGGCGGAGTCGACGCGGTTGACCTGGCCCATGCCCACGCCGACGCTCGCGCCGTCCTTGGCGAGCAGGATCGCGTTGGACTTGACCGCGCGGCAGGCCCGCCACGCGAAGGCCAGTTCGGCGAGTTCGGCCTCCGGCAGGGCCTCGCCGGTGGCCAGCGTCCAGTTGGCGGGGTCGTCGCCTTCTGCCTGGAGGCGGTCGGTCACCTGGAGCAGCGCGCCGCCGTCGATCGGCTTGACCTCGACGGGGTTGGCGGGCGCGCCCTCGGCGCGCAGCACGCGGATGTTCTTCTTACGGGCGAGGACCTCAACGGCCCCGTCCTCGTAGTCCGGCGCGACGATGACCTCGGTGAAGATCTCGGCGACCTGCTCGGCCATCGCCACCGACACCGGGCGGTTGACGGCGATCACGCCGCCGAAGGCCGAGAGCGGGTCGCAGGCGTGCGCCTTGCGGTGCGCCTCGGCGACGTCGGCGCCGATCGCGATGCCGCACGGGTTCGCGTGCTTGATGATCGCGACGCACGGCTCGGTGTGGTCGTACGCGGCCCGGCGCGCGGCGTCGGTGTCCGTGTAGTTGTTGTACGACATCTCCTTGCCGTGCAGTTGCTCGGCCTCGGCGAGGCCCCCGGTGCCGTCCACGTAGAGCGCGGCGCCCTGGTGCGGGTTCTCGCCGTAGCGCAGCACGTTCTCGCGGGTGTACGTGGCACCGAGGAAGTCGGGGAAGCCGCTGTCGTCGGCGGCGGCGTAGTCGTCGGCGAACCAGGACGCGACGGCGACGTCGTACGCGGCGGTGTGCTGGAACGCCTCGGCGGCCAGGCGCTTGCGGGCGGCCAGGTCGAAGCCGCCGGACGTGACGGCCTTGAGCACGTCCGCGTACCGCGCGGGCGAGGTGACGACCGCGACGGAGGGGTGGTTCTTGGCGGCGGCGCGGACCATGGAGGGGCCGCCGATGTCGATCTGCTCGACGCACTCGTCGGGGGCGGCGCCCGAGGCGACCGTCTCGCGGAACGGGTACAGGTTCACGACGACCAACTCGAACGGCTCGACACCCAGCTCGGCGAGCTGCTCGCGGTGTGCGTCCAGGCGCAGGTCGGCGAGGATCCCGGCGTGCACGCGCGAGTGCAGGGTCTTGACGCGGCCGTCCAGGCACTCGGGGAAGCCGGTCAGCTCCTCGACCTTGGTGACCGGGACACCGGCGGCGGCGATCCTCGCCGCGGTGGAGCCGGTGGAGACCAGCTCGACGCCGTTCTCGTGCAGCCCGCGGGCGAGCTCCTCCAGCCCCGTCTTGTCGTAGACACTGATCAACGCGCGACGGATGGGCTTATTCACCGACATGAACCTTTCGTCCCTCAATGCGGTAGCCGTGCCGGGCCAGACGCCCCACGACCTCGACGAGCAGCGTGCGCTCGACTTCCTTGATGCGCTCGTGGAGAGCGGCTTCGTCGTCCTCGTCCCGTACCTCGACCACGCCCTGGGCGATGATCGGGCCGGTGTCGACGCCGTCGTCGACGAAGTGGACGGTGCATCCGGTGACCTTCACGCCGTACGCGAGCGCGTCCCGCACTCCATGGGCACCGGGAAAACTGGGCAGCAGGGCGGGGTGGGTGTTGACGATCCGCCCGCCGAAACGCGCCAGGAATTCCTTCCCGACGATCTTCATGAAGCCGGCCGAGACGACGAGGTCCGGTGCGTACGCGGCGGTCGCCTCGGTGAGCGCGTGGTCCCACTCGCCGCGGGTGGCGTAGTCCTTGACCTTGCACACGAAGGTCGGCAGCCCGGCACGCTCGGCACGCTCCAGGCCGGCGATGTCGTCGCGGTCGGCGCCGACCGCGACGATCTCGGCCCCGTATCCGTCCGGATCGGCGGCGATGGCGTCGAGGAGGGCCTGGAGGTTCGTCCCCGAACCGGAGACCAGGACGACGAGGCGGGCGGCAGCGTCAGCCACAGGGGGACTCTTTTCGCATTGCGGCTTCGTGAAGCGGTGATCTTTGTGTGGTCGTACGAACGAATCACGCCCTCCGATACGGGGAACTCTACGAAGGGGCCGACCGTCAGCAACGATACCGGCACACCGAGCCGCCCCCGCGGGACGGGGGCGGAGCCGGGGGGTAGCGTCTGGGGACAGGGCCGTCCCCGAACGGACGGACACGACGACACAAGACCCCTTTATGTACCGGGTCTGAGGGGAAGACGTTCACCACATGCCGGACCGACGCCGCCGCACGGCCATCCACCTCCTGCCGCGGGAACGCCAGTCCACGGACTCCAGGGACGACAACAATCCGTTCGCCCCGCCGCCCGAGGGCAGGCCCGACCAGCCCTGGCAGCCGCGCCGGCCCGCGAACGGCGACGACTCGTCAGGATCGGGCTCAGGGTCGGGCTCCTCGGAGTCGCCCGATGGCGACCGTGACGGTGACCGCGACCGCCCGGCCTGGGGCAGCCAGTGGAGCCCGCGGCAGCCGGGGCGTTCCTCCGGCGGCTTCGGCAGCCGCCCGAACGCCGACCAGCAGGGCGGCGGCGGTCAGGGCGGCCAGGAGGGGCCCGGCCTGCGGTGGGACCCCACGGACCCGTCCCAGCGCCGCGCGCGCTACGCGCTGCTCTCCGGCATGTGGGCGTTCTTCTTCGCGATCTTCGACTTCCCGGAGATCGCCCTGCTGCTGGGCGCCCTGGCGCTGTACTGGGGCGTCAGCTCCCTGCGCGCCAAGCCCCGCCCGGCCGCTCGGCCCGCCCTGGACGGCACCACACCCCCGCCCGGCCCGCCCCCGGGCTCGGGCCGCCCGCAGACGACCGCCGCGGTGAGCGGCCTGGTCACGGCGGCCCTCGCGCTGACGATCGTGGCGGCGACGTTCACGATCCAGCTCGTGTACCGGGACTACTACACGTGCGTGGACGACGCCCTGACCAAGACGGGCCAACTGTCATGCAACGAACTGCTCCCCGAACCCCTGCGGGACGTCTTCGGCGTCCAGGAGTAACCGTCCGGGCGGGATGCCGGGGCCGCTAGCGCTCCTTGGCCGCGGGGTTCTCCGGGGTTTCGGGGCCCTGCGGGTCCGCGGCGCCTCGGGGGCCGCCAGGTACACCGGGGGTCTCAGGGGCAGGGGCTTCCGGGCCGGGCTCCCGGGGTGCGGGGCTCTGCGGGGCGGCGGTAGCGACGTGTTGGGGGCGCTGGAGCGGAGGCTCCCCGGCGGGCGGGGCCTCGTCGGCTACGGCGGGCGGGTCTGCGGGGGCTTCCGGGATGCCCGGGTTCGCCGGCTGCTCGCGAGGCTCGGTCGCCGGGGCGGCAGGAGCGAGGGGGGCGGCCGGGGCCGCCGCCGGGGCAAGGGGGACCGCCGGGGCTTGCGGGACCTCCGGGGCCAGCGGAGCCTCAGGGGCATGCGGGACCAATGGGGCTGATGGGGCAAGCGGGGCGGTTGGGGCCGGCGGGACCGCTGGGGCCACCCGGCCCAGGGGGGCCATGAGGCCGCCTGAGGCTTCCTTGAGGGCCGTCCAGCGGGCTTCGCGGGCCGCCGGGTCCTCCCAGGCGGCGGGGAGGAAGTCGTACGGTTCGAAGGACGGGTCGCCGGGGTCGTCCTCGCGTGCGGGCCGCTCGCGAGGCGGTGCCGAGACCGGAGCCGGCGCGGGCTCGGGCGGTTTCGGGAGGGCCGCCCCGCCCGCCCCGCCCCGCGACCGCCACGCCCGTACCGCCAGCGCGCCCGGCAGGCCGAGCGCCGCCGTCCACGCCAGCGCGGCGCCGCCGGTGCGCCACCACACGGGGCCGAACGCCGCCAGGCGCCCCGACCCCAGCGGCCCGCCCGCGGCCGCGGCCAGCGCCGCCATCGCCGCCCCGCACAGCACCGCCGCCATCAGTGCGGCCAGCGCGGTGTCCCGTAGGCCCGCACTCCTCACCCGGCCGGTGAACCACGCGACCGTCACCCCCGCCGCGACCGGCACCGCCGCGGCCGTCCAGGTCAGCCAGCCCCCGCGCCCGTCCGCCGGCACCGCGGCCAGCAGCGGGAAGGGGGGCAGCCCGGCGGTCCCGGCTACCGCGAGCGGGGTCGCCGTCACCCCCGTACCGACCGCGAAACCGGGGCCGAGCCCGTACGACGCGCCCCACACCGCCGCGTTCGGCAGCAGCGCGACGGTCAGCAGCAACAGCGCGATCCGCCCCGACCACACGCCCGACAGGCCCAGCAGCGCCTCCCGGGCCGCCCCCGCGTGCCACACCAGCGACACCAGCACCAGCAGCGCTCCCCCGCCCACCAGCACCGCGACTCCGGCGCCCCCGGCGCGTACCGCGACGGCGACCCGGGAGCGCGCGAGCGCCACCCGCAGCCGTTCCGGCAGCCACGTCGGCAGCGGCCCCCGCGGCCGGCCGTGCGCCGTCCACACCCCGGCGGCCGCGGCGAGCGCGACGAGCGGCGGCAGGTGGAGCGCCGCGCCGAGCGGGTCGGTCGGCAGCGGCCCGCCGACCGCGTACCCCACGGCGGCGGCCGCGACGAGCAGGTAGCCGCCCGTGACGGCGCCGACCGCGCCGCGCGCCGACGGGCTGGGCCGGTCCTCGCCCGGCTCGGCGGCGTCGCGCGCGGTCCGGTACACCAGCCACGCCGGCAGCGTGACGAGCAGCAGCGGGACGACGCCGACGGGCGCGGGCGTCCCGGAGAGCGTCGCGGGGCGCGTCAGCTCCGCCCCGTGGGCGAGCAGCCACAGCCCGGCGGCGACGTGCAGCGCCCCGCCGGGACCGCTGTCGGGGTACGGGGAGCTGATCCACATCACCATCACCAGGACGGTGAGCGCGGCGAGCCCGAGCCCCGCCGCGAGCGCGCCCCGTACGCAGGACCCGGCCAGCGCGGCGGCCCGGCCGCCCTGCACCGGGGCCGGAGGGTGGTCGGTCACTTGCGTCACGGCGCCATGCTGCCAACGACACGCGCTTGATCCCCGTAACACGAGAATGGCCGGTGTGGCGCGCAATATACGTTTATGTACTTTTTCGTCGAGTGCAGTGCTGCCGGGGGCCGGCCATGACCGCCACCACGAGCGGCAGCCGTTCCGCGCCCCGGCCACCGCTGCCCACCCCCAAGGAGCGGCGCCGACTGCGCGAGGCGCGGTCGTTGACGGAGGAACAGCTCGCCCGACTCGTCGGGGTGACGCGCGCGACGGTGCGCTCCTGGGAGACGGGGCGCACGAGTCCGCGCGGGCGCAAGCGGGAGGCGTACGTGAAGCTCCTGAGCGCCGCTCCGGGCACGGAAACGGCCCATAAGCCCACGGAGCCACCTCCGCGGCCGCAACCGCGGGAGAAGGCGCGGGACAAGCCGGACCCGCCCGCCGCTCCGGCCACTCCCGCCGAGGCGTTCGACCTGCTGTACGCGCACGCCGCCCCGGCCCTCGTACGGCAGGCCTATGTGCTCACCGGGCGGCGCGGGCTGTCCCGCGAGGCCGTGGAGTACGCCTTCCACCTGGCGTGGGAGCGCTGGCCGCAGGTCGCCGTCGACCGGGACCCGGCCGGGTGGGTGCGCGTGGCGGCGCACGAGTACGCGCTGTCGCCCTGGCACCGGCTGCGCCGCTCCCACCGGCATCCCGACGGCCCCACGGCCGACCGCGCCGCCCGGGCGCTGCACGGCGCGCTGCTGGACCTGCCGCCCGCGTACCGCCGCACGCTCCTGCTCTACGACGGGCTCGGCCTGGACCTGCCGGAGACGGCCGCTGAGACGGAGGCGAGCACTCCGGCGGCCGGCAGCCGCGTACTGCGCGCCCGCGCGGTGCTCGCCGAACGCATCCCGGAGCTCGCCGACCCCACGGTCCTGCAGACACGGCTGGCGTCGCTGCTCGACAAGGGCCCGGCACTGTTGCTGGCCCCGCCCAGCACCGTACGCACGGGCAGTGAGCGCCGGGTCAGGTACTGGACCCGGGGGGCCATCGGCCTGACGGCGGTCATCGTGGCGGCGACGGCGTTCACGCTGGCCACCGCGCCGACCTCGTACCGGCCGCCGGTGGCGCCCGGCGCGGCGGTGGGCGGCGTCCCGCAGCTCAGCGGCCCGCAGCGGCTGACCCCCGCGGACGCGGCGCTGCGCGCCAGGCTGGCCACCGAGCCGGTCACCGGGCCCGCCCGCCTGGTCCCCGAGCCCCACTGACAGGCCAGGTGCGCGCCGAAGCCGAATGACGGAGAAACAGCGAAACAGCGAAAAGGCGAGAAAGAGAGAAGGCGAGAAGGCGAAACGGCGAAACACGGATGGGCCCGCTCCCGGACGACGTACATCCGGAAGCGGGCCCATCAGCCGTGCGGCAGGCCGCGCGGTGCGCGGCAGGTGAGGCGGTGGCTCAGCCGGCGAGGATGGCGCGTGCCAGCTTGGCCGTCTCGGTCGGGGTCTTGCCGACCTTGACGCCCGCGGCCTCCAGGGCCTCCTTCTTCGCCTGCGCGGTGCCGGACGAACCGGACACGATCGCACCGGCGTGGCCCATCGTCTTGCCCTCGGGGGCGGTGAAGCCCGCGACGTAGCCGACGACCGGCTTGGTGACGTTGGCCTTGATGAAGTCGGCCGCCCGCTCCTCCGCGTCGCCACCGATTTCACCGATCATCACGATCAGCTCGGTCTCGGGGTCGGCCTCGAAGGCCGCGAGCGCGTCGATGTGGGTCGTACCGATGACCGGGTCGCCACCGATGCCGACGGCCGACGAGAAGCCGATGTCACGCAGCTCGTACATCATCTGGTAGGTCAGCGTGCCGGACTTGGACACCAGACCGATCTTGCCGGGCTTGGTGATGTCGCCCGGGATGATGCCGGCGTTGGACTGGCCCGGCGTGATCAGGCCGGGGCAGTTCGGGCCGATGATCCGGGTCTTGTTGCCCTTCTTGACCGCGTACGCGTAGAAGGCGGCGGAGTCGTGGACCGCGATGCCCTCGGTGATGACGACGGCCAGCGGGATCTCGGCGTCGATGGCCTCGACCACGGCGGACTTGGCGAAGGCCGGCGGCACGAAGAGGACGGAGACGTCGGCGCCGGTCTTCTCCATCGCTTCCTCGACGGAGCCGAAGACGGGGACGGACGTGCCGTCGAAGTCGACGGTCGTGCCCGCCTTGCGCGGGTTCACGCCACCGACGATGTTGGTGCCATCACCCAGCATGAGCTTGGTGTGCTTCATGCCCGTGGCACCGGTCATGCCCTGGACGATGACCTTGGATTCCTTGGTCAGGAAGATAGCCATGGTGTTTCTGACCTCGTCCCTTACTTCGCAGCCGCGAGCTCGGCGGCCTTGTCGGCCGCGCCGTCCATGGTGTCCACGCGCTGCACGAGCGGGTGGTTGGCGTCCGACAGGATCTTGCGACCCAGCTCCGCGTTGTTGCCGTCGAGGCGCACGACCAGCGGCTTGGTGACGTCCTCGCCACGCGAGTGCAGCAGGTCAAGCGCCTGGACGATGCCGTTGGCGACCTCGTCGCAGGCGGTGATGCCGCCGAAGACGTTGACGAAGACCGACTTGACGTCCGGGTCCCCGAGGATGATCTCCAGGCCGTTCGCCATGACCTCGGCGGAGGCGCCACCGCCGATGTCGAGGAAGTTGGCGGGCTTCACGCCGCCGTGCGCCTCACCGGCGTACGCGACGACGTCGAGGGTCGACATGACCAGACCCGCGCCGTTGCCGATGATGCCGACCTCGCCGTCGAGCTTGACGTAGTTGAGGCCCTTGGCCTTGGCGGCAGCCTCGAGCGGGTTGGCTGCGGCCTTGTCCTCGAGCTCGGCGTGCTCGGGGTGGCGGAAGTCGGCGTTGGCGTCCAGGGACACCTTGCCGTCGAGGGCGATGACCCGGCCGTCGGCGACCTTGGCCAGCGGGTTGACCTCGACCAGGAGCGCGTCCTCGGCGACGAAGGTCTTCCACAGGGTCACGAGGATCTCGGCGACCTGGTCCTTGACCTCGGCCGGGAACTTCGCCGCCTCGACGATCTCGCGGGCCTTGGCCTCGGTGACACCCTCGTTGGCGTCGACCGGAATCTTCGCCAGGGCCTCGGGCTTGGTGGCCGCGACCTCCTCGATGTCCATGCCGCCCTCGACGGAGGCCATGGCGAGGAAGGTGCGGTTGGTGCGGTCGAGGAGGTACGAGACGTAGTACTCCTCGGCGATCTCGGGGGCCGTCTCGGCGATCATCACCTTGTGGACCGTGTGGCCCTTGATGTCCATGCCGAGGATCTGACCGGCCTTCTCGACCGCGTCCTGCGGGTCGGAGGCCAGCTTGACGCCGCCGGCCTTGCCTCGGCCGCCGACCTTGACCTGCGCCTTGACGACCGAACGGCCGCCCAGTCGCTCGGTCGCCTCGCGCGCCGCCTCAGGCGTGTCGATGACTTCACCGGCCAGCACCGGTACACCGTGCTTGGCGAAGAGGTCCCTCGCCTGGTACTCGAACAGGTCCACGCGCGTCCGTCCCTTTTCTGGTGATCGCGGTTCCGTTGTCTGCGTGGGCGTGCCGCGGAGGGCAACGTGACCGCTGTCACAAGGGAGGCGTACACGGTGTCCGTGGACGCGGCATGTCCGTCTCGCAGATTATCCCCGTGAGACCTGGGTCCCTAAATCGCAGATCACACCGGAGCGGTGATACCTGTCACAGGCACAGACCTCAAACGGGCGGCCCCACTGTCTGTGAGACCGCCCGTTGCTACGGATTTCGTACCGGATCAGACGCCGGTTCCGTACCGGATCAGACGCCGGTTCCGTACGGATCAGACGCCGGCTCCGCACCGGACCAGGCGTCGGTTTCCCTGGGGATCAGACGACGCACGCCGGTTTCCGTACGGAGTACGGATCGAACGCCTCAGATCCCGTAGGGGAGGTAGTCCGGGGTGACCGCGGAGACCGTGCCCTGGAGGCCGGAGACGGCGTTGCCGGCGAGCGGCTGGACGTCGGCGGTGACACCCCCCACCAGGCCGGTGGCGAAGGGCTGGACCTCGCCGGTCACGCCGTAGGCGAACGGGGCCGCCTCGTCGGCCACGCCGTACGCCAGGCCGGTGGCGGCGCCGCTCACGCCCTGCGCGACCGGCTGAACCTGGTCGGCGATGGCCTGCACCAGCGGCTGCGCGGAGCCGGTGACACCGTTCGCGAACGGCTGGACCTCGGAGGTCACACCGTCGGCGAAGGGGTACGCCTCGGAGACGACGGCCCCGGCGAACGCGGGCACCTCGGAGACCAGGTCGTCGGCGAGGACGCCCGCGTCACCGGCCGCCTGGCCGGCGACCGGCAGGGCGGACTGCACGGCGCGGTACGCGATGGGCGGCAGCGCGTCCTGGGCGGCGGCGTCCGCGACGGGGGTGGCGGTGGCGGCCGGGTCGCTGTGGACCTCGTGCGCGAACGCGGCGAGGGGGCCGAAGAGGTAGTCGATCTCGCCCTCGGCCTCGGCGCCGATGCCCTGCGCCGCCGCGGTCGCGTCCTGGGCGTACGCGGTGGCGGTGCCGGCGTCGGCCGAGACGTCCTGCTGGACCTGCTGGGACTCGGCCGTTGCGCCCTGGAGCAGCGGCTGGAGGGCGTCCTGCGTCGTGACCGTGGCGTCGGCCGTGACGTCGGCCGTGATGTCGTCGGCGACCGCGTCGGCGGCCGAGACGGCCTTGTCCGGCGTGGAGAGCGGCACCGAGACGGACACCTCGGCCGCGCTGGCCGCGGCGGTGCCGATGGCCCACATGCCGGTGGCGGTGGCGGCGACGGCTATGGAACGGCGGATGTTCTTGTTCATGCGTGCGTCGGTTTCCTTCGAATTCGGTTCTTCAGACGGCGGGCAGACCTGTCCCGCCCCCGCGCGGCAGGTCTTGAGCGGGGGGAGGTCTGCCCTAGCCGGGGAATTCGAGGATCGCGTGGGGCCGGTCGTGGGTGGGCGCGGCGGTGGTGGGCAGCGCGGCGCCGCGTATCCGTCCGCCGTACGGGTCGGCCTGCGACGCCACGGCGTGCTGGTCGCCCGGGCGCGGTGCTCCGCCGTCGCCGGCGGACTGCCGGACGGCGCCGCCGCCGCACGGGGCGGGCGCGAAGGGTGCGTCGCGGAACGCGTCGCGGGCCGTGTCGAGGGCCGCGGCGCGGGGCTGGGAGGCGCCGGGCTGGAAGGCGCGGGCGGCGTCGGCGTGCCCGTACCGGTACCCGTCCTGCGCCATCGTCGCGTACGGAGGGGCGGGCTGCGCGGGCTGCGTACGGGCGTGGGCGGCGTCGTGCCGGGCGGACACCTGCTGGGCCGCGTCCTGCTGTGCGCCGCCCGGGGCCCCGGGCACGGCGGGCGTGGCAGGCGGCAGGGCCTGCGGTGCCGGCGGAAGCGCGGCGCCCGGTACGGCGGGGACCACGGGGGCCGTGGGGGCCCTGGGTGGCTCGGAGGGCGCCGGAAGCACCCCGGCGATGTCAGGTACGGCGCCCTTGACGGGGGCGTCCTTGACGGGGGTGCCCTTGGCGGACTGGGCCACGGCCTGGATCACCGGCTCGGCGACCTCGCCGGCCGCTTCCGGCACGGCCCCGCCACCGGGCGAGCCCGTGCCCAGCATCTCCGTGCCGGGGGCGCCCGGGAGCTGCCCGCCGGCCCGCTCCACCGTGCCGGCGTGCTCGACCGCCGTGCCTGCGGCGGCGGGCGTCGTGGACGTCCGGTCCGTGGCGTGGGCACGGTCGGCGCAGAGGATCCCGAGGGTCAACAGGCCCCCGAGGAACAGCGTGACCGCCAGCGCACGCCGCGCCGCCGCCCCGCGCACCTCGCGCAGGGCGGCAACAGGCGTCACAGCTGCTGCGGCAGTCACGGTGTCCGGATTCCTCCCCCTTCGCGGAACATCGCCTTCCGCGTACGTCGCGCCGATGCTCGCACGAGCATCCCCGGGTCGCGCAAGTCCTGTGTTACTGATGAGTCGCCATGTCCGGTATGGGCAGTGGCCTCTTCTCGATCGCCGCCGCCATCACCTCGGGGAACAACTCCGGGGTGCAGGCGAACGCCGGCGCGCCCAACGCGGCCAGTGCGGCCGCGTGTTGGCGGTCGTACGCCGGCGCTCCCTCGTCGGACAGCGCGAGCAGCGCCACGAACTGCACGCCCGACGCTTTCATCGCGGCCACCCGCTTCAGCATCTCGTCGCGTATCCCGCCCTCGTAGAGGTCGCTGATGAGTACGACGACGGTGTCGGCCGGGCGCGTGATCTGCGACTGGCAGTAGGCCAGCGCCCTGTTGATGTCCGTCCCGCCGCCGAGCTGGGTGCCGAAGAGGACGTCGACGGGGTCGTCCAGTTGGTCGGTGAGGTCGACAACGGCCGTGTCGAAGACCACCAGCCGAGTCGCGATGGACCGCATGGAGGCCAGCACGGCCCCGAACACCGAGGCGTACACGACGGACGCCGCCATCGAACCGGACTGGTCGATGCACAGCACCACGTCCTTCTTCACGGACTGCGCCGCCCGCCCGTAACCGATGAGCCGCTCGGGCACGATCGTGCGGTACTCCGGAAGGTAGTTCTTGAGGTTCGCCCGGATGGTGCGGTTCCAGTCGATGTCCCGATGGCGTGGCCGGCTGATGCGCGCGCTGCGGTCCAGCGCGCCGGTGAGGGTGGCGCGGGTGCGCGTGGCGAGCCGCTTCTCCAGGTCCTCGACGACCTTGCGTACGACGGCCCGTGCCGTTTCCTTCGTCGTCTCGGGCATCGCCTTGTTGAGCGAGAGCAGCGTCCCGACGAGGTGGACGTCCGCCTCGACCGCCTCCAGCATCTCGGGCTCCAGCAGCAGCGCCGACAGCCCCAGCCGGTCGATCGCGTCGCGCTGCATGACCTGCACGACGGAACTGGGGAAGTACGTGCGGATGTCGCCGAGCCAGCGGGCGACGGACGGCGCCGACGCGCCGAGTCCCGCCGAACGGTCCCGCCCGGCCCTGCCGTGGCCTCTGCTTTCGCTGTACAGCGCGTCGAGGGTCGCGTCCATGGCGGCGTCGGTTCCGGCGAGCGCGCAGCCGGTCCCGTCGGCCGCTCCCCCGCCGAGCACCAGGCGCCAGCGCCGCAGCCGCTCATCCTCACTCATCGTCCCGCCCCCACAAGGTCGTTGTCTTCCTCTCCGCCGCCCTGGTCCCCGCTGCCCAGGTCCCTGGCGCCCTGGTCCCTGGCGCCCTCGTCTCCGCCGCCCTGGTCCCTGCCGCCTGCATACCTGTCGCGCTGGTTCACGCCGCCCTGACCCATGGCGCCCGGGTCTCCGCCACCCGCTTCCCTGCCGCCCTCGTTCACGGCGCCCTGGCCCATGGCGCCCGCGTCCCCACCGTCCTCGTCCCCGCTGTCCTGGTTCATGCCCAGCAGCATCCGCACCAGCGGCAGTACCCCGTCCGCACGTGCCTCGTCCAGGCCGGCCCCGAATCCCGGCACTGCGGCCTCCGCGCGCGCCGGGCCCCCGTTCGCTGCCGGACCACGCCGGACGAGCTCGCCCAGCGTGCGCCTCACGCCGGGTTCGTACGCCGAGAACGTGCGCCGCAGCAGCGGCAGCACATCGGTGAACGCCTCCGCCGGCACGCCGGTGAGCCATGCGTCGACCAGCCCGAGCAGCCGCTCGTCGTGGACGAGCAGCATCCCGCCGCCGGGGTTGCCCGGCCCTCCGCCGACGAAGCCCTCGATCCAGGCGGCCGCATCGGCGGGCGGCGTGCCGGGTGAGAGGGCGAGCCCCATCAGCCGCGCGGCCTCGTCCTCCGCGAGCCGACCGTCGTCCAGCAGCAGCCGGGCGGCCCGCCCGCGTATGACGCCGGGCACGCTGTCTCGCGCGGGCAGCTTGCGCAGCACGGCGGCCCAGTGGCCGGTGACGTCCTCGGCGTCGGGCAGCAGCCGGATCGCGGTGTGGACGGCGTCGAGGTGGCCGCGCATCTCGGCGGCGCCGTCCGCGTCCAGACCCGTGCACGCCGGCGGCAGGCCGACGCATATCCGCAGGGCGAGCCCGGTGGCGACCTCACCGAGCGCGGCCGTGTCCGTGGAGCGTACGTCGCCGTACCGCAGGGAGCGGGCCAGCGCGGGCAGGGCCTGGGCGAGGTGGCCGACGTCCGCGTCCAGGGCGGCCCGGTCGGCGAGGGCCTTCATCACCGCGGGCAGCGCGTCGGACAGCCCGGCCAGCAGGCACCGTTCGGCGAGGGCGGTGACCTCGGCGAGCGCGGTCGCCGAGGCGGCCTCGGACTCGGCCTTCGCGGTGGCGGCCGCGAGCACGGTGGTGCCCCAGACACCGGCTTCGGCGACCCGTACGTGCAGTTCCGGCTCCCAGCGCAGCCGCCAGCTCTCCCGGAAGGTGCCGGTGCCGGCGCGCCCGGCGGCCGGTTCGCCCCAGCCGACGCCGAGCAGCCGCAGCCGGTGCAGCAGGCGGCTGCGCGCGGCGTCGTTCTCCTTGCGCAGGTCCAGGTCGATGTCCCGCTCCAGCGCCTCGGGTTTGAGGCGCAAGGTGCGCTGGAGCCGGGTCAGGTCGCGCTGCAGGGGCACGGCGGGCGCGTCCTCGGGTACCTCGCCGAGGACGTCGCCGATGATCAGGCGGTCCCTGATGAGCCGCAGCGGCACGTCGGAGCCCTCGCACATCACCGCCCGTACCGCGTCGATCGTCTCGGTCAGCCCCGCGAGCGGACGCCCGCGCATGGTGGCGAGTGTCCCGGCCAGCCGTACGGCCTCGATCACATGGGCGGAGGAGACGATCCGGTCCTCGTCGCGCAGGAGTCCGGCGACCTTGGTCAGCCACCGCTCGACGGGCCGGTCGGGTACGGCGAACAGATGCCCGTACCAGCCGGGCGAGTCGATGCCCGCGCCGTACCCGCTGTGCCGGGCGAGCCGCCGGTGGGTCCAGGGCACCCAGGTGATCTCCGTCTTCACCTTGGGCAGGCCCTTGAGGAGGCTCCGGTCGGCGGTGGCGGTGGTCTTCGCGGCCAGCGCGGGTACGTGCCAGGCCCCGCAGACGACGGCCACGCCGTCTCCGTACTCCTTGCGTGCGGCGCGCAGTTGGAGGCGCATGTACGCCTCGCGGATCAGGTCCCGGTCGGGGCCCCCGTGCCCGTACGTCTCGCGCAGCGCGGCCATGGCCTCGGCGAGACCGGTGAACACGGCGATCGGGTCGTGGCCGTCGCCGCCCGGCGGTCCGTTGGGGGCGCTTCCGGTGCCGCGGTGCTCGATGACGTCCTCCCACCAGCGTTCCGGGTCGTCGTACCCGGCGGTCTCGGCGAGCACGGCGATGGGGTCGATCCGCAGTCCGTGGCGCATCTCGTCCGGTTCGCCGGCGTCCGCCTCCTCGCCTTCGCCGTCCTCCCAGGTGGGGTCCTTCGCCATGGCGAGCGTGTGGGTGGCGGGCAGGTCGATGAAGCGCACGGCGGCGCCGTGGTCGAGCGCCCAGCGAAGGGCGACCCACTCGGGGGAGAACTCGGCCATCGGCCAGAAGGCGGCGCGCCCGGGGTCGTCCACGGCGTGGGCGAGCAGCGCGACCGGCGGGCTCATCCGCTCGTCGGCGGCGAGCGGGAGGAGCGCGTCCCCTTCGGGCGGGCCCTCGATCAGCACGGCCGGGGGCTTGGCGGCGTCGAGCGCGGCCCGCACGGCGCGGGCCGAGCCGGGGCCGTGGTGGCGTACGCCGAGCAACAGGGGCGCGGTGAGCGCCGTGGGGGCCGTGGGTGCCGTCATGCCGACACCTCCCGGCAGGCGCGGTAGAAGTCCTTCCAGCCGTCCCGCTCGCGCACCACCGTTTCCAGATACTCCTGCCAGATGACGCGATCGGCCGCCGGGTCGCGGACGACCGCACCGAGGATGCCGGCAGCCACGTCACCGGGGCGCAGCACACCGTCGCCGAAATGCGCCGCGAGCGCGAGGCCGTTGGTGACGACGGAGATCGCCTCGGCCGTGGAGAGCGTCCCGGAGGGGGACTTGAGCTTGGTGCGGCCGTCGGTGGTGACGCCGTCGCGCAGCTCGCGGAAGACGGTGACGACCCGGCGGATCTCGTCGACGCCCTCGGGCGCGGCGGGCAGATCGAGCGACCGCCCTATCTGGTCGACGCGCCGGGAGACGATGTCGACCTCGGCTTCCGGTGTCGCTGGCAGCGGGAGCACGACCGTGTTGAAGCGGCGGCGCAGCGCGCTCGACAGGTCGTTGACGCCTCGGTCGCGGTCGTTGGCGGTGGCGATGAGGTTGAATCCCCGTACCGCCTGAACTTCTTGGCCGAGCTCCGGGATGGGCAGCGTCTTCTCGGACAGGATCGTGATCAGCGTGTCCTGCACGTCGGCGGGGATACGGGTGAGCTCCTCGACACGGGCGGTCATACCGTCCGACATGGCCCGCATGACGGGGCTCGGCACGAGGGCGTCACGGCTGGGGCCGTGGGCGAGCAGCTGGGCGTAGTTCCATCCGTACCGGATGGCTTCCTCGGGGGTGCCGGCGGTGCCCTGGACCAGAAGGGTCGAGTCCCCGCTGACCGCGGCGGCGAGGTGCTCCGACACCCATGTCTTGGCAGTGCCGGGGACGCCGAGCAGGAGCAGGGCGCGGTCGGTGGCGAGGGTGGTGACGGCGACTTCGACGATCCGGCGCGGCCCCACGTACTTCGGTGTGATCACGGTGCCGTCGGGCAGCGTGCCGCCGAGCAGATAGGTGGCGACGGCCCACGGCGACAGCCGCCAGCGGGCCGGGCGCGGCCGGTCGTCGGCCGCGGCGAGTGCGCTGAGTTCATGTGCGAACGCGTCCTCGGCGTGCGGCCGCAGGGCCTCGTCGCGGGCTGCTTCGGTAGCTTCGGCGGTTGCGGGCACAGTCATGGGTCCCCCTCCTGATCGTGTGCGACCGGGTGTGGGAACCACCGTGCACCATGCCACTGACAATCGGCCGTTTCCGCAGCTCAGAGGCGAAAACGGCCGATGTGTCAGAGGAGTTGGCGGGTCAGCCGGCGACCGGGGAGACCGCGATGCAGCCGGCAGCGGCGGCCAGGCCCTTGCCGGACTTCTCCTCGATGACCTTGCCCTGATAGATGATTTTGCAGGCGACCTCGGCCCCGGTGGCGTCGGCCGCCACCGGGATGACACCGGGCGGCAGGATGCCCCGGAGCTTCACGGTCTTCTTCCACGGCAGCGTGGGCTTCTGCACCGTCTCGATCTTCGGCTTCGCCGGCTCGCCGCCGTCGACGTGGTAGTCGATCGAGTCGACGCCCTTGCCCGTGACCTCGTAGGTGACCTCGTACTGCTCGTTCACTTCCTTCTCGACCTGCTTGGTCGCCTCGTCGGTGATCTGGGAACAGGCGCCGAGACCGAGCGCGAGCCCGCCGGCGACGAGTGCGGAAGCGATGGAGCGGCTGATGCGGTTCATGCTGACCCCCCGTAAGAGTTGACTGCGTCACAGGCAGAAAACAGTAAGGGGACGGCAGGGTCAACCGTTGGCTTCCCGGCGAATCCCCTGGTCACGGCCGATTGTCAGTGGTGGCACCTACCGTCGTTCCCATGAATCAGCAGGGGGTGCGCTGGACGGCGGAACAGGTGCTGGCCCTGGCTCCTGACGACGCCTCACGCAGAGCGGGAAGCAGACTCGGTGCGGCCGGACCGTGGTCGGGCGGCGGCAGTGATGGCACGGGGGCCCTCTGGGGGCTGTGCAAGGGCAGCGGAAGCAGGCCGTACCAGACGATCGTCGACACCACGGGCCCCGCCTACAAATGCAGTTGCCCGAGCCGGAAGTTTCCGTGCAAACACGCGCTGGGGCTGCTGCTGCTCTGGGCGGCGGACGAGGGCGCCGTGCGCCGCTCCGACGTGCCGGAGTGGGCCGGGCAGTGGCTGGAGGGCCGGCGCGCACGCGCGGCCGGGAAAGAGGGAGGGGACGCGGGCGGCGGACCGCCCACGACAAGCGCCGATCCGGAAGGGGCGCGGCGCCGGGCGGAGCAGCGGGCGGCGCGCATCACCGCCGGAGCCGAGGAGTTGGAGCAGCGGCTGGCGGATCTGCTGCGCGGCGGGCTGGCCTCCGCCGACCGGTCGGGGTACGGGCTGTGGGAGGAGACCGCGGCCCGGATGGTCGACGCGCAGGCGCCCGGTCTGGCCGGCCGGGTCAGGGACCTGGGGGCGATACCGGGCTCGGGGCCCGGCTGGCCGGTGCGGCTGCTGGAGGAATGCGCGCTGACGCATCTGCTCGACCGCGCGTGGCTGGGCATCGAGCGGCTACCCGGCCCGCTGGCCGTGACGGTCCGCACGCGGGTCGGGCTGACGGTGCCCGCCGATGGCCCGGCCGTGCGCGACCGCTGGTCGGTCCTTGCCCAGTACGACACCTCGGACGGCAAGCTGACCACGCGCCGCGTCTGGCTGTACGGGCGCGACAGCGGGCGAACAGCACTGCTGCTCTCCTTCGGCGCGGCGGGCAGGGCTCCCCAACTGGCCCTTCCCGTGGGGGTGGCCATCGACGCGGACGTCACGCCGTACCCGGGCGCCGGACAACTGCGGGCCGAGCTGGGCACCCAGTTCTCGCCGCCGGTCCCCCACGAGGCACCGCCGCCGGGCGGGTCCGTGACCGACGCGGCGGCGGCCTACGGGCTGGCCCTGCGGGACGACCCGTGGCTGGACTCCTGGCCGGTGACGCTCAGCGGCGTCATACCCGTGCCGGGCCAGGACGGCGGCTGGCAGGTCGCCGACGCGGACGGCGGCCACGCGCTGCCGCTCTCCCCCGCAGCGCTCGCCCGGCCCGGCCTGTGGCGGCTGACCGCGCTGTCCGGGGGCGGGCCCGTGACGGTGTTCGGCGAGTGCGGGCACCGAGGCTTCACCCCGCTGACCGCCTGGTCCGCGGAGACGCCCGAGACGGTCGCGCTGACCTGACGCAGGGAGGATTCGATGACCACCACGACCTGGGAAGACCTGGTCACCTCGGCGCTGCTGGGCACCGACCGCCGCACACCGGCCGCCGACGTCCTGGCGCCCGGCGAGGACGCGCCGGTCGCCCTGCTGGACGCCGCCGCGCTGCACACCGTACGGCGCAGGGCGGGCCTCGTGCCGGCGCCCGCCGCCCCCTTGCCCGAACCGGCACCGCACGACGACCGGCCGCCGCTTCCCGAGGCGGCCCGGCGCCGGCTGGGGCGGCTGCTCGCGGACCGTTCCGGTGCAGCCTCCGGCGGCAGACGCGGCACCGCGCCCGACCTCACGGAGCTGCTCCCGCAGTGGCTGGCCGCCGCCAATGGGCACGGCTACCGGGCGCCGGCGTCCGTCCTGCCCGCGCTGCTGGACGCGGCACGGGCACGCACCGATCTGCGCCCGGCGGCGCTGGCGTTCGCCGGGCCCCGCGGGCTGTGGCTCGCCCGGTTCAATCCCGACTGGAAGTTCGCGCTGCGCGGCGCCTCATGCAGGACGGCGCTGCCCTCGCCGGACGACGAGGAGGCCGTGCGGCGCCTGTGGGAGGAGGGTCTGTTCGCCGAGCGGGTCGCCCTGCTCGGCGCCGTACGGTCCCACGATCCCGGCGCCGCGCTCGCCCTGCTCGCCTCGACCTGGTCCACCGAGCGGGCCGAGGACCGGCTGATGTTCCTGGACTCGCTGCGCGACGGGCTGTCCGACGTGGACGAACCCTTCCTGGAACAGGCCCTGGCCGACCGCAGCCGCAACGTCCGCTCCACCGCCGCCGAACTGCTGTCCGCGCTGCCGCACTCGGCGCTCGCCGGGCGCATGGCCGAGCGGGCGTCCACCTGCGTGGGCCTGGACCGTACGGGCGGGAACGCGGTGATCGTCGTCGAGGCACCGCACGAGTGCGACGCGGGCATGCAACGCGACGGTGTCCTGCCCAACCCGCCAACGGGGCGGGGGCAACGGTCCTGGTGGCTGGGCCAGTTGGTCGAATCGGCGCCACTCACCGTCTGGTCGTCGCGGCTGGGCGGACGTACACCGGAGGAAATCCTCGCGCTGCCGGTCGCGGACGACTGGCAGGGCGAACTGCACGCGGCGTGGTGCCGGGCGGCGGTCCGGCAGCGGGACGCCGCCTGGGCCCGCGTCCTGCTCGGCCCGCCGGCCACACCGCCGGCGACCGGCCCGGGCACGTCCTCGCTCGCCGAGCGGTCCCAGTTGCTGTCCATCCTGCCCGGGGGCGAACGCGCCGCCTGGGTCGCCGGCTTCATCGCGGCGCACGGGCTGTCGGAGGCGTTCCAGTTGCTCGGTGTCTGCGCGGTCCCGTGGGCCGAGCCGCTGGGCCGCGCGGTGATCGACGCGCTGGACATCGCCCGGGACGCGGGCAGCTACCCCTGGAGCTTCAGCGGGGTGATGGGCCTCGCGGAACGCTGCCTGGACCCCGAGGAGGCCGACCGCCTGGAGGTCCTGACAGCGGTCCCGGACGAACCGGAGGGCGCGTCGCCGGGGGCGGGCGGCTACTGGTCGGAAGCCTTCCAGCGGCTGGTGGCGACGCTGCGGCTCCGGGCGGCGATGCGGGCGGAACTGTCACCGTGACGCGCCGCGGGGGCGTGCGCCGGGCCTTGGTCACCGGCGAAGGGGGACGCGCAGTGGGTCGTGTTCTGGGCGTAAGCGAGCGAGCTTGCGAAGGAGAGCCCAGGACACGATCCCCGGAGCGGCCCCCAACGGCACGCGTCCACGCCCGGCCAACCCCGTCATGGACGCGGGGCGCCACGCACACGGGCCCGGCCGGACCGCCCCGCCGACGCGGCACAGGCCCACCCGGCACGACGCACCGGAAACGGGTCCCTCAGGCACCGACCCCACGCGGGCGCACCCGACACGCACACGGGCCCTCCCGACACCCGCACAGCGCCCGACGCCGAACCCACCCGGCACGGGCACCGACCCCACGCAAGCTCACCCAGCGCGAACGCGGGCGGCCCAGCGCCCCGGCGTTACACCTGGGCACCCCGCGCCCGGGGTTACGCCCCGGCGTTACGCCCTGCCGTTACGCCTCGGCGGAGACGCGGACGTTGGCGTTGACCCAGTCAACGATGGACGCCGTCGTCGCGCCGGGCGTGAAGATCTCGGCCACGCCCTTCTCCTTCAGCGGCGCGATGTCCGCCTCGGGGATGATGCCGCCGCCGAAGACCTTGATGTCCTCCGCGTCGCGCTCCTTCAGCAGCTCAAGGACCTTCGCGAAGAGCGTGTTGTGGGCGCCCGACAGGATCGACAGGCCGATCGCGTCCGCGTCCTCCTGGATCGCCGTGTCGACGATCTGTTCCGGCGTCTGGTGCAGGCCGGTGTAGATGACCTCCATACCGGCGTCACGCAGCGCCCGCGCGATCACCTTCGCGCCACGATCGTGGCCGTCGAGACCCGGCTTGGCCACCACCACGCGGATCGGACCGGTCACACCCATCAGTGCCTCCACATGCGTCCCCCGTACCTGTATGCCCGGGGAGGTGAACGAACGTTATCGACAGCATCCCGCAACCGGCCGTTTCGCGGTGGATAGCGAGGGGGAAATCACACGTGGGACATGTTCGCTCGGCGTCGTACCCCCATCAGGCGGCCCCATCCGGCCACAGGAGACCGGGACGATCGCCAGGGGAGCCGCAACGGGGTTGTCGTATCCACCGTGCCGCCAGCCGCGCGGCGCGGCGGTACGGCTCCGATCTCGCCCTCCGACACGGCGCCCCATAAGGGCGTACGGGGGACAGAGCGGTCCCTCGTGTGCCGTTCGGAGGTCGGCCATGAAGTTCCTGCTCCCCTGGAAGGCACTGCCGCTCCTTCCGTTACGGCTGTCCGTCACGCTGATCAAGGCCACCGCCCTGGAGTTCGCGATCCTCGCCGGCCATCTCCTCCTCTACCCCACCGGCATCGCCCCGGAACGCCGTCCCGCCACCACCGCCGATGTGCCGCTCCCCACCAGCGGCCGCCCCCACCCGCCGACCGTGCTCCTCCATGGCTTCGTGGACAACCGCTCCGTCTTCGTCCTGCTGCGCCGTTCCCTCGCCCGGCACGGCCGGCGCCACCTCGAGTCCCTCAACTACTCGCTGCTGACCTGCGACATCCGCGCCGCCGCCGAGCTGCTCGGCCGCCATGTGGAGGAGATCTGCGCCCGCACCGGACACCGGGAGGTCGACATCGTCGGGCACAGCCTCGGGGGGCTGATCGCGCGGTACTACGTCCAGCGGCTCGGCGGCGACCGCCGCGTCCGCACCCTGGTCACGCTCGGTACGCCCCACTCCGGTACGACCGTCGCGCCGCTCGCCGGCGCGCATCCGCTGGTGCGCCAGATGCGGCCGGGCTCTTCCGTGCTGCGGGAGTTGAGCGAGCCGGCGCCCCACTGCCGTACACGCTTCGTCAGCTTCTGGAGCGATCTGGACCAGGTGATGGTCCCGGTGGAGACGGCACGCATCGACCATCCGGACCTGATCGCGGAGAACATCCGCGTCACCGGCATCGGCCATCTCGCCCTGCCCGTGCACCCGGCGGTCGCGGCCGGCATCCGCCATGTGCTGGAGTCCGGAGGAGCAGCTGCCGGAACCTCCGGTTCCGCGTCCGTGGCCTGAATCAACGCAACGAAACTTCGAACAGTTCTCGAACGTAGGGCCAAAGCTGTGCCCACACTCCGCCGAAAGGCGGCCGAATGCCCGTTTCCCCCGGGCCTAAAACCCGCGGAAGATTGTCGCTTGCGCATACCGCCGGGTACAGTCGCGCCCACTGCTTTCCCCTCTGGGTGACCCCTCCTCGGGTTCCCGCCCAGATCTGGTCCTGCTGCCGAGGCGAGAGAGAAGTTGGTGAACGACCAGCACCCCCACGCCGGGTACGTCGGAGACGACGCCTATTCCACGGGTAGCTTCGACACCGGCAGCTTCGCCACCGATCCTCTCTTCGGGGCCCTTCCCGGCACGTACGAGACCGTCCGCGAGAGCGCCCACGGCACCGCCTACCAGACCGCCTCTTACGAAGGCGGTTACCCCGGCGGCTACGACGCAATCCACAGCGGTCAGTACGACACCACGCAGTGGACCGCCTCGACCCAGCAGTGGGACACCACCGGGTACGTCGAGTACTCCGAGTACACCGGGCAGTGGGACGCCAGCGCCTGGAGCGAGGCCGCCGCGCAGCCGGCGCAGGCGTACGACACGACCGGCCAGTGGGACACGGCCGCCACGGCGGCCTTCGACACCGGCGCCTACGACGCCACCGCCTGGAACATCGCCACCGCGCCCACCGAGACGTACGCCATCCCGGAGCAGTACGACTACGCGGCGGCCGCCGAGCCGGCCGACGACCCGCACGCGGACACCGACAACGAGGCCGGAGCCGAGGCCGGAGCCGAATCCGGTACCGACTCCCGCTCCGACACCGCGGCCGAGCCGGACGCCACGTCCCAGCCCGTGGTCCCCCGCCCCGTCCGCCGCTCCGGCGGAAGCGGCAGCCGCGGCCGCCGCCGCACCCCCGCCAAGCGTTCCGCGCTCCTCACCGTCGCCGTGCCGTCCGCCTGTGTGATGGGCGTGGCCGGTATCGCCGCCGCGTCCGTCAGCGGCCTCTCCGACAGCACCGGCGAGGCCAAGAGCGACGCCAAGGCGGTCACCGCCGCCGACCCGGCCTCCGTGCAACCGGTCGCCGCGAACAGCCAGCTCGACACCCAACTGGCCGCGCTCAGCGCCGACGCCCGCGACTTCGGCGACCGCGCCAGCCGCACCCAGGAGCGCATCGACCTCAAGGCGCGCCAGGAGGCGGAGCGCAAGAAGCGCGAGGAGGAGGCGGCACGCCGGGAGGCGATGCGCCCCAAGTTCGTCCTCCCCGTCAAGCTGCACCAGCTCAGCGCGTACTACGGGCAGGCGGGCGTCAACTGGATGTCCCTGCACACCGGTATCGACTTCCCCGTCCAGTACGGCACGCCCGTGATGGCCGCGACCGACGGCACCGTACGGACCCAGTGGAACAGCGCGTACGGGAACATGGCGATCGTCACCGCCAAGGACGGCACCGAGACCTGGTACTGCCACCTCAGCAGTACCAAGATCCGGTCCGGTGAGGTCAAGGCCGGCGACGTCATCGCGTACTCGGGCAACTCCGGCAACTCCACCGGACCGCACCTGCACTTCGAGGTACGGCCCGGCGGCGGCGCCGCGATCGACCCGCTGCCGTGGCTGCGCAGCCACGGCGTCAACCCGACCGGCTGACGACGCCTACAGCTTCTCGGCCGACCGCGGCTCCGCGACCGGCCTGGCCAGCCGGCTACAGCTCCGCGACCGACTGGCCAGCCGGCTACAGCTTCTCGACCGGCGCGTACCGCAGCAGCAGCCGCTTCGGCTTCTCGTCGCCGAAGTCGATCGTCGCCTGCGCGTCCGCGCCCACTCCCGTCACCGCCATGACGGTCCCGAGCCCGAACTGGTCGTGCGTCACCCGGTCCCCCACCGCCAGCGAGATCACCGGCTTGTCGGTCGTACGCCGCGTGGCGAAGCCCGCGGGGCCGGACCGGGAGCGGGAGGAGGAGAGCGAGGACGTGATGCCGGAGGTGGGGCCGGCCGGCTTGGCCATCGCGCCCGTGCGCTTCCACTCCAGGTGCTGGCCCGGGATCTCCTCCAGGAACCGCGACGGCGGGTTGTACGAGGGCTGTCCCCACGCGCTGCGCATCGACGACCGCGTCAGGTAGAGCCGTTCGCGGGCGCGGGTGATGCCCACGTACGCCAGGCGCCGCTCCTCCTCCAGCTCCTTGGTCTGGCCGAGGGCGCGCATGTGCGGGAAGACGCCGTCCTCCATGCCGGTCAGGAACACCACCGGGAACTCCAGGCCCTTGGCGGTGTGCAGCGTCATCAGCGTGATGACGCCGGAGCCCTCCTGGTCCTCGTCCGGGATCTGGTCGGAGTCGGCGACGAGGGCGACCTGTTCCAGGAACTCGGCCAGGGTGCCGGAATTCTCGCCACGCTCCTGCTCGAACTCCAGGGCCACGGCGGCGAGCTCCTGGAGGTTCTCGATGCGGGTCTCGTCCTGCGGGTCCGTGGAGGCCTGGAGCTCGGCGAGGTATCCGGTGCGCTCAAGGACGGCCTCCAGGACCACCGCCGGGCCGGCGCCCGACTCGGCGATCGTCCGCAGCTCGTCCATCAGCGTGTTGAACCGCTTCACGGCGTTGGCGGACCGGGCCGCCATGCCGTACGCCTCGTCGACGCGCCGCAGCGCCTGCGGGAAGGTGATCCTCTCGCGCAGCGCAAGGGCGTCGATCATCGCTTCGGCGCGCTCGCCGATGCCGCGCTTGGGCACGTTGAGGATGCGGCGCAGCGGGACGTTGTCCTCGGGGTTGGCCAGCACGCGCAGGTACGCGAGGACGTCGCGGACCTCCTTGCGCTCGTAGAAGCGGACACCGCCGACGACCTTGTACGGCAGGCCGACGCGGATGAAGATCTCCTCGAAGACACGGGACTGGGCGTTCGTCCGGTAGAAGACGGCGACGTCGCCGGCCTTCGCCTCGCCCGCGTCCGTCAGCCGGTCGATCTCGTCGGCGACGAACTGCGCCTCGTCGTGTTCGGTGTCGGCGACGTACCCGATGATGCGGGAGCCCGCGCCGGCGTTCGTCCACAGGTTCTTGGGGCGGCGGCTCTCGTTGCGCTCGATCACCGCGTTGGCGGCGGACAGGATGGTCTGCGTGGAGCGGTAGTTCTGCTCCAGCAGGATCGTCGTCGCGTCCGGGTAGTCCTCCTCGAACTGGAGGATGTTGCGGATGGTCGCGCCGCGGAAGGCGTAGATCGACTGGTCGGCGTCACCGACGACGCACAGCTCGGCCGGGGCCAGGTCGTCGTACCCCGTGCCCACCAGTTCGCGTACCAGGGTGTACTGGGCGTGGTTGGTGTCCTGGTACTCGTCGACGAGGACGTGCCGGAAGCGGCGGCGGTAGTGCTCGGCGACGTCCGGGAACGCCTGGAGCAGGTGGACCGTCGTCATGATGATGTCGTCGAAGTCCAGGGCGTTGGCCTCGCGCAGCCGCGCCTGGTACATCCGGTAGGCCTCGGCGAGGGTCTTCTCGAAACCGTCGACGGCCTGGTCGGCGAAGGTCTCCTCGTCGATCAGCTCGTTCTTCAGGTTGGAGATCTTGGCGCTGAAGGACTTCGGGGGGAACTTCTTGGGGTCGAGGTCCAGGTCGCGGCAGACCAGCGCCATGAGCCGCTTGGAGTCGGCGGCGTCGTAGATCGAGAACGACGACGTGAAGCCGAGCTTCTTGGACTCGCGGCGCAGGATGCGCACGCACGCGCTGTGGAAGGTCATCACCCACATGGCGTTGGCGCGCGGGCCGACGAGCTGTTCGACGCGCTCCTTCATCTCGCCGGCGGCCTTGTTGGTAAAGGTGATCGCCAGTATCTGGCCCGGGTGGACGTGCCGGGTGGCCAGCAGGTGGGCGATGCGGTGGGTGAGGACCCGGGTCTTGCCGGACCCGGCACCGGCCACGATGAGCAGCGGGGAGCCGGTGTGCGTGACGGCGGCGCGCTGCTGGTCGTTCAGTCCCTCCAGCAGCGCGGCGGGGTCCACGACGGTGCGCGGGGCGCCGTCGCGGTGGTAGGCGTCCCGGGCCGGGGGCACGTCGAACCGGTCCCCGAAGAGGTCGTGCGGGACCTCCTCCGCGGCCGGGGCGTGGTCCCCGAGGCCCTCGGAGTCCTCGGGCGGCGGCGGGGGCTCCTCGGAGGTGTGATTCCGGAGGTCCGCCAGGAAGCTGTCGTCAAAGAGGCTGCTCATCGCTTATCGAGTCTAGGCCGCCCCACTGACACCCGTGGACGAACGCGATTCGTCACGCTCCGTACGGACCCGGCGACATCACGCCAAGGTCACGGAAATGTATCGGGCATATCGAACATCATCCTTCACAGCACCACCACAGGTTGGCTAGCGTGCTCGCCCAAGCGGTCCGTTCTCTCATCGGCGAACCACGCCAATCGGATCGCCCACGCCGAATCCGCGCTGCCCCCGAGGCAGTTCGGGACCGGGGACCCACCAGGTACGACCGAGGTGAATCGGCCCGCGGCCCTCGGGCGCGGCCGTAGGGCACCTTCCGTTCCGCCCGAACCTGACAGACCCGGTAGGCGGTCCATGGAAGGAGATGCCGGCCTTGGCGTCGCATCGCAAGCCGCGCACGCGCACCATGCAGACCCTGCAAGCCCACTCGCCCGCCGTCGGGGTCACCACGGCCGCCGCCCTGGCCTCCGTCACGCTGCTGTCGTCACAGAGCGCGACCGCCGCGCCGGGTGACCCGGACCGCACGCCGACGGTCGAGGAGGTCCAGCGGAAGGTCGACGACCTCTACCGGCAGGCGGGTACGGCGACGCGGCAGTACAACAAGGCCCCGCAGGCCACCGGCGAGCAGCGGCGGGGGGCCGGCGCTCTCCCGGACGACGCCGCCCGCCGTACGGAGGCCCTGAACGACTCCCGCCGGGCGCTCGGCACCCACGCGGCCGCCCCGTACCGCTCCGGCGCGATGAGCCCGACCGCGGCGCTGGCCTTCGCGGACAGCCCGCCGCAGTCCTTCGCCGACCAGGCGATGCCGATGGACCGGCTCACGGACCGGCCCCACCAGGCGCTCACCGACCACCAGACGCGGCAGGCGCGGGCCGCCGAGCGGCGGGCGGAGGCGACGTGGAGCCCGGAGTCGCTCACCGCCTCCCAGGCCTCCCTCCGGGCCACCAAGCAGACCGTGCAGCGCAAGCTGGCCGAGGCGCGGGCCCTGCTGGCGCACCTGACGGCCGAGGAGCGGGAGCGGCTGGCCGAGCTGGAGCGCGAGCGGGCGGAGGAGGCCCGCCGCCGGGCGGAGGAGAAGGCGAAGACGGAAGCGGAGGAGGCCCACGCGCGCCACCGGCAACAACAACAGCAGCAGCACGGGCAGCAGGACCGGCAGGAGCAGCCGCCGCGGGACGACCGCGGGTACACCCCCGAGGCGGCCAAGGTGCTCGCCTTCGCCGAGGCCCAGATAGGCAAGCCGTACGTGTGGGGCGCGACCGGCCCGAGCTCGTACGACTGCTCGGGCCTCACCCAGGCCGCGTGGCGGGCGGCGGGCGTCGACCTCCCCCGTACCACCCGGGACCAGGCCAAGGCCGGCCCGCGCGTCGCCACGGAGGACCTGCGCCCCGGCGACCTGGTCTTCTTCTGCGACGAGATCAGCCACGTCGGGATCTACAAGGGCGACGGCAAGATGATCCACGCTCCCAATCCCGGTGCGAACGTCCGCGAGGAGTCCGTCCACTCCATGCCGATCCACAGCGGCGTACGCCCGGCCTGAGCCACTGGCGGGGGTACGGGGCAACGCGCAGCAGGTGGGCGAACTCGGGGGTGGGGGCGGTGCGGGGGTCAGGTCCAGAGCGTCGCGATGAAGATGTTGGCCACGGTCAGGCCGCCCACGGCTCCGAAGGCCGCCTTGTCCACCTTCTCCTCGTCGCGCTTGACGTAGACCAGGCCGAGGATGACGACCAGGATCGCGAGCTTCACGGCGATCTTGACGTTGTTCACGGCCTGGTCGTCGGCCTGGTTGAGGCCGACCAGGACCATGCCCGTGACGAGCATGGTCAGCGCGCCGTGCAGCATCGCGGGGCCGAAGCGGGCCGTGCCCTCACCCATCGCCTTCATCTGCGTCAGAAAGCCGCCCAACAGGGAGGCGATACCGATGATGTGCAGGGCGACGAAGACATTGATGAGTACGTCCATGGGCCGGAGCCTAGCCGGGGCCATAGCACCGGCCGGGCGCCGGGGTTGCCTCATTCGTCGCATCGGTCACCACTGATACGGAATGGAGGGTTCCGCGGGCGTCGTCCCGTACGGAATCCGTACCCGTGCCCTCACCTGCGGCCAATAACGGTCATGCCACCGCTCCGCCACGACCCCCGCGTTTAGCGTCCTCCCCCAGGTGCCCGGCCGGCCCTTCGGCCAGGGCACCCGGCCCCGTCCCCAGGGGCACGTCCGACGGGAAGGAAGTGACCGCCCTCGTGGCAGCGCACCGTAAGCCCAGACAGCGCCCGCTGAGCGGCTCGGCAGGCCGCACGGCCGCCACCCTCGCGCTCGCCGGGGCGGCGACCGCCACCGCCTTCCAGGGCTCCGGGCATGCCGAGCCGCACCGCGGCCCCGCCCAGGTCAGGGCCGAGGCCGACCGGCTGTACCGGGAGGCCGAGGTGGCCACCGAGAAGTACAACGGCGCCAAGGAGGAGGCCGACGAAGCCCGGGCGGCGCTGGACGCGCTGCGCGACGAGGCCGCCCGCCGCACCGCCCGCCTCAACACCACCCGCACCGCGCTCGGCTCCATCGCCACCGCCCAGTACCGGGCCGGCGGCCTCGACCCCGCCCTCCAACTGGCCCTCTCCGCCGACCCCGACACCTACCTCCGGGGCGCCGCGCTCGCCGAACGCGTGGGGGACCGGCAGGCCGGCGCCCTCACGGCCCTCCAGCGCCAGGTCACCGAACTGGCCCAGCTGCGCACCGAGGCCGCCGGCCGGCTGCGCGACCTGAGGGCCCGGCAGGCCGAACTGCGCCGCCACAAGGCCACCGTCCAGGACAGGATCGCCGCCGCCGAGAAGCTCCTCGACCGGCTCACGGCCCCCCAGCGCGCCGCGTACGACCGTCCCCCGGCTCCCCCGGCTCCCCCGGCTCCCGAGGCCCCCGCCCCGACTCCCGCCCGCACGACCGCCCCGGGCATGCCCGACTCCCGCGCCGCGCAGGCCGTTTCGTACGCGTACGGAGCCCTCGGCAAGCCGTACGTGTGGGGCGCCACCGGGCCGTCGGCGTTCGACTGCTCGGGGCTCACGCAGGCCGCGTGGCGCTCCGCCGGGGTGTCCCTGCCCCGGACGACCTACTCCCAGATCGGCGCCGGCCGGCGCGTGCCCCGCTCCGAGCTGGCCCCCGGCGACCTGGTGTTCTTCTACTCCGGCATCAGCCACGTCGGCCTCTACATCGGCGACGGCAAGATGATCCACGCCCCTCGCCCCGGCGCCCCCGTACGGATCGCGCCGATCGACCAGATGCCGTGGGCGGGCGCGACACGCGTGGGGTGACGGGCGCCGGCTAGCGGCGGGTGACGGTGAGCGTCCCGCCGACGTACCTTTCGGTGCCCGGCCCGGTACCCGTACCGGTACCGGTACCAGGACCGGTGGGGCCGGCGCCCGTCCCGGTCCCGCCGATACCGCCGGTAGCCGTCTCCTGGAGGCGGAACTGCTCGGTCAGCCACCGGAACGCCGACGGCACCTCGCGCACCCACGTGCTGATGCGGTGCCCGCCGTAGACCTGCCGTACGTCGATGCGCGTCGGGGCCTCGGCGGCGTCCCGCAGCGCGACGCCCTGCTGGTAGCCGTCGACCCCGTCCCCGGTGACCAGCAGCGTGACGCGGGGCGCGACCGGGGCGGTCCTCAGCATGGTGAGCGGGTTGTTGGCGTGCCGCAGCGCGGGGTCCTTCGCGGTGAGCGAGGTCGGCTCGTCGGCCGGGTCGTTGTAGCCGGACATGCTGATCCCGTACCGGTACCGGTCCGGGTGCCCGATGGTCAGCTTCGTGGCGCAGTGCGCGCCCGCCGAGTATCCGACGACGGCCCAGCCGTCGGCCTTGTCGGCGGCGCGGAAGTTGTCCATGACCATCTTGCGTACGTCGACACTCAGCCAGGAGTCGGCGTTGACCGTGCCGGGGATGTTGGCGCAGCCGGTGTCGGTGTGGCCGAGGAGGGTGGTGCGCGGCGCGACCAGGATGAACGGGGCCACCTCGCCGCTGCGCATCAGCGGCTCCAGCTGCCGGCCGGCGCGCATGCTGCCGAACCAGGACGTGGGCGAGCCGGGGAAGCCCGAGAGCAGCTCCACGACCGGGAACTTCGTGTCCTTGTAGGCGGGGTCGTCGTACTGCGGCGGCAGCCATACGTACACCTCGCCCCTCACCCCCGATACCCGCCCCTTGAGGGTGGTCCGCCGTACTCCCGGGCCCATGTCGGCGTCGTTGACGGGTGTGAAGGTCTGCTTGACCTTGGGCAGGTCGGCGACGCGCTTGCCGCCCATGCCGTCCGGGCCGAGGTCGATCGCGGTGTCGACATGGTCACCGGTGCCGAGCAGGTCGTCCCAGCTGTCGTACAGCCCGTTGACGTTGTTCACCGCGACGAAGACCACGACGATGGCCGTGAGCTGCGCGAACGCCACCATGCCCAGCCGCATCGCGCCCCGGAGGACGGCCGGCCCCCGCACCCGGCTCCACAGCGCCAGGGGCAGCAGGACGGCGATCACGGCCAGCACGGCCGCGGTCACGAAGAAGGGGGTACCAGTCAGGCTCATCACGGTGAATAGGAGGGCACCTCGGCCGTGCGGGTTGCCACGCCCATGTACCGGTTGCCTCACACCTGCCCGGCCGGAGCCCTCGCGCTGCCCCAGCCGGAGTCGCCCGGAGGCCCCGGAGTCGCCGGAAGACCCGGAGGTCCCGGGCGTGCGGTCCTCAGACCAGGCGGCGGGCCGTCGCCCAGCGGGTCAGCTCGTGGCGATTGGACAGCTGGAGCTTGCGCAGGACGGCCGAGACGTGCGACTCCACCGTCTTCACGGAGATGAACAGCTGCTTGGCGATCTCCTTGTACGCGTATCCCCGCGCGATCAGCCGCAGCACCTCCCGCTCGCGCTGCGTGAGCCGGTCCAGGTCCTCGTCCACGGGCGGGGCGTCCGTGGAGGCGAACGCGTCCAGCACGAAGCCGGCCAGCCGGGGCGAGAACACGGCGTCGCCGTCCTGGACGCGGAAGACCGAGTCGATGAGGTCGGTGCCGGTGATCGTCTTGGTGACGTATCCGCGGGCGCCGCCCCGGATGACGCCGATGACGTCCTCGGCGGCGTCCGACACGGACAGGGCCAGGAACCGCACCGGGTTCTCGGGGGCCGCCATCAGGCCCGCGCAGCGGCGCAGCACCTCGACACCGCCGCCGCCCGGCAGGTGGACGTCGAGGAGGACCACCTCGGGGCGGGTCGCGGTGATCACGGTGACCGCCTGGTCGACGTCGGCGGCCTCGCCGACCACCTCGACGCCGGTCGTCTCGGTCCGGCCGATCTCGGCCTGCACCCCGGTGCGGAACATCCGGTGGTCGTCCACCAGCACGACCCGCACCCGGCGCTCCGCGGGAGCCGTCCCCGTCTCGTCGGTCATCCGTCCGCCCTCTCCATCTCCAGCTCCACTTCGGTGCCGTCACCCGGCACCGATCGCATGCGCGCGGTGCCGCCGTTGCGCTGCATCCGGCCGATGATCGATTCTCGTACGCCCATCCGGTCGGCGGGTACGGAATCGGGGTCGAAACCGGGCCCCCTGTCCCGTACGGACACGAAGACCGTGCGGCCCTCGACCTCCGCGTACACCTGGACCGCCCCTCCCCCGCCACCGTACTTGGCGGCGTTGACCATGGCCTCGCGCGCGGCCTGCATCTGAGCCCCCAGCTTCTCGTCCAGCGGGCAGTCGCCGACGACCACGACCTCCAGGGGCACGCCGTGCGTGTCCTCGACCTCGGCGGCGGTCCGCTTGACCGCCTCCGCCAGGGTCTCGGGCTCCTCGGCCTCGTCCTTGCCGGTGCCCTCGGGCTTGTAGAGCCAGTTGCGCAGCTCACGCTCCTGCGCGCGGGCGAGACGGCGGATCTCGCCGGGGTCGTCGGCGTTGCGCTGTATCAGGGTGAGGGTGTGCAGCACGGAGTCGTGCACGTGGGCGGCGACCTCGGCCCGCTCCTGGGCACGGATGCGCATGGTGCGCTCCTCGGACAGGTCCTGCGACATCCGCACCAGCCACGGCCCGGCCAGCAGCGCTATCCCGGTGAGGACCGCTATGGCGGCGGTCAGCGCGGTGCCGAGCTGGGCGGCCGAGCCGCGCACGACCATGAAAGCGGTCATGCCCATCCCGACGAGCGCGACGCCCGCGAGGCCCCGGGCCAGCTGGAACAGCCGCTTGCGGCGGCCCGACTCGGTCCAGCGGGCGCGGCGGGCGTTGTCCACCTGCCGCCAGACCAGGACGACACCGACACCGACGAGCAGCGTCGGCCAGACGTACCGGCCGGCGCTGCTGCCCAGGTCGACGCTGCCGACGAAGCCGATGGCGCCGAAGGTGAGCGCGATGAGCGCGACGATCTGGCCCTTGTCGGGCTTGCGGAGTCGGCGCCGCCCCTCGGGCGTGGTCTCGAAGACGGAACGCGGCTCGGCGGACCTGCCCCCGACGCCCAGGGGGACGACGATCCAGAAGACGGCGTAGAGCAGCGCGCCCATGCCGTTGGCCATGAAGAGGGCGAGGAACGCCAGTCGCACCCAGGCGACGGGCAGCCCCAGGTGGCCGGCGAGTCCTCGCGCGACACCACCGAGCATCCGCCCGTCGGCGCTGCGGTACAGCTTGCGCACGGGCGGATCGTCGGTCTCGGTCGGGCGGGCGGCGACGGGCATGCCCCGATCGTCACACGTCACGGGAGGCTCCGACATCAGGGTGGCCCCCTACTCCGACCCTGATCCCGGGGGCGAATATCAGGGACGGGCCAGGGTCGCGGAAGGTGCCGGCGGGGCTCACGGGCCGTCACCATGGAGGCATGACGAGCACCACCCCCGCCCCTGTCGGCGGCCACGCCCCCGGCGACGGCCCCGGGGCCACCGGAATACCGCCGCGCCCGCCACTGCGGCGCACGCGGCGGCGGAAGGTGGTGGCCGGGGTGTGCGGCGGGCTCGGCCGGTCTTTCGACCTCGACCCGGTGATATTCCGGGTGGCCGTCGGGGTGCTCACCGTGACCGGCGGGCTCGGTCTGGTCTTCTACGGCCTCGCCTGGCTGCTGATCACGGCCGACGACGAGGACGAGAACGAGGTGCGGCGGCTGGTGTCGGGCCGGGTCGACGGCTCCTCGCTCATCGCGGCCCTGATGGCGCTCGTCGGCTGCGGACTGTTCCTGTCGATGCTGGGCAACGGCGGCACGATCTCCTTCTCCCTCATGCTGGTCATCGCCGTCAGCGGCGCGGCCGTGTGGTCGTGGCGCCGCCGGTCGGCCGAAGGCGACGAGACCGCGGTGGCCCCCGCGACGGCGCACACGGTGGCGGAGGCGCCGCCCGAGACCAAGGCGCCACCACCGCCGGAGTCCCCGTCCTGGTGGCGGGAGCCGATCATCAAGGACGGCACGTCGGGACCGGTCCCGCTGGGCTACCTGTGGGGGCCGGAGGACGGGGCGGAGACACAGGACGCGGTCCTCCGGGGGCCCGCGCGCACCGGGGGGCCGCCCGCCGCCTCCCGTGGCCCGCGCTCCATCGGCGGCCCGGTCTTCCTGCTGGCCCTGGTGGCGGGCGGGCTGGGGACGGGCCTGTCCTGGGGGTCGCAGCCGCTCGGGACGTCTTTGCAAACGGGGCTGGCGTGCGCACTGGCGGTGCTCGCGCTCGGGCTGGTGGTCAGCGCGTTCCTGGGCCGGACCGGTTTCGGCACCGTGTTCCTGACGGTGGTCACGGCGCTGCTGCTGGCGGCCGCGTCGCTGGTGCCCCGTCAGATCGACACGGAGTGGATACGTACGGACTGGAAGCCGGCGACCGCCGCGGACGTGCGGCCCCGGTACGAACTGGGCACGGGTGCCGGCACCCTGGACCTGTCCGGCCTGACCGTTCCGGCCGAGCGGACCGTGCGCACCTCCGCCGAGGTCGGCGCCGGCCGGCTGGAGGTGGTCGTACCGAAGGACGTGACGGTGACGGTGTCCGCCCAGGTCGGGCTCGGCGACGTGCGGCTGCCGGGCGACCGGCCGGGGGAGGTCGACGTCGCCCCGGACCAGGAGAGGGTGCGTACGATCGCCCCGCCCAAGGGCAGCGCCCCGGCGGGCACGCTCGACCTCACCCTGGAGGTCGCGCTCGGACTGGTGGAGGTCACCCGTGCCGCGTCGTGAGTCGCGTGAGCCGCGCCCCGACCGGCGTGAGCCGCGCCCCGACCGGCGTGAGCCGCGCCCCGACCGGCGTGAGCCGCGCCCCCGGTGGCGGCATGAGTTCCGGCCGGGACGGCTGGTCGCGGGCGCCTCGGGCCTGGCCGTCGCGGCGCTGTACGGAGGCGACGCCGCGGGCGCCTGGCACACCCCCTGGTACGCGGTGATACCGCTGCTGTCGTCCGGCCTGGTCCTGGCGGGCCTCGCCAGCTGGATCGGCTACCGCGCCCGGCGGCGGCGCGACGCCAGGGCGGCGTCGAGGGACAGCACCGGGGCACCGGCCAGCACCAGCGGCACCCAGGCCATCAGGTAGACGAGGTCGTTCCCGTAGTAGTACGGGGTGGACTGCCAGCTCACGGTCAGCCACAGGCTCAGCGATATGAGCGCCCCGCCGGCCGCCGCGAGCCGCGCGAGCAGTCCGAGGAGCGTCCCGATGCCGACTGCCAGCTCACCGAAGGCGATGGCGTATCCGGACACTTCCGGGTTCTTCAGGGCCTGGTCGATGAGGAAGGGCACGGCCGAGGAGTCCCGGACGGACCGCATGAGGTCGCCGATCGAGCCGGTACCGGACGCGGCCATGAACCGCTCGTCGGTGAGCTTGGTGAGACCGGCGTAGACGAAGGTGACGCCGAGGAAGAGCCGCAGGGGCAGCAGGGCGTACCGGGAGGCGGTCGCCCGCCGGCCGCGCGGCTCGTCGGCGCCGGCCCCGTAGGTCGCTCTCGCCCGGTAGGTGTGCGTCATTGCCGGCCTGCCTCTCCACACGGCTGTCCCCGGAACCGATGGTCCCCTCCTATGGGCGGGTCCCCTCCTATGGATACGCGTCGGAAGGCACGTCAGTTCAGGCGCACGCCGGCTCGGGCGCACGCCGGCTCGGGTGCGCGCGCCCACGGCAGGACCGGTTCGGGCTAGGAGCCGGTGACGTCGATGACGACCCGGTTCGTCACCGCGCCCGAGGCCGTGATGACCTGGACGTCCGTCCAGCCGGGGGGCACGTCCGCCGGGACCGGGACGGTGAGGGTGGTGTCGGTGGGGTTGGTGAAGCCGCCTTGCGCGGGGACCAGCGGCACCTGGACATGGACGGCGCCGATACGGACCACCGTGCGGGTGAGATGGGCGGGCGTCGCCGCCCCGGGCGGTACGAAGCCGGCGCCCCGGATCTCGATGTCGTCGCCCGTGCGGATCGGGGCGTCCGGGGTGCCGGTCTCCTGGACGCGCACCACGGAGAGGATCACCGGCCGGACGCCCTCCGCGCACTTGGCGGCCAGGTAGGCGGCGGCCGAGAGGACGACCAGGATGACCAGCGCCCATGGCAGCTGCGGCAGTTCGCCGGGGCGCCGGATGAGCCGGACGGCCGCGAACAGCACCGCGAACGCCGACACCAGGACGTACTGCGCGTCGGCGAGGCTGCCCCGACCGGCGTCGTCGCACAGCAGGTCGGCGGCGCGCGGCCGCTCCGCACGCACCTTCTGGAGCCGCTGCCCGAGAACCCGGCCGTCACGACCCTGCGTACGGCGACCACCACCGCGCACACCACGGCCAGAACCGTCAGCAGCCGGGCACCCTCCTCCAGCCGGACCGCGCCCCGGGCGGCCCCCTGGAGCGTGAGGTGGAGCACCGCGAAGACCGCGAGGAGCACCCACCCGGCGGCGACCGCCCGCGACGTCGACAGCCGGTCGTCCTCGCCGATCAGGGGCGCGAGGAGCCCGCCGTACGCCCGGTGGACCCGTGCCGCCCCGGTCAGCAGCACGCCCATCACCAGCGCGGTGAGGAGCCCCGCCGTCCGGGCCGGAGTCCATCCGTCACCGGCCGCCGCGGTGACCGCCTGCCCGGACAGCAGGGCCGCGACGCCGCCCCACACCACGTACAGCGAGCCGCGCCACACCGCGTGGTACCGCCAGGCCTCACCGAGCGCCCTGCCCCGGTCGGCGAGCGTACGGGCGGACCGGGCGAGCTCGTCGGACACCCACTGCCGGGACGCGCCCTCGGGTATCCCCCGGCCCGCCGCCAGTTGGTCGCGCCGGGCCAGGAACGCGGCGACCTCCCGCCGGTGCTCCTCGCGTGCCCCGTGCGTACATCCGCCGCACCGCGTCGCCTCGTGCACCGCCATGGCGGCCCCTTCCCATGCCTCGACCACCCGACAAGGAAAAGGAAGTCTTTCGTATGAACGCCACCGGCCGCGCCCACCCATGCCTCACCCAGGAGTGAAACCGAATGCCCCAAGTTGACCGCCTGTCCCGGGAGTTGGGGCCGGAGCGTGCGGTCGGCCCGAGGCGATGCCGGACAATGCCCCCATGACCGACGACGCAGCGACCTCGCCCCTTGTCCGCCTCCTCGGCCTCCAGCCGCACATCGAGGGCGGCTGGTTCAAGGAGACCTGGCGGACGGCGGGTTCCACCACCCCGGGCGGCTACCCCGGGCCCCGCCCCTACGCCACCGGGATCTACTTCCTGCTCCACCCGGGCGAGACGTCGCGATGGCACCGCGTGCGCTCGGACGAGGTGTGGCTGTGGCACCGCGGCGGCCCGCTGCGGCTGTCCCTGGGCGGCGAGGGCGATGCCCCGTCCGAGCCCTGGGACCTCGTGCTGGGCCCGTCCGTCGAGACCGGCGAACAGCCGCAGCTCCTCGTCCCGGCGGGCGTCTGGCAGTCCGCCGAGCCGGCGGGCGACGAGCCGGTCCTCGTCAGCTGTGTCGTCGCCCCGGGCTTCCACTACGACGACTTCACGCTCGAAGCCGCCGCCCACAGGAAGTGAGCGACGGCTTCGTATCGAACCGGGGGACTTACTCCCACTCGATCGTGCCCGGCGGCTTCGACGTCACATCGAGCACGACCCGGTTGACGTCCTTGACCTCATTGGTGATCCGCGTCGAGATCTTCGCCAGCACGTCGTACGGCATCCGCGTCCAGTCCGCCGTCATCGCGTCCTCGGACGAGACCGGGCGCAGGACGATCGGGTGACCGTACGTACGGCCGTCACCCTGCACACCCACCGAGCGGACATCGGCGAGCAGCACCACCGGGCACTGCCAGATCTGGCCGTCCAGGCCGGCCGCCGTCAGCTCCTCGCGGGCGATCGCGTCGGCCTCGCGCAGCAGGTCCAGGCGCTCCTTCGTCACCTCGCCCACGATCCGGATACCGAGACCCGGGCCGGGGAAGGGCTGGCGCTGGACGATCTCCTCCGGCAGGCCCAGCTCCTGGCCGACCATGCGGACCTCGTCCTTGAACAGCTTGCGCAGCGGCTCGATCAGCTTGAACTCGAGGTCCTCGGGCAGGCCGCCCACATTGTGGTGGGACTTGATGTTGGCGGTGCCGGTGCCGCCGCCCGACTCCACGACGTCCGGGTAGAGCGTGCCCTGGACGAGGAACTCGACCGGGTGGTCGTCCGGCGCCTCGGCGACGATCTCGGCCTGGGCCTGCTCGAAGACCCGGATGAACTCGCGGCCGATGATCTTCCGCTTCTCCTCGGGGTCGGACACCCCGGCGAGCGCCTCCAGGAACCGCTCCTGCGCGTCGACGACCTTCAGCTGGACGCCGGTCGCCGCGACGAAGTCCTTCTCGACCTGCTCCGTCTCGCCCTTGCGCATCAGGCCGTGGTCGACGTACACGCAGGTCAGCTGGGAGCCGATGGCCTTCTGTACGAGAGCGGCGGCCACCGCGGAGTCGACACCGCCGGACAGGCCGCAGATGGCGCGCTTCTCGCCGACCTGGGCGCGGATCGCCTCGATCTGCTCCTCGATGACATTGCCGGTGGTCCAGTCGGGACGGAGGCCGGCGCCGCGGTAGAGGAAGTGCTCCAGGATCTGCTGGCCGTGCGTGGAGTGCATCACCTCGGGGTGGTACTGCACGCCGTACAGCTTCTTCTCGTCGTTCTCGAAGGCCGCGACCGGCACGACGTCCGTGGACGCGGTGACGGTGAACCCGTCCGGGGCGGCGGAGCAGGCGTCGCCGTGCGACATCCACACCGGCTGCTCGGCCGGGGTGCCCTCGAAGAGCGTGGAGCTGGTCTTGCTGACGTGCAGCGGCGTACGCCCGTACTCCCGCGCGCCGGTGTTGTCGACGGTGCCGCCGAGGGTCGTGGCCATGAGCTGGAAGCCGTAGCACATGCCGAAGACGGGGACGCCGGCCTCGAAGATCTCGCGGTCGAGCTGGGGGGCACCCTCCTCGTACACGGAGGACGGGCCGCCGGAGAGGATGATCGCCTTCGGGTTCTTGGCCAGCATCTCGGCCACCGGCATGGTGGACGGGACGATCTCGCTGTAGACCCGGGCCTCACGGACGCGGCGGGCGATGAGCTGGGCGTACTGCGCGCCGAAGTCGACGACGAGTACGGCGTCGGGCGCGGCAGCGGGATTCGCTGAGGACACTACGGCGGCCTTCCGGCGTGGGAGGAGGGGGCTGTATGTCGATTCTACCGGCCTGCCTCCCTGGGCTTTCGTCTCACCATCCGAACCCGGGGTTGTCCCGATGGGCGGATGGTCCATACTTGCCGCATGCGCAAGCTCTCGACCTTCGTCTTTACCTATGGCACCGGGCCCGTCCGGCTGCCATGGTCGTGCTGCTTGAGCCACTGACAAGCGACTTCCCAGGCGCCCCGGGCCGACAAGGTCCGGGGCGCCTGTCGTTTTCCGGACCGCGTCGCCGCCCGGGGCACCGCTCACCGATCGAGGAGCCCCGCCATGACCGTGCTGCACACCCCCGCCACCGACAGGACCGGCGCCCGCACCGACGAGGCCGCGCACGTCATCACCGGCGCGCGTGAGCGCATCGACGCGCTCGACGACCGGATCATCGGTCTGATCCAGGAACGGGTGGCCGTCTCGGCCGTCATCCAGGAGGCCCGGATCGCCTCCGGTGGGCGGCGCGTGAACCTGGCGCGCGAGATGGAGGTGCTGGCCCACTACAGGGACGCGCTGGGCAAGCCGGGCACCTCGCTGGCGATGACGATGCTGGAGCTGTGCCGCGGCCGCGTCTGAGGCGCCCGGCGCGCCGGCGCTCCGGACGCTCCAGACGCGTCCGGCGCATCTACGTTCGGGCGCGCTCTCACCCGTACGGCGCGTGACCGCTCCCGTACGGCTTCGTTGGTACCGATGTCCGTGTCAGCCAGGGGCGGGCCGAGAAAACCACGCGTGGCTCCGCTGGGGCGTGTGGCGTACCTCTTCGGGTACGTCGTGGGACCTCGCCCCAGCGTGCGTGACCGGACGGCAGGGGACAGCAGCCCGGTCACCCGAAAAGGCGGTCGGCTCCGGGGACGCCCGGAGCCGACCGCATCCGGTCCAGACGGTTGCGTCCTCCACGACCGTCCAGCACGATGCAGGACAAGCCCCGTCCTCTCCGTACATACAGCCGCAACGCCGTACCGCCAAAGGTCCACACCACGGTGTCGGCCGCACCCCACCGACCTGCCACCCCGAGCGGCGCACTCCCCCCGGCGCCGCCTCCCTCGGCACCGGCGCTGCCCTGACGCCGGTGCTGACGGCCAAGGGCCCCGCGGAAGGGTTTCCGCGGGGCCCTTGTTCTGTGTGCGGTGCCGTCAGGCGCGGGAGCGGCGGCGGGCAAGGGTGACGAACGCGGCGCCCGCGGCGAGCAGGGCGGCGGCGCCGACCGCGATCGGGAGGGCGGAGGAGCCGGTGTCGGCGAGGCCGCCGCCGGTGTGGCTGGTCGGGGTCGAGCCGCCGGTGGCGCCCGTGGCGCCGGTCGTTCCGGTGGTGGACGTGGAGCCGGTGGTGGTGGCCGTACCGCCGCTCGTCGTGGAGCCGCCGGTCGCCGCCGTGCCGCCCGTTCCGCCCGTGGTGTCCGTGCCGGAGGTTTTCGGGTTGAGGACCAGCTGGGCCGTGTTGTTGGCGGACTTCACGTCGAAGCCGAGCTCCGGGCGGTTGAGGAACACGTTGCGTACGGTCACCGCGCCCCTGGCTCCCTCACTCACCACCTTGTCGATCCTCAGCTCGAAGGGCAGCGCGAAGTCATCGTCCTCGTAGACCCGGATCGGTGTGTCGCACGCGTAGCGCGGCGCGCCGAGCTCTTCCTCGCGGTGCTTGCCGTCCGCGGTGAGCGACTGGCAGTGGGCCGGCTTCCTGGTGACCGTGGCCCCCTGGGGGATGGTCACGTCGACGGTGGCGACGGGCTCGCCGGAGCGGATGTTGCCGATCCAGGCCGGGCCGTTGTTGCGGAAGCCGACCGTGGCCTCCACCGTCGTACCGGCCGCCGCCGTCAGCGAGGCGCCGTACGCGGCGAAGTCGGCGGTGTTGTCGGCGCGCAGGTCGAACTCCTGCTGGTTGTTCCACGGGTCGAGGTCCGCCGCGCGGGCGGCGGTGGGTGCCTTCTTCAGGGTGAGCCGGGGACCGGCGCCCTTGGCGAGCGCGCGCGAGCCGCTCCGCTCCTCGATGCGGTGGATGAAGGACTCGGTGTACGCGTGGCCGGCGGCCTTCAGGCCGATGGGCTCGGCCAGCGTGTAGGTGGCGCCGGGCTCGTACGTACCGGGGAAGCCGCATACCGCCTTGGTCCACCCCTTGGTCTCGGTGTACTCGCAGTTGGTGTACCGCCGCGTGTGGTCGAGGCCGTGCGAGCTCATCAGGGTGAGGCGGACGCCATCGGCGGCGGACGTGCCGGTGTTGGAGAAGGTGATCGGGGCGGGCTGCACCTCGCCGGGCTTCACCTCGCGCTTGAGGTCGAGCGGGTGCATCACGAGGTCGGGGCCGCCGACGGTGACGCTGCTCGTGAACGGAGTGAAGGTCGCGCCGTGCGCCGTGCCGGTGACCTCGATGTCGCCGGTGGCGCCGGTCTTGCTGTCCTTGGCCGCGGTGATCTTCAGCTGGGCGACGCTGTTGAGGCCCGGTGGGATACCGAAGGGGTCGGTGCAGGTGCCGGTGGTGCCGGTGAGGGTGCAGTGGGAGCTGCCGGTCTGGCCGAACGTGACGTCGGCGACGCCCGTGAGGCCGCTCAGGTCGAAGGTGACGGTGTACTCGCCGTCGAAGCCGCCGTTCTCCTGGTCCTCGCTCGGGTTGTTCACCGTGACGTCGAGGGTGGTGCTCTGCGGCTCGCCGCTGTCCGGGTAGGGCCGCAGGCCCACTTCGGCGGGGCCGTCGAGGGTGAACACCGGTTCCCCGGCGGCGTACGCGGGGGCGGTGCTCAGAACGACACCGGTGAGCAGCCCGGCGGCGGCGAGGGAGGAGGAAAGGCGTCTCATCAAGGGACCTCAGCGGGGATGGGCGATGTACGGCGTGACGACGGGAGCACCGATTCGACCGTGCGGCGGGGCGGATGGTTGCGCGCCCGAAGATCACGGATTGGGCACAGGCGGGCGGAAGGGACCGACCGGGCGGGAGGGCCGGAAGGGTGTGACGCAGCGCACATAAAGTTTCTGTCAGTTGGCGTGCAACCAATCCCGCTGGTCACGGGTCATGCATGCGGAACCAATGGCCACACCTGTGACACGCATCCGGGTGGTGCCCCCAGACTCCGTGCCGCGTCATGCGGCACGCCAGACTTCACTGAGGTCTTCATGAAGCTTCGCCGCGCCATGGTGGTCGCCGCCGCGACCGCCGTCATAGCCCCTGCCGCCTTCCTGGCGGCTCCGGCCGCATACGCGACGGACGGCAGCACCGACCGCACGACCGCCACCACGGGCGCTCCGGGCGAGACGGAATCCACGACTTCTGAGGACGCGGCCACGGCCGACGACGCTTCGAAGACCGAGGACGGCGCCCCCAAGACCGACGACGGTGCGAAGGGCGACGACACCGCCAAGACCGAGGACGGCGCCGCGAGCGGCGACGACTCGGCCACCGAGGACACCGCCACGACGGACGACGCCGCCAAGACCGAGGACGACAAGACCCCTGCCGGCACGGGGGACCAGGGCGGCTCCAAGCCCGGCGACGAGGCCGGCAAGGACGAGACGCAGACCGGCGAGGAAGAGACCGACGAGGACGAGATCGTCGAGGAGGAGGTCTGCGCGCAGGCCGCCGTCGACGTCACGCTCTCCGGCCTGCCCGGCAAGATCGTCGCCGGCAGCGGCTGGAAGAACTTCTCGCTCAACGTCAAGAACAACAGCAAGGAGGACATCGGCGAGGTCGCCCTCGGCACCTGGGCCTCCTACGAGAAGGACCTCGACGGGGACCACGACGGTCTGGTCGAGAAGTACGCGAAGTTGGAGTACAAGAAGTCCGATGGCCAGTGGGAGAGCGGCGACAACCTCTCCGGCCAGAACCTCGGGTTCTTCTTCGACGTCGTCGACCTGAAGAAGGATGAGAACCGCACCATCCAGCTGCGCATCTCGATCGACAAGGCCGCCCCGGCCGGCTCCGCCCTCGGTTTCGCCGTCACCGGCTACGACAAGGGCGACAAGTGCTACGAGGACTTCAACGCCTACGAGTTCCAGATCCTGGCGGCCGGCAGCAACGGCGGTGACGGTGGCGAGGCCAAGCCGTCCGACCAGAAGCCGGCCGACCTGAAGCCCCAGGGCGGCTCGACCCCGATCAAGATCGAGGGCGAGCTCGCCGAGACCGGTTCGTCCTCGATGCTGCCGACCATCGGGATCGCCGGTGGTATCGCCATCGTCGCCGGTGCCGGTGTCGTCTTCGCGCTGAAGCGCCGTAACAACGGTGCCACCGCGTAACACGCGTACCGCATAGAACAAGAGAGGCGCTGCACTCGGAGGGGGGTGCAGCGCCTCTCTCATGCGTTCAGTGCTTGGGCGGGACCGCCGGGATGCCCAGGAACGGCAGCTTCAGCGCGCCGAAGGCGTTCGCCGGGACCGTGGGGGACTTGGGGGCGATCGGGGCGAGGCGTTCGTATGGGGCGGACTGGGCCGGGCGGGGGTCCTGTTCGCCCTTGTTGGGCCAGAAGGACATCGCCCGCTCCGCCTGGGCGGTGATGGTGAGGGACGGGTTCACGCCGAGGTTCGCGGAGACGGCCGCACCGTCGACGACGGAGATGCCCGGGTGGCCGTAGAGGCGGTGGTACGGGTCGATGACGCCGTCCTCGGGCGTCGCGCCGATGACGCAGCCGCCCAGGAAGTGGGCGGTGAGCGGGGTGCCCATCAGTTCGCCGACGTTGGAGCCGGCGAAGCCGTTGATCTCCTCCGCGAGCAGCGTCGCCGCGCGCGTGCCCTCGGGGATCTGCTTGGGGTTGGGCGCGCCGTGGCCCTGGCGGGCGGTGAGCAGGCCCTTTCCGATGCCCTCGCGTTTGCGGTAGGTGGTCAGGGAGTTGTCCAGGGACTGCATGACGAGCCCGATGATGGTCCGCTCCGACCAGCGGCGGTTGGACAGCGAGCGCAGCGCCAGCAGGGGGTGGCGGGCGACGTTGCCGAGCCAGGCCGCGACCCGCCGCTCGGCGTAGGGCACCTGGAGGATGGACAGCGAGCCCATCGCGTTGGAGCCCTTGCCGTAGCGGACCGGTTCGATGTGAGTGCTGGCGTCCGGGTGGATGGACGAGGTGATGGCCACGCCCTGTGTGAAGTCCACGCGGCGGTGGCCGTGGCGCCTGCGGTAGCGGCGGTCGGTGGTCTGGGAGCCGACCAGCGCCTCGGAGTTGGTACGGGTCAGCTCGCCGAGGCGGGCGGAGATACGGGGCAGCTTGCCCTCGTCCTTCATCCGGTGCAGCAGGGTCTGGGTGCCGTACGTGCCGGCCGCGACGACGACGTAACGGGCCCGCAGCGTGCGCGGGGCGGCCTTGCGGCGGCGGTGGGTGGGGACGGTGGAGACGGCGTACCCGTCACCGGACGGGACTTCCGTGATCGCGGTCACCGTGGTCATGGGGTGGATGACGGCCCCGGCCTCCTCGGCGAGGTGGAGGTAGTTCTCGGTGAGGGTGTTCTTCGCGCCGTGCCGGCAGCCGGTCATGCATTCCCCGCACTCGGTGCACGCACGGCGGGACGGCCCCGCGCCGCCGAAGTACGGGTCGGGCACCTTCTCGCCGGGCTTCGCCTTCGCCGTGCCGACCCCATCCCCGCCGACGGCGTCCCGGCCGTCCCCGAAGAAGACGCCGACCGGGGCGAGGTGGAAGGTGTCGCCGACGCCCATCGCCTGGGCGGTCGCCTTCAGGTGGATGTCCGAGGGGGTCATCGTCGGGTTGAGCCGTACGCCCAGCATGCGCTTGGCCTGGTCGTAGTACGGGGCCAGCTCCGCGTGCCAGTCGGTGATGGCCGCCCACTGCTTGTCGCGGAAGAACGGCTCGGGCGGTACGTAGAGGGTGTTGGCGTAGTTGAGCGAGCCGCCGCCGACCCCGGCGCCCGCGAGGACCATGACGTTGCCGAGCAGGTGGATGCGCTGGATGCCGAAGAGTCCGAGGGCGGGGGCCCAGAGGTAGTTCTTCACGTCCCAGGAGTTCTTGGGGAGCGTCTCGGGGGTGAAGCGGCGACCGGCCTCCAGGACGCCGACCCGGTAGCCCTTCTCGGTCAGGCGGAGGGCCGAGACCGAGCCGCCGAAGCCGGACCCGACGACGATGACGTCGTAGTCCCCGTCGTCACCGTGCACCGTATTGTCCTGGTTTTGGGCAGGGGGGACCTCGGGCATGACTCTCCTCGTACCAAAGGGCTCGAAACGGACGGGCTTTCAGCGCAGGCGCAGCGCCTTCATCACCTTGAGGCTGCGGCTCATGAAGGCGGCGTACTTCTCGTCGTCCATGCCGAAGGAGGGGGCGAGCGGGATCAGCCGCTGATGGGCGACCGTCTGGGCCTCGGTGTACTTGAGGATGCCCTCGGAGCCGTGGCGGCGGCCGATGCCGGAGTCCTTCATACCGCCCATGGGCGCCTGGACGCTGCCGTACGCCGGGGCGTACCCGTCGTTGATGTTGACCGTGCCGGTGCGGAGCCTGGCGGCGATGGCGTGGCCCCGGCGGCCGTCCCTGGTCCAGACGCTGGCGTTGAGGCCGTACGCGGTGGCGTTGACGCGCTCGACGGCCTCGTCCTCGTCGGTGAAGCGGTAGATCGACACCACCGGGCCGAAGGTCTCCTCGGCGCAGACGGCCATCGGCTCCTGGACGCCCTCCAGGATGGTGGGCTCGTAGAAGAGCGGGCCGATGTCGGGCCGGGCGACGCCGCCCGCGATCAGCTTCGCCCCCTTGGCGACGGCCTCCTCGACGTGCCGGGTGACCGTCTCCAGCTGCCGTTCACCGACGAGGGAGCCCATGTCGGCCCCGTACGCGAGGGAGTTGCCGAGCCGCATGGCCTTGGTACGGGCGGCGAAACGGTCCACGAACTCGTCGGCGATGGACTCGTGGACGTACAGCCGCTCGATGGCGATGCACAGCTGGCCGGCCGAGGAGAAGCAGGCGCGGACGGCGCCGGCGGCGGCCTTCTCCACGTCGGCGTCGCGCAGCACCAGCATGGCGTTCTTGCCGCCGAGTTCGAGCGTGACCCCCACGAGCCGGGCCGCCGCGCCCTGGGCGACCTCGCGGCCGGTGCGGGTGGAGCCGGTGAAGGAGACGTAGTCGGCGTGCCTGACGATCTCGGGGCCGACGACCGGGCCGTCCCCGATGACGACCTGGAAGACCTCGGCGGGGAGCCCGGCCTCGATGAGGAGGTCGCGGGCCCACAGGGCGGTCAGCGCGGTCTCGGTGTCGGGCTTCATGACGACCGCGTTGCCGGAGACGAAGGCGGGCAGGGCGTCGCCGACGGACAGTTCGAGCGGGTAGTTCCAGGGGGATATGTGTCCGACCACCCCGCGCGGCTGGCGCAGTTCGGTCACCTTGGTGAGGGCCGGTACGACGCCGGTGTGACGCTTCGGCCCGAGGTACGCGGCCGCGCGGCGGCCGTAGTGGCGGGCCACGACGGCGACGGCCAGGACCTCCTCATGGGCGTGCAGCCGGGCCTTGCCGGTCTCCAGCTGGATGAGGTCGAGCACCTCGGCCTGCCGCTCCAGGACCAGGTCGTGGAAGCGCAGGAGGACGGCGGCGCGGGCGCGGACGGGTGTCGCGGCCCACACGCCCTGGGCGGCGCGGGCACGGGCGAACGCCTCGGCGACGTCCTCGGGGGTGGACTCGGGCAGCTCGGCCAGCCGCTGCCCGGTGAACGGGGTGTGGTTGGCGGTGCGGCCGGAGCCGACCACGCCGCGGGTGAGCTGGGCGACCACCTCGGGCGTGACCACGTCGGCGGCGGTGCGGGCACCGGCCGGGGCGGGGGCGACCGGGTTCGTACCGAGAGGCGTGGCGGGAGCCTGCGTGTCCGTCGTGTCCGTCATGGGGCGAGGGTATGCGGGATGCGGCCGGTGCGGTACCCGCCGGTAACAGCTTTTCGCCGACCGCACACACCGTGCCAGCGTTCGCTGGCACATAAGCCCTGATCAGGAGTGCCGCACCCGGAAGGAATCCAGAACGGTGTCGAAGTGACGCTTCAGCTCGTCGAGCCTGGCCACGGGCGCCGAGACCCAGACGTCGTACATCCGCCCGCTCTCTTCCCAGCGGATGTCGTACGTACGCCGCGGCCCCTCGGCGGGGGAGAAACCGTTCCAGGTGAACTCCCACAGGGCGGCCGGCAGCCCGTTGTGCGTGGTCGGGGTGACCTTGGCGGCGCGGTAACCGGGGTGGGTGTCCGGGCCGTTCGCGTGGGCGCGGCGCATGACGCCGAGCGGGCCGCCGGCGGCCGGCGCCTGGACCCGGATGCCGATACGGAACGCCTTGTCGGGCGACGTGTAGTAGACGCGCTTGTCGTCGGTGGAACGGACATACCCCTGCGGGACGGTGAGCGAGAAGCCGCGCGGGTCGGAGGTGGAGCGGTATCCGGTGGGGACGGTGCCGGGGGTGGTACCGGTCCCGGTACCGGTGCTGCCCGCTGCCGCGCCCGGGGTGTTGGGCGCGCTGGGCGCGTTCGGTGACGCGGACTGTGTGACCGTCTGCTCGCCGCCGCCCCCACCGCCGCCTCCGTCGCCGTCCCCGCGCAGGAGCAGCACACCCGCCGCGCCCGCCGCGGCGAGGGCCACGAGCAGCGCGACGGCCACCCATGGCGTACGGAGGCGGGGGCGCCGGGGCGCTCGGGGGTACGACGGGGTGGCGGCACCGGTGCCGGTGCCTGTGCCTCTGCCGGTTCCGCCGCCTGTGCCGGTTCCGCCGCCGGTACCGGCGCTGGGCGGGACCGCGTCGGCGTAGGAGGGCGTGGGGCCCGCGTCGGCGTGGGCGTACGGCGGGACGGCGTCGGCACGCGCGCGCGTGCGGCCCCGTAGCGGGGAGCGGGACCGGGGCCGAGGACGGGGGCGGGGGCGGGGCCTGGGGGCCGGCCCCGGGCCCGGCTCCGAGATCGCAAGAGCGTCGGGTGGGGAAAGAGGGGAAGGTGAAATGGTGATAGGGGGGGGCGCGGGGGGAGGGTGAGTG
>NZ_JAUEPL010000038.1 GCF_030406405.1 Streptomyces ficellus
GGGCGCGGCGGCCGGACCCGGCGTGGCGGCCGGACCCGGCGTGGCGGCCGAACCCGGCGCGGCGGCAGGACCGATCGGGGCGGCCGGGGGTGGCGCGGGCGGTGGCGTGGGCGGTGGCAGGGGGCGGCCGTCGGGTGACCAGAAGGCGACCCTGCCCTCGCGCGGCAGCGCGGCGGGCAGGAACACCGCGGCGAAGGTGTGCAGCGCCTGCTGCCGCATGGTCGGTCACCTCCCTCAACCCTGGTCGTGTCCTGGATCTACGACCTTACGGGTGGGGTCTGACAATCGGTCCGAGCGCCGTCAGCGCACCCCCTCCCACAGCGCCCGCTCCGCCGCCCGCGGGTCACCGACCACGCCCGGCCCGACGTCGTCGAAGACCATCGTCGTACGGCTCTGCAGGTCATACGGGGCCCAGCCCGGCTCGCCGGTCGTCGCGAACGCCACCCACGCCCCGTGCATCGCGTCCGCCACGGCCTGCGGCGGGTCCTCGCCGGTCATCGGCGCGTACACCGGGTCGCCGAGCCGGTCGAAGACATAGGCGAGCTCGCCGGCGTGGCAGGCGCCGAGCCGCCCGTCGAAGGCGGTGGAGCGCCGGGCGAACTCGTACATGTGCGAGCCCGGCACCGACTCGGCCAGCCGGATCGCCGGGATCCGGTAGAACCAGTCCGTCGCCATCGCGTCGAACAGCTCGCCGGGCGCGGCGCCCGGTCGCGCGTCCCGGTAGACCGGGAGGGCCTTGTCGGGGTCGAGGCCGTAGGCCTGGGCGGTGGCCCGGAGCTTGGCCTCCGACAGGAGGTGCAGCCGCTCGGTGGGGACGAGGAACAGCCGGTACTCCTCGCGGTTGCTGCCGACCAGCAGGTCGACGCCGCAGTCGGGCCCCGGCAGCGCCAGGCCCTCGGTCACCGGCTCGAACGGCATCGCGTTGAGCGCCGCCTCACCCCACAGGGCGGGGTCGGGGCGGGCGCCGATCTCGCCGCGCAGTTCCGCTTGCGCGGCGAGGAACCGGCCGAGCGGTACGGCGGCGAAGGCGTCGGCGGTCGGTTCGATCGCCAGCTTCTCGGCCAGGCGCGCGGTGATCCGGCGGGCGGACGGGGGGCGCAGGAAGTGGTGCGCCGCTCCGCTCTGGAGGATCGCCCGGTGGAACAGGCCGCGCGCCCGTGCGTGGGTCAGCAGGACGCCGATGCTCATCGCGCCGGCCGACTCACCGAAGAGGGTCACCCGGTCGGGGTCGCCGCCGAAGGCCGCGATGTTGTCCCGTACCCACTCCAGCGCCGCGATCTGGTCGAGCAGGCCCCGGTTGTCCGGCACGCCGTCCAGGTGCAGGAACCCGTCCACGCCGAGGCGGTAGTTGAGCGACACGAACACCACGCCGTCCCGGGCGAAGGCACTGCCGTCGTACGCGGACGAGGACGCCGCCCCGTTGGCGAAGGCCCCTCCGTACAGCCAGACCATGACCGGCAGCCGGGCGCCGGGGCCGGGGGACGGCGTCCATACGTTGAGGTTGAGGCAGTCCTCTCCCGGAATCGTGGCCTCCGGGAGGAGGGCGTCGAAGGGAGGGGTGTACGGGGCCTTCGGCGGGGTGGGGCCGTAGGAGGTCGCGTCCCGTATCCCGCTCCACGCGCGCGGTGGGGCCGCTGGCCGGAAGCGCAGCTCACCGAAGGGCGGGGCGGCGTACGGGACGCCGAGGAAGGAGGCGACCCCGCCCGCCGACGCCTTTCCGCGCACCACGCCGTACTGGGTCGTGCACACCGGCCCCATCTGTGCCCCTCCGCTCATGTGCCCCGCCCGCCACCAGGCCCAGTCTTTCGTACCGCGCCGCCCTCGCCCGCGTAAAGGCCGCCCTTGAGCCGGACGACCGCGCCCTGCCGCACGCTACGCCCCGCCACACGCCACGCCCCGCCGCACGCCACGCCCCGCAGCACGCCGTGCCGCGGCTCACAGCCGCCTACGGGCCAGCTCCAGGAGCTCCGCGTTCCGGTGGCGACGCGTCCACGCGATCACCGCCGGGGACGGCGAGGATGCCTCTCATACGGCGGTGGATACCCCTTCGCGTGGGCCCAGGTGGTCGGACACCGCTCGGCCGGGTACCCGCCCCGCAGGAGGGCGATCACCATGCGTACTGGCAGTGAACCGAGAACCGCGCGCAGTCCCCTCCGGACCCGGTTCTGGCTCAGCGTCTGGGGCCTGATCTGGGCGGGAGCAGGAACGGCGGCCTTCGCTCTGGCCGGCCGCCCCGGCTGGGCGGCTGCCTGCGGACTGCTGTGCGTGGTCATCCTGGTGGACCTGGGGTTCATCGTGCGCCACATCCGCCAGGGCCCGCACTACCAACCGGGCCGGGACATACCCCCGTACGAGCCGGGGGACGGCAGCCCGCGCGGCCGGTGACGCAGGCCCGGGCAGCTGCCGGGCCGGGAGGGAGCGGCCTTATTCCTCGGGCGGCAGATCGGACGGGAAGTCGACCGGGAAGCGTGCGGCTTCCAGGTACTCCGGCTTCGGGTCGAGAGCGGCCGCCAGGCGGAAGTGGCGTTTGGCCCGGTCGGGGCGGCCTGAGCGCTGGAAGGTGCGGGCCAGGGCGAAGTGGGCGAACGCGTTGTCCGGCTCCCGCTCCAGGACCAGCTCGAATTCCAGCTCGGCCGGCCGGAGTTGGGCGGCCGCGAAGAAGGCGCGGGCACGCAGCAGCCGGGCGGCGGTGTTCTCGGGGTAGGCCGCGATCACGGAGTCGAGCAGCTTGACGGCTCCGCGTGGGTCCCGGGCGGCGAGCAGTTGCTCCGCCGCGCGGAAGTCGATGACGTGGGTCTCCGGGTTGGTCTCGGGCACACTCGCATCCTTCCCTCGCTCCGGCGGTTCAACGTCTGCGGGACGGGCGGTATTCCTGTGGCACGGGTGCGGATCAGGCGCCGCCGGGCCCGGATGAGCGGCGGGCGGCCCGCTCCCTCAGCTCCGTCCAGACCTTGCGGACCTGGGGTTCCAGGGCCTCCAGCGGTCCGTCGTTGTCGATGATGATGTCCGCGACGGCTCGCCGCTGCTCCCGTGTGGCCTGTACGGCCATCCGGGCGCGGGCCTCGGACTCGGTCATGCCGCGCAGCCGTACCAGCCGGTCCAGCTGCGTCTCGGGTGAGGCGTCGACGACCACGACGAGGTCGTAGAGCGGCGCCAGGCCGTTCTCGGTCAGCAGCGGCACGTCGTGGACCACCACCGCGTCCGGCCCCGCGGCCGCTTCGAGCTCCGCCGAGCGCGCGCCGACGAGGGGGTGCACGATGCCGTTGAGCGTGGCCAGCCGGTCGGCGTCGGAGAAGACGATGGAGCCGAGCCGGGGTCGGTCGAGGGCGCCGTCAGGCGTGAGGATGTCCGGGCCGAATGCCGCCACGATGGCCTCCAGCCCGGGCGTTCCGGGCTCGACCACCTCGCGGGCGATCTTGTCGGCGTCGATGAGCACCGCCCCGTACGAGGAGAGCAGCCGCGACACCTCGCTCTTTCCGGCACCGATTCCGCCGGTCAACCCCACCTTCAGCATGACCGGAAGCCTAGGGCCTGCCTTCCCGATCTTTCCAGGGCCGTGGGTCCTGTCCCGGCCCGGTCGACCGGACGGGCCCTAGGCGTCGCCCTCCCGCTCGGCGAGGAACCGCTCGAACTCGCGGCCGATCTCGTCGGCCGAGGGCAGGTCCACCGGTTCGGCGACCAGGCTGCCGCGCGTCTCGGCTCCCGCCATCGCGTCGTACTGGTGCTCCAGCCCCTGCACCAGCGCGACCAGTTCCTCGTCGCCCTCGCCGATCTGGCGCTCGATCTCGGTCTGGGTGCGCTGTGCCTGCGTACGCAGGGAGTGCGCGATGCCCGGCAGGACGAGGCCGGTCGCCGCCGTGATGGCCTCCACGGCGGTCAGCGCGGCGTCCGGGTACGCGGACCGCGCCACGTAGTGCGGTACGTGCGCGGCGACGCCGAGGACGTCGTGCCCGGCCTCCATGAGGCGGTACTCGATCAGCGCCTCGGCGCTGCCCGGTACCTGCGCCTCATCGAAGGGGCTGCGGTGGCCCGGCATCAGGTCGGTGCGGTTGCCGTGCGGGGTGAGGCCGACGGGGCGGGTGTGGGGGACGCCCATGGGGATGCCGTGGAAGTTGACCGAAAGCCGCACACCGAGGCGTTCGACGATCTGACGTACGGCGGCGGCGAACCGCTCCCACTCCACGTCGGGTTCGGGTCCGGACAGCAGCAGGAAGGGCGCACCCGTGGCGTCCTGCACGAGACGGACGTCGATGCTCGGGGTCTCGTACCCGCTCCAGCGGTCGCGCCGGAAGGTGAGCAGCGGGCGGCGGGCCCGGTAGTCCACGAGCCTGTCGTGGTCGAAGCGGGCCACCACCTGGTGGGGCAGCGAGTCCAGCAGGTTGTCGACGATCTGCTCGCCGGTCTCACCCGCGTCGATGTATCCGTCGAAGTGGTAGAGCATGACCAGGCCGGCCGAGTCCTGGGCCAGCGCCATGTCGACGGCGGCCAGGCCCTTCGGCTCCCATTCGTACAAACCCTGCGGATCAAGCACGATTACCGCTCCTCCTCGTGTCCGTAGGAAGAACGTCACTCGCCGTGGGCACATTCCCCGCGCAGGGGCCATATCCGGTCCGCCACGCGCCCTTTGACGCCCACGTGGTCGAGACCTTCGCCTGCTGGTACCCCCTCCCTACCGTCACGGGGCCACACGCCGCTTCAGATCCCCGCCCGGCGTACACCCACGCGACCTGACGGGAAGGCACCCCCCATGCGCACCTGCCGGGAACCACACGATGGAGGCCCTTCCCTGCCGGGGATCACACACGACTGAGGCCCGCCCCCTCCAGGGGACGGGCCTCAGTGCTAGCTACTGCTACCGCTCAGCGGTGAGCCGGGAATTCAGCTCTGACCGCCGGCCAGCTTCTCGCGGAGAGCGGCCAGGGCCTCGTCCGACGCCAGGGCGCCGGAGTTGTCGTCCGACTCCGAGGAGTACGAGCCACCGGAGGCACCCGCCGGGGCACCGGCCGGAGCGGCGGCGCCACCCTCGGCAGCGGCGGCCTCGTCGGCCTCGCGGGACTTGATGACCTGGGCCTGGTGCTGCTCGAAGCGCTGCTGCGCCTCGGCGTACTGGGTCTCCCACGCCTCGCGCTGGGCCTCGTAGCCCGGCAGCCAGTCGTTGGTCTCCGGGTCGAAGCCCTCGGGGTAGATGTAGTTGCCCTGGTCGTCGTACGACGCGGCCATGCCGTACAGCGTCGGGTCGAACTCCACCGAGGCCGGGTCGGTACCGAAGGACTCGTTGGCCTGCTTCAGCGAGAGGCTGATGCGACGGCGCTCCAGGTCGATGTCGATGACCTTGACGAAGATCTCGTCGTTGACCTGGACGACCTGCTCCGGGATCTCCACGTGGCGCTCGGCCAGCTCGGAGATGTGGACCAGACCCTCGATGCCCTCGTCCACGCGGACGAACGCACCGAACGGAACCAGCTTGGTGACCTTACCCGGGACGACCTGACCGATCTGGTGCGTACGGGCGAACTGCTGCCACGGGTCCTCCTGCGTCGCCTTCAGCGACAGGGAGACACGCTCGCGGTCCATGTCCACGTCGAGAACCTCGACGGTGACCTCCTGGCCGACCTCGACAACCTCGGAGGGGTGGTCGATGTGCTTCCAGGACAGCTCGGAGACGTGAACCAGACCGTCGACGCCACCCAGGTCCACGAACGCACCGAAGTTGACGATCGAGGAGACGACGCCGGAGCGGACCTGACCCTTCTGCAGGGTGGTGAGGAACGTCTGACGCACCTCGGACTGGGTCTGCTCAAGCCAGGCGCGGCGGGACAGGACCACGTTGTTGCGGTTCTTGTCCAGCTCGATGATCTTCGCCTCGAGCTCCTTGCCCACGTAGGGCTGGAGGTCGCGGACACGGCGCATCTCGACGAGGGAGGCCGGCAGGAAGCCACGGAGGCCGATGTCGAGGATGAGACCACCCTTGACCACCTCGATGACGGTGCCGGTGACGATGCCGTCCTCTTCCTTGATCTTCTCGATGGTGCCCCAGGCACGCTCGTACTGGGCGCGCTTCTTCGAGAGGATCAGGCGGCCTTCCTTGTCCTCCTTCTGGAGAACAAGGGCCTCGATCTCGTCGCCGACCTTGACGACCTCGTTCGGGTCGACGTCGTGCTTGATCGAGAGCTCGCGGCTCGGGATGACACCTTCGGTCTTGTAACCGATGTCGAGCAGGACCTCGTCCCGGTCGACCTTCACGATGACGCCGTCGACGATGTCGCCGTCGTTGAAGTACTTGATCGTCTCGTCGATCGCGGCGAGGAAGGCTTCCTCGTTACCGATGTCGTTGACCGCAACCTGCGGGGTGGTGGCGGTGGTCTCGGTGCTGCTCGTCATGTGGGAAAGGGCTCCGGTACGGACATTGAAGTCGTAGGTACTGCTACGCCGAGAGCCCGTATCGCAGCTGCAGAAGCCGGACAGCCAAGGAAGCGCCCTTCCCCGCCAGGGGTGGCGCCTCGACAACCGAGGGGACATACAACAGATGCGAGCGCGGCCTGCTCCGTCTGAGGCGCGCAGGCCCGCAGCGCAACCTTTAGCATACGGGGGCGGCCGGAGACGGTCAATGCGCGAAGGCGCACACCCGGGGCAGAACGTCACATACCCGGCACATTTAATGTTTCCCAAGGCCATAGTGGCCGCGCAGTCGGCCACGGTGGCCGCGCAGTCGCGCACCGCCGGTGCGCGCAGTGCGCAAATTACAACGGCGGGCGGGATGATCCAAGAGTACGAGCCTGAAGCCACTCGGCGCCACGTAGGCGACACGGAGAGCAGCCGCGCGAACCGTGGCTGGTGGGACCGGAACGCCGACGAGTACCAGTGCGAGCACGGGGCGTTCCTGGGCGACGACCGGTTCGTCTGGGGCCCCGAGGGGCTGGACGAGTCCGAGGCCCGGCTCCTGGGGGACGTCTCCGGGCTGGACATCCTGGAGATCGGTGCGGGCGCCGCCCAGTGTTCGCGCTGGCTGGCCTCCCAGGGCGCCCGTCCCGTCGCGCTGGACCTCTCCCACCGGCAGCTCCAGCACGCCCTGCGTATCGGACAGGACGTTCCCCTGGTGGAGGCCGACGCCTGCGCGCTGCCCTTCAGGGACGGCTCTTTCGACGCGGCGTGCTCGGCGTACGGGGCGGTGCCCTTCGTGGCCGATCCGGTTCAGCTCTTCCGGGAGGTGCACAGGGTGCTCCGGCCGGGCGGGCGGTGGGTGTTCTCCGTGACGCATCCGATCCGCTGGGCGTTCCCGGACGAGCCGGGCCCGGAGGGTCTGTCGGTGGCGGCCTCCTACTTCGACCGCACTCCGTACGTGGAGCAGGACGAGGAAGGGCGTGCGGTGTACGTCGAGCACCACCGGACCATGGGTGACCGGGTGCGGGACGTCGTCGCCGGCGGGTTCCGGCTGGTGGACCTGGTCGAGCCGCAGTGGCCTGCCTGGAACACCCAGGAGTGGGGCGGCTGGTCGCCGCTGCGCGGAAACCTGATCCCTGGGACGGCGATTTTCGTGTGCGAGCGCGCGTGATGCGTGCGCAGGCACGGGACCTTCCCGTACGGACCGCGCTGCCCGCGCTGGAACGGGCGCTGGACACGCACGGGGCGGCGGTGCTGTGCGCCCCGCCCGGGACCGGCAAGACCACTCTGGTGCCGCTCGCGCTGGCCGAGCGCGGAGCGCGGGTCCTGGTGGCGGAGCCGCGGCGGATCGCGGCGCGGGCGGCGGCCCGGCGCATGGCGTGGCTGCTGGGCGAGCGGGTGGGCGGCCGGGTGGGATTCACGGTGCGCGGCGAGCGGGTCGTGTCGGACGAGACGGTCGTCGAGGTGGTGACGACCGGTGTCCTGTTGCAGCGGCTCCAGCGGGACCAGGAGCTGCCCGGGGTCGACGTGATGATCCTCGACGAGTGCCATGAGCGGCACCTGGACGCGGATACGGCGGCCGCCTTCCTGCTGGACGTACGGGCCGCTCTGCGGCCGGAACTGCGGCTGGTGGCGGCTTCCGCAACGACGGACGCGGAGGGCTGGGCCCGGCTGCTGGGCGGTGCGCCGGTGGTGGAGGCGCAGGGCGTGGCGCATCCGGTGGAGGTGGTGTACGCGCCTGCCGCCGGGACGGTCCGGCCGCCGCGCGGGATGCTGGTCGATCCGGCGCTGCTGGCGCATGTGGCGTCCGTCGTACGGCGGGCGCTGGCCGAGCGCTCGGGTGACGTGCTGTGCTTCCTGCCCGGGGTCGGGGAGATCGCGCGCGTGGCGGGCCTGCTGTCCGGTGTGGACGCCGATGTGCTCCAGGTCCACGGCCGGGCTCCGGCGTCCGTCCAGGACGCGGTGCTGGCCGGCGCCGATCGCGGCCGCCGGGTGGTGCTGGCGACGTCCGTCGCGGAGTCGTCGCTGACGGTGCCGGGTGTGCGGGTGGTGGTCGACTCGGGCCTGGCGCGTGAGCCGCGCATGGACCATGCCCGGGGCCTCGGCTCGCTCACGACGGTACGGGCCTCCCGGGCGGCCGCCCGGCAGCGCGCGGGACGTGCGGGGCGGGAGGCGCCGGGAGTGGTCTACCGGTGCTGGGCCCAGGCGGAGGACGCGCGGTTGCCCCGGTTTCCGGCGCCGGAGATCCAGGTGGCCGATCTGACTGGGTTCGCGCTGCGGGCGGCCGCCTGGGGCGACCCCGACGCGTCGGGGCTGGCGCTGCTGGACGCGCCGCCCGAGGGCGCGATGGCCGCCGCGCGGTCGGTGCTGGGCGCGATCGGTGCCGTGGACGCGGCGGGGCGGGCGACGGACCGGGGCGTACGGATGTCCCGCCTGGGTCTGCACCCCCGGCTGGCCCGCGCGCTGCTGGACGGCGCTCCGGCGGTCGGTGCGCGGCGGGCCGCGGAGGTGGTGGCCCTGCTGAGCGAGGAGCCGCCGCGTGAGTACGGCGACGACCTGGCGGCCGCGTGGCGGGCGGCGCGGCGGGGCACCGACGCGTACGGGGCGCGCTGGCGGCAGGAGGCGCGGCGGCTGGCGGGGCATCTGGACGGCGCCTGGGGAGCACCGGCTGCCGCCCCGCCCGACGACGCCGTCGTGGGGACCGTCACCTCGCTCGCGTACCCGGAGCGGGTTGCCAGGGCTCGGGGCGAGGGCGCTTTCCTGATGGCCTCGGGCACCGGGGCGGAGCTGGGCGAGGGGTCGCGGTTGCGGGCCGCGCCGTGGCTGGCCGTCGCCGTCGCGGACCGGCCGTCGCATGCCGCCTCCGCGCGCGTGCGGCTGGCCGCCGTGGTGGACGAGGAGACCGCCCGGGCGGCCGCCGCACATCTGCTCGTGGCGCGGGAGGAGGTGCGCTGGGAGGACGGTGACGTGGTCGCGCGGGCCGTGGAGCGGCTGGGTGCCATCGAGGCGGCCGTACGGCCGCTGAGGGACCCGGACCCCGGTCTCGTACGCGCCGCCCTCCTGGACGGGCTGCGGCGCGACGGGCTGGGGCTGTTGCGCTGGTCGCGGGGTGCGCAGGAGCTGCGGCAGCGGCTGGCCTTCCTGCACCGGGTGCTGGGTGCGCCGTGGCCCGACGTGTCGGACGGCGCTCTGCTGGAGCGTACGGAGGAGTGGCTGGAGCCGGAGCTGTCGCGGGCGCGGCGCCGCGCGGATCTGGGCCGGATCGACGCCGGGCAGGCGCTCCAGCGGCTGCTGCCGTGGGCGACCGGGGACGCGGCCCGGCTGGATGAGCTGGCGCCGGAGCGGATCGAGGTGCCGAGCGGGTCGCGGATCCGGGTGGAGTACGGCGAGGGCGAGCAGCCGGTGCTGGCGGTGAAGCTCCAGGAGATGTTCGGCCTCGCCGAAACGCCCTCCATAGCGGGGGTTCCGGTGCTGGTGCACCTGCTGTCCCCCGCGGGCCGCCCCGCCGCCGTCACGGCGGACCTGGCGTCGTTCTGGCGCGACGGCTACCGCGCCGTACGGGCCGAGTTGCGCGGCCGCTACCCGAAGCACCCGTGGCCGGAGGACCCTTCGGCGGCGCAGCCCACCCGCCGGACGAACGGGCACCGCTGACGGCCGGGCGCCGGAGAGGCGGTGCGTGCGGCCGTGCCTGCGGCGCGTCCGTGCGGTGCGTGCGGCCGTGCGGTGCCGTGCCTGCGGTGCCGTGCCTGCGGCGCGTCCGTGCGGCGGGTCAGGCGACCTTGAGCTCGATGGTCAGGGTCGCGCCGCCGGTGGTGGTGAGGCGGAGCAGGAACGTGCCGGTCTCACCGTCCGCGTACATCCTGGGGAGCGTGAGCAGGCCATCGGCGTCGGTCTTCAGGTCCTTGAGGACGCGAATGGGGTTTCCCTGCTCATCCTTGGAGAAGTAGGGGCCCTTGGCGTTCACGGTGTCGTCGTCCGCGGCCGTGATCATGGTGGCGGTCACGGCGACACCGGAAGCGGCGGCGCCCTGGTAGGTCGCCTTCACCTGGACCTGGTCGGCGAACTGCGACTCGGGCTTGGCCGTCAGCTCCTTGCCGTCCGTCCGGGCGAGCGTGTCGGCCTGGCGGGCGGTGACGGTCGCCGTGTAGTCGAGCGCCGGGACCGAACGGCCCGCCACAGTGGCCCGGACGGTGAACTCGCCGGTCCGCTCGCCCGCCTGGAGCGCGGGAGCGGTGGCGGTGCCGTCTGCGCCGGTGAGGACGGTGGCGCTGGTGGCACCGTCCGGGAAGCGGGAGTCGGTGTCGCCGGCGACGGCGAACGTCACGCTCACCCTGGCCACCGGCTCGCCCGCCGCGTTCAGCGCCGTGACGGCGGGCCGCTCCGCGAACCGGGTGCCCGCCATCGCGGTCAGCGTGCCCGTACCGGCGTCCTTGAGGCGGGTGACGGTGGCGGACGGCGACGGCGAGGGCGCGGGGGCCGACGGTGGCGTGGGCTTCGGGGTCGGCTTGGTGGCGCCGGGGCTGGGCGTGGGGGCGGGCGTGGGGGTCGGCTTCGGCGTGACCGAGGGGCTCGGTGTCGGGGTGGGGCTGGGAACCGTGGGCGTGGGCGTGGGCGTCGTGCCCGCGCCGCTGTCGCTGCGGTCGACCGGCAGAACGCCCGTGCCGTCCGGCACCTCGTGGCTGCCGTTCTTGTAGAACTCGAACCAGGACAGCACCGTTCGCAGGTACTCCTGGGAGCGGTTGTAGCTGAGGATCGCCCGGTCGAGGTCGGCCTTGAGCGCCAGGTTCCGGTTGTTGGCGCACAGGTACATACCGGCGGCCCGCGCGGCGTCGTAGATGTTGTTCGGGTCCTTGCGGCCGTCGCCGTTGGCGTCCTGGCCCCAGTCGGCCCAGGTGGAGGGGATGAACTGCATGGGGCCGACCGCGCGGTCGTGCGTGGTGTCGCCGTCGTACGCGCCGTTGTCGGTGTCGGAGATGTTGGCGAATCCGACGCCGTTGAGGACGGGGCCGAGGATCGGGGTGAGGGTGGTGCCGTTGGCGTCGACGCGCCCACCGCGCGCCTGGCCGGACTCCACCTTGCCGATGCCGGCGAGGAGTTGCCACGGCAGGTTGCAGCCGGGGTCGTTGGTCTTCAGGTACTGCTCGGCCTGCTTGTAGGCCGCGAGAACGGTCGCCGGTATGCCCGCTTCCGCGGCGCCCGTCGCGGGCAGGTCGATGGAAGCGCCGGGCTTGGTGGGGGTGTTGAGCGGCGGCAGGTCCGTGTAGTAGGGGGAATTGCCGGTCGCCGTGCCGTCCGCCGAGGGGGGTGTCGCGTCGGTCGCCCGCTGGTCGGGGCCACCGCCCGCGGACGGCGTCACACCCGGCGCCTGCGAGGCGGAGAGCGCGGCCACCGCCGCGGCGGCGACCGCGGTGCTGGTGGCTCCCTTGCGCAGCCGACGGCCGATGTGCGCTGCCATGCGTCCGGTCCCTCCCCGTGTGACTGCCCTTCGCGCTCCCCAGCGCGATGACTCAGGCGACCTTACGTCAACTCATCACCCCGGGACACCGTCACCTGACCGGTTTTCACGCTTTCGTCACCTCCGGGCCGCCCGGAATCGGGTGAGGGAACGTCACGCATACTGAGCGTCATTGACCAGCGGGACCAATTCGGGGGCACAGTCATGCCGTTCACGCTCAGCCACGCCGCGGCAGTACTGCCGGGGATACGGAGGACCGGCACCGCACGCGGCCCCCTGGTGGCCTCGGCGCTCGTCATGGGGTCGCTCTCGCCCGATATGACCTACTTTGCGGATACGGCGATCCCGGGGGCGATGCTCTTCGGGGACGTCACGCACAGCCTGGTGGGGATTCTCACCGTCGATACGGTCATCGCCGCCGTACTGGTGGCGGTGTGGCTGATGGTGCGTGAGCCGTTGCTCGCGCTCGTGCCGGGACGGTGGCAGCGGCGGGTGCACGCGCTGGTACGGGGACGGGCCTGGCGCGAGCGGCACCCGGCGGCGCGGGCGGTCTGGTTCTACGTCTCGGCCGCCATCGGGGCGGCCACGCATGTGGTGTGGGACCTGTTCACGCACGCGGACCGGTGGGGCACCAAGGTCCTGCCCGTCCTGGGGGAGGTGGTGGCCGGCTTCCCGGTGTATCTGTACGCGCAGTACGGCGGCTCCGCCCTCGCGCTGGTCGCGCTGGTGTGGTTCGCCGGCGGCGCGCTGCGCCGGGTGCCCGTGGACGGGGCGGCGGCGGACCTGCCGCGGGTGCCGGTGCTGGGGCGGCGGGGGCGGTGGCTGGCGGCGGGAGTGCTGGGCGGGTGCGTGGCGGTGGGGATCGCGCACCGGTGCGCGCGGTGGTACGCGTACTGGGGGCGGATCGACACGCCGCTGGACATCATCCCTACGGCCTGCTTCGGAGCGGGCGCGGGGCTCGCGGCCGGGCTGCTGCTGTACGGGGCGGGGATGCGGCTGCGCCACGCCGGTGCCCGGCAGCCAGCGGGCTGAGCCGAGGCCCAGGTCGGCCGCCCCGCCGAGGGCTGCGCGCCGGGACCTGCCCCGCCGAGGGCTGCCGCGCCGGGGCCTGCCGCGTTGAAGGGCGGCCGGCGCGGTGGAGTCCCGGCTCCGGCTCCGGCCCGCTCGCGGCGCGGCGGGCAGGACCGGAGCCGGTCGACGGCGTCAGTGCGCGGCGGACTCCCAGTCCGGGCCGACGCCCACCGACACGTCCAGCGGGGCACGCAGTTCGACCGCCGTGGACATTTCGTGGCGGACGATCTCCTCCACGCGGGCGCGCTCCCCGGGGGCGATCTCCAGGACGATTTCGTCGTGGACCTGCAGCAGGATGCGGGAGGTGAGGTCCGCCTCGGTCAGGGCCCGGTCGACATTCAGCATGGCGACCTTCACGATGTCGGCGGCCGTGCCCTGGATCGGGGCGTTCAGCGCCATCCGCTCGGCCGCCTCGCGGCGCTGGCGGTTGTCGCTGTTGAGGTCCGGCAGATAACGCCGGCGGCCCAGCATCGTCTCCGTGTAGCCGGTGGCGCGGGCCTCGTCGACCACGCGGTGCAGATACTCGCGCACCCCGCCGAACCGTTCGAAGTACGTGTCCATCAGGGCGCGCGCCTCGCCCGCCTCGATGTTCAGCTGCTGGGACAGGCCGAAGGCGGACAGCCCGTACGCCAGCCCGTACGACATCGCCTTGATCTTGCGGCGCATCTCCGCGTCGACGGCGGACCGTGCCACGCCGAAGACCTGGGAGGCGACGGTGGTGTGCAGGTCCTCACCGGAGGTGAACGCCTGGATCAGGCCCTCGTCCTCCGACAGGTGCGCCATCACCCGCAGCTCGATCTGGCTGTAGTCGGCGGTCATGAGGGATTCGAAGCCCTCGCCGACGACGAAGCCATGGCGGATGGCGCGGCCCTCGTCGGTGCGCACCGGCACGTTCTGCAGGTTGGGGTCGGTGGACGACAGGCGTCCGGTGGCCGCGACCGTCTGGCTGAAGGTGGTGTGGATGCGGCCGTCCGCGGCGATCGTCTTGATCAGGCCCTCGACCGTGGAGCGCAGCCGGGCCTGCTCGCGGTGGCGCAGCATGATGACCGGCAGTTCGTGCTCGGTCTGCGCGGCCAGCCACGCCAGCGCGTCCGCGTCCGTGGTGTAACCGGTCTTGGTCTTCTTCGTCTTGGGCAGGTTGAGCTCGCCGAAGAGCACCTCTTGAAGCTGCTTGGGCGAACCGAGGTTGAACTCGTGCCCGACAGAGGCGTGCGCCTCCTTCACGGCCTGCTGCACCGCGCCCGCGAACTGCTGCTCCATGGCCTCCAGATGGGCGCGGTCGGCACGGATGCCGTGCCGCTCCATCCTCGCCAGCAGCAGGGAGGTGGGCAGTTCGACGTCGTGCAGCAGCTCGACCGCGCCGACTTCCTCCAGCTTCTCGCCGAGGGCGTCGCCCAGGTCGAGCACCGCGCGGGCCTGGGCCATGAGGGCGTCGGCCTCGGCCTGCTCGTCGGTGCCGAAGGCCAGCTGCCCGTCAGCGGCGGCCGGGGCGAGCTCGCGGTGGAGGTACTCGACGGACAGGGCGTCCAGCGCGAAGGACCGGCGGCCCGGCTTGACCAGGTAGGCGGCCAGCGCGGTGTCCATCGTGATGCCCTCGATGTGCCAGCCGTGCTCGGGGAAGACCCGCAGCGCCTCCTTGGCGTTGTGCATGATCTTCGGCCGGGCGGGGTCGGCGAGCCACGCGGCGAAGGCCTTCTCGTCGGCCTCGTCCAGCTGGGTCGTGTCGAACCAGGCGGCCCTCCCGTCGGCAGCGGCCAGCGCGACCTCGCTGACGTTGCCCACGCCCAGGGCCCACGTCGCGACGGTCGCCACGCCGAGCGGCTGCCCGCCGTGCTGCTCCAGCCAGGAGGCGAGCTCGCCGGCGCCCAGGACCGTGCCGTCCAGCTCCACACCGGCGGCCGTGGCCGGTGCCTGCTCCTCCTCCGCGCCCGGGTCGACGGACAGCAGCCGCTCCCGCAGGCTCGGGTTGCGGATCTCCAGGACCTCCAGGAACCCCTTCAACGCCGTCCGGTCGTACGGCCGGCGCTCCAGGTCCACGACCGTCTTGGGCAGCTCCACGTCCCGCACCAGCTCGGTGAGGTGGCGGTTGAGCTTGACCGACTCCAGGTGGTCGCGCAGGGCCTGGCCGACCTTGCCCTTGACCTCGTCGGCGCGCTCGACCAGCTCCGCGAACGAACCGAACTGGCTGATCCACTTCGTGGCGGTCTTCTCACCGACACCGGGGATGCCCGGCAGGTTGTCGGACGGGTCGCCGCGCAGCGCGGCGAAGTCGGGGTACTGCGCGGGGGTCAGTCCGTACTTCTCCTGGACCTTCTGAGGGGTGAAGCGGGTCAGCTCGGAGACGCCCTTAGTGGGGTAGAGCACGGTCACGTGGTCGGAGACCAGCTGAAAGGAGTCGCGGTCGCCGGTGACGATCAGCACCTCGAAGCCCGCGGCCTCGGCCTGGGTGGCGAGCGTCGCGATGACGTCGTCCGCCTCGAAGCCCTCCACCGCGAACCGCTCCGCGTTCATGGTGTCCAGCAGCTCGCCGATCAGCTCGACCTGCCCCTTGAACTCATCGGGGGTCTTCGAGCGGTTCGCCTTGTACTCGGGGAAGTCCTCGGAGCGCCAGGTCTTGCGGGACACGTCGAACGCCACGGCGAAGTGCGTGGGCGACTCATCACGCAACGTGTTCGCCAGCATCGACGCGAAGCCGTAGATCGCGTTGGTCGTCTGGCCGCTCGCGGTGGTGAAGTTCTCCGCGGGCAGCGCGAAGAACGCCCGGTACGCCAGGGAGTGCCCGTCCATGAGGAGCAGGCGCGGACGGTTGTCGTCGGTCTTCTTCGATGCTGTCTCTACCACGGGGACGATCCTGCCACGGCCCACTGACAATGCCGACCGAGCCGGCCTTGAGTCCGCCGTTGTCAGTGCCACGTGACAGGATCGCAGACGTACACAGGAGACAACCGCTCGAGGGGGAGCGCGATGGCCAGCAAGCCGCCCACAGGTGACCCGGTCCAGGACGCGCCGCAGGTCGCGCCGCCCCAGCACGCCGCCGCCGGGCTCCCCGCGATCGGGCACACCCTCAAGATCTCCCAGCAGCAGATGGGGGTGGCCCGCACCGCGCGCACCCTGCTCAAGGTGAACCAGAAGGACGGCTTCGACTGTCCCGGCTGCGCCTGGCCCGAGGGCGACAAGCGGCACATCGCGGAGTTCTGCGAGAACGGTGCGAAGGCCGTCGCCGAGGAGGCGACGCTGCGCCGGGTGACGCCGGACTTCTTCGCCGCCCATCCCCTCGCGGACCTCGCCACCCGCAGCGGGTACTGGCTGGGCCAGCAGGGCCGCATCACCCACCCCATGTACGCGGCCCAGGGCGCCGACCGGTACGAGCCGGTGAGCTGGGAGCGCGCCTTCGAGATCATCGCGGAGGAGCTGACGGCGCTCGACTCCCCCGACGAGGCCGTCTTCTACACCTCCGGCCGCACCAGCAACGAGGCCGCGTTCCTGCTCCAGCTCTTCGCCCGCGAGTTCGGCACCAACAACCTCCCCGACTGCTCCAACATGTGCCACGAGTCGTCCGGCTCGGCGCTGACCGAGACGATCGGCATCGGCAAGGGCAGCGTCTCGCTGGAGGACCTGCACCGCGCGGACCTGATCATCGTGGCCGGGCAGAATCCCGGCACCAACCATCCGCGCATGCTGTCCGCCCTGGAGAAGGCCAAGGCCGCGGGTGCGAAGATCATTTCGGTGAATCCGCTGCCCGAGGCGGGCCTGGAGCGGTTCAAGAACCCGCAGACCCCACTGGGCATGCTCAAGGGCGCCGCGCTCACCGACCTGTTCCTCCAGATCCGCATCGGCGGCGACCAAGCCCTCTTCCGCCTCCTCAACAAGCTGATCCTCGACAGCGACGGCGCCGTCGACGAGCGGTTCGTACGGGATCACACCCATGGGTACGAGGAGTTCGCGGCCGCCGCCAGGGCCGCCGACTGGGAGGAGACCCTCGCCGCCACCGGGCTGGAGCGCGGCGAGATCGAGCGGGCGCTGCGCATGGTCCTGGACTCGCGGCGCACCATCGTCTGCTGGGCCATGGGCCTGACCCAGCACAAGCACTCCGTGCCGACCATCCGCGAAGTGGTCAACTTCCTGCTGCTGCGCGGCAACATCGGCCGCCCGGGCGCCGGTGTCTGCCCCGTGCGGGGCCACTCCAATGTGCAGGGCGACCGCACCATGGGGATCTTCGAGCGCCCCTCGGCCGCTTTCCTGGACGCCCTGGACAGGGAGTTCGGCATCACCTCGCCCCGCCACCACGGCTTCGACGTGGTCCGCGCCATCCAGGCGCTGCGCGACGGGAAGGCCAAGGTCTTCTTCGCGATGGGCGGCAACTTCGTCGGCGCGACCCCCGACACCGGGGTCACCGAGGCCGCCATGCGCAAGGCCCGCCTCACCGTGCACGTGTCGACCAAGCTCAACCGCTCGCACGCGGTCACCGGCAGGCGCGCGTTGATCCTGCCCACGCTGGGCCGCACCGACAAGGACGTACAGGAAGCGGGCAAGCAGTTCGTGACCGTCGAGGACTCCATGGGGCTGGTCCACGCCTCACGTGGGAACCTGCCGCCCGCCAGCCCCCACCTGCTGTCCGAGCCGGCCATCGTGGCGCGCATGGCGCGGGCCGTGCTGGGCGCCGCCTCCGCCACACCCTGGGAGGAGTTCGAGCGGGACTACGCCACGATCCGCGACAGCATCGCGCGCGTGGTGCCGGGCTTCGAGGACTTCAACGCCAGGATCGCCCGCCCGGGCGGCTTCGCCCTGCCGCACGCCCCGCGCGACGAGCGCCGTTTCCCGACCCCGACCGGCAAGGCCCATTTCACCGCCGCTCCCGTCGAGTACCCCCAGGTCCCCGAAGGCCGGCTGCTGCTGCAGACGCTGCGCTCCCACGATCAGTACAACACCACGATCTACGGCCTGGACGACCGCTACCGGGGCATCAAGGGCGGCCGCCGCGTGGTCCTGGTGCACCCCGACGACGCGGCCGTGCGCGGCCTCGCCGATGGCGCCTACGCCGACCTCGTCAGCGAGTGGACGGACGGCACCGAGCGCCGCGCGGCGGGTTTCCGCGTCGTCCACTACCCCACCGCGCGGGGCTGCGCCGCCGCGTACTACCCGGAGACGAACGTCCTCGTGCCGCTGGAGGCCACCGCCGACGTCAGCAACACCCCCGCCAGCAAGTCCGTGATCGTGCGTCTGGAACAATCGCCGCCCACCTGAGCGTTTGCTCAGGCTGCACGGCAGAGCAGGGACACGACGGTACGACGATCGGAGCCGGCCCCATGGGCGAGCAGACACACGTGAAGTTCCCGCAAGAGGTCCTCGACGAGTACGCCACGCTCGGTGTGGACCTGCCCGCCCTGTTCTCCGCCGGTCACCTCGGCAACCGCATGGGTGTGCAGATCCTTGAGGCGTCGGCGGAGCGCGTCGTCGGCACCATGCCGGTCGAGGGAAACACCCAGCCGTACGGGCTGCTGCACGGCGGCGCCTCCGCCGTCCTCGCCGAGACCCTCGGCTCGGTCGGCTCGATGCTCCACGGCGGCGTCTCCAAGATCGCCGTCGGTGTGGACCTGAACTGCACGCACCACCGGGGCGTGCGCAGCGGACTGGTGACCGGTGTGGCCACCCCCGTCCACCGCGGACGCTCCACCGCCACGTACGAGATCGTCATCACCGACGAGCAGGACAAGCGGGTCTGCACGGCCCGCCTGACCTGCCTGCTGCGCGACGCCTCCCCCAAGGACGCGGACGGCATCCCCGCGCCCGGCGCCGCCGGGGGCACGGACTCACCGGCGGCCTGACGCGCCGCCCGGCCCGGCCCGTCATCCGCGTCCGGCCCGGCGCCCTCCCGTACCGCCGCTCTCCGTCGCTCTCCGTCGCCGACTCGCCGAGCCCCCGCCGGGTGGGCGGCGTCCGCGCGGGAGAAGACCGGCTGACGGTGTTCCGCCGCGCCCCGCGGCACCGGGTCGTCGTCAGCGGCCCTGCCGGCACCCGCGCCCGCCCGGCACCGAGCCGGGGCCCGGGCCACCCCCGTACCCCACATCCGGGCGGCTTTCGGGACCGCGCCCGCCGCCCGCAGGGGCCTGTGAGCGTGACGATCACGCGGGACGCACGTGCCCATCCCACCGCTTCCGCCCCAGCGACACCGGACGGCATCGGACACCACCAGCCCGCAACACCCGGAAAAGCCAGTGCCATTGTGTGACCGAAGGTGACCGCCTAGCGTTGCCGCATGAGGTTCACCGGCCGCCCCGGAGCAGGCCGGCGCGCCGCGGCCGCCGGGCCGGCGCTATGCGCGCTGCTCATCGCCCCTGCCACGACCGGCTGTTCGCAATCCGGACCCCCCGCACCGCACAGCGGCACACCTGCCGACATCTGCACCAGCCTCGTGTCCCACTGGGCCAAGCAGGCCATCGACGACAGCAGTTGGGCGGGGCTCGACTGGGAACAGAAGGGCCTGTCCAACGAACAGCTGACCATCCACGACGACGTGGTCGCCGCCGCCCGCGCCGCCGAGCGCCGCGAAGGCCGCGAGGCGGCGATACGGCTGATCGACCGCCGCGCGCGGCAGCGATGCGAGGCGGCCAACGGCGCCACCGGCAGCTCGCAGAACTGGCGGCCCACCACGACGACGGTCACCCCGCCACCGGTCACGACGACCGAGCGGACACCATCTCGACGTAACACTGCGTTACCCATCCGCAATGCGGAAGAGGCCGGATCACCCGCCCCGGCCCCCGGGTGAACCCCCTGCCAGGCGTGTGGGGACCCAGACCCCTGTCAGGACCAAGATCGGCCCAAGCCCCTTAGCGGAACTGGGCATTCTCACTATGTGAGCGGAGTGGCTGCGACCGGAAAACGCGTATCTGTCCACACCTCACACACGCTCTCTCCCATCCGGCATAACAAGACAGTCACATCCTGACTCCCATGTTCCCGGACTCCGCCGGCTGCGCTTAGAGTCACCGCCAGTCACCGCGCCGCCGGGCGCGACTGCTGCACGGTCAGTACCTATCCAGTGCGTACCAACCCAGTGCGGCCCGGCGACCACACGGCACCTCACCTCGAGGGGGCCGCGCCAGGAAAGGACTCATCGTGCGACACCGTTCCTTGCTCATCCTCACCACCGTGCTCACCACGGGGGCACTCACCCTCACCGCCTGCGGATCGCGCGACGACAGCAAGGGCAGTGGCGGGGACAACGGTGGCAAGACGACCGTCGTCATAGGCGTCGACGCTCCGCTCACCGGATCTCTTTCCGCACTCGGCCAGGGCATCAAGAACTCCGTCGACTTGGCGGTACAGACGGCCAACAAGAACAACGAGGTCCCGGGCGTCACCTTCAAGATCGAAGCCCTCGACGACCAGGCCGTCCCCGCCTCCGGCCAGCAGAACGCCACCAAACTCGTCGGCATGAAGGACGTCCTCGGCGTCGTCGGCCCGCTGAACTCCGGCGTCTCCCAGTCCATGCAGGGCGTCTTCGCCAAGGCGAACCTGGCACAGGTCTCCCCCGCCAACACCAACCCGGCACTCAGCCAGGGCGACAAGTGGGGCTCCGGCGAGCTGAAGCGCCCGTTCAACACGTACTTCCGCACCGCCACCACCGACGTCATCCAGGGCCGCTTCGCCGCCCAGTACCTCTACAACGACGCCAAGAAGCGCAAGGTCTACGTCGTCAACGACAAGCAGACCTACGGCGCCGGTCTCGCCGCGATCTTCTCCAAGGAGTTCCAGCGCCTCGGCGGCAAGGTCGTCGGCACCGACAGCGTCACCGTGAAGGAGACCGACTTCTCCTCCACCGCCGACAAGATCAAGAGCTCCGGCGCGGACTCCGTCTACTTCGGCGGCCAGTACCCCGAGGGCGGCCTGCTCTCCGACCAGGTCAAGAAGGCCGGCGCGAAGATCCCCACCATGGGCGGCGACGGCATCTACGACCCGCAGTTCATCAAGGCCTCCGGCGAGCCCAACGAGGGTGACCTCGCCACCTCCGTCGGCTTCCCCGTCGAAAAGCTCCCCACCGCCAAGAAGTTCATCGCCGACTACAAGGCGGCCGGCTACAAGGACCCGTACGCGGCCTACGGCGGCTACTCCTACGACGCCGCCTGGGCCATCATCCAGGCCGTCAAGGCCGTCGTCGCCGACAACGACGGCAAGGTCCCGGCCGACGCCCGCGAGAAGGTCGTCGAGGCCATGTCGAAGGTCTCCTTCGACGGTGTGACCGGCAAGGTCTCCTTCGACCAGTACGGCGACACCACCAACAAGCAGCTCACCGTGTACCAGGTCAAGGGCGGCGAGTGGAAGGACGTCAAGTCCGCCACCTTCGAGGACTGATCACCCCGCACTGCCCCGCACCGAACTGAACCAAGCCGCGCGAGGGCGCAAACAGCGCCCTCGCGCGGACTCATATCCGACACGCTCATCGGAGGCCCTGCGGTGAACGAACTGCCGCAACAGCTGGCCAACGGCCTGGCCCTCGGCGCCCTTTATGGTCTGATCGCCATCGGGTACACCATGGTCTACGGCATCGTCCAGCTCATCAACTTCGCCCACGGCGAGATCTTCATGATCGGGGGCTTCGGTGCCCTCGCCACGTACACGATCCTCCCCAGCGGCATATCCATAGCCGTCGCCCTGCCCCTCATGCTCATCGGCGGCGCGATCGTGTCCGTGGCGGTGGCCACCGCCGCCGAACGCTTCGCCTACCGGCCCCTGCGCGGCGCCCCCCGCCTCGCCCCGCTGATCACGGCGATCGGCCTGTCGATCGCCCTCCAGCAACTCGTCTGGCGCTTCTACCCCGGCGCCAAGGGACCCGTCAGCTTCCCCGAGTTCACCGGCGAATCGTTCAAGATCCTGGGCAACCTGGCCATCTCCCGCGCCGACGCGTTCGTCCTCGCCGCCGCCCCGCTGTGCATGCTCGCCCTCGGCCTCTTCGTCTCCAAGAGCCGCAGCGGCCGCGCCATGCAGGCCACCGCCCAGGACCCGGACACCGCCAAGCTCATGGGCATCAACACCGACCGCATCATCGTGATGGCCTTCGCCATCGGCGCGGCCTTCGCCGCCGTCGCGGCGGTCGCCGAAGGCCTCGACAAGGGCCAGATCCGCTTCGAGATGGGCTTCCTGCTGGGCCTCAAGGCCTTCACCGCCGCCGTCCTCGGCGGCATCGGCAACATCTACGGCGCCATGGTCGGCGGCGTCGCCCTCGGCATCGTCGAAACACTCTCCATCGCCTACGTGCAGGACATCCCCGGCATGGAGCAGTTCGGCGGCGGCGCCTGGAAGGACGTATGGGCCTTCTCGCTACTCATCCTCGTGCTGCTCTTCAGGCCACAAGGACTGCTCGGCGAACGCGTCGCGGACAGGGCGTGAGAACCATGACCACAGACACCACCACCCTCAAGACCCCCGAGCCGACCGCGGACACCGCCACCGGCACCGGACCCCTGTACTGGACCGTCGCCCTCGGCGGCGTCGCCACCATCGCCAGCACGTTCCTCTCCTGGACGTACACCGCCGAATTCCCCGGCGACCTCACCGTCTACGGCTACCCGGGCGGCCTCCAGGTCCTCACCCTCGTCGCCGGCGCGCTCCTGGTGCTCTTCGCACTGGCCGCCCTCGACACCAAGGGCCTGCGCTGGCTCACCCCCGCCGGCGCCAACAAGCCCCTCAAGCTCCTCGCCCTCGGCGCGTTCGGCACCACCTGGTACACCGTCCTCGCCATCGCCGTCGAGCTCGGCGGCCTGGTCAACCTGGAGCCCGGCGGCTTCGTCGCCGCCGTCGCCACCCTCATCCCCCTCGCGGCACTCCGGCTCCCCGACGACGCCCGCCCGCTCAGCCGGCCCAAGGAACTCCCCTCCTGGGCCGAGATCCTCATCATTGTCGCCGCGTTCGCCATCGGCCTGTACGCCGTCACCTACGGCATCGACACCGAGTACCCCGAGCTGTTCATCGGCTACCTCATCACCCTCGGCTTCGCCGTCGCCGCGCTGATCAAAGCCGGACTCGTCCAGCGCTTCTCGGCACTGACCGCCACATACCGCGGCATCGCCGTCATCGCGGCCTTCGTCGCCGCCGCGGCGTTCCCCTTCACCCAGAGCACCGACCAGTACACCCTGATCGCGGTCAACATCCTCATCTTCGCGACCGTCGCCCTGGGCCTCAACGTCGTCGTCGGCCTCGCCGGCCTCCTCGACCTCGGATACGTCGCCTTCCTCGGCGTCGGCGCCTACACCGCCGCCATCGTCTCCGGATCGACCGCCTCCGCCTTCGACATCCAGTTCCCCTTCTGGGCCGCCGTCCTCACCGGCGCCGTCGTCTCACTGATCTTCGGCGTCGTCATCGGCGCGCCCACCCTGCGGCTGCGCGGCGACTACCTCGCCATCGTCACCCTCGGCTTCGGCGAGATCTTCCGCATCGTCATGCTCAACCTCGACGGCGAATCGGGACCACAGATCACCAACGGCCCCAACGGCATCCCCAACATCCCCGACCTCAACTTCTTCGGGTACGACTTCGGGGAACCCCACACCGTCCTCGGCATGGAACTCGGCTCCTACGCCAACTACTACCTGCTGATGCTGCTCGCGATGATCCTCGTCGTGCTGGTCTTCAGCCGCGCGCAGAACTCCCGCATCGGCCGCGCCTGGGTCGCCATCCGCGAGGACGAGACCGCGGCGACGGCCATGGGCATCAACGGCTTCCGCGTCAAGCTCATCGCCTTCGCGCTCGGCGCCACGCTCGCCGGCCTCGCCGGCACCGTGCAGGCCCACGTACAGAGCACCGTGGTCCCCGAGATGTACCAGTTCGCCGGCCCCGTGCCACCCAACTCGGCGTTCCTCCTCGCGGCCGTCATCCTCGGCGGCATGGGCACCATCAGCGGACCCCTGCTCGGCGCCTCCCTGCTCTACCTCATCCCGGCCAAGCTGGAATTCCTCAAGGACTACCAGCTCCTCGGCTTCGGCATCGCGCTCATCCTGCTGATGCGCTTCCGCCCCGAAGGCCTCATCGCCAACCGGCGCGCCCAGCTCGAATACCACGAGACCGGCCAACTCGACGTACCACAGCAGCAGAAGCTGACCGACGACCCGGCGGCCGGCACGGCGAAGGCGGGGGCGTGACCACCATGACGACCACGACCACCACCACGACCACCACCGCGCACACCGCGGCCACCGTCCTCGACGCGAGCGGCGTCACCATGCGCTTCGGCGGCCTCACCGCCGTACGCTCCGTCGACCTCACCGTCCGCGAAGGCGAGATCGTCGGCCTCATCGGCCCCAACGGCGCGGGCAAGACGACCTTCTTCAACTGCCTCACCGGGCTGTACGTCCCCACCGAGGGCAAGGTCAGCTACAAGGGCACCGTACTGCCCCCCAAGCCACACCTGGTGACCAAAGCCGGCATCGCCCGCACCTTCCAGAACATCCGGCTCTTCGCCAACATGACCGTCCTGGAGAACGTCCTCGTCGGACGCCACACCCGGACCAAGGAAGGCCTCTGGTCCGCGCTCCTGCGCGGCCCCGGCTTCAAGAAGGCCGAAGCCGCGTCGCACGAACGTGCCATGGAACTGCTGGAGTTCATCGGCCTGGAGCACAAGGCCGACCACCTGGCCCGCAACCTCCCCTACGGCGAACAGCGCAAGCTGGAGATCGCCCGGGCCCTGGCCAGCGACCCCGGCCTGCTCCTGCTGGACGAGCCCACGGCCGGCATGAACCCCCAGGAGACGCGGGCCGCCGAAGAACTGATCTTCGCCATCCGCGACAAGGGCGTCGCCGTCCTCGTCATCGAGCACGACATGCGCTTCATCTTCAACCTCTGCGACCGCGTCGCCTGCCTCGTCCAGGGCCAGAAGCTCATCGAAGGCACGCCGGCGGTCGTCCAGGGCGACGAACGCGTCGTCGCCGCGTACCTCGGCACCCCCTTCGAGGGCGAACCCGGCACGGCGGAAGCCGCCGAGGTCGCCGCGGCGGAGGCGGCGGCGGGCCCGGTATCCGAGGCCCAGGCCCCGTCCGGGGCGGCTGACGCGGCCGACCCGCCTGCCCCGGCTGCCCCGGCTGACGCGGCCGACCCGGTTGACCCGGCCGACCCGGCCGACCCGGCCGACGGTGACCCCGTCACCGCGGCGGCCGACGCCGCGGAGGACGCCACCGGCAGGGTCGACACCGCCGCGGAAGCGGCCGACACCACCACGGCCGACACCGACCCTTCCGCGGACGCGCACAGCACCACCACAGAAGGAGACTCCAAGTGACCGCACTCCTGGAGGTCGAGGACCTCAGGGTCGCCTACGGCAAGATCGAAGCCGTCAAAGGCATCTCCTTCTCCGTCGAGGCCGGCCAGGTCGTCACCCTCATCGGCACCAACGGCGCCGGCAAGACCACCACACTGCGCACCCTCTCCGGGCTCCTCAAGCCCTCCGGCGGCAAGATCCACTTCGACGGCCAGGTGCTCAACGGCACCCCCGCCCACAAGATCGTCGCCCTGGGCATGGCCCACTCCCCCGAAGGCAGGCACATCTTCCCCCGCCTGACCATCGCCGAAAACCTCCAGCTCGGCGCCTTCCTCCGCAACGACAAAGCCGGCATCGAAAAAGACATCCAGCGCGCCTACGACCTCTTCCCCATCCTCGGCGAACGCCGCAAGCAGGCCGCCGGAACCCTCTCCGGCGGCGAACAGCAAATGCTCGCCATGGGCAGGGCCCTCATGTCCCAGCCCAAACTGCTCATGCTCGACGAGCCCTCCATGGGCCTCTCCCCGATCATGATGCAGAAGATCATGGCCACCATCAGCGAGCTCAAGGCCCAAGGCACCACCATCCTGCTCGTCGAGCAGAACGCCCAAGCCGCGCTGTCCCTCGCCGACCACGCCTACGTCATGGAAACCGGCACCATCAAACTCTCCGGCACCGGCCAAGACCTCCTCCACGACGAGTCCGTCCGCAAGACCTACCTCGGCGAGGACTGACCCCTACGCACACGAGAGGGCCCACCCGGTAACGGGCGGGCCCTCTCGTCGTCCACGTACTACTGACCCTTCGCGGCCTTCTTCTCCTCGGCGTCCTCGATGACCGCCTCCGCCACCTGCTGCATCGACATCCGCCGGTCCATCGACGTCTTCTGGATCCACCGGAAAGCCGCCGGCTCCGACAGCCCGTACTGCGTCTGCAGAATGCTCTTCGCCCGGTCCACCAGCTTCCGCGTCTCCAACCGCTGCGAGAGGTCCGCGACCTCCTTCTCCAGCGCCTTCAGCTCCGCGAACCGCGACACCGCCATCTCGATGGCCGGCACCACATCGCTCTTGCTGAACGGCTTCACCAGATACGCCATCGCCCCGGCGTCCCGAGCCCGCTCCACCAGATCCCGCTGCGAGAACGCCGTCAGCATCAGCACAGGCGCGATCGACTCACCCGCGATCTTCTCCGCGGCGGAGATCCCGTCCAGGACGGGCATCTTCACATCCAGGATCACCAGATCCGGCCGGTGCTCCCTGGCCAGCTCCACGGCCCGGGCGCCGTCACCGGCCTCGCCGACGACCGAATAGCCCTCTTCCTCAAGCATCTCTTTCAGGTCGAGGCGAATGAGGGCCTCGTCCTCCGCGATGACGACACGGGTCGTCAGCGGCGGGACGTGAGACTTGTCGTCATCGTCGGCGGCGACGGGCTGGGGCGACTCGGGGGCGGTCACGCGGGCTCCTCGTTCCAAGGGCAGGTACAGCTCCCCATGAGCCTACCTAGCTGCGGTATGGTGGACGAGCAGCAGGTGAAGGGAAACCTTCGATTCTGCGAGCCCCGGTAGCCCAATCGGTTAGAGGCCGTGCTCTCAAACAGCATCCAGTGTGGGTTCGAATCCCACCCGGGGTACTTTTCCTTCGTTTCCAAGGTCGCCGTGCGGTCACTCAAATTCTCTTGATCGCGGTAGGCTGCCTTCTTTTGCCTGCGGAACAACCGGCCACGCCGGCCTCGACCGCGGGTACGACATCCAGTCACGCAACTCCGTCGCCCGACGCGCGTCCGTCGCGCTCATGGACGCGCATGTCGGGCCGAAGCACTGAGGTGTTACGCGAGCGGTTCGCCGATGCGGTGGACGCGGACCAGGTTGGTGGAGCCGGAGACGCCCGGTGGGGAGCCGGCCGTGATGATGACGACGTCGTCCTTCCGGCAGCGGCCGATCTTCTGGAGGTGCTCGTCCACCTGGGCGACCATCGCGTCGGTGGAGTCGACATGGGGGCCGAGGAAGGTTTCCACGCCCCAGGTGAGGTTGAGCTGGGAGCGGGTGGCCGGGTCGGGGGTGAAGGCCAGGAGCGGGATCGGGGAGCGGTAGCGGGAGAGGCGTTTGGCGGTGTCGCCGGACTGGGTGAAGGCGACGAGGTATGTGGCGCCGAGGAAGTCGCCCATTTCGGCGGCCGCGCGGGCGACGGCGCCGCCTTGGGTGCGGGGCTTGTTGCGTTCGGTGAGTGGGGAGAGGCCCTTGGCGAGGACGTCTTCCTCGGCGGCTTCCACGATGCGGCTCATGGTGCGGACCGTGGCGATGGGGTAGGCGCCGACGCTGGTCTCGCCGGAGAGCATGACGGCGTCGGTGCCGTCGATGACGGCGTTGGCGACGTCGCTGGCCTCGGCGCGGGTGGGGCGGGAGTTGTCGATCATCGAGTCGAGCATCTGGGTGGCGACGATGACCGGTTTGGCGTTGCGCTTGGCGAGTTTGATGGCGCGCTTTTGGACGATGGGGACCTGTTCGAGGGGCATTTCGACGCCGAGGTCGCCGCGGGCGACCATGATGCCGTCGAAGGCGGCGACGATGTCGTCGATGTTGTCGACGGCTTGGGGTTTCTCGATTTTGGCGATGACGGGTACGCGGCGGCCTTCTTCGTCCATGACGCGGTGGACGTCTTCGATGTCGCGTCCGCTGCGTACGAAGGAGAGGGCGATGATGTCGGCGCCGGTGCGCAGTGCCCAGCGGAGGTCTTCGACGTCCTTGTCGGAGAGGGCGGGGACGGAGACGGCGACGCCGGGGAGGTTGAGGCCCTTGTTGTCGGAGACCATGCCGCCTTCGACGACGCGGGTGTGGACGCGGGGTCCGTCGACGCCGGTGACGTGGAGGGCGACGCGGCCGTCGTCGACGAGGATGCGTTCGCCGGGGGTGACGTCGGTGGCGAGGCCGTGGTAGGTGGTGCCGCAGGTGTGGCGGTCGCCTTGGACGCCGGGTTCGGCGGTGATGGTGAAGTCGTCGCCGCGTTCAAGGAGTACGGGGCCTTCGCGGAAGCGTCCGAGGCGGATCTTCGGGCCTTGAAGGTCGGCGAGTACGCCGACGCTTCGGCCGGTTTCGTCGGAGGCTTTACGTACGTGTTGGTAGCGCTGTTCGTGGTCGGCGTAGGTGCCGTGGCTGAGGTTGAAGCGGGCGACGTCCATTCCGGCTTCGACCAGTGCCTTGATCTGGTCGTATGTGTCGGTGGCTGGGCCCAGGGTGCAGACGATTTTGGCTCGGCGCATGGTCCGAGCCTATGGCTTACCGGTGGGTAGACCACGGGTGTCGTGTGACTGCTCAACCACCTTTGTGTTGAGGCGGAGTTGACAAGTGTTGAATTGTGCGGAGGGGCGCTCTGTTGAGCGCCCGGATGGCGTGGTCAGAGCCGTGGGGGGTGCATGGTGAATCGGGCGTTGACCTGCGCGGTGACGGTCTGGCGCTGGGGTTCGAGGTCGAGTGCGGGGGCGGCCTGTTCGGTGGCTTCGGCGGCGGCGAAGGCCATGCGGGCTCCGGCGGGGGCCGGGGGGAGGTAGGGGGTGGTGTTCTCGGCGCCGAGGTCGGCGAGTTCGACGAGGGCCGCGAGGTGGGTGCCGAGGGCCTGGGCGTATTCGCGGGCGCGTTGGACGGCTTCTTTGACGGCTTGGCGGCGGGCTTCGCCATGGGCGGGTGAGTCGGGGCGCAGGGCCCACCAGGGGCCGTCGATGCGGGTGAGTTCGAGGTCGGCGAGGCGGGTGGTGAGTTCGCCGAGGGCGGTGAAGTCGGTGAGTTCGGCGGTGAGGTGGACGCGGCCGTGGTAGGCGCGGACGCGTTCGGCGCGGCCGTGGCGAGTGAGTTCGGGGGTGATGGAGAAGGCTCCGGTTTCGAGCTTTTCGACGGCTTCGCCGTAGGACTTGATGAGGTCGAGGGCGGTGGCGTTGCGGCGGGTGAGGTCGTCGAGTGCGCTGCGCCGGTCGGTGCCCCGGGCGGAGACGGTGATGCCGATGCGGGCGATCTCGGGGTCCACTTCGAGGCGGGCTTCGCCGCGTACGGCGACGCGTGGCGCGTCGGGGGTGCCGTAGGGGAGGTCGCTGGTCATGGCGGGTCATTTCCTCCTGGTCATCCAATCGAAACCTGGCGCGTCTACCGCTGGGTAGCTGCTCTGCGCCAGAATCTACGCGCGTTGTGCACTGGACGAAGGAGATCACATGCCGCTGAACCGTAGGACTTTCCTGGAGCGGTCGGCCGCCGCCGGCGCTGGTGTGGCCGTTGCCGGGGCGGTGGGGGCGCCGGCGTCGGCGGCGGCGCGGGAGAAGCGGTACTCCTTCACCGTCATGGGCACCACGGACCTGCACGGCAATGTCTTCAACTGGGACTACTTCACGGACCGGGAGTTCGACGACAAGGCGCACAATGACGTCGGTCTGGCGAAGATCTCCACGCTGGTGGAGCGGGTGCGTGCGGAGAAGGGCCGGGGCAACACTCTGCTGATCGACGCGGGTGACACCATCCAGGGCACCCAGCTGTCGTACTACTACGCCAAGGTGGATCCGATCACCGCCGAGCGCGGGCCCGTGCATCCCATGGCGCAGGCGATGAACGCGATCGGGTACGACGCGGCCGCGCTCGGCAACCATGAGTTCAACTACGGCATACCGGTGCTGCGGAAGTTCCAGGAGCAGTGCGACTTCCCGCTGCTCGGTGCCAACGCGCTGGACGCGAAGACGCTGCGCCCGGCGTTCCCCCCGTACAGCATGCACCGGCTGCGTACGCCGTGCGGCCGGGATGTGCGGGTGGCGGTCCTCGGGCTGACGAACCCCGGTATCGCCATCTGGGACAAGGCGAACGTCAGCGGCCGGATGGTGTTCCCGGGTCTTGAGGAGCAGGCCGCGAAGTGGGTGCCGAAGCTGCGCTCGATGGGCGCGGACGTGGTGATCGTGTCGGCGCATTCGGGGTCGAGCGGTACCTCGTCGTACGGGGATCAGCTTCCGTACGTCGAGAACGCGGCCGCGCTGGTGGCGGAGCAGGTGCCGGGCATCGACGCGATCCTGGTCGGTCACGCGCACACGGAGATCCCGGAGTACCGGGTGAGGAACAAGGAGACGGGCAGGGACGTCGTGCTGTCGGAGCCGCTGAAGTGGGGGCAGCGGCTGACGCTGTTCGACTTCGGTGTGGTGTGGTCGAAGGGGCGCTGGGTGGTGGAGAGGGTCGGCGCGCGGGTGCTGAACTCCAACACCGTCGAGGAGGACCCTCGGATCGTCAAGCTGCTGGGTGATGAGCACGAGAAGGTCGTGGCGTACGTCAACCAGGTGATCGGCACGGCGACGGTGGCGATGTCCACGGCGCAGGCGCCGTGGAAGGACGAGCCGATCATCGATCTGATCAACCATGTGCAGGCGGAGACGGTGCGGGCGGCGCTGGCGGGTGGCGAGTACGCGTCGCTGCCCGTCTTGTCGCAGGCGTCGTGTTTCTCGCGTACGGCGAGGATTCCTGCCGGTGAGGTGACGATCCGGGACGCGGCGGGGCTGTACCCGTTCGAGAACACGCTGGAGGCCCGTGTGCTGACGGGGGCGCAGCTGAGGGACTATCTGGAATTTTCCGCGCGGTATTACGTGCGGACGCCGGCGGATGCTCCGGTGGACACCGCGAAGCTGACGAACGCCGGCGGGACGCCGGATTACAACTACGACGCTGTGTATGGCCTGACGTATGAGATCGACATCGCGAAGCCGGCGGGTTCGCGGATCGTGAATCTGTCGTTCGAGGGGAGGCCGCTGGACCCGGCGGCGCGGTTCGTGCTGGCGGTGAACAACTACCGGGCGTCCGGTGGCGGTGCGTTCCCGCATGTGGCGGGGGCGAAGCAGGTGTGGGCGAACTCGGAGGAGATCCGGAACACGATCATCCAGTGGGTGCGGGCGCAGGGGACGGTCGACCCGGGCCGGTTCGCGTCGGTGGACTGGAGGCTGACCCGGGACGGCGTGCCGGTCTTCTAACGGTTGCGTGGGGTGTGCAGGGGCGTCTGGCTGGGAATGCCGGGCGCCTCGTGCCGTTCGAGGCCGAAGGTGGTGAAGGCGGTGCGGCGCGGGAGGGGGTAGGGCTCCTTGCCGGTGAGGTGGTTGAGGATGGTGGCGCTGCGCCAGGCGGCGAGGCCGAGGTCGGGGGCGCCGACGCCGTGGGTGTGTGTCTCGGCGTTCTGTACATAGATGGAGCCGGTGACGGAGGGGTCGAGGACGAGCCGGTAGTGGGCGTCGATGCGGGGGCGGTCGTGGGAGTCGCGCCGCATGTAGGGGTCGAGGCCGGCGAGGATGCGGTCCAGGGGGCGTTCGCGGTAGCCGGTGGCGAGGATGACGGCGTCGGTGGTGAGGCGGTCGCGGGTGCCCTGCTGGATGTGTTCGAGGTGGAGTTCCACTTTGGTGGTGGCGAGGCGTCCGGCGGTGCGGACGCGTACGCCGGGGGTGAGGACGGCGTCGGGCCAGCCGCCGTGGAGGGTGCGGCGGTAGAGCTCGTCGTGGATGGCGGCGATGGTGTCGGTGTCGATGCCTTTGTGGAGTTGCCATTGGCGGGGCACGAGGTCGCTGCGTACGTGTTCGGGGAGGGCGTGGAAGTAGCGGGTGTAGTCGGGGGTGAAGTGTTCGAGGCCGAGTTTGGAGTACTCCATGGGGGCGAAGGCCTCGGTGCGGGTGAGCCAGTGGATCTTCTCGGCTCCGGTGGGGCGGGTGCGCAGGAGGTCGAGGAAGATCTCGGCGCCCGATTGGCCCGAGCCGATGACGGTGATGTGTTCGGCGGCGAGGAGCCGTTCGCGGTGGTGGAGGTAGTCGGCGGAGTGGATGACGGGCACGGCGGGTTGTTCGGCGAGGGGCCGCAGGGGGTCGGGGATGTAGGGCTCGGTGCCGACGCCGAGAACGAGGTGGCGGGTGTGGGTGCGGCCGAGGGCTTCGGCTTCGCCGGTCTGGTCGAGCTGGGTGTAGTCGACTTCGAAGACGTCGCGTTCGGCGTTCCAGCGGACGGCGTCGACCTGGTGGCCGAAGTGGAGGGTGGGGAGGTGGCCGCTGACCCAGCGGCAGTAGGCGTCGTATTCGGCGCGGTGGGTGTGGAAGCGCTCGGCGAAGTAGAAGGGGTAGAGGCGGTCGCGGCTGCGGAGGTAGTTGAGGAATGACCAGGGGCTGGTGGGGTCGGCGAGGGTGACGAGGTCGGCGAGGAAGGGGACTTGGAGGGTGGTGCCTTCGATGAGCTGGCCGGGGTGCCAGCAGAAGGTGGGGCGCTGTTCGTAGAAGGCGGCGTCGAGGCCTCCGGGTACGCCGTCGGCGAGGGCGGCGAGGGAGAGGTTGAACGGGCCGATGCCGATGCCCACCAGGTCGTGGGGGTGGTGGGGGTCCATCCGCGCCGCCTGGGTGGCCTGGGTGGGCTGGTGTTCCTCGGCGTGCGGGGTGGGTGCGGGCTGGGGCGTGCCGGTCATCGGGTGGTGCTGCCTTCCACGAGTGCGGTGAGGTGGGCGAGGTCGTCGGGGGTGGTGTGGGGGTTGAGGAGGGTGGCTTTGAGCCAGAGGCGGCCGTCTGCGCGGGCGCGGCCGAGGACGGCGTGGCCCTGGGTGAGGAGGGCGCGGCGGGTGGCGGCGACCGCGTGGTCCGTGGCGTCGGTGGGGCGGAAGAGGACGGTGGTGAGGGTGGGGCGCTGGTGGAGCTGGAGGTGGGGGCTTTTCTCGATGAGGTCGGCGAGGTGGTCTGCGGTGGTGCAGACGCGGTCGACGAGGGTGCCCAGTCCGGTGCGGCCGAGGGCGCGGAGGGTGACGGCGACTTTGAGAATGTCGGGGCGGCGGGTGGTGCGCGGGGAGCGGCCGAGGAGGTCGGGGATGCCGGCGTGGGTGTCGTCGTCGGGGTTGAGGTAGTCGGCGGTGTGGCCGAGCGCGGCGAGCTGTGCGGTGTCGGATACGGCGAGGAGTCCGGCGGCGACGGGTTGCCAGCCGAGTTTGTGCAGGTCGAGGGTGACGGTGCGGGCGCGGTCGAGGCCGGTGAGGAGGTGGCGGCGGGCGGCGCTGAACAGGAGCGGTCCGCCGTAGGCGGCGTCGATGTGGAGGGTGGCGCCGTGCGTGTCGCACAGGTCGGCGATGTCGGCGAGGGGGTCGATGCTGCCGGTGTCGGTGGTGCCGGCGGTGGCGGTGACGAACAGGGGGCCGCGCAGGTCGGTGAGGACGGCGGCGAGGGCGGTGAGGTCGATGGTTCCGCCGGGGGCGGGGACGGTGACCGGTTCGGGCAGGCCGAGGAGCCAGGCGGCGCGGCGGATGGAGTGGTGGGTGTTGGCGCCGCAGACGGTCTGGAGGGTGGGGCCGTGGTGCTCGCGGGCGAGGAGGAGGGCGAGTTGGTTGGACTCGGTGCCGCCGGTGGTGACGAGGGCGTCGGGGCGCGGGGCGGTGGGGTAGGTCTCGGAGGCGAGGGCGCGGGTGACGAGCTGTTCGAGTACGGAGGCGGCGGGGGCCTGGTCCCAGGAGTCGAGGGAGGGGTTGAGCGCGGAGGCGGCGAGGTCCGCGGCGGCGGCGAGCGCGAGGGGCGGGGTGTGGAGGTGGGCCGCGCAGTGCGGGTGGGCGGGGTCGGCGGCTCCATGGGCGAAGGTGCCGATGAGGGTGCGGAGGGCTTCGTCGGCGCCGGTTCCGGTGTCGGGGAGTACGTCTCCCACGGCGCCCCGCACGTGTGCGGCGACGGCGTCGGGGCCGCCGGCGGGGAGCGGGCCGCTGCGGGTGACGGCGCCGTGGTGGAGGGCGTCGAGCACGGTGTCGAGGAGCGGCCGCAGGGCCTCGGGACCTTCGGGGCCTCCGGCGAGGGGCGGGGTGCTCATGCTGCCAGCGTGGCCCGGCGGGGCGGGGCGTGGCCGTGCTGCGGGGGGATCGCAACCCGAAAGGGGGACGGCGGTGGGGGCGGGCGGGCCGGGCGTGCTATGGGCGGGGCGCACCGCCGGGGGGCGCACCGCCGGGGGGCGCACCGCCGCGGGGGCGCACCCGCGGGTAAGGCGCCCCGCGGGTGGGGGCGCCCCTGGGGGGTCAGGCTTTGCGGGCGTGGAGGGCGCGGCGGAGGTCGTCGATCTGGTCGATGAGCTTGCGGCGGAGGGCCGGCAGGAGGGTGTCGTCGGTCAGGTGCTGTTCGCCGAGGCGGAGGTGTTCACGGTCCACCGCGTGGGCAGGGAAGGCGTACCGGCCGGCGGCCTCGGCGATGGCGGGGCCGCGGCGCTGGGCGAGGGCGGCGGCGTCGGGGTAGAAGCGGGGGACGTACTCCCGTACCAGTTCGGCCTGTTCGGGTTGCCAGAAGCCCTGCGCGGTGGCGGTGAACAGGTAGTTGGACAGGGTGTCGGAGCTGAACATGCGCTCCCAGGCGGCCGCTTTCGCCTCGGGCGTCGGCAGGGCGGCGCGGCAGCGCGCGGCGCCCTCCTGGCCGGTGGCGCTGGCGTCGCGGTCCAGCTCGGCGGCGATGGCGGCCTCGTCGGTGGCGCCGAGGACGGCGAGCCGGCCCAGGATGCGCCAGCGCAGCTCCGGGTCGAGGTCGGGTCCGCCGGGCACGGCGCCCTCGTCGAGCCAGCCCTGAAGGGTGGCGGCCCGGTCGGCGACGTCGATGAAGTGGCGTACGGCGGTGAGGCGCAGGCCGGGGTCCTTGCCGTCCTCGGTGCGGCGGATGAGGTCGCGGGTGAGGTCGGTGAGCAGGGCGAGCGCGGCGGGGCGGGCCTCGGCGGGCAGGTAGCGGTCGGCGATGTGGACCGACGCGAAGCCGAGGACGCCCTGGACGATCGCGAGGTCCTTTTCGTGCGGGAGGTGGGCGCGGGCGGCGTCCAGGTAGGCGGTGGGGGCCAGTTCGCCGTCGCGGACCATGTCACGGGCGGCGTTCCAGACGACGGCGCGGGTGATGGGGTGGGGGATGCCGGACAGGGAGCGTACGGCGGTGTCCCACGAGGTGGTGTCGAGGCGGACCTTGGCGTAGGTGAGGTCGCCGTCGTTGAGGACGACGAGCGCGGGGCGGGGCCCGGGGAGGGCGGCGGGGGCGTCCTGCGGGACGTCGGCCTCCAGGCGGTCGCGCAGGACGAGGCGGGTGTCGTCGGCCAGGTCGTGGTCGTAGACGCCGATGGTGATGCGGTGGGGGCGGCTGCCGGCGCGGCTGATGGTGAGGGTGCCGCTGGCCTGGTCGTAGGCGGGGGTGAGGGTGTCGACGCCGGTGGTGCGCAGCCATGCCTCGGCCCAGCCGTGGACGTCGCGGTCCGTGGCGGAGGCGAGGTTGTCGATGAAGTCGGCGAGGGTGGCGTTGGCGAACTTGTGGCGGGCGAAGTGGGCGTTGATGCCCGCGAGGAACTCCTTCTCACCCATCCAGGTGACCAGTTGCCGCAGCGCGGAGGCGCCCTTGGCGTACGAGATGCCGTCGAAGTTGAGCATCGCGGCGGCGGTGTCGGGCACGGCCTCGGGGTCGGGGGCCACGGGGTGGGTGGAGGGGCGCTGGTCGGCGTCGTACCCCCACGCCTTGCGTACGACACCGAAGTCGACCCAGGTGTCGGGGTAGCGCGTGGTGGCCTCGTTGATGATCTGGTAGCCCATGTACTCGGCGAAGGACTCGTTCAGCCAGATGTCGTCCCACCAGGCGAGGGTGACGAGGTCGCCGAACCACATGTGTGCCATCTCATGGGCGATGACCATGGCGCGGGTCTGGCGTTCGGTGACGGTGACGGCGGAGCGGTAGACGAACTCGTCGCGGAAGGTGACCAGGCCGGGGTTCTCCATGGCGCCCGCGTTGAACTCGGGGACGAAGGCCTGGTCGTAGGAGTCGAAGGGGTACGGCTCGTCGAACTTCTCGTGGTACCGGTCGAAGCACTGCCGGGTGACCTCCAGGATCTCCTCGGCGTCCGCGTCGAGGTGGGGGGCGAGGGAGCGGCGGCAGTGGAGGCCGAAGGGCAGTCCGGCGTGCTGGGTGCGGATGGAGTGCCAGGGGCCGGCGGCGACGGCGACGAGGTAGGTGGAGATGGGGGGCGTGGGCGCGGCCTGCCAGCGGCCGTCGTCCTGGCGGGTGGTGATGCCGTTGGCGAGGACGGTCCAGTGGGCCGGGGCGGTGACGGCGACCTCGAAGACGGCCTTGAGGTCGGGCTGGTCGAAGGCGGCGAAAACGCGCTGGACGTCCTCCATGAACAGCTGGGTGTAGGTGTAGGTCTCGCCGTCGCTGGGATCGGTGAAGCGGTGCATGCCTTCGCCGGTGTGCGAGTAGCGCATGGCGGCGTCGACGCGCAGGGTGTGCTCGCCCGGGGTGAGGGTGAGGGGCAGCCGGTTGTCGGTGAGCGTCTCGGGGTCGAGCGGCTGCCCGTCGAGGGTGACGGAGCGGAGGGTGGCGGGCTTCAGCTCGACGAAGGTGTTCCCGGCGGTGCGGGCGGTGAAGCGGATGAGGGTGGTGGAGTCGAAGGTGTCGTCGCCGGTGGTCAGATCGAGGTCGACCGTGTACCGGTGGACGTCGAGGAGCTGGGCTCGGGTCTGCGCTTCGTCGCGCGTCAGTACGGGCATGGGGCCATGCTGCCCGATGGGGTGGGGGCGGGGCACGGCGGTTCATCTCACGGCTGATCCGGCGCCGGGCGCCCGGGACGGGGTGGTAGGGCGGCGGCTATGGGCGTCGGGAGCTGCCGCTACCGCGCGCGGCGATCGCTGCACTGGGGGCGCGGGTGCCGACACGTGGCGATCACCGGGCGTCGCGGGTGCAGATACCGCCTGCGGCGATCACCGGACGTCGCGGGCGGGGGTGCCGCCCGTGGCGATCACCGGACGTCCGGGGCGCGGGTTCTGGTCTGCGGCGTTCACTGGACGTCAGGACGGGGATGCCAGCCGCGACGGTCACCGGGCCGCGAGGGGCAGGGACGCCGCCGCGACGGTCAGCGGGTGTCGCGGGCACGGGTGCCCATCCGCAGCGATCACTCGACGTCGGACCGGGGATACGCCGCGGCGATCACTGGACGTCGGGGACGGGATGGCAGCCGCGAGGGGCAGGGACGCCGCCGCGACGGTCAGCGGGTGTCCGGGGCGCGGGTGCCGTCTGCGATCGTCTCGTGGTGGCGGATCACCTCGGCGATGATGAAGTTCAGCAGCTTCTCGGCGAACGCGGGGTCGAGTTTCGCGCTCTCCGCGAGCTGCCGCAGCCGGGCGATCTGGCGGGCCTCGCGGCCGGGGTCGGCCGGGGGCAGGTGGTGGCGGGCCTTGAGGTGGCCGACCTGTTGGGTGCACTTGAACCGCTCGGCCAGCATATGGACGACCGCCGCGTCGATGTTGTCGATGCTTTCGCGCAGCCGTGTCAGTTGCGCGCGTACGGACTCGTCGAGGACGGGTTCGATCACGGCCTCGTCGCTCTCGTCGGGCCGGTCGGTCTGGCTGGTGCTCATGGTGAGCGAGCTTAGACGGCTCCCGTGGGGATGGTCGGCGGGTGGTCGGGATGCGGGATCCGGTCGCTCCAGCCGCCGGGGACGGCGCGGCCCTGCTGCTCGCGGAAGCGGATCGGGGCGGTGCCGACGCGGCGGGTGAACAGGCGGGAGAAGTACGCGGGGTCGTCGTAGCCGACGCGGCGGGCGATGGCGGCGACGGGCAGTTCGGTGCCGGTGAGGAGCTCCTTGGCCCGGCCCAGCCGTATCCCGAGCAGGTAGTCCTTGGGGCTGCGGCCCGCTGTGCGCCGTACCGCCGCGCGCAGTTCGGCGGGGGACATGCCGTGCCGGGCGGCGTGTTCGGCGACGGTCAGCGGCCGGAAGGCGTCGCGGGCCAGGGCCTCCAGGACGGGGTCGCCGTCGGGGTTGGTGTCGGCGCGGGCGCGGCGCAGCGCGACGAGCAGCTCGTGGACGGCGGCGGCGGTCTCGACTTCGAGGAGGGGGTTGCCGCGTCGGGCCGCCCGGGCGATGCGGCCGATGGCGATGCGGGCCGGGCCCGCGTCGGCGAGCGGGACGACGGGGCGGTCGGGCTCGATGTAGCCGAGTTCGGTGTACGTGGCGGTGACCGGTCCGGTGAAGTCGACGAACCCCTCGTCCCAGCCGGTGGCCGGGTCGGGTCCGTAGTGGTGCGGGACCCCTGGGGTGAGCCAGAGCAGCGCGGGCGCGGTCACCGTCAGGCGCCGCCCGTCCGGGCACCGGTACCAGCCGCCGCCCGCGCTGATGACGACGGCGACGTGGTGGTCGAGGGTGCGGGGGCCGACCGCGGGCAGGGTGCCGTGCTGGAGGCCGACGCCGAGGCAGACCAGGCCGAGGCGCTGGTGCAGCGGGCCGGGCGTGAAGAAACGCATCCAGGTGTGGTACATCCCGCGGCCTCCCCGAGCCTCCCGGCTGAACCGTTTTTGCGTCCAAACAGCGCCGATCTTTGTCCATGGACCGCCCGCCCGCCAGAGGGCGAGGGTGGGCCGCGGCAGGTGATCAAGGGAGGCAGGGGTACGTGGCCGGGTTCGCGGTGGGTGATGAGGACTTTCTGCTGGAGGGCCGGCCGGTGCGGCTGCTGTCGGGGGCGCTGCACTACTTCCGGGTGCACGAGGAGCAGTGGGACCACCGGCTGGCGATGCTCCGGGCGATGGGCCTGAACTGCGTGGAGACGTACGTCCCGTGGAACCTGCACGAGCCTCGGCCCGGGCGCTACCGGGACGTGGGCGCGCTGGGGCGGTTCGTGGACGCGGCCGGCGCGGCGGGGCTGTGGGTGATCGTGCGGCCGGGCCCGTACATCTGCGCGGAGTGGGAGAACGGCGGGCTGCCGCACTGGCTGACGGGGCGGCTGGGGCGGCGGGTGCGGACGGCTGACCGGGAGTACCTGTTCCACGTGGACCGCTGGTTCCGGACGCTGCTGCCGCAGGTCGTGGCGCGGCAGATCGACCGGGGCGGTCCGGTGATCATGGTGCAGGCGGAGAACGAGTACGGGAGTTACGGCTCCGACCAGGGCTATCTGCGGTACGTCGCGGATCTGCTGGGCGCCTGCGGGGTGACCGTACCGCTGTTCACCTCGGACGGGCCGGAGGACCACATGCTCACCGGCGGATCGATTCCGGGCGTGCTGGCGACGGTGAACTTCGGGTCGGGGGCACGGGCGGCGTTCGAGGACTTGCGCCGGCATCAGCCGCGCGGGCCGTTGATGTGCATGGAGTTCTGGTGCGGCTGGTTCGCGCACTGGGGTGACCGGGGTGACGAGGGTGCCGCGCGGGACGCGCGGGACGCGGCGGCGGCGCTGGCGGAGATCCTCGGCCTCGGGGCGTCGGTGAACATCTACATGGCGCACGGGGGCACGAACTTCGGCGGCTGGGCGGGCGCGAACCGGGCGGGCGAGCAGCATGACGGTGCGCTGGAGGCGACGGTGACGTCGTACGACTATGACGCGCCGATCGACGAGGCGGGGCTGCCGACCGCGAAGTTCTGGGAGTTCCGGTCGGTGCTGGCGCAGTACGCCGAGGGCCCGCCGCCGCCGGTTCCGGCGCCGCCCGCGCGGCTGGCCGCGCCCGTGGACACCGGTTTCACGTGGTGGGCGCCGCTGGACGACGTACTGGACGCGCTGGGCGAGATGGAGCGAGACGGTCCGGTGCCGCCCACGTTCGAGGACTTGGGCGTCGACCGGGGCCTGGTGCGCTACCGGCTCCGGGTGCCGGGGCCGCGGCGAGCGTATCCGCTGTACGTCACGGGCCTGAGGGACCGGGCGGTGGTGTACGTGGACGGGGTCCGCGCGGGCGTCCTGGACGCCGAGGACGCGGTCCTGGCGCAGCCGGTGGCGGGGCCGGCGGTGGTGGACCTGTGGGTGGAGTCGCTGGGGCGGGTCAACTACGGGCCCCGGCTGGGTGAGGCGAAGGGCATCACGGGCGGCGTACGGCACGAGCGGCAGTATGTGCACGGGGTACGGGCCCGGGGGCTGCGGCTGGACGCGTTCACCGCGGACGGGGTGGCGAAGGTGGCGTTCAGGCCGGTGGCGGGGCGTGAGCCGGGGCTGTACCGGGGGGTCGCCGAGGTGTACGGGCCGGGTGACGCGGCGCTGGAACTGCCCGGCTGGACGCGCGGGTTCGTGTGGCTGAACGGGTTCTGTCTCGGGCGGTACTGGGGGGTGGGGCCGCAGGAGTCGCTGTTCGTGCCGGGGCCGGTGCTGCGGGAGGGTGCGAACGAGGTCTGGGTGCTGGAGCTGGAGGGCGCCGGGACCTGCGTACGCCTGGCATAGCGGGAGGGGCAGGCCCCGCCGGGCCTGCCCCCGCTGATCGGTCTGCCGTACGACAGGCGTACGGCAGACGTACGACGGACGTACGACGGACGTGTTACAGACTCGCCGCCGCGGACTTGATGGCGGAGGCGAAGGTGGACACCTCGGTGTAGACGCCGGGGTAGTCGGGCCGTGCGCAGCCCTGGCCCCAGCTGACGATGCCGACCTGTATCCACGCCCCGGCGTTGTCCCGGCGGAACATGGGACCGCCGGAGTCGCCCTGGCAGGTGTCGACGCCGCCCTGGGTGTAGCCGGCGCAGAGCTCCTCGGCCGGGACGAGCTCGTTGCCGTACGACTGCTTGCAGGTGGCGTCGGAGACGAAGGGCACCGTGGCCTTGCGCATGTACCGCTGCTGGGTGCCGCCTTCGCGGGTGGCGCCCCAGCCGGCGACGGTGAAGGTGCCGGTGTTGTACGCGGTGTTCGTGGCGATGTTCAGGGTGGGCAGGTTGATCGGCTGCGCGAGCTTGATCAGCGCCCAGTCCTTGCCCTTGCCGTTGTAGCCGGGCGCCTGGAGGACCTTGGTCGACTTGACCTTGATGGCGCTGGAGCTCTGCAGGTCCACGACACCGGCGGTGGCGGTGATGCTGGTGTTGTTGCCGGAGCCGCTGACGCAGTGGGCGGCGGTCAGCACGATCTGCTGGGTGAGCAGGGAGCCGCCGCAGCCCATGGACAGGCGGACCATCCACGGGAACTCGCCCTGCGCGGCGGTGGTGCCGCCGACGACCGGCTGGGGAGCCGCGGAAGCGGTGGTGGGCTGGAGGCTGACCGCGGCGAGGGCGACGGCGCCGACCGCAGCACATCTTTTGAGGGTGCGGAGAATGCTGGACAACTGTCTGCCTTTCGTGGGGGGTTGAGTCGTGCGCGCACAACGGAGCCTCTGCCGCCAGGCAGCGCGGTGACATGGGCTCGTCAAGGCGTGCTGGGATTATCCGGAGGCGATCACACGCACCACAAGGCCGACTTTTCAGCCATCGCGCCCCGGGCGGCACACGGCCGGTCCGGCCCCGCGCGAGGGCGGGAGCCCGGCTCGTACAGTGGAAGGGAGTCGACGTCGCACATGGGGGCAGGGACGTGACCAACGGCAGTGAGGTCGTGCACGGCTACCCGCACCTCGACACCGTGCGGGCGGCGATCACGGCGCTGTACCGGCGGCTCTCCCAGGAGGGGCTGTACGCGTACGCCGGCAGCGTCGCCCCCGCCGACGTGGCCTTCGCGGACGATGACGACCTGCACCTGGGCGCACAGCGGGTGGCCCACGCGCTGGTGCAGCAGCTGCGGCTGCCGGACGCGCGGATGATCGTCAGCTTCCGGGAGATGTCCCACGCCGCGAGCGTCGAACTGGCGGCGGGGCCCGAGTACTTCATCGAGCTGAACGACCGGTTCCGTACGCATCGCCGCGACATCGGGGCGGCGCTCGCGCATGAGGTCACGCATGTACTGCTGCACCGGCTGGACCTGAGCTTCCCGGGCACGCGGGACAACGAGATCCTCACCGACACGGTGACGACGTATCTCGGGGCGGGCTGGCTGCTGCTGGACGCGTACCGCGAGGACGGTGTGTCGAGCCAGAAGCTCGGCTATCTGACACCGGAGGAGTTCGGGTACGTTCTGGCCAAGCGGGCCCTGGCCTTCGGCGAGGACCCCTCGCCGTGGTTCACCAGCCCGCAGGCGTACACCGCCTACACGGAAGGGCGGGCGCGGGCGCTGCGCGACGGGCGGCAGCCGCCGCTGACCGCGGCGGGCTGGACGGGCCGCCACCGCTACGCCAAGGACCGCCGCTACGCCCAGGACCACCCCGGTGCGGCCCCGGCCCCCGGCCCCGCGTACGCCTTCGAGGGCGGCGGCCGGGACGTCGCCCTGCGCGTCTCCTTCCCGTGCCCGACCTGCCACCAGCGCATCCGCATCCCGGTACGGGGACGGGTGCGGGCGCGGTGCGGACTGTGCCGGACGGTGCTGGAGTGCGACACGTAGGCCGTAGGGGCGCCAATCCCGCCTTCCCTCGTCCGGCTTCCCTCGTCCGGCTTCCCGCGTCCGGCTTCCCGCGTCCGGTCGGGGCTGCCCGCCGGTCGCGGCGCGGAGGGCGGGTTGTCAGCGCAAGCGGAGCACGCCCGGGGCCGTCTCCCGGATGATGTCCACGAGCCGGTCGAAGAGGGCCGGCCCCTCGCCGGCCTCGGCGTGCGCCAGTTCGGTGCGGATCCGGTTCCGGTGGGACGGGTGGGCGCGCGCGAGGCGGAGCCGGAGTTCGCGTGCGGTCTCCGGGTGGCCGAGGGCGCGCCGCGAGACGTCGTGGTCGCGCCACTCGATGACGAAGTCGTCGCCGTCCGGCGTGCCGAACCCTCCGGACAGGCAGTCCGCGAACGCGTCGAGGTTGCGGCCGAAGTAGCCGCCGGGGCCGTTCACGGCTTCACCGATCACCTGCCAGAAGCTCTCCAGCCCGGTGACCCGTCGGCCCTCGATCACGTACACGGTCGTCATGGCGGGCTCAGCATCCGTGGTCGACGAGGTCGAACGACTCGTAGTGGTCGGCGGTGTAGTAGTCCTCCCGCTCGGTGTCGCCGGTGACGATGCGGCGGGCGCCGCGGGTCTGGGAGCCGGGGGTGATGACGGTGTACTCGTGGTAGTAGCCGGTGGTCCGGCTCGGCAGGACGCGTTCGCGGTTCTGGAAGACGGTGCCGTCCTGGCGGAAGGGGTAGGGCCCGCCGTCGTCGATGAGGTCGAGGGTGTCGTGGGCCTGGGAGGGCAGGTCGGAATAGCAGATGTCGCCGACCGCGGCCGCGGCGGAGGGCGCCGCCGTCGCCGGGCCGGCGAGCAGCGTGGACAGGAGGGCGGCCGCGCCGCCGAGCAGAGTGAACCGTGGGGGGATTCGCATGCGCCGATGATGACGCGTGTAGACAGGTCCGCGTCAACGCCAACGCCGTTGAGTTCTCCGGACGTTGACACGCCCGACACCTACGGGTCGAGACGGTGAACGTCTCCCTCGTACGCCGTCGCCATGGGCCCGAGCACGCATACGGCCGCTTCCCCCGTATGCGCTCGGTGCCGCGCCACCCGGTTGCCCGGCATGCCGCTGGGCCCGGCTCGCCGCGCGGTGGCGGCGGGCCGGGCCCAGTGAGGTGGTGTCGTTACGCGGCGGTGCGGCGGCCTCCGCGGCCCGTGCCGGAGCCGTTGCGCCCGGAACCGGCACCGGCACCGGAGCCGTTGCGGGTGGCGGCTGCGCCCGTGGCGGCACGGCGGCGGCGCGGGGCGCCGGCCTGGGTGCTCGCACCGGCGGCGGTCGCGCCGCCCTGGCCGCTACCGCCACCGCTACGGCGGGGGCGGCGGCGTCGCGACGCGGACTTGCCGTCGGTCGGCGCGGCCTGGGCCGGCTGCGGAACCTCGATGGTGACCGGTATGCCGGAGGGCTCGCGCGCGCCGGTGAGGCGGGCCAGTTCGTCGTCCGACGACTTCACGCGGGCGGTGCCCGGCGTGATGCCCGCGTGGGACATCAGCCGGCTCATGTCGCGCTTCTGGTCCGGCAGGACGAGCGTGACGACGCTGCCGGACTCACCCGCGCGGGCGGTACGGCCGCCGCGGTGCAGGTAGTCCTTGTGGTCGACGGGCGGGTCGACGTTGACGACGAGGTCGAGGTCGTCCACGTGGATGCCGCGGGCCGCGACGTTGGTCGCCACCAGGGCGGTGACCTGGCCGTTCTTGAACTGGTCCAGGGTCCGGTTGCGCTGCGGCTGCGAGCGGCCGCCGTGCAGGCCCGCCGCGCGTACGCCACTGGCGAGGAGCCGCTTGACCAGCCGGTCCACGGACCGCTTGGTGTCCAGGAAGAGGATCACCCGGCCGTCGCGGGCGGCGATGCGCGCGGTGACGGCCTTCTTGTCGGTCTCGTCGGCGACGTACAGAAGGTGGTGCTCCATGGTGGAGACCGCACCCGCCGACGGGTCGACCGAGTGCACGACCGGGTCGGTGAGGAACATCCGGACCAGGCGGTCGATGTTCTTGTCGAGCGTCGCCGAGAACAGCATGCGCTGCCCGTCCGGCTCGACCTGCTTCAGCAGCGCGGTGACCTGCGGCAGGAAACCCATGTCGGCCATCTGGTCGGCCTCGTCGAGGACGGTGACGGCCACCCGGTCGAGCCGGCAGTCGCCACGCTCGATCAGGTCCTTCAGACGGCCGGGCGTGGCCACCAGGATCTCGGCGCCGCGCCGCAGCGCGCCCGCCTGCTTGGTGATCGACATGCCGCCGACGACGGTGGCGATCCGCAGTTGCACGGAGGTGGCGTACGGGCTGAGGGCGTCCGTCACCTGCTGGGCGAGCTCGCGCGTGGGGACGAGGACCAGACCGAGCGGGGCCTTCGGCTCGGCGCGGCGGCCCACGGTGCGGGCGAGCAGGGCGAGGCCGAAGGCGAGGGTCTTGCCGGAGCCGGTACGGCCGCGGCCGAGGATGTCGCGGCCCGCGAGGGAGTTCGGCAGCGTGGCGGCCTGGATGGGGAACGGCTCGGTGACGCCCTGCGCGGTGAGCGTCTTGAGGAGGGCGGCGGGCATGTCGAGCTCGTCGAAGGCCGCGACCGCGGGGAGCGCGGGGGTGCCGGTTTCCGGCAGGGTGAATTCGCGCGGGGGTGCGAGGGGAGCGCGGCCCGCCGCTTTACGGGAGGGTCCGTTTCCGGATCGGACACCGCCGGACTTCGCATGGCCGGAGGTCATGCTTCCGGTCCTGGCGCTGCCGGACTTCGCGGGGCGCTGACGGGCGGGGCGTTCGGGTCGAGTCGTCAAGGAGTCTGCCTTCCTGGCCTGAGCACAGCACAAGCCGGGACCCGCACCAGCGCGTGGTGCGGGTCCCGGCCGTGAGATACCGAGCTGCGTATCCGTGTATCCGTGATCAGGCGGGGAGGATGTTCTCCGCCTGGGGGCCCTTCTGGCCCTGCGTGACGTCGAAGGTCACCTTCTGGCCTTCCTGGAGCTCACGGAAGCCCGAGGTGGCAATGTTGGAGTAGTGGGCGAAGACGTCGGCGCCGCCGCCGTCCTGCTCGATGAAGCCGAAGCCCTTTTCCGCGTTGAACCACTTCACGGTTCCAGTGGCCATGTGTATCTCCTGATGGTGTAGGGGCCCCATCCGGAGATGCCGGTAAAACAATAATGCGCCTGAGGAACATTCCCGTCAGGCGCACATAAAGTTCATGGGTACCAAAACTGCAACGTGGCCAACCGTAGCACGCCCTCCACCGGGCGACGCAAGCCCCCCCAGGCGTGACGGGCGTCACTCACACCCCGGGAAACACCCGCCCGGAAAACCCCTCCCCAGGGCGCCGGCCGACTCGGCGAGTTCGCCGTCATGGCCGACCCCCAGGGAAGCACCGATGCCCGGCACCCCTGCGCCGGGCATCGGCTTATCGGCTATCGGCTTCAGAGGCCCGCGTACGGGTTCGCGGTGATGTACCGCGTCTCGCAGTGGTCGGGCATTCCGGCGGCCCTGCGGCACAGGGTCATCGACAGCCTTCTGATTCCGCTCGCGTCGGTGGTACGCACGCCTCGGTGCTCGGCGACCGTGCCGCAGCCGCCCGTGTTGTGCTTGTCGCCCAGCGAGAGGATGCCGCCGGCGCCCGTCTGGATGGTCAGGGTGACGTAGAACGACCGCTCGTCGCACGTCTGGTCCGCGACGGCGAGCGTGATGCCCCGGAGGGAGTTCCGGTCGTTCCAGGTCACCTCGATCCGGGCCCGGTCTCCCCAGCTGGCGGTGATGTCACCGCTGGAGGTGGAGCTCGCCCAGCCCTGCCCGGCGGACCCGAGCGTGAGCGCGGTCGCCACGGCGACGACGGAACCTGCACGGCGCATATGAATGTCTCCTGTCCGTTGGCCGGCCCCGAGGTGCAGCACTACCCGCCGGACGCCGCCGTCCACGGCGAGCCGGGCAAGACCACACGGCCGGCTCAGCCCGTCCGGCTCAGCGTGACCACCGCGGCGTGCCCGTCCGTGCACAGCAGCTCCTCCGCCGACCCGGTGCACAGCACGGCGTCATACCGCCCCAGTTCCACATCCGCCACCCGCGCCGGGCCGTCCAGGGCGACGATCAGCACCGTCGCGCCGGAGGGCACCCCCACGGGCAGCGTGCCGCGTACGACGGCGACCGTCGCCGTGACCGCGCCCCGCCGGTGCATCACGTTCAGGTTGACGACCGGCCCGGCCAGGAGCCGTCCGTGGGTCGGGACGTCACCGGGAAAGGCCCGGGGGACGTACCGCTCCGCGAGCAGGCGGCTCCCGCCCGCCGTGAGGTGCATCCCCGTGCCGTCGGCGACCGTCAGGATCCGGTCGGTGCCGGGGAAGGACGAGAACGCGCCGTCGGCGCCGACGTCCGCGAGGCTCACCCGCCAGTCGAACCCGTCGCCGAGGTGGCCCGCCCGATCCCCCGCGACGTTTCCCACCCCGACCCCGGTCCCGGCCTCCGCCCACTCCCCCGCGCCGTCCCTGGCCTGGTCCCCCGCGCCGACCCCGGTTCCGTTCTCCGGCCGGGCGGCGGCGATCTCCCGGGTCACCCCGCCGCCGTTCTTCCACGGCACCGCCGTACGGTCGGCCGCCCGCAACACCCGTACCGTCATCGCACGATCCCCCGCGCCCGTGCCGCGGCCAGCCACGCCGGGAACTCGGCGAGCAGCCGGTCGTACAGCTCGGCGTCCGGGACGCCGCGCGGGTCGGTGCCCGCGGGGAAGAAGCCCGCGTTGTCGACGCAGCGCTTGCCCGGCACGGCCAGCTCGTCCAGCCGCCGCAGGAAGTCGAACTGGCGACTGTCCGGGTCGCCGAAGCCGATGAACTGCCAGAAGAGCGGCAGCTCGGCCGCCTTGCACAGGTGGCGCTCGGCGGCGATCTTGCTGCTCGGTCCCCCGTCCGTCTGGAAGACGACGAAGGCCGGGTCGGTGGCGCCGCTGTCCAGGTAGTGGTCGATGACCGCGTCCATGGCCAGGTGGTAGTTGGTCCTGCCCATGTGGTCGAGGTTCGCCACGATCCGGTCGATCCGGCCCTGATGGTTCGCGAGGGCTATCTCCGTCTCGGCGTCGATGTCCGTGGAGAAGAACACGACCGGCACGCGCCCGTCGTCGTCCAGGTTCGCCGACAGGCCCAGCACCCGGTCGGCGAGCGCCTGGACGCTGCCGTCCTTGTAGTACGGCCTCATCGACCCGGAGTGGTCCACCACCAGGTAGACCGCGGCGCGCTCGCCGCTCAGCCCGTGTTTGCGCAGGGACACGCCCGCCGTCTTGTAGAGGCTCACCAGCGCGGGGGCGGTCTCTTCGATCTTCTGCAGGCTGATCGGCATACGGCGAGACTATGCGATCCTCTCGGCGATTCCCCCGGCGGCAACTCGCCCAACTCCCCCGCCACATCGCCCTGGTGCCTGCGGCCCCCGGGAGGGCCGGCGTGCGCCGGGCAAGGCGCAGCGCCTGCCATCGGTCCGGTCGGGGACGCGGCAGGCGCTGCTGTGTTCCGTACGCCGTTGTACGGGACGACTGTTCCCTTGCTCTCCCGCACCGGAGGAGCGATCCGGCGCGGGGGGAGCGTCAGACCGTGAGCGCGCCGTCCGTGGGGCGGATGGGGGCGGGCAGTTCGCTGGTGCCCGTCAGGTAGCGGTCCACGCCGCGTGCCGCCGAGCGGCCCTCGGCGATGGCCCAGACGATGAGCGACTGGCCGCGGCCCGCGTCACCGGCGACGAAGACGCCGTCGACGTTGGTCGCGTAGTTCTCGTCGCGCGCGATGTTGCCGCGCTCGTCGAGCTCCAGGCCGAACTGCTCGACCAGGCCGTTGGACCGGTCGGTGCCGGTGAAGCCCATCGCGAGGGTGACCAGCTGGGCCGGGATCTTGCGCTCCGTGCCGGGCTTCTGCTCCAGCTTGCCGTCCTTGAACTCCACCTCCACCAGGTGCAGCCACTGGACGTTGCCGTCCTCGTCGCCCTCGAAGTGGGTGGTGGAAACGGAGTAGATCCGCTCGCCGCCCTCCTCGTGGGCCGAGGTGACCTTGTAGAGCATCGGGAAGGTCGGCCAGGGCTGGTTGGCGTTCCGCTCCTCGCCCGGCCTGGGCATGATCTCCAGCTGGGTGACGGACAGCGCGCCCTGCCGGTGGGCGGTGCCCACGCAGTCCGCGCCGGTGTCGCCGCCGCCGATGACCACGACGTGCTTGCCCTCGGCGGTGATGGGGGGCGCCACGAAGTCGCCCTCCTGCACCTTGTTGGCGAGCGGCAGGTACTCCATCGCGAAGTGGATGCCCTTGAGGTCGCGGCCCGGGACGGGCAGGTCGCGCGAGACGGTGGCGCCCGCCGCGATGACCACCGCGTCGTACCGGCGCCGCAGCTTCGCGGCGTCGATGTCGCGGCCGATCTCGACCTCGGTGCGGAACTTGGTGCCCTCCGCGCGCATCTGCTCGATGCGCCGGTTGATGTGCACCTTCTCCATCTTGAACTCGGGGATGCCGTACCGCAGCAGACCGCCGATGCGGTCGGCCCGCTCGTACACGGCGACCGTGTGACCGGCGCGGGTCAGCTGCTGGGCGGCGGCGAGGCCGGCCGGACCCGAGCCGATGACGGCGACGGTCTTGCCCGAGAGCCGCTCGGGCGGCTGCGGGGTGACGTCACCGGTCTCCCACGCCTTGTCGATGATGGAGACCTCGACGTTCTTGATGGTGACCGGCGGCTGGTTGATGCCCAGCACGCACGCCGACTCGCAGGGCGCCGGGCACAGCCGCCCGGTGAACTCCGGGAAGTTGTTGGTGGCGTGCAGCCGCTCGCTCGCGGCCTGCCAGTCCTCGCGGTAGGCGTAGTCGTTCCACTCGGGGATCAGGTTCCCGAGCGGGCAGCCGTTGTGGCAGAACGGGATGCCGCAGTCCATGCACCGGCCGGCCTGCTTGCTGATGATCGGCAGCAGGGAGCCGGGGACGTAGACCTCGTTCCAGTCCTTGACGCGCTCCTCGACGGGCCGGGTCTTGGCGACCTCGCGCCCGGTGGTCAGGAAGCCCTTGGGGTCAGCCATTGGTCGCCGCCTCCATCATCTTCTCGGTGGTCTCCTGCTCGGAGAGACCGGCGAGCTCAGCGGCGTCCTTGGCGGCGAGCACGGCCTTGTACGTGGTCGGGATGATCTTGCTGAATCGGCCCACGGCCGCGGGCCAGTCGGCAAGGAGCTTCTCGGCTACGGTCGAGCCCGTCTCCTCGTGGTGGCGGCGCACGACATCGTGCAGCCACGCCCGGTCGGCCTCGTCCAGGGCCTCGATCGCGCCGAGGTTCCCGGAGTTGACGTTGTCGGGGTCGAGGTCGATGACGTACGCGACACCGCCCGACATACCGGCCGCGAAGTTGCGGCCCGTCTCGCCGAGCACCACCGCGTGACCGCCGGTCATGTACTCGCAGCCGTGGTCGCCCACGCCCTCGGAGACGACCAGCGCGCCGGAGTTGCGGACGCAGAAGCGCTCACCGGTGCGGCCCCGCAGGAAGATCTCGCCGCCGGTCGCGCCGTACGCGATGGTGTTGCCCGCGATGACGCTGTACTCGGCGAGGTGGTCGGCGCCCCGGTCGGGGCGGACGATCAGACGGCCGCCGGACAGGCCCTTGCCGACGTAGTCATTGGCGTCGCCCTCCAGCCGCAGCGTGATGCCGCGGGGGACGAACGCGCCGAAGGACTGGCCGGCCGAGCCGGTGAAGGTGATGTCGATGGTGTCGTCGGGCAGGCCGGCGCCACCGAACTTCTTCGTCACCTCGTGGCCGAGCATGGTGCCGACCGTGCGGTTGATGTTGCGGATCCCGATCTGGGCGCGGACCGGCTGCGCCTCCTCGGCGCTCGCCGCGGAGAGCGCTTCGGCGGCGAGCTCGATGAGCTCGTTGTCGAGCGCCTTCTCCAGACCGTGGTCCTGCTCGGTCAGCTGGTGGCGCACCGCGCCCTCGGGCAGCTCCGGCACGTAGAACAGCGGCTCCAGGTCCAGGCCCTGCGCCTTCCAGTGCGTGACGGCCCGCTCCGTGTCGAGCAGCTCGGCGTGTCCTACGGCCTCCTCCAGCGTACGGAAGCCGAGTTCGGCGAGCAGTTCGCGCACCTCCTCCGCGATGAACCGGAAGAAGTTGACGACGTGCTCGGCCTTGCCGGTGAACCGCTCGCGCAGCACCGGGTTCTGGGTGGCGATGCCGACCGGGCAGGTGTCCAGGTGGCAGACGCGCATCATGACGCAGCCGGAGACGACGAGCGGCGCGGTCGCGAAACCGAACTCCTCGGCGCCGAGCAGCGCGGCGATGATGACGTCACGGCCGGTCTTGAGCTGGCCGTCGGTCTGGACCACGATCCGGTCGCGCAGGCCGTTGAGCAGCAGGGTCTGCTGGGTCTCGGCGAGGCCGAGCTCCCAGGGGCCGCCCGCGTGCTTCAGCGACGTGAGCGGGGACGCGCCCGTACCGCCGTCGTGGCCGGAGATGAGGACGACGTCCGCGTGGGCCTTGGACACGCCCGCGGCCACCGTCCCGACGCCGACCTCGGACACCAGCTTCACGTGGATGCGGGCGGCCGGGTTGGCGTTCTTGAGGTCGTGGATCAGCTGGGCCAGGTCCTCGATGGAGTAGATGTCGTGGTGCGGCGGCGGGGAGATCAGGCCGACGCCCGGGGTGGAGTGCCGGGTCTTGGCGACCCACGGGTAGACCTTGTGGCCGGGCAGCTGGCCGCCCTCGCCGGGCTTGGCGCCCTGGGCCATCTTGATCTGGATGTCGTCCGCGTTGACCAGGTACTCGCTCGTGACGCCGAAGCGGCCGGAGGCGACCTGCTTGATGCTGGACCGGCGCGCCGGGTCGTACAGGCGCTCGGGGTCCTCGCCGCCCTCACCGGTGTTGGACTTGCCGCCCAGCTGGTTCATGGCGATGGCGAGGGTCTCGTGCGCCTCCTGGGAGATGGAGCCGTACGACATGGCGCCGGTGGAGAACCGCTTGACGATCTCGTCGGCCGGCTCCACCTCCTCGATCGGGATCGAGGGGCGGTCCGACTTACCGTTCTTATTTGTCTTGAGGGCGAACAGCCCGCGCAGCGTCATCAGGCGCTCGGACTGCTCGTTCACCCGGTCCGTGTACTTCTTGAAGATGTCGTAGCGGCCGGAGCGCGTGGCGTGCTGGAGGCGGAAGACCGTCTCCGGGTCGAACAGGTGCGGCTCGCCCTCACGGCGCCACTGGTACTCGCCGCCTATCTCCAGCGCGCGGTGCGTGGCGGAGATGCCGGAGGCGGGGTAGGCCTTGGCGTGGCGGGCGGCGACCTCCTTGGCGATGACGTCCAGGCCGGCGCCGCCGATCTTGGTGGCGGTGCCGTTGAAGTACTTCCCGACGAAGGCCTCGTCCAGGCCGACGGCCTCGAAGACCTGGGCGCCGCGGTAGGAGGCGACGGTCGAGATGCCCATCTTGGACATGACCTTCAGGACACCCTTGCCCAGGGCGTAGATCAGGTTGCGGATGGCCTGCTCGGGCTCCAGGCCCTCGACGAACGTGCCGGCGCGGAGCAGGTCCTCGACGGACTCCATGGCGAGGTACGGGTTGACGGCGGCCGCGCCGTACCCGATCAGCAGCGCCACATGGTGGACCTCGCGGACGTCACCGGCCTCGACCAGCAGCCCGACCTGCGTGCGCTGCTTGGTGCGGATGAGGTGGTGGTGGACGGCGGAGGTGAGCAGCAGCGAGGGGATCGGCGCGTGCTCGGCGTCGGAATGCCGGTCGGAGAGCACGATCAGGCGGGCGCCGCCCTCGATGGCGGCGTCGGCCTCGGCGCAGATCTCCTCGATACGGGCGGCCAGGGCGTCGCCGCCGCCGGAGACCCGGTAGAGGCCGGAGAGCGTGGCGGCCTTCATACCGGGCATGTCGCCGTCGGCGTTGATGTGGATGAGCTTGGCCAGCTCGTCGTTGTCGATCACCGGGAAGGGCAGGGTGACGGAGCGGCACGAGGCGGCGGTGGGCTCCAGCAGGTTGCCCTGGGGGCCGAGCGAGGAGCGCAGCGAGGTGACGAGCTCCTCGCGGATGGCGTCCAGCGGCGGGTTGGTGACCTGGGCGAACAGCTGGGTGAAGTAGTCGAACAGCAGCCGGGGGCGCTCGGAGAGCGCGGCGATCGGCGAGTCCGTACCCATCGAGCCGATCGGCTCGGCGCCGGTGCGGGCCATCGGCGCGAGGAGGACGCGCAGTTCCTCCTCGGTGTAGCCGAAGGTCTGCTGGCGCCGGGTGACCGAGGCGTGGGTGTGGACGATGTGCTCGCGCTCGGGGAGGTCCTCCAGCTCGATGGTCCCGCTCTCCAGCCACTCCTGGTACGGGTGCTCGGCGGCGAGGGCGGCCTTGATCTCGTCGTCCTCGATGATGCGGTGCTCGGCGGTGTCGACCAGGAACATCCTGCCGGGCTGCAGGCGGCCCTTGCGGACGACCTTGGCGGGGTCGATGTCGAGGACGCCGACCTCGGAGGACAGCACGACGAGCCCGTCGTCGGTGACCCAGTAACGCCCGGGCCGCAGACCGTTGCGGTCGAGCACGGCGCCCACCTGCGTACCGTCGGTGAAGGTGACGCAGGCAGGGCCGTCCCAGGGCTCCATCATCGTGGCGTGGTACTGGTAGAAGGCGCGCCGGGCCGGGTCCATCGAGTCGTGGTTCTCCCACGCCTCGGGGACCATCATCAGGACGCTGTGCGGCAGCGAGCGGCCGCCGAGGTGGAGCAGTTCCAGCACCTCGTCGAAGGAGGCGGAGTCGGAGGCGTCCGGCGTGCAGACCGGGAAGATCCGGTCCAGCTTCTCGGCCCCGAAGAGGTCCGAGACCAGCTGCGACTCACGGGCCCGCATCCAGTTGCGGTTGCCCTTGACCGTGTTGATCTCGCCGTTGTGCGCGACGAAGCGGTACGGGTGGGCCAGCGGCCAGCTCGGGAAGGTGTTGGTGGAGAACCGCGAGTGGACCAGCGCGACGGCGGTCGCGCAGCGGCGGTCCGACAGGTCGGGGAAGAAGGGCTCCAGCTGACCGGTGGTGAGCATGCCCTTGTAGACGATGGTGCGGGCGGAGAGCGAGGGGAAGTACACCCCGGCCTCGCGCTCGGCGCGCTTGCGCAGCACGAACGCCTTGCGGTCGAGTGCGATGCCCGTGCTCGTGCCGCCGTCGCTCACGAAGAGCTGACGGAAGGCGGGCATGGTGGAGCGGGCGGTCGCGCCGAGCAGCTCGGGGGCGACGGGGACCTCACGCCAGCCGAGGACGGTCAGGTCCTCTTCGGCGGCGAGCGTCTCGATGTGCGAGACGGCCTGTGCGGAGCCGTCTGCGGGGAGGAAGGCGATGCCGACGGCGTACGCACCGGCTGCCGGGAGCTCGAAGTCGGTGACCTCGCGGAGGAACGCGTCCGGGACCTGGAGCAGGATGCCCGCGCCGTCGCCGGAGTCGGGCTCGGAGCCGGTGGCGCCCCGGTGCTCCAGGTTGCGCAGAACGGTCAGCGCCTGCTCCACCAGCGCGTGGCTGGCAACACCGGTGAGGGTGGCCACGAACCCGACACCACAGGCGTCGTGCTCGTTGCGGGGGTCGTACATACCCTGCGGGGCGGGGCGACCGTCCATGGGCGACCAGGCGTCGGAACGCATCGGCTCTCCCGTCGTCGTCGTGGCATATCAGTGCCGAAGGGACGACGTTGGCCCTCCGCGAAATTTCGTGCAGGTTACATGATGGAGTGCTTCTCGGAAAGCGGATAGCTCATTCCAGCATGCGGACACCGCTCGTAGCGGTGGAGGTGGTTCACGGGCGTACGGATCGGCGTCCGGGGGCCCTGGGGGAAGCAGGCGTGGGAAGCAGGCGTCATTGCCCGCAGCGCTAACGGCTCATGCCCTGGGATGAAGGAATCGAAACCGCCGTGTTACGGCTACTTATGTGCCGCGTTGCATAGTGTCGCACCGCCGGGGCGAGTCCTGCTATTGGACGTTCGTCACAACGACCCTCCCCACGGTACGGCGAAGACCCCTCGATCGCACGACAACCTCGACCGCACGACGGGAGGAGGCTCCGGGATCAGGCACGTCCCCGTGCCGGGTCAGGCCGTGGCGTTCGCGTGGAACCCGCAGGCGCCCGGGTCAGGCCGCGGCGTTCGCGCGGAACCCGCCGGCGCCCGCGCGCGGAACCCGCAGGCGCCCGGGTCAGGCCGCGGCGTTCGCGCGGGTCACGTCGGTGGCCGGGTCAGGCCGGGGCGTTCGCGCGGAACCCGCCCGCGCCCGGGTCAGATCGTGGCGTTCGCGTGATACCCGCCGGCGCCCGGGTCAAGCCGGGCGTTAGGCGTGGGTCACGCCGGCGCCCGGTCATGTCGTGGCGTTCGCGTGGAACCCGCCCGCGCCCGGGTCAGATCGCCGCCCCGAACAGGGCGCCCAACCCATAGGTGACGGCCGCCGCCGCACCGCCAAGGGTCAGCTGGCGCAGGCCGCTGTACCACCAGGTGCGTGCGGTCACCCGGGCCACCAGGGCGCCGCAGGCGAACAGCCCGAACAGCGCCAGCAGGACCGCCGGCCACAGGGCGGTCGCGCCGAGCAGATACGGCAGGACGGGCAGCAGCGCGCCGAGCGCGAACGATCCGAAGGAGGACAGCGCGGCGACCATCGGCGAGGGCAGGTCGTCCGGGTCGATGCCGAGCTCCTCGCGGGCGTGGATCTCCAGCGCCTGCTCCGGGTCCTTCGACAGCTGCATCGCGACCTCGCGGGCGAGCCGCGGCTCGACGCCCCGCGCCACGTACAGCGCGGCCAGCTCCTCCATCTCGTCCACCGGGTGCTTGCGCAACTCGCGGCGCTCCACGTCCAGTTCGGCCTGCACGAGCTCGCGCTGCGAAGCGACGGAGGTGTACTCGCCGGCGGCCATCGAGAACGCGCCGGCCGCCAGGCCCGCGAGGCCGGTGATGACGATGGTGTGCGGGGACACCGCGCCGCCGGCCACACCGGTCATCAGGGCGAGGTTGGACACGAGACCGTCCATCGCACCGAAGACGGCCGGGCGGAGCCAGCCGCCGCTCACATCGCGGTGGGTGTGGTTGTCGCGGTGCGCCTCGTGGAGCGCCGCCTCGGTCTCGATGATGGACACAGCTATCCCCTTACGTCACACAGCGGGTGCGGGTGACCCCGCCCCCCCTCAACACCTCGAAAGTACGCGCGATGTAAGGGGCTCGCCAGCAAGGCAGGCTTTACTAACCAGGGGTCGCCGGGTGACGGTCACCCGGGTGAAGCGGCCCTCCCGACGAGATCCGGCCCGCCCTCCGTGGCACAGATCCAGGAATGGATCGGTGCGCACGAAAGGGCCACGCGATGGAGTCGACTGCATGCGATCCCGCCCCGCCCGCCGGCACAGCGGTTCTGCTCGACCGCGCGCGGGGTGCCCTGCTGGGACTGGCCGTCGGCGACGCGCTCGGGGCGCCCGCCGAGAACATGCGGCCCTCCGAGATCCGCCGCCGCTGGGGCCGCATCGAGGGGTTCGTCGCCGAGGAGCCGGCCGGCACGGACGACACGGAGTACGCGATCTTCTCCGGGCTCCTCCTCGCCCGGCACGGTTCGGCACTGACCGTCTCGCATGTCGAGACGGCCTGGCACCACTGGATCGCCGACCTCGACGAGGGGCCGTTCCGTGGGGCAGGCTTCAGCGAGCGGGGCACCCTGGAGAACCTCCGGCGGGGCCTGGCGGCTCCGATCTCGGCGCAGCACCGGCACGCCTGGAGTGACGGTCTCGCCATGCGGGCGGCGCCCTTCGGGGTGTTCGCGGCGGGCCGCCCGGCCGAGGCGGCGCGGCTGGTCGCCATCGACGGCACGGTGAGCCACGAGGGCGAGGGCATCTACGGGGGCCAGGCGGTCGCGGCGGGCGTCGCGGCGGCGATGTCGGGCGCCGGGACCGCCTCGGTCATCGCGGCCGCCCTCTCGGTCGTCCCCATGGACTCGTGGACCGCCAGGTCGATGCGCCGCGCGGTCGTCGCGGCCCAGCGCGTCCACCCCGACCCGCTGGTGCGCGAACGCGCCGTCCGCTCGGCGGTGGTCATCGGCGGCTATCCGTGGACGGACCTGGCCCCGGAGGCGGTGGGCCTCGCCTTCGGGGCGTTCGCCGCGGCCCGCGGCGACTTCCGTACGTCGGTCCTGACGGCCGTCAACATGGGCCGCGACGCCGACACGACGGCCGCGGTGGCGGGAGCCCTGGCCGGGGCGATGTCGGGCGCGACGGCCATCCCGCCGGAGTGGGCGGCCGCCATCGGCCCCGTACGCGGCAGCTGCCTGCCCTCGATGCGCGGCTACCACGTCCTGGACATCGCGGAGCTGCTGACCCCGTACGACGACACACCCGAGGCCACCTGATGCCCCCGACGCCCTACGCCCCCGAAGACCCCCGCCCCACCACCACGCCCCACGCCCCCCAAGCCCCGGACACGGCAACCGCCACCGACGTAACAACGCCCCCGGCACACCACCCCGACACGGCGAAGCCCGCGCCTCCCTCGGAGTCCGGGTGCGCGGCCGCAGGCAACGTCGCCGGGCCCGGCGCGGCGGCGGCCGTGCTTGCGTCGGGGTCCGGGGGCTTGCCCACGGTTTCGGGAAGGGGCGGGGCGGGGAAGGCGTCCGCCGCTACGGCAGGCGGGGCCCGCCCACCACGCGGTCCCCGCCGTATCGAAGGGCTGCTCCTCGGGCTCGCGGCCGGGGACGCCGCCGGGTGGCCGGCCGCCCGCCACCGCGCCGCCCGGATGCCCGAGTGGACCCGGCGTCTCACCCGGGAGCTGGACACGTTCGCCGAGCAGAACGCGACGACCACCCTCCCCGTCCCCATCGCCCTCAACCAGCCGCCCGAACCACTCCGGCTCGGCCCGTCCGACGACGCCGAATGGGCGGTGTTCACCGCCGAGACGGTGCTCACCGCCGCCGGGGGGCTCTTCCACGGCCTGCCCGCCGCCCGTCGCATGTGCGCCGCCGTCGACCTGGCCTGGAACTCCCTCGCCGCCGAGGTCGCCGCGGCCTCCGACCGCGCCGCCGAGGTCGAGTCCGCCGTCCTCCCCCTGCGCGCCCGTATCTCCGTACGCGCCGGGCTCGGCAACCTCGCCACCGGACTGCGCCCGCCGGCCACCGGCCATGACAACCCGCACTACTTCGACGACGCCGCCTGCGTACGCGCGGCCGTCCTCGCCGTCGCCCACCCCGGCGACCCGCGTGCCGCCGCCGAACTCGCCGAGTTCGACGCCCGCTACACCCAGGACGGCGACGGGGTCCACGGCGCCCGCGCCATGGCCGCCGCCGTCGCCGCGGCCCTCGGCGGCGCGCCGGCCGAGGACGCCGTGGACGCCGCGCTCGACCAGCTCCCGCCCACCACCGAGATCGGCCGCAACGCCCGGCACGCCACCAGGCTCGCCCGGGACGCGGACAGCGCCTTCGCACTCGTCCCGCTCCTGGAGCACCAGATCGTCGACCACGTCTACAGCTACGGCATCGCCGCCGCCGAGACCGTCCCCGTCGCCCTCGCGCTCGCCACCGCCGCCCGTGGCAAGGTCGCCGAGGCGGTGCCGGCCGCCGCGTGCCTGTCCCGGGTCGCCGACTCCGCGCCGGCCCTCGCGGGCGCGCTGACCGGCGCGCTCAGCGGCGGCGACGGCGTACCGGCGACCTGGCGCGACGCCTGCCGTACCCTCGCCGGCTGCGCGCTCCCCCGCCTCGCGGGCACGGATCTGGTGGAACTCGCCGAGCGCCTCGCACACACGGAACTCGCCACCCTGGGTGGACAATTCCGGCATGACGACCACCTCCAGCACCTCCACCCCGCCGCCTACGCCCACACTGGAGGACCGGATCACCGGCAGCCTCGTCGGAGCGGCCGTCGGTGACGCGCTCGGCGGCGCGGTCGAGGGCTACACCCCCGACCAGATCGCCGAACGCCACGGCGGCCGCGTCACCGGCATCGTCGGCCCCTGGAACGGCGACTCCTGGCGCACCGCCCGCCCCATCGCCCCGTACCACAAGGGCGACGGGCACGTCACCGACGACACCCTCATGACGCATGCGCTGATCCGCGTGTACGCCGCGGTCCGCGACCACCTCGACGCGTACGCCGTCGCCGACCACCTCGTACCGGACCTGATCTCCCACCCCCGCTGGATTCCCGAACTGCAAGCCGAGGCCCTCCCCCTTCAGCGGATCTTCCTCGCCGAGAAGTGGCTGGTGGCCCGACTCCATTACGGACATGTCGACCCGCGCGAGGCGGGCACCGGCAACATCGTCAACTGCGGCGCCGCGATGTACATGGCCCCCGTCGGCCTGGTCAACGCCACCAACCCGCCCGCCGCGTACGCCGAGGCCCTCGACGTCGCCGGCGCTCACCAGTCCTCGTACGGCCGCGAGGCGGCCGGTGTGTTCGCGGCGGCGGTCGCCGCGGCGTGCGGTCCTGGCGCGACGCCCGCCACGGTCGTCGAGGCGGCGCTCGCGCTCGCCAAGGACGGCACCCGCTCGGCGATCGAGGCGGTGGCCGAAGTGGCCGTCCGCCACACTAACTTCGAGCCCGCCCTGCGCCCCCTCCGCGAGGCGGTCGCCCCCTTCGACACGGTCGGCCCCGACTACCGCGCCCCCTCCCTGGCCGCGCGCCGCCCCTCCCGGCTGCACGCCATCGAGGAACTCCCCATCGCCCTCGGGATGCTGCTGGTCGGCGCGGGCGACTACCGCCGTACGGTGCTGGGCGCCGTCAACTACGGCCGCGACTGCGACTCGATCGCCACCATGGCGGGCGCCATCGCGGGCGCGCTGTACGGCGAGGGGCCGATCCCCGCCGCCTGGACGAAGCAGGTCGCCGAGGCCAGCCGTCTCGACCTGCACGCCCCGGCGGCGGTGCTGGCCGGGGTCGCCCGCGAGGTCTTCGCCCGCGACACGGCCCGCCGCCGCGCCCACGAGTCAGCGTTCGCCGCCCTGGGCCCCCGCCCCGGGGAGCTCCGGTGAACGTGCGCCTCACCTGGGTCCAGCCCGAGGACCTGATCGGCCACGAGCTGCGCCAGGCCGCGGAGGACGGCCGGGACGCCTCCGCCGTCGCCGCCCGCTGGCGGGCCGCGGGCGGCACCCCGGCCCCCGTGGCGGCCGGCGCGTCCCCCACTCCGGCGCCCCCGCACCTGCGCGCCCTCGCGGAACGCCTCCTCGACGAACTCGCCGCCCTGCCCAGCCCCCTGTCCCCCGCCGAACCCACGTCCCTCACCCGGATCCAGCGCGCTTGCCCCCTCTGGCCCTCCGATCTCCTCCCTCCGTCTCCCCCTCGGAGCCGGCCACTCCCGACACCGAGCAGCGACCCCAGCCCCAGCCCCAGCCGCACTGCGACCGCCTCCGGCAACCCGGGCACCCACGGCGAGGGCCGGCCGTCGCCCCTCCGCCCGGCGCCGGAAGCGGGCCGACCACCCCACTCCGCCCCCGCACCCGCGCCCGCGCCGGCTCCGGAAGGTGCCTGGCCGCCGGAAGGACCGGTGGCCGTGGCGCCCGGGCTCCGCGACCGGCTGCACGCCGCCTGGCTCGGCCGGGCCGCCGGGTGCCTGCTCGGCAAGCCCGTCGAGAAGCTCCCCCTCTCCGCCATCCGCGCCCTCGCCGGCGCCACCGGGAACTGGCCGCTGGCCACCTGGTTCACCGCCAGGGGCCTGCCCCCGGCGCTCGCCGCCGCCCACCCCTGGAACCGCCGCTCCGCCGCAACCTCGCTCGCCGAGAACATCGACGGCATGCCCGAGGACGACGACCTCAACTACCCCCTTCTCAATCTGCTGCTCCTCCAGCGGTACGGCCACGGCTTCACCACCGCCGACGTCGCCCGGCTCTGGCTGGACGAACTGCCCGCCGGCCGCACCTTCACCGCCGAGCGCGTCGCCTACCGCAACCTCCTCTCCGGCCTCGAACCCCCGCTCACCGCCGGCCACCGCAACCCGTTCCGCGAGTGGATCGGCGCCCAGATCCGCGCCGACGTCCACGGCTGGACCCACCCCGGCGACCCGGCCGCGGCCGCCGAGCAGGCGCACCGGGACGCCGTCCTCACGCACACCGCGAACGGCGTGTACGGCGCGATGTTCACCGCCGCCCTCATCGCGACCGCCGCGTCCGGCACCGCCGACGTGCACCAGTCGCTCGCCGCCGGGCTGACCGTCGTCCCACCCGGCTCACGCCTGGCTCGAGCCGTCCGCTTCGGCATCGCGACGGCCCGGGCCCACGCGGACTTCGACGCCGTGGCCGACCGGCTCCACGCCGCGTACGGCGCCCACCACTGGGTTCACGTCATCCCCAACACCGCCCTCCTCGCCGCCGCGCTCACCCACGCCGACGGCGACTTCGCTCTCTCCATCTGCCGTGCCGTGTCCGGCGGCTGGGACACCGACTCCAACGGCGCCACCGCCGGCTCCGTCGCCGGTCTCCTCGCCGGGCACCCCGACCGGATCCCGGACCACTGGACCTCCCCTCTGAAGAACCGGCTCGCCACCTCCGTCCACACCTTCGACGGCATCGGCTTCGACACCCTCGCCACGCTCACGCACCAGGAAGCACACCGCCCATGACCCCTATCGCGGTGCTCGGCGGCACCACCATGGACCTCGTCGCCCACGTGAGCCGGGCGCCCGAACGCGGTGAGACCGTCACGGGCCACGAGGTGCGTACGATCCCCGGCGGCGCCGAGACGTTCGTCGACGCTCCGGCCGTCGCGCTGGGTGCGGGCGAACCCGTCCCCGACGCCCTAGCCTGGGCAGCAGCGGCTGCGGCGCTCTCCGTCCAGCGCCCCGGCGCGTCGACCTCGATGCCGTACCGCGCGGAGACCGATTCCGTATGACACCTCCTCAGGCTCCTCCCCTCCAAGGACTGCGTGTCCTCGACCTCGCCACCCTCTTCGCCGGCCCGCTCGCGGCGACCCTGCTGGGCGACTTCGGCGCCGATGTCATCAAGGTCGAGCACCCCCGCAGGCCCGACCCGTCCCGTGGCCATGGCCCCGCGAAGGACGGTGTGGGCCTCTGGTGGAAGCTGCTCGGCCGCAACAAGCGCACCATCACCCTCGACCTGTCCACACCCGGCGGCCACGACACCCTGCTCCGCCTCGCCGCCACCGCCGACGTGGTCATCGAGAACTTCCGCCCGGGCACCCTGGAGCGATGGGGCCTGGGCTGGCCCGAGCTCTCCGCCGTCAACGAACAGCTGGTCCTGGCCCGTGTCACCGGCTTCGGCCAGTTCGGGCCGTACTCACACCGACCGGGCTTCGGCACCCTCGCCGAGGCCATGAGCGGCTTCGCCGCGATCACCGGCGAGCCGGACGGTCCGCCCACGCTCCCTCCCTTCGGCCTGGCCGACTCCATCGCGGCCCTGGCCACCGCCTACGCCGTGATGACCGCTCTCACCGCCCGCACCACCACCGGCCGCGGCCAGGTCGTGGACATGGCGATCATCGAACCCATCCTCGCCGTCCTGGGCCCGCAGCCGCTCTGGTACGACCAGCTGGGCTACGTCCAGCCCCGCACCGGCAACCGCTCCCGCAACAACGCCCCCCGCAACACCTACCTCACCGCGGACGGCAGCTGGCTGGCCGTCTCCACCTCCGCCCAGTCCGTCGCCGAGCGCGTGATGCGCCTGGTCGGCCGCCCGGACCTGATCGAGGAACCGTGGTTCGCCGAGGGCACCACCCGCGCCGAGCACGCCGACGTACTGGACGAGGCGGTAGGCGCCTGGATCGCCCGGCACACCCGGGACGAGGCCATGGCGGCCTTCGAGAAGGCCGAGGCGGCGATCGCCCCGATCTACGACATCCGCGATGTCATGGACGACCCGCAGTACCGGGCGCTGGGCACCATCACGGAAGTCCCGGACCCCGAACTCGGCCCGATCCGTATGCAGAACGTCCTCTTCCGCCTCTCCGAGACCCCTGGCTCCATTCGCTGGTCCGGCCGCCCGCACGGCGCCGACACCGACGCCGTCCTCACCGAACTCGGCTTCACGCCACACGAGATCACCGCGCTGCGCGACGAGGGCGCCCTATGACCGCCATCCCCCTGACCTGGCTCTACGCCCCCGGCGACCGCCCCGACGTGGTCGAGAAGGCCCTGTCGTCCGGCGCCGACGTCGTGGTCGTCGACCTTGAGGACGCGGTCGCCCCCGACCGCAAGGCCTACGCCCTGGCCGCCACGGCCGAACTGCTCTCCTCGCCCCAGTCCGTACCCGTCCATGTCCGCCTCCCCAGCGCGCACGACACCACAGCCATCGCATCGCTGGCCCCCCTGCCGGGCCTCGGTGCTCTGCGTGTTCCCAAGGTGACACACGGCACTGACATTCGCCGGATCGCGGCCCTCGCCCCGGGCGTCCCGCTCCACCCGCTGCTGGAATCCGCCCTGGCCATCGAGTACGCGCACGCCATCGCGACCGCCCACCCCGCCGTCCACGGCATCGCCATCGGCGAGGCGGACCTCCGCGCCGAGCTGGGCGTACGGGACGACACCGGCCTCGACTGGTCCCGCAGCCGCGTCGTGGTGGCCGCCCGCGCCGCGAACCTCCCGCCGCCCGCGCAGTCCGTCTACGCGGACATCCGCGACCTCGACGGGCTTGCCGCGTCCTGCGCCCACGGCCGGGCGCTGGGGTTCCTGGGCCGTGCGGCCATCCACCCCCGCCAGCTCCCGGTCATCGAGCGGGCGTACCTCCCGACCGCCGAGGAAGTCGAGGCGGCGGAAGAGATCGTCAAAGCGTCCGCCACCGACGCCGGAGCGCTGGCCCTGCCGGACGGCCGCTTCATCGACGCGGCGGTCGTCGCGGCGGCGCAGCGGACCCTGTCGCTCTCCGACCCTCTCCGACCGGGCCTCAACCGGCCTGAACGCGCCTGAACGCGCCCAAAAGCGTTCTTGAAAGCGCCGAAAAGAGGCGGCCGCCGGGACCTCCAGGTCCCGGCGGCCGCTTCAGGCGCCACTCCGGTCAGCTCTTCTCGGCAGACTCCGCAGACTCCGGCTTCGCACCGGCCTCGTCCGCATGGCCCGCGGCCCCCTCGCGCACGGCACCCACAGAGTCCGTCGCGCCGGCGCCGACACCGGCACCGGCGTCATCGACATCGGCGTCATCGACGTCGGCGGCCGGCGGCGCGTCGGCCGCATCCGCCGTCTTCGCCGGGCCCGCCGTCTTCGCCGCGTCCGCGAGCGCCGCCGGTTCCACGACCTCCTCGCGTCCCGGCCGCATCCGCGACGAGATCACGATGTACGCGACGGCAAGCACGAAGACCAGGATCGCGGTCCACACGTTCAGCCGGAGCCCGAGGACATGGTGGGCCTCGTCGACGCGCATGTACTCGATCCAGCCGCGCCCCGCGCAGTACGCCGCGACGTAGAGCGCGAACGCGCGCCCGTGGCCGAGCGTGAACCGGCGGTCCGCCCAGATCACCAGCAGGGCGACGCCGACGCACCACAGCGACTCGTACAGGAACGTCGGGTGGTAGAGCCCCGCCTCACGGTTGGCGCCCTCGCTGATCTTCAGCGCCCACGGCAGGTCGGTCGGCTTGCCGTACAGCTCCTGGTTGAACCAGTTGCCCCACCGCCCGATCGCCTGGGCGAAGGCGATACCCGGCGCGATGGCGTCCGCGTACGCCGGCAGGGGGATGCCGCGCCGCCGGCACCCGATCCACGCACCGACCGCACCGAGCGCGATCGCGCCCCAGATGCCGAGACCGCCCTCCCAGATCTTGAAGGCATCGACCCAGTTCTCACCCTCGCTGAAGTACAGCTGGTAGTCGGTGATGACGTGGTACAGCCGGCCGCCGACGAGGCCGAAGGGCACCGCCCATACGGCGATGTCCGCCACGGTGCCGGCTTTGCCGCCCCGGGCGAGCCAGCGCTTGTTGCCGTACCAGACGGCGACGAAGACACCGATGATGATGCAGAAGGCGTAGCCGCGCAGGGGGACCGGTCCGATGTGGATCACGCCGGTCGACGGGCTGGGAATGTAGGCAAGGTCCATGGCAGGACCGACGCTACCCTGCCGGACGGGACGCAGGGCAACCCGCCCGGCAAAGAGTGCATAACAGCGGCTGGTCAGCGCTCCGCGGGCGAGGGCGAAGGAGCGGCGGGGGACGGTGACGCCGTCCCCGGCTTCTTGCCCTTATTGGCCTCGGCGACCCACTTCTTCAGGTTCTCCACGGAGATCTGCTCCTTCCCCTTGGTCGGGAAGATGGATTCTCCGTTGAGCAGTACGGTCGGCGTGCCGCGGAAGTCGCCGTTGAGGAAGGCCTCGTTGGACTTGTTCACCCAGCTGTCGTGCTTGCCTTCCGACACGCAGCTGCGGAAGGCGGGGGTGTCCAGGCCCGGCACCTTGGCCGCCAGTTCGAAGAGCTTCTCGTCCCTGGCGAAGGCGTCGTCCGTCTCCGCGGGCTGGTTCTGGTACAGCACGTCGTGGTACGGCAGGAACTTGCCCGCATCCTGGGCGCACGCCGCGGCGTTGGCCGCGTTGAGCGAGCCGCTTCCGCCCATGTTGCCGTCGATGATCGTAACCAGGCGGTACTCAGCCTTGATCTGTCCGGAATCGATCAGCTCATGGATGGTGTCCCGGACGGCGTTCTCGAACTGGGCGCAGGCCGGGCAGCGGAAGTCCTCCCAGATGGTGAGCGTGGACGGCGCGTCGGTGGCGCCGGCCGGGATCGCGAGCTGCTCCTCGCCGGTGGCGCCCGACGGTGCGGCGACGGGTCCGGAGCCGGAGCTGTCGGACTTGTCGCCGGTGTTGGCGGCGATGAGCCCGACGACCGCCGCGAGGCCGAGCACGCCGACGACGGCCGCCGAGACGATCAGCGTGCGCCTGCGCTTGTCGCGGGCCTTCTGCCGGTCGCGTTCCATCTGGAGCCGTTCTCGCGCGCTCCGCTTCCCTGCACTGTTCTTGTCGCTCACGCCCACAGCAACGAACCGGGGAGGCGCACGCGCGCCTCCCCGGTCCAGATCCACCCGTACGAGTTACGAAACCCGTCTCACCCCACGGGCGAGTTCGCCCGCCAGTTCCCGTACGGCCGCCACTCCGGCCGCCTGGTCGTCGGCGTCGAGCATCCGCTTGACGAAGGCGGAGCCCACGATGACGCCATCGGCGAAGGAGGCGACCTCGGCGGCCTGTTCGGCGTTCGATACGCCGAGGCCGACGCAGACCGGCAGGTCGGAGGTGGCGCGGGTGCGGCGCACCAGGTCGGCGGCCTGCTCGCCGACCGACTCACGGGTGCCGGTGACGCCCATCAGGGACGCGGCGTACACAAAACCGCTCCCCGCGCGCGTGATGGTGGCCAGCCGCTCGTCCTTGCTGCTGGGCGCGACGACGAAGACGGTGGCGAGGCCGTGCTTCTCGGCGTGCTCGCGCCACAGCGCCGACTCCTGGACCGGGAGGTCGGGCAGGATGCATCCGGCGCCGCCGGCCTCCGCGAGTTCGGCGGTGAAGCGCTCGACGCCGTACCGGTCGATGGGGTTCCAGTACGTCATGACCAGGACCGGCTTGCCGGTGGCCTGGTGGGCCTCGCGGACGGTGCGCATCACGTCGGCGATCTTCACGCCGCCGCGCAGCGCGATGTCGTCGGCGGTCTGGATGACGGGGCCGTCCAGCACCGGGTCGCTGTGCGGCAGGCCGACCTCGACGATGTCGGCGCCACCGTCGAAGACGGCCTTGATGGCCTCGATTCCGCCGTCGACGGTGGGGAATCCGGCCGGGAGGTACGCGATGAGCGCGGCCCGGTTCTCGGACCTGGCCTGCTCCAGGGTGTCGCTGAGGAGTTGGATGTTGCCGCTCACTTGGTGCCCCCCTGGATCTGCGTGTCGCGCTGGATCTCGGCGGCGCCGTCCTCGGCGGAGGCGTCGGCCTCGACCGGGGCCGCGTCGGTGTCGTACAGGCCGAAGTAGCGCGCGGCGGTGTCCATGTCCTTGTCGCCACGGCCGGAGAGGTTGACGACGATCAGGCCGTCCTTGCCGAGCTCCCGCCCGACCTCCAGCGCACCGGCCAGCGCGTGCGCCGACTCGATGGCGGGGATGATGCCCTCCGTACGGGAGAGCAGGCGCAGTGCCCGCATCGCCGCGTCGTCGGTCACCGCACGGTACTCGCCGCGCCCGCTGTCCTTGAGGTACGAGTGCTCCGGGCCGATGCCCGGGTAGTCCAGTCCGGCCGAGATGGAGTACGGCTCGGTGATCTGGCCCTCGTCGTCCTGGAGGACGTACGACCGGGAGCCGTGCAGGATGCCGGGCTCGCCCGCGGTGAGGGTGGCCGCGTGCTCGCCGGTCTCGACACCGTGTCCGGCGGGCTCGCAGCCGACCAGACGTACGGTCTCGTCCGGGATGAACGCGTGGAACAGGCCGATGGCGTTGGAGCCGCCGCCGACGCACGCGACGGCCGCGTCGGGCAGCCGGCCGGCCCGCTGGAGGATCTGGCGGCGGGCCTCGACGCCGATGACGCGGTGGAAGTCGCGGACCATGGCGGGGAAGGGGTGCGGCCCGGCGACCGTGCCGAAGAGGTAGTGCGTGTGGTCGACGTTGGCCACCCAGTCGCGGAACGCCTCGTTGATGGCGTCCTTCAGGGTGCGGCTGCCGGACTTCACGGGGACGACCTCGGCGCCGAGCATCCGCATCCGGGCGACGTTCAGCGCCTGGCGCTGGGTGTCGATCTCGCCCATGTAGATGGTGCATTCGAGGCCGAAGAGGGCGCAGGCGGTGGCGGTGGCCACGCCGTGCTGTCCGGCGCCGGTCTCGGCGATGACGCGGGTCTTGCCCATGCGCTTGGTGAGCAGGGCCTGACCGAGCACGTTGTTGATCTTGTGCGAGCCGGTGTGGTTCAGGTCCTCGCGCTTGAGGAAGACCCGGGCGCCGCCCGCGTGCTGCGCGAACCGGGGCACTTCGGTGAGCGCGCTCGGACGGCCGGTGTAGTGGACCAGCAGGTCGTCGAGCTCGGCCGCGAACGCGGGGTCGTTCTTGGCCTTGTCGTACTCGACGGCCACCTCGTCCACCGCGGCGACGAGCGCCTCGGGGATGAACTTGCCGCCGTAGGCACCGAAGTAGCCCTCGGCGCTGGGGACCTGGCCCTCGGGATCGGGAATGAAGAACTCGCTGGGCATGCGACATGCTCCTCTACGGGGGCGCTGCCCCCGGATGTCTCGGCTGACGGTGATCACGGTATGCGCCGACGCCACCGATCGACCGCCGCCGGCCCGTCCATCGGGACGGGCAGTGGGTCAGCGGTGGCGGAGGCGCGCGGTGCGCGCGCGCCATCGCATGCCGTTGACCTGGCCGGGCTCGTCGCCGATGACATAGCGGACGCGGCGCCCGTGCACGCGCCGCGCCGGGGCCCGGCAGCCGCGCGGACGGCAGCCGCGCGCGAGCCGGGCGTACGGGTCGCGGGGCGCCGCGACGTCCCCGAGCCGAGCCGCCGCGTACGCGCGCGTGGCCGCGGTCGCATGGCCCGTGTACGCGCGCGTGGCGGCGTCCGACAGAGCCGCGCCGGGGTACGCGCGCGTGGCCGAGGACGGGGATGCGGAGGGCGTGGATGCCGCGCACGGGGACGCCGCCGTCGCGGACGCCGACACCGCAGCCGAGCGCGCCGGACGCGAGGGCGTCCGGTGCGACGGCGGCGGGGCGGCGGCGGTGCGGCGGGCGGCGGTCACGGGACGGTTCAGCCCCGTCCGTGCCGGAGGGCCGGGTGGGCGCCGGCGGCGACCAGGTCGGCCACCGCGGCCTTGGGATCGCGGCCGGTGACGAGCGACTCGCCGACGAGGACGGCGTCGGCGCCCGCGTTGGCGTAGGCGATCAGGTCGTGCGGGCCACGGATACCGGACTCGGCGATCTTCACGATGCCGGCGGGGATCTCGGGGGCGACCCGTTCGAAGGTGGAGCGGTCCACCTTGAGGGTCTTCAGGTCGCGCGCGTTGACGCCGATGACGCGGGCGCCCGCGTCGACGGCCCGCTCGACCTCGTCCTCGTCGTGCACCTCGACCAGCGGGGTGAGGCCGATGGACTCGGCCCGCTCGATCAGCGACTCCAGGGCGGGCTGGTCGAGCGCTGCGACGATCAGCAGAGCGAGGTCGGCGCCGTACGCCCTGGCCTCCCACAGCTGGTAGGCGGTGACGATGAAGTCCTTGCGCAGGACCGGGATGTCGACTTTGGCGCGCACCGCTTCGAGGTCGGCGAGGGAGCCGCCGAAGCGCCGCTGTTCGGTCAGTACGGAGATGACGGCCGCGCCGCCCGCTTCGTAGTCCGCGGCGAGCCCGGCGGGGTCCGCGATGGCGGCGAGCGCGCCCTTGGACGGGCTGGAGCGCTTCACCTCGCAGATGACCTTGACACCGTCGCCGCGCAACGCGGCCGCGCCGTCCTTGGCCTGGGGCGCCTTCGCCGCCCGCTCCTTGAGCTCGTCGAGGGAGACCCGCGCCTGTCGCTCTGCGAGGTCGGCGCGTACGCCTTCGATGATCTCGTCGAGCACACTCACGCGAGAGGCCCCCTTCCACGACGGTGATGTCGATGGTGACGTTGATGAAGATCTCGGATCAGGATCAGTCACCTCGATGGTATCCGCAGCGGGCCCGAGAGTCCGCATCCGGTCGACCGCACAGCGGTGACCTGGGGTTTCACGGCGCGAGCGCCGAGCCGAACGGCAAGTTTCGGACGACGGTGAAGACCGCCAGGAGGGCGCCCACGGCCCACCACCAGACGGGCGGGACGGTGAGCCGTACAGGCAGGCCCCGGATGGCTCGTACCAGCCAGAACACCATGGCCACGGCGAAGACGCCGTAACCGACGACGGCGAACGCGTTCGCGCCGAGGGCGGTGGTCAGGTCGCCGTGGATGAAGGCGTGCGCGCTGCGCAGGCCGCCGCAGCCGGGGCAGAGGATCCCGGTGAGGCGCAGCAAGGGACAGACGGGGTAGTGCCCGGGTTCGTTGGGGTCGACCGTGCCGACGTACGCGAACGCCGCGGCGACCGCGGCGAGCGTGCCCAGCGGCGCGGCGAGCCGCCGGACGAGCGGCACCGGAACCCGGGGCGGCGCCACGGCGACGCGCACGGCGGAAGCCGGCGCCGGGGCCGGGGCC
>NZ_JAUEPL010000039.1 GCF_030406405.1 Streptomyces ficellus
GTCCGCCTCGGCACTGGGGACCGAGACATTCGCCGCCGACGCGGCGGGCACCCCCGGTGCCGTCGCCGGCCACAGCGTCGGTGAGATCACCGCCGCCGCGTTCGCCGGCGTCCTCGACGACACGGCCACGCGTCCGTACGAAGCCGAGCGCGGCACGGCGGGGCGATGCCGGGCAGGGCGCCCGGCGGGCGGCGCCGGACGTGCGGCGCCGGGCCGGGGGCGGTAGACACGAAAGGTGCAGACCTTCCTGCCGTACCCGCGGTTCACCGAATGCGCCGAAGCACTGGACCTCCGGCGCCTGGGCAAGCAGCGGGTGGAAGCGCTCCAGGTGCTGCGCGGGCTCACCGTGCCGGGGTACGGATGGCGGCGGCACCCGGCCGTACGGATGTGGACCGGGTACGAGGAGGCGCTGGTCCGCTACGGGCTGGACGTGTGCGAGGCCTGGACCGCCAAGGGCCACCGCGACACCTGCGCCGCCTCCCTGGTCGCCGGCTACCACGCCGTCCGGCCGGGCGCGCCCATCCGCCGGCAGGCGGAGCTCGCCGCGGAGGGAGAGCTACCGCCCTGGCTCGGCGACCCCGCCTTCCACCTCAGCCACCAATCCGCCCTGCTGCGCAAGGACCCGGGCTTCTACGGGACGCGCTTCACCGGGGTCCGGGACGACCTGCCGTATGTGTGGCCCGGCTCCGACCGGGACCCGGAGGTCTGATCGAGTTCGCCACGTCAGCGTGGTGAGCGAGGCCCCTGCTCGGCGCGCGTCGGCCCGGCCATGGGTTCGGGTGTTTGGGTGTTTGGGTGGTGGGACGGTCTCAGCGGGTGCGTACCGCGGTGACGGTGAAGCGTTCCACCTCGGCGATGTGCCCGCCCGTGGACGCGACGATGGTCAGCACCGGATCGGTCGCCTTGGTGAAGGAGACCGAAGACGACCACGGCTGGTTGCTGCCGCCGGCCGGGGGGCAGCACGACTCGCCCAGCGGCGCCTTGGAGGACGGCTGACGGATCTGTACGCGGATGCTTTCGTCCACGCCGGTGATGCGCCCGCCGGTCCGTACCGGGGAGCGGACGACGGACCCGTAGGCGGGCTTGGTCATGGAGAAGGTCGTGTCGTCGGTTCCCACGACCTCCCACGGGGCGTTCGGGCCGGTGCCGTACCGCACCAGGTGAATGACCGCCGCGCTGCCCGAGGACTCGGGGCCGCTCAGGCCCACGCCGATGCGGGCCTGCGTAGCGGTGACGGACCGCTTGGTGACGCGGTCGATCTCGCGGAAGCCCAGGTAATCCTGAGTGAACGACAGCGCCGTCTGCTCGGGGTCCAGATGCCAGGGCTGGTGGCCGCCGGCCGCGAACGCGCGCTCCCAGGCCTGGGCTTGGGCGAGTGTCGTGAAGGGCCACATCGGCTGCAGGCGCCCGACGCCGATGAGCGGCGCGCTGCTGGTGGGCGCCGGTGTCGTCGGCGACAGCGCGCTCGGTGCGGGGGCGGACGTGGTCGGGGACTGCGTCTTCACGCTGGGCGTGGGCGTCGAGAGTGACGGTGACGAGGCAGTCGGCGTGGGGGACGGCGGTGGCGTGTCGCGGGGCTCGCCGGAGGGATCGCAGGCGATGAGCAGCAGGCCCGTTACGGCGGTTACGGCACAGACGCGGAAGGGGAGCGTGATCTTCATTGATGCCCCAGGAAACGAGTACCGACCGTCGGCACTGTCTGTGCGACCATCTTGCCACCGGTCCGGCCCTCTAAACAAAGTCGTCCGTGAACGGGGCGCGTCCGCCGACGAAATGACCCGCCCTCCTCGAAGTCCGGCCGGTGTCCGCGCTCCTCGGACCAGCGAGTTCCTCGCGGGCCGAAGGAAGTTGATCCGCCTTTCGCACACGCCTGCGCTGCCGGGCAGGCTCACCGTCATGGTGGTCGCGGGATGTTCCAGGAACCGGGGTGACGCAGGCCGGGACAGTGCTGCTCGGTGACGGGACCGTCGTACGGGTGGAGTTGGACGGGCATGGCGCAGCGCCCCGACTCGGCGAGCGTGGAGTCCGGGATCAAGGTGTCCCCGGAAGCGGGGGTGGTGGTCGAGTCGGTGGTCATGGCCGGGGCCAGTTCCGCAGCAGGGCGTCGAGGGCGTCCAGGATCCGTGACCAGGTTTCTTGCGTGTCGGGGGCGCTGTGGCTGAAGCTTCCCGCCATCTCCAGGCTGACGTAGCCGTGGAAGACACTGCCCAGCAGCCGGACGGCGTGGGTCTGGTCCGGCTCCGTCAGGTCGTAGCCGCGCAGGATGGCGCGCGTCATCTGCGCGTGCCTGCCCCCGGCGCTGGCGGCGGCCGTCTCCGGGTCGAGCCTGAGCTGCGCCGCGGCGTAGCGGCCGGGGTGCTCGCGGGCGTAGTCGCGGTAGGCGTTCGCGAACGCCGCCAGGGCGTCTTTGCCTGCCCGCCCGGCCAGGGCGGCGGCCACCCGGTCGGCGAGTTCCGCCAGGGCCAGCAGAGCGATCCTGGTCTTCAAATCCTGTGAGTTCTTCAGGTGCGAGTACAGACTCGCGTCCTTGACGCCGAACCGCCGGGCGAGCGCCGAGACGGTCACCTTGTCGAAGCCGACCTCGTCGGCCAGTTCCGCCCCCGCCCGCGTGAGACGTTCCGCGGTCAGCCCTGCTCTCGCCATGACCATCCTCGTACAGCCGGAATCGATTAAGCATTTGCCTAATCATATTAGGCAGCTTACTTTACCCCCTATGAAGCCGCTGACTGAGCAAGAGATCCGTGCCGCGTTCCTGAACTGCACCAAGGGCGAGGCGAAGCGCCTGTCCGTCCCGAGGGACCTGGCCGACCGGCCGTGGGACGACCTGGACTTCCTCGGCTGGCGGGACCCGCAGGGCCCCGACCGCGCCTACCTCGTGACCGAGGGCGAAGGCCGCCCGAAGGCCCTCGCGCTGCGCTGCCCGAGCCCGGCCTCGTGGCAGCCGCGCCGCAGCATGTGCTCGATGTGCCTGACCACCCACACCGGAGGCGTCTCCCTGATGGTCGCGCCGAAGGCGGGGAAGGCCGGCCAGCAGGGAGACTCGGTGGGTGCCTACTTCTGCGCCGACCTGGCGTGCTCGCTGTACGTACGCGGCAAGAAGGACGCGGGCATCGGCGGACGGCTTCACGAGTCGCTCACCACGGAGGAGAAGATCCAGCGGACCGTGGCGAACGTCGCCGCGTTCATCGCCAAGGTGACCGCGTGACGCGTCAGAACGAGACGTCGAAATAGTCGATGTCGGTGAATTCGACTTCGAGGTTCTCGGCGCGGCGTCCGTTGTCCTTGAAGTAGATCTCCTGCAGGCCCTCGGCCACGATCTCACGCATCCGCCGGTCGTCGGCGCCCTGTCGCTGCGCCTCGAAGAGACGGTTGGCGTAGTCCGGGGGGAGGTGGACGGTCAGCCGGCGCAGCCGGCCGTCGTCGGTGGTGCCGATGGGCGCGGTGTAGCCGAAGCGCGCACGGGTTTCGACGGTGATGCCGGTGGCGGTGGCGGCCTCCTGGCGGCGGCGCTTGCGGACCTGGGGCTGCCAGCGGGCGCGGACTTCGGCGTCGATGCGGTCGGCGATGCCCTTGGGCGGGTTCTTCCGCTCCCCCTTGCGGTAACGCTCCACCGAGCGCTGTGTGACACCGAGGAGTTCGGCGACGGCCCTGGTCGTCCTGAGCTTGCCGAGGAGGAAGTTGACGCGGGCCTGGGTCGACTTGGGAGGGTTGCGAGTGAACGCCTCCTGCTCGGCGCGCTCCAAAGCGTCCTCGATGTCCCCCACGGCCTACTCTCCTTCGTCCATGACGGCGTCGCCGCCCTTGATGTGGCGGGCGGGGTTGTAACCCTTCTCCATCAGGTCGACCGCCCAGGCCATCTCCTCGACGCCCTCCAGCTTGGCCAGACCTGGCGCGGGGCCGACGCGGAAGACGCCCGGGACGGCCTTTCCGTCGTCGGTGCGCGGCAGGAAGTCGAGCGGGCTGGGACCGGCGGAAGGGTAGACGACACAGTCGGAGAGGACCGCGAGCGGGTACTGACCGCTCGTCTTCGCCATGTTGAGCATCTTGCGGTGCATGTTGACCCGCGCCTTGGAGATGATCGCGGCCCGGATGTCCGGGCGCCACGTCGGGCGCTCCAGCGCGGGCCAGCGCTCGCCGTCGCGGTAGTGGCGGCCCTGCGGGCGCTCACGCAGCTTGCCGACGCCGCCCTTGACCGTGGACTTGATCGCCGACAGCACCATGTCGACCATGCGGTGCCGGCCCACCGTACGGAGCAGGGCGTCGTCGTCCATCCGCGCGAGTGCGTCCAGGTCGCAGGCGTCGGCGAGCAGCAGGCCCGTGGCCCGCGGCTGGTGCTCGCGGATCGCGGCGCGCAGGTCGTCGGGGCCGGTGAGCCCGGCCTTGGCGGCGGGCAGGTGCCGGATCTGGTCCAGGTCGGTGTCGCCGGTCCTCTTCAGCAGCTGGTGGAGGGCCATGCGGGCGAGGAAGCCGCGCTCGTCGAGGTCCTTGGTGATGCCGAGGTCGGCCAGGGAGCCGACGTAGGCGTCCCTGAGCCGGTCGTGCCACGGGTCCAGGTACGCGCCGGTCTCCTGCCGCAGGAACGCCTTGACGGGCGTGACGTCGTAGCCGAGCTCGACCGCGTACGCCACGGTGGGGGTGGCGTACCAGGCAGGGCCCTCGGGGCGCAGACCGGACGGTGTGAACGGGCTCGGGAGGCGCGGGTCCACCTCCACGTGGGACAGGTCCACGAACCAGCTGCCGGGGACCTTCTTGTCGAACACCGGCCGCTCGACCTCGACCGGCTCGCCCAGGCCCACGGTGAGGCGGGCGGCGGCGGCGAGGAACGCGGTGTTGAGGTCGAGGCCCACGGCCCACGGCAGGGCGCACTCCTCGCCGGTGAGCAGATCCGGGTCGCGGACCCACTGGTACGCCTCCTCGTCCAGGAACCCTTCGGTCCACCCCTGGGCGACCGGGTGCTCCGGCGTGGCCTCCGGCGGCGCCGGGTCGGTCGCGGAGCCCAGGGAACCAGGGTTGTGGCCCTGGACCCACTCGCCGGTCGCCTCGTCCTTCACCGCGCGGGTCGGCGGTCGCAGCGCCGTCATCAGCTCCAGCCCCGACACGGCCGTGGAGCCGCGCGGGGTGATGACGCGCTGGGCGTAGACGCCGAGAACGCGGGCGAGTTCCGCCGGCGGCAGGTCGGCGGCGTCACCCCAGGCGCGGGCGTCAAGCGCGTCCCACGACAGGATGGCCAGCTGTACGCACTGGCGCCGGCCGGCCGTGGCGGGGCGGTAGACGCGCGCCCACGGGCCGAAGCCCCGCTGGGTGAGCCTCCACTTGGTACGGGCAAGCTGCTTGACGACCGGGTGGTCCTCCGGCAGCCGCAGCGAGCGGCGGGCCTCCGGGCCCTCCAGCCTGGGCGGGAGCCCGAACCGTACGGCCGCCGACTCGGTCAGCACGATCAGTGGGTCGGAGTCCTTGCCGTACCGGTGCAGCCGCGGCGCGCCGATGCCGGACTCGTTCAGAGTCCAGTCGACCAGCTGGGGGATGGTCTCGGCCGGGCACTCCATGACCAAGCCCCCGAGGCAGTACGCCGTGCCGTCACCGTCCAGCACCGCGAGCGGGCCACTGGAAAACCGCGGGTCGATGCTGGGCTTCGCCGCCGGAGCGGCCGTGCGCGCCGGACGCCGCGACGACGAACGAGGCGCGGGGTCCGGCGTGGCGGGGCCAACGGCGGCGGGTGCGGGAACGGCGGCGGCGGATGGGGCGGCGGGAGACGGCGCGGCGGCGGCGGTCGGCGCGGGGACGGGGGACGGCGCCGGGGCGGTGGTCGGCGCGGCCGACTCTGCGAGGCGGGCCACGTTCTCCGGCGTGGACGCCGCCTCGGAGCCGGGCTCGGGCTGCGAGTCAGGCTGAGGCTCCCACTCCCGCTCGGCCTGCGGCGTCGGCTTCGGCTTCGGCTTCGGCTCGGCCTCCACCGGGTACTTCGCCGCCCAGCCCTCCAGCAGCCGCTGGTACGCCTGCCGACGCGGTGCGCGCGGCTCGCTGCGGCCGCTCTCCCAGTTCTTCACCGTCTGCGTCGACGTCCTCAGCGCCTGCGCGAGACGCGCCTGGGTGATGCCGGCGGCCTCACGCAGCCTGGCGCGCTCGTCGGGCGACGGCAACTGCGGCTCGCCCTCCAGCAACGCATCCACTGCCGCGAACAGCTCTTCCTCGGTCGGCATGATCACCTCCGGCCCGGAACCTAGCACAATTTAACCCCGGATTTAGCCAGCGCTTTGAGGTTTGCGGCCCGTGGCCGAGGCGAAGCCCAGCCAGGTGTGCCGGTTGCCCGCCCAGCACCAGCCGACCTTGGGGGCGTCGCGTCGCTCGCGGCCGTCCCGCCCCGTGCCGTTGCTGATCCAGATGGCCGGGGTACGGGCGTCCAGGGCACCGTTCGCCTTGCGCAACCGGGAGCCGATGGTCATGAAGCAGTGGTCGCGCTCCAGTACCGCAGGCTGCTGGAGCACCCAGTGGATGCCCTCGGTGAGCAGCAGCGGGGTGCGGCCCTTCGCGATGAGGGCGGGCAGTGCCTCGTCCGGGCTCCAGTTGGCCATGAGGTCGCCGCGGTCGAGGCCGCTGACCAGGTAGAGGGGGGCGTCGGGCAGCTCGACGGTATCGAGGGGGGCGAAGCGGTCGACGTCGGTCATGTCGGCGACGACGAAGCCGGGCTTGCCGCCGTGGCGGAGCAGCGGCGCGAGGGCGGAGGCGGGAGCGCGGTCCGGGTGGACGGCGAGCAGAACGTCGCTGTCGCCTCCGCCCGCGCCCTCGGCGAAGGCGCGCAGCTCGGCGGCGGGCATCCCGGCGAGCTCGTGCACCCCGAGCTCGATGAGGTGTTCCGCCTGGGTGATCAGCGGCGGCAGAGCGGTCACGGTGGCGGAGGCAGTGGCGTTGGGCGCGGTTTCGGGCACGGTACTCCCTTGGTTCGCGGTTGGCGGCGGAGCAGTGGGCCCGGGGTGAACGAAACGGCCTGCCGGCATATTCCCGGCCGCTTCGTTCAACTCCGCCTGGCCTGCTGCCTACTTGACCTGGTGGACGGGTGAGCTCCACCGTTCCGTGGTAGCCAACCGTTTCGGACTCCTGAAGGGTTCCGCCGTGAACCAGCAATCCGCCCCGATCGTCCTCGACCCCACCGGCGCCGACCGGCACGCCGAGCACCGACTGCTGCGCGCCCAGGGTGCCGCCGCCCGCGTCGACTTACTCGGCGTGCAGGCGTGGGCCGTCACAGCGCCCGATCTGCTGAAGGAGCTGCTGACCAGTTCCTCCGTGTCGAAGGACGCCCGTCGGCACTGGCCGGAGTTCGACAGCGTCATCGCACGCTGGCCGCTTGCCCTGTGGGTCGCCGTGAACAACATGTTCACCGCGTACGGCACTGATCACCGCAGGCTGCGCCGGCTGGTCGCCCCCGCGTTCAGTGCCCGCCGCATCGCCTCGCTGGAAAAGACCGTCGACGACATCGTCACTCGCCTTCTCGACGCTCTGGAGGCCACCACTCCGCCCGGCGAGCCGGCTGATCTGCGCGAACAGCTCGCCGCTCCGCTGCCGATCGCCGTCATCGGCCACCTCATGGGCCTGCCCGAGAACCGGTGGCACGGCTTCCGCGCGCTGGTCGACGGCGTCTTCGACACCACGCTCACCTCCGAGCAGTCCGCCACGAACACTGAACGGCTCTACGGAATCCTGGACGACCTCATCGCCGCGAAGCGGGCCGAGCCCGGCGACGACATGACGTCCGTACTCATCGCGTCCCGCGACGCGGACGGCGACGGGTCGGCACTGACCGAGCAGGAGCTGCGCGACACGCTCCTGTTGATGATCAGCGCGGGGTACGAGACCACGGTCAACGTCATCGACCAGGCCATCACCGCACTGCTCACCCACCCCGATCAGCTTCAGCATGTCCGCGCAGGCCGCGCCGACTGGACCGATGTCGTCGAGGAGACCCTGCGCCACGAGCCGGCCGCCAAGCACGTGCCCCTGCGCTACGCCCTCGCCGACATCCCGCTGCCGGACGGACAGACCATCGCGAAGGGCGACGCGATCCTCGCCTCGTACGCCGCGGCCAACCGCCACCCGGACTGGCACGGTCCCGACGCCGACGCCTTCGACATCACCCGGGTCACCAAGGACCACCTCGCCTTCGGTCACGGCGTCCACTTCTGTCTCGGCGCGCCCCTCGCCCGCCTCGAAATCACGGCCGTCCTCAAGGCGTTCTTCCACCGGTTCCCGCAGGCGGAACTAGCGGTCGTGCCAAGCGAGTTGGAGGCCCTCGCCTCTTTGATCAGCAACGGCCACCAGGCGCTCCCCGTCCGTCTTCGTCCCCGAACGGCGGCCTGACGGGACCCCGCCCGCGCGCTGATCAGGGGGCCGGATTCCGCGCCGTCCCCGCGCCGTACCCGCTCAGTGCCGCTCAGTGCCGTGGGCACCGGCTAGGGGCGACGGCGAGGTTTGCCGCGCTTGCCGCCGCCCTTCGGGCCGCCTGAGCCGGCGGAGCCGCCGCGCGGGCTCTTGCCGGTCGACTTGCCGGCCGCGGGCTTCCGCCGTGCGTCGCCTGCGCCGGGGCGCTTGGTCTGCTTCCCCTGCTTCCCCTGCTTAGGCTGGGCCGGGGTGGCGGTGCGACCGCGCGAGCTGTTGACGGTGCGCCCGCGGACGATCCCGATGAAGTCCTCCACCAGGTCGGTCGTCTCCTCCTCGGGCCACGAGAGCGCGACGCGCGACTGGGGTGCGTCCGTGACCGGCCGGTAGGTGAGGTCCTTGCGGTGGTGGAGGCGGGCGAGCGACTGCGGGACGACCAGCAGTCCGATCCCGGCCGCCACCAGTTCGACGGCGTCCGCCGTGGTGGCGGGACGCTCGTTCGCGGGCCGGCCGGGCGGACGCTCCCAGTCCAGGGTGTCGTCGAGGGGATGCAGCACGATCTCGTCCGCCAGATCCTCGGCCGAGACCTCGTCGACCGCCGCCACGATGTGATCCTTCGGGACCACGACGACCGTCGTCTCGGTGTAGAGCGGGATCGCGGAGAGGTCCGTCCGGTCGACCGGCAACCGTACGAAGCCGGCGTCGGCGCCGCGACCGCGCAATACGTCGGATGCTTCGGCGGCGGACACCGCGACGAGGGTCAGCGGGGTCTCGGGCCGCCGCTCGTTCCAGACGCGCACCCACTTGGTCGGCGTCACGCCTGGGACATACGCGAGCCGGAAGGAAGGGGGTACGTCGGAGCCTGTCACCTCGCCAGGTTACCGGTCGTGGTCGGAGGTATCGCACACGCTCGCTACTCTTGACAGCATGACGTCGCACAAGAGCACCCAGACCATGAAGCCCGCGACCGCGGCGAAGAAGCTGGGTGTGTACCTCGAGGCCACCCCCACCGAGTTCCAGGAGGGTGTCGTCTCGCGCAGCGAGCTGAACGCGCTGCAGGCCGATCCGCCGGAGTGGCTGCTGGAACTGCGGCGCAACGGCCCGCACCCCCGCCCGGTGGTCGCGGCGAAGCTGGGCGTCTCCATCTCGGGCCTCGCGCGCGGCGGGATCACGGAGCCCCTCACCACGGAGCAGATCGACGCGCTGAAGAAGGACCTTCCCGAGTGGCTGGAGAAGGAGCGCGCCATCCAGGCGGAGGTCCGGAAGGAAGCCGTGCGGATCAAGGAGAAGAACGCGCCGCAGGACGATCAAGCCCACTGACCGCGTTCCCGCCTCTTGTCCGCCCTTGTCCGCGTCGGCCGCGCGCCCCGCAGGGCCGCCACCGGGGAGGGAAGCGGTGCGAGGCCCGGCCCGTGTGGGACTTCCGGGCCGGTCGGCCGGCGCGGAGTGGCGGCGTACACGGGCAGCCGGCGCGCCTACGCGCCGGCCGACTTCAGCAGCTGCTCGATCTCGGTGAGCTCGGCTTCGTCCAGCGGCGCCACCTGGAGTACGCCGAGATTCTGCTCGAGCTGCGCGACGCTGCTCGCGCCGACCAGCACGGACGTGACGCGCGGGTCGCGCAGCACCCAGGCGAGCGCCAGCTGCGCGAGCGTGTTTCCGCGTGCGGAGGCGAACGCGTCCAGTGCCCGCAGCAGGGCGAGCCGGTCCTCGGTGAGGGCGTCCGACCTGAGGAAGTGGCCGATCGCCATACGGGAGTCCGCCGGGATTCCGCGCAGGTAGCGGTCGGTGAGCTGGCCCTGCGCCAGCGGTGAGAAGGCGATGACCCCGGCGCCCGCGTCGGCGGACGCGGCGATCAGTCCGCTGTGCTCGATGCCCCGGTCGAGCATGCTGTACGGGTGCTGGTTGATCAGCAGCGGCGTGCCGAGTTCCCGCAGCATCCCGGCCGCTCGAGTCATCTGCTCCGGTGGATAGTTGGACAGCCCCACGTACAGCGCCTTGCCCTGGCGTACGGCGGCGTCCAGCGCCCCGACCGTCTCTTCGAGGGGAGTCTCGGGGTCGAAGCGGTGGGAGTAGAACACGTCGACGTAGTCCAGGCCCATCCGGCCCAGCGACTGGTCGAGGCTGGCCAGCAGGTACTTGCGGGAGCCCCATTCCCCGTACGGGCCCGGCCACATGTCGTAGCCCGCCTTCGTGGCGATGAACAGCTCGTCGCGGTAGGGGCGGAAGTCCTGGGCGTAGAGCCTGCCGAAGTTCGACTCCGCGCTGCCGTAGGGCGGGCCGTAGTTGTTCGCGAGGTCGAGGTGGGTGACGCCGGCGTCGAAGGCGCGCCGCAGCACCGCCCGCTGGGTCTGGAGCGGCGTGGTGTCACCGAAGTTGTGCCACAGCCCGAGGGAGACCCTGGGCAGCAGTACGCCGCTGCGGCCGCAGCGCTCGTACCGCATGTCGCTGTAGCGGTCGTCGGCGGCGCGGTAGGGGTCGGGCTTCATGGTGCGGTCTCTCCTGTTGGGCGGTGGGCGGCGGCGGTTCAGCGGCCGCCGCGGTGTTGCGGGGGCGGGTGGGCTGCGGCGGAGGGCTGTCAGGTCCGCCTCGGCAGTCTCGCTGCGGGGCTGTCGCGGGTCAATCGATTACTTCGCCGGTGTCGGGGGCGAAACTTTCGGCCCGCCTCACCGGACGCCATGGTCGGCGCAGCACCGGGTGGGGTCAGGGTCCTCGAACGGTACGAGGGTGCCGCCGGCCGCGGGCATGGTGGCGAGAGTGAGCCGCCCCGCCTGCCAGTGCGGGCGGACGTGCCCCCGGGTGACGAGGCGGGTGCCGCGGTCGGGGGCGCCAGGCGCGCCGATCACCGTGACCCTTTCGATCGCCGTCGTGGCCAGGAGGCGGGCGACGGTCAGCGTGCCGGTGAGGGCGCCGTGGCCGGGGTAACGCACCGCGCGCCCCGCGGTCCGGGCGCCGTGCTCGGCGGCGGCCACGGCGGCCCCACCCGCGAGAGCGGCAGGCCCGCGCAGCGGGCGGTCGCGCGGCGCCCGGCCGTGCGGCGGGCGGTCATGCGGCGGGCGATCGTCCGTCGCCCAGCCCGTGAGCGGGCGGTCCTCCTCCCGCGCGCTCCACAGCGCCAGGCCCCGTTCCGCCCCGCCGGGCGCCGACAGGCGCAGCCAGGCGGCCCGGGCCGCGGCCTCGTCGGGCAGCGGCAGCGCGATCGACACGGCGATGTGCGGGAACGGGCCGCTCCGCACCAGGTGCGTGCAGAACAACACGTCGTCGTCCAGGGCCAGTTCGTTCAGTTCGTCGGCGAGCGCGTGCACCTGCCGGTCGGCTTCGGGAAGTTCCCGGACCCCGGTGTCGACGCCGATGACGTATGTCATGAGGGAAGGACCCACACCGGGTTGGAGTAGAACCACAGGTCGCGCCACGGGTCGGCGTCGCCGACCACGTCCACGGCCGGGCCCGCCGGGTCCACGGAGGCGCCCATCAGGCCGGCCGCCGAGCGGTTGCCGTCGCTGCCGCGCAGGCGCAGGTACAGGGGGCGGTCGACGGGGCCGAGGGAGTACGTGAGGCGGACCGTGCCGGTCCGGCCGCCGGTGTCGTACGACCTGACGACCTTGGCCGTGGGCGCGGTGAAGGTGTCCTGGTCCGCCACCGCGCCGGTGACGTCGCCCTGGATGACGTCGACCCGCGCCAGCCGCGGTACGAACCCGGCCCAGTTGGGGGCACCCGCGAGGGCGATGTCGACCGTGAGCGTCACCTCCCGGCCGCGTGCGGTGTGCAGCGCGCCGCCGAGCGTGGCCCAGCGGCGGCCGTCGAAGACCCGTACGTCGAGGCCGCTGATGAGCTGCCCGTGGTCGACCCAGACGCGTCCGGCGCGGATGCCGTCCATGACGGCGGCGTACGAGAACCCCTCCGCGCCGACGTGGGTGCGGCTGTACTGGCCCGGCCAGTAGTCGCCCTCGGTGAGGTCGACGGAGCCGCCGTACACCGGGTCGGTGTGCTTGCCGTTGGCGGCGTAGTCCGAGGCGGGGCCACCGCGTACCGCCGTATCGGTGTAGACGTTGTGGGAGTCGGAGTTCGCCGTGATCCACCAGGGCTTGCCCTCGGCGAGGAGGCTGTCCCACAGGCCTCCGACGGTGGCGGTCATCCAGTCGAAGCCGCCCCAGGTGCGGTACGCCTCCAGGGGGAAGCCCGGGAACGAGTGGGCGCCGGGGCTGCCGTCGTACAGGCCGCGTGCCCGGCCCATGCCGGTCTTCTGCTCGATCCCGGCGGCCTGGTGGCCGGGCGCGCCCTCCATGCCGACCGCGATGGCGGGCTCTGCGTCGCGCCAGGCGCGGATCTCGTGCGGGGAGTCGACGCCCTCGCGGGAGGGGTGGTTGGCGAGCATGAGGACGTCCTTGACCTTGCGGCGCTGGACCTGCTCGGCCAGGAAGTGGAGGCCCGCGATGGCGAGGGCCTCGTTGGCGGGGGTGGAGGCGGTGGCCTTGCGTACGCCGCCGTCGTAGGAGGTCTCGAACTCCTTGAGGACCGCGACCTCGTTGCGGCCGGGGTGGACGAAGACGGTGCCGTGCTCGGCGGCCGGGATGTTCCACTCCAGGCCCTGGAAGACCAGCGTGTCCCGGTGGATGGCGCGGGCCTCGCGGATGTCGGGGTTGACCTTCTCCACGCCGATCCTGGCGTGGGTCTCGTTGCCGTGGTCGGTGATGACCATCCAGTCGAGGCCGTGGCGGGCGCCCTGGCGGACCTGGTCGGTGACGCGGTACTTGCCGTCGTTGCTGTACTGGGTGTGGATGTGGTGGTCGCCCGCGAGCCACAGGAAGCCGCTCGCCCGGTGAGGTGGCGCGGCGGCGGCCGTGGGTGCGGTGGCAGGAGGCGTGGGCGCGGCGGCGGCCGGGTTCGCGCCGGCGAGCACGCCCGCCGCCGATAGTCCCGCGCCGAGCAGCCCGGCACGGCGGAGCATCGAGCGGCGGGAGAGCTGACCGGGCGTCAGGGCCTCGTCGGGTACGGCCGGGTCGAAGGCGGGCGGCAGGGTGTCGCCCTCGTGCCCGTGGTGGTGATGGCCATGGCCCATGCCGGCTCCCGCGTCTCGTCGTTGGTCGTTTCGTCTGCGGTCGTTTCGTCGTCGGTCGTGCGCTGCCGACACTCGACACGGAAGGTGAACCTCGAACAATCACGGCCTGATCAACCGGCTGCCGGTGCATGACGATTGGTTTCGTCCCGCCCGGTTTCCCCGAGGCGCTCTGTACGGCAGGTGCGCCTGCCCTGAAGCTATGGGCCCATGAGACGACTCCTCGGCACCCTCGTCGCGGGCAGCCTCCTGGCCCTGGCCGGACTCACCGCGTCGGGCACGGCACCGGCGACCGCCGCCACCCCCTCCCCCGCCCCCGCTTCCGCCATCCCCTCCTCCGGGACCTTCGACGTCCTCACGTACAACATCGCGGGGCTGCCGCTCGGCCTCGGCGACAGCGATCCGGAGACCAACACCCCACTCATCGGTCAGCGCCTGGGCCCGTACGACATCGTCAACGTCCAGGAGGACTTCAACTACCACGCCTCTCTGTACGCGAACGACACGCACCCCCACCGCACGGCCACCAGCGGTGGCGCGGGTATCGGCGACGGCCTCAACACCCTGTCCGACTACGCCTTCGAGGACTTCCAGCGGGTCGACTGGACCGACTGCACGGGCACCGACTGCCTGACACCGAAGGGGTTCACGCTCGCCCGGGTCCGGCTCGCCGAAGGCGTCTTCGTGGACCTCTACAACGTCCACACCAACGCCGACACGACGGACGCGGCGCTCGCCGCCCGCCGCGCCAACATCCTCCAGCTCTCGCGCTTCATCCAGGCCAACTCGGCGGGCAACGCGGTGATCGTCATGGGTGACACCAACACGCGCTACACCCGTACCGGCGACAACATCCGCACGCTGCTCGATGACAACGGCCTGACCGACGCCTGGGTGCGGCTGGTGCGCGGCGGTTCCGTGCCCGCCCAGGGCAGCGACGCGCTGGTCTGCGACAAGGCGGCGCCGACCAATGACTGCGAGGTCGTCGACAAGGTCCTGTACCGGGGCGGCGGCCTGGTGAGCCTGACGGCCACCCGCTACAGCAACGAGTGGGCGTCGTTCCGCGACGCGGCCGGCGCGCACCTGTCCGATCACTACCCGCACGCGGTGAGCCTCTCCTGGTCCCTGCGGCCCGGCCTGCGCGCGAGCGACTTCTTCGGCGGGCCGCACGGCACGGCCTTCAACGACGCCGACGACCTGCCGGCCACGCCGACGCCCCGCACCCTGACCCTGCGCGGCGGCGCCCGCCTCGACGCGATATCGCTCACGCACGACGGCGGTACCGCGCTCCGCCACGGCGGCACGGGCGGCACCGCCACATCGCTCACCCTCGCGACGGGTGAGCACCTCACTTCGGCCACCCTCACCCGCGGTGAGAAGGACGGACGCACCCGGCTCTTCTCGGCTTCCTTCGCCACCAACCGCGGCCGCGTCCTCTCCGCCGGATCCCCCACCCGGGACACGGTGACGTTCACCGCCCCGTCGGGCTGGCGGATCGTCGGCTTCACCGGTCGGGCGGGGAACGAGATCGACAAGCTGGGGCTGGTGTACGCGCCCGTCCCCGGCTGAACCTGTCAGGGGGCGTGAAGCCGGGTGGGCGGGCCGTGTCGTCGTCGGCCTGCATTCGTTGCACATTTCAGCAGCAAAGACGGCATACCTTCTCCCCCTCACACACCTGGAGAGACATGTCCACTCAGCCCCGCACCCGACTGATCGCGGTTTGCGCCGGCATCGCGGGCGTGAGCATGGCCGGCGCCGCCCCGGCCGTCGCCGACCAGCCCCCCGCGGCCCTCGGCGCGCCCATCACGACCGACCTGAACAGCACGGGTCCCCTCGGGGCGCCGCAGTCCCCCGGGCAGGCCTCCCCCCTGCCGGTCGGCGGCGCCCTCCTCGGAAGTGGCCTCCTCGGTGGCCTGCCCGCCGGTGCCCTGCCCACCGGCGCCCTGCCCATCGGAGGCTGAACGCCGCGCGGCCGGAGCACGCGGTCGGAGCCCTCCTGAACAGGTGGCCGTCACGTCCCGTAGTAGGGGACAGCAAGGTCACCCGTACAGAAAGGGGGGCGATGAGCCGTGATGCGTCCCATCGGACGGGAAGCGTGGGTTCCGCGCCGACTGCCGGGAAACGTCCGCCGGTTCCGCGTCGATTACCCGCGCCGGGGCCTCCAGGGGCCGCTCAGGTGGGCCCCGTCGTGGCGGCAGTTGCTCGGGCTCGCGCTGCTCGGTCTCGGCGCGCTCGCCGCGCTGGTCGGCTACGTCTACTCCACGGTGCACGTCACGGACGTGAACGCCACCGCGCGGGCGGAGGCCAACGTCTACTACTGGGCGGACGGCACCCAGATGGTCAGTGTCGGGCCGGTCAACCGGCAGAACGTACCGCTGTCCGACATCCCGGCCTCACTCCAGAACGCCGTGATCGCCACCGAGAACGCCACCTTCTACACCGACCCCGGCTTCTCCGTGCGGGGCCTGGCCCGAGCCGTGGTCAACATGGCCCGCGGCCAGGAGGTGCAGAGCGGTTCGACCATCACGCAGCAGTACGTGAAGAACACGTATCTGACGCCGGAACAGACCCTGGACCGCAAGCTGCGCGAGCTGTGCCTGTCGGTCAAGCTGTCGAGGTCGCTGTCCAAGCAGGAGATCCTGCAGGGGTATCTCAACACCAGTTGGTTCGGCCGTAACGCCTACGGGGTACAGGCCGCCGCCGTCGCGTACTACGGCATGGACGCCAAGGACCTCGACCCCGCCCGCAGCGCCCTGCTGGCCGCGCTGCTCAAGGGCGGGGAGCTGTACGACCCTTCGCTGAGCGAGGCGCACCACCGCCGGGCCGAGGCACGGTGGCGGTACGTCCTGGACCGCCAGGTGGAGCTCGGCTACCTGTCGAAGGCCGAGCGGGCGACGTACACCGTCTTCCCCGAGCCGCGCCCGGAGTCGGTGTCCACGAGTCTGTCCGGCCAGACCGGCTATCTGGTCGACGTGGCCAACAAGTACATCAAGAACCGCACCGGGCTGACCACCGAGGAACTGGGGCGCGGCGGTTACCGGATCCGTACCACCTTCGACAAGGCGGAGGTCGAGCGGCTGCGCGGGACGGTGGAGGAGGTCACGCGGGAGTCGCTGGACCCGGCGCGCCGCATCGCCGACCGGGAGGTCCAGATCGGCGCCGCGTCGATCCGGCCGGGCGACGGGGCGATCCTGGCGCTGTACGGGGGGTCCGACGCGACCGAGCACTTCACCAACAACGCCGACACGGCGGGCGTTCCGGTGGGTTCTGCCTTCAAGCCGTTCGTCCTGGCGGCGGCCCTCCAGCACGGTGTCCGGTCGGACGGGGTGGTGGCGCGGGGACTGCCGGTGACCTCCGGCAGCTTCTACGACGCGACCGGCGCGCTCACCTCCGGTCGGGCACCACGGCTGCTGCCGGAGCGGGCGGGCGTCGGCGCGGGCGGCTTCCGGTCCGGGGAGGCCGGGGCTCCGTCCGGGCTTCCCACGCTGCGCCAGGCGCTGGTCCGGGGCGACAACGGCGTCTACAGCCGGCTGGGTGAGGACGTGGGCCTGGAGAAGGTGCGTGACATGGCTGTCGGCTCCGGGCTGTTGCCGCTGAGCATGGCGTCTTTGGAGCCGTCCTTCTCCGTCGGTACGTCCACGCCGAGCGCGATCAGGATGGCGGGGGCGTACGCCACGTTCGCCGCGGACGGGCAGCAGAGCGACCCGTACTCGGTCACCGCGGTCAGCCATCTGGGCACGCCGCTGGAGGGGCTGGACCGGCCGTCGAGCCGGCAGGTTCTCGACCCGGAGGTGGCCCGTGAGGTGTCCGGGGCGCTGCGGGACGTGGCCGTGGACGCCATGGCCCCGGACGCCATCCGTGCCCTGTCCCCGGTCGCCGCGGGCCGCACGAGTGAGGAGGACCGGCTGCCCGCGTCCTGGTTCGTCGGCTACACCGACCGGTTGTCGACCGCCGTGACCGTCTTCCGCAGCAGGCCGGGAACGGACGGTCTCCTGCCGCTGAACGGCGTGGGCGGCAACGAGTCGGGCCGGGCCGACTTCCTGCCGCTGCGGGTGTGGTCGTCGTACATGACCACGGCGTCACGCGCTGCCGAGTAGACGACGGGCGCGGCACGAAGAGGCCGGCGCCCGTCGTGGACGCCGGCCTCTCGGGTGGCCTCCCGTCCTAGCGGCTGCCGGTGAGCCTGGCGAACACCACCACGTTGTCCGAGTAGTAGCGCTGCGACTCGTCGTACTGGCCGCCACAGGTGATCAGCCGCAGCCCGGCATGATCGACGTTCTTGTAGACCTCGACGGTGGGGAATCGATTTCGATCTTCACGGTCAGCCGCCTGCCGTCCAGGCTGAGCATCACCGTGCCGTTGCCACCGGAGTCGTTCAGCTGGTCGAGGTCGATCTGGTACGCGGTCCCTTCGGCGGCGGCCGGGGAAGCGCCGGCCGCCGCGAGGCTGAGGGCGACGGGGAGGGCGATGAGTGAGACAAGACGAGTGCGCTGGCTTATCACGATCGTTCGTTCCCTTTCCGGCCACCCCTCGGGGGAGGGCGGCCGCGGTCGTCGGCACGGCGCGTCATTCGGCGTGGTGGTTCGGTGGCCGGCCGCAGGTAGCCGGTAGTACGCGCCGTGCGGGCGCCGTGTTCAACGCGGGCCCGGCCCTGAATACGGCGATGCCCGGCCACGGGGTGCGCGCGTGGCCGGGCGGCGAGGCGGGCGGGCGGGCGGTGAGGCGATCGGGCGGGCGGCGGAGGGATCAGAGGGCGTCGGCCATGCGCCGTACCGCTTCGGCGAGCAGTTCCGGAGAGGTCGCCAGGTTGAGGCGGACATGACCGGCGCCGCCGGTGCCGAAGGTCGGTCCGGAGCTGAGCGCCACCCGGCCCCGGTCGAGGAACGCGGCGGCCGGATCGTCACCAAGGCCGAGCGCCCGGCAGTCCAGCCAGGCCAGGTAGGTACCGTCCGCCGGCCGGTAACGGGCGCCGGGCAGGTGCGTGACGAGGGCTTCGGTGAGGAGGCGCCGGTTGTCGTCCAGGCCGTCCAGTACGGCGTCGAGCCACGCCCCGCCGTCCCTGAGGGCCGCGGTGTGGGCGATGACGCCGAGATGGCTGGGCCCGTGCCCCACCTCGGGTGGCATCGCCGCGAGGTCACCGGCGGCGGCGGGCCCGGCCACCGCGAGCGCGGCCTTGAGGCCGGCCAGGTTCCACGCCTTGGACGCCGACATCACTGAGAAGCCGCCCTCGGCGCCGGGCACGCTCAGGTACGGCACGAACCGGGCCGTACGGGAGACGACCGGAGCGTGGATCTCGTCGGCGACGACCCGTACGCGATAGCGGTCGGCCAGCGCTGCCACGGCAGCCAGTTCGCCGGCGGTGTGCACCGTGCCGGTCGGGTTGTGCGGGCTGCACAGCAGGTACGCGGCGCGCCGGCCGCCCGCGACGGCCTGCCGGAACGCGTCCTCCAGGGCCGTCAGGTCGATGCGCAGTCGCGCGTCGAGGGGCGCCTCCACGATCCGCCGCCGCATATGCTCCACGAACTGGTAGAACGGCGTGTAGACGGGGCAGTTGACGACCACCGCGTCATCAGGGCCGGTGACCAGCTTCAGTATCTCGACGATGCCCAGCATCACGTCGGGCACCAACCGCGTACGCTCCACCGCCAGCGTCTCCCAGCCCCACCGCTCGCTCGCGAACGACGCGAGCGCTTCGGCGTAGGCCGTCCCGGCGGGGTAGCCGGTGTCGCCCCTCTCCACGGCCTCGGTGATGGCCCGGGCGACGGGCTCGGCCAGCGGCACGTCCATCTCCGCGACCCACAGCGGCAGTACGTCCTCGGGATACGCACGCCATTTCACGCTCGTACGGCGGCGAAGCTGCTCCAGGGTGAGCCGCCGGAGCGGATTGGGATGGTCGGGCGAGCCGTGCGCCAAGTCCTCCATGCCCGGTGATTTTAGGCGACGGCCCTCAATGGAGCCGGCTGCCGGGCATGGCTCCACCAGGGTCGTCCGGGGTCGTCCGGGGTCGTCCGGGGTCGTCCGAAAGCGCCGCGGCGTCACTCGTGCCGGTGGTCCGGCCGCGTGCCGTCGCCGGATAACGGCTGCCGTGCGCCAGAGTGGGTGGGTGCGCCGGATCGCACCCTTCGCTCTCGCCGTCCTCCTCGGAGCCACGGGATGCGTGTCTGTACCACGTATCATCGCCGCGTCGCCTCAGCCGAAGCAGTTGGCGTCGCCGGCGGGCGATCCGGCGCCCTTTCCCCGTACCCCCGTTGATCACAGCCCGCCCGGGCCCGGCCCGCCCTTCAGCCGCTCGATGTCCGAGGGGCGCACCTGAATCACCAACAGGGCGATGAGCGCGGCGACGACGGCGAGGATCGCGGCCACGATGAACGCCGCGGAGACGCCGGACGTCAGTATCTCGTCGGCCCAGGGCGGCGGCAGCTCTCCGCTCCGCAGGAACCGCAGACGCTCCGCCGGGGTCGCCTGGGCCAGGAAGCCCGGCACCTGCCTCTCCGCCTCCCTCGCACTCGCCGTTCCGAACACCGTGACCAGGATGGACAGTCCGAGCGAGCCGCCGACCTGCTGGGTGGCGTTGAGGAGGCCGGACGCCGCGCCGGTTTCATGGCGGGGAACGTGGGAGAGCGCCATCAGGGTGAGGGAGACGAACTGCATCCCCATGCCGAAGCCGAAGACGAGCATGGGCCCCAGCACACTGCCCAGGTACGTGGAGTGCACATCGGTGAGTGTGAGCCAGGCCAGGCCCGCCGCCGCGAGCAGCGCTCCCGTGACCATGAACGGCTTCGGCCCGAAGGTGGGCAGGAGTTGCGAGGCGAGCCCCGCGCCGATCGCGATGATGGCGCTGACCGGCAGGAACGCCAGGCCGGCCGCCAGCGGGCTGAAGTCGAGGACGTTCTGCACGAACAGTGTCAGGAAGAAGAACATCCCGAACATCGCGGCCGCGAGGCTGAGCATGATCCCGTAGGTGCCCGACCGGTTGCGGTCCGCGAACATGCGCAGAGGGGTGCTCGGCTGTCGTGAGCGCCGTTCCACCAGGACGAACACCGCCAGGATCACCACCGCCGCGACGAAGGACGCCACGGTCAGCGCGTCGCCCCAGCCGTCCTGCGCGGCGCGGATGAACCCGTAGACGAGCACGACCATGCCGAGGGTGGAGGTCAGCGCCCCGGTGACGTCGAAGTTCCCGGGCCGGCGCTCGGACTCCTTGATCCAGCGGGGCGTGGCGAGGGCGATCAGCAGCCCGATCGGCACGTTGACGAAGAGCACCCAGCGCCAGTCGAGCCATTCGACGAGCATGCCGCCCGCGAGCAGCCCGATCGCGCTGCCGCCCGCGGAGACCGCCGCGAAGACGCCGAACGCGCGGTTGCGCTCGGGGCCCTCCTGGAACGTCGTGCTGATCAGGGCGAGGGCCGTCGGCGAGGCGATGGCGCCGCCGACGCCCTGGAGCGCGCGGGCGGCGAGGAGTTGCCCGGGGTTCTGCGCCAGTCCGCCGAGCAACGAGGCGAGGACGAACAGCAGGATTCCGAAGACGAACACCCTCCGGCGGCCGAGGATGTCGCCCGCGCGGCCGCCGAGCAGCAGCAGACCGCCGAAGGTGAGCGTATAGGCGTTGACCACCCAGGAGAGGTTGGTGGTCGAGAAGCGCAGCGCGCTCTGGATGTGCGGGAGGGCGATGTTCACGATGGTGATGTCGAGGACCACCATCAGCTGGCACGAGGCGATGACCAGCAGGGCCATCCCGTTGCCGCCGCCGCGCCGGGGGGTGGCGGTCCTCGGTGTGGGGGTCGGCCGGGGTGCGGTCACGTCGGGGACCTCTCGCCGGAGGGTCAGCGGACGGCTCCGGCGCGTCGGCGGGCGCTGCGCCGGGCGCGTCGGTCCACTGTTCGACGGTAAGTCCGGGACGTGGCCGGGACCAGTCGATCAAGGGCATACGCTTCGCGGGCCCGTCAGTGGCGTCCGGTGGCCCACGCGTGGCCGGTCACCGTCGGGACGCGCGGCTCGATCGCGCGCCCACGGGGCGTCCTCCGGCTCCACGCCGAACTCGGCGGCGAGGGCGTCGACATCGCGTACGCGGAGGTACACCAGCGCGTCGTGGCGGGCACCGCGCTTGTCGTGGACAGGGTCAACCGCGCCCTGCCGCGGGCGACTTCGACGAACGCGGGGAGGCCGGGTTCGAAGCGGGGCTCCCGCTGCCGGCGTCCGCAGCCGCCCCGGGGCGGTCACATGAGGTGGACGATGCGGCGTGGCGCGAACAGATGGCGGGCGCGGTGTTCGCGGCCGAGCTCTTCCGTCATGGCGGCGGACTGCCCCAGTCGCCTGTCGAGGGCCGCCCGGTCCTGGTAGTCGGCGCACCTCGTGCAGTCGTCGCTGTAGGGCGGTACGTGGGCGAGGTGTTCGGCCACGATGTGCTGGGCCAGCCGGATCTGCGCCGGTACCGAGCCGTTGGAGCCGTTGTCCACGCCGTTGCGGGGCGGCGGTTCGTCCGCAATCGCCTTCATCACCGTGTACGTCTCGACGCAGCCCTCGCATCCCCACATCCAGGCGGGCGGGATGGGCCAGTCGTCCTCGCTTCCGCGCGGGTCGTCGTCCATGGCGGCACCGTAGCGGCGCCGGGGTCTGCGCCGAGTGGGATCGACGGTTTCCGCCCACCGAAAGGCCGGATCGTGGTGTCGTGGTCCCACGACGCCACGACGTGACCGCCAGAGGCGTGAGCGGGGGTCAACGGGCTGTCAGGACGACCCAGACCTGGCCGGGGGCGAAGTTGAGGGGCTGTCCGGAGGGGGTGGTGAAGGTGGTGCCGCCGTCCGCCGCGGGCCGGCTCCACCTGGCCTCGTGGCTCTTGCCGTCGCGCAGTACGAGCGCGGTGCCGGAGCCCACGGTCTCCGTGTACGGGGAGACGTTGCCGCCCCGGTCCTGGAACCTGGAGGGCCGCACCTCGACCTTCTGCACCACGACGGTCGGGGCCCCCAGCCGTCCGTCGTCCGTGGTCCGCGCGGGCGCTCCGTCCATGGCCACCAGCCACCGCTTGTCGCTGTCCGACCAGGTGAAGGTGAAGCGTGCCGCCGGGAAGCGCACGGTGTGCTCGTTCACCTGCGTGCCCCCCGCCGGAGCGGCGCCGAAGCGGAAGCCGATGTCCTTGGAGTCGTCCGCGTCCGGTGCGGCGGCCAGGGCCCGTTCGGGGCGGAGGTACAGGTTGTGCGGTGCCGGGCGGTCCCGGTCCCGGACGTACGCCCCGGGGGCCTTCTCGGGCGGCAGGGGGAACAATGGAGCCGCGTTGATCAGAGGCTTCAGCTTCGACTGGACGCCCGAGTAGGCGAGGGCGGGGCGGCCGAACTGGCGCAGCAGCTCCAGGTCGGATTCGCGTGCGCTGCGCACCGGCCCCACACTCGCGGGCCGCTGCGACGAGAAGACGGCGAGGAGCCGGCTCTGTCCTGCCTCGACCTGCTCGACGTAGACGATGTCCGCCGCGTCGAGGCCGGTGTGCGGCCGCGCCGGACGGACGTTGTCGATCTTGACGGCGAGCACCGGGGCGGGGTCGGCGGGCAGTCCGGTGAAGGGCGACACGCCGGCACGGGCCGGGCTGGTCGGGCTGGTCGGCGGTCGGCGGTCGGGCTCGGAGCCCGAGCATCCGAAGAGGCCGGCGGCCATGGCGGCGGACGCCACCGCGGCGACGACCGCGCCGGCCGGTCCCGATCTGCGTCTTCCACTCATCGGCCCAGCTCCCTGCCTCAAGTGGACCACGAAAAGCGGCGCCGAAACAGAGGCGGAAACGGGTCAATGACGGCCGGCGGTCCGCCGCTCACGCAGGGCCGGGGCAGCCGTATGTCAGCTCATCGCCCCGGCGCTCCAGAGGGAGTACGCGACGACACCGGCCACGCACAGCAGCACCACCCAGGAACCGAGGCTCGTGTGCCGCCCTTTTCCCTGTCGCCCCTCCCTCTGCTGCCCCTTCCCCTGTCGCCCCTGACCCTTGCTCCCGGATCCGCGGGCCTTCCGCGGGCGCCGGGGCGCCGACACCCCCGCGCTCCCGGCGGTGGCGTCGGCGGCGGTCTCGGCGAGCAGGCGCCGGCACGCCGCGGCCAGCTCGGTCGTACCGGCGGTAAGCGGCACGATCGTCTCGGACCGCGCCGGGGCGGTGGTTCCGCCGTCGAGGATGCGGCCCGCCCGGATCAGGACCTCGTCGCGGCCGGCCGAGGGCGCCAGGCTGATCCAGCGCTTGACGTGCTCGCCACGGATGACCACGCCCCCGGAACGCTCCCGGTAGACGGTGTGCTCCCGCCACAGCACGCCCGCCAACTCGCCCGCAGCCTCCCGCAGTTGCGCACTCATGCGCCGCCCCCTCCTCCGTACGCCGATTGAAACAAGCACCGCACTCTAACGTCAGGTACACACCAAGCACGACGCCGGGGGGCGTGCCCGTGCATCGGGAGACCGCGGCGGCCGTGGTGCACGCCGCCGACCACGTCGATCCCGCCGAGCGCCCCCCGGCCCGGACACCCGCCGTTTCCCCTGTTCGGCTGACCCCGGGCCCGCGCGGCTCACACGTCGTGGCCCTGGGCGGCGAGCCATCGGTGGACGGCCGTCTTGTCGGCGACGCTGATGCGTACGGGACCGCCCGGGGCCGGCCCCTCGTCCTTGTTGAAGCCGGTGTCGGTGACCCGGGCGGTGACCCAGTCGGCCAGTTCCCGGGCGGCGTCGGCGGACAGGCTGCGCCGCTCCCAGCCCTGCCGGGCCTCCTGCGCGGCGCGCGCGTCGTGCCGTGCCGCCTCCTCCAGCCATACCGGTACGAGGCGTTCGACGACCTGCTCGTCCGCCGGGGAGCCGGAGTGTGCGTCTGCGGATTGGTTCATGCGGTGATGTGTGACCGGTCGCGCGCGCCGCCATTCCACGGTTGCGCCGAATCGGTAGCTCTGCCATCGGGCTCCGGCAACCGGAGCTGCGGCAACCGGGTGAACTCGGGCCGCGCCGCTCGCCCGCCGTGGCGGTCAAGGGTGACAGCGCCCTGTCGCACATCCTGGAGGACGTCATCTCCGAGAACCTCTCGGCGTCCGTCCGGGACTGATTCGAGCGAAACCGATCCGCATGGCGGTGGCGTCGTGCGGACCGTCCCGGCGGCCGTGAGCCGCCACCGGCAGGGGTGGTGCGACTAGCTGTGGCCGGGGCCCGAGGCGCCGGGCAGGGAGAGGGCCGCCCACACGGTCTTGCCCCGTATCGGCGCCCGGTCCCAGGACCAGGCGTCACTCAGCGCGCCGACAAGGGCCAGGCCCCTGCCGCTCCCCGCCCCGGCGTCGGCGTCGCGCGGCCGCGGCGGGTCGGGGCTCGGGTCGGCGACGGCGCACACCACGGAGCCGGGGTACTGGAAGAGCCCGAGCCACACGGGGTACTCGTCGGTGACCGGCGAGAACGGCGCGACGGCGTGCTGAACGGCGTTGGTGACGAGCTCGCTGACGACCAGCGCCATGTCCGGAACCAGCGCGGGCAGCGCCCATGAGGTCAGGGTCGCTCGCACGAACCCCCGCGCCTCCCTCGCACTCCCCGGGCAGCCGCCGAGGCCACACGCGGCGAACGCACCGAGCCCCGCGTCGGGCGGCAGGCCACCGCCGCCGTCACGCGCGGGCGGCGCTTCCCCGTCACCGGTGAGCCAGGGCGGGTCACCCCGCCTGACATCCGTACTCGATAAGGCCGACATATGAGCCGTCACTGGGCATGTCCCCTTGCACGCTTCGGTGTTGGACGCTGCGGCAGCCGATCTGGAACGAGTATCGTCGGGTGTGTCGCCAAAATGCAATTGCATCTGAGATTGCATTCACGGGCGACGCGAACACCTGGACGAAAGCGGAGGGGTTGGTGGGTATGGAGTTCTCCAACGGCATGCGGGCCGGAGCACTGAACGCGGTGACGTGGACCAAGAGCAGTCACAGCAACGCCACGGGAAACTGCGTCGAGTTGGCGGCCCTTCCCGACGGGAACGTGGCCGTCCGCAACTCCCGTGACCCGCAGGGGCCGGCGCTGATCTACACCCGTGACGAGATCGCGGCCTTCGTGGCAGGCGCCCGGGACGGCGACTTCGACTTCGTACTCGGCTGAAAAAAGACCACGCGAGCGATACGGCGCCTGGTTCGCGTGGCCGGGTGCGGGATACTGTCATGTCCTTTCAGTGAGCAGGAGCGCCCCGATGGCCGCAGCGGAACGAAGCACGTCGTTGTTCGTCCGGCCTCTGGGGGCGGTCGAGAACAACCCGACCGCCCTGAGGCTGATTCTCGGCGGCAAGCTGCGCGAACTGCGCGTCAGCGCCGGACTCGACCCGGCGGACGTCGACACACGTCTGGGCTTCTCGCGGTCGAAGACCAGCCGCCTGGAGCTCGGCCGGCACGGCTGCAAACCCGCCGACGCCCAGGCCCTGTTGCGTCTGTACGGGGTGGAGGACGAGGAACTCGTGGCGGAGTTCCAGCGGCTCGTGGCCCAGTCCCGCCGGGCCGACTGGTGGAGCTCCTTCAGTGACGTCCTGTCCGACTTCTTCACCCCGCTGGTCGCGCTGGAGGGAGCGGCCGCGATCATCCGCACGTACGAGCCGTTCTACGTGCCGGGCCTGTTGCAGACTCCCGCCTACGCGCGTGCGGTGATCGAGTCGGGGCCCGCCCGCCTGCTCGCGCATGAGGTCCGGCGCCGGGTGGATCTGCGCCAGGAGCGCCAGCATCAGCTCGACCAGCCGGACGCGCCGCGCCTGTGGGCGGTGATCGACGAGTCGGTCCTGATGCGTACGGTGGGCGGACCGCGGGTGATGCGCGAACAACTGGAGCACCTCGCCGCGATGATGCGGCGTCCCCGCGTCACCGTGCAGATCGCACCGCTGGACGTCACCGCGTCGGTCGGGGTGGGAACGGGCGTGACCTATCTGCGGTTCGCGCTCGGCGACCTCAAGGACGCCGTCTACATCGAGCACTTGACGGACAGCACGTTCAGCCAGAAGCCCCAGGTCGTCGAGCAGTACCGGGACATGATGGACCGGCTCGGCGCGTGTGCGCTCACACCGGCGGATTCCCTCGCGCTGCTGCATGAGCGCCTCCACGCCTGCGGCCGCTGACGCGGCGCGCGGACGCGGGACGCGGGACGCTGACGCGGCGCGCGGACGCGGGACGCGGACGCGGGACGCTGACGCGGGACGCTGACGCGGCGCGCGGACGCGGGACGCTGACGCGGGGCACGGACGCGGGACGCTGACGCGGCGCGCGGACGCGGGACGCTGACGCGGGGCGCGGACGCGAGACGTGGTGTTGCGGCACCGGGGCCGGACGCGGGTGAGCCCGTCCGGCCCCGGTGCCACGAGCCATGGGCGGCGGGACGCTAGCGGACCCGGCCCACGCCGCCCCACTCGACCCATTCGTCGGTCTGCTGGGTGGGGGCGAGGTCGTTGTCCGGTCGCCACGTCGACACTTCCACCAGGCCCGGTTCGATGATCTCCAGGCCGGTGAGGAACTGGGTGACCTCGTGCTCCTCGCGCACCCGGCCCCAGTGCCCGCCAGTGGCCTCCGCCATGAAGTCCGTCACGAACTGGCGGATCTCCGGACGGTCGCTGACGAGCTGGCACACCACGAGGAAGCTTCCCGGTACGAGCCTGTCGGCGACGCGCCGCACCAGAGCGGCCGGGTCGTCCTCGTCCGGGATGCAGTGCAGCACCGACACGAACAGGGCCGCCACGGGCCGGCTGAAGTCGATCAGCCGGCGGGTCTCCTCGTGCTCGAAGATGCCCTCGGTGTCGCGCATGTCGGCCTGGATGACGGCGGTGCGGTCGTTCTCGTCCAGCAGAGCGCGGCCGTGTGCCAGCACGATGGGGTCGTTGTCGACGTAGACGACGCGGGAAGCGGGGTCGATGGCCTGGGCGACCTGGTGGACGTTGTCCTGGGTGGGCAAGCCGGAGCCGTGGTCGATGAATTGGCGGATTCCGTACTCCGCGGCCAGCACGCGCACGACCCGCCGCAGGAAGTGGCGGTTGTTGACCGCCAGCGCCTTGGTGCTGGGCACCTGCTTCAGCAGGATTTCGCAGGCCTCGCGGTCGGACGCGTAGTTGTCGCTGCCCCCCAGGAAGTAGTCGTACATGCGCGCCACGCTGGGCACATTCGTGTCGATGGCGTCAGGGCTCCACAACTCGCGTGCCATTTGGTCCTCATCCCCGTGTTGGCCGTCGGATCGTACGAGAGGCACATCGTAGGGACGGGCGGCGCGGCGGGAGGGGAAATGCCGCTGATGAGGCGCCGCGCGGGGCCGCTTTCAGCCACCGCTCATGGCATGGCCTGCTCAGGCTGGGAGGGCGGGGCCGGCGGTGTCGTGCCAGCGTTCGAGCCGGCGTTGCAGCACCTGGAGGGCACCGCGCTGGCGTCCGGGGACCAGGCGGCGCAGAGCGATCAGGGAGGGGGCCAGGGCGCGGGCCGTTTCGGGGTCGTTCAGTCGCTCCCACTGGTGGTGGGCGCGGTCGACGGCGCCTTCGACGTCGGGGTCGTCGCGGGTCTGCTGCCGCTCCAGCCGGGCCTGGGCGGCGGTCATCCACAACCGGCAGCTCTCCGCCGGGTCGCCCGCCAGGCGGGCGAGGTCGGCCCGTACCTCCGTCCAGTGGATCGCCTGGAGCGAGCCGGGGCCGTGCGTCTGGCGGGCGTGCCGCTCCCAGGCCGCGGCGGCTGCCGCCGCCTCCTCGTGACGGCCGGCCTGGGCGGCGGCGAGGATCGCGGGCAGCGCGTCGGTAGCGGTGTACGTGTCCGTGGGGGCGGCGGGGGCCGGGGGCACCGGGGACACGAGGGACGGCACGGGTGCCTGCGGCGCGACCGGGAGGTCGGTGGCGAAAACGAGGGCGCCGTGGCCGCCGGGCTGCGCGCTTGACTGCGCGATGGCCTGCGCGTGCAGGTCGCTGAGCGGGGGCCGCGCCCCGCTGCGCCAGATGGCGGCGCACGCCTTGAGGTAGTCGGGGGCCAGGATCGTACGGCGCCCCGGCGGCGGGACGACGCGGCCGTAGAGGCGTACCCCGTGGCAGAGGGCCAGGGGCGCGCGGTCGGTGGCCAGGTGCTGCCAGGTCTGCTCGTCGGCGGCCAGATCGACGACCACGGTGGTCGTGCCCGGCCGGCGCAGCTTCAGCTCTCCGGCGATCCAGTGCCACGGAAGGCCGGTGTAGCGCAGGGTCGAGGGGGCCGCACGGGCGAGGGCCAGGTGCGGCAGGCGCTGCCTGGGGTCGAGGTGGAGCTGCCCGGTGATGTAGAGGGACAGCGGGCCGGGCGCTGCGACGACGGCCCGCAGCCGGGTCAGGACGGCCTGGGGGTCGAGCGGGTCCGCCAGCTCGACCAGCGTCGCGGCCGCGGTGCCGGTCAGCGCGCCCGGAGGCACGGCGGCGAGCGCGGGGAGCACGCCCACCGCGTCGATCAGACGTCCCTTGCCCATGGGAGCCGCCGCCAGCAACAGCGCGGTCCCCGCCGCGTCCTCCCTGTCGATCACCACCCCAGAACCGTATCCGTACCGCCCCGTCCGGTCCGAAGGGGGGCGGAAACCTCACCGGTCGCGGGAGGGCGCGGGCGCTCCGGCCGTCGTACGCGGCGGCAGGCGGTGGAGCCGGACCTCGGTCAGCCGACCGCCGGAGACGGCGGCGGTCATGTACGTGCGGTAGGGCTGGCGCCTGCGGTCGGTGGGCGAGCCGGGGTTGAGCAGCCGCAGCCCGCCGGGCGCCGTGGTGTCCCAGGGGATGTGGCTGTGGCCGAACACCAGCACGTCCAGGTCGGGGAAGCGCTCCTCGCAGCGGCGTTCGCGGCCCTGGGCGGGACCGGTCTCGTGGACGACCCCGAACCGCAGCCCGCCGAGCTCGGCGCGTGCCACTTCGGGCAGGCGGGCGCGCAGCTCGGGGCCGTCGTTGTTGCCGTGGACGGCGAGCAGCCGCCTGGCGCGGGCCTCCAGTAGATCCAGGGTGGCGACGTCCACCCAGTCGCCGGCGTGGATCACCACGTCGGCTTCCTCGATGCCCGCCATGAGTTGCGCGGGCAGCTCTCTGGCGCGTGTGGGCACGTGCGTGTCGGAGGTCAGGAGCAGGCGCACGGCGGGGCCGCCCGGTCAGCGGTGGTGGTGGGGCGGGACGGCGAGCCGGGCGCGCCAGGAGCCGGAGGGCGGGTGGGCGCGCCAGCCCCGGTCCCAGTCGGCCCGGCGCGAGGCCGGGCGGGGCCGGTGGCACTCGGCGGCGCGTTGGCAGGCGAGCGCGGTGAGTACGGCGGTGAGCGCCGCGAGTTCGGTGGCGTTCGGGCAGCCGTGGACGATGCGCAGGTGGTGGGGCATTCGTTCATGGTCCGGCTCCCCTCGGCGCGGGGCAGCCGCTGTTCGCCCATCCGGGCGCACGGCCCGGTCCCGGCGCCTTTCCGGCGGGCTTCGGCAGCCGGGAGCCCCGAGCGGCACGGGAGCCCCGAGCGGCACGGACCCGGGTGGCGCGGGGCGGGCCGGACGGCCCCGTATTGCTCCTTATGGGTGACACGGATGCGCACCCCGTCCTGCGCTGTTGTTGCGCCGCCGGATCGGCGTGAGCCCCGTACGAACGCGATGCCGCCGGTATTCCACCGGGTGGGGAGGGCGCCGTGTCACCGATTTGACGTAAGGGGGCGGGAATTCCTCGACGCGCGCGACGAGCGCCGCTCCGGGATTCTTTGAGGTGCAATCGCGACGAAAGGGCTTGACTCATGGCCACGTTGTGCAGACCGGCGGTCTCCGTTCCGGAGCATGTGATCACCATGGAGCAGACGCTGGACCTGGCGCGCACCATCCACGCCGACCACCCCCAGCTTCAGCTGGCCTTGCGTCTGATGGAGAACACCGGCGTGCGGAAGCGGCATCTCCTGCGGCCGATCGAGGAGACGCTCCGACACGACGGCTTCGAGATACGCAACCAGATCTACGAGGCGGAGTCCAAGGCCCGGGTGCCCGCCGTGATCGAGCAGGCGCTCAAGGACGCGGAGCTCCGTCCCGCGGACATCGACGTGATCATCTACGTCTCCTGCACGGGTTTCATGATGCCGTCACTCACGGCGTGGCTGATCAACACCATGGGCTTTCGCGGCGACACCCGCCAGGTGCCCATCGCCCAGCTCGGCTGCGCCGCGGGCGGTGCGGCGATCAACCGGGCCCATGACTTCTGCACCGCCTATCCCGAGGCGAACGCGCTGATCGTGGCATGCGAGTTCTGCTCGCTGTGCTACCAGCCCACCGACCTCGGTGTGGGCAACCTGCTCTCCAACGGCCTGTTCGGCGACGGCGTGGCGGCCGCCGTGATGCGCGGCCGGGGCGGTACGGGCGTGTCGCTGGAGCGCAACGGCTCGTACCTGGTGCCCGAGACGGAGGAGTGGATCGCGTACGACGTGCGTGCCACCGGGTTCCACTTCAAGCTCGACAAGCGGGTGCCCGGCACCATGGAGCCCCTGGCGCCGGCCCTCAAGGAACTGGCGAAGCAGCACGGCTGGGACGCGTCGGACCTGGACTTCTACATCATCCACGCCGGTGGTCCGCGAATCCTGGACGACCTCAGCAAGTACCTGGGCGTGCCGCCGGAGGCGTTCCGCTTCAGCCGGGCCACGCTGACCGAGTACGGGAACATCGCCAGCGCCGTCGTCCTGGACGCGCTGCGGCGGCTGTTCGACGAAGGAAGCACCCATCACACCGCACGCGGTCTGCTCGCGGGTTTCGGCCCGGGCATCACGGCCGAGATGTCGCTCGGCCGCTGGAGCGTCGCCGACCGCGTACCCGATCACGTACCCGACCGTGCCCTGGTGGAGGAACCGACCCGTGCTGGATGAGACGACCACAGCCGCACTGCCCCCCGTACGCCACTGGCCCGCCCTCGACCTGTTCGGGGTGGAGTTCGACCCGGTGCTCGCCGAGCTGATGCGCGAGGGACCGATCAGCCGGATCAAGCTGCCCAACGGGGACGGCTGGGCGTGGCTGGTGACGCGGTACGACGACGTCAGGGCGGTCACCAACGACCCCCGCTTCAGCCGGAAGCTGGTCGTCAAGAACGACGTCACCCGGCTGGCCCCGCACTTCATCCCCGTCGACGGTGCGGTGGGCTTCGAGGACCCCCCCGATCACACCAGGCTGCGCCGGGCGGTGGCGCCCGCGTTCACCACGCGGGGCGTGGAGAAGCTGAGGGAGCGGGCCCGCGCGCTGCTGGACGAGCTCGTGGACGAGGTGCTGGTGGACGGGCCGCCGGCCGACTTCACCGAGCGGCTGCTGGCGCCGTTCCCGCTGGCCGTGGTCTGCGAGCTGATGGGCGTGCCCGCGATCGACCGGCCGAAGATGCGCGAGTGGACCGGCCTGATCCTGTCCTCCGCGCAGGGTGCCGAGCGCAGCCAGCGGGCCAAGGAGGACATGTGCGACTACTTCGCCGACCTGCTGCGCCAGCCGCGCGACGGCGACAGCGACGACGAGGGGGTCATGGGGCTGCTGGGCACCGCCGTGGCGAACGGGGAGATCACCGCCTCGGAGGCGGTGGGCCTGGCGCTGCTGATCCAGATCGGCGGCGAGGCGGTCACCAACAACTGCGGCAATATGCTCTTCATCCTGCTCACGCACCCCGAGCACCTGGCGCGGCTGCGCGAGGAGCCGGCCGTGCGGCCGCGTGCCATCGAGGAGATGCTGCGCTACATCCCGCACCGCAGCGCCGTCGGTCTGTCCCGCATCGCCCTGGAGGACGTGACCGTGGCGGGTGTACGCATCCGGGCCGGCGATCCGGTCTACGTCTCGTACCTGGCGGCGAACCGCGACCCGGACGTCTTCCCGGACCCGCAGACGCTGGACTTCGACCGGGAGCCCAATCCGCATGTGGCGTTCGGGTACGGGCCGCACTTCTGTGTCGGTGCCATGCTCGCCCGGCTGGAGACCGAGCTGCTGGTGGACGCCTTCCTCGACCGGTTCCCAGGGCTTCGCTTCGCCGTCCCGGTGGAGGAGGTCCGGTTCCGCCGCGGTGCGCTGATCCGCGGGCCCGAGTCGCTGCCGGTGACCTGGTGACCGCGCACCAGGGGGCGCCGGCGTCCCTGCTGGCCGAGGCCCCCGACGGCCTGCTGGTGCCGACCGGGCACGGCCGTACGCTGCGGGCGCCCGCCCAGCAGGTCACCTTCAAGGTGACCGGTGAGCACTCCCGGGCGGCGTCCAGCTTCGAGGTGATCGTGCCTCCGGGTTTTGACGTCGGGGCCCATGTGCACGCCCGCAGCGAGGAGTTGTTCTACATCCTCGAGGGCGAGCTCGACGTGCTCGCCTTCGAGCCACGGGTCCGGACGGGCGACGACTGGCGGCACTGGGAGTCCCTGTCCGGCCGACGTACCGTCCTGGCCACGCCGGGCACGGTGATCGTGGTCCCGCCGGGCTGCCCGCACGCGTTCGCCAACCGTACGGACAGGCCCGCCAAGATGTTCTTCCAGGCGTCCCCGCCCCCGGATCACGAGCGCTACTTCGAAGAGCTGATCGAGATCCTGGACCGGCCCGGGCCCCCGGACCACGCGGCGATCTCCGCGCTGCGCGGCCGCTACGACATCGAGCAGATCACGCCACTGCGGCACGACGCGCACCGGGAGCCATGAGCCTTGGGCCGCCGGCGGGCGGGGGGCGGGGGGCGGCGGGCGGCAGGGCGTCCGTTGGCGGAAGCGTGGATGTCGGTCAGTCCAGTTCCTTGTGGGCGCTCTCGGGCAGCCGCAGGTACACGGCCACGGACACCAGGCACAGGAGGGACACGTACCACGGGAACAGGCCCGGTCGGCCCAACTCCTTGAAGAGCGTGCCCACGTAGGGCGCCGTCCCACCGAAGAGCGCGACGGTGAGGGAGTAGGGGAACCCGATCCCGGCGGCCCGCACGCGCGCGGGGAAGATCTCCGCGTTGACGGCCGCCGAGATCGAGGTGAACCCGGTCAGCAGGACCATGCCCGCGCACTGGACCAGCAGCAGCGAGCCGAAGGAACCGCCGATCGAGCGCAGCAGCGGCACGCTCAGCAGGGCGAAGCCGACGCCGAAGAACAGCAGCAGCGGTTTGCGGCCGTAGCGGTCGGACAGGAGTCCGCCGAGCGGCTGGAGCAGGGCGAAGAAGGCGAGCGAGAGCGTGCCGGCGAGCAGCGCGTCGGCCTTGTCGATACCGGCGTTGAGCTCGGCGTACGTGGGCAGGTAGGAGGTCCAGGTGTAGTACGCGATGGTGCCGCCGGCCGTGATGCCGCAGATGAGCAGCGATTCGCGCGGGTGGCGGCGCAGCGCGTCGAAGAGCCCGGGGCGGGGCTGGGCGGCGCCCTCCCCGGTGAGGCGGAGCGTCTCCTCGGCTCCGCGCCGGATCCAGAAGCCGACGAGGCTCAGCACCGCTCCCACGAGGAACGGCACCCGCCAGCCCCAGCCCTCCATCTGTCCGTCGCCGAGGCCGCTGACGAGGGCCGCGGCGATACCGGAGGCGGCGAGCTGGCCGATGGTGGTGGAGACGTACTGGAAGCTGGAGAACAGACCGCGCCTGCCCGGCCCGGCCGACTCGACCAGAAAGGTGGTGGACGCGGCGAACTCACCGCCCACTGAGAGACCTTGGAGCAGCCTGGCGGCCACGAGTATCACCGGGGCGAGGATGCCCACGGAGGCGTACGTCGGTGTCAGGCCGACCAGGAGGCTACTGCCGCCCATGAGGAGGATGGTGGCGGTCAGGGCGACGCGCCGGCCGTGCCGGTCGGCGACGGCCCCCATGAGCAGCCCGCCCACCGGCCGCATGAAGAAGCCCACGGCGAACACGGCGAAGGTGGACAGCAGGGGGACCAGGGAGTTTCCGGAGCTCTTGGGGAAGATCTGGCCGGCGATATACGTGGCGAGAAAGGTGTAGGCGTACCAGTCGTACCACTCCACGGCGTTGCCCACCGAGGCGGCGAGCAGTTGCCGGACGGGGCGGCGGGCGTGAGCGAGAGTCTGCGTCATGATCACGGCCATCCCCGCGCCGGCCGCGCCGCACACGTGCGTGACGCTCGTAGCGGTCCCTCGTTGGCCACATCCCGACGAGCCGGGCGCTGACTACGGCGGTCTGCGGGATGCTGCCAGGTGGGAGAAGCTGCGGCTGCGCTGATCGCACGTGCGGGTGGCCCGGCTCGTACGCGGTCGGTCGAGTGGAAGGGGGTGGGGCGTGGCGCCCGCGCTCCCTGCCAGCGGCACGTCGGCGTACGCCACACCCCTCCCCCTCCCCCGGCTCAGCATCGGCGTCCCCCGCCCGCCCGGGCCGTTCTCAGCCGGTGACGGCGATCCTGCCGTCGTCGGAGGGCCGGTCGGCGGGCGTGACCGCCGCTTCCCTGCCCTTTCCGGTGATGCCGTGCAGCATCTGCGTCAGGTCGACTCCGGTGGCGGCGCTGAGCAGTTCGATGCCCTGCGTCACGTTGTTGGCGACCGTGCGCGGCAGCTGGCCGGCGCCGTCGGTGGAGATCACGGTCATCTTGTCGATGGCGCTGAGCGGTTCGGCGGCCTTCGCGACGACCTGGGGCAGGATCTCGACCAGCATCTGGATGACGGCGGCATCGCCGTACTGGGCGAAGGCGTCGGCCTTCTTGCGCATCGCCTCGGCCTCGGCGGAGCCCCGGGCGGCGATGGCCGCGGCCTGGGCCTCGCCCTCGATGCGTACGGCGTCGGCGAGTGCGGCGCGGTGCGCCTTCTCGCCCTCACCGGTGAGGCGGGCGCGCTGGGCTTCTGCCTCGGCTTCCTTGACCTGGGCGATACGGCGGGCCTCGGCCTCCTGCTCGGCCCGGTAGCGGGCGGCGTCGGCGGGCTTGCGGACCTGGGTGTCGAGTTCGCGGTCGGTGAGCGCGGCCTGCCGTACGGCGACCTTCTCCTGCTGGCTGAGGATCTCCTGCTGGCGGTCGGCCTCGGCGAGCGGTCCGGCGGCCGCGGCCTTCGCGGCGGCCTCGTCCGTCTCGGCCTTGATCTCGGCCTGCTTGAGCGCGAAGGTCCGCTGCGCGATCGCTATCTCTTCCTCGGCCTTCAGCCGGGCCTGCTCGGACGCCCGGCGGGCGACGGCCTCGGCGATGTCGGCCTCCTGCTTGGCGCGGGCGGCCTCGGGCCGGCCCAGGTCCTCCAGGTAGGAGCCCTCGGTGGTGATGTCCTGGATCTGGAAGGCGTCCAGCACCAGACCCTGCCCCGACAGGCTGGCCTCGGCCTCTTCGGCGACCTGGCCGGCGAAGGCGGCCCGGTCGCGGATGATGTCCTCGACCGACATCCGGCCGACGATGGAGCGCAGCGCGCCCGACAGCACTTCCTGGGTGAAGCCGACGATGCCGTCCTGCTGCATCAGGAACCGCTGGGCGGCGGCCCGGATGGAGTCCTCGGTGCCGCCGACCTTGACGATCGCGACACCTTCCAGGTTGGCCTTCACTCCGCGCAGGGTCACCGCGCCGCGCACGGCGACGGGGATGTGCCGGGAGGAGAGGTCAAGGGTGAACTTCTGCTGGACGAAGGGGACGACGAAGACGCCACCGCCGACGACGACCTTCTGGCCGCTGTTGTCGGTGAACACCCGGCCGGTGTCCGGATCGGTGGACTTCTTGCCACGGCGCCCGGTGATGATGAACGCCTCGCTGGGTCCGGCGACCTTGTAGCGGGTGATGACGACGAGGGCGAGCAGCACCATCAGCACGACGATGCCCACCACAGCGGTGAGTACAGGGCTCATATTTCACATTCCCTTGTGTAGAGAAAAAAGAGGTCGGAAGCGGCGGTCAACGTGTGACGGGCCTGACCGAAACGGATGTGGAGGACAGGACGGAATCGACCCAGACTTCGGTACCGCGTGCGACCGGAGTGGCGCTCTTCGCGGCGTACTTGACCGGCTGCCCGCCGAGGTGGAGCAGCACCTCGCCATAGCCCGACGCCGGGATCGCGGTGACCACCGAGCCGGAGGTGCCCACGAGGTCGTCACCTCGAGGTGCCTCATCCGTCCGGCCTCGCATGAGGGCACCACTCAAACGCCAGGTCAGCCAGGCCGCCCCGATGCCGGCGAGGACGCCGACGCCGGCCGCTCCGGCGGCCCCGAGCCCGGTGGCCCCGAGCGTGATCGCCCCGGCGAAGCCGAGCATCGACATGAATCCCGCGATCACGGGCAGGGACAGCAAGCCGTCCAGCCCACCGCCGAACCCGTCGAACACTCCCTCCAGCAGCCCGTCGAAGAGCAGCGCCAGGACGAGCAACACGAGTCCCGCGACGCCGAGACCGAGAAACCATCCCATTTCGTTATTCCTCACGGTTGGCGGACATTGGACGGTCACCACTGTCCTCAGGAGTCAGCTGTCGCGGCGTGCGCCACTGACGGTTGGTCGGGTTTCGCGGTCGCCGCCGGTCGTGTCGCCCCCGGTCGCGTCGCCCCCGGTCGTGTCCCCCGAGGGGATGCCGGCGATGTCGTCAACGTCGAAGATGCGGGCGATGGGCACGTCGGTGCTGCTGTGGGCGATGATCGAGAAGGCGATGCACACGGCGATGAGGGTGTATGCCTCCTCGCCCTGCGGAATCCCGGATTGGAGCACGAGCAGCCCGTACACGACCGAGGCGAAGCCCTTGGGGCCGAACCAGGCGGCTACGAGCTTCTCGCGACGGTCGAAGCGCGTGCCGATCAGTGAGATCAGCATGGATGCCGGACGGATCAGCACGATCGCCAGAATCACGGCGATGTACCCGCCGATCGACAGGTCACCGAACAACTGGGGTGTCAGCAGGGCCCCGAACACCAGCAGCGCGGCGAACTTCGCCAGCTCCGCCAGCGCCTCCCCGAGCGGCTCGAACGCCGTCTTCGCCTCGGCCGACACCGCGGTGAACACAGCGCCGGCCGAGAAGGCGGCGAGGTAGGGGTTGGCGTGTGTGAGGTGGCATGCCGCGTACAGCAGGACGGCGGTGGCCAGCGGCAGCAGCGGCTGCAACTTCGGCTCGGCACCGAGGAGGTGGAACCGTACGAGACCGTTGACGACGAGCGGCAGCACGATACCGAAGGCCAGGCCCAGCGCCAGTTCCAGCCCGATCTTTCCCAGTGAGGATTCCGCGTGACCGGCTGTGGGCCCTGCGGCGGCGATGAGGATGAGCACGACCGGCAGGGCGAGTCCGTCGTTGATACCGCTTTCGATGTTGAGCAACTGCCGGAGCTTGGCGGGGACTTCCTTGCGGCCCACGATCGCCGAGGCGAAGACCGGGTCCGTGGGAGCCAGGACCGCGCCGACGAGGAAGGACGTCGTCCAGTCCAGACCCACCAGGTAGTGGGTGGTCAGGGCCATGCCGACGAAGGCGATCGGCATGCCGAGCCCGAGCGCCCTGGCCGGGTTCTTCCAGTTCTCCCGCAGCTTGGGGAACGAGACATGCATGCCGTCGGTGAACAGCACCGCGAAGAGGGCCAGATCGGCAGTGACCGAGACGATCTCACTGTCCGGGGTGATGTGGATGAGGCCCAGGAAGCCGTCGCTGACCAGCGCGCCACCGACGAGGAAGAGAAATGAGGTGGACAGGACCGTCCGCGCCGCAAGACCCGACAGCAGCACGGCGATGAGCAGCGCGGCACCGAAGACGGCGACGAGCACCATGAGAAGATCCCCCGATCGGCAAAGACACGTGTCCTGTATCGCCGACCAGGCTTCCCGGCACTCCGCTTGCGACCTTACACGCTCCCTACGCCTTATTGACAGGTCCTTGACTCCCAGCGGCTGTCGCCCACCGCGCGGGGCCGACCGTCCCCGTTCCGTGTGCGCCGGCACGGGGACGGTCAGTCGCGCTGGTGGTGGATGAGGCGCGGGTCTAGAGGAAGCTGACGTTCTGGGCGAGGGCGAGCTTGCCGGAGTAGTTGATGGTGTTGGTGGCCGGGCGCATGTAGGCGCGCCAGGCGTCGGAGCCGGACTCGCGGCCGCCGCCGGTCTCCTTCTCCCCGCCGAAGGCGCCGCCGATCTCGGCGCCGGAGGTGCCGATGTTGACGTTGGCGATGCCGCAGTCGGAGCCCTCGGAGGAGAGGAAGAGTTCGGCTTCGTGCTGGTCACGGGTGAAGATGCTGGAGGACAGGCCCTGCGGGACGTCGTTGTGCAGGGCGATGGCCTCTTCGAAGGCGTCGTAGGTCAGTACGTAGAGAATGGGCGCGAAGGTCTCCTCCCTGACGACGTCGGTCTGTTCGTCCACGCGGAGGAGGACCGGCTCGACGTAGGCGGCCTGCGGTGCGGCGTCCGCCAGACGCCGGCTGCCGCCCGCGAGGATCTTGCCGCCCTGTGCCTGGGCCCGGGCGACGGCGTCCTGCATGCCGTCGAGGGCCGTGCTGGAGATGAGCGGTCCGACGAGGGTCTTCCGGTCGAACGGGTCGCCGATGGGGAGCTTGGCGTACGCGGCCGTCAGACGCGCGACGAGCGTGTCGGCGATGTCGCGGTGGACGATGAGGCGGCGCAGGGAGGTGCAGCGCTGTCCCGCGGTGCCGGCGGCGGCGAACACGATGCCCTGGACCGCGAGGTCGAGATCGGCGGAGGGAGCGACGACGGCCGCGTTGTTGCCGCCGAGCTCCAGCAGGCTGCGCCCGAACCGGGCCGCGACACGCGGGCCGACGTCGCGGCCCATACGGGTGGAGCCGGTGGCGCTGATGAGCGCGACGCGCGGGTCGTCCACGAGCTTCTCGCCGACGGTGCGGTCGCCCAGCACCAGACGGTGTACGTCGCGGGGGGCGCCGACCTCGCCGGCCGCCTGGGCCAGCAGGCGGTCGCAGGCCAGCGAGATGAGCGGGGTCAGCTCGGACGGTTTCCAGATCACGGTGTCCCCGCAGACCAGCGCCACGGCGGTGTTCCACGACCAGACGGCGGCGGGGAAGTTGAACGCGGAGATGACGCCGACGACGCCGAGGGGGTGCCAGGTCTCGGCGAGGCGGTGACCGGGCCGCTCGGAGGCGATGGTGCGGCCGTAGAGCTGGCGGGACAGGCCGACCGCGAAGTCACAGATGTCGATCATCTCCTGGACCTCACCGAGCGCCTCGGAGCGGATCTTGCCCGCTTCGATGGTGATGAGGTCGGCCAGGTCGCTCTTGTGGTCGCGCAGCAACTCGCCCAGCCGGCGGACGAGTTCACCGCGGCGGGGCGCCGGCGTGGTGCGCCAGGTGAGGAACGCCTCGCGGGTGGCGGCGATGGCTTCCTCGGTGTCGGCGGCGGTCGCGGCGGTCAGGCCGAAGAGGTTCTCGCCGGTGATGGGGGTGCGGGCATGGAGGTCGGCGCCGTCCGGGACGGTGGCGCCGACGCGCTCCAGACTCGTACGGGCCCGGGTGCGCAGGTCCTCGGTGGTGGGCAGGGTGGTGCTGACCATGATGCTCCCTTGAGGGGTGAGGGGTGAGGGGTGAGGGGTGAGGGTGAAGTGTGAGGCGGTTGGGCCGGCGGGGTCAGTCCGGCGCGCCGTCGAGTTCCAGTTCCGGGCGACGTGGAATGGGCGATGGTGCGCCTTCGTGCCGGCTCCTCGTAGAAGCCACCGGGTGCATGCCCATGGCCCCGAAGACAGGCCGGGACCTCCCGCGTGCATGTCACACCACGTGGGCTTCGGGCCGGACGCCGGCGCCGGACCGGAAGCGGTCGGCGCTGAGCGGGGAGATGTCGACGAACGGGGTGCGGCCCAGATACAGGTCGCGCACGATCTCGCCCACGGCGGGGGCCTGGAGGAAGCCGTGGCCGGAGAACCCGGTGGCGTACAGGAAGTTGTCCAGTTCGCCGGAGCGTCCGATGAGCGCGTTGTGGTCCGGGGTGACCTCGTACAGTCCTGCCCAGCCGCCGGCGGTCTCCATGTCGGCCAGGGCGGGGGCGCGGTGCCGTACGACGTCCCGGAAGAGTGCGAGCCATTCGGGGGTCCAGGTGGTGTCGAAGCCGTCCGGCTGGTCCGGGTCGGCGAGGCCGAACAGCAGCCCGTCGTCGCTGTTGTGGAAGTAGGCCGACGAGGCGAAGTCGATGGTGAAGGGAATGCGAGGCGCCGGGGGTGTCAGCGGCTCGGTGAAGGCGACCTGACGGCGCACCGCCCGTACGGGCAGGTCGACGCCGGCCATGTCGCCAATCTGTCCCGACCAGGCGCCAGCCGCACAGATGACGGTGGAGCAGGAGATAAGGCCCTGGTCGGTGTGCACGGCCGTGACACGGTCGCCGGTTGTGTCGATGCCGGTGACCGTGGTGTGCGTGGCGAAGGTGACGCCGGCCCGGGAGGCGGCGCCGGCGTATCCCCTGACGACCAGGCCGGGGCGGGCGTGGCCGTCGGTGGGTGAGTGGACGGCGGCCACGAGGCCCTCGGTACGGATGTACGGACACAGCCGGCGGGCCTCGTCGGGGCTGATCATGCGGCTGGGGACGTCCAGATCGTTCTGGAGCCGGACGCTGATCTCGAAGTCGGCGGCCTGCCGGGCGCTGGTGAGCAGGAAGAGATAGCCGACGCTGTCGAGGCGGATGTCGGCACCTGGGCGGTGCGGGAAGTCCCGGTAGGCGCGGAGACTCCGGCTGCCGAGCTCGATGTTGAGCGGGTCGGAGAACTGGGCGCGCACTCCGCCGATCGGCTTGCCCGAGCTGCCGCAGCCGAGTTCGCCGCGCTCGACCACGACGATGTCGCGCACCCCTGCCTCGGCCAGGTGGAACGCGATGCCGACACCCATCACGCCGCCGCCGATGATCACGACATCGGCGGTCCGGGGAACGGTGCGGAAGGTGGATGAGGTGGACAAGAGGCCGTCCCTTCCCGGGGCCGACGCCTCAGGCGGAGGACATCCGTCCGGGCGTGGCATGGGCTGTCAGTGGCGTGACGGAGAGCGCTGATCAGCTGCCTGTCCGTCATCGTGCAGCAACCTGACCGTTGGCGTCCATGACCAGTTGGCGGGTTTGATCTGGGCGAGTTCCCAGCTGCGCTCCCTGGTGGAGCTGACCAGGCGCTGGGCTGTACGCCCGGCGGGGTGTCGCAGCAGATCACCCGGGTCTCGGCGGGTACGCGCGGCCCATCCGCGTCTGGCCGTACGCAGTCGCGACATGGACGTGGACGAGCTGTACGACTCCGTCGCCTCCGGCGGTGTGGACCTCGCCCTGGGCCTGGACTATCCGGACGTACCCATCCCTCGCGAGCCGGCCCTGCGGGTGATGCGGCTGTACCAAGAGCGGTTCTCGCTCGCGGTGCCGGCCGAGGCGATGGACGGCCGATCATGCACGCCCCGCCGACACGCTCGCGAGGACGAGCGGCTCGCTAGCGCTCCGAAAGGCGTATGACCAGGCCGGCTCACCCGGAAGGCAGCACGACGGGGCGAGCCCCCGGCGACTCGACCGGACCAGCTTGCGCAAGCCGCCTCATCATGGCTCCGGACGTGCTGCTGCGTCCGAGCTCAGAGTGCGCACGTGTCGACGGGCCGCCGGTTCAATGGCCGGGCTTGGCGTGCCCGCCGTGGTCGCCGAGCTGGGCCTCGAACCAGTTGTGCAGGGCATCGACCAGCCGGGGGTCGTCCGTGGCGTAGGTCAAGATGGCTCCGTCCGCGCGCTCCCCGTACCGCACCTCGAAGCGGTCATAGCCGTCCTGGAGCTCGGCGAGGCCGGGCATGTCCGCGCCGTGGATCCGAGCCGGGTCTGAGAAGTCACCCCGGCTGAACGCCTGGGCCTCCTTTCGCAGATGCGCGCGTATCAGGTCGACCTGCTCGGCATCGCCGCGCCGGTCGGCGACGACTTCCTGGATTCCGCCCGTTGCCGTGGGCGTGAAGTGGTGCGTGGTCTGTTCGAGGTCGAAGGGCATCACGCTCTGGCCCCGCTCGGCCACCGCCTTCTGCCGGTCTGTCTGCCGGTCGTCCGGGTCCTGCTGTGATCCGCCGGCCACCAGGGCCACAGCCACCGCCGCGCCGACGACGGCCGCAGCCGCACCCGCGCCCAGGGCCCGGCGACTGCCGTTACTCACCCAGTGCCTCCACCATGACGTCCAGGGCGTGCAGTACGCCCGCTCTTTCCTGATCCGGGATCGATTCAAGTAGTCGGGAGAACCGCTCCCGTCGTGCGTCGTCGAGGTTCTGCGCAGCTCGCCGTCCCGAGGAGGTGAGTCGCAGTACGACGCCCCGTCCGTCCTCGGGTGCCGGGACGCGTTCCAGCCAGCCGCGGGCGGACAACTGCCCGACCAGTCGGCTCACGGTGCTCTTCTGGAGCCGCAGCCGACGGCTCAGTTCCACCTGCCGCAGTTCCCCTTCCTGCGCCAGCTCGCCCAGGGCATGCGCCTCGGAGACGGGGATCGCCTGGCCACAGGGGGTTGTTTCCGGCTGGTGCAGCCCGAAGGCGCGGATGAAATTCCCCAGTGCCTTCTGGAGGACAACCGGGTCATCGGTCCTGCGATCCTTCGACATGGTTCGACTGTACAACCAGAAGGTTCGGCAGCACAACCACTCGCCCTATAGCTCGGCCTTGAGGCGCGACGGACAGCGGCTTGGCCGGCCGTTGGCTGCGCTGGTTCAGTCGCTCGGTGTGGTGCTTGGGCCGGCGATGCCGCGTGCCCGGTCATGACAGGTCTTGCCACGGGGCGGCAGGGTGCCCTTGATCAGGTAGTCGTCGACGGCGTTTCTCGTGCAGGAGCCCATGGTGTAGAAGCCGTGTCCACCCGAAACATTGACCACCAGGCGCGCCTTGGCAAGCTGGCCTTCCACGCTCCTGGCCCACTGCGCGGGTGTGGCGGCGTCGAAGGAGTTCTGCACGAGCAGGATCTCCGGCGCTCCCTCGGTCTCCAGTGCCCGGCCGGCGTTGGGCAGGGACTTGGCAGGCCAGTAGACACAGGCGTTTCGCACCACGACGAAGATGTCCGCGAACACCGGCGCGACCTTGGACAGTTCCTCGTTGGCTTCGGCCACCGCTTGCGCGGTGCGCTGATCGGGGCGCAGGTGCAGGCAGCGCACTGCGTTGTTGCTCTGAGACACCCACTGCTGGTCGCCCTCTGCGGCGGGCTCGTCCCGGAGGAGCTCCGTCAGCGGTGCCATGTCACCCCTGAACGCGGCGCCGAGATTCTGAGCGAGCTGGGGCCACTGCTCCTCGTGGAACATTGCGGACATGAGCATGCCGACGACGCTCAGACCGGTGATCGGCTCGTTCCCGTTCGCCTGCAGCGGCTTGGCGTTGAGCTGGGTGACCAGGTCGTCGATCTTCTTCAGAGCGGCGCTGCGGCTGCTGCCCATGGGGCAGTTCTCGCGGTCGACGCAGCTTTGGACGAAGACCTTGAGCGCGGTCTCGAAGGCCACCGCCTCGGTCGCACTGTCTCCCGGCCACACGGTGGGGTCGACGACCGAGTCCAGCACCATCCGCCCGGTTCTGGTGGGGAACTGATCAGCGTAGAACTGGCCCAACAGGGTCCCGTAGGACACCCCGTAGAAGTTCAGCTTGTCGTCGCCGAGGGCGGCCCGCACGACGTCGAGGTCCCTGGCCGCGTTGTCGGTGCCCACGACGGGCAGCAGGTCGCCCGCTCGCTTCTTGCAGACCTCGGCGAGGGCCTTGCCGAAGGCAGGCGATTCCGCACCCGTCTTGCGTTCCAGGTCAGCCTGCTCCCGCCGCGTCTGGCAGTGCACTTCGCTGCTCTCGCCGACGCCGCGCGGGTCCATGCCCACGATGTCGTAGCGCGCCCGCACGCCAGGACTGAAATCAGCCCCGGAGCCGTAAAGGTAGTCCAGTCCTGACGCCCCGGGGCCGCCGGGATTGGTCAGCAGCGACCCGATCCGCTTCTTGCTGTCGGTGGCGGCAAGACGGTTGAGGGCAATTTTGATCGTCTTGCCATCCGGGCGGGAGTAATCCAGCGGCACCTCGACGGCAGCGCATTCGAACCGCAGTGAGTCCGGTACCGAGTCAGGCACCTCATCAGCCGGGCACGCGCGCCACGTGACCTTCTGCCCGTGAAACGCACTCATGCCCTCACGCGGCACCTGCGGCGCTCCTCCCGGTGCCGGCGAACCGGTGGCACCGCTGCACCCGGCAGCCAGAGCACAAACCATGGCCATACTGGTCGCTCGCAGGATCACACGCATTGGAACACCTTGTCTCCCAAGTGCCTCACCGCGGGCTCATGGCTGCCATCGCCTGCAGTCCGCGCGTCCAGGCGCGGCGGCGGTTCTCAACGCGATGCTAAGAGCCGAACACCAATCCGGCCTGCCCAGCCACCCAACCGGCGCACCCACGTCTGTACCGCGGCATGCGACCACTGCTTACCATCGCCGAACCTGACCAGGTCAGACCAAGAAGAACAAGCTAAGTACTTTTTGCTTCTTTACCGTCAATCCTTTCGATCTGCTCGTCCTTGTGGGATGTGCCGCCCGACCCGCATCGTGAGGTGGACCAGGTCGAACGTGACCGGCGAGCACCGAGGAGCGAGCACAGTGACCACGACCATGCGGGACGTCGGCAGCCTCGATGCGGCAGCTCTGACCGAGGCCCTTCGCCGAGGGGACTGCGGCGAGGTCGCCGGTGACGCCGGCCGCCGGGCGCAGTACTCGGCCGACGCCTCCAACTACCGTCGCGTCCCGCTCGCCGTGGTGTTCCCGCGCGAGCGGCAGCACGTCCTCAACGTGATCGCCGTCTGCCGCCGTCTGGGGGTGCCGGTCACCTCGCGCGGTGCCGGCACCAGCACCTCCGGCCAGGCGCTCGGGCCGGGCGTGGTCCTGGACTTCTCCCGTTACTTCAACCGGCTGCTCGCGCTGGACCCGCGGGCCGGGACCGCCACGGTGCAGCCGGGCATCGTGCTGGACGACCTGCAAAGGGCCGCCTCCGGCCACGGCCTGCTGTTCGGCGCCGACCCGTCCACCCACAGCCGCTGCACACTCGGCGGCATGATCGGCAACAACGCCTGCGGATCGCACTCGGTGGCCTGGGGGCGTACGGCCGACAGCGTCCTGCAACTCGAAGTGGTCACCTACCGGGGCACGGTGCTCCGGCTCGGCGAGATGACCCAGCAGGAGATCGAGGAGGCCATCGCCGCAGGCGGCGACCGCGGGCGGCTGATCGGCTCCCTGTACCGGCTGGCGCAGAGCAACCTGGCCGTGCTGCGCACCGGGCTGGGGCGGTTTCCGCGGCAGGTGTCGGGTTATGCGCTGGAACACCTACTGCCGGAGCACCGGTTCAACCTCGCCCGAGCCCTCGTCGGCAGTGAGGGAACGCTGGCCGTGGTGCTCTCGGCGACCGTCCGCCTGATCTCCCCGCCGCCCGCACGCGCTCTGGTCGTCCTCGGCTTCCAGGATGCCTGCGCCGCCGCCGACGCCGTACCCGCCCTGCTCAAGCACCGGCTGCTGGCGCTGGAGGGGCTCGACCACGCGCTCACCGACATCGTCACCCGCCCGGAGACCCGGGCCGCGATCGACACCCTGCCGGCCGCGCCGGCGTGGCTGTTCGCGGAGCTGGGAGGCGCGTGCGACGAGCTGCCCTCGCGTGCCACGGCACTTGCCGAGACCGCCCGGCAGGCCGCCGGTTTCACCGGCAGCGAGGTCATCACCGATCCCGCGCGCGCCCAGCGGCTGTGGCGCATCCGCGAGGACGGAGCGGGCCTGGCCACCCGCCTGCCGGACGGCAGCGAGGCCTGGCCGGGGTGGGAGGACGCAGCCGTCCCGCCCGGCCAACTCGGCTCGTACCTTCGGCGATTCACGCGACTGCTCAAGCAGTACGGCCTTCAAGGTGCCGTCTACGGGCACTTCGGCGAGGGCTGCCTGCACGTCCGTATCAACTTCGACTTCACCACCGAACAGGGCACCGCCGTCTTCCGCGCCTTCGTCACCGACGCCGCGAAGCTCGTCGCGGCGCACGGCGGCTCGCTGTCCGGCGAACACGGCGACGGCCAGGCCCGCTCCGAGCTACTGCCCCTGATGTACGGGCCGGATGTCATCAGCCTGTTCGAGGAGTTCAAGAACATCTGGGACCCCGACAACGGCCTCAACCCCAGCATGATCGTGCGCCCGCTGCCCATCGACGGCAACCTCCGGGTCAGCCCGCACCGCACCCCGCTGCCCCTGGCTCGTCCGGCGACGGGCTTCTCCTTCCGCGCCGACGACGGAGACTTCGCCAAGGCCACCCGCCGCTGCGTCGGCGTCGGCAAGTGCCGCACCGCCGCCCACCGCGGCGACGTCATGTGCCCCAGCTACCGGGTCACGATGGACGAGAAGGACTCCACCCGCGGCCGCGCCCGCCTGCTGTACGAGATGACCCAGGGTGAGGTGATCACCGACGGGTGGCGGTCCACCGAAGTCCGCGACGCGCTGGACCTGTGTCTTGCCTGCAAGGGATGCGGCGCCGACTGCCCTGTCGGTGTGGACGTGGCCACGTACAAGTCGGAGTTCCTGCACCACCACTACAAGAGGCGCATCCGGCCCCTCTCGCACTACACCATGGGCTGGCTGCCGCTGCTGTCACGGCCGGCGGCCCGGATGCCGCGGCTGGTCAACGCCCTTACCTCCTCCCGTCTGGCGCCGCTCGTCAAGCGGCTCGGCGGTATCGCCTCCCAGCGCGAGATTCCGCGTTTCGCGGACGAGACCTTCCTGACGTGGTTCCGCCGCCGCACAGCGCGGGGGGAGGGCCCGCGGGGGCCGGTGATGCTGTGGGTGGACTCCTTCAACAACCACTTCACCCCCGAGGTGCTCAAGGCCGGGGTCGCCGTGCTGGAGAACGCCGGCTTCCGTGTCCGGGTCCCGGACGGTACGCAGTGCTGCGGGCTGACCTGGATCACCACCGGACAGCTCGGCGTCGCCCGCCGCATCGCCCAGCGCGCCACCGCCGCCCTCGCCCCGGCGGTCGCCGGCGGCGTCCCGGTCGTGGGCCTGGAACCCAGCTGCACGGCGACCCTCAAGACCGATCTGCCCGAACTCCTCCATGGCGACGACGACGCCCGCGGCCTCGCGCGGGCAACCGTCACGCTCGCCGAACTCCTCGTCCACCACGCCCCCGACTGGGAGCCCCCGCGGACCGAAGCCCAGTCGATCAGCCAGACCCACTGCCACCAGCACGCCACGTCCGGCTTCGGCGCCGACGCCGAACTGCTGCACCGCATGGGCATCGACAACACCCAGCTCGCCTCCGGCTGCTGCGGCCTCGCCGGGAACTTCGGCTTCGAACGCGGCCACTACGACGTCTCCGTCGCCGCGGGCGAGCAGGTCCTGCTCCCCGCGGTGCGCTCGGCCGCCCCCAGCACGCACGTGCTCGCGGACGGCTTCAGCTGCCGCACCCAGATCGCCCAGCGGACCGACCGCACCGGCACCCATCTCGCGCAGCTCATCGCCCGCGCCCTGCCCCCGGCCGACACCTCGGCCTGAGCCCCCGCCACTTCCTCTCCCTCCGACGAGGAACACTCCCGTGGCTGACGCACCTCTCGCTCATCGAGGACCGGGGCCCCAAGGAGATCGTCGTCGTCTCCCACCGGCGCACCGGCAGGAACGGCATCCCGGTCATCGACAACACCGCCCGAGGCGTCGGCAAGGACGGGACCCGCATGAGCCCCATGACCCACCGACGAGGTGGTCCGAGTGTCCTCCGCGCCACGGCGCCGCCACAGCGGCGCTCGCCTCGCGCCAGGCAGGGGCCAAGGGCACGCTGGTGGTACAGGTGCGTGCCGGCGACGGACGCGTTCCCACCCCGGAGGTGAGCTCGCCATGACAGTCTTCCTGGCTCTGGTTCTCCTGGCCGTCATCCTGGGACTCATCGGCGCCGTGGTGAAAGGTTTGGGCTATCTGCTGGCCATCGGCATCGTGGTCTTCGTGCTCGCCTTGGCATTGCTGTTCACGCGCTCCCGCCGCAGGTGAGGAGAGCGGCGGATTCGCTCGTGTTCCGCCCGTCGAGCCGACCCTGTGACAGTCGCCGTGCCTGCCGCCTCGGCGCGCGGGCCCTACTGATCCCGTGGCGGGCCTTGCGCCGGCGCGGGGTGACCGGGAGTGGGAGGAAGCTGTGGCTGTGGCCGCGCGTGCGTGGAGGAGCCTGGAGAGGCATGACGGGTATCTGCCCATCGCTGACCATGGGCTGATCGGCGACGGTCGCGGCTCAGCCCTCGTGGGGCGCGACGGGGCGATCAGTTTCATGTGCGTACCGCGCTTCGACTCACCGCCGCTGTTCTGTGCTCTGCTCGACCGGCACCGCGGCGGCCGCTTCCTCATCGCCCCGGACGATGTCCGCCACAGCGCTCAGCGGTATGTCGAGGACACGGCGGTCCTCGTCACCGACCTTCGCACGCCGACCGGCGTCGTGGAGGTGACCGATGGCTTCGCGCTGCGTCCGGCGACCCGGCTGGAGGTGAGCGGCCGGCCAGGAACGGGCCGGCTGCTCCGCTGCGCCCGCGTCACACACGGCGAGGTGGATGTGCGCGTGTCGCTGCACCCGCGGGGAGGCGGGCGGCTCACCCGCACGCCGCACGGCTGGGACGTGGACTGTCCGCGGCAGCCGCTCTCCCTTCACCTCGCCTGCTCGCACCCCCTGTCAGGGCTCGACAGCACCATCCGCCTGACCGCGGGGGAACAGCTCTGCGTCGTACTCGACTGGGAAGCGCACGCCACTCGTCCCACACAGCCCGACGCGGCGGAGGCGGCTCTGGCGGAGACGGTGCGTGCGTGGCGGCGATGGACGGCGTACGTGGTGCCTGCCGTGCCGCACCCGGAGCTGGTACGCCGCTCGGCCATCACCCTGAAGCTGCTGGACCACATGGACAACGGGGCCATCGTCGCGGCACCCACCTCCTCGCTGCCCGAGTGCATCGGCGGGGCACGCAACTGGGATTACCGCTACGCGTGGATCCGCGACGCCGCCTACGCGGTCTTCGCGCTCCGCCGCATCGGGCTGCCGAAGGAAGCCGGACGCTTCCTCGAGTGGGCTCTGACCACCGCCGAGTGGCAAGACCGCCCCCGCGTCCTGTACGACGTCGACGGCCGCGCTCCCGCACCCGAGACGGCTGACGACGCGCTGGAGGGCTATCGCCGCTCCCGGCCGGTGCGCTGGGGGAACGCCGCGACCGAGCAGGTGCAGCACGATGTGTACGGGGAGATCCTCGACTGCGCCTTCCAGTGGTCCGCCACCGGCGGCACCCTCGGCAGCGACCTCTGGCAGCGCCTTGCCGGCCTCGCCCAGAGGGCCCGAACGGCATGGAGCACACCCGATCACGGCATCTGGGAGGTACGGACCCCGGGCCGGCCGTTCACCTACTCCGCCGCGATGTGCCAAGTCGCCCTCGATCGAGCCGCCCGCCTGTGCCGGCGCCTCAACCTGCCCGGAGATGCGGACACATGGGCCACGGAGGCGCGTCACCTCACCGAACGCATCCTCAGCGAGGCGTGGGACGACGAAGCCGGCGCACTCACCGAGCACCTGGGCACGGGCGGAGCCCTGGATGGTTCACTGCTGGCTCTCCCCCTCCGCCGCGTGGTTCCCGCCGACCACCCGCGCATGATCGCGACGACCCGTGCCATCGCCGACCGGCTCGGCGCGGGGGGCGGCCTCCTCCACCGGTACCTCCCCCAGCACTCCCCCGACGGCATCGACCAGCCGGAGGGCGCGTTCCTGCTGTGCAGCTTCTGGCTGGTCGACAATCTCGCCGGACAGGGCCGCGTCGACGAAGCCCACGAGCTCTTCGACCGGTTGTGTTCCTACGCGAACACGCTGGGCCTGCTCCCCGAGGAGATCGACCCCACCACGGGAACGTTCCTCGGCAACTTCCCGCAGGGGCTCAGCCACGTCGGCCTCATCTCCAGTGCGGTGGTCCTCGGACGCACCCTTCGAGGGGCGCGTCCCGAACTGTCCACGCACGCGTGGTTCAGCTGAGGCTGTGGTGCGTCCCGCTGCCGGCCGGCACCGGTCAGTGGCTGCCGGGCCGGCGCCGGTCAGTGGCTGCCGGTGAGCTCGCCGCTGAGCTTGCCGTGGATGTGGGCGCTCGGCTGGTTGAGGCCCGTGATCTCGACCGTCTTGCCGCGCTGCGCGTACCTGGTCTCGATGGCGTCCAGGGCGGCGACGGAGGACGCGTCCCAGATGTGCGCCGCGCTCAGGTCGATGACGACACGGTCGGGGTCCGTGGCGTAGTCGAACCGGCCGACGAGATCGTTGGACGAGGCGAAGAACAGCTCGCCGGTGACCCGGTACACCACCGTGGTCCCGTCGGGATCGGTGACGGCGGTGACGTCGGCGAGGTGGGCGACACGCTTGGCGAAGACGACCATGGCGGTGACCGAGCCCACGACGACGCCGATGGCGAGGTTGTGGGTGGTGACCACACACGCGACGGTGATCACCATGACGGCGATCTCGCCGGCGGGCATACGGCGGAGGGTCTTCGGCGCGATGGAGTGCCAGTCGAAGGTCGCGAACGACACCATGACCATGACGGCGACCAGCGCGGCCATGGGAATGTCGGAGACCACCGGGCCGAAGACGATGCACAGCACCATCAGGAAGGCTCCCGCGAGAAACGTCGACAGGCGGGTGCGGGCGCCGGACACCTTCACGTTGATCATGGTCTGGCCGATCATGGCGCAGCCGCCCATGCCGCCGAAGAAGCCGGTCACGATGTTGGCGATGCCCTGGCCGATGGACTCGCGGGTCTTGGATGAGCGGGTGTCGGTGATGTCGTCGACGAGCTTGGCGGTCATCAGGGACTCCATCAGGCCGACCAGCGCCATGGCGAAGGCGTAGGGGGCGATGGTGGTGAGGGTGTCCAGGGTGAACGGCACGTCCGGCAGGCCCGGGACGGGCAGCGAGGAGGGCAGGTCGCCCTTGTCACCGACCGTGGGGACCGCGATGCCGGCGGCGAGGGTGATGGCGGTCAGGATGACGATGGAGACGAGCGGGGCGGGGATCACGGTGGTGATCTTCGGGAAGAAGACCATCAGCGCCAAGCCGCCGGCGAGGAGGGGGTAGACGGCCCACGGCACGTCGCGCATCTCCGGGATCTGCGCCATGAAGATCAGGATGGCGAGGGCGTTGACGAATCCGACCATCACGGACCGGGGGATGAACCGCATCAGCTTCGCCACGCCGAGCGCGCCCAGCGCGACCTGGAACACCCCGGCGAGGATGACGGCGGCGATCAGATAGCCCAGGCCGTGCTCGCGGTTGAGCGGCGCGACGACCAGTGCGACGGCTCCGGTGGCGGCGGAGATCATGGCGCGGCGGCCGCCGACGATGGAGATCACCACGGCCATCGTGAACGAGGCGAACAGACCGATGGCCGGATCGACGCCCGCGATGATCGAGAACGAGATCGCCTCAGGGATGAGCGCGAGCGCGACGACCAGACCGGCCAGCACCTCGGTGCGCCACACCCGGGGATCGTTCAGCCACTGAGGACGCAGACCGCGCAGCCGCGCGGCAGGAGAGGTTACGGGAGAAGACAACGAGAAGGCACCTGTCGTACTCAGGCGCACCCCGACGACGTACGGTCGCGGTGTGCGGCGGGGAAGGGCACCGGCGAGCCCGGGCGGACACGGGCGCCCGGCGGTCGACGCGGGGCACGGCCGGCCGAAGGCCTCAAGCAGGCCCGACGCGGTGTGCGGCGAGCGGACGGGCCGCGGGCCGCGGGTCGGTGGGGGTCGTGATCAGTCAGGGGCGAAGCTTCACGGCGGGCAGGCAGCGGCGCCGGGCACCAAGGACTCGCGCACGCTCTCTCCTGCAAGGCATCGGATCTTCGCCGGGGGCACCATCGGCCCCGGCACTGCGACGGCGGGCACAGTACAAGCCGCGACCGCCACTCACTCGAACTCTACCCTAACGTTAGGGTAGAGATGCGCCAGGTGGTTGCCTGGGCACCTCAGTAGCGATCACGAACGGTAAGGCCGGCGCATGGACAGCACGCATATGCAGATCGGGGAGGTCGCCGAGCGCACAGGGCTGTCTCTGCGGACGATCCGGCACTACGAGGAGACGGGCCTCGTCGTCCCCTCCGCCCGCTCCCAGGGTGGCTTCCGCCTCTACACCGAGCGGGATGTCGAGCGCCTGATGGTGATCCGCCGCATGAAGCCGCTGGGGTTCAGCCTCGACCAGATGCGCGACCTCCTTGACGCCACCGACCGCCTGGACGCCGTGGACGGTCTCGATCCGGACGAGCGCGATGCCCTGCTGGAGCGCGTCAGCACCTACGAAAGAGCCGCCACGGAGCAGGTGGCGAAGCTGCGCACCCAGCTTCAGCGGGCTGAGGACTTCGCCCGCACCCTCGGTGAGCGCCTGAAGCGGGAGGCGGGGTCCGTGCCGTAGGGAAGCGGACGGTGGCAGGATGGAGGGAAGGGTGCAGAGCTGGTTGACCGGCAAGGAGGCCCGCCGTGGCAAGTGATCCGAGCGCCGCCGCCGTGCCGCAGACCGCGCCCGTCACGATCACGTCGGCTGACGGGCAGCGCGCGGTTCTGGACTTCCGGGGGGCACTGGACGCGCACATGGTCCGCGAGTTGGAGGAACGGTTCGCCGACCCGCGGCTGACAGAGGCACGCACATGGGTGCTGAACATGCACAACCTCACGCGGATCGACCTGGCGTGCGCTTACGCCTTGCTCCGGGCCGCCACCATGCGCCCCGACCCGGTCGCGATCACCGTCCGGGGGGCCAGACGGAACGTGCACCGCACGTTGCGCGAGGTGGCATTCGACGCCGTCGCCGCGTTCCAGGACTGAGTCCGTTACGTCACCGGGCCCGGCTGTCGGCGCCTTCGGCGGTCAGCGCAGGTGTTCAGGGCAGGTATATGGACGCGCGGCCTGGGCACTCACAGCCGTGAAAGACCCTGCCTTGGGATGCCCGGCCCCTGATGTCCGCGTGGGAGACCGCTTATGCGCGCCGTAACCGTCCGGCCCATGACCGCTCAGTCACTGGAAGTCGGGGACGTTCCCGAGCCGGTGCCCGGCGGGGGCGAGCTGCTGGTGGCGGGGCTGGCAGTCGGGGTCTGCGGTACCGACAAGGAGATCGTGGCCGGCGAGTACGGGTGGGCGCCGCCGGGTCGGGACCGGCTGATCCTGGGCCACGAATCGCTCGGCCGGGTCCACCAGGCCCCGCCGGGCAGCGGTTTCGAGGCCGGGGACCTGGTGGTGGGGGTGGTACGGCGGCCCGATCCCGAGCCGTGCGGCGCGTGCGCACGGGGCGAGTTCGACATGTGCCGCAACGGCCACTACACCGAGCGGGGCATCAAGGAACGCGACGGATATGCCAGTCAGTTGTGGACCGTGGAGCGTGACTACGCCGTCAAGCTGGCTCCGGGCCTGGAGGAGGTGGGGGTGCTGATGGAGCCCACCACCGTGGTCGCCAAGGCATGGGAGCAGGTGGAACGGGTCGGCGGCCGGTCCTGGTTCGAGCCGCGGAGGGCCCTTGTGACCGGGGCGGGTCCGATCGGCCTGCTGGCCGCGCTCCTGGGCGTGCAGCGCGGACTGGAGGTGCACGTTCTGGACCGGGTCACCGCCGGGCCGAAGCCCTCTCTGGTGGCTGCCCTGGGGGCCACGTATCACAGTGAGGACGTCGGTCAGGTGACGTCCGCGCTGCGTCCCGACGTGGTGATCGAGGCGACGGGGGCGGGGCCTGTGGTCTTCGACGCGATGGCGGGGACCGCGACCTATGGGGTCATCTGCCTCGCCGGCGTGTCCCCCAAGGGGCGGCGTCTGTCCATCGACGCCGGAAGCATCAACCGGGAACTGGTGCTGGAGAACGACGCGGTGGTGGGCTCGGTCAACGCCAACCTGCGCCACTACCACCAGGCCGCCGACGCACTGGCCGAAGCGGACATCGCATGGCTGGAGCGGATGATCACCAGGCGGGTACCGCTGGAACGCGCCACCGAGGCTTTCGAAGCTCAGGACAACGACATCAAGGTGGTCATCACCCTGGGCTGAAAGCTGAGCAAGAAGCCGAGTTGAAAGGCTCCGGTGCCGTCGGCACCGGAGCCTTCCGGGTCGAGCGTGTCAGCTCATCGCTCCATGGCGGCGGGGCCGGGGCCTCCGCGGGCGCGTCCGCGTCCGCGGCGATCGCTCATCGCGGCCGCGGCCATGGCCAGTCCGAGCAGCAGTGCCACGGCGCCGACGATGACGTTGTTGACCACACTGCGGGTCGTATCGACGTTACCCGCCACGACCCACGGTGAGACGATCGTCCACGCGCCGATGGCGCACGCGGCCCAGGCCATGGCGTGGGTCCGCTCGTACGCCGAGGTGAATCCGCCCATGCACAGGGCGTAGGCGATACCGGTGATCAGGTTGGTCACCGCCAGAGTGGTGAGACCGCTGAACCCGGCGATCCATGGGGAGGCCGCCAGGTAGAGACCCGTCAGAAGACCGAGGGTCTCGACGGCCTGGCCGCGGGGAGTGCTGGTCGCCCGTTCGAACCGGGAGCGCATCTCGGCCAGATCGGGGTGTTGCTCGATGCTTGGATGAGTGGTCATCGCGGGCCCGCCTCCTGTGGAAGACTTTATCTGCCCTTTATCTCCTATATAACTCCTTTTCCGTCATTCTGGTCAACAGGCAGGTCTCCGCCGGTCACCAGCGGTCGCGACCGCCGTGGGCGCCCATGAGGCGGGACCGGGCGGCAGGATGCAACGATCCAGGAGTCGAGACGGCAACCTTGAACTTCCGTGCCACCGCCATGGCCGCGGCCACCGGCGTGCTGCTCACCGCCGGTGCCGCGACCGCCCAGGCCACCGAGCACGAGCGCGGGCCCGGGCCCGGGCCCGGAACGAGGCCGTTGCGATCATCAAGAACGACCGGCTGACGCCCTCGTCCGTCGTCGACTACGTGCTGGACGCCGACGGGACCTGAACCGCGGCTCCGGCCGGAGGCAGCATGCGTACCGGTTCCGTACCGGCGTCGTTGTGGCGCTGCGCCCAGTTCTCCAGGGCGACACGGCACGCGTGGTCGAGGTGGCGCAGCCCCGACAGGTCCAGCTCGATCGGCCGGTCCTTCGGCAGGGCCTCCAGCTCGCCCAGGATCCTCGGCAGCCGCAGGAAGGTGGCGTTGCCGGTGATGGCCGCGACCAGACGGCCACCGGTCAGTTCCCGGACGTCCACGTGGAGGTGGGAGGTCTCCCACGCGGTCTTGCAGACCGCGAGCAGCAGGCCCAGCATCACGCCTTCGAAGAGGTTGGTGACCAGGATGGCAGTGGCGGTGATGCCGAGGATCACCGCCTCGCCCCGGTGTTCGCGCCACAGCGGGGCCAGCTCCTTGACGGGTATGAGCTTGCAGCCGGCGTGCACCAGCACGCCGGCGAGCGCGGCGAGCGGGATGACGCCGATGGCGGCGGGCAGCAGCGCGACGAACAGCAGCAGCCACAGGCCGTGCAGGATGCGCGAGAGGGCCGTGCGGGCACCGGCCTGGACGTTGGCGGAGCTGCGGACGATGACGGCGGTCATCGGAAGCGCGCCGAGTACGCCGCAGACGGTGTTGCCGACTCCCTGAGCCATCAGCTCCTTGTCGTAGTCGGTGCGCGGCCCGTCGTGCATGCGGTCCACCGCGGCCGCGCTGAACAGGCTCTCGGCCGAGGCGATCAGGGTGAACGCGAGGACCGTGCCGATCGCCGCCACTCCGGCGAGGTCGCCGAAGTCGCCCAGGCCGGGGGGCTGGACGGCTTCCAGCAGGCCCTGCACCTCGACCTTGGCGACGGGCAGGTTGAACACGGCGACCACGGCGGTGGCGAGGGCCACCGCGACGAGCGGGCCGGGGATCACCCGGGCCCGGGCGGGGAGCCGTGGCCACAGGACGAGAATGGCCACGGTTCCGGCGCCGATGAGGAACGCCGTGAGCGCGGTGCCGCCGGAGACGACGGAGCCCGCCAGGTCCGGCAGGCCGGCGATCTTGCCGAGGCCGCCGGACGGCTGATCGGTGTCGGCCATCGCGTACACCTGGCCGAGGATCAGGACCAGGCCGATGCCGGCGAGCATGCCCTGCACCACGGCGACGGAAATGGCCCGGAACCAGCGGCCGAACTTCAGGGCGCCGAGCAAGAGTTGGAGTAGCCCGGATACGAGGACGATGGCACCGAGCGCGCCGAGGCCGAACTCCTGGACTGCTTCGTACACCAGGACGGTCAGGCCCGCGGCGGGGCCGCTCACCTGGAGGGAGCTGCCGGGCAGGGCGCCGACGATGAGCCCGCCCACGATGCCGGTGACCAGGCCGAGTTCGGCGGGGACGCCGGAGGCGACGGCCACGCCCACGCACAGGGGCAGGGCGACGAGGAAGACGACGAGCGACGCGAGGATGTCGCGGCGCAGCACTGAGGGGTCTTTCAACAAGGAGAACATGAGGGTCGGTTCCTAGCGGTGCGGTCCGCGCGGACGGCGGACGAACGGAACGGGATACGGGAGGTCCTGCGGCCGCCTCACAGCGGCATGAACTCTCCGTCCCGTTCCGGCCGGTGACTGCTCACCACACCGGTGTCGACCTCGTAGTACCAGGCGTGGAGCGTCAGTTGCCCCTGTTCGAGGCGCTCCGCCACAGCGGGGTAGCCGCGGAGGGTGGCGATCTGCGCCACGGCGTGCCGGCGCACGGCCTGGGCCAGGTCCTGGGTGTCCGGCGGCTCGGGTATGGAGTGGTTGAGCCAGCCGCGTACGGCGGGGACGGCGGAGAGGTCGTCACCGCGTACGAGGGCGCCGACGGCGCCGCAGTGGGAGTGTCCGCAGACGACGATGTCGCGGACGCCGAGGACGCGGACGGCGTATTCGACGGTGGCGGCCTCGCCGCTCGGCCGTGCCAGGTCGTAGCGCGGGACGACATTGCCCGCGGTACGGAGTTCGAAGAGCTCGCCCGGACGGGCGCCGGTGATCAGGGAGGGGATCACCCGGGAGTCGGAACACGTGATGAACAGCGCCTGAGGCGCTTGTCCGGCGGCGAGTTCGCGGAACTCCTCAGGTCGCCGGGCGACCTGGGTGGGGAACATTCGGGCGTTGTCGATCAGGGTTTTCATGGCGGCCTGCCTCCTGCGCCGGGGTGTTGGGGCCCGGGGCGCGGTGTGGTCGGGTCAGTGTCTGGTGCGTGGGGGGTGGGTCTGAGGAACATGTCTGCGGGGTCGCCGCAGTGCCGTCGGGGCGCGCGGCACCGGGGTGCGACGCGTTTCCGATCGTGCGCCACGACGGCTACATCAACTTTGCCCGAACATTACCTTCTGATGAAAGTTCGTTTTACGCCGGGGCTCGCGACGGAGGCTGGATCCCATCGCTCCCCCCACCCTACGTGTTGCCGTCATGTTTCGGACGTGTTGATTCCCGACCACCCGTAAGGTTCTACGCATGGTGGACGTTTGAACCGTATTCGAGCACCCCTCAAGTGGCTGGTGGGAGGGGGGACGTGGGGTCCGGAGCCACGCCGGGGGAATACGTTTCGCGTCAGCGCTTGAATAACAGACCAAACCGAAAAGCTCCGCTGAATGTGCGTCAACAGGACGAGCGAGGCAATGTGGCTGCCGCACCGAACCGGAATCGAGTGAGAGGTTTCATGCCATGCGGAAACTGGTAAGGCGCGCCATCGTTTGCGGTCTGGCCACAGCGGGGGTCCTCGGGCCCATGACCGTCTCGGGGGCCGCCGCGAAGGCCGCCGCGCCCGAACCGCGGCTCTACGCACCGACGGCGCTGGTGCTCACGGTCGCCCAAGGCGAGGACGCCGCGACCGCCGTACCCACGCGGGCGGTGACGCTCACCTGTACTCCGACCCCGGGTGGGACGCACCCGGCGCCGCAGCGGGCGTGTGCCGAACTGCGCCAGGCCGACGGGCGGTTCGACCGGCTGGGCGGTGACGAGGGGCGGCCCTGCATCAAGATCTACGACCCGGTCGTCGTCACGGCGGAGGGCACCTGGGAAGGCCGGCGCGTCAACTTCGAGAAGACGTACGCCAATTCGTGCATCTTGCAGTCGCAAGGGTCGGCCGTCTTCTCCTTCTGAGCGCGCCCTCTGCGCGCGCACTTCTGAGCACGCCGGGTTTTTTGTGAACTCGGGGCGGCTCCAGGGGACTTCGCGCCGAGCCCATTCCCGTGGCCCGCACGGCCTTCTCCGCCGTGCGGGCCACGCCGTGCGCGCGTTGTATACGACTGGCAGGGGCGGTGAACGGCGCAGAAGGCACGCATCCGGTCCGCGCGCTATGCCGTGGGCGGCAGGTCCGGGGAGGAGGCGCGGCGGCCACGGGAGGCCAGGGCGGTCTGCGCACCGGCCAGGACACGGCGCACGGGGCGGATGCTGCGGAGGGCCGCGCGGGCGGCGTTCGCGCCGGGGGCGCCGTGGACGCCGCCCCCGGGGTGGGCGCCCGCGGAGGCGAGGTAGAGGCCCTCCACGGGGGTCTCGGGGCGCCCGGTGCCGGGGACGGGGCGGAAGACGAGCTGCTGGTGCATCGCCGTGGTGCCGCCGTTGATGGCCCCCTCGTACAGGTTCGCGTCCATCGCTTGGAGGGTCGGCGGGGCCAGGACGCGGCGGGCGCGGACGAGGGAGCGGAACCCGGGCGCGAAGCGTTCGACCTGCGCCTCGACGCGGTCGGCGAAGGCTTGCTGCTCACGGGTGTCCCAGCCGCCCGTGATGCCGTCCTCCCCCGCGTCGCCGCCGACGCGGTGCGGTACGTGGGTGTACGCCCAGGCCGACTCCGTTCCGGCCGGGGAGCGGGTCGCGTCGGCCGTGGTCATCTGGCCGACCAGCAGGAACGGCCGGTCGGGCACCTGCCGCATCGCGAGCTGGGCCGAGAACCGGGTGAGCTCGTCCATCCCGTCCGCCACATGCACCGTGCCCGCGCCGGCCGCCGCCTCACCGGCCGCCCACGGCAGGGGGCCCGACAGCGCCCAGTCGACCTTGAAGGTGGCCCAGTCCCACTGGAAGCGGCGCATGTCGTCGAGCAGCCGGGGCGGCAGGTGCTGGGGGCCGACGAGGCTCCCGTACAGATCCGGTACCGCCACGTCGGCGAGGACGGCCCGGTTCACCGGCACCGTCTCGCCTGCGGCCGTCCGCACCGCCACCGCCCGTCCGGAGCGGACGGTCACCTCCACCACCCGCTCCCCGCAGCGCACCACGCCGCCACGCCGCTGAAGGCGCCGTACGAGCGCGCCGGTGAGCGCGCCGGCCCCGCCGACCGGCACGGGGAAGCCGTGCGTCTGACCGAGCATGCACATCAGCCAGCCGAATCCGCCGCTGCCCGCCGACTCGGGGGCGAGGTCGGCGTGCAGGGCGCTGCCGGCCAGCAGCAGCCGTCCCCCCTCGCCGTGGAACTCCTCCTCCGCCAGGCGCCGTACCGGGAGCAGCATCGTGCGGGCCAGGCGCAGGCCGCCCGCGCCGCGCAGGCGGGCGAGAAGCCGGGCGGAGGCCCGTACCGGAGGGAAGGGCGTGAACAGGGCGGCAAGGACGTCCTCCCCGATGCGGTCCCAGATGTCGCACAGGTTGTCCCAGGCCAGGGCGTCGCCGGGGGCGAACCGCTCCAGCGCGCTCGCCGTGGCCGTACGGTCGCGCTCCAGCACCGCGCACCGCCCGTCGGGCAGCGGGTGGGCCAGCACGCGAGGCGCGTGGCTCCAGCGCAGGCCCTCCTCGTGAAGGGCGAGACGGGACAGTACGGGGGAGGCGGCGGCCAGCGGGTAGAAGGCGCTGAACACGTCACTGACGTAGTCGGGGTGGACCCCGCGGTCACTGCGCACCGCCCCGCCGGGCTCGTCCTGTGCTTCCAGTACCTCGACCGACCAGCCGGCGTCGGCGAGCACGTTGGCCGCCACGAGCCCGTTGGGTCCGGCACCGATGACCACCGCGTCCGGCACCGTGTCGGGCGCTGCGACGGGCCCCGTGCCGGGTGTCATGGGGCCTCCCGCGCGGCCCGAACGCCCTGCGTGCCGGTGCCCTGTTCGATCTTTTCGACGAGGTCGGCCAGGCGGCGGAGCATGGCGCGGTGGCGCAGCTGGAGCAGGGCGTCGACGGCCGCGTTGTGCAGGAAGCCGCCGGGTCCGCGCAAGGGGTGTTCGTCGATGATGACGAGCGACTCGTCGCCCCAGGGGCGTACCTCGATGGCGATCCGGGCCGTGCCCAGCGCGCCGCTGTGCGCCTCCAGCTCCAGGCGCCGGGGCGGCTCGTGGAGCCGTACGACGGTCTCGCCCGAGGCCGTGTACGGGCCCAGGCGGACGGTGTACTCGATCACGGAGCCGGTCTTCGGCCAGTCGCCGGACTTCTGCCGGGACGAGGAAGTGCCGACGACCCAGTCGCTGTAGCGCGACCCGTCCGACAGCACGGCCCACACCGCCTCGGGGGGCGTCTTGATCAGCTGGTGCCGCACGGCCATGGATGCCTCCCGCGTGGATCTCCGGTCTGCCCCCTGGGCAGCAGGACGCTCGGCGGGTACCCGCATTCCGGCCACGCGAACGCGCGTCGATCGGGTGCGGCCGGGTGGTCGCCGAGGGGGATCGAGTGCGACCGACCCGGGTCAGGGCCGCCCGGTGGCCTCCCACAGCGTGTCCCAGAACATCGCCTCGTAGGCCTGGAGCAGCCGCCCGTAACGGAGCGCCGCCGGCATGGTGACGTTCCCGTCGTCCAGGCCCTCCTGTACGGCGGCGACGGCCTGCTCCTTCAGGGCGGGGGCCGGCAGGGCGAAGAAGTCGAAGAAGCCGCAGGCCTCGTCACTGAATCCGTACCGGCTGCGCAGCGCCCCGGCGAGGGTGGCGCAGTATCCGCCCCAGGCGGCGAAATTCGCGTGCAGGGCGACCGCCACGTCGGCCGGGTCGCCGTTGAGGGCCAGCCACGCCACGTACGCCGGATAGGCCTGGCAGCCGGCCAGCGGTTCGTACGCCGCCGCCGCCACCTCGTCCACGCCGCAGCCGGTCAGCAGGGCGTAGAGCCGGTCCTGGGCGTGGGCCTCACCTTCCGCGAGGGTCGTGAAGAGCGAGGCGCCCCGGGGGCGGGCGGCCGCGCGGGCGGCCAGGTGCAGCAGGGAGCGGCGGTCGGAGGCGACGATGTGGCGCTGTTCCATGGCGAGGGTGCCGATCGCGATGCGGCTCGCGGCGCCTTCGGCGATCGCGTCCACGAGCCGGTTGGCACCCTGCTGAGGGGCGAGCGCCTGTGCGGTGGCGTCCAGAAGTTCCCGGGCCTGCTGCGTCATCGCCGCGCTCCTTCGGCTCTCGCGTCTCTCGCTCAGGGTCGCACGGTCCGGCGATCGGGGGCGGCGTACGGGCAGGCCGGGGCGGCGAACACCGTGCGTACCGGGGAGTCGGCGATGTTTTCGCGCCGACCTTCTGGGAAGTCGGCGGCTTATGGTGCAAATCGGATACACGATGATGACCGAGCAGGCCGGCCCCCGTGCCCTGGTGGACCATGTCGTCCAGGCCGAGGAGGCGGGCTTCGACTTCTCGGTGACCTCCGACCACTACTTCCCCTGGCTGCGCTCACAAGGCCACGCCCCCTACGCCTGGGCGGTGCTCGGAGCGGCCGCGCAGGCCACCTCGCGCATCCCCCTGATGACGTATGTGACCTGCCCCACCTTCCGGTACCACCCGGCCGTCGTCGCCCAGAAGGCCGCGACGCTGCAACTGCTGTCCGAGGGCCGGTTCCGGCTGGGCCTGGGCTCGGGCGAGAACCTCAACGAGCATGTCGTCGGCGGCGGCTGGCCCTCCGTCGACGTACGCCACGAGATGCTCGAGGAAGCCGTGGAGATCATCCGGGCGCTCTTCGGCGGCGGCCATGTGAACCACCGCGGGACCCATTTCGACGTGGAATCCGCCCGGCTGTGGGATCTGCCGGACGAGCCGCCGCCCATCGGCCTCGCGGTCTCCGGAGAACGCTCCTGCGCGCTGGCCGGCCGTCTCGCCGACCTGGTCATCGCGACGGAACCCAAGGCGGAGCTCCTCACGTCCTTCGACCGGCACGGCGGGCAGGGCAAGCCCCGGGTGGGTCAGCTGCCGGTCTGCTACGACCCGGACAAGGACGCCGCCGTGCGCCGCGCGCACGACCAGTTCCGGTGGTTCGGCAGTGGCTGGAAGGTCAACTCCGAGCTTCCGCACCCGGATTCGTTCGACTCGGCCACCCAGTTCGTGAAGCCGGATGACGTCGCCGAGTCGATCCCGTGCGGTGACGATCCGGAGGACTTCGTGGCGGCGGTGAAGCCGTACGCCGACGCGGGGTTCACCGAGATCGCCCTCGTGCAGATCGGCGGTGAGTCGCAGCCCGCCTTCCTGGACTGGTCGGCGAAGACGCTGCTGCCCGCGCTGCGCGAGGCGCTCGGCTGACGCGCGCGATGGGCACGACCGAAAAGCCGGGCGACGCGGGTGACGGGTCGGCACTCATCGTGATCGACATGATCAATACGTACGAGCACGAGGACGCCGAGCTGCTCATCCCCTCCGTGCGCCGGGCCCTGCCCGTCCTGGTGGAGCTGCTGGCGCGGGCCAGGGAGCGCGACGTACCCGTGATCTACGTCAATGACAACTTCGGCCAGTGGCGCTCCCACCACGGCGAGATCCTGGACACCGCACTGGCGGGGCCGCACGCCGAGCTGGTGGAGCCGGTCCGGCCGGACGGCTCCTCCCTGTTCGTGGTGAAGGCACGGCACTCGATCTTCTTCGAGACGCCGCTGGCGTACCTCCTGGGACAGCTCGGCGTCGGTCATGTCGTGCTGTGCGGTCAGGTGACCGAGCAGTGCGTGCTGTACTCGGCGCTCGACGCGCACATCCGGCACATCGAGGTGACAGTGCCGACGGACGCGGTGGCCCACATCCACGAGTCGCTGGCGGACGCCGCGCTGGAGATGATGCGGCGGAACATGGGCGCCCGGACGGTGGAGGCGAAGGAGGTCGGCTTCCGCCGTCGTGGGGCGTGAGGCGGGGGCGCCACGGCATGCTCAGGGACGCCTCGTTACGTCGTTACGTCGTTACGTCGTTACGTCGTACGGCGCAACGAGGCGTCGTGACGGAGCGTGCCGGTTCCTCAGCCGTGTCGGCCGCTCAGCGCGGCGCGAGCACCAGGCGTGCCTCCTTCTCGTGCTCGCCCGGGATCGACGACGCCGACCGCACCTCGAACAGCCCATCGAGCGCCTTCTCCACCTCCGCCACGGCGTGGTGGTCACCCGTCAGGACGGCGGTGACCGGTGTGGTCAGGCGCGGCGGGGCGGGCAGTTCGCCGCCCGACCGGGCGGAGCTGTCGAACGTCGCCATCCACACGGTCGGCTCGTGCAGGTGGGGCTGTTCCGGCCCCGAGGCGGGCACGTCGCAGCCCGCGAAGACGCGGTCGAGCGTGTCGAAGACGGTCTGCGCGTCCTGGCGGCCGCAGTCGCTGAGCTGCACGGTGACGTCGCAGTCCGCGGGGTGGTTCCTGGTTCCGTTGCTCTCCACGTCGCTCCACTCCTTGGTGCGTCCACTAGCCGTACAGGCACGAATACCTCGGCTGCGGCCCGCCAATCACGATCTTCGCCGGCGCGTTTGCGCAGGGGGGTGCCTGGTACGAGGGTGAGGAGTTGCAGGGGGGTCCGCAAGGGGGGCCGTCAGGAGGAACGAATGCCAGCAGGATCCAGCCCCAAGCGCGAGCGGCAGTACGAGCACATCAAGGAAAGCTCCAAGAAGCGCGGCGCGGGCGAGAAGCGGGCCGAGGAGATCGCCGCCCGTACGGTGAACAAGGAGCGGGCACGCTCGGGCGAGTCCAAGACCGCGAGCAAGACCTCCAAGCAGGACATGTCGTCCTCCAAGCGGGGCGGGCAGCGTTCCGGCAGCAGCGGAACGAAGGGCCCGACGTACGACCAGCTGTACGAGGAGGCCAAGCGGCGTGGCGTCCAGGGCCGGTCGTCCATGACCAAGTCGGAGCTCCAGCGGGAGCTCGGTAAGTGACGCGCTCGGCGCGCCGTCAGCCGGTCCCGCCCAGCGGGCTGCCGTCCAGGCGCGCCAGCAGGTCGGCGGGGTCGTCGTAGATCACGGCGGCCCCCGCCTCCGTAAGATCCGCCCGTGGGATGCCACCGCACAGCAGGCCCACGCAGGTGACGCCCGCCCGGGTGCCGGCCCGCATGTCCCAGACGGTGTCCCCCACGAACACGGAACGTCCGGCCGGCGCCCCGGCCAGTTCCAGCGCGTGCCGCACCGGCTCGGGCGCGGGCTTGCCCGCCGCCACGTCGTCGGCGCTCGCGGTGGCGCTGATGGCGTCGTCCGCGTCGATGGCCCGGCGCAGCGCGGACAGCTCCCCTCCCCCGGCCGAGGTGGCTAGGACCACCGTCCAGCCGTCCGACGCGAGGGTCCTCAGCAGCCGGCCGGCGTCGCGGAGGGCGGGCAGCCGGTCGAAGTAGGTGCCGTAGAGCGTCTTGTGGGCGGCGCTGATCGCGTCGTCCTGTTCCCTGTCCCGGTCGTCGCCGAGCAGGTGATCGATCAGGTCGTGGGCGCCGAGGCCGATGGCACGGTGGATGGCGTGCATCGGCACGTCGTGCCCGGCCTGCCGGAACGCCTCCCACCAGGTGGTGACGTGCAGGTGGTTGGTGTCGGCGAGAGTGCCGTCGACGTCGAAGACCGCCGCGCGTGTCATACCGTTTCCCGTCTTCCCGTTCGCCGTCATCCCGGCCTTTTGTGTTCCGCCGTGTGCCGTGTGTTGTGTGCCGTGTGCCGTGTGTTGTGTGTTGTGTGCCGTGTGTTGTGTGTTGTGTGCCGTGTGTTGTGTGTTGTGTGCCGTCGTGCGGCGTGTTCCGCGTGTGCCCGGTGGTTCAGCCTTCGACTCCTGTGGCGGTGTGGGCGGCGCCCACCGGCTTGGACTCCGGTGAGCCCCGTTGGCGCAGGTAGACGGCGGAGATCGCCATGGAGCCGACGGCGAGGAGCTCGGACTGCCAGTTCTGCAGCGTACGGCTCCAGAAGTCGGCCGTGAGGACGTAGTCCGCCCAGGGGGCCGGGGCCTGTAGTTCACGCAGGCGCTCCTCGCCGTACGCCGCCGCGCCGGCGACGGACTGGGCGTACCAGGAACCGATGAAGGCGAGCAACATCACGATGCCCAGGGACCGCGAGTACAGGGCCTGCCCGATCCCTCCCACGGACGCCCAGCGCGGTGAGTCCGCGCGGGCGTGCTCCCCCATGCGCTGATCCTCCGCCGACTCGACGCCCACCTTGTGGAGTTCCTTGGACTCCGGCGAGCCGCGCTGGACGAGCCGGACCGTGGCGAAGAGGAACAGGAAGAACTGCAGGTACTCGGACTGCCAGTTCTCCGTGACGTCGACCGCGAAGTGGGAGGTCGTCAGGTAGTCGCCGAAGGCGAGGGGACCAGCGCCGACCGAGCGCAACTCGTCGTTGTACACGGCCTGCCCGGCCAGCGCCTGGCCGAAGAGGGAGACGAGGAACGCGGCGCCGAAGGTGACGGAGATGCCGTTGTCCTTGAGGAAGCGGCCCGCGCGCGTCACCGGTGGGTCATCCCCAGCACGCTGAAGAACAGCACACCGCAGAACACGACGAGAAGGTACAGCGTGAACATGGTGCGCATGCGGCGGTTCAGCTCCCTTTCACGAGGCAGCGGTAGGGCTGTCGGATGCGGGGTGTGCAACCGGCCGCGTTGACCTTCCAGCCGTCCGCGAAGGAGGTGAGGAAGTAGGTGTCCCGGTCGAACTCGACACGGGCCTGGCGGCCGTACACATCGGTGGAGCGGACATCCCCGGCGTTCGGCAGGTCCGCGTCGGACAGTGCTGCCGCCCAGGTGGGGCCGGGATCGTGGGCGAGTTCCTCACGGGTGCCGGGGGCGAGGAGCTCACAGGCGGCGGCTGTGTCGGCCGCCTGCGTACGGGCCGTGAAGGCGGCGGTCACGGTGGAGACGGCCCGCAGCTCCTCCCACGGTACGGAGCAGCCGGCGAGCGCCAGCGCGGTCGGCACGAGGAGCGCGATGGCGGGGGCGATGGCAGGCGCGATGGCGGGGGTGGCACGCACGTGGCACGGCTCCTTTCGGCATCTGGTGTCCGGTTGTCCCGGGGCCTGCCCAAGAGGTGTGCGTACGAGCATGGGGCGCCCTGACGTGTCCGGTCACGTTCCGCCTGCGCGACACCCGAGGAGTTCCGTCTGGTGCCGTACCGGGCGGGGCGTGGTGGGCGGGGCGGGTTCGGTGGCCTGGCTCGGGCGGCTGGGTGGGACTGGGTGGGCGGCTGGCTTGGGCGGCTGGTTGAGCGTGGCATCTCGGGTTACAAGACAAGCGGGTTACATGACAAGGACGGGACGGAGCGTGGCAGGTCGCATGTCTGAGCCTGAGTCGAGACAGCGGGGCACGTCCGAGGACGGCGGCATGACGGACCGCGGACGGCGTGAGACGGAGGACGAGCGGGCGGACAGGCGGTGGGGGGAGTTGATCCAGGAGATACGCGTCGCCCAGACGGGTGTGCAGATCCTGTTCGGCTTTCTGCTCACGGTGGTCTTCGCGCCGACTTTCGCGGAGCTGCCGAGCACCGACAAGACCATCTACGTCATCACGGTGGCGCTGGGCGCCTCGGCCACCGGGGCGCTGATCGGGCCGGTGTCGTTCCACCGCATCGTGTCGGGGCGGCGCATCAAGCCGCAGGCGGTCGTCTGGGCGTCACGACTGACGTTCCTCGGGCTCGTGCTGCTGCTGGCGACGCTGGTCTCGGCGCTGTTCCTGGTGCTGCGCGTGGCCACCCATAACGAGTTCGTGCCGTGGCTGGTCGCGGGCGTGGTGACCTGGTACGTGGTGTTCTGGTTCGTGCTGCCGCTGTGGGCCCGCTACCGCTACACCACGCTGGACTGACCGCCGGCCGCCAGGACCTGGTCGATGGTGTCGGCTTCCGTCGCTGGCTTGTCGGGGCGGTGGCGCAGGACGCGGGCGAAGCGGAGCGCGATTCCGGCCGGGTAGCGCGGGGAGCGCTGGAGACCGTCGTAGGCGATCTCGACGACCAGTTCGGGTCGGACGTGGACGGTGAAGCCGTCGTCCTCGACGGCCAGTTCGCGAAGCCGCTCGGTCTGCCACCGCAGCATGGCGTCGGTGAGACCCTTGAACGTCTTGCCGAGCATCACATACGTACCGCCGGCCGCCCGCGCGCCCAAGTGCAGATTGGACAGCAGGCCGGTACGGCGGCCATGGCCCCATTCGGCGGCGAGGACGACCAGGTCGAGGGTGTGCACGGGCTTGACCTTCAGCCACGAGCGGCCTCGCCGCCCGGCGCTGTAGGGCGCGTCCAGCGCCTTGACCATGACCCCTTCGTGGCCCCGTCGCAGGGTGTCGGCGAAGAACGTCTCGGCGGCGTCGGTCCGGGCCGGGTCGCCGGGGTCCTCGACCAGGGTGCGCCGCACGCGCATGGGCTCGGGGACGAGGCGGGCGAGGACCGCGTGCCGCTCACGGCCGGGGAGGTCGAGCAGTACGGTGCCGTCGGCGGCCAGGACGTCGAAGAAGACCGGTGACACGGGGAGCGTGGCGGCGGCGGTCGCCACGTCGACGCGGGAGCCGACGCGGGAGGCGATGTCCTGGAAGGGCAGGGGGCGGCCGGCGGCGTCGAGTGCGATCACTTCGCCGTCCAGGACGAAGTGATCCCCCGGCAGCTCCCGCGCGATCGCCGCGACCTCCGGAAGCCGGTCGGTGATGTCGTCGAGTGACCGGGTGTAGAGGCGGACGTCGTCGCCGGAGCGGTGCACTTGGACGCGGATGCCGTCGAGCTTCTCCTCGATGACGCAGGGGCCGAGGGCGGCGATGGCCTCGGGCACGCTCTTGGCGGTGTGGGCCAGCATGGGCTGCACGGGACTGCCGACCCGCAGGCGGAACCGCTCCAGGGCGGCCGGGCCCTCGGCGAGCAGCGCCTGGGCGACGCGGGGCAGCGACCCTTCGAGCATGACGGCACGCCGTACGTCGGCGGCGGGCGCCGCCGCCGCCTTGGCCACGCCTTCGAGGGCGATCGCATCCAGGGCTCCCTGCCGCACCTCGCCCGTCAGGAGCCGCAGCAGGAACTGCTGCTCGGGCGCGGTGGCGGCGCCCATGAGCTCCCGTACCAGCCGCTGCCGCTCGCCCTGGGCGCCCGGACCGGCGACCCGCGCGAGGCCGGTCAGCGCGGCGTCGGTGTCGGCGACGGTCAGGGTGGCCTCGGCGGCGGGCGGAACGGGTGTCTTGAGCGTGCTCCAGCCGACGCCGATCCGCCCCTGCGGGAGCTGACCCGCGAGGTACGAGATCACCAGCGGGGCCTCCTCGGGTGAGGCGGACGCGAACAGATCGGCCAGCGCGTCGATCTTGCGCGATCGCGCGGAGGTGGCGGCGATCCGCTGGGAGACGTCCGCGAGACGGGCCAACAGCATGCGCCCATGGTGCCCGCCCGAAGCCTCCGCCGCACGCCCACGCACACCCCCGGCACGGCAGCCCGGCTCCCCGCGACACAGCGACCGACCCGCCGCCACCCCGCCGGGCGCCGTCCCAGCGCGGCGGCCGCGCACGCCGTAAGCGGAACGAACAAGAATCATCACGCCAAGTGACCGGCGGAGGCGCCCGGTTCACGGCGACGGAAAAGACCCCGGTCCGAATGGTGGACGACCGGGGCCTTTTCTGGCGTATATTTA
>NZ_JAUEPL010000003.1 GCF_030406405.1 Streptomyces ficellus
CCCCGCCGCCCCCCTCGGCCCCGCCGGTCACCGGGCCCGCCCCGGCGCCCCCGGCCGCGTCCGCGCCGGAGGCGGCGGGCCCCGGGCACTGGCGCCCGTGGCGGTTCCGGATGTCCAACGACGTGTGGGGCACCCCGGTCGTCGAGGGCGACCTGCTGTACGTCACCTCCTTCGAGGTGCACGCGCTGGACGTCGGCACCGGCCGGCGCCAGTTCAAGACCCGGGACGTGGCCTGGTCCATGGCGGTCTCCGGCGGCCGTATCCACGCCTCGGACGGGCCCACCCTGTACGCCCTCGACGCGGTCGACGGCAGCGAACGGTGGCGGCTGCCGACCGACGCCTGGGTCTACTGCCTCCAGGTCGAGCGCGGCACCGTCGTCACCGGCACGCGCGGCGGCGGCGTCCAGGCCTGGGAGGCCGCCAACGGCGCCAAGCTGTGGGAGGTCACCGGCGCGCAGAGCGACTTCGAGACCCCGGAGGCCGGCCCGGCCCTCCACGGCGACACCGTGTACGTCTGGCAGGACGCCCGCCTGCGGGCCCTGGACGCCCGCACGGGCACCGAGCGCTGGTCGTACCCGATCGGCGACGCGGCCTCCTGCGGCGGGGTGCCCGTCCGCGTCACTCCGGCCGAGGACGGCCACGTGTACGTCTCGGCCGGCACCCGGGTGCTGTCCATCGACATCGCCTCCGGGCACGTCCGCTGGCACTTCGAGGCCCCGGCCGTCTTCCTGTGCCCGCCCGCGTTCGCCCCCGGGCCCGCGGTCACCGGCGGCGGGGTCTACCTGGCCGACTACCTGGGCACGGTGTACGCGCTCGACGCCACCACCGGCAAGGACCGCTGGCGCATCGCCACCGAGTCCCGCCCGTCGACCGAGCCGGTGCTCGTCGCGGACGGCAACGTCCACGTCGGCAGCGGCAGCGCGGTCTACACCCTGGACGCGGTGACCGGCACCCCGAAGTGGCGCTTCCCGGCCGGCGGCCCGGTCATCGGCGCCCCGGTCGTCGCGGACGGCCGCCTGCACTTCGGCTCCGCCGACCACGTCCTCTACACCCTGGACGCCGGCGGCGGCCAGCTGCGCTGGAAGCTCACCACGGGCGGCGAGATCACCGGCTCGCTGGTGGCGCGGGCGGGTGTCGTGTACGCGTGCAGCAAGGACCGCTGCGTGTACGCGCTCGACGCGGTGAAGGGCACGGCGACGGGCAGGAGCGGACGCTAGCGGCGCGGGGGGCCCTGGTCCTCGGGCCCGCGCGGGCCCTCCTGGCCGTACCCGTACCCGTACCCGTCGTCCGGCCGGCGGCCATCGGCGGGGTCGTGACGGGGGTACTCCGCGGTGGGGGCGTCGCCGCCGGGGTGACCGGTGTAGGGCTGGTGCGGGTACGGCCTGCCGTGCCCGTCGCCGTACCCCTCCCCGTACACCTCCGGCTCGCCGTCCACGCGGCGGCGCCGGCCGAACCTCCGGCCCTCTCCCCGCCGCCGCCCGCTCATCAGCACGGCGGCCAGCAGCAGGAGTATTCCGCCGCCCGCCGCGGCGCCGACGCCCGGGCCGAGGCCCGAGCCGTCGGACTCGACGCTCAGGCTGCCCACGGCCTGGCCCTGGCGGATCATCCACAGGACGGTGAAGCCCAGCACGACCAGCCCCGCGAGGGCCACCAGGAGGCGGGACCGCAGGAGCAGCCCGATCAGCGTCACCAGCGCGGCGAACGCCAACGGCAGCAGGATCGACGTGGCCAGGCCGGCCTTGGTGGCGGTGATGCCGGTGAACAGGTCGGCGACGCGGTAGTCGCGTCCGGGACGGCCGTCGTACCAGGCACGGAAGGGGCTCAAGACGGCGGCCGTCGCTCCGATGAGAGCGAGGACCGAGCCGATGACATTGCGGACCATGCTCGGCCTCCTTGGGTCCGACTCTCGCTTCCGAACCTACGCCGGGCGCCCGGCCCCCGCCACAGGACGGCGCGACCGGCCGGGTGGGCGGGCGGCGCACGACGAAGGGGCCGGACCGCGTGATGGTCCGGCCCCTTCGGGGCGTGTCAGTTCCGCGGGCCGGTGGGCGAGTGGTTGTCGGCCAGAGTGGTGGCCTCGCCGCCGGCCCCCCGGGCGTACGCGGGGGCGACGTCGGACCGGCCGACCGCCACCGTGGACGTCGCGGTGCCCGCGGTGAGGGCCGCGGCGATGAAAGCCACTGCCAGCAGGCGTCGCCTGGTGCGGGCCATGGTCGTCTCCTCGGATCACGATGTGCGTATACCGCGGCCGCGGCGGCTCCCCCTCCGCGCCGCCGCGGCCGCCCCCGTCGGGAGGTGGGTCTCAGGAAGTGGCCGGCGGGATGGGCGAGTGGTTGTCGCTCATCGTGGTGATGCCGTCCTTGGGCGGGATGGGCGAGTGGTTGTCGCTCACCGTGGGGATGCCGTCCTTGGGCGGGATGGGCGAGTGGTTGTCGCTCATCGTCGTGATGCCGTCCCTGGGCGGGGCGGGCGAGTGGTTGTCGCTCATCGTGGTGATCTGTTCGCTCTTGGCGTCGCTCATCGTCGTCATCTCCCCTGTGTCGGCGCCGGTCGGCAACGCCCGTTCGGCGACTCCCCCGTGGGTCGCCGAACGGGCGTGTCGGGACCGCTCACCTTAACGATGAGCACCTTCGACCCGTCTGCCCCCCGACGCGACGGCCCGTTGAGAACAGAGTGCCGGGCGGCCATAAACGAATGCTGAACGCGCCGGTCGGAAGGGGTCTCAGGCAGCGGCGGCCGGCGTCAGGAGCGACCTGACGTCCTCGGCTTCCTCGGCACCCAGGTGCTCATAGAGGGCAAGCGCCTCCTGCCAGCACGCGCGGGCCCGGTCGCACTGCTGGAGGGCGTCCAGCGCCTTGCCCAGGGCCATCAGTACGTTGCCCCGCATACGGTCGCCGCCGATGCAGCCGGCGGCGAGGGCCTGCTCGGCGTGTTGCGCCGCCTGCGCCGGACGCCGTGCGGAGAGGTGGAGCTGAGCGATACGGAAGTGTGCCGTCCCCTCCCAGAGGCGCTGACGTTCCTTGCGGAACATATGGAGCGCCTCGCCGAGCTGCTCCAGCGCCTCGTCCTGCCGGCCGGCGCGCGTCAGCGCGACCCCCAGGGCGTACCTGCCGTTCCCCAGCCGCAGGGTGCTGCCGATACGGTCGTAGATCTCGATGCCGCGGCGGGCGAACGCGATGGCACTGGCGGTGCGGTCGGTGCTCTCGTGCAGACGGGACAGATTGCACAGACCGCTCGCCTCTCCGGGCATGTTCCCGTCGGCCCGGCAGTTGTCGATGGCCAGCAACAGGTGCGTCTCGGCCTCGTCGTAACGGCCCTGATTCAGCGCGATGATCCCGCGGTCGTTGTCCGCCCAGTACACCGGCGCCGTGTCACCGACCTGGAGCGCCAGCTCCCGGGCGCTGCGCGCCTCCTCGTCCGCCTCGGCGTACCGGCCGGCCACCAGGTGCACATTGGTCAGCGTCGTCCGCGCCCGGCCTTCCGCGCGCTTGTCGCCGGCGGCCTGCGCCGCGTCCCGCGCGGCCAGCGCGGCGGCCTCGTACAGCTTGGAGTTGGCGCCGGACTCCGCCAGGTCCTTCGACGCCCACAGCAGGTCCACCGCCCGGCGCAGCCTGCCGTCCGTGGTGCCCTGGCGGGCACAGGCGAGGAGACAGGTTCCCTCCGCGTAGAGCCAGTCGAGGGCGTCATGCCGGTTGCCGAACTCAAGGCCCGCGTACCGCGTCGGCTCCAGGTGGTCCACCGTCGTGTCACCCGGCCGCTCCATGGCGAAGACCCGTACCGCCGTCGCCAGGTAGAAGTCCAGCAGCCGCGACAGGGCCAGGTCCCGTTCGCCCGGGGGCTGTTCGTCGCGTTCGGCGCACGCACGCGCGTAGAGGCGGACCAGGTCGTGGTAGCGGTAGCGGCCGGGCGCCGCCGACTCCAGCAGGGACGTGTCGACGAGGGACTCCAGCAGGTCCTCCGCCTCCTGGACCGGGAGGTCCAGGACCGCCGCCGCGGCCGCCAGGGAGATGTCCGGGCCGTCGGCCAGGCCCAGGAGGCGGAACGCCCGGGCCTGGGCGGGCTCCAGCTGGCCGTAGCCGAGTTCGAAGGTGGCCTTCACCGCGAGGTCGCCCGCCTGGAGCTCGTCCAGCCGGCGGCGCTCGTCCGCGAGCTTGGCCGCGAGCACCGAGACCGTCCAGGTGCGGCGGGCCGCCAGGCGGGAGGCGGCGATACGGATGGCGAGCGGGAGGAAGCCGCACGCGGCGACCACGTCGAGGGCGGGCTGGCGCTCGGCCTGCACCCGCTCGGCGCCCACGATCTTGGTGAAGAGCTGGAGCGCCTCCTCCGGCGACATCACGTCCAGGTCCACCAGGTGCGCACCGGCCAGGTCCACCATCCGCACCCGGCTGGTGACGAGGGCCGCGCACCCGGCCGTACCGGGCAGCAGGGGCCGCACCTGGGCGGCGTCCCGCGCGTTGTCGAGGAGGACCAGCACCCGCCGCCCGTCGAGCGCCGAGCGGTACAGGGCCGCCCGCTCCTCCAGCGTGTCGGGGATCGCCGAGTCGGCCGTGCCCAGGGCGCGCAGGAAGGCCCCGAGCACCGTCTCGGGCTCGGCGGCCCGCGCGCCCGCGCCCTGGAGGTCCACATACAGCTGCCCGTCCGGGAAGCCGGGGCGCGCGGCGTGCGCGACGTGCACGGCGAGCGTCGTCTTGCCGACCCCGCCGATCCCCGCGAGCGCCGACACGGCCATGACCGAGCCCTCGGCCGTGGCCAGCCGGTCGCCCAGCTCCCGTACGAACCCGGCCCGGCCCGTGAAGTCCGGCACCGTCGCGGGCAACTGGGCGGGCCGGGACAGGGCGGGGGCGGGGGAGGACTCCTCCACCGGCTGCGCGAGCTCGGCGTCGGCCTGGAGGATGCGCTGCTGGAGACGGGAGAGTTCGGGCCGGGGGTCGACGCCCAGTTCGTCCGCGAGCAGCCGGCGCGTGTCGGCGTACACGGCCAGCGCCTCGGCCTGGCGCCCGCTGCGGTACAGCGCCAGCATCAGCAGCTCCCGCAGCCGCTCGCGCAGCGGATGCGCGGCGGTCAGCGCCGTCAGCTCGGACACCGCCTCCGCGTGGTGCCCGCACTCCAGGTCCAGGTCCAGCCGGGTTTCGAGCAGCTGGAGCCGCCACTCCTCCAGGCGGGCGCGCTGCGTCTCGGCGTACGGGCCGGGTACGGAGGCGAGGGGTTCGCCGTCCCACAGGCCCAGTGCCTTGCCGATCAGCACGCGGGCCTGGCGCCGGTCGCCGCCCGCCCGCGCCTTCTCCGCCTCGGCGGCCAGTTCCTGCGCGACGTTGAGGTCGAGGGCGTCGGCGCGGCCGCGGATGGCGTACCCGCCCGATTCGCTCACCAGCACGCCCGCGGGCAGGATCTTGCGCAGCCGGGAGGCGTACGTGCGTACCGCCGCGAGGGCCTGGGAGGGCGGTTCGTCGCCCCAGATGGCGTCGATCAGCTCGGCCGCCGTCGCCGTCCGCCCGTCGCGCAGCAGAAGCGCGGCCAGCAGCGCCCGTTGCTGCGGCGACCCGGACGGCAGGGCTTCGCCGTCCCACCAGGCGCGTACCGGGCCGAGCACGCCGAAGCGCAGGTCGCTCACCGCGTTCCGTTGCGGAGCGCGCTGTTCCGGCACTCGCGGCCCGTCGTCACGGTCCATAGCTCCCCCTGCCCGTACCGCTGGTTTCGCCGTCGACAGTCTGCCTTGTCGATGGCGTACGCGTCAGCAGTGGGTGACGCTCTGCACAAGGTCGTGACACGATCCACCCGCCACGGGGCTGACGGGCCGTCAGTCGGGTGCGGCGGTGGGCGGTGAGCGGTGGGCGGTGGGCGGTGGGCGCGGGAGGGCCTCGGCCGGGCCGGCAGCCCGGTCGGCCCTGCGCGGCCCCACCCCGAGGCCGGGATGACGGGCGGCTCGCCGGCCTGGCCGAAAGCCTGGGGTTACCGGCTGAAAAATAACGTGGGAAAATTTAGAAACGGGCAAATCGGACACGGCTGCGGTTCCCGTATATCGAACAGCAGCCCGGGCCCCTACCAATCGGTCGGCTCGGCCGGGAGCGGATCTTTCTTTCCTCGCCCGCCGGCCGCTTCGTACCTCGTAATGCAAGGAAAAGATCGCGGACTTCCATCTTCCGGATGTGGAAACCGCAGCACCTAACGTCCCTCATATGACTCAGCTGGAAGCACGGCCCCAGGCCGGAGACACGGTAACGGGCGCCTCCCCAGGCGGCGTCCGCAGCAAGGGGCTCGGCGGGAACTCGGTCGGGCTCATGGGCGGCGCCGTCATCGGCGTGTCCACCGTCGCCCCCGTCTACTGCCTCACCGCCACGCTCGGCCCGACGGTGAGCGAGGTCGGGCTGCAGATGCCGGCCATCTTCCTCGCCGGCTTCCTGCCGATGCTCCTCGTGGCGTTCGCCTACCGCGAGCTGAACCGGGCGGTGCCCGACTGCGGCACCTCCTTCACCTGGTCGGTGAAGGCGTTCGGGCCCCGCATCGGCTGGATGTGCGGCTGGGGCCTGCTCGTGGCCACGATCGTGGTGCTGTCCAACCTGGCCGGCGTCGCGACCTCCTTCTTCTACCTGCTCCTCGGTGAGGCCACCGGCAGCGAATCGGTCGCCGCCCTCGACGGCAACAAGGCCGTGCACATCCTCACCACGCTCGCCTTCATCGCCGTCGCCACGGCGATCAGCTACCGGGGCATCACCGCCACCAAGTGGGTGCAGTACGCCCTCGTCGGTCTCCAGCTGACCGTCCTGGTGATGTTCGCCTTCATGGCCGTCACCAAGGCCGACGAGGTCGCCGGCTCGCTGGACTTCTCCTGGTCCTGGATGAACCCCTTCGGCGTCGAGTCCTTCGCCGCCTTCACCGCCGGCCTGTCCCTGTCGATCTTCATCTACTGGGGCTGGGACGCCTGCCTGTCCATCAACGAGGAGAGCACCGGCAGCGCCCGGACGCCCGGCCGCGCCGCCATGCTCGCCATGGTCGTCATCGTCGCCTCGTACCTGATGGTCGCCATCGCCTCCCAGATGTACGCGGGCATCGGCGAGGAAGGCACCGGCCTCGGCAACCCGGAGACCTCCGACAACGTCTTCGCCGCCCTCGCCCAGCCCGTCATGGGTTCCGGCCTCGGTGTCCTGCTGTTCACCGCCGTCGTCGCGTCCGCCGCCGCCAGCCTCCAGACCACCTTCATCCCGGTGGCGCGCACCGCCCTGGCCATGAGCACCTACCAGGCGATGCCGGCGTCCTTCGCCAAGGTCCACCCGCGCTTCAAGACCCCCGGCCGGGCCACCGTCTTCGCGGGTGTCGCCACCGGCGCCTTCTACGCCGTCATGTCGCTGGCCAGCGAGAACGTCCTGATCGACACCATCTACGCGCTGGGCCTGATGATCTGCTTCTACTACGCGATCACCGCCTTCGCCTGCGTCTGGTTCTTCCGCCACGAGCTGCGCCGCTCGGTGCGCGACCTGGCCGTCAAGGGCATCTTCCCGGGCCTCGGCGGCCTGATGCTCACGGCCGTCTTCGCCCAGACGCTGTACGACATCCGCGACCCCGCCTACGGCAGCGGTTCGTCGGTCTTCGGCATCGGCTCGGTCTTCGTGATCGGCGTGGGCCTGCTGCTGCTGGGCGTGGTGCTCATGCTGGTGATGCAGCGCCGCAGCCCGGCGTTCTTCCGGGGCGAGGTCCTCACCAAGGAGACGCCGGCCCTGGTCGTCCAGGACTGACGGCCGATCCGGGCGCGGAAGAGCGGTCACCGTGGGACGGCACGGTGGCCGCCCTTCCGTATGCGTAGCTTCGAGCATGGCGGCAAGGTGGAGCGTATGTATGACCTCAACGCCATCGCAGAGGAACACCTCGTCGCCGCCCACGCCGATGAGCACGGGCGCAGCGCCAACCTGATCCTGCGCGACCCGCCGCTGCGGCAGACCGTCATCGCGCTCACCGCCGGTACCACGCTCGACGAGCACAACCCGCCGCCCTCCGGGTCCCTCCAGGTGCTGCGGGGCGTGGTGAAGGTGACGACCGCCTCGGGCGACGTGGAGCTGACCATGGGCTCGCTCTACCTGCTGCCGCCCGAGCGGCAGGGACTGACGGCGGTGACGGACGCCGCCGTCCTGCTCACCGCCGTCAACGACTGAGTACACCGGCCGAGTGCGCCCGGGGCTTCAGTGGCGCGGGCTCAGCTCCGCCATGGCGCCCCAGCCGCTCTGGCCCGGCACCTCGACGTTGATGATCTCCGGCGTACGGGCGATGGCGCCGGCCATGGCCTCCAGACCGGCCTTGAAGTGGTCCGACGCCACGTGCGCGGCGCCCGCCTCCGCGTCCGCGAAGGCCTCCAGAAGGACGAACCGGTCCGGGTCGTCGACACTGCGCGACCAGTCGAAGAACAGGTTGCCGGGCTCGGCGCGGGTGGCGCGGGTGAAGTCGTCGACCAGCGTCAGCCACTGGTCGCGGTACTCGGGACGGACGGTGAACCTGACAGCGATGAAGATCATGCCGTTACGGTCCCCCGCCCGGCGCCGCTCGTCCAGCTCACCCACCCGCGATTCCGGCACCGTCGTAAAACGCGCGCACGCAGTCCGCGACCGCCGCCCGCACCTGCCCGTGCCGGTGGCGGAAGTCCTCCGTCGGCAGCGACACCGACAGGGCGTGCAGCACACCGCCGTCCGCGCCGCCCGGCAGGGCCATCGCGAGACAGGTGTACGCCGGGTCCGCCTCGCCCACCGAGACGGCGAAGCCCTGCCCCCGCACCCGTGACAGCTCCGCCTCGAACCGCTCGGCGGCGGTGATCGTACGGTCCGTGAACCGGGCCATCCCGTGCTCGGCCAGATACCGCCGCCGCACGCTCCGCGACACCCCGGCCAGCAGCACCTTGCCGTGCGCGGTGGCATGCGCCCGCACCTCCGGCCCGGGCACGAAGGGGATCGCGGTGTCCGTCACCGGCGCCGTGCTGTCCACCACGGTGATCCGGCCGTCCCGGTACGCCGTGAAGTACGCCTCCGCCCCGCTCGCCCGCCGCAGCCTCCCCAGCACCTCGCCCACCCCCGGGGCGAGCCCCACATGCCGCTGGAACGACCGGTGCAGCGCCGCCACCCGGGGCCCCGGCGCGTACCCGCCGTCCGCCCTGACCAGGTGCCCGCGCGCGGTCAGCGGCCCCAGCAGGTGGTACACGGTCGACAACGAGCACCCCAGCCGCCGCGCCATCGCCCTGGCGCCGACGGGGCCGTCCGCGTCGGCCACGATGTCCAGGATCTCCAGCGCCCGGTCGACGGACCGGGGCCCGGGGGGAGTGGTGGCGGTCATGGCCCCGACCCTACGCGGAGCCCAGGAACACCGGGTTGGTGAACGCCGCCAGGGCGCCCGGGAGGCCCGGGAGCGTCGCCGGGTGGCGCACCTCCGCCCGTACGTAGGCCGCGTACGCCGCCGTCGTCGTCCACTCCACCGCGCCCGTGCCCGACGCCGGCAGGGCGGCCGTGTGCAGGACGCCCTGGTCCGTGACGAAGCGGGCCGTGCGGCCGGGGGCGCCGGTGACCTCCAGGCGTACGGTCACGGGCGCGTCCGGCGCCACCCGCAGCCGCTCGCCGATACCCGCGTGGCCGCCGCGCCCGCCCGTCGCCGAGAACGCCAGCGAGAGGGCCGCCGACTCCGCCACGTACGACCGCCCCGCCCGCAGCCCCGCCAGGACCGCCTCGCGCGACAGGTCGTCGGCGAGCACGACGGTCTGCGGCTCGCCCACCTTCTGCGGCTCACGGTGCGCGTCGCTGCTGCCCATCGCCGGAATCCACCGCCCCCGGCCGGCGCTCAGCATGCTGTCCCAGTCGGCGAGCGCCACCTCGTCGTCCGGGGTGTACGGGCCGTTCCACACCTCCACCACGTCCGCCTCGCCGAAGCCGAACTTCCAGTTGCAGCCGATGCAGGTGGCGTGCGGGTGCGCCGGTACGACGAGGCCGCCGGCGCGCCGGATCTCGCGGGCGTAGTGCCCGAACCGGTTGTCGCGGGCCCGGTAGCGCCAGTCGACGAACGTGCCGGGGTCGGTGCCGACGGCGACGACGTGCCCGCTGCGGGTGGTGACCTCCTCCCCGGTGAGGATCAGCAGGTCGTCGCCCCACAGGCCGTCCCACGCCCGGTGCGCGGCGTGGGTGTTGTGCTCGGAGGTGTTGAGGAAGTCCAGTCCGGCGGCGCGGGCGGCGGCCGCGATCTCGGCGGGGGTGCGCCTGCCGTCGGAGTACACCGAGTGCAGGTGGCAGTCGCCCCGGTACCAGGCCCGCCCGCGCCCCCTGGCCCGCGACGGCGGGTACACGGGCGCGGGTGTGCGACCCGGCGTGCCGTACGTCAGCGCGACCGTCACCGTGTACGCCAGCCCCTGCGGCGCGACCGTGTACGGGCCGAGCGCCATGTGCCAGGTGCCCGCCCGGACCGGCCCGGGGAGGTAGCCGGGGGTGGCGTCGTCCGCGCGGAGGAAGAACTCGCTGCGCGCCCCGCCCGACCAGCCCCTGAAGCCGCGCCCGCCCAGCTCGGTGCCGCGCTCGTCGAAGATGCCGATGTCCAGGGCGTTGCCCTGCGTGCCGGGCGGGACGGCGGGCCGGTCGTAGGCGTACGACACCCGCAGCTCCCGCACCCCGCGTGGCATCTCCACCGGCACGTACACGTAATCGGGCGAGCCGGGCGGCAGCGTGCCGCGCAGCACCACCTCGCTGCGCCCGCCCGCGAAGCTCACGCCCGGCAGCGTGAACGCCGCCGCCCCCGCCGCGCCCGCCACGAATCCCCGCCTGCCCACCATGCGTACCACCCTCCCGGTGCTCGGTGAATGCCCCGCCAACCCAAGGCGACGGTCTCGGAATTCGCCGCCGTACGCCATACGTTGGGCCGTATGCGCATCGCGACCACGATCTTCCTCACCGACCAGACGATCACCCCGGTACGGCTCGCGCGCGAGCTGGAGCAGCGCGGCTTCGCCGGGCTCTACCTGCCGGAGCACACCCACATCCCCGTCGAACGGGCCAGCCCCTACCCGGCGGGCGGCGACCTGCCGCCCGAGTACGGCCGCACCCTGGAGCCGTTCATCGCGCTCGGCCAGGCCGCCGCCGTCACCGAACGGCTGGGGCTCGGCACCGGCATCACGCTGGTCGCCCAGCACGACCCCATCGACCTCGCCAAGCAGGTCGCGACGCTCGACCACCTCTCCGGCGGCCGCTTCACCCTCGGCGTCGGCTACGGCTGGAACCGCGAGGAGGCCGCCGACCACGGTGTGGCCTGGACGACCCGCCGCGACCGCACCCGCGACCACATGGCCCTGATGCGCGCCCTGTGGGCGGCCGAACCGACCGCGTACGAGGGGGAGTTCGGCTCCGTACGCGCCTCCTTCGCCTACCCCAAGCCGGCCGGCGGCGCCCCCCGCACCCTGCTCGGCGGCGCGGCGGGACCGAAACTCTTCGCGCACATCGCCGAGTACGCCGACGGCTGGCTCCCCATCGGCGGCCGGGGCCTGACGGAGACGATCCCCGTCCTGCGCGAGACGTGGGAGAAGGCGGGCCGTGACCCCGAGGCCCTCCACGTCGTGCCGTACGCCGTGCACCCCTCGCCCGGCAAGCTCGCGCACTACGCGGAGCTGGGCGTCACGGAGGTTGTCCTCCAACTCCCCCCGGCCGGCGAGGCGGAGGTCCTGCGGACGCTCGACGACTACGCCCGGTACCTGTAGCCCCGGACGGGAGCGCACCACGCGTACGTCCCCCGCACTCGTATGCTCGGGGCCATGACGGATGACCAGGCCGGACGCCCCACCGAGAACGCCATGCGACGCGCCCTGAAGCGGGCGAGAGACGGCGTGGCGCTGGATGTGGCCGAGGCCGCCGTCCTGCTCCGGGCGCGCGGCGGGGACCTGGAGGACCTGGCCGCGTCGGCGGCGCGCGTGCGGGACGCGGGCCTGGAGGCGGCCGGGCGGCCCGGGGTCATCACGTACTCCAAGAGCGTGTTCATCCCGCTCACCCGGCTGTGCCGCGACACCTGCCACTACTGCACCTTCGCGACCGTGCCCGGCAAGCTGCGGCGCGCCGGGCACGGGGCGTTCATGTCGCCCGACGAGGTGCTGGACATCGCGCGGCGCGGCGCCGAACTGGGCTGCAAGGAAGCCCTGATCACGCTCGGCGACAAGCCCGAGGACCGGTGGCCGCAGGCGCGCGAGTGGCTGGACGCGCACGGCTACGACGACACCCTCGCGTACGTACGGGCCATGGCGATCCGCGTCCTGGAGGAGACCGGGCTGCTGCCGCACCTCAACCCGGGTGTGATGTCGTGGACGGACTTCCAGCGGCTCAAGCCGGTCGCCCCCTCCATGGGCATGATGCTGGAGACCACCGCGACCCGGCTGTGGTCGGAGCCCGGCGGGCCGCACTACGGCTCGCCCGACAAGGAACCGGCCGTGCGGCTGCGGGTCCTGGAGGACGCGGGCCGCTCGTCCGTGCCGTTCACCAGCGGGGTGCTCATCGGGATCGGCGAGACGTACGAGGAGCGGGCGGAGTCGCTGTTCGCGCTGCGCCGCGTCTCCCGCGCCCACCACGGCATCCAGGAGCTGATCATCCAGAACTTCCGCGCCAAGCCGGACACGGCGATGCGCGGCATGCCGGACGCCGAGCTGGACGACCTCGTCGCCACCGTCGCCGTCGCCCGCCACATCATGGGCCCCTCGGCCTGCCTCCAGGCCCCGCCGAACCTGGTGGACGGGGAGTACGGGCGGCTCATCGGCGCCGGGATCGACGACTGGGGCGGGGTCTCACCCGTCACCATCGACCACGTCAACCCGGAGCGGCCCTGGCCGCAGATCGACACCCTCGCCGAGAGGTCCGCCGCCGCCGGTTTCGAGCTGCGTGAACGTCTCTGCGTCTACCCCGAGTTCGTACGGCGCGGCGAGCCGTGGCTCGACCCGCGCCTGCTGCCGCACGTCCGCGCGCTGGCCGACCCGGCCACGGGGCTCGCGAACCCGGACGCGGAGGTACGCGGCCTGCCCTGGCAGGAGCCCGACGACTCCTTCGCCGCGTCGGGCCGCACCGACCTGCACCGCACCATCGACACCGAGGGCCGTACGGCCGACCGGCGCGACGACTTCGACGAGGTGTACGGCGACTGGGAGGCCCTGCGGGAGGCCGCCGCGCCCGGCATGGTGCCGCAGCGCATCGACACGGACGTACGCGAGGCGCTCGCCGTCGCCGCCGACGACCCGACGCGGCTCACCGACGACCAGGCCCTCGCTCTTCTCCACGCGGACGGACCGGCGCTGGACGCGCTGTGCCGCGTGGCCGATGACGTCCGCGCGTCGGCCGTCGGCGACGACGTCACCTACATCGTCACCCGCAACATCAACTTCACCAACGTCTGTTACACCGGCTGCCGCTTCTGCGCCTTCGCCCAGCGCCGCACCGACGCCGACGCGTACACCCTCTCGCTCGACCAGGTCGCCGACCGCGCCCAGCAGGCGTGGGAGGTGGGCGCGGTCGAGGTGTGCATGCAGGGCGGCATCCACCCGGACCTGCCCGGCACGGCGTACTTCGACATCGCGCGCGCCGTGAAGGCCCGCGTCCCGGGCATGCATGTGCACGCCTTCTCGCCGATGGAGGTCGTCAACGGCGCCACCCGCACCGGCATGTCGATCCGTGACTGGCTGACCGCCGCCAAGGAAGCCGGCCTGGACTCCATCCCGGGCACGGCCGCCGAGATCCTGGACGACGAGGTGCGCTGGGTCCTCACCAAGGGCAAGCTGCCCACGGCCACCTGGACCGAGGTCATCACCACCGCCCACGAGCTGGGCATCCGCTCGTCGTCCACGATGATGTACGGCCATGTCGACCAGCCCCGGCACTGGCTGGGGCACTTCCGTACGCTGGCGGCGATCCAGCGCCAGACGGGCGGGTTCACGGAGTTCGTCACGCTCCCCTTCATCCACACCAACGCGCCCGTCTACCTCGCCGGCATCGCGCGCCCCGGCCCGACGACCCGCGACAACCGCGCCGTCACCGCGATGGCCCGCCTGCTCCTGCACCCGTACATCCCCAACATCCAGACGAGCTGGGTCAAACTCGGCGCGGACGGCGCGGCCGACATGCTCCGCTCCGGCGCCAACGACCTGGGCGGCACGCTCATGGAGGAGACCATCTCCCGCATGGCCGGCTCCTCCTACGGCTCGTACAGGTCCGTCCGGGACCTCGTCGCCATCGCCGAGGCCGCCGGCCGCCCGGCCCGCCCCCGTACGACGCTGTACGGGGACGTCCCCGAGGAACGGCGGCGGGCGGCGGCGGCGTCCGACGGACACCTGCCGGAGCTGCTGCCGGTGCTGCCGGTGCTGACGGACTGAGCGGCCCGCGGCCCCCGGGCGCCCCCGTACCCGTTCGATTACAGTGCTGGCGGCGAACGACGGGAAGGGGCGCGAGGCGTGAGTGCAGCAGCCGCGGCTGTCTGGGGCCGGGCCGAGCAGCAGGACTTCCGTGCCCGGGTACGGGGCTGCCTCCTCGGCGCCGCCATCGGTGACGCCCTCGGGGTCGGCGTGGCCACGCTGTCCGTGGAGGCGATCCGCGAGGCGCACGGACCGGACGGGCTCACCGACCTGGCGCCCGCCTACGGGCGGCGCGGGGCCGTCACGTCCGCCACCCAGCTCACGCTCTTCACCGTGGACGGCCTGATACGCGCCCAGGTCCGCCGCGACACGGGCGCCTGGCACCCGCCCACCGATGTGCACCGCGCGCATCTGCGGTGGGCGGCCACCCAGCGCGACTGGGGCCCCGACGAGCGGCGCAAGGACAACGGCTGGCTGGCCTGCGAGGAGTGGCTGTACGCCCGCCGCGACCCGGCCAGGGCCAACCTCACCGGCCTCGGCGACGAGATCCTCGGCACCCTCGACAAGCCGAAGAACCCCACCGCCCGCGACGCCGGCGCCCTCGTGCGCTCCGCGCCGTACGGGCTGCTGGTCGGCTGGGAGCCGCACCTGGTGTGCCAGCTCGCCGTCGAGTGCGCCACCCAGACGCACGGCCACCCCGCCGCGTACCTGGCGGCCGGGGCCTTCGCCGTCGTGGTGCACGGCCTGGCCCGGGGCGAGAGCGTCGACGGCTCCGTGCAGCGGGCGCTGGCCCAGCTCGCGCCGCGCCCCGGGCACGAGCCGGTCACCGAGGCGCTGAAGCACGCGCTGGGCGCCGTACGCCAGGGCATCCCCAGCCCCGCGCGGATCGCGTCGCTCGGCGACACCGACGGCGAGCACGCCGAGGACGCCCTGGCCATCGCCGTCTACTGCGCGCTCGTGAGCGAGGACGTACGGCACGGGCTGCGCCTGGCCGTCAACCACGACGGTCCGTCGCAGACCACCGGCTCGCTGACCGGCGCGCTGCTGGGCGCCCTGCACGGCGAGACCGCCCTGCCGCCGGCCTGGCTGGCCGAGCTGGAAGGGCGGTCCACGATCCTGGAGCTGGCGGACGACTTCGCCATGGAGATGACCCAGGGCCCGGCGCTGCACGGCCCGGCGGTGTCCGCCCCGGGCTGGCTGGCCCGCTACCCGAGGGGCTGACGCTCGGCGGGCCCGGGGGGCTCCGGTACGGCGGCCGCCCCGCCCGACGCTCCGCCAGCCGCTCCGCCCGCCGGGCTGCCGTCGTCGGAGTGCAGCAGGTCCAGCACGCCGTCCCGCTCGGGCGTGTCCTCCGGCTTGATGAACCCGATCAGGATGTAGAGCACCAGCGAGGTCGCCACCGGCGAGACGATCTGGATCTGGAGCTCGATGCCGTCCAGCCCGTAATTGGTCAGCCAGAAGGCGAACAGACCGGCCGCCCACGACACCAGCGCCGCCGTAGGCCCGGACTTGCGGAACGTACGCAGCAGACCGAGCATGAACGGGATCGCGATCGGCCCCATCAGGCCGGCCACCCACTTGATGACGACGGTGATGATGTCTTTGAAGGTGGGGGAGTTGACCTGGGTGGCGACCGCCATCGACAGCGCGAGGAAGGCGACCGTCGACCAGCGGGCGGCCAGCAGCCCCGCCCGGTGCGTCCAGGTGCGGGCCGCCTTGGACAGGGCGGGCGCGATGTCCCGGGTGAAGACGGAGGCGATCGCGTTGGCGTCGGACGAGCACATGGCCATGGTGTGGGAGAAGAACCCGACGATGACCAGGCCCAGCAGCCCGTGCGGCAGCAGCTGTTCGGTCATCAGGGCGTAGGAGTCGGAGGCGTCCGGCTTCTCGGGGGTGACGAGCAGCGGCGCGACCCACATCGGGAAGAACAGCACCAGCGGCCAGATGAACCACAGCACGGCCGACAGCCGCCCGGAGCGGGTGGCCTCGCGGGCGCTGGGCGTGGCCATGTAGCGCTGGGCCTGGTTCCACATGCCGCCGCTGTACTCGAAGGTCTTGATGAAGAGGTACGCGAGCAGGAACGTCACGGTGTACGGGCCGGCCGTCGGCTCGGCGTGGCCCTGCAACTCGGGCCGGTCCCACACGGTCCACAGCGCGCTGAAGCCGCCGAGCTCGGCCAGGACGGCGACGAGCATGGCGATGCCCGCGAAGAACTGGATGATGAACTGCCCCAGTTCGGTCAGCGCGTCGGCCCACAGGCCGCCGACCGTGCAGTAGACGCCGGTGATGACACCGGTGATCAGGATGCCCTGGTTGAGCGAGATACCGGTGAAGACGGACAGCAGGGTCGCGATCGCCGCCCACTTCGCGCCGACGTCCACGATCTTCAGCAGGACGCCGGACCAGGCGAGCGCCTGCTGCGTGGGCAGGTTGTAACGGTTCTTCAGGTATTCGAGGGGCGAGGCCACATGGAGCCGTGAGCGCAGCCGGTTGAGCCGGGGCGCGAAGAGGTGCGCGCCGATGGCGATACCGATCGCGATGGGGAAGGACCAGGTGACGTACGAGGTGACGCCGTAGGTGTACGCGATGCCCGCGTACCCGGTGAACATGACCGCGCTGTAGCCGGACATGTGGTGCGAGATGCCCGACAGCCACCACGGCATCTTGCCGCCGGCGGTGAAGAAGTCGCTGACATTGTCCACGCGTTTGTGGGACCAGAGTCCGATCGCGACCATCACGCCGAAGTAGCCGATGAGCACGGCCCAGTCGAGACTGTTCATGTGCCCCCTCCAGGGGTCCGCCTTGTGAACGTCGGCGCGCGTCGTCAGTACGTCCGGTCAGCGGTGGCCCCCGTGCGGGAGCGGGGACTTCGGGGATTGAACCGTCTGTTCGAGCAGCTGGTCAAGTGTCCACTGAGTCATGCACATGAACGCAGGACAGAAAGCAGAACGCTTTTACCTGTTCTTGACCCATCGGGGCGTTGTCGCGGTCATGGCGGCGGCCACACGATGATCGGGCGCTTCGTCAGGTCCGTACACGGCCGTACGCGCCGTCACGTCCGTACGCGCCGTACACCCCGTACGCGCCGTACACACGACACAGCGAACCGCACGGGATGCGGGTCCCGTGCGGTCGGCGGAAAGAGGCAGTCGCTGCTCGGTGGTCTGCGTTGGCACATGACCGAGCCCCCTCGGCCGGGACGGCGGACCAGTCGAGAGGGCTCATCGGTGATGCTTCGGCAGGCTCAGAGAGCCCCCGTGCCCACTTCACGCACGAACGCGTTCCACGACGCGGGGACGAACGTGATGGACGGACCGGCGGGGACCTTCGAGTCCCGCACCGCGATCGACGCGACGACGGGGGACTTGACCTCGACGCACGCGCCGTTTCCGCCGGAATACGAGGACTTGGTCCAGGTCTCCGTGGCGCCCTGAATGATTGCCATCTTCTCCGCTCCGGTTCTCGACAGTGACAGCAGTGACTCGCACCGGCCCTGACTGCGGGCTGGCGTGATCGACGCTACTCGTCGCGATCTGTATACGGGGCGGGCGTTCACTCGACTGGATGGCATATTCCACGCGGCCTTCCGCTGGAAGCCGGCCGGGGTGTACCGTACCGGCTTCTTCCCCGGCGGAATGGGTAAATCCCCGGCATCCAGGGCAGAATGATCAGTGCGTCGCGGCCGCGTAGTCCTTGATGACCTCGCCGATGAACTGCCGCGTCTGATCCACGTTCAGCGCCTGCGCGCGCAGATGCTCGTACATCACGCTGTACCGCTGGACGTCGTTCGCCTTCTCCAGATACAGATCGCTGGTGACGCCCTCGATGTAGACGACGGAGGAATCGGCGGCGTCCGGGAACTCCAGGATCGCGTAATGGCCGCTGATGCCCGGATGCGCGCCCATGTCGAACGGCAGCACCTGCACGGTGACATGCGGCAGGTGCGACTGCTCGACGAGGTGCTCCAACTGCTCGATCATCAGCTGCTTGTCACCGACCACGCGGCGCAGCGCCGACTCGTCGATCACGGCCCACAGGCGCAGCGGCTGGTCGGCGTCCTTGATGCGCTCCTGGCGGCGGGCGCGGACGTTGACGCGCTTGTCGATGTCGACGGGCGACGACTCCGGCAGCGCGCCGCTGATCAGCGCCTCGGCGTACTGGCGCGTCTGGAGCAGGCCCGGCACGATCTGCGGCTCGAACACCCGCAGGGAGGCGGCATCGGTCTCCAGACCGATGTAGACGCTGTACGGGATGTCGCCGAAGGCGTGCCACCAGCCCTGCTGGCGGGAGTCCTTCGCCATCTGCATCAGCGAATCGACAATGCGGTGGTCCTCGACCTCGTACACCCCGCACAGGTCTCGGACATCGCGCTGACTGATGGAACGGCGGCCGTTCTCAAGGCGGCTGATTTTCGACTGCGAGACGAGCAGTCGCTCCGCCACCTCCTCCGCTGTCATGCCCTTCTGCTCACGCAGCCGGCGCAGCTCCTGGCCCAATCTGCGTCGCCTGACGGTGGGGTTGACGTTGGACGCCACGGGAAACTGCACCTCCGGCTGCTTGACTGTCGCTGGCGTAGCTCTGCGTATCTACTGCTCAGCAGACTGCCACCAATGGGCGTTCCGCGCTGGAAAATGGCCACACGCGCACCACTGCGTACGCACGTGCGTACACGCGCGAGCACGCGAGCGCGCGGGGCGGCCATGACGGCTGCCCCGCGCGCTCCTGCGGCTCCCGAAGGTGGTTCGCGTGGTGCGTGTTCGCGTGGTGGTGCGTGGTGTGCGTCGTGGTGCGTGGTGGTGGTGCGTGTGCGCGTGGTGCGTGGGACTGCGTGGTGGTGCTCGGTGCTGCGGACGGACGCGTGCGCCGGTACCGCTCAGTGCGCCACGGCGCGGGCCATCGCCCCGCTGCGCGGCTGCGGTTGCATCGGTACGGCCGTGGCCTGGCGGCCACCGCCTCCCGAGCCGGAGTTACGACGTGGCTGTGCGCCCACGCCGTTCTGAACGTCCATCACGGCGTGCGCCACGAGGCCGCCCATGGGGTCGTGCCTGATCAGATCCCGGAGCCGGGAGCGCGATGAACGCCCCTCGTTCCCGGGGTAGAGGTGCTTGCCGAGACCGACCGAGTGGGCCAGCGCGGCGAGCGCCGCGGTCCGCGGGTCCGGCGGTACGCCGGTGCGGATCGCGCTGTCCAGCCGGGCCCTGATCTCCCGGCTGATGGCCGTGTCCGTCGCCTGGTAGCGAGTCGTCGGCAGCACCCCGCACATCTGGCCCTCGACGGCATGCACCATGCCGCACCGTTCCAGATGCGAGAGATACGTCTGGCGCAGCCCCAGCCGGGGCCCGCCGATCCAGTGGACCGCCCGCACCGGACTGCCACGCCTGCGCAGCAGTTCCAGCGCGGAGTCCAGTGTCGGATCTCCGGTCGGCCGTGGCATCACCACGGCGATACGATCCCCGTCTGGGGCTATCCGTCCTGCCAGAGCCAGCTCCACTAGCTGTGCTCCGGCCAGGCCGAGGTCGAGCGACTGCGGCTGCGCTGTGGTACCCGTGGCCGGGTCCAGAGCGAGCAGCAGAAGCTCCTCCGGAAGTGTTCTGCGGCTCCTGCCCATCCATGCCTCCCCGCGTGGATGAATGACAGGGTGACCCCTCTCACATTGGTCTGTCGAGAGCGCCTGGGTGCTTCGTACGGGAACCGGTAGGTATGTCGTTCTCGTCTAGCACGGGAGCCAAGCGCTCACACAGGACACTGGTACATGGTTCGGACAACGCGTTGATTGAAGGAGGCACGGTGGCGGGCGAGTCCCCCGACAAGTCGGAGCAGCAGAAGTCGCCGGGGGAGACGGCTTCGAGCGAGCGCGATCCGCGGCTTGCCGTGCTCGGCGACGCGCCGTCTTCGGACGGGGACGCAGATGTCCGCGTCGACCAGCCGACCGCGGTGTTCAGGGCGGTCTCCCCGCCCGCCCCGGACCCGGCTCCCGAGCCGGCCGATGAGCCGGCCGATGAGCCGGACCCGGCCGAGGGCGACGCCCGCCTGCGGGCGGCCGTGGCGGCGTGGGTGACCAAGCCGGACGAGCCCGAGCCGGCCGAGAAGGGTGCCGTGGGGACGGACGAGCCCGAGGCCGCCGCCAAGGGCGCCGGGGGCGGAAACGACCCTGCTGCGGCGGCGTCGCGGGCGAAGGCGGCGCCGCGGGGTGCTGGTGCCGGAGGGGCTTCTGCCGCGTCGGTGACGCGGGGCGGGGGTGCCGGGGATGACGACGCCGCGTCGCTGACGCGAACTGCTGGTCCGGGGGACGACGCCGCCGCGTCGGCGAGGGCGGCCGTTGCGGCCGCGAGCGACGCTCCGGCGACGGACGGCGCCCGGCCCGCGCGGAGCGGCGCGTCCGCGAAGACGGACGTACCCGCGAAGCCCGAGGTCCCGCCGGTATCGGAGCCGGACGTACCCGCGAAGGCTGTTCCGTCCCCGGAGTCGAACGTATCAGCCAAGCGCGACATTCCCGACGAAAAGACCGGTGGGCCCGACGCGTCCGACGAGTCGGCGCCGAAGCCGGACGCATCCGCGAAGCGCGACGTTCCGGCCGCAAAAGCCAACGCGTCCGACGCGACCGACCAGACCGACCCGGCGGACGAGTCGCCCGTGGACCAGCCCACCGCCGTGTTCAAGGCGGTGCGGCGGCCCGCAGTGGACCAGCCGACCACCACGCTGAAGGCCGTCACGCCCAAGCGGCCCGAGCAGGCCCCCGAGTCCCCCGCCGAGCGGACGAGCAAGTTCGTCCCCCTGCGCGCGGATGACGTGCGACCCGCCGCGAAGAAGCCCGAACCGCAGGTTCAGGCCCCAGCCCCGGCCCCAGCCCCGGCCGCCCCCGCCGCTGCCGCTGCCGCCGACAAGGCAGCCCCCGCCGCCCCCGCCTCCCTCACCGAGGCCGAGCGGACCAAGCAGCAGCCGATGCCGCCGCGCCCGCCGCTCGACATGCTCGCCGAGCTGACCAACACGCCGCCCCCGCCGGAGACCCCGGTCCGTACGGTCGTCCGGCGCATCAAGATCTGGACCCCGCTGGTCGTCCTCCTGGTGATCGTCTTTGCGATCGTGCAGTTCGTGCGGCCGCTGCCCGCGCCCACGCTGGCGCTCACGGCCAAACCGTCGTACACCTTCGAGGGCGGCAAGCCGTCCCTGCCGTGGCCGAACGAGGGCCAGGGCTACATGTCGGCGACGGGCCTCGGCACCGTCGACTCGTTCGGCGAGCAGAAGCCCGTACCCATCGGCTCCGTGGCGAAGGCCATGACCGCCTACGTGATCCTCAAGGAGCACCCCCTGAAGAAGGGGGCCAAGGGCGAGATGATCGAGATCGACGCCCTGGCCGAGAAGGAGGGCGGCTACGACGCGCAGAACGAGTCCACGCTGAACACGGTGAAGGCCGGCGACAAGATCTCGCAGTACGACGCGCTCGCCGCCATCATGATCCCCTCCGCCAACAACATCGCCCGGCTGCTCGCCCGCTGGGACGCCGGTTCCGAGGCGGCGTTCGTCAAGAAGATGAACGACACCGCCAAGGAGCTGGGGATGAAGAACACCACGTACACCGACCCCTCGGGCCTGAACCACACCACCGTCAGCTCCGCCGAGGACCAGGTGAAGCTCGGCGAGAAGCTCGTGGAGATCCCCGCGCTGGTGGAGATCACCGCGATGCCGTGGTGGACGGACCCGTCGGGCAAGAAGTGGCGCAACTACAACGACCTGGTCCCGTACGACGGCGCGCTCGGCATCAAGACGGGCAGCACCACCAAGGCCGGCGGCAACCTGCTCTTCGCCGCGCACAAGAAGGTCGGTGACACCGACCAGCTGATCGTCGGCGCCGTCCTGGCCCAGTACAAGACGCCGATCCTCGGCAGCGCGATCGCCGCGAGCAAGGAGGCGATGCTGGCCACGCAGCAGTTGCTGAAGAGCCAGACGGTCGTCAAGAAGGGCGATGTCGTGGGCGCCGTGGACGACGGCCTCGGCGGCCGTACCCCGGTGGTGGCGACCAAGGACGTGAAGGTCGTCGGGTGGTCGGGGCTGACGGTCAAGCTGGAGCTGAGCAACGCCGGCCGCGCACTGCCCCACTCGGCACCCGCCGGAACCCAGGTCGGCGTCCTGACCGTGGGGGAGGGCGCCAGCCAGGTACGGGTACCGGTCGCCCTGCGGAGCGCCATGGCCGAACCGGGCCTCGGCGACAAGCTGACGCGTCTCGGCTGAAACCCTCAAGGGCGCCCCGGATTTCCGGGGCGCCCCCGTGTTAGCGTCCCGGAAAGTCGAGTCCGGGCAACGCGAGGTGCCGGAACGACGTCTTCGCACGCAGCACATAGCACGCAGCACGCAGCAAGGGCCTGGGAGTGTGTGGGAGCCCGGGGGCCGGGGGGACGACGCAGAGAGCAGAGAGGCCGCAGTGACCACCGCTGAGCCGACGCGCGTGGAGAGCGCTCCGGCTGCCCGGGCGCGAATACTGGCGCCCAGGGCACCGGCCCTCTCCCCACCGCGCACGTCCGCGCCCCGTACGTCCGTGCCCCGTACGTCCGTGCCCCGTACGTCCGCGTCCGGGACGTCCCTGGCCCGCCTGTCCCTGCTCCGGCATCCGGTCACCGTCGCGACGGGGCTCGCCGCACTCACCCATGTCGTCTGGTTCTTCGTCTTCGCGAACAGCGGCGGCGACCTCGCCGCACAGGACGCGTGGGCGGAGTTCGTGGGCCGTCACCCCGACTCCGCGTACAACCTGGCCTGGTACGGCGGGATGCACCCGGTGTCGTACAGCGTCGTGTCCCCGTACCTCATGTCGCTGCTCGGCGTGCGTACGACGATGATGATCGCCGGTACGGCGTCGGCGGCGCTGACCGCGCTGATCCTCGTGCGGGTGCGGGCCGTGCGCAACCCGCTGGCGTGCTCTCTCGCGGGCGTGTTCGCGTTCCTCTGCAACGCGCTGTCGGGGCGCGTCACCTTCGGGCTGGGCATGATGTTCGCGCTGGGCGCGGTGGCGGCGGTGTTCTGCTGGCCGTACCGGTGGCGTACGAAACGCTGGGCCAAGGCGGCGGTCGCGGCGCCGCTGGCCGGGCTCGCCACGGCCGCGAGTCCGGTGGCGGGGCTGTTCCTGGGGGTGGCGGCGGCGGCCCTGTTCCTCAACAAGCGCCGCCCGGGGGCGTACGCGCTCGGTCTCGCGCCGGTCGTGGTCGTCGCGCTGTCGTCGTGGCTGTTCCCCTTCTCCGGTACGCAGCCGATGTCGTTCGGCTCGACGCTGCTGCCGTTCGCGTTCGGGGTCCTCGTCTTCCTCCTCGTACCGGAGGACTGGCGCACCGTCCGTACGGGCGCCGCGGTGTACGCCCTCGGCACGCTCCTCACGTGGCTGATCGACTCGCAGATCGGGTCGAACGTGTCGCGGCTGCCGATGCTGTTCGCGGGCGTGGTGCTGCTGGCCGCCCTGCCGTACACCGCCCCGCGCACGCGCAAGTGGTACGCGCTCGTCCTGGCCTTCGCGGGCCTCAATCTGTGGATCGGCTTCAAGAGCGCCGACGACATCATCCGTACGGCGCCGGACGCGTCCTGGGCGCGCGAGGCCGCGCCGCTGATCAACCAGTTGCAGCAGCTGGGCGCCGAGAAGGCGCGGGTGGAGGTGGTCCCGGCGCGCAGCCACCGGGAGGCGTCCGCGCTGACCCCGTACATCAACCTGGCCCGCGGCTGGAACCGCCAGGCGGACATGAAGCGGAACCCGATCTTCTACGACGACACGCTCAACTCCGCCACCTACCGCGACTGGCTGCACCGCTGGGCCGTCCACTACGTGGTGCTCCCCAAGGGCGAGCCGGACACCGGCGCCCAGCAGGAGGCGGAACTCGTCAAGGACGGCCAGCCCTACCTGCGCCCGGTCTGGTCCGACGCCAACTGGCGGCTGTACGCGGTGGAGGACCCGACCCCGCTCGCCGACCCACCGGCGACGGTGGACCGCGCGGGCGCCGGGGAGGTGACGATCCGGGTGCGTACGGCGGGCAAGGTGCTGATCCGCGTACCCTTCTCGCCCTGGCTGGCTCTGCTGGACGAGGACGGCAAGAAGGTGGAGCCGCCGCAGGAGACGGAGGCGTCGAAGCTCCGCGAGGAGGGCCCCAAGTCCTTCGTCAACACCCACGGTTGCCTGCTCAAGGCCGAGGAGGACCGGGAGGGCGACGAGTGGACGGAACTGCTCGCCCCGAAGCCCGGCGTCTACCGCCTGGCGGCCCCGTACAAACTCTTCCCCCGCGGCACCCCCTGCCCGGAGGAACTCCGCTGACGAAGGCCAGCGGTACGGAAATCGCTGGTGCGCGGCGGTGGACGATCCCTACTGTGGCCACATGTCCGGTCATGGGAAAACCTCATACGTCTGCCTGCCGTGCCGGGCCTCCTACAAGCAGTCCTACCCCGACCCCCATACCGCCGACGAACGACGCTGCGCCCGATGCCGCGAACCCCTGATCCACGTCGGCTCGGCCTTCGCACCGCCGCGAAGGCGCGACGACGCCGGATGGCGCGTCCTGTCGGTGCTCCTCAACGCGGGCATCCGCTTCCACAAGAGCTGCTGCGGCGGCCCTGGCTACCGTCCCCGCACCCTGCGCGAGGTGAAGGAATGGATCGCGTACGCCAAGGCCGGCGGCGAGCCGATCGCCCGGGCGCTCCTCCGCCACGAGCTGCCCTGACGGGGAACACGAGAACGGCCCTGCCCCCTGCCCTGACAGTGGCGAGCTGTCAGACAGGGGCAGGGCCGTGCCTCGGCGCTAGACGAGTTCCGCCGCCAGCAGTTCGGCCGTCTTTCTCACCAGCGCGTTGTCGGCCGGGGCGTCTTCCTCGGGTTGGGTCGTCAGGACGGCCATCACGATCGGGGGGCCGTCCGGCGGCCAGGTGATGCCCACGTCGTTGGCGCCGCCGTACATGCCGCTGCCGGTCTTGTCGGCGAGCAGCCAGTCGGCCGGGAGGCCGGCGCGGAAGCGCTCGGTGCTGGTGGTGTTGCGCAGCAGCCAGTCGGTGAGCCGGTGCCGGTCCCGGGGCGTCAGCACGTTGCCGAGGGTGAGGCGGGCGTAGGTCAGGCCGATCGCGTGGGGGGTGGTGGTGTCGGTCACGCGCCAGGGCTCCGCGGAGTTGAGTTCGGGCTCCCACCGGTCGAGCCGGGTGATGCCGTCGCCGATCGAGCGGCAGAACCGGGTGATGGCGGTCGGTCCCCCGAGTTCCCGGAGCAGCAGGTTGGCCGCGGCGTTGTCGCTGAAGCGGATGGCGGCGTCGCACAACTCGCTGACGGTCATTCCACCTGTGAGGTTGTCGGCCTTCGCGGTGATCGGGGAGTAACCCGACCTCTTGACGTACTCCTGGGTGTACCGGATGCGCTTGGCGAGGAACTCACCGTCACGGTCGAGGTCGCGCAGGACGGCCGCGGCCGCGAGCGTCTTGAACACCGAGGCCATCGGGAAGCGTTCGTCGGCCCGGTACGCCACCGTCCTGCCCGTGCGCATGTTGCGGCCGAACACACCCAGCCGGGCGGTGTGCTCCTCCTCAAGCTCCCTCAGCCGCGAGCCGACGCCGCCCGCGCCGGGTAAGGCGTATGCCGTCCCGCTGCCGAGTGAGAGGGCGGCGGACAGTGCCGTGCCGGCGCCCAGAGCCAGCGCGGTACGACGGGACGGGTGTGGTCCTTCGATGGGCAAGGGTCTTCCCTTCTGAGGCGATCACTGACGTACTTCACCACGCGCCGGCGGCTGGGCTGGTTTCGCCGCGTGTGGACCTTTCCGGCACGGCGCCGGTGAGGAGCCGTTCGGCGTGGTCACCGTGTGACGACCGGCCGGAACGCGTCCCGTACGCCGGACTTGGTGGTGGAGACGAACTCGTCGCCGCCCGGCCCGAGGTCGTACGTGCCGTAATACTCGTAGTGCAGGACGCGCGGGCAGCTCGTGCCGCTGATCTGCACCTCGCGCGGGTCGACGCGCTTTCCGGTGCGCAGCTCGTAGACCTTCAGCGGGATCTTGACCTTGTGGAACGTGACCTTGTGGGGGAGGTACTTCGACCGGTCGTTCTCGTAGTAGCACGTCTCGACGGCGGCTCCGTTCTCCGCCGTGTCGGCGCAGACCACGAGCGCGGCCTTGGCCGGGTCGCCGGTGCGCCAGTCGCCGGGGAGCTGGGCGGTGTACTCGGTGTCGCCGAGGAACAGCGCGCGGTTGATTCCCTTGCGGTACGGCGGGGCGCCGCTGTACTTGGCGGGCGTGTCGCAGTAGCCGGACTCCGCGCCGAACGTGTCCTTGACCAGACGGCGTACCGTGTCCAGCTCGATGGCGAGACCGGCCTTCTTCACACCGCCGCGTGCCTCGTCCACGCGTGCGTCGTCCGGGTACGTGTCGAGGAGGCGTTGGTAGTGCGCACGCGCGTGCTGCCAGTTGCCCTCATCCATCAGATCGTCGCCACATCCCACCAACGCGGCGGGTTCCACACGGGTCGCGGTGTCGGCGGACCGGTCAAGTACGTCGTGGGTGGGCTCACGGTCGCGGAGCCAGCCGGTGATGTCGGCGGTCTCGCAGGAGTCCTCGGTGGGCAGGTCGTCGAGGAAGGCGTGCAGGGCCGTCTCGACGGTCTTCTCGTTGCCGGGCTCGCTCAGGACGCGGGCGAGGATGCCGAAGCCCCGCTCCAGGTCCTTGATGCTGCCGTTCCCTCCGGCGCCGGCCAGGGCGGACGCGGCCCGCTCCAGCCGGTGGCACGCCGCCACCACCGCGTCGCCGGGTTCGACCACCGGCGCGCCCGCCAGGCGGTGGCCGAACCACACCTCGCCCTGCGCGGCCACGGCCGTCCGGCAATCACCGCCCTCGCGGGCCTCGGTCACGCGGTCCTCGATCCCGTACGCGTCGACGCGCAGCAGCACGGCGGTCAGCAGCACCGCGACCGTGACGGTCAGTGCGCCCGCGCGCTGCCCGCGCCGTACGACGTGCTCCGCGCGCCCGCGCGCCAGGAACCAGCCGTGGGCGATGCCGGCCGCCCACCACAGGAGCAGCAGGAGCTCGCACCAGGTCGCGGCGGCCGAGGCGGTGAGGTGGAGAAGCATGCCGGTGCCGAGCAGGGCGATGGCGGCCAGCCGCCACTGGCGCAGCAGCAGATAACCGATGCCGAGCAGTGAGGCGTTGCCGAGCGCCACCGCCACCGGGTCGCACGGGGCATGGGCCCTGGGCGCAGGGGCCCTGGGCGGCTCGGGGGGCTCGGGAGGCCCGGGAGGTTGAGGCGTTTCCGGCGGCCCGCCGGGCGGCCCGCCGGGCTGCGGCCGGTACGGGTCGTGTTCGTACGTCGGGTCTTCCATGGGTGATCACCACCGAGGTGCGGTGGGCGCCTGACTGCGTACGGAGAACCAGCGGCGGCCGGTTTCGCCAAGCACCACCCACAGGGCCACCACATCGATGCCGGAGACCACGAGCATGGCGAGGCTGGGCGTCCCGGCGGCCAGCGAGCCGATGAAACTGAGGACCGTCGAGAACACCACGAGGATCAGCCACACGGCGAGCACCACACGGACCCAGGGGCGGCGCTTGCGAGCCAGTACGACGCAGACGACCTGGAGCGCGGCCATCCCCCAGCAGAACAGCGCCACGAACCAGGCCATGCCCATCGGCATGAGCAGGTTCTGCCCGTGCTCCTGCTTGCTGTAGTTCTCCTGGAGGATCGCCCAGCCGCCGAAGGCCGTGCCCAGCGCGTGCACGGTGACGATCACGAGAACGAAGACGAGCGCCCCGGTCATGCGCGCCGTTTCGGGCGGAGTGGAGGGAGTGGACGGACCGGGCGGACCGGGCGGACCGGGCTGACCGGATGGATCGGGCGGGCCGGGCTGACCTGGCTGACCGGTCTGATGGGGCTGGTGCGGAGAGCTGTGCATCGCGGAATCACCTCGCGCTTTTGTTGTCCGGCAGGTTGTAGACCCGGGCCCAGTCCACTTCGCAGACGGCGCTCTGCATGTCGTCCCCCTGGAAGTTGCCGAGCTGGATGGTCTGGTGCATGGACGGGGCGCACTGGACGCAGTCGCGGTGTGCAGTCGCGGTCCGCGTTCGCGCCACCGGCGAACCGGCGAACCGGCGAAGCGGAACCAGGCGGGCCCGAACCCTCCCCCGTTTCGCCGGGCTCGGACCACGCCATGGCCCGTCGTGAGTCCGTCCACGTCATGTCCCTCGGGTATTCGACCGCCGTACGCCGTTGTTCAGCAGGCCCTCTTCCGGCCCTGAACAACTCGGAGGCGTGAACCGGACCAACTGGCCGGGAGGATGCGCGAGGATCGCGTGAACGCCCCTGCCCCGCCTGCCGATACGGCGGGAGTCCGATTGCGCCCGTCCCCGCGGCTGCCTACCGTGGGCGCCCGGGTGGGCGCGCTGGGTGAGGGCCCGGCGATGGCAGGGGTGGACGAGGGGAGGGCGGGACGTGGCGGGACAATCAGGGCCGGGCCGCACCGAAGGGGAACTGGATCCGGCGGCCGGACCGGTGCCGCGATTCGCCGCCGGGCTGCGCGCGCTGCGCGAGTCCGCGGGGAAGCCCACGTACCGGGCGATGGCCAAGCAGGCGGGGTACGGGGTGACCGCCCTGTCGCAGGCGGCGGCCGGGAAGCAGCTGCCCACCCGCGCGGTGACGCTCGCCTACGTGAAGGCGTGCGGCGGTGACGTGAACGAGTGGGAGCGGCGCTGGCGCGAGACGTCGGCCGAGGTGGCCGCCGAGGCCGCCGAGGCCGCCCACGACGAGACCTCCCGGCCCCCGTACCGGGGCCTGACCCGGTACGAACCGGGCGACGCCGAGCTGTTCTTCGGCCGCGACCAGCTCGTGGAGCGGCTGACCGAGCTGAGCCGCAAGCACCGCTTCACCGCCGTCTTCGGCCCCTCCGGCAGCGGCAAGTCCTCGCTGTTGCGCGCCGGCCTGATCCCCCGGCTGCGGACTCCGGGTGACGGCGACCGTGATTCCCCTCCGGCAGCCGTACGCATCCTCACGCCCGGTGCGGACCCGCTGCGCACGCACGCCGACCGGCTCACGCCCGTACCCGGCACCGACGCCGACACCTGGCTGATCGTCGACCAGTTCGAGGAGCTGTACACCCTCGGCGCCGACCCCGCTGGCGTCGCCCCCGCCGACGCCGCTCACCCCGGCGGCCTGGCCTACCCCGGCGGCCTCGCCGACCCAGGCGGCCTCGCCGGCCCAGGGGGCCCCGCTGGCCCTGCCCATCCCGGCGGCTCGCCTAACCCCGCCGGCCCCGCCCACCCCGCCGGCCCCGCCCACCCCGGCGGCCCCGCCCATCCCGCCCATCCCGGCGGCCCCGGCCACCCCGCTCACCCCGGCGGCCCCGCCGACCCAGGGGGCCCCGCTGGCCCTGCCCATCCCGCCGACCCCGCCCACCCCGGCCACCCCGGCGGTCCCGCCGACCCAGGGGGCCCCGCTGGCCCCGCCCATCCCGGCGGGCCCCCTAACCCCGCCGACCCCGCCAACCCCGGAGGCCCCGGCCACCCCGGCGGCCTCGCCGACACCGCCCACCCCGCTCACCCAGGCCGCCCCGCCGGCCCCGCCGACCCCGCCCGCCCCGCCCACCGGGACGCTTTCATCGACCGCCTTCTCGCCGCCACCGACGCCGACAGCCGGCTGCGCGTCGTCATCGCGGTGCGGGCCGATTTCCTCGGCCGCTGCGCCGAACACTCCGGCCTCACCGCCGCGTTGCAGGACGCCACGCTGCTCGTCGGGCCGATGAGCCGCGCGGAGCTGCGGGAGGCCATCGTCCGCCCGGCCGCCGCAGCAGGTCTGATCGTCGAACGCTCCCTGACCGATCGCCTCCTGGACGAGGTCGAGGACGCCCCGGGCGGACTGCCGCTCATGTCGCACGCCCTGCTGGAGACCTGGCGCCACCGCAGCGGCCGCGTCCTGACCGAGGCCGCGTACGAGGCGGCCGGCGGGCTGCACGGCGCCGTCGTCCGCACGGCCGAGCAGGTGTACGGCGAACTCACCGCGCCGCAGGCCGAGCTGGCCCGCCGTATCCTGCTCCGCCTCGTCGCCCCCGGCTGGGGGGCCGCCTTGGAGGGAAGCCCACAGTTCGGGGCAGGCGCACCCGACACGCGTCGCCCCGCCGAGCACGCGGAGCTGGACTTCGGCAACCCCGCCGACACCCGGGTGGTACTGGAACGTCTGGTCCGAGCCCGGCTCATCACCTTCGACGACGGCACCGTCGACCTCGCCCACGAAGCCCTCATCACCGCGTGGCCCCGCCTGCGCGCATGGGTGGACGCCGAACGCGACCGGCTGCGCGTCCACCGCTCCCTCTCCGAGGCGGCCCGCACCTGGCAGGCACTCGGCCGAGAGAACGCCGCGCTCTACGCCGGCTCCCGCCTGGACGCCGCCCGCGACGCCTTCCCGCAGAACGCCGCACCGGGCGACCCCGAGCAGCGCCGCGCCGACGAACTGACCTTGCTGGAACGGCAGTTCCTGGCCGCCTCGCTCCGGCGCCGGCACCGCGCCGCGCGACTGCGCCGTACGGTCGTGGCCGTACTCGCCGCACTCGTGCTGCTCGCCACCGGCACCGCCGTCGTCGCCCTCCAGGCGCGCGCCACCGCGCGGGCCGAACGGGACGACGCGGTCTTCGGCCGCCTCACCACCGAGGCCGACAGCGTCCGCGAGACGCACGCGGGGCTGGCCGCCCGGCTCGACGTCGCCGCGCACCGCATGCGCTCCACCCCGGACCTGCGGACCCGGCTGGCCTCGGACGCGGGCCGGGTGCTGGCCACCCGGCTGCCCGGCCACGACGGTCTCGGCAGTTCGGTGGCGTACGCGCCGGACGGCCGCACCCTCGCCAGCGGCGGCCACGACGGCACGGTCCGGCTGTGGGACACCGCCACGGGGCGGCAACTGGTCCGGCCGCTGCACTTGCGTACGGGACGGGTCGGCGCGGTCGCCTTCACACCGGCGGACGGTGACCTGCTGGTGGCCGCCGGGAGGGGCGGCGCCATCCAGCTCTGGGACGTACGCGACCGGGAGCGGCCCCGCGCGGTCGGCCGGCCGCTGGTGAGCCACGGCGAGCAGAACGTCGTCTCCGTCGCGTTCGCCCCGGATGGCCGGGCGCTGGCCAGCGCGGGCGACGACGGGACCGTACGGCTGTGGGACCTGAGCGACCCGGCCCGCCCCGCGCCGCTCGGCGAGCCCGCCGAGGCCGACGAGTCCGAGGCGGGCAGCGTCCGCGCCGTCGCGTTCGCCCCGGACGGGCGCACCCTGGCCACGGCCGGCTTCGACGGGGCCGTACGGATGTGGCGGTTCAGCGAGGACGACGGGATCGCACCGCTCGGCAAGCCGCTGCGCGCACACACCGCCTCCGTCTGGTCGCTGGCCTTCTCCCCGGACGGGGACACCCTGGCCACGGCCGGCTTCGACGAGACCGTACGGTTGTGGGACGCGTCCGACCGGGGCCGCCCGAAGCCGCTGGGTCAACCGCTCACCGAGCACACCGCGCCCGTCATGTCGGTGGCCTTCAGCCGTGACGGCCGTACCCTGGCGACCGCGGGCGAGGACGACGCGCCGATCCTGTGGAACGTGGCCAACCCCGCGTACCCGCAGCAACTCGGGGAGCCGCTGACCGGCCACACGGAGGCCGTGTGGGAGGTGGCCTTCAGCCGCGACGGCCGCACCCTCGCCAGTACCGGCGCCGACGGCAGCGTCCTCCTCTGGCACCGGCCGCCGACCGTGCTGACCGACTTCACCAACCCGCTGACCGCCGTCGCCTACAGCCCGGACGGCCGCCTGCTCGCCGCCGCCAGTACCGACGACGCGCTGATCCGCCTGTGGGACGTGGGCGAGCCGGGCCGCCCGCGCCGGCTGCCGCGAGCCCTCACCGGCCACGAGGACGAGGTGCTGGCCGTCGCGTTCGCCCCGGACGGCCGTACGGTGGCCGGTGGCTCGAAGGACGGCACCGTACGGCTGTGGGATCTCTCCACGCCCGAACGTCCCGCCCCGCTCGGTCAGCCGCTGGCCGCGCACGACGGCGGTGCCCTCGCGGTCGCCTTCGCCCCGGACGGCCGCACGTTGGCCTCCGGCGGACGTGACGGCGCGGTGCGGTTGTGGGACGTACGCGGGCCGGACCGGGTTCGGCCGCTCGGCGAACCGCTGCGCGGCCACGCGGACGCCGTCACCTCCGTGGCCTTCGCCCCGGACGGCCGCACCCTGGCCACCGGCAGCGAGGACGACACGGCGCGCCTGTGGCACGTGGGCGCCGGGGCGCGGGTGCGGCCCGCCGGCGCTGCCCTGACCGGGCACGACGAGGCGGTCAACGCGGTGGCCTTCGCCCCGGACGGGAAGACGCTGGCGACGGGCGGCGACGACCGTACGGTGCGGCTGTGGGACGTGGAACGGGCGGGCCGCGCGCGGCCGGTGGGGGCGGAGCTGGCCGGGCACCGCGGGCCGGTCACGTCCGTGGCCTTCGCCCCGGACGGGAAGACACTGGCGACGGGCAGCGGGGACCACACGGTCCGCCTGTGGGACGTGGTCGACCCGGCCCGCGCCGGGATGGCCGGCCAGGAACTCACCGGCCACCTGGAGACGGTCACCTCCGTCGCGTTCAGCCCGGCAGGCGACGCCCTCGCCTCCGCCGGCTACGACCTGACGGCCCGGGTGTGGACCCTGGACGCGGACCGTGCCGCGGAGTACGTCTGTGACCGCACCGGCGGCGTCCTCACGCGAGCCGAATGGGAGGAGCACCTGCCGCGACTGGGCTACCAGGAGGTATGCGAGGAGCGCTGATGACAGCTCAGGGGATGGTGAACTTCAGCACGGCACCGTCCTCGTTCTGCGCGACGACGGTCGCCTTCAGATCGTCGCCGAACTCCGCCACACCGCCCTGGCCGCCGAGCTGCATCACGCTGTTCGGCGTCCGGAAGGTGACGAAGTCGTCCCCCGCGGTGACATGCACGCTCAGCCCGTTCGCCGTGATGCTCACCGGCGAGGTCACCAGAACCTCACACTCGCCGTCCGAGCACGCGCCGGTGTTCTTGCCGTCCGCCGCCTTGGGCAGCGGGCCGGAGGGATCGGGCGCGGGCGAAGCCGTCTCCTCGGCGGGTTTCCACCCCGGCGCGCACTGCGCCGCGCTCTTGTACGCGGCGGCGAGCCGCGGGTCCTTCTTCGTCAGCGCGGGCAGGTCCGGCTTGGGCGGTGCGAGGGACTGGACGAGCCTGTCGACGCCCGCGGCACTGCCCTCGGCATCGTCGAAGGCCGCGCTCGGGGACACCTCGTCGAGTTCCACCACGACGCCCTTCACCTCCTTCAGCCAGGCGTCCCGCAGCCGGTCGGCCACGGGCACGCCCGACGCGCCGAGGTCCGTCAGGTCGCGTTCCACGTCCTCCACCGCCATCGGCGTCCGGGAGAGGTAGCTCATGGCGAGGACTTCGGCGGACGCACCGATCTCTTCCGGGTTCCGGATCTCCTTCAGGTCCGCCGCGCTCTCCGCCCGAAGGTCCTCCAGCGCGATCGCCGACTCGCACATGCCGCCGACCCACGTCACCAGCTCCCTCGACGGTGGCCGCACCGGCGCCGGCTCGGCCGACCCCTTGCCCACCGAGCGGGCCTTCTCATCCGCCCCGCCCCCGCAGCCCCCAACGACCAGCACCACCCCGGCGGCGGCCACCACGGCGACGCTCCCCCTCTTGACCATCCCACGACCTCTCTCCGCGCGGCGATCGCATCTTCGCGGGCAGACACCCGCCCCTCAGGCCCAGTCCACCGCCGCACGGATTGTTCAGCCACCCGATCCGAGCCCTGAACAACGCCCGGGCTGGACGCCTTGGTGCGCACCGAACACGCGAAGCACCAGGGCTGCCCAGTCCAGCCTCGTTGGGTGGCAGCCCGAAATCACCCAACGGGATCTCCGCAACCGCTCCCGGAAGATCATGGACGCCATACAGGGCGACCAGTCGTTCACCGTCACCCGCGACGGACACCCGGTCGGTCAGCTCGTTCCTCTCCGCTCCGGCGCCACCGCCGCTTTGTCTCCCGCCAGGAGTTCGCCGCGCTGTCCAAGGCCGCTCCCGACGTCGACCTCGACCTGTTCCGCGCCGACCAGGAGGCCACGGCCGATACCTACCCGGACGATCCCGATGTCCGCTGACCGCTCGGCCTATGCGCAGGGGCTCCTCGACACCCGCATCATTGCGCCGTTGGGTGGCCCCCGAGGAACTGCCGGACGAAATGGCGATCAGCACCATCACCCTGGCTGAGTTGTCCGCCGGTCCGCACGACGTCCGTCGCAACAATGAACAGAGCGGTTACGACCAACACGCTGAACGCGCCCGCAGGCTCGACGTCCTGCAACCAGCTTCGCCAGCGTGTGCACCCGCTGGGCGGTCAGTCTGCCCCCGGGGAGGCTGGTGTGCTGGCGCTCGAAACTCTGAGCGAGGAGAGGCAGGCACGATCACGATGCCGCATCGCTCGTCGGCGGCGGTGACCTGCGGCAGCGGCGGCCGTTGATCAGATCATGATGAAGCGAAGCATCCTTACCACTGCCGTATTCGCTGTCGGCACGGCCATCGTCGCCATTGCGCCAGCACACGCGGGGATCGTCGACGGCACCCTCAACAACCTCCAGCTCGTCGACCACATCTCGCTGCTGGACTCGAACATCAACAGCGACTCGCAGTCCACCAAGAACACCAACGCCAACACCCGCAGCGACGGTGAACTGAACAACGCCAACGGTCAGCACCAGTAAGGCACTCACCACGACTGCCCACTGTCCTTCTGCCGGGCGGTGGTAGCCAGTCGAAAAGGTCGGATGGTAAGGCCGAAGGTGGCCTTACCGTCCGGCGGTTTCTACCACGCCGGCCGGGAGGCGAGTCGACCCGGGCGGACGAGCTCATGCCTCTGCCGATGACCGCGTCCGCCTGCATGCCATTCTCGCGCGGCACCTCAAGGGAGGTCACTTTTTGACCTTCCTTGAGGCTTTTGAAGCCACTGCCCTGGATCGCTCTGCAGTGCACGAAGAGATCGGGGCCGGCTTGTGGGGTGATAGAGCCGAATCCCTTCTCCTGGTTGAACGACTTCACGATGCCGGACTGTCGCTGAGTTGCTGACCTGCGGCGGCTGGGTTGGTCGGCGAGGCCCCGGCGGTCAGTGACCGCCGGGGCCGGGTCCTGTTTGATCAGGCCGTGGACTTGTGGATCTTCCAGTCGGCGACGTTGGAGCTGCGGTTGAAGTAGCCGTTCGTGCAGAGGTCGTACTTTCCGCCCGTGGCGGTGCTGTGGCCGTTGGTCTCCAGGAAGCCGCCGTTGTCGCCGTAGGTGTTCCAGAAGTGGACGACGTCGCCGGCGCGGACGTTCTGGTCTGCAGGTGAGGAGGTCTGCGCGAAAATCCTCCATCGGCCGGTGCCCGTGGCGCGGTCCCTGGTCTGTGAGGTGGAGACCTCGTACTTGGCGCCGGCGTTCCTCTGGTCGGTGGTGGCGTGGCCGTTCGTGTCGAGGTAGCCGCCCTCGCCGCCGTAGAGGTTGCGCAGGTAGACCAGATCGCCGCTGATGATGAGCTGGCCGGCGGCCTTGCCGGAAGCGGAGAGGATCCTCAAGGGTCGATACCTTGTGTCATTGGTTTCTAGGCCGTGTCCAATGGGGCGAGCGCCTCCTCTCACCCATGTGGCTTTTACGCGGGAGCTGACACCACTTGTCGCTCAGGGCGGGGAACGCTCAGTTTTTCCGGAGGGCAGTGTTGCTGAGTTCTGGCAACACTCGGGGCCATGCGGTGGGAGCCTGAGGGTGCTCGGCGACATGAGGGTGCGATGGCGCTCGTGGTCGTCCAGTCGATCAGCGAAGCGCCCCGCTCCCTCGAGCGGCAAGCCTATGTACGTGTCGGACTACGCCTTGGCTAGGCGCCAGGAGGCGGAGCTGTTAGGGCGGTCGGAGTTGCTCGGGATGGTGACTCGCTGAGTGGTGTAGCAACTGGCCAAGCTGGTCCAGTTTCGAGTGTCGAGCAAGCTGGCGGTCATCCTCGCTCGGCTTGGCGGTGAGAAGTTCGACACCTCGTCCAGGACCAGGATGCTCAGCATCATCCTCGCCCGGCAGCACAGCGCCAGGTGTGAGTAGTCGGGGTGCAGGAAGTAGCGCCGAGGATGATCACGGTCGGCTATGGCGGAGGGCTCTGCCGGAGTTCGATCGCTCCTCGGCACTGCCGGGGAACCACCCGGTCACACCGGCCGTGTCGGACCGCCCAGGAGTGCTGGAGTCCGGCGTCGTTGATGTCACTCCTAGATGTCAGAGCGGAGCAACCCGCGCGCTCGCTGGCACGATGAGCCCGTGGTTGACCTGGAGCGCACCAAAGCAGAGACCGTGGCGTACTTCCGAGCACTCGATGAGAACGCCACCCTGCGACACCACTTCCGCCATGCTGACGAGGACGGCAACTCGTGGTACTTCGAGGCCGTACTGGACCGCGGCGAGATGATCGCCGTCAAGCAAGCCGAGCTGACTTCGGCCGGCCAACTCCACCGGTACAGCTGGGAGCACCTGGAGGACGTGCACGGCTTTCTGACAGACCAAGCGATCGACCCTGAAGAGGATCCGTTGGAGGCCATCCCGGCCGAAGAGTTCCAGCGAGTGTGGGCTCGGTGAGCGGGCTGGACAACCACTTCAGGAGAGCGGGCGGCTGGCTGAATGGTGCCCCTGCGGATACCCGCCGAGCTGTTGCCAGGGGCACCTTCATGCCAGAGTCATCACACGTGACGGCTCGATAGCAAGGAGTGGTGAATGCGGGACAGGGGGCGCCGGTGGCAGCTCGTGGTGCCGACCGGCGGGGACGCGCTGCGGCAGGAACGGCTCACGCGTGATCTGTATGCGGCACTGCAGGAGTCGGAGGGCGTGGTTGCCGGTCTCGCTCAAGACGATGCGGCAGTCCAGCCCGGTCACAAGGGCGCCGGTGTTGGCGACCTGGTGCTCTGGGCTGCCACGGCAACCGCTGTCGCCCGGCCCGCTTCCCAGGTCCTGATCACCGCGATCAAGGAATGGTGCGCCAAGGACCGTCACCGCAAGGTCGAGGTCACCTACGACGGGCACACCGTCGCCATCACGGGCCGCCCTGACGCCGCTCAGGAGCGCGTGGTCCGCGAGTTCCTGGACAAAGTGGGTGACGCCCCGTCCAGCGCGCCGGAGGACGACGGGGAGTGACTCGACTGGTCAAGCGCCGCGCCCTGCTGATCGGCAATGAGCACTACGACGACAGCCGCTTCCCGCCGCTGCCGTCGACACAGGCCGACATCTGGGGCATGGAGCAGGTCCTGAGACACCGCAACATCGGCGGGTTCATCTCCATCGAGTCCCGGGACAACCTGACCGCCGACGACATGCGGCAGGCCATCAGCGAGTTCCTGGAAACTTGCGAGCAGGACGAACTGGCCCTGGTGTACATGTCCGGACACGGCGCGCGACTCGTCCGCGACGGCGGGGAGTTCCACTTCATTGCCACCGACACCGACTTCGACCGGATCGCCGAGACCGGCGTGAGCGCCGGCTTCGTCAACGAGCAACTAGAGCAGTACTGGTCCCCGCAGAAGGTCCTGGTGATCGACTGCTGCCGCAGCGGCGGCTTCGCTGTGGGCCTGCGTACGTCCGACCGTCGGCCCGAATCGGTGGCGAAGTCTGCTGAGGAGCCCTTGCTGACCAGCCGTGGCGTGTACGTGCTGTCGTCCTCACGGGCCGGCGAGGACTCGTACGCCGACACGAACAGCACCGGCGAGGTGCGGCCGTCCGCCTTCACCGCCGAGGTCATCGAAGCCCTGCGCACCGGCAAGGTGAGCAAGGACGGCAAGGGCGACGTCTCGGTGGACGACTTGTTCCACTACGTCAACCGGCGCATGCGAGCCCAAGGCGCCCGTCAGGTGCCCGTGAAGTCCGCGCACAGCGTTGACGACCGCATCGTCATCGCCGACTGTCCTCTCGGGACCGCCCCGCTGCTCGTACCTCTCACCCGTCGCCCGTCCCCCGCGGCGCCGGATCAGCCAGCCCAGGCAGCCACTCCCAAGTCCGTGCAATCTCAGCCATCTTGGCCCCAGCTCCTGGACTACTACCGCGAGTGCGTGCTGTCCGACGAGACCGAAACGCCGTTGATGTCGGTGAGCGACCACGACACCTCGTACGTCTGCCTCTCCGGGGCGGAGCGACTTCTCTCCGGCGATGTCGACGACGACGGCTGCATCCCCGTCCCCGCGGAAGCCGTCCCGCTGATCGAGTCGGCCACCGAGCAGGAAGCCGAACTCTGGGCCGGCTACCCGGCCGTCGTCGTGACCGGACCACGCGGCGGACGCCCCTGGCGCCACCCGAAGTTCGCACCACTGCTGATCCGCCGCGTCGAGATCGTCTCCGAAGACGGCCAGGTACGGCTCAAACCCTACGGTCCCGTGCAGCCGCACCCTCAGCTGGCGCGGGACTGGCTCGGTGAGGAGGAGGCCGCACAGCTCGCCGATACCTTCCAGCCGACCTGGCATCGCGGCCAGCACGACCGCATGGCCGTCGAAGCGAGCAAGCTCCTCATGGAGGAGTTCGAGATCCCGTGTGTTCAGGAACTCCATCCCGATCAGCTCGCCGACCGCATCGACATCCACACACCCGGCCACGGCGCCCGCAATACCGCCGTCCTCTTCACCGCACTGCCCGACACCGCCTACACGAAGAAACTCCTGGACGACTTCGCTGGCATCGCCGAGCAGACGGACCGCATCCAGGCGACAGCACTCTCCGCCCTCTCCCCCGACCTAGCGGAGCGGACCCGCGCACTGGCCCTGTCGGAGCAAGAGCCGTCACGCCTGGTGACACCACTGTCCTGTAACGAGGCCCAGGCCGCTGTGCTGTGCTCAGCCATGACGCGGCGTCTGACCGTCGCCACCGGACCGCCCGGCACCGGCAAGAGCCAGCTCGTGGCCAATCTCGTCGCCACAGCAGTCACCAGCGGCCAGACCGTTCTCGTGGCGTCCAACAACAACGAGGCGGTGGACGAGGTCTGGCGCCGCTGCGACAAGCTCGTACCCGGAAGCGTGATACGCACCGGATCAGCCCGGGCCAAGTCCGGGAACTACCTCGAGACCGAGGCCAAAGGCCTGGACACCCTGCGCACCGCGCCGGAACCCGTGCTCAACACGGCCACTGCCGCCATGGACGTCGACATCGCCCTCGGCCAACTCGCCCGCGTCCGGCAGGACCTCGCCCAGGTCACCAAGACCGAGAAGGATCTGCTGCAAGCCGGCAAACTGCGTGAGGAGCACGCCGAACAACTCGGCCGGTCCGTATCCGAACTCACCGAGAACCTGTCACAGGCAGAGCGGCTGGACGAGCTGGAAGTCCGTGCGCGACGTCTCGCCCGCGCACGGCTCTTCGGCCCATGGCGGCGCAGGCGCTTTCTGACCAAGATCGGTCTGGGAACCTTCGAAGGTGACCGAGTAGAAGGCTGTCTCGCTCTCGCCGGCTTCGCGGCCGCGGAAGCATCATGGCGCAACGGTTACGCACGGGTCGCCGACCTCGATGACGACAAGCTCGCTAGACACTCGGCACCGCCCAAGCCGGAGTACAGAACGCCTCTCGCACCCTCCTCGAAAGCACTGTGCTGACCAACGCGCGCGCCGGACGCCAGCGCATCCGCAACCTTCTGAGCGCGAGGGACAGCAACCGCACCGACTGGCCCGCCGTACGCGAAGTACTCCCCGCGGCACCCGGCTGGGCGGTCACCAGCCTTTCCGCGCGACGCTTCCCCCTTGGTCCCGCCCTCTTCGACCTGGTCGTCATCGACGAAGCCAGCCAGTGCGCCATCCCGCACGTGCTTCCGCTGCTGTTCCGGGCTCGGCGCGCCCTGATCATCGGGGACGCCATGCAGCTACCGCACATCGCAAAGATCAGCCCGGAACGCGAGGCTCTGATCCGCCGCAAGACCGGCCTGCGCTCCGACTGGTTGGAGAAGCGCCGGCTCGCCCACCGCCGCCACTCCGCATTCCACGCCGCCGAGCGGGCTGCCGGAGACACCCTCCTCCTCGACGAGCACTTCCGCTGCCACCCGGACATCGCCGCCGTGTCCAACGAGCTCTTTTACGACCAGGGACTGACGGTCCTCACCGACACTCGAGGCCGCCCCTCCTTGCCCAGACGACCGATCTTCTGGTCCCACGTTCCCGGACGGGCCACCCGACCCCCTTACGGCGGCTCCTGGGTGAACCACGATGAGATCCGGCAGGTGGACAGTTTCGTCCGCGCCCTGCTGGAGCAGCTGTCCGATGAGGCCACGATCGGTGTGGTCACTCCCTTCGCACCCCAGGCCGACGAACTCCGCAGCCAGCTGAGGCGATACGGCCAGCAACGGCTGCGCGTCGGCACCGTGCACACCTTCCAGGGCGGCGAGCGCGACGTCATGATCTTCTCCCTCGTCGCGGGTGAGGGCATGCATGACAGCGCGATCGGCTGGGTTCACCGCCAGCTCAACCTGTGGAATGTCGCCATCACCCGGGCCCGCAGCCACCTCATCGTGGTCGGGGACATGAACCTGTGGCGTAAGTGGGGCGGTGTCGCCGCCGAGCTCCTGAACGCCGCCACCACGAACCGCCCTCGCGTCGACGAGCGCGCCGGAGACGACCTGCTGCGGCGCCTCTACCAGGTCATGTCCGCACAGCCTGGTACGAGGGCGGCGCTCGGCGAGAGCGTCAACGGGCACCCTGTCGACGTACTGGTACGGCCCCAGGACGCTGCCGGTCCACGCGCGGTCTTGCTCGACCTTGGGCCGGACGACGACGTCGACGAGGCACGCCACCTGCGTCTCATGCTGCACCGCCGCCAACTCCTGGACGGCGCCGAAACAGGTGGTCAGGCCATGCGCTACCCGGCGTGGAGGCTCTACGACACCAGCACCGACTGACCCAGCGGCGGCCCTTCGGAGCAGGTCACTTCCCGTAGGCCTGGTTCCAGCGCGCCCGGTGACGGGAGTCCCCTTGACCGTGCCCGTTCACACGGCTCAGCGCCAGAAGGGACGCTCCGTTGTTCCACAGACCGAGGTGATCGCGATGCACGGCGAGAATGCCGTGCTCCACCGCGAACCTCTCGGAGGGACGGCTGAACCTGGTGGTCGTCACGAATACCGCCACGTCGGCCCGGAAGTGCACTTTGGCGCCCAGCAAGTCACGTAGCTCACGGCTGGCGATGGTGCTGCTGGGCGCGTACCGCTTGCATTGAATCACCATCGTCCGGCCATCCGGCAGACGACCGACGACATCGGCACCGTTGTCGTGCGAACCGCCCACCCGCCGAACCTCGGTGCACCCGTCCCGGCGGCACAAGCCGGCAACCAGCTCCTCGAACTCGGTGCCCGTCATCGCATCCACCTCGGTCAGGGTCCGCCGACCGGCCTTCACCGCCTCGTCCTGCCGCCAGCGGCAGTCCCGAGCACGCACACTCCGGTCGGTACGCCACAGCCACCAACCCACCGCTCCCGTGCCGCCGAGGAGCACGCCCCCTACGACGTACGGCCATACCGCCGACCAGAAGGTCACCAGCACGATCAGCAACCCACCACCGGCGAGCACGATCGGCTTCGCCCGCGCCCTCCGCCGACGACGACCAGCCGGAATGCGTCCACGTCGAACAGCCAATTCGGCCTCCCCCCCCTGCACTGCCCCGAACCGAGAGTCTCGACAACGCAGGACGAGCCCGGAAGAGCGCGACTCAGCCATGGCCGATTCGGCTCAGCCATATCCGGGACGCCGAGGTAGTCCGGCGCCGCGGATCGGCCGGCGTCACCGGGGCGGGTCCCGCCGGACGCGGCAACCTCCGTGGCCTTGCTTGGACAGGAAGGATCTTGGTTGCAGGACTCTTGGGCCCGTGCTGGAGATGGCGGTGGTGAGGCAGCCTCGCCGATGTACACCACGTTTACGCCCCCTGTGCCGGTGCATGGCCAGGCTCCAGTACCGCGCCGGTCGAGGCGCTCCTCGCTACGTGCTGGCCACTCGTACCACTGTGGACAAGTGCGCGCGGGATTAACTGCGACTGGCACATTCGGTGGTCTCGGCAGGTCACGGCAAAAGTGGCCACCACGGTCCGGAAGGTGGCTCGCGCGCCCCAATCCGTCCCCGTCCACCATCTCTACAGGTCGTCGGGCAGGAGTCTGAAGGCCGGGTGGCCGGTCAGGGGCCGGACCATGCGGAAGTGGTGGTCGGTGGTGAGCAGGGCATCGGTGCGGTAGGCGGCGGCGAGGGCGACGTTCATGGCGTCGGTGAGGCCGATGCCTTTGCCGCCGTCGGCGTCCGCGTAGCCTTCGGCGACCGCGATCGCCGCGCTCAGCTGAGTGCTGACGGAGGGCACCTCGAAGCGTCGGGTTGCGACGTTACGTTCGATGAAGCGCGCCGCGATCAGGGCCTTCTGGGCTCCGGCACGGGTTGAGATCAGGTAGTCCAGTTCGGCCAGGACCATGGGGGAGATGACGAGGTGGCTGGTTGCTGCCAGGGCCTTCTTGTGTTCCTGGTGGCCGGTGAGTTTCGGGTCGAGCAGGCGGTACAGGCCGTTGGTGTCGGCGACGGCGACCAGGCTCACGCGCCCATCCCCTTGAGGGTGTCCTCGATCTCGTCGTCGGTGAGGTCGGGCAGGCCGAGATCGGGGAGGTCGAGGTCGCCCATGGCGTCGGTCGGGTACGGGGGCACCTCGGTGTCGTTTATCGGGACGACCCGTGCGACGGGGGTCCCGTTCTTGGTGACGGTGACGGTCTCGCCGCGGGCTGCTGCGGCGAGGATCTGGGAGGATTTCTGGTTGAACTCGCGGGCCGTGGTCTCCATGTAGTACATGTTACTACGCGAGTGATGTGCATCGGTGGGCACCTCGTACCCATGGAGTACGGGCCTGAAGTGCGGGACTCGGGGCGGGTGCGCACCATGGCGATCGAAGCGGTGTGCACCGCTTTCTCCAGAGGGTTCTCCGGTACGTGCGGCCAGGTGTTTCCGTCGACGCCCAGCATCGCCGAAGCGGTCCGGCCAGGGCGGGAATGTCATACAGGTCATGGAGAAACCGTGCGAAACGCCGGGGGGTGCTCGACGTAAAGCTGCCTGATGTTAGTCATCGTGCCGCTCCCATCAGGTCCCACTTGGGACAAAAACACCCCTCCGTGACATCCGCGGAGGGGTGTTATGTCCAACTACTTGGCGCTTTGTCGTGCCCCCGGCAGGATTCGAACCTGCGACACCCGCTTTAGGAGAGCGGTGCTCTATCCCCTGAGCTACGGAGGCGGGGAGCTGTAGGACACGTGGTTCCTGCAGTGTGGGTGGTGCGCTGCCGTGGCGGAGCACCGGCGTCAGTGTAGCGGGTGGGGGTGTGGTGGTGGGGGCCGCCGGGGGTGGATGGCCCCGTTGGGGTGGCGGGTGACGTCTTGGGGGGTGGCGCGTTCCGGCGGGTGGCCGTAGCCGTTGGTGGCGGGGCGCTCGTGCAGGCCGTCGCTGCGCGCTGCCGCAGCCGTTCGGCGGCCTGTGCGGCGGGGGGATGGGTGGTGGATACATCGACCTTGACGGAGTGGTGGTGGGGCGCATAGCGTCGGGCGCAGGGGCTGAGCAAGTGCTTAGGAAGAGGCGAGGGTGCCGCACACCGATCCGTCCACGTCGACGTATCCGTCCGCGTACGACCGGCTGACCGCGCCCGGGGCGCCCTTCGCGGTGGTGGCCGGGGAGGACGGGCGGGCCGTGTATGCCCAAGGGCCGCGCACCTTGCGGGAGTTCGTGGAGGTCACCTGGGGGTACGGTGAGCGGCCGTTCCTCGTGGGGGAGCACCGGGCGTACACGTACCGGGAGTTCTTCGCCGTGGCGTGCGCGCTCGCCCGGCGGTTCACCGAGGTGTACGGGCTGCGGCCGGGTGACCGGGCCGTCATCGCCATGCGGAACCATCCCGAGTGGCAGATCGCCTTCTGGGCGGCCCAGTTGGCGGGCCTGGTGGCCGTGCCGCTGAACGCCTGGTGGACCGAGGACGAGTTCGCGTACGCCCTCGACGACTGCCGGCCGCGTGTCCTGCTCGTGGATGGGGAGCGGGTCGGGCGGGTGCGGGACTGGGCCCGGAAGGCGGGCGTCCCGGGCGTGGTCTTTCACGGGGACGGGGAGGCGGAGGAGGGGTTCGAGCGGTACGAGGACCTGCCGGCCGCCGACCCCGCGCTCGGGCCGCCGGACGTGGACGTACGGCCCGAGGACGACGCCACCATCATCTACACGTCCGGCACCACCGGGCGCCCCAAGGGTGCGGTGGCCACGCACCTCGCGCAGGCCGGGGCCGCGATGAACCCCCGCTTCCACGCCGCCGTCGCCGCGCTGGAGCGCGGGGAGATCCCCGGGCAGGGGCCGGCGCCCGTGTCGCTGACGACGTTCCCGTTCTTCCACGTGGCCGCGTTCACCTCGTTCTACGCGGTGATGGCGGCGGGCGGCACGCTGGTGCTGATGCGCAAGTGGGACGCCGCGAAGGCGCTGGAGCTGATCGACCGGCATGGCGTGACGCATTACGCCGGAGTGCCCACGACCGCGCTGCAGTTGCTGGACGCGGCGCAGGACACGGGGCTCGGGACGCTCACCCACCTCAGTACCGGTGGCGCCGCCGCCCCGCCCGGCCTCGTCGCGCGCTGCCCGCAGGGCGTCGAGGCGCGCAACGGGTACGGGCTGACCGAGACGAGCGGCGGGGTCCTGGCCGCCTTCGGGGAGGCCTACCGCGCCTTCCCCGGCAGCGTCGGGCGGCCCACACCCGTCACCGAGGTGCGCGTCGCCGCCCCGGACGGGCGGGCCCTGCCCGAGGGCGAGGTCGGCGAGCTGTGGCTGCGCGGCCAGTCCCTGTGTCGCGGCTACTGGGAGGACCCGGAGGCGACCGCGGCGGCGTTCACGCCCGACGGCTGGTTCAGGACCGGCGACCTCGCGACCGTGCGCGAGGGGCGGGTCAGCGTGGTCGACCGGCTCAAGGACATGGTGATCCGGGGCGGCGAGAACGTGTACTGCGTGGAGGTCGAGGCCGCGCTCCACGACCACCCGGACGTGGCGGACGCGGCCGTGCTCGGAGTGCCCCACCCCGTACTGGGCGAGGAGGTCGCCGCCGTGGTGCGCCTGCGGGCGGGGGCCCGGGCCGGGACGGGCGCCGACGAGCTGCGGGCGCATGTGGCGCGCAGGCTCGCGGCCTTCAAGGTGCCGGCCCACGTCCTGGTGCAGGACGGGCCGCTGCCGCGCAACGCGACGGGCAAGGTGCTCAAGCGGGAGCTGCGGGAGGACGTTCAGGCGCGGGTGACGCGGACCCGGTAGGAGCCCGACTCGCGGTCCTCGGACAGCACGGTGATGTGGACGCCGCTCTCGGGGTCGGTGAACGACTCGCCGGGGCGGTACGGGGCGTCCGACAGCTCCGCGTGCACATTCGGGCGGCGCGTGCAGCCGCCGCTGCCGCGGTCGCTGTCGGCGACGGTGACCGGGCCGTTGCCGGTGTCCACGTCGGACTGGACGTGGTAGATCAGCACGCCCGGCTCGCACACCGCCTCGTCGTTGCCGTCCCGGGTGCGGACCTCCACCGCGTACCCGGACTCGGGCGTCAGCGGGATGAAGGCGAGCTTGGGGCCGCCCTTGGTGGCCAGCGGGGTGAGGGTGTACTCGCGGCTGCCGGACGTGGCGGAGCAGCGCACCTGGTCGTCGTCGAGCCAGCCCAGCTTCCACTTGTGCCAGCCCAGCAGGTCGTTGTTGGCCCCCCAGTCCTCCGACATGATGTCCCAGTGCCCCACCGCGCCGCCGCCCTCGGCCGTGTACAGGTCGGGCAGGCCGAAGACGTGGCCGTTCTCGTGCGGGAGGACCCGGTAGCCCGTCTCGTGGTAGGAACCGGAGCCGTCGTCCTGGCGGCTGTAGATGAAGGACGTGTTGGCGACGGGCGAGCCGTCCGCGTGCGGGGCCTCGCCGTTGCCGGAGAAGGTGACGGACAGGACGGTGTCCAGCGCCGAGGGGCCGGCGTTCGGCGTGACCAGGACGTTGACCAGGTCGTACGCTCTGAAGTCGACCTTCGGGTCGGCGGCCGCCACGATGTCCTGGACGAGCTGGCGGTAGCCCGGTTCGTACGGTGAGCCGCGCTCGATCCCGTACGAGGCGAATGGCATCGGCATCCGCAGCCAGTCGCGCAGCGGGGCCTCGGGGCGGTAGCTGAGCCGCCCGTAGGAACTGGTGCGGAACCAGTCGGTGGTCTGCGGGAAGAACTCGGCGAACCGGTTCATCGCCGGTCCTTCACCGCGGGCGTCCGGGAAGTCGATCATCAGGGTGAGGGCGCGGACCTTGCCCGTCGAGCGGGCGTAGCCCGGCGCCGTGGGTATGCCTTCCGACAGCTGTACGCCGAGAGGCGAGGCGATCCGGCAGGGCGCGAGCGCCGATTCTTCGTCGGTGGAACGGGCGGATATGGGGCCTGCCGAGGCGCGGGTCGGGTCCGGGAGGGTGGAGCTGGCCGTGGCCAGGCCGGTTATGAGGAGGGTGGTGGCCGCCCCGAAGGCGACCGGTCTGCGTATCCGCCGGCGGGTCTGCTCCATGCGCGCTGATCGCCTTCGGTCCGCGGCAGCCGGCCGGATCCGGACTGCTCTCCTGTCCGATCAGCCTCAGCCGGGTGGTGCGTGGGCGCGCGCCGGATGAGCCCGTTCGGGCGTTTCTTCGCCGAAGAGGCGTGATGCGGGTCACAGGCAGTGAGGGAGATAACCGGGGATGGGCTCCCCGGTTACGACTGTGTCGCCGACAAGCGGGGAAGTCGTCCCCGCTTCACCGGTGCGTGCGATCGACAGGAACAGGAAAGGGAGTGGGCCGTGACCAGCCCCGCCGACACCGCGGCACACCGTGCCCCCCGGACGGGGGCGTCCCGCCCTCGGGCGGACGCCCTGCGCAACCGGGAGCGGATCCTGACGGCGGCCCGCGAGATGTTCGTCGAGATCGGGCCCGACGTCCCGTTCGACGACATCACCCGCCGGGCCGCGGTCGGCAACGCCACGCTCTACCGGCACTTCCCCGACCGCGCGGCCCTCATCCACGAGGTCGTCCTCTCCGTCATGTCCCGCACCACCGAACGGGCCCTCGAAGCGGCCGCCGAGGAGGCCGACGCCTTCCAGGCGCTGCGCCGCTTCACCCACGCCGCCGCCGACGAGCGCATCGGCGCCCTGTGCCCGATGCTCTCCGGCGCCTTCCACAGGGACCACCCCGAACTGGACGCCGAGCGCACCCGGCTGGAGCAGGCCGTGGTGGCCCTCGTCGACCGGGCACACGCGGCGGGCCGGCTGCGCCCCGACGTCGCCGTCGGCGACCTGCTCGTCGCCCTGTCCCAGCTCACCCGACCCCTGCTGGGCACGGCCTGCCCGGACATCGACCGGTTCGTCCACCGCCATCTTCAGCTGTTCCTCGACGGCCTGGAGGCGCCCGCGCGCTCCGAGCTGCCCGGCGCGGCCGCGACCCTGGAGGACCTGCGCCGCACGCCGCGGTGACGCCGTAAGCCGCAAGCCGCAAGGGGTAAGGCCGGTGAGCCGTGGCCGTAAGGCCGGTAAGCGGTAAGGCCGGTGAGCCATCGGCCGTAAGGCGGTGACGATCGCGTTCGCGCTCATCAACACCGGCCGTCCCGGGCGCCGGTTGGCATCCGGTCGCCGGGGGTGCCGGTGCCACCGGGGGTGGTCACGGTGTCGAGGGCGGGGACGGGGGCGAGGACCAGGTGATGATTCCCGTCGCCGCGCACTGACGCACCAGCTGAGCCGAGGGGGTGCGTTCCCCGCCAGGGTCCTCGATAACCTGGCGGGGAACGCATCTTTTCGTACCCCAATTCCCGCTTATGCTTCAGCTGTGTTCGATTCCCGGTACATCAAGACCTTCCATGAAGTGGTCAGGACCGGTTCCTACACGGCGGCCGCCCGCTCCCTCGGCTACACCCAGCCGGCCGTCAGCCAGCAGATGAAGGCCCTCGAACGGGACGTCGGCACAGCGCTGTTCACCCGTGTCGGGCGCGGCCTGCGGCTGACCGAGGCCGGCCAGGCGCTCACCCGGCACACCGGGGCGATCCTCGACAGCCTGGCGGCGGCGCAGCAGCAGATCGACGCCATCGCGCGGTTGCGCTCAGGCCGCGTACGAGTCTGTGCCTTCCCCAGCGCCGGGGCGACGATACTGCCCGACGCGATGGCCCGCATGGCGGCCGAACACCCCGGCATCCGGGTCGAGTTGGTGGAGAGCGAGCCGCCCGACTCACTGCGCATGGTCGCCCGGGGCGAGTGCGACGTCACCCTCGCCTTCAGCTATCCGGGGCTCCGGGTCGACGTCCCCGACGAACTGGAGGAGTTCAAGCTCCTGGAGGACCCGCTGACGGTGCTCCTGCCCACCGGGCACCCACTGGCCCGCCGCAAGGCCGTGCACCTGGCGGACCTGGCGCACGAGCGGTGGATCGCCGGCTGCGGCCGCTGCCGCGCCAACTTCCTGCACGCCTGCGCCGAGGAGGGGTTCACCCCCGACGTGGCGTGCACGACGGACGACAACCTGGTGATGCAGAGCCTGGTCGCGGCGGGCGTCGGCATCGCGATGGTCCCCTCGCTCGTGCTGTCGTTCCTGTGCCACGCGAAGGTCACCGGACGGATCGTCGAGCCGCACACCCGTCGCCAGGTGTACGCGTACGTGCTCCGCGACCACCTGCGCATACCGGCCACCTCGCTCGCACTTGACGCGATCGTCGCGGCGGCGGAGGCGAAGGTGGGCTGCTGAGCGAAGGTGGGCTGCTGATGGGTTGCTGAGCCGGGCGCTGACTCATTAGGTGTCCTTGGGGACCCGGCAACGAACCCTCCTTGGACGCCGAGGGCCTGTCCGCCGGACCCTCCCGTCATGACGACCACCCCCCTCCCCACGGCCAACCCCCGCCTGCGAGCCCTGGTCGCCGACTTGCGCGACGCCGTGGACCGCGGCCTGCCGCCCGGGACGACCGCCCGGCTCGTGGCCGAGCGCCTCGCCCCGCACCTCGGCGCCCCCGACCTGCTGACCGCCGCCCAGTGCGAAGGCGACCCCGCGCGCTACCGCCAGCACGTGCTGCACGCCGAGCCCGACGGCGGCTTCTCCGTCGTTGCCCTGGTCTGGCTGCCCGGCCAGGCCACGACCGTCCACGACCACGTCTCCTGGTGCGTGACCGGCGTCCACCGGGGCGAGGAGCACGAGCGCCGCTTCGCCCTCGTCCCGGACGGTACGTCCGCGCGGCTGGTCGCCACCCAGGACGTGGTCAGCCGAGCGGGAGAGGTCGCCGCCTTCGCGCCGCCGGGCGACATCCACCTCGTACGCAACGGGGGCGACGACACGGCCGTGTCGCTCCACGTGTACGGCGCCGACATCACGCGGCTGGGCACCAGCATCCGGCGGGTGTACCGGCTGCCGGTGGACGCGTGATGGCCCTCATCGGCTCGCGTGCGACCGCGCGGACGGCTACGGGTGAGACCGCGCGAACAGCTACAGGTGTGACCGTGCGGACGCGCACGCCGCCCGCGCGTCCGTCGCCGCTCCCCGGGCTCGTGCTCGCCGCCGCCGGGGTGGGCGCCGCCTGGCTCGTGCACCTCGCCGTGCCCGCCGTCCCCATGCTCACCGCCGCCGTGGTCCTGGGCGTCGCCGCCGCGCACGCGCCGTGGCTGCGCACCCGAATACGCGGCCGTTGCCGCGCCGGGCTCACCCTGGCCGCCAAGCGCCTGATGCGCGTCGGCGTCGTCCTCCTCGGGCTGAAGCTGAGCCTGTCCGACGTCCTGGGGCTCGGCTGGCGCACGGTCGCCATGGTGCTCGCCGTCGTGGCCGCCACCTTCTGCGGTACGTGGTGGCTGGGGCGCCGCATCGGGCTGCCGGGGGACCAGCCGCTGCTCATCGCGACGGGGTACTCGATCTGCGGCGCGTCCGCCATCGGGGCGGTGAGCGCGGTGCGCGGCAGCGACGAGGACGACGCCGCCACGTCGGTCGCCCTGGTGACCCTGTGCGGCACGCTCGCCATCGCCGTACTGCCGCTGCTGCACATGCCGTTGGGCCTCACCGACGCGCAGTTCGGGCGGTGGGTGGGGGCGGGCGTGCACGACGTGGGCCAGGTGGTGGCCGCCGCGCAGACCGCCGGGCCCGCCGCGCTGGGCGAGGCCGTGCTGGTCAAGCTCCTGCGCGTGGCGCTGCTGGCCCCGCTGGTGGCCGGGCTGGTGGTGGCCGGGCGGCGCCGGGGGCGTACCGCGCGGGACGGTCACCGTCCGCCGCTGGTGCCGCTCTTCGTCGCCGGGTTCCTCGCGATGGTCGCCCTGCGCACCACGGGACTGGTGCCCGCGCCGGCCCTGGCCGCCGCCGGGACGGCCCAGGAACTCCTGCTCGCCGCCGCCCTGTTCGGCCTCGGGAGCGCGGTTCACCTGCCGACGCTGTCGCGGACCGGGGCGCGGGTCGCGGCGCTGGGGCTCACCGCCTGGGTGATCGTGGCGGGGGCCTCGTACGCGGGCGTGCTCCTGACGACCTGACGCGGCCAGGCCCAGGGCGACCTGACGCAGTCGGAGGCGATCCATCTCAGCCAGGGCCAGGGGGTCCAGCGCAGCCACGGCCAGGCGACCACCCAGCGCAGCCGGGCCCAGGGGCGACCCAGCGCAACCGGGGCCGGGGCCGGGGACGGGCTAGCGCAGCCAGGGCAGGTCGGCGTCCGGGCCGGACGGCTGGAGGCCCTCCGCCATCACCCGCATGATCTCGCCCAGTTCTTCCACCTGCTCCGGGCTGAGCCGGTCGAAGATCGCCTGGCGTACGGCCGCGACATGGCCGGGCGCGGTCCGCTTCAGCACCTCGTACCCCTCGTCCGTCAGGTGGGCGTTCTGGCCGCGCTTGTCGGAGGGGCAGTCCTCGCGGCGTACCCACCCGTACTTCTCCAGGCGGGCGACGGCGTGCGACAGCCGGGACCGGGTGATCTTGGCGTCCTTGGCGAGCTCCGTCATCCGCTTGCGGCGGCACGGGGCCTGCGAGAGCTGGACGAGCAGGCCGTAATAGATGTGCGGCATCCCGGCGTCGCGCTGGAGCTGGCGGTCGAGGTGGTCCTCCAGGAGCGTGGTGGCGTGCAGATACGCACGCCAGACGCGCTGCTCCTCGTCGCTGAGCCAGCGCGCCCGGTCGCCGCCGCCGCCGTTCGATGCCGTATCCATGTATCCCACACTACGGCTGTGACATGGGGCTCTTGAAATTTAAAAGAGCTTCAGTGGGGCACGCGGTCAGAGTGTCTTCTCGTACCAGGCCACGTCCCAGTACCGCCCGAACTTGCGGCCCACCTCGCCGAAGGTGCCCACGTGCCGGAAGCCGAAGCGGGTGTGGAGGCGTACGGAGGCGTCATTCGGCAGGGCGATCCCGGCGTACGCGCGGTGCACGTCCTCATCTGCGAGGACCTCGAAGAGGCGCTCGTAGAGCAGCGTGCCGATGCCGCGCCCGGCCGCCTCCGGGGCGAGGTAGGCGCTGACCTCGACGGAGGTGGAGTACGCGGGCCTCGCCCGGAAGGGGCCGGAGGTGGCGTACCCCAGAACCCTTCCGGCATTCCGGACATCGCGAGCAACCAGCAAGCGGTGCGGGCCGTCTTCCGGATGGGAGCGCAGCCAGGGGCGCCGCTGTTCGGGGGCGAAGGGGACGGTGTCGAATGTGATGGCGGTCTCACGGACGTAGTGGTTGTAGATGTCCGTGAGGGCCGTGAGGTCACCTTCCGCGCCTGGCCTGACCTGCACCTCTTCTTTACCGTGCGGCATCCGTCCTCCCAGGGTGGCGGGACAGGGTACTGCAAGATCACGGAAATCGACGGGCGGCATGGGAATTCTGTCCGGATTCCAGTCGTTGTTTCCGTCGGATGCAGGGCACCCGGGAGGGTGTCGCGACCTACTCAGCAAGGGAGCTCGCATGGCAACCCGTGCCGTCGCTCGTCGTCAGTCCGGCACCAGTGGGACCACCGACAGGGCAAGCAGCGTTCGCGCCGTGGGCGGGGAGATCGCCGACCGCGACCTGGTCGGCATGTACCTCGACGAGATCGCGCGCACGCCCCTGCTCGACGCCGCCAAGGAGGTCGAGCTGTCCCAGATCATCGAGGCGGGTGTGTACGCCCGGCAGATCCTGGACGGTGAGGTGGACTCCGACGCCGCCGGCGCGTCCCGAGAGGAACTGGAGCGTCTGGTCGCCGAGGGCGAGCGTGCCAAGGACATCTTCATCCGCTCGAACCTGCGCCTGGTCGTAGCGGTGGCCCGCCGCTACCCGCGCAGTGGCCTGCCGCTGCTCGACCTCATCCAGGAGGGCAACGCGGGCCTGGTGCGGGCGGTCGAGAAGTTCGACTACACCAAGGGGTTCAAGTTCTCGACGTACGCCACGTGGTGGATCCGTCAGGCCATCACGCGGTCGATCGCCGACCAGTCGCGCACCATCCGGCTCCCCGTCCACCTGGTGGAGGAACTGGGCCGCATCCGCCGCGTGCAGCGCGAGTTCAACCGCGAGCACGGGCGCGATCCGGAGCCCGCGGAGATCGCCGCCGAGCTCGGCTCCAACCCGGAGCGGGTCATCGACGTCCTGGACTGGGCGCGTGACCCCGTCTCGCTGAACATGTCGGTGGACGACGCCGGCGAGACGCAGTTCGGCGACCTCCTGGAGGACACCTCCGCGGTGTCGCCGGAGCAGTCCGTGCTGACGCTGCTGCGCAGCGAGGAGCTGGACGACCTGATCGGCAAGCTCGACAACCGTACGGCCTCGATCATCCGCATGCGGTACGGCATCGAGGACGGCCGTGAGCGGACGCTGACCGAGGTCGGCAAGGAGCACGGCCTGACGCGCGAACGCATCCGCCAGATCGAGAAGCACGCCCTGCTCGAACTGAAGCGCATGGCCCGCGACACGGGCTTCGACGCGGCGGCGTAAGCGTCGTAAGGGTCGTCCGGCGACGGTGGCCCGGGGTGGTTGCCCGGGGCGGGTCCCCGGGGCGATGGCCCCCGGGACCCCGCTCGCGGCCGTGTCGCCGCGCGTGCGGCCGGCTCGGGAAGGGGCGGCTCCGGAGGGCCGGCTCCCGAAGGGGTGGCCGGGGGCCCATGGGCCCATGGGCCCGTGAAGCCTAGGGCACCGCGCGGGACAGGCGGGCGCCCAGATCCGCGACGTACGACACGAGCGCGTCCGGGCCGTGGACGGTGAACTCGCAGTCGGCCAGCGCCAGCCGCAGCGCCAGGTACTCGACGGAGTCCGCCGAGCGGGTGCGCAGCCGGCAGGTGTCCGGGCCCGTCGGCGCCGGGGCGAGCGGCGCCGGCAGGCGGGCCGTCACGAACTCCGCGGGCGCCGCGAAGGTGACGTCCACCTCCTGCTCGGGCTGCGCACGCGTCACCGAGTGGGCCAGCAGCTGCGCCGCGTCACCCGCCGGCAGGTCGCGCGGGGTGAACCGGGCACCGGTCGGGAAGGGCTCGCCGACCCGGTCGACACGGAACGTACGCCAGTCCTCCCGCTCCAGGTCGTACGCCACCAGGTACCACCGGTGGCCGGTCGAGACGAGGCGGTACGGCTCGACCTGCCGCCTGGTCTCCGTGCCGTCGCCCGCGCGGTAGCCGAACCGCACGCGCTCATGGCCGGTGACCGCCGCCGCGAGCGCGGTGAGCGTCGAGGGTGCGACGGTCGCGCCGTCACCGCGCGTGAGCGGGATCGTCGCGTTCTGGAGGGTGGAGACCCGGTGCCGCAGCCGGGACGGCAGGACCTGCTCCAGTTTCGCCAGCGCCCGTACGGCCGCCTCCTCCACACCCTCGATGGCGTGCCCGGCCCCCGCCCGCAGCCCGACCGCGATCGCGACCGCCTCCTCGTCGTCCAGGAGCAGCGGCGGCATCGCGGCGCCCGCCACCAGCCGGTAGCCACCGACCGCGCCCCGGGTGGCCTCGACCGGGTAGCCCAGGTCGCGCAGCCGGTCGACGTCGCGGCGGATCGTACGGGGACTGACGCGGAGGCGTTCGGCCAGCTCGCTGCCCGGCCATTCGCGCGGCGTCTGCAGGAGCGACAGCAGATTGAGGAGTCGTGCCGGAGTGTCCGTCATGTGTCCAGGATGCGCGCCCTATAGGACATGACCTGTCCTATAGGGCGACTAGTTTTCCGTCCATGACCTCCACCACCCCACAAGCAGCGGGAACAGACGCCGACCGGCGGCGATGGCTGGCACTGGCCATCGTGATGACGGCCGCGTTCATGGACCTCGTCGACGTGACCATCGTCAACATCGCCATCCCGAGCATCGAGCGCGACCTGTCGGCGTCGTTCGGCGCGATCCAGTGGATCACCGCCGGTTACGCGCTGGCGTTCGCGGCCGGGCTCATCACCGGGGGGCGCCTGGGCGACATCTACGGCCGCAAGCGGCTGTTCCTCGTCGGCATCGCCGGCTTCACCGTCGCCTCAGCGCTCTGCGGCTTCGCCGCCAGTCCCGAGATGCTGGTCGCCTCGCGTCTGCTCCAGGGCGCGATGGCGGCGATGATGGTGCCGCAGGTGCTGGCGATCATCCATGTGACGTTCCCGCCGCACGAGCGCGGCAAGGTCTTCGGGATGTTCGGCGCGGTCGTGGGGCTCGGCGCGGTCTCCGGGCCGCTGCTGGGCGCGCTGCTCACCCAGTGGAACCTCTTCGGGCTTGAGTGGCGGCCGATCTTCCTGATCAACCTGCCGGTCGGCGTCGCCGGGCTGATCCTCGGGCGCGCGTTCATCACCGAGTCGCGCGCCGACAAGGCGCTCCGCCTCGACCTGGTCGGCGTCGCGCTGGTCACGCTGGGTCTGCTGATGCTGATCTACCCGCTGACCCGCGGCCGTGAGCTGGACTGGCCGCTGTGGGGCCATGTCTGCATGGTCGGCAGCCTGCTGGTGTTCGGCGCGTTCGTCGCGTACGAGAGGTACAAGACGCGCAAGGACGGCTCGCCGCTGGTCGAGCTGTCGCTGTTCCGGGTCAAGAGCTTCGCCGCCGGTATCGCCGTACAGCTCACCTTCGGTGTCGTGATGGGCGTGTTCTTCCTGGTCTGGACGCTGTACATGCAGGTCGGGCTCGGCTGGAGCCCGCTCAGGGCGGGCCTGACGGGCGTGCCGTTCTCGATCGCCGTGTCGGTGGCCGCGGGGCTGTCCGTACAGCTGCTGGTGCCGCGCTTCGGGCGCAAGGTGCTCCAGGCGGGCGCGCTGACGATGGCCGCCGGAGTGCTCCTCTACATCTGGGAGGCGGGCCGGTACGGCACGGCCATCCACTCCTGGCAGATGGTGCTGCCGCTGGTCGTGATGGGTGTGGGCATGGGCCTGATCGTGGCGCCGCTGACCGACGCGGTGCTGTCCGATGTGCCGCGTGAGCACGCCGGTTCGGCGTCGGGGCTCATCAACACCACGGGGCAGATGGGTACGGCACTGGGCCTCGGGCTGGTGTCGGTGGTCTTCTTCGGGGCCATCGACGAGGAGCGGCTCGCGCCCGCCCGGGTCGGCGAGGCGTTCGCGGAGGCCTTCCAGGGCGCGCTGTGGTGGGTCGTGGCGGTGCTCGTGGTGATCTTCCTGGTGATGTTCGCGCTGCCGGTACGCCCCAAGCAGCACCTGGAGGGTGGTACGGGCGGTGCGGGCGGTGCGGGCGGTGCCGGCGGTACGGCTGACGCGCCCGAGGCGGAGCCCGTGCTCACGCGCTGAGACCACTCGGGCGCGGTACGGAGGAGTAACGGCCCGGCTCCGGGGAAATCCCCGGAGCCGGGCCTTCCGGTTGCCCGAGTCTGTTTACTTCTCCGCAAAGCAGTCGTAGCCTGCTGTTGAAACAACAGGTTCGGGCATTGAACGGACGTAAACCCACATGTACGCACCGGAGCGCCAGCAGCTGATCCTGCGCCTCGCCCGCGACAGCGGCCGGGTCGATGTGCTCTCCCTGGCCGAGCACTTCCAGGTCACGGCGGAGACGATCCGGCGCGACCTCAAGGCCCTGGACCGCGCCGGGCTCGTCCGCCGGGTGCACGGCGGCGCCATCCCGGCGGGGCGGCTGGACTTCGAACCCGACCTCGCCGAGCGCGAGTCCACCGCCGCCGACGAGAAGGACCGCATCGCGCGCGCCGCACTCGCCGAGCTGCCCGAGGACGGCAGCGTCATCCTCGACGCCGGCTCCACGGTGGCCCGGGTGGCCGCCGCACTGCCCCCGGAGTGCACGCTCACCGTCGTCACCCACGCCCTGCACGCCGCGTTCCGCCTCGCCGATCACCCGGGCATCGCCCTGCACCTGGTCGGCGGACGCGTCCGGCACCGCACCCGCGCGGCCGTCGACGCCTGGGCGCTGCGGGCGTACGGGCAGATCCGCGCCGACGTCACCTTCGTCGGCGCCAACGGGTTCTCGCTCCGGCACGGGCTCACCACCCCCGACCTCGCCGAGGCCGCCGTCAAGCGGGCCATCGTCGCCGCCGGGCGACGCGTGGTGCTGCTCGCCGACTCCGCCAAGCACGGCAAGGAGCACTTCGCCCGGTTCGGCGACCTGACCGACGTCGACCTGCTCATCACGGACACCGGGCTCAGCCCCGAGGACGCGGCGGCCATCGAGGCGGCCGGAACGGAAGTCGTACGCGCATGATCCTGACCGTCACCCCCAACCCGTCCCTGGACCGTACGTACGAGGTGCCGGCACTGGAGCGCGGCGAAGTGCTGCGCGCCACCGGCGAACGCATGGACCCGGGCGGCAAGGGCGTCAACGTCTCCCGGGCCGTGGCGGCGGCCGGGCACCGTACCGTCGCCGTCGTCCCGCTGGGCGGCGCGCCCGGCGCGCTCGTCGCGGAGCTGCTGGCCGACGAGGGCATCCAGGTGGCGCCCGTCCCGCTGAAGGGACACACCCGGTCCAACATCGCGGTCGCCGAACCGGACGGCACGCTGACGAAGATCAACGCGCCGGGGCCGCGGCTGAGCCCCGTGGAATCCGAGGCCATCTTGTCGATGGTCGGCGCGTACTCACCCGCCGCCGACTGGATCGCCTGCTGCGGCAGCCTGCCGCGCGGCCTCGGGCCCGAGTGGTACGCCGACCTCGTCACCCGCGCGCACGGCCATGGATCCCGCATCGCCCTGGACACCTCCGGCCCGTCGCTGCTGGCCGCGCTGCGGGCCCGGCCCGACGTGGTCAAGCCCAACGCCGAGGAGCTCGCCGAAGCGGTCGGCCGCCCCCTCACCACGCTGGGCGACGCGGTGAAGGCGGCGGAGGAGCTGCGCCAGGCGGGCGCCGGCGCCGTGCTCGCCAGCCTGGGCGCCGACGGCCAGCTGCTGGTCTCCGCCGCGGGCGCCTTCTACGGGTACGCCGCCGTCGGCGCCGTACGCAGCAACGTCGGTGCGGGCGACGCCTCCCTGGCGGGCTTCCTCGCGGCCGGCGGCGAAGGCCCGGCCGCGCTGGCGGCGGCGGTCGCGCACGGCGCGGCGGCCGTGCAACTGCCGGGCAGCGAAATGCCGACCCCCTCCGATCTGGACCCGTCCGCGGTCACCGTGACCGCCGACATACCCCTCGACCGAGACTTGAGCGAGTAAAGGGAGCCCGCGATGAGCGACATGATCACCGCGGACCTGGTCGATCTCGACCTGGCCGCGAACACGAAGGAAGCGGCGGCCCGTTCGCTCGCCGAGCGCATGGTGACGCTGGGGCGGGTGACCGACCTGGAGGGCTTCCTCGCCGATGTGGCGGCGCGGGAGGCGCAGATGCCGACCGGCCTGGACGGCGGCATCGGCATCCCGCACTGCCGCAGCGCGCATGTCACCGAGCCCACGCTCGCCTTCGGCCGCTCGGCCGCGGGTATCGACTTCGGCGCGGCGGACGGCCCGGCGGACCTGATCTTTCTCATCGCCGCCCCGGCGGGCGCGGACGACGCACACCTGACGATCCTGTCCTCCCTGGCCCGCCGCCTGATGGACACCGACTTCACGTCGGCGCTCCGGACGCTGACGGACCCGGCGGAGGCAGCCGCACTGATCCGCGGCGACACGCCGCAGCAGCCGCAGCCTGCTCGGGCGGCGACGGCGGCTGCGGCGACGGCGGCCCCGGCGGGTACGGCGACGGCGGCCCCCGCTTCCGAAGCGGAACGCCCGGTCGCGGCTGCGGGTTCCGGTGCGCCTGCGGCCCCGGCGGGTTCCGGCCCCGAGAGCCCCGCCCCGGCGGTGCCCTCCGGTGGGACGCCTTCCGGCGCGGAGAGCCCCGCCGCCGGGGAACCGGGCGCAATCCCCGCCGATGGGGGACCGGAACCGTTCCGGATCGTGGCCGTCACGTCGTGCCCCACCGGGATCGCCCACACCTACATGGCGGCCGAGTCCCTGGAGAACGCCGGGCGGGCCGCCGGAGTCGAGGTGGCCGTCGAAACGCAGGGCTCCGCCGGGTTCACCCGGCTCGACCCCGCCGTCATCGACGCCGCCGACGGCGTGATCTTCGCTCATGACGTCCCGGTCCGCGAGAAGGAGCGGTTCGCCGGGAAGCCCACCGTCGACGTCGGCGTCAAGGCCGGGATCAACCGGGCCGCCGACCTGATCACCGAGGTGCGCGGCAAGGCCGCACGCGGTGAGGTCACCGACCACGCCAAGGGCGGCGGCACCCCCGTCGAGCGCGCGGGCGAACCCGGTGAGGGCTACGGCACCAAGCTGCGCAAGTGGCTGATGTCCGGCGTCAGTTACATGGTCCCGTTCGTCGCCGCCGGCGGTCTCCTCATCGCCCTCGGCTTCGCCATCGGCGGCTACACCATCAACAAGGCCCCTTCCGTCGCCGAGCACTTCGCGTGGGGGCAGGCCGACAGCTGGGCGGCGCTGCTGTTCCAGGTCGGCGGCCTGGCGTTCAGCTTCCTGGTGCCCGTCCTCGCCGGATACATCGCGTACGGCATGGCCGATCGCCCCGGCCTCGTCCCCGGCTTCGTCGGCGGCGCCGTCGCGCTCAGCATCAACGCCGGGTTCCTCGGCGGCCTGGCCGCCGGCCTGATCGCCGGTGGGGTGGTGATGGGTATCCAGCGGCTTCGGGTCCCCGCGCCGCTGCGCGGCATCATGCCCGTGGTGGTCATCCCGCTGATCTCCTCGATCGTCGTCGGCTTCCTGATGTTCCTGGTGATCGGCAAGCCGATCGCCTCCCTCCAAAGCGCGCTGACCGACTGGCTGTCGGGTCTGTCCGGCGCCAACGCGATCGTGCTGGGCGTGATCCTCGGCCTGATGATGTGCTTCGACCTGGGCGGTCCGCTCAACAAGGTCGCGTACACCTTCGCCATCGGCGGTCTGGCCAGCCCCAACGAGGGTTCCCTCAAGGTCATGGCCGCCGTGATGGCCGCCGGCATGGTCCCGCCGCTGGCGATGGCCCTGGCCACGGTGGTGCGGGCCAAGCTGTTCACCAAGGCCGAGCGGGAGAACGGCAAGGCGGCCTGGGTGCTCGGCGCCTCGTTCATCACCGAGGGCGCGATCCCCTTCGCCGCGGCCGACCCCCTGCGGGTCATCCCTTCGGCGATGGTGGGCGGCGCGGTCACCGGCGCCCTGTCGATGGCGTTCGAGTGCACGCTGCGCGCGCCCCACGGCGGGATCTGGGTGGTCCCACTGATCGGCAACCCGTTCCTCTACCTGGTCGCGATCATCGCCGGCACCCTGGTGAGCGCCGGACTGGTGATCGTCCTCAAGGGCCACGCCCGCAGGGCAGCCGTCCCCGCCCCGGTGGACGAGCCGGAGACCTCCGGGAAGGTCGCCGTCGCGGCCTGACGACGGCGACCGGCGGGAGGCCGGCCGACGACGGCGGCGGCTGAAGCGTCAGCGCACCCGCGCGCGGAGCTCCATCGCTTCGCGCGCGGTGTGCTCGTCCTCGTACACCTCGCACATGTGGCGGCCGTCCGGCGTCGCCGTGTGCTCCACCTCCCAGACGCTCATCTCGCTGCCGTCCAGCAGCAGGAACGCGTGCTCGTACAGCGTGAACCCCGCGTCCTTGCCCGCCACGCTGCGCTGCCGCCCGAAGACCTGCCTGATGTGGTGGGCGAAGGCGCCCCGCAGCCGCGCCGCCACCGCGTCACCCGGCCGGTCCTCGTTCTCCGCCCGGCGCAGCACCCGGCGCGCATGGTCGGCGGAATCCTCCGGCACGTACCTCCGGGGCGCCGGGACCACCGGCCGGGCCAGCAGCGCGCCCAGCAGCTCATAGTCGGCGTCCAGGTCGTCCTGGTCGGGCTCGGGCGGGCCCACGGGCAGACGCGAGGCCGCCAGCCGGACCTCCGCCTCCTCCGTATACAGCTCGTGCTGGTCACGGCCGTCCCGCCCGGTGTTGTGCACCAGCTCCCACAGGGTCAGCGACGAGCCGTCCGCCAGCAGGTACGTATGCCGGTACGTCGCCCGGTGGAGCGCCGCGCTGTGGTGCGACGAATGCAGCGAACTGGCGTGCGCCAGCGCGGAGTCCAGTCGCTCGACCAGCGCGTCGGGCAGGTCGAAGGAGTTGAGCGCCCGCCCCATGAGGCGCTCGACATGCATCTCGGTCGTTTCGTACGGGTAGTCCAGGCCGCTCGGATCGATCGGATGGATCGGATCGATCGGCTCGTTGGGAACGTTCAAGAGGGGTCTCCAGGCCGTCGCCGCGTGTCACTCGATGCTTGCTTAAGGTAGTGCCTGGGTCTGACAACGCGTCCGGCTTCGACAAAACGAAGGGCGCGCGGGGCGAGTTCCCACGCGCCCCCAACCGCGGTGCTCCGCCCCTCAGTCGAGCCGGTACAGCTCACGGTACGAGGGGAAGTCGCCGCCCGGCCCGGACACCGACCCGGCGGCCAGTACCGCCCGGACGATCGCCCTGGTCACGACGGATGCCCCGGCCGCCAGCACCTCGTTCAGCGCCAGCGGACCGCCCGCTTCCGGCAGGGGCCGCTCACCCGTGGCGAGGGTGAACACCGTGTCGCCGTCGTTGAGCAGATGCACCGGCCGTACAGCGCGCGCGATGCCGTCGTGCGCCGTCCCCGCGAGCTTCTGCGCCTGCGCCCGGGTCAGGTCGGCGTCCGTACCGACCACCGCGAGGGTGGTGTTCAGCGGCGGCCAGTCGTTGCGCTCCAGCGCCTCGGCCAGCCGCCGGGCCGCCGCGGCGTGCACCTGGGGGTCCGGAAGCGCCACGGGCCCGTCGCCGTACGCCCCGTACAGCGCCCCCGTCAGCGGATCGACCGCCGAGCCCACGGCGTTGGCCACCACCAGCGCGCCGACGGTGATCCCGGACGCCAGCACCGTACTGGCCGTACCGACACCCCCTTTCATCCCGCCGATCACCGCGCCCGTACCGGCTCCGACAGCCCCGCACTCCACCGGTGCGCGCGGCCCCGTCGCGTCCGCCGCCTCCACCGCCGCCCGCCCCGTGGCCGCGTCCGGGCGCGCCCTCCAGTCGCCGCCCCGGCCCAGGTCGAACACGCACGCCGCCGGCACGACCGGCACCACCTGCGACGGGTCGGGACCCACGCGCACGCCGCGCCCCCGCTCCTCCAGCCACGCCATGACCCCGGCGGCCGCCTCCAGCCCGTACGCGCTGCCGCCCGTCAGGACCACCGCCTCGATGCGCTGGACCAGGTTGCGCGGGTCCAGCGCGTCGGTCTCGCGGGTGCCGGGCCCACCGCCCCGCACGTCCACGGCCGCTACCGCGCCGCCCTCCGGCGCGAGGACGACGGTGGTGCCGCTCAGGGCGCGCTCACCCAGCACGCGGGCATGGCCCACCCGCAGTCCGGCCACATCCGTCAGTGCGTCATTCATCCCTCTTGCGTATCACGGGCCGCGCGCCCGGCGGCCCCGCCGACCGCCGCCACGGGTGTGGCCGACCGCCTCGAACGACCGCTGATTTCCGGCGTACGCTGAGGGTATGAGCACCGCCCCCACCCCCGGACCGCGCGATGCGAAGGCCGAATCAGCGCCTGAGGAAGAGAAGAATCCACACAATCCGGAGAACCTGAAGAGTCCAAGCAGTCCGGACGATCCGAGCAGTCCGCAGAGCAGTCCGCAGAGCACTCCGAACAGCCCGGACGGGCCGGAGAGTCCCAAGAAGAGGAAACCGGCGCTGATCTTCGACGATCCGCTGGACCAACAGTCCGCGGACGATACGGGCCGTGGGTGGGGTGAGCGGCCTCCCGTCGGCGACAGCGCCGCCGACCTCGCGCGTTTCCTTGACGAGAAGCCGCCGCACCACCTCTGAGCCGGCGGCCTTACGGGGTGCCGCGCCCCGAGCCCCCGCGCTGTGAGACGAGGGCGTCGCGGATCTCCTTGAGCACCTCCAGCTCGGTGACTTCCAGGGTTTCCTCCACGCCCTTCTTCTGCTTCTCCAGTGCCGCGCGCCGCGCCAGGTACTTGGCCATGGGCAGCACCATCAGGAAGTAGACGATCGCCGCGGTGATGAGGAAGCTGAGCGTGGCGCTGAGCACCGAGCCCCACAGGATTGTGACGCCGCTGACGACCTCCCCACTGGCGTTCACCTCGCACGGGCCCTTCAGGCAGGCCCGGTAGCCGTCCAGGTTCTGGGTGCCGAAGGCGCCGACGATCGGGCTGATCACTCCCTTGACGATCGCGTTCACGATGTTGGTGAACGCGGCGCCGATGACCACCGCGACCGCCAGGTCGATCACGTTCCCGCGCATGAGGAAGGCCTTGAAGCCCTCCAGCAAGCTCTGATTCTTCTCCTGGCTCACCACGGTGCCTTTCGTCGCATGTGCAGTTGGCGGAGCCATTAGGCCGTGCGCCGCACACCACCGTCCAATCCGTGCACAGCGAAAGGGGACGTGACAGGCAAACGGTGCGGCTCAGCACAGGGTCACCGCCAGGCGGGACGTCGCACCCGCGCCGGCCAGCACCGCCGCGGTGGCACGCGGGACGGAGAGGACGACCAGCGCTCCACCCTCCGCGGAGGCCTCGGGTGCCCGCGGCACCTCGGCGACACGCACGCCCCCGGCCACCACCCGGGCCTTCGTCCCCTCACCGGACGCCGGGTCGGGTGCGGCGATCACATCCACCCGGTCTCCCGGCCTCAGCAGCCGTACCGTCGCCCCGTCCGCGATCCGCACCGGGGCGGACACCCACTCCATCGGCTTCCGCTCCTGCTGTGGCGCCGCGGCGGCCCGTGGCGCGCCCGTGTCGGCGAGCCCGCCGGCCCCCGAAGCGGCAAGCGCGGCCGCCGTCATGGCGAGCCCCGCCGCCATCGCCCGCCGCCTCCGCCGCAGGGCGCGCCGCAACCGGTGCCGCCCGCCGCGCACGCGCAGCGGTGCGAACTGCGGCACCCCGCACGGCTCGGGCACCGGAGAAACGAAGGGGGAAGCAGCGGAAGGAACCGCAGGAGGATCAGAGGGAGAAGAGCCAGCGGGAGAGGAACCAGAGGGAGAGGAACCAGAGGGAGAGGAACCAGAAGGAGAGGAACCAGAAGGAGAGGAACCAGAGGGATAAGAAGCGGAGAACGAGAGGGACGCCATGGCAACCACCGCCTGCCGTGAGAGACCGGATCGAGAAGCAGCTCCGCCGGCTCTTCCGCCGACGTGCCTCACGATCCCGCGTCCCCGCCGATCCCGCTCGTGCCTGTGGATGACCACCGGCATGTGGAAAACCCGCTCACCCGCCGGGGTGACCACCCGCCACGATCACGGCAGTTCGATCCCCAGGTCCCAGCCGTCGTGCACCCGCGTGCACAGGCACGAACGGCTCTCGGTCTCGGGCAGCGCGGCGACCGCGTCGAAGAGCACCTCGCGCAGCCGTCCCACGTTCTCGCCGAACACCCGCAGCACCTCGGTGTGCGAGACGCCGTCGCCCGTCTCCGCGCCCGCGTCCAGATCCGTGACCAGCGCCATCGACGTGTAGCAGAGCCCCAGCTCGCGGGCGAGCAGCGCCTCGGGGTGCCCGGTCATGCCCACCACCGACCAGCCCATCGCGGCGTGCCACTGGGACTCGGCCCGGGTCGAGAAGCGCGGGCCCTCTATGACCACCATGGTCCCGCCGTCCACCGCCTCCCAGCCCCGGCCGTGCGCCGCGGCCAGGGCGACCTTGCGGCCGTCGGGGCAGTAGGGGTCGGCGAAGGAGGTGTGCACGACGTTCGGCACGGTGCCGTCCGGCAGCGGCTCGCCGTCGAAGAACGTCTGCGTGCGCGCCTTCGTACGGTCCACCAGCTGGTCCGGTACCAGCAGCGTGCCCGGTCCGTACTCCGGCCGCAGCCCGCCCACCGCGCACGGCCCCAGCACCTGCCGTACGCCGGCCGAACGCAGCGCCCACAGGTTGGCCCGGTAGTTGATCCGGTGCGGCGGCAGATGGTGGCCGCGCCCGTGCCGGGGCAGGAACACGACCCGCCGCCCGGCCAGCTCACCGAAGAACAACGAGTCGCTCGGGCTGCCGTACGGGGTGGTCACCTCGACCTCGGTCACGTCCTCCAGGAAGGAGTAGAACCCCGAGCCGCCGATGACCCCGATGTCCGCGCCGTTCCCTGCGTTCCCTGCGTTCCCTGCGTTCGCCATGCGGCTCACCCTAACGGGGCCCGGATATGCCGAGGACCCCGCCGTGGGAAACGGCGGGGTCACGGAAAGTGGATCAGGCAAAGCGGACCGGGGAGAGCCGATCAGGCGGCGGTGCTGGAGCTTCCGGCCGTGCTCGACGTCGCGGACTTGGCCTTCGCATCCGAGGACGAGGAGCCCGACGACGAGGAGTCCGAGGACGAGCTGGACGCGCTCGACGCGGCGGATCCGTTCGCCGGCTTCGATGCGGGCGTGCTGCTCGACGACGAACCGCGGCTGTCGTTGCGGTAGAAGCCGGAGCCCTTGAAGACAATGCCGACGGCGGAGAACACCTTCTTCAGGCGTCCCTGGCAGCTCGGGCACTCGGTCAGGGCGTCATCGGTGAACTTCTGCACCGCCTCGAGGCCCTCGCCGCACTCGGTGCACTGGTACTGGTAGGTCGGCACTTGTCTTCCTCCTGGCACTCTCACTCGATGAGTGCTAACGACAGTCCATACTGACGTATTCCGCTGGATCAGTCCACCGTCACCGGCACGCGGTGACCGACGCCACGTGCCACGGTCCGGCCCGCAGGGCGCGGAGCCAGCCGCGACCGGAGCGCCACCAGGGTGGTCAGCGCCAGGGCCGTGCCGGCCAGCGGTACCAGGAAACCGGCGCTCGCGCCGTATCCGTCCGCGAGCCGGCCGGACACCGTCACGGCGGCAGCCTGGCCCAGCGCCACGGCGCCGGTCAGCCAGGTGAACGCCTCGGTACGGGCGGACGCCGGCACCAGGGACTCGACCAGCGTGTAGCCGCTGATCAGGGCCGGCGCGATGCACAGGCCGACGACCAGGCCCAGGGCGCCGAGCAGGGCCACGGAGTGCACGGACCACAGCAGCGAGGCGGCCACGGTCAGTCCCGCGTACCCGAGGACCAGCCGGTGCCGGGGGCCGCTCTTCCAGGCGATGGCGCCGACGGCGAGGCCGGCCAGCATGTTGCCCGCGGCGAAGAGCCCGTACAGCAGGCCGTTCATGCCCGGCTGGCCGATCTCCTCGGTGAACGCGGTCAGCGAGACCTGCATACCGCCGAAGACCGATCCGATGCCCAGGAAGGCCACAGCCAGGACGCGCACGCCCGGCACGGACAGGGCGGAAACGCGCTCCACGCGCGCGTGGGCACCGGCGGCGTACCCGTGTGCGGGCTGAGTACCGCGCTGCGCGGCGAACAGCAGGCCGCCGGCCAGCGTCAGCGACGCTTCGGCGATCAGGCCGGCGGCCGGGTGGACGCCGGTGCACAGGGCGGTCGCCAGCACGGGGCCCACCACGAACGTGAACTCGTCCGTCACGGACTCGAAGGCCGCCGCCGTCGACATCAGCGGGGAGCCCTCCAGCTTCGCGGCCCAGCGGGACCGCACCATGGGCCCGACCTGCGGCACGGAGGCGCCGGTCGGCACCGCCGCCGCGAACAGGACCCACAGGGGGGCATCGGCCAGCGCCAGCGCCGTCAGCGCCGACACCGACACGGTGTGCACCAGTACGCCGGGGACCAGGACGGCACGCTGTCCGAAGCGGTCGGCGAGCTTGCCGCTCTGCGGCGCGAACAGGGCCATGGAGACACCGGTGAACGCCGCGACGGCGCCGGCGCTGCCGTACGAACCGGTGGTGTGCTGCACCAGCAGGACGATGCCGATGGTGAGCATCGCGAAGGGCTGCCGCGCCGCGAAACCGGGCAGCAGGAACGTCCAGGCGCCGGAAGTGCGCAGCAGCTGCCCATAGCCGGGACGCTTCCCGGAAGCCCCGGAAGCCCCGGAAGCCCCGGAAGCCCCGGAAGCCCCGGAAGCCCCGGACGACGCCGCCGCGCCGGATGACGCGGAAGCCCCGGTTGACGCCGGAGTCCCGGGCGTCGACGCCCCGGACGTCGAAGCGTCAGAAGTGACCGTGGATGCCACGGCCCGTGCCTTTCTGCCGCCTGGTAGCGCTCCCCTGGGTGTCGGGAGCCGCCGAGAGCTGTCCTCTTGCGCGGAACTGCGGTAGATGCCGGGCCCCACTCGGGAGGGGCGTCACCGGCCGCCATACGGTCGCGCCAGCTCTGCGTCAGGCAGAGTTGGTCGATCAGTGTGCCTTCATGATACAGGGGAGAGCGGGTGTGGTCCCTGTGAAATTGCCAATACGGGCGAGTCCACACCTCCGATTAACCGGACGTTCACCTTCCAGCGCCGCCGGTCCCCAGCCAGCCGGCCAGCTTGCCGCCCTGTCCGACCGCCCGCAGCCGCCTCTCGGCCGCGTCCCGCACCGGATCCGTCGCCACCACCAGCAGCTCGTCCCCGCGCCGCAGCACGGTCGTCGGCGCCGGTACGAAGCTGGTTCCGTCCCGTACGACGAGGGTGACGGCCGCCCCCTGGGGCAGCCGTAGCTCCGCGACCTCCACGCCGTGCATCTTGGAGCCCTCGGGGATGGCCACGGACAGCAGGTGCCCGCCGAGCCGCTCCAGGGGGGCCGATTCCACGCCCAGGTCCGCTGCCCCGGCCGAGTCGCCCAGCCGCAGCGCCCTGGCCAGCCAGGGCAGCGTCGGGCCCTGCACCAGCGTGTAGACGACCACCAGGATGAAGACGATATTGAAGATCTTCTTGCTGCCCTCGATCCCGGACACCATGGGGATGGTCGCCAGAATGATGGGCACCGCGCCGCGCAGCCCCGCCCAGGACATCAGCGCCTGCTCCTGCCAGGGGATCCGGAACGGCATCAGGCTCACGAAAACGGACAGGGGCCGCGCCACCGCCGTCAGCACCAGTCCGACCATCACCGCCGGCCAGAAGTCCTCGACCAGCTCGTGCGGGGTCACGAGCAGGCCCAGCAGCACGAACATGCCGATCTGGGCGATCCAGCCCAGCCCCTCGGCGAAACCGCGGTTGGCGGGCGCGTGCGGCAGCTTGGCGTTGCCCAGGACCACCGAGGCGAGATAGACCGCCAGGAAGCCGCTGCCGTGGGCCATGGCGCCGGCCGCGTACGCCACCACGGCGATGGCCATCACGGCGATCGGGTAGAGGCCGGAGGCGGGCAGGGCCACATGCCGCAGCCCGTACGAGCCGAGGAGGCCCACCGCCAGTCCGATGCCCGCGCCGATGGCCAGTTCCAGCACGATGGTGCCGAGCAGCGCGTACCAGGTGTCGACCGGACCGGCCGTCGAGAAGGCCACCACAAGGATCAGGACAGGGGCGTCGTTGAAGCCGGACTCCGCCTCAAGGGCGCCGGTCACGCGCGAAGGGAGGGGCACTTTGCGCAGGACGGAGAAGACGGCGGCGGCGTCCGTCGAGGAGACGACCGCGCCGATGATCAGCGACTGCCGCCATTCCAGGCCGACCAGGTAGTGCGCCGCCGTGGCGGTGACGCCCACGCTCACCGCGACGCCGGCGGTCGACAGCACGGCCGCCGCGGGCAACGCGGGTTTGATCTCCTTCCACTGGGTGCCCAGGCCGCCCTCGGCCAGGATCACCACAAGCGCGGCATAGCCGATCACCTGGGTCAATTCGGCATTGTCGAAGGCGACGTTGCCGATCCCGTCCTGCCCGATGGCGACCCCGATCCCGAGGTACAGCAGCAGGCTGGGGAGCCCGCTGCGGGACGAGACACGCACCGCCGCGACGGCGACGAGCAGCACGAGCGAGCAGATGAGCAGGAGTTCGTTGAGCTGGTGGACAGTCAGTGGCCGATCCTTTCCTGACATGCGTGCCGGATCATTCCAGCCGGCGGTACTTCGTTACCTTACCTAATCATTAACGGTTCCTTGACGTCGCCTCCGGACCCGCGGCCCTCTCGCGACGGCGCCCGGAAAGGCGCCCTTACTGACACCGCGTCCGGGCCGGCCGGGCGCTGCGCCTATGGTTGCTCCAGCACTCCAGGACCAGCCTGCGCCTCGAAGGACAGCGATGCCCGCCAACACCACCGCCGCTTCCACCAAGAAGAAGGGGCGACGTGCCCGTCTGCTCGTGATCGCCCTGGTGCTGGCGCTGGTCGCGGGCGTCGGCTACGGCGCCTACTGGAGCGTCAGCACGGTGCGCGCCCCCTTCCCGCAAACCACCGGCAATCTGAAGCTCGACGGGTTGTCCGGGCCCGTCGACGTCAAACGCGACGACTACGGCGTCCCGCAGATCTACGCGTCCACCGACGAGGACCTCTTCCGCGCCCAGGGCTATGTCCAGGCGCAGGACCGGTTCTGGGAGATGGACGTCCGCCGCCATATGACGGCCGGGCGCCTCTCCGAGATGTTCGGCAAGGAGCAGCTCGACACGGACGCCTTCCTGCGCACCCTGGGCTGGCACCGGGTGGCGCAGGAGGAGTACGACAAGCACCTGTCGGCCGACACCAAGAAGTACCTCCAGGCGTACGCGGACGGCGTCAACGCCTACCTGAAGGGCAAGGAGGGCCGCGACATCTCCGTGGAGTACGCCGCCCTGGCCTTCAGCAACGACTACACGATCGAGCCCTGGACGCCGGTCGACTCCGTGGCCTGGCTCAAGGCGATGGCCTGGGACCTGCGCGGCAACATGCAGGAGGAGATCGACCGTTCGCTGATGACCAGCCGGCTCAGCGAGAAGCAGATCAAGGACCTCTACCCGCGGTACCCGTACGACCTGCACCGCCCGATCGTGGACCGGGGCGGCATCGACACGAGCACCGGAAAGTTCGACCCGTCGGCCACGGGCATGGGCTCGGGCTCGGGCGAGGGTGCGGGCACGGACTCCGGAGCGGGCACCGGTACGGGCTTCCAGGGCAGCGAGAGCGGCCAGGGCGGCGCCGGCGCCTCCGGCCAGGGCGGCACCGGCCCGGGCGGCTCCGACACCGCCCAGGGCGCCGCACAGGGCCTCCAGTCGCAGCTGTCCTCGCTGTCCGCGTCGCTGGAGCGGATCCCCGCCCCGCTCGGCCCCAACGGCAACGGCATCGGTTCGAACTCCTGGGTCATCTCGGGCAAGTACACGACCACCGGGAAGCCGCTGCTCGCCAACGACCCGCACCTGGCGCCCCAGCTGCCCTCGGTCTGGTACCAGATGGGCCTGCACTGCCGTTCCGTCTCGGACAAGTGCCGTTACGACGTGGCCGGCTACACCTTCGCCGGCATGCCCGGCGTGATCATCGGCCACAACCAGGACATCGCCTGGGGCTTCACCAACCTGGGCGCGGACGTCAGTGACCTGTACCTGGAGAAGGTCACCGACAGCGGTTACCAGTACGACGGCAAGGAACTGCCCTTCGCCACCCGCGAAGAGGTCATCAAGATCGCCGGCGGCGGCAGCAGGACCATCACCGTCCGTACGACGAACAACGGCCCCCTGGTCTCCGACCGCAGCAACGAGCTGGAGAAGGTCGGCGAGGAGGCCCCCGTCGACAACCTCGCCCCGGACCGCGGCGACGGCTACGCGGTGGCCCTGCGCTGGACCGCGCTCGACCCGGGCAAGTCCATGGACGCCGTCTTCAAGCTGAACCGCGCCAAGGACTTCAAGCAGTTCCGCGCGGCCGCCCGCGACTTCGACGTGCCCTCCCAGAACCTGATCTACGCCGACGCCAAGGGCGCCACGGGCAACATCGGCTACCAGGCGCCCGGCAGGATCCCGGTCCGGCAGAAGGGCCACGACGGGACCATGCCGGCGCCCGGCTGGGACTCGAAGTACACCTGGAAGAAGACCTTCGTCCCGTTCGACGAGCTGCCCTACGAGGAGAACCCCGAGCGCGGCTACATCGTGACCGCCAACCAGGCCGTCATCGACGCGGACAGCTACCCCCACCTCCTGACCGAGGACTGGGGATACGGCTCGCGCAGCCAGCGGATCAACGACCTCATCGAGTCCAAGACCAAGGACGGGGCCAAGGTCTCGACCGAGGACATGCGCGCCATGCAGATGGACAACAGCAGCGAGATCGCCAAGCTGCTGACGCCCTACCTGCTGAAGATCGACATCTCGGACCCGCACGTCCGTGAGGCCCAGAAGCTCCTCGAAGGCTGGGACTACACCCAGGAGGCGGACTCCGGCGCGGCCGCCTACTTCAACGGCGTCTGGCGCAACGTCCTCAAGCTCGCCTTCGGCGACAAGCTGCCCAAGGAGCTGCGGGTCAAGGGCGAGTGCCTCAACGTCCGCCCGGCCGACTCCACCGGTCCTGTCGACGAGCAGAACAGGCTCGTACGGGAGTGCGGCCAGCGTGACGCCGATACGGCCCAGCCGGACGGCGGCGACCGCTGGTACGAGGTGGTCCGCCGGATCCTGAAGGACGAGAAGAACGAGTGGTGGACGTCGGCGTCCAGCCGTACCCACCCGGGCACCGCCACCCGTGACGAACTGCTGAAGCGGGCCATGGAGGACGCTCGCTGGGAGCTGACCTCCAAGCTCGGCAAGGACGTCTCCAGCTGGAGCTGGGGCCGGCTGCACCAGCTGACCCTGAAGAACCAGACCCTCGGTACAGAGGGCCCGGGTTTCCTTCAGTCCCTGCTCAACCGGGGCCCGTGGAACCTGTCCGGCGGCGAGGCGGCGGTCAACGCCACCGGCTGGAACGCGGCCGGCGGGTACGGGGTGATGTGGGTGCCGTCGATGCGGATGGTCGTGACCGTCGGCGACTGGGACAAGTCCCGCTGGATCAACCTGACCGGCGCCTCCGGGCACGCCTACAGCTCCCACTACACCGACCAGACGGAAAAGTGGGCCAAGGGCGAACTGCTCGACTGGCCCTACGGCAAGCAGGCGGTCGACGCCAAGACGGTCGACACGCTCGTCCTGACCCCTTAAGCCCCCTTTAGCCCCTTAAGCCCCATCCCGATGGCTAGGGAGACCTCAGTCGCCGTAGCCGTCCGTGGGCCGGAAGTGGAGGGTGACCTCCGGGGTGACCACCGTGTGCACGGGGTGGTCGTGCGGTTCCTCCGGGACCCGCGCGACCACCTCGTTCGCGTACAGCAGCACCACCAGGGCCGGATCGGTCCCCGCCCGTACGATGCGGGCCAGCACCCGGTCGTACGAGCCGCCGCCCCGCCCGAGCCGCATGCCCCGCGCGTCCACCGCCAGGCCCGGCAGCAGCACCGCGTCGGCCTCCAGGACGGCGTCCACGCCCAGCCCGGGCCCCGATGGCTCCAGGAGCCCGCGCCGGGCCCGTACGAGCCGCTCGGCGCCCTCGTAGGCCGCCCAGTCCAGGTCGTTGTCCTCCAGCAGGACCGGCAGCAGCACCCGTACGCCCCGCTCGCGCAGCGCGTCGAGCAGCGCCCGCGTGCCCGGTTCGCTCCCTATGGACACATATGCGGCGACCGTGCGGGCCCGGCGCAGCTCGGGCAGGTGCAGGGCCGTCCGCGTCAGGGCCGAGGCCGCCTCCTGGACGTCAGCGCGGGTCAGCCGCGCGCGGGCGGCGAGGAGTTGGCGCCGCAGAGCGGTCTTCTCGGGCACGCCGCCGGACCTGTTGACGGTCGTGTCGCCGGTCGTGCCACCGGTCATGTCGCCGGTCATGGTGAATTCGCGAACCTCTCTTATGTGTCCATATGGGAAGGAAGTTAACCGGAAGCTCATCTCCTTCCCATACCGACCGGATATGGTGCTCGGCATGACTCAGTCGCACCCCAGGATCAGCAAGGCTGTCATCCCCGCCGCAGGGCTCGGCACCCGGTTCCTGCCGGCCACGAAAGCCACTCCCAAAGAGATGCTTCCTGTGGTCGACAAGCCCGCCATCCAGTACGTGGTCGAAGAGGCCGTGGGGGCCGGTCTCACCGATGTACTGATGATCACCGGCCGCAACAAGCGTCCGCTCGAGGACCACTTCGACCGGAACTACGAGCTGGAGGAAGCCCTCGTCAGGAAGGGCGACCAGGAGCGGCTCGCCAAGGTCCAGGAGTCCAGCGACCTGGCCACCATGCACTACGTCCGCCAGGGCGACCCGCGCGGCCTCGGGCACGCCGTCCTGTGCGCCGCCCCCCACGTCGGCAGCGAGCCGTTCGCCGTCCTCCTCGGCGACGACCTCATCGACCCCCGTGACCCGCTGCTGTGCCGGATGGTCGAGGTCCAGGAGCGGGAAGGCGGCAGCGTGATCGCGCTGATGGAGGTCGATCCGGCCCAGATCCATCTCTACGGCTGCGCTGCCGTCGAGCCGACCGGCGACGCCGACGTCGTGCAGGTGACCAACCTCGTCGAGAAGCCCGACCCGGGCGACGCGCCCAGCAGCTACGCCATCATCGGCCGGTACGTCCTGGACCCCGCCATCTTCGCCGTACTGCGCGAGACCCAGCCGGGCCGTGGCGGCGAGATCCAGCTCACCGACGCCCTCCAGAAGCTCGCCGCGGACGAGAGCATCGGCGGCCCGGTGCACGGCGTGGTCTTCAAGGGCCGCCGCTATGACACCGGTGACCGGGGCGACTATCTGCGGGCCATTGTCAGACTCGCGTGCGAACGTGAAGATCTGGGACCGGAGTTCCGGAACTGGCTTCGCAGTTACGTCACCGAGGAGATGCAGGGACTGTGAGTACGACCTGGTCGGTGGACGAGCACCTGGAGGACATCCTCCAGAGCGTCCACCCGCTCGACCCGATCGAGCTGCCGCTGCCCGACGCCCAGGGCTGTGTCCTGGTCGAGGACGTCATGGTGCCCGTCGCCCTGCCGCCCTTCGACAACAGCTCCATGGACGGGTACGCGGTGCGGGTCGCCGACGTCACCGGCGCCACCGAGGAGTTCCCGGCGGTCCTGACCGTCATCGGTGACGTCGCGGCGGGCAGCGGGGGCCTTCCCACGGTCGGCCCCGGCCAGGCCGCACGCATCATGACCGGCGCTCCGCTGCCGCCCGGCGCCGAGGCGGTCGTCCCGGTCGAGTGGACCGACGGCGGCACCGGCGGCGCGCCCGCCACCGGCATGCGCGCCGCCAGCGCGGCCCCCGAGGGCGCCGGGGGCGAGGTCCGCGTCCACCGCCCCGCCGAGGCCCGGGCGCATGTACGCGCGCGTGGCAGCGACGTCCAGGCCGGCGACCTGGCCCTGGAGGCCGGCACGGTCCTCGGCCCGCCCCAGATCGGCCTGCTCGCCGCCATCGGACGCGGCACCGTGCGGGTGCGCCCCCGCCCGCGCGTGGTCGTGATCTCCACCGGCAGCGAACTGGTCCAGCCCGGCGAGGAGCTGGGCCCGGGCCAGATCTACGACTCCAACAGCTTCGCGCTGGCCGCCGCCGCGCGCGACGCCGGCGCCATCGCCTACCGGGTCGGCGCGGTCACCGACGACGCCGAGAGCCTCCGCGCCACCATCGAGGACCAGCTGATCCGCGCCGACCTGCTGGTGACGACCGGCGGGGTCAGCGTCGGGGCGTACGACGTCGTCAAGGAGGCCCTGTCCTCGGTGGGCGACCAGGACGAGCCCGGCGGCGGCGTCGACTTCCGCAAGCTCGCCATGCAGCCCGGCAAGCCGCAGGGCTTCGGTTCCATCGGACCCGAGCACACCCCCCTGCTCGCCCTCCCGGGCAACCCGGTCTCGTCGTACGTCTCCTTCGAGCTGTTCGTCCGCCCGGCGATCCGCGCCCTGATGGGCCTCACGGACGTCCCGGACTCCCAGCGCCCACGCGCGCGTGCCGCGCTCGCCGCCGACAAGCCGCTGTCCTCACCCTCCGGCAAGCGCCAGTTCCTGCGCGGCACGTACGACGCCGAAGCGGGCACCGTCACGCCCGTGGGCGGCGCCGGGTCCCATCTGATCGCCGCCCTCGCACACGCCGACGCGCTGCTCGTCGTCCCCGAGGACACCACCACGGTCGAGCCCGGCAGCGAACTGGAGGTGATCCTCATCGGCTGACCGTCCCCCCAGGACCCGAGAGGACGGACCTATGCCCGGCGGGCGTGGAGGTGCCCGCGGCGTGGCGGTACCGTGTCTGCCGCTGTGCCTTCCCGGGGGACGACCCCCGGCCCCCGGCGGCGCGACAATGGGCCGTGCGGGGCAATCGGCGCCGGAACGCGAGGCGGAGTTCAGTGAGTACGCAAGGCAGCCTGACGCACATCGACGAGTCGGGGGCGGCCCGTATGGTCGACGTCTCGGAAAAGGACGTCACCGCCCGCACCGCCCGCGCCACCGGCCGGGTCCTGGTCTCCCCGCGCGTGATCGAGCTGCTGCGCGGCGAGGGCGTCCCCAAGGGCGACGCCCTGGCCACCGCCCGTATCGCGGGCATCATGGGCGCCAAGCGCACCCCCGACCTGATCCCGCTGTGCCACCCGCTGGCCGTCTCGGGCGTGAAGCTGGACCTGTCGGTCGCGGACGACGCGGTCGAGATCGCGGCGACCGTGAAGACCACCGACCGCACGGGCGTCGAGATGGAGGCCCTGACGGCGGTGTCCGTCGCGGCGCTCACCGTCGTCGACATGATCAAGGCCGTCGACAAGGCGGCGGTCATCACCGACGTACGGGTGGAGGAGAAGACGGGCGGCAAGTCGGGCGACTACCGCCGCGCGGAAGGACCGGGACAGTGACCCCCCGGGCCGGAAATGTCACCGGCGCGCACGCCCACGAGCCCGGCGCGCACGGGGACCGGCCCGGCGCGCACGCCACGGGTTCCGCCGCGCCCGGAACCGCCCCCGGGACCGCCCCCGGGCCGCACGAGGGCCGGGCCTCGTACCGCGCCCTGGTCGTCACGGCCTCCAACCGGGCGTCCGCCGGGGTGTACGAGGACAAGGGCGGCCCCATCCTCGCCGAAGGGCTGGCCAAGCTGGGCTTCGCCGTCGACGGGCCCCAGGTCGTCCCCGACGGCGACCCCGTCGAGGCCGCCCTGCGTGCCGGGGTGGCGGCGGCGTACGACGTCATCCTCACCACCGGCGGCACCGGCGTCTCACCCACCGACCGCACCCCCGACGTCACCCGCCGCGTCCTGGACCACGAGGCGCCCGGCATCCCGGAGGCCATCCGCGCGTACGGCCGCGACAAGGTGCCGACCGCCGCGCTCTCCCGGGGCCTCGCCGGGGTCGCCGGCCGCACGCTGATCGTCAACCTGCCCGGCTCGACCGGCGGTGTCCGCGACGGCCTGGCCGTCCTGGAGCGACTCCTCGTCCACGCGGTCGACCAGCTGCGCGGCGGCGACCACCCCAGACCGTCATGAACCCTGCCTGGCCCGTGATCCTGGCGGACGGCGGAGTCGTCCTCCGTCCGATAAAGCTGCGCGACCAGCGGGCCTGGCGGGAGGTCAACCGGCGCAACCGCGACTGGCTGCGGCCCTGGGAGGCGACCATCCCACCGCCCGCCCCCGGCGGCCCGCTCGCCCAGCGGCCCACGTACCGTCAGATGGTCCGCCACCTGCGCGCCGAGGCCAACGCGGGCCGGATGCTGCCGTTCGTGATCGAGTACGAGGGGCGGCTGGTCGGCCAGCTGACCGTCGCCGGGATCACCTGGGGCTCGATGTGCTCCGGCCACGTCGGGTACTGGGTGGACCGCGAGGTCGCCGGCCGGGGCGTCATGCCGACCTCCGTCGCCCTCGCCGTCGACCACTGCTTCCGTACGGTCGGACTGCACCGGATCGAGGTGTGCATTCGGCCGGAGAACACCCCCAGCCGCCGGGTCGTGGAGAAATTGGGATTCCGCGAGGAGGGCCTGCGCCCGCGCTACCTCCACATCGACGGCGCATGGCGGGACCATCTCGTCTTCGCGCTCACGGCGGAGGAGGTCCCGGAGGGCCTGCTGCGCCGCTGGCACCGGGTGAGCCGCGGAACACCGCGATAAATAAAATACTTGTTCGAATTACCTCTCCTCGCGAGACGGCCGGTCTGTCAATCAGAAAAAAATTCGGTGATATCAGCCAGATCGTGCGACACACCGGCTCAATTGGCCGATGGCCGGATGGGAACCCCTCTACGGTGTGAGGCGTGAGCAGCAGCGGCCTCATCTACGCAGTCATCGTCGGGGCCTGGGCCGCCTACCTGGTGCCGATGTGGCTCCGAAGGCAGGACGAGCTGAACGAAGCCCGTCCGACGGAACGCTTCAGCACCGCCATCCGGCTCCTGTCCGGACGGGCGGGCATGGAGCGCCGGTACGCCAGGGAGTTGCGCGAGCGCACCGCCGGTGAGGCGGCGCCCGACGTCGACCCGGACGCCGAGACCGAGCATCTGAGCTCGGTCGACGTCCGGGCCTTCGCCGCGCCCCCGGCCCATACGGAAGCCCGCCTGGAGATCCCCGCACCGGCGAGGCCCCGGCCCGTCCGGCGGCCCGTGTCGCCCGGCGCGGCCGAACGCGCCCGGCGCTCCAAGGTCCTCGCCCGGCGCCGGCGCACCACGGTGGTCCTCTTCCTCGCCTTCACGCTCGGCGCGATCGTCGCGGCGGTCGGCGGGCTGGCGTTCCTGTGGGCCCCGGGCGTCCCGGCCGTGCTGCTGAGCGCGTACATCGTGCACCTGCGGGCCCAGGAGCGCCGCCGCTTCGTGTACGTGATGGACCGGCGCCGCGCGGAGGCCGCGGCCCAGCGCCTGCGCGAGAGCCGGCCGCGCAACCGGCCCGCGCCGGACCGGGGTGACGCACCCGAGGCCCACCACCCGCACCGCCCGCACCACCCGCAGCCCGAGCCCGAACCGGCGCCCGCGCTGTCCCCGCAGGAGGCGGGGCGCCGCGCGCTGGTCGAGCAGACGGACCACGCGGAGTGGGTGGACCAGCAGCGGGACCACGGCCCGGCCCACGGCGACAGCTGGGACCCGGTCCCGGTGCCGTTGCCCACGTACGTCACCGCCCCGGTCGCGCCGCGTGCGACGGGTGGCGTGGACGTGACGGACCCGGAGACCTGGAGCGCGGCCCGCTCCTCCCCGGCGGAACCCACCCCGCCCCCGGCCACCCGCCAGAACCCCAACCCCAGCGCCACCCCGCCGCGCCGCTCCCACGACCACGGCCGGACACCGCTCTTCGATCAGTACGCGGACGAGGACCGGCCCCGCGCGGCCAACGAGTGACGGGGCCCTCCGCCGCCGCCCGGGAACGGATTTCCAAGCACCCGGATCGGGATGCTAATGTTTCACACGTCGCAAGGGCCTGTGGCGCAGACTGGTAGCGCACCTCGTTCGCATCGAGGGGGTCAGGGGTTCAAATCCCCTCAGGTCCACGCACGTCAAAGCCCCTGTCGGAAAAATCCGGCAGGGGCTTTGAGTTGTTGTACAGCAGCGAAGTACAGCAATTACTGCGGATCTTGCTTGCCCAGGTGCTTGCCGAGCTTGCGCCCGTCGAGCCGAGGAACTTCACCGCGCCTTTGCCGACCGGTCCGCGAAAGCAGGTGTCCGTAGGATCCGGCTGCACGAACGCGCCACACGTGCGGTTCGCTTCTCGCGGCCCTGGACGTGCACCCTCGCATCGCCATGCAGATCCTCCGTCACAGCAAGATCGCAGTGACAATGGAGGTCTACAACGCCAGGCACCCCGGGGGAGGCTCCAGAACGATCCAGTCGTCATCCTCGTAGCGCGGAGGCTGCCGCACGTACAGCAGGGCGTGACGCCAGAACTCGCCCCGCCCTCCTGTCATGGACCACGCCCAGCGAAACCTGCTTGATCGTCGCCATGCCGGCAGCCCAGGCATGCCCTGTCTGCGTGCTTTGAAGTCGGCCGGGCCGCCTGGCTGTCCGCGAACGCTAGAAGCTCAAAAGGGACATTCCCCGTGCTGCCAGCGTTGTCGTACTGAACTCGTGCGGCGCCCTTCAGGCCCACGCAGTTGTCTCGAGTTCTCCCGCACAGCGTGTCCTTTCTGTGCCAGTGCTCGACGGGCTTCGCTTCACGGACACTGCACCCGACGGCCGACAGCACATCAGCGATCACCACCGCAACCCATGCACGTGCCGCTAACCGACCCGGGCTGTTCTACCACAAGATCGTGGAGCCGGACCGGGTATTAGGAGGTGTAACGGAAGTCCGCCGGCGAAATACCTCCTTTACACCTCTCGTGAGGTGACTTAGTGCATACGACCCAGTCCTGAGTTCCTGGTGGCACTTGATAGATCCGTTCACTGTTCCACGCTGTCGTCATGAAAGACTTACCGCGATTATTCACCTCGACCGTCTGCCGCTCACCGCCAACTACCAGATCCAATTGAATCACCCAATCGACGGTACCCTTGGTAGTGGCCGCCAAGTCGAAGATTTCCGTCTCACCCTTCTGCAGAGTGAAGCCGAAAGGCTTCAACTGTCCAGGCACCTTTTCTGCATAGTCAGCAGCTCGGCCTTCTGAGTCCAAGTCGATGACCAGTTGTCTAGGGCTGGCCTCTCCCTGCGTTCCCCCGCAGCGGAAGCCAATGCCGGCTGGTTCGGGCTTAACGGACCGGCGGATAATCTTGGCTCGCAAGTTCTCGATCAGCACGCCTTTATCCGTGGCGCCTTGAATGACGAGTCGAACCCGAGTCGCCTGGTGGTCGGCGGCTCTATTGCGTCGAACCCAGTCAACCATTCGGCCGCAGTCTGTGGATGGTTGGCCGACGGGAGTAACATCCTTGGGCATGACGAAACCGAACTTCTCACCGCTCCAAGTGTTTACCGTGGCGGGATTGTTGACGACATTTACTGCTATGGGGCGAGTGTCCTGTGGATCCAGAATTTTGGGCACATAAACACTTGCAGCAGCGCCAATCACAGCAGTGGTCACACCGGCGGCCAGAAACCACCATCCCTTACGAACTGATGCGAGCGCCCGGACCCGAGGACTTTCGGCTTCTTCGTTCGTTTCCGTCGTCACTGCGCGGCCCCCTTCCACGACCCTACCTGCTTGCCATCCGGGACAGACCACACCCTGCCACTATCGAGGAAGTATGTGAGGAGCCATTTCCCATCCTCGGAGAACGCCATGTCCGCACCGGCATAGCTTCGCTCATAACCATCTTGGACCACAGGCGGAAGCTTCCATCGGGAAACTTCGCGACGAGTGGACCTTTCCCATAGAGAAATCCCTTCTGGAAGGATGTAGGCCACGCGATGGGCTCGACGGTCGATGGCAGCCCCTGTTGACTGACAGCCGCATGGCACCCATTCGACCTCACGCTCACTGGTCGACCAAAAAAAATACCCGTCAGCACCGGCAGCCACCACATGCTTCCCTGCGTCGAAAACCGCCAGTTCGTCGGCGACCCAAATGGTCGCATCGTCCCGCTTCACCGTCGGCGGTTGCGGAGAAGTCGACCGCTGCCCAGTGCGCACGTTGAATAACACATATCTACCACTGCGGTCCTCAATGAACTCTTCTCCCACCAGGTACGCACTGTCGGCCGAGAATCTGATGTTCATGAGTTGCTGACCAAGGATCGCACGCGGATTTTTCGTGGCGAAGTCATAAAGGATCACGGAGTCGGATACCGCAACCGCAAGGAAGCGGCCATCCGGAGAGAAGTCCATTGGCGGGTCGCCCCAATCCGACCCGGTGTCGAACGAATCGAACTCGTCGCCCTGAGCAGACGTGATGACCAGCCGGCCATTGGTATGCCGTGCCTCGTATCGTCCGTCCGGACTTATATGCGAGCCTTCGATCGCCCGCCGTTCCAGGTCGAACTGCCTGTCCAGCGTTGGGCTGACGCTGGATGGCTTCTCGGTGATGGCGTCCGTCCCGTCAAGGACGCCCTCTTCAGACGGCTGTGTGCAACCGGCTAAGAAGAGTGAGACCAGAGCAAAAGCCGCAACGAAACGCATGAGTTAAAAAGCTCTCCCCGTGTGGCATCAGTCGAAGCGAATACACACCTGCGATCCAGAGTCTGTCAAGGCGCTTCCTGGCCCTTCTGCATCCTTCGCTACCGCGGCGGGACGCTCGACACCGGCCCGGCCGCGCCCCACCCCTCGCGCCGGACGGCGCCCCGCACTCGTGGTTTTGCCCCGCCGGATGACGCCCAGTCGGCGCAGGTCCGTATCGAGCCGGCTGACTCGTGCATTCATGGTCGTCACGGCGGCACATCCCGCAGCCCCGCTGTAGAGGGTTACTACAGGGTGGAGGGTCGTCCGGTGGCGGTATGGCGGGCGGTGGTCCGCCGGCTCAGCGGCCGCTGCTGCTGGGCCCCTCGGCCAACCAGCCTTTTTGGGAACCCTGGCAGGGGGCGCGGCCCTCTCCGCACGCCTCGCGGCGGGGAGAAAGGGGCGCCAGCGACTGACCACCCCCGGCCCGCCCCTCCGGCGGCTCACTGGCGGCCCGGGCCCAGAAGCCCCGTGTTGGAACAGCCCTCAACTGACGTCAACTGACCCCCTGTCCCACCCGGAAAGGCTGGGGAACGATCACCACGCAGACGGGGAAAGATCTTCAACGGCCGACGACGCAGCAGGTCACATCCACTCGTGAACGCCCCACGCACACGCAAGATCCCGCACGATCATTCCGATCGGAACGGGATCTTGTCGTTGTGCCCACCCTGCTGCCCGTGCCGTGCCCCGCCGGCGGCAGGTTGTGGAAGCTCATGGAGCGGGAATCCGCGGTAGTGGTGCGGGCGGGCGGAACTCTTGTTCCAAAGTGGCGAGTTATGCAAAGCTGTGCAGCCCCGCAGCCCAACAGGGACTTATTGAGCGGACGTTCGAATTACCTTGTGTGTGGCTTCCTTAAAAGGGAATCGGCCCCACAAGGTATGTACCAATCAGGCGCACGTCTTCAGCCCCCCACCGCAATGCCCTGAATGGAAACGCCCATGTCTTCTTTCCGTACCGATCGCCCCGTACCGCCGCCGCCTCCCTACGCGCCCACGTCGGGAGGGGCGGACGCCGCGCTGGCCAGGATGCTGAGCGCGCCCGGCGGTGCGGGGGACGCGTACCCCGGCACCGTGCTGATGGCGCGGCACTGGAGAGCGGCGGCCGACTACGCGGCGCTGCTCACCGCCTCGCGCACCCACGCGTCGATGGCCGTGGCGGCCGCCTTCGAGCGGGTGCTGGAGGAGCTGCGGGAGGGCGTCGGGCCGGAGGAGGCCGTGCGGCCACGGCTGCTGGTGGCGGTACGGAGGGCCGTCGCCGACTGGGCGGCGGACCCGCGCCTCGTGGCGCTGCTGAGCTCAGTGCGCGATCCGGCCGGGCCCGCGCCCGACCGGCAGCTCGCGGCGCGCGCATTCGCGGCATTGCCCGGTACGGCGCAGGTTCTCCTGTGGCACCGGGAGGTCGAGGCGGAGGGCATATCCATTCCGGCCGCATTGCTGGCCATCGACCCCCGGGCCGCGACAGAGCAACTGGAACGGGCCCGAGAACTCTTCCGTGACGGTTGTGTACGCGCCCATTCGGAGCTCGCCGCGGACCCGGAATGCCGCCACTACAACCGGCTGCTCGACATATCGCTGCGGCGCGGTACCGCGCTGATCCCGGACATTCAGCGGCATTTGGCGAAGTGCCGGCACTGCCGGTACGCGGCTGATCAGCTGCGCCATTTTCGCGGGCGGCTCCCGGTGCTGCTGGCCGAGGGGGTGCTCGGGGAGGGCGCCCGGGGCTACCTCGACTCCCGGCCCGGACGCCGCCGGACCCGTACGCAGGCCGGGGCGCGCGGAATGGGCCGCCACTCGCGCGCGGCACGGGCGCGCGTGGCGCGGGGGCTGTCCGTGCCGAGCCGGGGAGCGCTCCTGGTGGGTCTCGGGGTCGTGATGACCGGCGTGCTGGCCGTGGCGGCCGTCTCCAGTCTGTGGAGCCAGGACGACAGCGCCGGTCCGGGTACGGGGACGGCGGCCCCCAGCGGTCCGGTTCCCAGTGGTTCGACCTCCAGCGGTCCCGTCACCGTCGCCCCGCCCGTGGTCCCGAGCGACGCCGTCAGCAGCGCCGCCCCCGCGCCCGGCTCCCGTCCCACCACTGCCGGACCGCCCGCGTCCGCCGGGTACGGCGACACCACCGGCCCCCTGACCACCCGGCTGCGCAACGCCGAGGCCGGACTGTGCCTCGACATCCGGGACGGCCGGCCCTCGGTCGGCGCCGAACTGACGCTCGCGCCCTGCTCGGCGTCGGCGACGCAGCAGTGGCGGTACGAGGCGGACGGGCTGCTGCACAGCGCGGCGGCGCCCGTCCTGTGCCCCAACTCCCAGGAGCACGCGGGTGTGGTCGTGCTGCGGCTGTGCGCGGCGCAGGACGCCGCCAGTGTGCGCTACGACCTGAGCGTCCAGGGCCATATCACGCCCCGCTGGCACGCGGGCCTGGCGCTCATGCCGGCCACCGCGGACCCCGGGACGAGCGTGGTCGTCAAGCTCCGCGACGGGTCGGCGTCCCAGCGCTGGCTGACCGACTCGGCACCCGGCTCGCCCGAGCCCCGGCGGGCCGAGGAGGTCGAGAGCGCGGGCTCCCGGCCCGCGCCGACGCCGCCGCCTCCCGCGACGGGCCACGAGGCGCGGCCCGAGGGCTCCGACGCGCGCCCCGGCGTACGCAGCGTCAACGACCCGGCGACGCCCGAGCCGGACCAGGGGCGCCGGGGGCCCGCGCAGGAGGCCGTGTCGCTCGTCGCCGGCCTGGTACCGGTGCCGGTACCGGTGTCCGTGCCGGTACCGGCGCCCGGGCTCGCCAGGTGAGCGGTGCCGCTCAGGGCGTCAGGAAACCCGGCCCTAGGAGGCCTGGGCCTTGTCGTACAGGGCCTTGGCCTCGTTGCCGAAGTACGGGCCGAACATCCGGTTGGGCAGGAAGGTGTAGCCGAAGCTGTTCACCGAGACCTGGAGGCCCGTGCCGGCGCTCTCGCTGAAGCCGGTGAACCAGGGGCCGCCGCTGGAGCCGCCCGTCATGTTGCAGCCCAGGCTGTGGTCCTGCGAGAACAGGAAGTCCTTGGAGGAGTTCCCGCTGCAGTAGATCAGCTTGGAGCCGTCGTACGGGGACGCGGCCGGGAAGCCGAAGGCGTACATCGGCTTGTTGTAGCCGCCGTTGAACTGGATGCCCTGCGCGCCGGTGACGGCGGTGAGCTTGCGGCCGTTGAGCGGGGCGAGAACGGCCGCGCCGATGTCGTAGTTGATGTCCTCACTGGCCTCCCACTGCGGGGTGGTCAGCGTCTTGGAGGCGGTCCACTGGCCGTAGGGTGCCTGGCCGTTGTCGTACGCGGGGACGAAGACCCAGTTGGTGTGCCAGCTGCCCTGGTACTTCACACAGTGCCCGGCCGTGATGACCGTGCTGGCGTTCTGGCTGGTCACCGCGTTCGCGGAGCACGAGGCGTTACGGCCCTGGAAGGTGAAGAACACCCGCCCGGACGTCTTGACGACCGCGCCGCCACCGGTCCAGGCCCCGCCCGCCTGCGGGAAGGCGGTGGGCGCGATGGTGGTCGTCTCCTCGCCCGGCGCGGGGGTCTTGAGCCGCTTGACGGCCTTGGGGGTGAGCACCAGGTCCAGCGGGGTCGCGGCGCGCATGCGCTCGGCGGTCCAGAAGGTGCGGGCCTGGCGCTGCTCGGCGGTGGTGATGTTTCGGGTGGAAGGGGTGGGGGTGGAGGGAGTGGGCGCCGCGGTGGCCGCGGTGGCGGTCGACAGGGCGCTCGTGAGCAGGGCTCCGACGGTCAGCAGGATGCCCGTGGCAGTGCGTTGGCGTCTCACGCAGGTCTCCTTCTGCCGTGCCCGGGCATGGCTCGCGGCGGCCCGGGCAGGGTGGGGGAACGAAGAGCGGTGCGGATCGACGTGCGTGAGAAGGGTGCCACGGACGGCGCCTGTTTGTCAGGGGCGCGTCACGGCCGGTTCACGGTCGCTTCAGCGGTTTCGCGAAACAGCGGCTGCTGTCGTACGTGCGGTAGTAGCCGAACTTGGCGCACGGCTGGTACCCGCTGGAGGTGTAGAGCGCGATGGCCTCCGGCTGCGCGTCGCCCGTCTCCAGCACCATCCGGGTGCGGCCGGCGGCACGGGCGTCGTCCTCCAGGGCGGCGAGGATGCGGCGGGCCAGACCCCGCCCCCGGGCCTCGGGGATGACGTACATGCGCTTGAGCTCGGCGTCGCCGTCCGCGTACCCCTTGTCGTTCTCGTCCTGGGTGCGCCAGCCGCCCGTGGCGACGGGGCGGTCCTTGGCGTCGTACGCGATGAGGTACAGGCCGCGCGGCGGGCGGAACATCAGGGGGTCCAGCGGTGTGAGGTCGCCCTCGTCGCCGTAACGCTCGGCGTACTCCTCCTGGACCATGTCGTTGAGCTTGCGGGCGTCCGGGTGGTCGAACGGCAGAGGGCGAATAATCATGCGGAGTATCGTACATTCATGCGGAGTGACCTTCGAGGCGTTGTCGGTAGGGTGCCGGGATGCTCATTGTGACGTCCGTGAATGTCAATGGTCTGCGCGCCGCCGCCAAGAAGGGGTTCGTGGAGTGGCTGGCCGCCACCGAGGCCGATGTCGTGTGCCTCCAGGAGGTCCGGGCCGAGGAGTCGCAGCTCCCCCAGGCGGCCGGCGCGCCCGAGGGCTGGCACACCTTCCACGCCCCGGCCGCCGCCAAGGGCCGCGCGGGCGTCGCCCTCTACACGCGGCGGGAGCCGGACGCCGTACGGATCGGGTTCGGGTCGAGCGAGTTCGACGGCGGCGGCCGGTACGTGGAGGCCGACCTGCCCGGCGTCACGGTCGCCAGCCTCTACCTGCCCTCCGGCGAGGTCGGCACCGAGCGGCAGGAGGAGAAGACCCGCTTCATGGGCGAGTTCCTGCCGTACCTGAAGGAGCTCAAGGAGCGCGCGGCCGCCGATGGCCGGGAGGTGCTGGTCTGCGGCGACTGGAACATCGCCCACCAGGAGGCCGACCTGAAGAACTGGAAGTCCAACCGCAAGAACTCCGGCTTCCTTCCCGAGGAGCGGGAGTGGCTGACCCGCGTCTTCGACGAGGCGGCGTACGTGGACGTGGTGCGGGCGCTCCACCCGGAGCAGGAAGGGCCGTACTCGTGGTGGTCCTACCGCGGCCGCGCCTTCGACAATGACGCCGGGTGGCGCATCGACCTCCAGGTGGCCACGCCCGGCCTCGCGGCCCGCGCGGTCAAGGCCTGGGTCGAGCGGGCGGCGACGCACGGCGAGCGCTGGAGCGACCACGCGCCGGTGACGGCGGCGTACGAACTGTAGGCCCGGCGCGGCCTGTGGGGGTGTCAGGGCCGGGGTGGGGAACGAGGGCTGCCACGGTGGTGTGATGCGGATCACCGTGGCCCTCTTCGTGGCGCTCGCGCTGCTCGCCGTCTCCCCGCCCGGCGTTCCCGCCGGCACCCCCGACGTGCTGCTCACCGACCAGGCGTCCCGGCGCGTCCTGCTGCTCGACGGTACGCGGCGCGACTGGGACCCGGCCGCCGAGCCGGGCGTCGTGAGGTGGGCGTTCTCGCCGCTCGGCGACGCCCGGTACGCGGACCTTCAGCCGGAGCGCAGCTGGGTCCATCCCAACGAGGCCAAGGTGCGCGGGTACCGGGGGCGGACGTATGTGCTGACCAGCGCGTCGTACGGGTTCGCGGCGGTCGTGGCGTACCCGTCGGGGGAGCGGTACTGGGCCGGCGCGCTGGCGCCCGGCACCATCAGGGTCAACCCGCACAGCGTGGAGCTGCTGCCGAACGGCGATGTGGCGGTCGCGGGCAGCACGGGGGACGTGGTGCGGCTGTACGCGGCCGGGTCAGGGGGGCGCGAGCGGGGGCGCGAGCCGGGGCCTGAGCGGGGGCGGGAGCCGGCCGGGGCGGCGTTCGCGGCGTACGCGCTCGATGACGCGCACGGGCTCCAGTGGGACGACCGGTGGCGGGTGCTGTGGGCGCTGGGCCGGGACCGGCTGGTGGCGCTGAAGGCGGGGCGTGAGCGCGGGCTGCCCGCCCTCACCCGGGTCTTCGAGGTGGCGCTGCCCACACCGGGCGGGCACGACCTGGGGCAGGTGGCGGGGGACCCTGACCGGTTGTGGGTGAGCAGCGGGTCGGCCGTGTACCAGTACGTGAAGAGCGCAGGGAGGTTCGTCCGGGACTTCGCGGGCGCGGCGCGGATCAGCCGGGCACGGGTCAAGGCGGTGGGGGACGACCCGGTGACCGGACAGGTGCTGTCGACGGTTCCGGAGAGCGGCCTGGCGGAGCCCTGGTGGACCCGGACGGTGGCGGTGCACCGGCCGTCCGGCACGTACCGGCTGGTCAACGGCGGGATCTACAAGGCGCGTTGGTGGCTGCCCTGATCCTGGGCGGTGGTGCGCTGGTTCCCATGGTCCTGGGCGGTGGTGCGGTGATTCCCATGGTCCTGGGCGGTCGCGCGTAGCCGGCGGTCCAGGGCCATCGACAGCTCGGCGTCCACCACGCTCTTGGCGAGCGGCCGCAGCCGCGCGATGTCCTGGGCGTCGTGCACGTGCTCGTGCAGCAGGTCGGTGAAGAGGGCGGCCAGGGACTCCGCCTGTTCCCGGACGCGCCCGGCGGCCGCGAGGACGGCCGCCAGCGGGACGCCTTCCTTGACCAGGGCGGCCGAGACGTCGAGCAGGCGGCGGCTGACGTGGACGATCTGCTCGCCGTCGGTGGCGAGGTAGCCCAGTTCCAGGGCGGCGGCGAAGTTCTCGGGCGTGACCTGGTCGCCGAAGTGGTCGGCCAGCTCCTCCGGGGTCAGCCGGACCGGTTCCTCCTCGGTCGGCTCGCCCAGCCCCAGCACCTCGCCGACGTCACGGCCCGACTCGAAGGCGGCGGCCAGGTCGGCGATGCCGGTGAGGGTGTGGCCGCGCTCCAGCAGGGCCGCGATCGTCCGCAGCCGGGCCAGGTGCCGGGCTCCGTACCAGGCGATGCGGCCCTCGCGGCGGGGCGGCGGGATCAGCCCGCGCTCGCGGTAGAAGCGCAGCGTCCGCGCCGTGATGCCGGCCGCCTCGGCGAGCTCCTCCATACGGTACTCACGCTCATCGGTCACGCCCGCAACCCTATGTCGTACCGCCGGTAACTTTAGCTGCCCGACCCCTACCGTTCGGTAAGTCCCTGCTCTACGCTCCCCTCAACCGTGCCAGTGATCGCTGGCAGGGTTTCACCGGATTTCCGATGCGGAGGCGGCATGAGCCAGCACGAGCATGTACGAGTGGCGGTGATCGGATCCGGATTCGGTGGCCTGGGAGCCGCCGTCCGGCTGCGCCGCGAGGGGATCACCGACTTCGTCGTCCTGGAGCGGGCCGACTCAGTCGGCGGCACCTGGCGCGACAACAGCTACCCCGGCTGCGCCTGTGACGTCCCGTCACACCTCTACTCGTTCTCGTTCGCGCCCAACCCCGACTGGCCACGCACCTTCTCCGGGCAGCGGCACATCCGCGCCTATCTGGAGCACGTCACCGACACCTTCCGGCTGCGCCCGCACCTCCGCCTGGGCCACGAGGTGCTGATGGCGCGCTGGGACAACGACGAACTGCGCTGGGAGATCGAGACCTCGCGGGGGACCCTGACCGCCGACGTCGTCGTCTCCGCGACCGGGCCGCTGTCCGACCCCAAGATCCCGGACATACCGGGGCTCGCCGCCTTCGAGGAAGCGGGCGGCAAGGTCTTCCACTCCGCCCGCTGGGACCACGACTACGACCTGACCGGCAAGCGCGTCGCGATGGTCGGCACGGGCGCCTCGGCCATCCAGATCGTCCCCGCCATCCAGCCCGAGGCCGGGAAGGTGACGCTGTTCCAGCGCACCGCGCCGTGGGTCATGCCCCGCATGGACCGCGCCATCAGTGGCGCCGAGCGGTGGCTGCACCGGCGACTGCCCCTCACCGCGACCGCGCGGCGCGGACTGCTGTGGGGCATCCGGGAGCTCCAGGTGAGCGCCTTCACCAAGCGGCCGGCGCAGCTCGGGCTCGTCGAGTCCCTCGCCAAGGCCAACATGGCCAAGGCCATCAAGGACCCGGCGCTGCGGGCCAAGCTGACCCCCTCGTACCGCATCGGCTGCAAACGCATCCTGCTGTCCAGCGACTATTACCCGGCCCTGGCCCGGCCCAATGTGGACGTCGTCGCCTCCGGGCTCGCTCAGGTGCGCGGCTCGACGGCCGTCGCGGCCGACGGGACCGAGGCCGAGGTCGACGCGATCATCTTCGGTACGGGATTCCACGTCACCGACATGCCGATCGCCGAACGCGTCGTCGGCGCGGACGGGATCACGCTCGCCGAGGCGTGGAAGGACGGCATGGAGTCGCTGCGCGGCGCGACCGCCGCCGGCTTCCCCAACTGGATGACGATCATCGGCCCGAACACCGGGCTCGGGAACTCCTCCATGATCCTGATGATCGAGTCCCAGCTGAACTACCTGGCCGACTACCTGCGGCAGTTGGACACGCTCGGCGAGCGGGTGGCGCTGAGCCCCCGCCCCTCGGCGGTGGGCGCCTGGAACCGGCGCGTACAGGCCCGGATGGAGCGGACCGTGTGGAAGGCGGGCGGCTGCGACAGCTGGTATTTGGACGCCAACGGGCGCAACACCACGCTGTGGCCGGGCACGACGAGCGAGTTCCGGCGCGCGACACGGTCGGTGGACCTGTCGGAGTACGAGGTCGTCCGCGCCCGTTCGCCGCGGAAGGAGGCCGTGCGATGAGGGTGATCTCCGCGGACGGCTCTCCGATACACGCCGAGGTGTACGGGCCCGAGGGCGCCCCCGCCGTGGTGCTGGTGCACGGCTGGACGTGCTCGACACGGTTCTGGGCGGCGCAGGTCCGGGACCTGTCCGCCGACCACCGGGTGGTCGTCTACGACCAGCGCGGTCACGGTCGCACCCCGGCGGTCGGGCGGGCCGGTTACTCGACGGACGCCCTCGCCGACGACCTGGAGGCCGTGCTCGCCGCCCCGCTGGAACCGGGCGAGAAGGCCCTGCTCGTCGGTCACTCCATGGGCGGCATGACGCTGATGGCCGCTGCCGGGCGGCCGGGCTGGCGTGCGCACGCGGCGGCGGTCCTGCTGTGCAGCACCGGCCCGTCGCGGCTGGTCGCCGAGTCGCTGGTGCTGCCGCTGCGCGCGGGGCGGCTGCGGACGTGGCTGACGCGTGCCGTGCTCGGGGCGCGGGCGCCCCTCGGGCCGGTCACGCCCCTGTCGAAGGCCCTCCTCAAGTACGCCACGATGGGCCCTGGCTCGGCGGCCGAGCGGGTCGCGGAGTGCGCCCGGATCGTGCACGCCTGCCCGCGAGCGGTGCGGGTGGCGTGGTCGCGCGTGCTCGCGGAGCTCGATGTCGAGGCGAACGTACGGAAGTTGACGGTGCCGGCGGCGGTGATCGTCGGTACGGCCGACCGGCTCACCCCGCCCGTGCACGCGCGGGCGCTGGCCGCCGCGCTGCCCGACTGCGTGGGCCTGGAGGAACTGGCGGGCGTCGGGCACATGACGCCGGTGGAGGCGCCCGAGGCCGTGACGGCCCGGATACGCGACCTGGTGGCGACGTACGTCCGTAGCGAGAGCGAGGAAGTGGCATGAGCAAGGTGAGCCTGGACGGGCAGGTCGCCGTCGTCACGGGCGGCGCGCGGGGCGTCGGGGAACTGCTGGCGCGCAAACTGTCCGCGCGCGGCGCGAAGGTGGCGCTGCTGGGCCTGGAGCCGGAGCTGCTGAAGGAGGTCTCGGGGCGGCTGCACACCGAGAGCGACTGGTGGCACGTCGACGTCACCGACCACGAGGCGATGGCCCGGGTCGCGGGCGAGGTGAAGGAACGCTTCGGCAAGGTGGACATCGTCGTCGCCAACGCGGGCGTCGCGGCGGGCGGCCCGTTCGCGGACTCCGACCCGGTCGCGTGGCGGCGCGTCATCGAGGTCAACCTGATCGGCGGCGCGGTCACGGGGCGGGCGTTCCTGCCGGTCCTCATGGAGAGCCGGGGGTACTTCCTCCAGATCGCCTCGCTGGCCGCCATCACCCCGGCGCCGATGATGACCGCGTACTGCGCGTCCAAGTCGGGCGTCGAGGCGTTCGCGCACAGCCTGCGCGCGGAGGTCGGTTACAAGGGCGTACGGGTCGGCGTCGGGTACCTGTCGTGGACCGACACCGACATGGTGCGCGGCGCCGACGAGGACGACGTCATGCGGGAGTTGCGCCGGCGGCTGCCGTGGCCGTCCAACCGTACGTACCCGCTGGGCCCGGCGGTCGACCGGATCGTCGCCGGGATCGAGCGGCGTTCGGCGCACGTGTACGCGCAGTGGTGGCTGCGGGGCATGCAGGGCGTGCGCGGGTACCTGCCGGCCCTCATCGCCACGGTCGGGCAGCGCGAGATGCGGCGCTTCGAGCCGCGGCTGGCGGGCGTGCGCAAGGGGCTGGTCGGGGCCGGCGGAGCGGCGGACGAGCTGGCGCGCAGGGCGGCCGCTACCGACCGTAACTGATCGAAATGCGCGCCATGTCCGGGCGTGCCAGGCTGGTCGAGGCCGGGAGCCGAGCACGGCTCCCGCAGTCCCCACATCCTTTCAGGAGACACCTCGATGGGTATCGCAGACCAGTTCAAGGACAAGTCGCAGGAGATGAAGGACCAGGCCAAGCGCCGGGCCCAGGACGCCAAGCGCGAGGCGCAGGAGCGTACGCAGAAGGGCCGCGGGCGCGAGGAGGGGCAGGGCCGGGACCGGACCCTGGACGACGAGATGCCAGCCGCTGAGCGCCGGGGTCGCGACACGGGCTACGACGTCTGACGTCCGCTCACGCCGACGTTCGACGCACCGCGCTCACGCGCACGGTGAGGCGCACCCGGGACGCCGGGTGCGCCTTTCGCCGTGGCGCCTCCGGTCTCCTTGACAGGTGCACGCGCTCCTCCCATCCTTCCCGTACCGACTGCGGGGGGAGTACGCATGGCGTCACAGACCGTTCCCGAACGGATGCCCGGCAAGCTGAAGGTCGCTCTGGTGGCCGTCTGGCTGCAAGGAGTCCTCAACGCCGCGGGCGGTGTGCTGCTGCTGGCGGTGGTCAACGACGAGGCGCAGCACGGCCGGGACGACGGCCTCGGCCTCCTGCGCTTCCTGGCCGTCCTGTCGTTCCTGGCCGCGGCCGCGCTGATCACCTGCGCCGTGCTGACCCCGCGCCGGACCGGGTGGGTCCGGGGCACCGTCATCGGCCTGGAGATCGTCACGGTCGTCAGCGTGCTGATCACGTTCTTCTCGGGCGGCGCGCCCTCGGCCATCGTGGGGCTGGCACTCGCGGCGGCGGTGCTGACCGCGTTCATGTCGCCGGAGGGCAAGGCGTGGTTCGCGCGGTGAACGGCCCAACTGGTTCAGCCGGCCGGTTCGTTGAAGCCGGCGGACCTGTTGAGCCGGCGTACCCGTTGAGCCGGCACATCTGTTGACCGGCCGCCCCGGACCCGTGTCCGGGGCGGCCGGTCCCGGTCAGCCCGTCCGGCGCGGTGGCAGCGGTGGCCGCTTCAGTGACGGGACCTCGGAGTAGTCCGGGGGCCGTGACGCCGGGTGCGTGGCGAGGAGCTTCAGCGCCACCTCCACCGCGTCCGCGAGCTGGCGGTGGCGGCCCTCCGCCCAGTCCAGCGGGGTGCGCAGGATCTCGATGTCCGGGGCCACCCCGTGGTTCTCCACGGACCAGCCGTACTCGTCGAACCACGCCGCGTTCATCGGCACCGTGATCACCGTGCCGTCGCCCAGCCGGTGGCGGCCCGTCATACCGACCACCCCGCCCCAGGTGCGCTGGCCGACCACGGGGCCCAGGCCGAGCAGTTTGAAGGCGGCCGTGATCATGTCGCCGTCCGACGCCGTGGCCTCGTCGGCGAGCGCGACGACCGGGCCGCGCGGCGCGTTGGAGGCGTACGAGACGGGCTGGGCGTCGCGGGTGAGGTCCCAGCCCAGGATCTTGCGCGTGAGCTTCTCCACGACCAGTTCGCTGATGTGGCCGCCGGCGTTTCCCCGTACGTCCACGATCAGGGCCGGCCGGGAGACCTCAAGGCGCAGGTCCCGGTTGAACTGCGCCCAGCCCGAACCGCCCATGTCGGGGATGTGCAGGTACCCGCACTTGCCGCCGCTCAGCTCCCGCACCACGTCGCGGCGCTTGGCGACCCAGTCCTGGTACCGCAGCGGCCGCTCGTCAATGAGCGGGACGACGGCGACGCGGCGCGGACCGCCCTCGCCCTCGGCGGGCTCGAAGGTCAGCTCGACGGTCGTACCGCCCGCCGCGGAGAGCAGCGGGTAGGGCCCCGCCACGGGGTCGACCGGGCGGCCGTCCACGTGGGTGAGCACCGCGCCCTCCCGGATTCCGGTACCGGCGAGCGGCGAACGGGCCTTGGAGTCGGACGACTCGCCCGGCAGGATGCGCTTGACCACCCAGTGGCCGTCGCGGGGCACGAAGTTGGCGCCGAGGAGCCCCTGCGCCCGCTGGTAGTGCGGCGGCCCCTCATTGCGGCGCGCGGGCGTCACATACGCGTGCGACGTGCCCAGCTCGCCGAGCACCTCGCGCAGCAGGTCGGCGAACTCGTCGGGCGAGGCGACCCGTTCGACCAGCGGGCGGTACTGGTCGAGGACCGCCTGCCAGTCGATGCCGCTCATCCCCGGGTCCCAGAAGTACGCGCGGATGATCCGCCCCGCCTCGTCGTAGGCCTGCCGCCACTCCGCGCCCGGGTCCACCTCGTGCAGGATCCGGCGGGAGTCGACGTACACCGTGCTGTCGCTGTCGCCCACCTCCGTCGCCGGGACTGCCCGCAGGTCGCCCTCGTCGACCACGACCAGCCGTGTCCCGTCGCCGCTCACCGCGAACCAGTCGAGGTGGTCGACCAGTTCGGTCTTGCGGGCCTTGGCGAGGTTGAAGTGCTCCAGGGTCGGCCGCCCGGAGGTGTCCGCCGGGTTGACGAACGTCTCGCCCAGCGCGCCCGAGATCGGCCAGCGCAGCCACACCAGGCCCCCGCCGCTCACCGGGTGGAGGCCCGAGTACTTGGACGCGATGACCGGGAACGGCGTCACCCGGTTCTCCAGCCCCTCGAACTCCACCACCACCGCCCCGTCGCCGCCCGGCTCGTCGGCCGGGTCCAGCCCGCCCGCCGCCGGCCGCCCCTCCGGGGACAGCGCGAACGGCGAGGGGGTGGTGGAGGCGAGGGGTACGAGGTAGGGGCGGCAGCCCAGCGGGAACGACAGGTCGCCGGTGTGCACGTCGTACACCGGGTCGAAGCCCCGCCAGGACAGGAAGGCCAGGTACCGGCCGTCGCGCGTGAAGACCGGGTTCTCGTCCTCGAAGCGGCCGTTGGTGACGTCCACGATCGTCCGGTCGTTGATCCGCGCGATCTTGATCTGGCGCAGCGACCGGCCGATACCGGGATGCGACCAGGTCAGCCACGCGCCATCGGGGGAGAAGGCGAGATCCCGAACGGGCCCGTTGAGGGAGCGGGTCAGCTCCGTGACCTCCCCGTCCGACTCCTCGGATGCGGTGACGAGGAGCAGCCGGCCGTCGTGGGAGGCGATCGCGAGCCGCACCCCGTCCGGGTCGGCCTCCATCTCGGTCACATGGCCCAGCTCGCCCGCCGCGAGCCGCCTCGGCTGCCGGTAGCCGCTCGCCCGCGGCAGGTAGGCCACCTCGATGGCCTCCTCGCCCTCCGCGTCCGTGACGTACGCGATGCGCCCGCCGCTGCCGAGCATCACCGGCAGGCGCACCCGCACCCCCGGCGTGTCGGCGATCGTCCGCGCGGGCCCGTCCCGGTGCGTGAGCCAGTACAGGCTGCCGCGTACGGAGACGGCGCTGGCCCGTCCGGTCTCGTCCACCGCCACCGCGTCCACGTTGTTCGCCGCCGGCACCTGGTAGGTGCGCCGCCCGGCGCGCGGCCCGCCCAGCCGTACCGCCAGTTTGCGCGGCACCGAGTCGGGGGTCAGCGCGTCCACGATCCACAGGTCGCCCGCGCACTGGTAGACCACGCGGCGCCCGTCGGAGGAGGCGTGCCGGGCGTAGAAGGCGTCGTGGTCGGTGTGCCGCTGGAGGTCGGTGCCGTCCGGCAGGCAGGAGTACAGGTTGCCGACGCCCTCGTGGTCGGAGAGGAACGCGATCCTGCCGTCCACGAACATCGCGCAGTCCAGGTGGCCGCCGATGTTCGGCAGCAGCCGCTCCCCGTGCAGCCACAGCCGCCCGGTGGCGCCGCCCCGGTACCGCTTCCACGCGGCCGGTTCGTGCGGGGGCTTGCCGGTCAGCAGCAGGGTGAGGTGACGTCCGTCGACGTCGGCGACCGCGATGTCCGAGACCGGCCCCCACGGCAGCCGGCCGCCGGGGGAGCCGTCGAGGGGCACTTTGTACGCCCAGGAGAAGTGCGAGAACGGCTGGCCGTGCGAGGCGACGGCCAGGATCTCGCCGTCCGGTGTCCACCCGCACACACGCGTGTCGAGCGACCCCCAGTAGGTCAGCCGGCGCGCGGGCCCGCCGTCGACCGGCACCAGGTGGATCTCCGGATCCAGGCTGCGCCAGGTCGTGTACGCGATGTGCCGCCCGTCCGGTGAGAACCGCGGGTGTCCCACCCGCGTCCGGTCGACCGTCAACCGCCAGGCGCGGCCGGGCGGTTCGCCGTCCCCGGCCAGGGGGGCGATCCACAGGTCGTCCTCGGCCGCGAAGCACAGCAGGTCGTCGTGGAGGTGGGGATAGCGGAGGTATGCGCCGTCGCTGCTCACACAGCAATGCTTTCCGCGCGGCGGGGGCCCGGCAACCCGGCCGGATGACCTTGTTGGCACGGACACCGTGATCCGCGCCACGTACGAAACTGTTTCGTTTCGCTAGCGGCTGTCGTAAGGTCATAGGTGTACGAAACCGTTTCGTCTCGATGGGAGCAGGAGACATGGCGCGCGGCAGGCTCACCCCGGAACGCGAGGCCGAGCTGTACGAAGCCGTGCTCGACCTGCTCCGCGAGGTCGGCTACGACGCCCTCACCATGGACGCCGTCGCCGCCCGCACCCACTCCAGCAAGGCCACCCTCTACCGCCAGTGGGGGAGCAAGCCGGAACTGGTCGCCCACGCCCTGCGGCACAACAAGCCGGTGAGCATCGCCGAGATCGACACCGGCTCGCTGCGCGGCGACTTCCACGAGCTGCTCGCGCGTTCCGACGACTGCCAGATGGAGAAGGACTCCGCGCTGATGCGGGGCCTGGCCCATGCCGTCCACGACAACCCCGATCTGCTCCAGGCGCTGCGCGACCTGCTCATCGAACCCGAGATGACCGGGCTCAACGAGGTGCTGGACCGTGCGGTGCGGCGCGGTGAGGTCGCCCCGGACAACCCGGCGCTGGGGCTCGTCCCGCATATGTTCATCGGTGCCTTCGTCGCCCGCCCCCTCGTCGAGGACCGGCCGGTCGACCAGGCGTTTCTCACCGCGTACGTCGACGCCGTGGTCCTCCCCGCCCTGGGCGTCTGACCGCTTCACCGCACCACCCGCACACCAGCCCCGCCGCGTACAAGCACCACCGGCACCACCGGCACAGCACCGCCGGCACCGTCGGCATCACGCACCACCTGCACCACCTGACACGTACCGCTCACGCTGTCGGGCCGACTCCCCATGTCCTGTCCCACTCATCACCGGGAGACGCCCCCGTGGCAACGTTCCTTTACCGACTCGGCCGGTCCGCCTTCCGGCGCCGCCATCTCGTGACCCTGATATGGATCGCGCTGCTGGCGCTCGCCGGAGTGGGCGCCGCCTCGGCGCCCGCCGCGACCTCCAGCTCGTTCTCCATACCGGGTACGGAGGCCCAGAAGGCCTTCGACCTCCTCGAAGAGCGCTTCCCGGCCGCCGGCGCCGACGGCGCCACCGCCCGTGTCGTCTTCAAGGCCCCCGAGGGCGGGAAGATGACCGACCCGGCGAACAAGGCCGAGGTCCACAAGGCCGTGGGCGCGCTGAAGTCCGGCTCCGGCCAGGTCGCGAACGTCACCGACCCGTACACCGCCCAGGCGGTCTCCCGGGACGGCACCACCGCCTACATCCAGGTGTCGTACAAGGTCAGCGGCATGGAGCTGACCGACGCCACCCGCGAGGCGCTGGAGAAGACCGGCGACGAGGCGCGCGAGAGCGGGCTCACCGTCGAGATCGGCGGCGACGCCCTGCAGACCGTGCCCCAGACCGGCGCGGGCGAGGTCATCGGCGTGATCGTCGCCGGGGTGGTCCTCGTCATCACCTTCGGCTCCCTGGTCGCCGCCGGGCTGCCGTTGCTGACGGCCCTCATCGGCGTGGGCATCGGCGTCTCCACCATCACGGCGCTCGCCAACGCGCTGGACCTCGGGTCGACCACCTCCACGCTCGCGATGATGATCGGCCTCGCGGTCGGCATCGACTATGCCCTGTTCATCGTCTCCCGCTACCGCGCCGAGCTCGCCGAGGGCCGCGACCACGAGGAGGCGGCCGGGCGCGCCGTCGGCACCGCCGGTTCCGCCGTCGTCTTCGCCGGGCTCACCGTGGTCATCGCGCTCGTCGGCCTGGCCGTGGTCAACATCCCGATGCTGACCAAGATGGGCTTCGCGGCGGCCGGCACGGTCGCGATCGCCGTCCTCATCGCGCTCACCCTCATCCCCGCGCTGCTCGGCTACGCGGGCAAGCGGGTCGTCGGACGCAAGGCCCGCGAGGCCGGGGAGGCTCGCGAGGCCCGGAAGGCCCGCGGGGCCGGCGATGCCCGCGGGGCCGGCGATGCCCGCGAGGCCGGCGATGCCCGCCAGGCTGCCGCGAGCGTGCCGGCGGCCGACAAGCCCAACATGGGCACCCGCTGGGCCCGCTTCGTGCTGCGCCGCCCCGTCACCGTGCTGCTCGTCGGTGTCCTCGGCCTCGGCGCGATCGCCGTGCCGGCCGCGTCCCTGGAGATGGGCCTGCCCGACGACGGCGCCCAGCCCACCTCCACCACCCAGCGCCGCGCCTACGACCTGCTCTCGGACGGCTTCGGGCCCGGCTCCAACGGGCCGCTGATGGTCGTCGTCGACGGCGACAAGGCCGCCGCGGACCGTACCGTCACGGACATCAAGGGCCTCGACGGTGTCGCGGTCGTCACCCCCGCCACGCCCAACAAGGCCGGTGACACCTCCATCATCACCGTCGTACCGAAGGACCGTCCCTCCTCCGTCGAGACGGAGAACCTGGTCCACTCCATCCGGGACACCACCGGAGACGATGTGCTGGTCACCGGCGCGACCGCGATGAACATCGACTTCTCGCAGAAGATGAACGACGCGCTGCTGCCCTATCTGGCGCTCGTCGTCGGTCTCGCCTTCCTGCTGCTGATGGTGGTCTTCCGGTCGGTGCTGGTGCCCCTGAAGGCGGCGCTCGGCTTTCTGCTGTCGGTGGTCGCCGCGCTCGGCGCGGTCGTCGCCGTCTTCCAGTGGGGCTGGCTCGGCTCGCTCTTCGGCGTCGAGCAGACCGGCCCGATCATGAGCATGATGCCGATCTTCATGGTGGGTGTGGTCTTCGGCCTGGCCATGGACTACGAGGTCTTCCTCGTCACCCGGATGCGTGAGGCGTACGTCCACGGGGAACGGCCCGCCGAGGCGATCGTGACCGGCTTCCGGCACGGGGCGCGGGTCGTCACGGCCGCCGCGGTGATCATGATCGCGGTCTTCGCGGGCTTCATCGGCTCCAGTGAGCAGATGGTGAAGATGATCGGCTTCGGGCTGGCCATCGCCGTCTTCTTCGACGCGTTCGTCGTCCGCATGGCGATCGTCCCGGCGGTGCTCGCACTGCTGGGCCGCACGGCGTGGTGGCTGCCGTCCTGGCTGGATCGCGCCCTGCCGAACGTGGACGTCGAGGGCGAGCAGCTGCGTACGGCCGCTCCCGAGGAGGACGAGCGGGAGCTCGTACGGGTGTGACAACGGGTGTGACAACGGGTGTAACAGGTCTGACAGACCCCGGGGCGGCCGCTTGAGCGGAGGGGCCGCCCCGGTTCGCGCCCGGGCCGTGGTGGGGACCACGGCCCGGGCGGCGGCGTCACGCCGTCATCGCGTCACGGACGACGCGGTGGCGGAGTACGTGCGTCGCAGGAAGCGCAGCAGCGCCGAGGAGTCGAACTGCACCACGGCCACGCCGTCCGACGAGTGGAACTCCACGATCGCCTGCACCCGGCCGCACGGCCAGATCCCGATGTCACCGCCGCGGGCGGGGGTGCGCAGCCCCGACTCCAGCAGGGAGCGCGGGACGCTCCACTCCGTGCCGCCGGGGAAGCAGAAGCGTACGGTGGCGGGCTCGGCGCCGGCCGGCGCGTCGTAGCGCAGGGCGACGGGGACGGGGCGCGAGAGGGGGCCGTCGGTCACGAGCTGCGCCTTGGTGTGGACTACGACACCTTTCTCAGCGGGGTACATCACCGACTCCTCACGCTCGCCTCATTTGTCTCTAATGTCCCACCATTCCGTGGTGTGCGCCCGTCCCCTTCTGTGACATGCCCGCTCTTGCAAGTCGTTTGCAGGAGGACCCATCATCGAACCCGTTCATATCCGCCTGTCCGAAAGCGGTCCCCGCATGCATGTCCCCGACGGATTCATCAACGCACCGGTCTCCGCGGCCGCCGGACTCGTCGCCGCCGGAGCCGTCGCCGCCGGCCTGCGCGGAGCGCGGCGTGAGCTGGACGAGAGGACCGCCCCGCTCGCCGGGCTGGTGGCGGCGTTCATCTTCGCCGTACAGATGCTGAACTTCCCCGTCGCGGCCGGCACCAGCGGGCACCTGCTCGGCGGCGCCCTCGCCGCGATCCTGGTCGGGCCTTACACGGGTGTGCTGTGCATCGCGGTCGTGCTGCTGATGCAGGGTGTGCTGTTCGCGGACGGCGGGCTCACCGCGCTGGGCGTCAACATCACCGTCATGGGCGTGGTCACCGTCGTCGTCGCCTACGGGCTCTTCCGCGGCCTGGTCATGGTCCTGCCCCGCACCCGCCGCTCGGTGACCATCGCCTCGTTCGTCGCCTCGCTGGTGTCGGTACCGGCCGCGGCGGCCGCGTTCACGGCCATCTACGCGATCGGCGGCACCACCGACGTACCCGTCCCCAAGGTCCTCACCGCCATGGTCGGCGTCCATGTCCTGATCGGCATCGGCGAGGCGGTGATCACGACGGCGACGGTCGGCGCGGTCATCGCCGTACGGCCCGACCTGGTGTACGGGGCGCGCGGCCTGACCGCGCCGCTGAAGCTGCGGGTGGGCGGCGAGCTGATCGACGCGCCCACGGCCCCCGTGGCGGTCGCGGCGCGCTCCACGCGCAAGGTGTGGGCCACCGGCCTGGTCACCGCCCTCGTGCTGGCCGGATTCGTCTCCTTCTACGCCTCCGCCAGCCCCGACGGCCTGGAGAAGGTCGCCGCCGACCAGGGCATCGACCGGAAGGCCGAAGAGCACGCCGTGAAGGACTCGCCGCTCGCCGACTACGGCGTCAGCGGCGTCACCGACACCCGCCTGTCCGGGGGGCTGGCGGGCACCATCGGCGTCGGCGCCACGGTCGCGGTCGGCACGGGCGTGTTCTGGGCCGTGCGCCGGCGCCGTACGGAGTCCGGGGCCGATTCCCGTACGGATTCCCGGACCGCTTCCCGTACCGGGGAAAGCGTCTGACATGGGCGCCGGCCACGCGCACAAGCTCTACCGGCACGGTCGCTCGCCCGTGCACCGCCTGCCGCCGCACTGCAAGCTCGCCGCCGTCTTCTGCTTCGTCGTGGTCGTCGTCTCCACGCCCCGCGAGGCGGTGTGGGCCTTCGGCGCGTACGCCGTGCTGCTCGGCGCGGTCGCGGCGGTGGCCCGCGTCCCGGCGGGCTTCGTGCTGCGGCGCCTCGTCATCGAGATACCGTTCGTCGCGTTCGCGTTCCTCATGCCGTTCGTCGTGCCCGGCGAGCAGACGGTCCTCTTCGGGGTCTCCGTCTCCGTCCCCGGCCTGTGGGACGCCTGGAACGTCCTCGCCAAGGGCACCCTCGGCGTCGCCGCGTCCGTCCTGCTCGCCGCCACCACCGAACTGCGCGCGCTGCTGCTCGGCCTGCAACGGCTGCGGCTGCCGCCCCTCCTCGTACAGATCGCCTCCTTCATGATCCGGTACGGCGACGTCATCACCGGCGAGATGCGGCGCATGTCCATCGCCCGGCGCTCGCGCGGCTTCGAGGCGCGGGGCGTACGGCACTGGGGCGTGCTCGCCAAGTCCGCCGGCGCCCTGTTCATCCGCTCCTACGAGCGCGGCGAACGCGTCCACCTGGCGATGGTCAGCCGCGGGTACGCCGGTTCCATGCCCGTCATCGACGAGGTGACCGCGTCGCGCGCCCAGTGGTCGGCGGCGGCTGTTCTGCCCTGCACCGCCCTGCTCATCTGTCTGCTGGGATGGACCCTATGACCCTCAGTTTCGTCCCGTCGCTCGACGTCCGGGGCCTCGCGTACGCCTACCCGGACGGCCACCAGGCGCTCTTCGGCGTCGACCTGACCGTCGAGCGCGGCGAACGGGTCGCCCTGCTCGGCCCCAACGGCGCCGGCAAGACCACCCTCGTCCTGCACCTCAACGGCATCCTGACGGGCGGCGCCGGGACGGTGACGGTCGCCGGGCTGCCCGTCGAGAAGGCGAACCTCGCGGAGATCCGCCGCCGCGTCGGCATCGTCTTCCAGGACCCGGACGACCAGCTGTTCATGCCGACCGTCCGCGAGGACGTGGCCTTCGGCCCGGCGGCGGCCGGGCTGCGCGGGCCCGAGCTGGAGGCCGTGGTGCGCAAGGCCCTGGCCCGGGTCGGCATGGAGCAGTACGCGGACCGGCCCCCGCACCACCTGTCCTTCGGCCAGCGGCGGCGGGTCGCGGTGGCGACCGTCCTCGCGATGGAGCCCGAGATCCTCGTCCTGGACGAGCCGTCGTCCAACCTCGACCCGGCCTCGCGCCGCGAACTCGCCGACATCCTCCGGTCATTGGACGTGACCGTGCTCATGGTCACCCATGATCTTCCGTACGCCCTCGAACTGTGCCCGCGCGCGGTGGTGCTGAGCGACGGCGTGATCGTGGCGGACGGCCCGACCGCAGGGCTGCTCGCCGACGCGGAGCTGATGCGGCGCCACCGCCTGGAGCTGCCCTTCGGCTTCGACCCGACCGCCCGGCCGACCCGGAATCCGGCCTCTCACTAGCACGTTGCACCATGGGTGTGACCGATCGGTGGGAAGGAGCGTGGGGCGTGGACGTCCAGGGCACGGTGCAGGCGGGCTTCGAGCCGGTGAGGGACGCGTTCGTACGCAACTTCGAGCAGCGCGGGGAGCGGGGCGCCGCCGTCGCCGTGTACCGGGACGGCCGCAAGGTGGTCGACCTGTGGGCGGGCGTGAGGGACGTGGGCGGGTCCGCGCCCTGGGCGGTGGACACCGCGCAGGTGATCCGCTCCGCGACGAAGGGCGTCGCCGCGGCCGTACCGCTGCTGCTGCACCAGCGCGGGCAGCTCGACCTGGACGCACCGGTCGGCACCTACTGGCCCGAGTTCAAGGCGGCCGGCAAGGAGCGGGCGCTGGTGCGCCACCTGCTGTCGCACCAGGCGGGCGTCCCCGTCCTGGACCGCCCCCTGACCTTCGCCGAGGCGGCCGACCTCTCCGTGGCGTCGGCCGCCATCGCGGCCCAGGAGCCCGCCTGGGAGCCGGGCACCGACCACGGCTACCACGCGCAGACGTACAGCTGGCTGCTGAGCGCGCTGGTCCAGCGGGTCACGGGCCGCACCATCGGCCGCTGGGTCGCCGAGGAGATCGCCCGGCCGCTGGGCCTCGACCTGTGGATCGGGCTCCCGGCGGACGAAGCGCACCGGGTGGGCCGTATCGGGCCGGTCGAGCAGCCGGCGGACGGCGGTGCCGCGCTGAGGCTGCGCCCGAAGCGGTCGGTCGCCGAGGCGTACGCGGACCCGGCTTCCCTGACCCGCCGCGCGTTCGAGGCGATCACCCCGGCCCCGGACGAGAACGACCCGGCGTACCGCGCCGCCGAACTCCCCGGCTCGGCGGGCGTCTCCACGGCCCGCGCCCTGGCCCGCTTCTACGCGGCCACGCTGGGCCCCGTCGACGGCCACCGGCTCTTCGCCCCGGCGACGCTCGCCATGGCCCGCACGGAGGAGTCCACGGGCCCCGACCGGGTCCTGGTGGTCGGCACCCGCTTCGGCCTCGGCTACATGCTGCACGGCCCGGCCTCGCCGCTCCTGTCGCCCGGCTCCTTCGGCCACCCCGGGCGCGGCGGCTCCCTCGGCTTCGCCGACCCGGCCTCGGGCATCGCGCTCGGCTACGTGACCAACGGCATGCGCAAGGGCGTCACCGCCGACCCCCGGGCGCAGGCACTGATACGGGCGGTGCGTACGGCCCTCGCGTAAGGCTCCCCCAGGGGTCACCTAGAGTGATGCCCATGACTGACAACAGCAACGTCTTCTTCGACATCACGATCAACGACGAGCCGGCCGGCCGGATCGTCTTCACCCTCTTCGACGACGTCGTCCCCAAGACGGCCCGCAACTTCCGCGAACTGGCCACCGGCCAGAACGGCTTCGGCTACGCGGGCTCCAGCTTCCACCGCATCATCCCGGACTTCATGCTCCAGGGCGGCGACTTCACCGCCGGCAACGGCACCGGCGGCAAGAGCATCTACGGCGAGAAGTTCGCCGACGAGAACTTCCAGCTCAAGCACGACCGCCCGGGCCTGCTGAGCATGGCCAACGCCGGCCGGAACACCAACGGCTCGCAGTTCTTCATCACGACGGTCGTCACCGACTGGCTGGACAACAAGCACGTCGTCTTCGGCGAGGTCGTCGAGGGCATGGACCTGGTCAAGAAGATCGAGTCCCTCGGCACCCGCGCCGGCACGCCGCAGGCCAAGGTCACCATCGCCGCCTCCGGCACGATCTGACGCCCCCACCGGCGCTCACCCCTGTGGGCCGCCCTTCAGCACACCGACGAAGGCGCGCCACTGGCCTTCCGCAAAGGCGAGGGCGGCACCAGAGGGCTTCTTGAGCACTCCGCCCAACGTGGTAATCCCGTAACAGCGAACCTGCTGCCACTCGCCCCGGGTCAGCACTGAGGTGTCGACGTCCGAGAGAGGCATAGTGAGCTGCTCGCGATGGAGCACCACAAAACCCGTGTCGGTGAAGGCTCGGGCCCACGGGGGCGGTGCGAGGAACTCCTCGGTGTACCACTCCCGGCGTTCCTGAGCGAATGCGATCCAGGGGTGGTAGGCGTGGCACAGGACGATGCACTCACCTGTGCCGTCGACGACCGTCGCGGTGTGGAAGGTCGGTCTCGGGAAGCGGACCGTCCTTCGGGCGGAAGAAGCCTGTCGCTCCCCTGGGGAGTGTGAAGCCCGCGTTCTCGTCGTTGACCATGTCCTCGGCTTTGTTGCTGTCTTGTGGTGCCACTACTGCCGGATGGGTCGGCCCGTGCGAGGGCGGTTACCGGGCCTTCAGTACGGAGGCGACCAGTGGGCCCGCCGCGTCGCCGCCGTGGCCGGCGGACGGGACGACTGCCGCGGCGGCCAGGTCGTCGGCGAAGCCGGTGAACCAGCTGTTGGAGGTGGCCTGGCCGTCCACTTCCGCCGAGCCGGTCTTGGCGCCCTTGTCGCCGCCGACGCCGGCCATGGCTGCCGCGCCCGTGCCGCTGGTCGCGGTGGCCCGCATCATGTCGCGCAACTGGCGGGCCGCGGAGCCCTCCAGGGGGCGCGAGGCGGTGGCGATCTCGCGGTCGTCCAGCTCGCGCGGCACCAGGATGGGCTGCTTGAAGCCGCCGTGCTTCGCGGTGGCGGTGATGGACGCGACGTTGAGCACGTTCATCTGGATGGTGCCCTGCCCGATGTACTGGGCCGCCGCCACACCGCCGCTCTCCGCGGGCACGGAACCGTCCTCGGTCGCCACGCCCGTCTGCCAGTTCAGGCCGATGCCGAAGACGTCCCGCGCCTCCTTGCCCAGCGCCGCGTCGTCGCCGACGTCGTCGATCAGCTTGATGAAGGCGGTGTTGCAGGACTGCTTGAAGCTCTCCGTGAAGGTGCTTGACGCCGGGAGGTCGAAATGGCCCAGGTTGTGGAAGGACCGGCCCTGGTACATGACGTCCTTGGGGCACTCGGCCGGGCGGTCGGCGCTCACCAGCCCCTTCTCCAGCAGCATGGCCGCCGTCACGATCTTCATCGTGGAGCCGGGTGCCTGCACGCCCAGGAAGGCGGCGTTCCAGCCGTCCTGGCGGTTGTTGGCGACCGCCCGTATCTCGCCCGTGCTCGGCTTGATGGCGACGACCGACGACTCGGCGTACCGCTTCACCGCCTGCTCGGCCGCCGCCTGGACGTCCGCGTCCAGCGTCGTCTCCAGCGTGCCCGGGACGCCCTTGGCGAGCGTCAGCAGCGTCTGGTCGGCGACGCTCTCGTTCACGGACTCGATCCACGTCTCGATGCCGGGCCGACCGCCCGCCTCCGAGCCGTACTTCTCGCGCAGCTGGTCCAGGACCGGCTTGAGGGACGGGTACTTCTCCGGCGTCAGTTCCGCGCCGTTGCGGTCGACGGCCTTCACCGGCGGGTTCGGCGCCTCGCCCGTATGCAGCGCCGACTGGTCGGTCAGCTTCGGGTGGATCACCGACGGCTCCCAGTCGACCAGCGGCCTGCCGGTGGTGAGGCCCCGTACGACGGTGAGCTCCGAGGCGTACGTCCAGCGCTTCGACCGGCCTTCGTACGTCACCGTCGCGTCGACCGTGAAAGGCACCTTCGGGCCCACCGCCCTGCCCGGGGTGATCACCGCCTTGGAGACGTGGGCGGTGTCCCGGAAGTCCTGTATGGCAGGTCCGGCGCCGCCCGCGTTGTTGGTCAGCTCACCGGCGGCGGCCGCGTCGCCCTCCGCCCAGGCCGCGAGGAACGCCTTCGCCGTCTCCTCGACCTCCCCGGCGGTCACCGGCCCCGAGCCGGCCTTCCGCGGGGCGGCGGCCGACGTGGTCCGCGTCTCGCCGCCCGTGATCCCGTTCCAGAGGTTGTACGCCCCGTACCCCACGCCACTGGCGACCACCGTGAACACGCCGCCGACGATGGCGACCTTCGCTCCACCGCGCATCTCGCAGTCCCCCTCCCCAGGAGCTCACTTGAACATGTTCAAGCAAGTGATGGGAGGCACTCTATGGGACAGCACTGACAAGGGAGGCGGTCGTTACCCGACCGGAACTCAGACCCACGTATCCAGCCACATGCGGTTGCGCCAGGAGTCCATCGGAATCGGCTGCCCTGTGTACAGGGGCCAGAAATAAATAAAGTTCCAGATGATGAGGAGCACCAGCACCCCCGCGCCGACCGCCCCGATCGTCCGGCGCCGCTCGGCCGCGCCGCCGCGCCCCGGGGGCCCGAGCATCGCGCCGATCATCATCGCCACCGCCAGGCACAGGTACGGCACGAACACCACCGCGTAGAACAGGAAGATCGTGCGCTCCTGGTAGTGCAGCCACGGCAGCCACCCGACCGCGATCGCGCACGCGATCGCCCCCGCCCGCCAGTCGCGCCGGAAGAACCAGCGCCACAGGACGTACAGGATCGCGAAGCACGCCGCCCACCACAGCAGTGGCGTACCGATCGCCAGCACCTCGCGCGCGCACTTCCCCGCCGCGTTCGCGGGACAGCCGTCCTGGCCGGGCGCGGGGTCCTCGTAGAAGTACGACACGGGCCGGCCCAGCACGATCCAGCTCCATGGGTTGGACTCATACGTGTGCCCGGACGTCAGGTTGCGGTGGAAGCTGTAGACCTCGGCCTCGTAGTGCCACAGGCTGCGCCACCAGTCCGGGAACAGCCAGGACCAGGAACTGTCCTTGCCGTCCGTGGTGGCCCAGTTCCGGAAGTAGCCCTTGTCCGTGAAGATCCAGCCGGACCACGACACGATGTACGTCGCGATCGCCACCGGCACCGTCGAGACGAACGCGGGCAGCAGATCCCGCTTCAGCACGGTCCGGTACGGCCGCCAGGCACCGGCCGTGCGCCGCGCGCCCACGTCCCACAGCACCGTCATCACCCCGAACGCGGCCAGGAAGAACAGGCCGTTCCACTTCGTGGCCGCCGCCAGGCCCAGCATCACACCGGCCGTCAGACGCCACGGCCGCCACCCCAGGCGCAGCGTTTCCGCAACCGCGGCGTCCGGCCGGAGCACCCCGTCCTCGTCCACCGGCAGCGCGGCCGCGAGCCTGCGGCGCGCACGGTCACGGTCGATCAGCAGGCAGCCGAACGACGCCAGGACGAAGAACATCAGCACCTGGTCGAGCAGTGCCGTACGGCTCATCACGAAGTGCAGCCCGTCCACCGCGAGCAGCGCGCCCGCCAGGCACCCCAGGAACGCCGACCGCAGCAGCCGCCGGCCGATCCGGCACAGCATCAGCACCGACAGCGTGCCGAGCACCGCCACCATGAAGCGCCAGCCGAACGGATCGAACCCGAACAGCCACTCGCCGGCCCCGATGACCCACTTCCCGACCGGCGGGTGCACCACATAGCCCGGGTCCGTGGGGACGGCCACCGCGCCGGGGTCCTTGAGGATCGACGCGTCGACGTTCTTGGGCCACGATCCCTCGTAGCCCTGATTGATCAGCGCCCAGGCGTCCTTGGCGTAGTACGTCTCATCGAATATCACCGCCCTGGGCTCGCCCAGGCGCCAGAACCGCATCAGCCCCGCGACGAGCGCCACCAGCAGCGGCCCTCCCCACGCCGCCAGCCGCCATACCCGCTCCGCCCGCCACGGCGGCACACCGAGCACCGTCCACACCCGGTCCGAGGGCCGGACGTACGGAGGCACCAGCCGCTCGCGCAGGCCGGTCACCGGGCGCGGCGCGTAGCCGAAACGGCGAAGGCGCCGCTGCCATGGGGGCGGCTGTCTCCCGGCGGTCCCGGCGTCCTGCCCGTGCAGTGCCTCTGGCGCAGTACTGGTCACCGCGCCATCGTAGGGAACGCACCTGTGCGAGTCGCCCGTCCGGGCTGCGAGGATGGCCCCTGTGACAGGAACGGTGACCGGAACGCTCGTACTCGCAGGGACCCCGATCGGAGACGTCGCGGACGCCCCGCCCCGCCTCGCCGCCGAGCTGGAGAGGGCGGACGTCGTCGCCGCGGAGGACACCCGGCGGCTGCGCCGGCTGACCCAGGCGCTCGGCGTGCACACGACCGGGCGGGTCGTGTCGTACTTCGAGGGCAACGAGTCCGCCCGTACGCCCGAACTGGTCGAGGCCCTCACGGGAGGCGCGCGGGTCCTGCTGGTCACCGACGCGGGCATGCCGTCCGTCTCCGACCCCGGCTACCGGCTGGTCGCCGCCGCCGTCGAGCGGGACATCAAGGTCACCGCCGTGCCCGGGCCGTCCGCCGTCCTGACCGCGCTCGCGCTGTCCGGGCTGCCCGTGGACCGGTTCTGCTTCGAGGGCTTCCTGCCGCGCAAGGCGGGGGAGCGGCTGTCCCGGCTCCGGGAGGTCGCCGGTGAGCGGCGCACGCTCGTCTACTTCGAGGCCCCGCACCGCCTCGACGACACGCTCGCCGCGATGGCCGAGGTGTTCGGCGAGGAGCGCCGGGCCGCCGTGTGCCGCGAGCTGACCAAGACGTACGAGGAGGTCAAGCGCGGCGGGCTGGGCGAGCTGGCGCGCTGGGCGGCCGAGGGCGTACGGGGCGAGATCACCATCGTCGTGGAGGGCGCGCCCGAGACCGGGCCCGCCGAACTGGACGCGGCCGAGCTGGTGCGCAGGGTGCGCGTGCGCGAGGAGGCCGGGGAGCGCCGCAAGGAAGCCATCGCGGCGGTCGCCGCGGACGCGGGGCTGCCCAAGCGGGAGGTCTTCGACGCGGTCGTCGCGGCGAAGAACGCCTCTCCCGAGGGCTCAGCGGACGGTAAAGGACTATCGTAAAAAGCAAAGACCAGCACCGTGCGGCAGGCCTTTCGGCATGGAAAGCCCCAAAACCGGTCCAACATTCGGCAGGTGCCTACGCACTCCCGCCCGTAAAGGCGTCCACTGGTGCAGTGGAAAGGAGCTGGCATGAGCGAGACCACACATACTCCGGCCGGCCACGAGGCATACGCCTTCGCCTGCATGAACTGCGGGTACGGCTGGGAGCAGGCCTACGACATCGAGCACCACACCGACATCAGCGGTCATGAGTTCGTCGTGTACAAGGCGGGGGGCCACCGGGTGCCGTCACCGCTCTCCGACCCCACCTGTGTGAACTGCGGACGGCACCGCGTCCGGATCATGCGGGCCGGCCAGGTCTCCTCGGTGCTCGAACTGCTCGCCCAGCACCAGGCCGAGCCGACGAAGGGGTCCGTCGGGTCCGCCGGGCCGACCCTCGCCCAGGAGCGGACCGCGGCCGAGGCCGCGCAAGCGCCGCCCGCCAGGGAGCCGCACCACTGGCACCTGTCGGATCTGCTGCACGCCTTCCACCGCAAGTAGGCCCGGGCCGGTCTTCGCCGGTCTTTCGTACGATCGGGGCATGAGTTCCAAGGACGCCCCGCCGCCGCTGCCCGAGCCCCTCGGGGTGCCGGTCGCCGATTCCCACACCCATCTGGACATGCAGTCCGGCACCGTCGAGGAGGCCCTCGCCAAGGCGGCGGCCGTTGGCGTCGAGACCGTGGTCCAGGTGGGCTGCGACATCAAGGGCTCCCGCTGGGCCGCGGAGACCGCCGCCGCGTACGACCCCGTGTGGGCGGCCGTCGCCCTGCACCCCAACGAGGCCCCGCGCATCGTGCTCGGAGACCCCGCCGGCTGGTCCCGGCAGGGGGCGAGGGAGGCGGGCGGCGACACGGCGCTGGACGACGCGCTCGCCGAGATCGACCGGCTGGCCGCGCTGCCCGAGGTCAAGGCGGTCGGCGAGACCGGCCTGGACTACTTCCGTACGGGGCCGGAGGGCATGGTCGCCCAGGAACGGTCCTTCCGCGCCCACATCGAGATCGCCAAGCGGCACGGCAAGGCCCTCGTCATCCACGACCGCGACGCCCACGACGACGTCCTGCGGATCCTCGCCGAGGAGGGCGCCCCCGAGCGGACCGTCTTCCACTGCTACTCCGGGGACGCCGACATGGCCCGGATCTGCGCGGAGGCGGGATACTTCATGTCCTTCGCCGGGAACGTCACCTTCAAGAACGCCCAGCCGCTGCGCGACGCGCTCGCCGTCGCCCCGCTGGACCTGGTCCTGGTGGAGACGGACGCGCCCTTCCTGACGCCCGCGCCGTACCGCGGACGGCCCAACGCCCCGTATCTCGTTCCGATCACGGTCCGGGCGATGGCGGCGGTGCGGGGTATCGACGAGGAGGCCATGTCGACCGCGATCGCCGTCAACACGGCACGGGCCTTTGATTACTGAGCGATAACGGGCGGGTCCGCTCGCAGGGCCCGCTTGGCGACACCCGGTAACCGGCTTGCTTTGGAGAGTGACCGGCCCTCCGCTAGGGTCCCGGCCTCGTGAGCTACTCCCAGGGCAGACACCGGAGCGTCGCCGGGTACGGAGGCGGCGCGGTCGCGTACGAGCCGCTCCTGCCGGCCCAGGGCGCCGACCCCGACGCTCCGACGATCACGGCGGTCCCGGGAGCCACCGCCGGGGGACTCGGGACCGCCACCGTCCCGGCGCCCGGTCTGAGGACCACCACCGTCCCGGGGTCCGGTCTCGGGACCTCGACCCTGCCGGGGCAGGGGGCCGCGCCCCTGGACATCCCCGCACGGGTGCCAACGCCCGCCCCCGTGGGCGGCCGCGCCGAGGCCCGCCGTGCCGCACGCCGCCGCAAGGCCGCCTCTCCGGCCGCCCCCGAGGGGCTGCGGCGGCTGGTCCCGCAGGCCCTGGTCGTGGCCTTCCTCGCGGGCGGCACCAGCGCGTTCGTCGCCAGCGACAAGGCCGTACGGCTCAGCGTCGACGGCGTACCCCGCACCATGCACACCTTCGCCGACGACGTGTCCGAGCTGCTCGCCGACGAGGGCCTGAACGTCGGCGAGCACGACCTCGTCGCCCCCGGCCCGAACGCCGCCCTCGCCAGCGGCGACGAGGTCGTCCTGCGCTACGGCCGTCCCCTCACCCTCACCCTCGACGGCAGCCGCCGTCAGGTGTGGACCACCGCCCGCACCGTCGAGGAGGCGCTGCGCCAGTTCGGCGTCCGCGCCGAGGGCGCCTACCTGTCCGTGTCCCGCTCGTCCCCCATCTCCCGCCGCGGGCTCGCCCTCGACGTACGCACCGAACGCACCGTGACCTTCATGGCCGACGGCCGCGAGCGCACCGTCCGCACCAACGCCGCCACCGTCCGCGAGGCCGTCGAACAGGCCGGGATCACCCTCAGCGGCCAGGACACGACCTCCGTACCGCCCGGCAGCTTCCCGCGCGACGGCCAGACGATCACCGTCATGCGGATCACCAGCGGCAGGGAGGTGCGCGAGGAGCCCATTCCGTACGAGGTGGAAAGGGTGGAGGACCCGTCGCTGTTCACCGGCACCGAGGTCGTCGAGCGGCAGGGGCAGCAGGGCTCGCGACGTGTCACGTACGCGCTGCGCACGGTCAACGGCGTCCGGCAGGAACCGCGCAGGATCGACGAGGAGGTCGTACGCGAGCCGGTCGACCGGCTCGTGAAGGTCGGCACCAAGCCCATGCCCACCTCCGTCGCCGGCGCCGACCACCTCGACTGGAACGCCCTGGCCCAGTGCGAGTCGGGCGGCCGGCCGGACGCCGTCGACGCGTCGGGCACCTACGGCGGGCTGTACCAGTTCGACCCCGGCACCTGGCGCTCCCTCGGCGGCACCGGCGTCGCCCAGGACGCACCCGCCGCCGAACAGACATACCGGGCGAAGAAGCTCTACGTGCAGCGGGGGGCGAGTCCGTGGCCGCACTGCGGCCGTAGGCTGTATCGGTGAGCACCACTGAGCCCGACGCCCTCCTCGGCCCCGCCGACATCCGTGAACTGGCCGCAGCGCTGGGCGTACGCCCCACCAAGCAGCGCGGCCAGAACTTCGTCATCGACGCCAACACGGTCCGCCGGATCGTGCGGACGGCGGAGGTACGGCCCGAGGACGTCGTCGTGGAGGTCGGGCCCGGGCTCGGCTCGCTGACCCTGGCGCTGCTGGAGGCGGCGGACCGGGTCGTCGCGGTCGAGATCGACGACGTACTGGCGGGCGCCCTGCCCGCGACCATCGCCGCCCGGATGCCCGCGAAGAAGGACCGCTTCTCCCTGGTCCACTCCGACGCGATGCACGTGCGGGAGCTGCCCGGCCCGCCGCCGACCGCGCTCGTGGCGAACCTGCCGTACAACGTCGCCGTGCCCGTCCTGCTGCACATGCTCGACCGCTTCCCGACCATCGAGCGCACCCTCGTCATGGTCCAGGCGGAGGTCGCCGACCGGCTGGCCGCCCGGCCCGGCAACAAGGTGTACGGCGTGCCGTCGGTCAAGGCCAACTGGTACGCGGAGGTCAAGCGGGCCGGCGCGATCGGGCGCAACGTCTTCTGGCCCGCCCCGAACGTCGACTCGGGCCTGGTGTCCCTGGTACGCCGCTCGGAGCCGGTGAAAACCAGCGCCACGAAGGCGGACGTCTTCGCGGTCGTCGACGCGGCGTTCGCCCAGCGCCGCAAGACGCTGCGCGCCGCGCTGGCGGGCTGGGCCGGGTCACCGGCGGCCGCGGAGGCCGCGCTGGTCGCGGCCGGGATCTCGCCGCAGGCGCGGGGCGAGGCCCTGACCGTGGAAGAGTTCGCACGCATCGCGGAGGCCAAGTCAGCGTGAGCATCACCGTACGGGTACCGGCCAAGGTCAACGTCCAGCTGGCGGTCGGCGCCGCACGCCCCGACGGCTTCCACGACCTGGCCAACGTCTTCCTCGCCGTATCGCTCTACGACGAGGTGACCGTCACGCCCGCCGACGAGCTGCGGATCACCTGCTCGGGCCCGGACGCCGGCCAGGTGCCGCTGGACGCGTCCAACCTGGCCGCGCGGGCGGCCATGGCGCTCGCTGCCCGGTACGGCATCACCCCGGACGTCCACGTCCACATCGCCAAGGACATCCCGGTCGCGGGCGGCATGGCGGGCGGCAGCGCGGACGGCGCGGGCGCGCTGCTGGCCTGCGACGCCCTGTGGGGCACGGGTGCCTCCCGCGACGAACTCCTCGCCATCTGCGCCGAGTTGGGCAGCGACGTGCCGTTCAGCCTGATCGGCGGGGCGGCGCTGGGCACCGGGCGCGGCGAGCGGCTGACGCCGCTGGAGGTGGGCGGCACGTTCCACTGGGTGTTCGCGGTCGCGGACGGCGGGCTGTCGACACCCGCGGTGTACGGGGAGTTCGACCGGCTCGCGGCCGGCGCGGACGTCCCGGAACCGGCCGCCTCACCCGCGCTGCTGGACGCGCTGCGTACGGGGGACGCCGCCGCCCTGGCCGGTGCCCTCGCCAACGACCTCCAGGCCGCCGCCCTGTCGCTGCGCCCCTCGCTCGCCGACACGCTGGCGGCGGGCACGGCGGCGGGCGCGCTCGCGGGCCTGGTCTCCGGCTCGGGGCCCACGACCGCGTTCCTGGTCAAGGACGAGGACGCCGCCCGGACGGTCGCCGAAGCCCTGCTCGCCTCGGGCACCTGCCGCACGGCCCGCGTGGCGACGTCCCCGGCGCCGGGCGCGCGCGTCCTGTGAGGTGGGGCGGCCTGTGAGGTGGGGCGTCAGCGGCGGCAGTCGGCTCCCCGGCTACGGGCGGCACGGATGCGGGCTCGCGGGACACGGGCTTCCCGGCCGCGAACCCTGCGGCGGCGAGCGCCGCTGGACTCGTCGCCCATGTCCACGGTGACACGGTGACCCGCCCCGGGCGGTAGAGGCCGGTCCTGGCCGGCCTCGGCGGCCTGAGGGAGGCCACCCGGTCTCGGTGAGGCGGATCGCGGTCCACGTCACGCCCGGCGGCGGTCGCCATGGCCTGCAGGGGTCAGTCCGTCACGGCCATCGTCCTCCTGGCCAGCTCGTACGCCGGCAGCATCTGCTGGTGCTCCGCCGTGTCCAGGCCGCCCAGGTGCACCACGACCGCGCCGCGCGGGGTGGTGACGGCGAGGGCGCGCTCGGTCTTCGGCTCGTCCTGGAACTCACCGGAGACGGTGTACGTCACCTCGGCGGCGGGCAGCCGGCCCGCCTCCACGTCCCGGTAGCGGGCCTTGCTCGCGGACGTGTCGGCCGCGATGAAGCCCTCCAGGATCTCGCGGGGCGTGGCGCCCTTGGCGGCGGCCTCGGCCTCGCCGGTCCAGACGCGGAGGAAGCCGATGTTCCCGGCGGGCTTCGCGTCGATCTCGCAGGCCAGCACGACGGGGCCCTGGTCGAGAACGCCGATCGCGGGATCGGACGTCACCGCCTCCGCCGTCCACTCGGGCGCCGTCTCGAAGGACACCGGCAGGGCGCACGGCGTGCCGGCCCCGCCGATCAGGCGCTTCGGCTGTGCGGCGGCCCGGACGCTCCCGGACGGCTTCGCGGCCGGCCCGGCACCCTCCGCCGCGCACCCGGCCGCCAGCCCCCCGGCCACCACCAGCACCACCATCGCGGCCACGCCCCGCATCCCGTACCGGCCCATCACCATGCCACCCCCCGCGCTCGAACGAACGCCGCACGCTACCGCACGGGTGCCGCGCCCCCCGTGGGGGTCCGCCCCACGCGGACGCCGACGCACCGGCCGCGGCGGCTACCCTGGTAGGTCGGCCCGTCCCCCTGCACAGGAGTGAAATGGCAGTCAACCTCGTCAATGTCGAGGCAGTCAGCAAGGTGTACGGCACCCGTGCCCTGCTCGACGGCGTGTCCCTCGGCGTCTCCGAGGGGGACCGGATCGGTGTCGTCGGGCGCAACGGGGACGGCAAGACCACCCTCATCCGGATGATCGCCAAGCTGGAGGAGGCCGACACCGGGCGCGTCACCCACAGTGGCGGGCTGCGGAGCGGGGTGCTCACGCAGCACGACTCGCTCGACCCGGCCGCCACCGTCCGGCACGAGGTCATCGGCGACCTCGCCGACCACGAGTGGGCCGGCAACGCCAAGATCCGGGACGTGCTGACCGGGCTGTTCGGCGGGCTGGAGATGGCCGGGTTCCCGCAGGGCCTCGACACCGTCATCGGGCCGCTGTCCGGTGGTGAGCGCCGCCGTATCGCCCTCGCCAAGCTGCTGATCGCCGAGCAGGACCTGATCGTCCTGGACGAGCCGACCAACCACCTGGACGTCGAGGGCATCGCCTGGCTGGCCCGGCACCTGCGGGAGCGGCGCTCCGCACTCGTCTGTGTCACCCACGACCGCTGGTTCCTCGACCAGGTCTGCACACGGATGTGGGACGTGCAGCGCGGGGCGGTCCACGAGTACGAGGGCGGCTACTCGGACTACGTCTTCGCGCGCGCCGAGCGTGAGCGCATCGCCGCGACCGAGGAGGTCAAGCGGCAGAACCTGATGCGCAAGGAGCTGGCGTGGCTGCGGCGCGGCGCCCCGGCCCGGACGTCCAAGCCGCGCTACCGCATCGAGGCCGCCAACGAGCTGATCGCCGACGTGCCGCCGCCGCGCGACACCTCCGAGCTGATGCGGTTCGCCAACGCCCGGCTCGGCAAGACCGTCTTCGATCTGGAGGACGTCACCATCACGGCCGGGCCGAAGGTGCTGCTGAAGCACCTCACCTGGCAGCTCGGCCCCGGTGACCGCATCGGCCTCGTCGGCGTCAACGGCGCCGGCAAGACCTCGCTGCTGCGGGCCCTCGGCGACGCCGCCACCACGGGGGGCGAGAAGCAGCCGGCGGGCGGGCGGATCGTCGTGGGCAAGACGGTGCGGCTGGCCTACCTGTCGCAGGACGTGGCCGAACTGCCGCCGACGCTGCGCGTGCTGGAGGCGGTCCAGCAGGTGCGTGACCGCGTCGACCTCGGCAAGGGCCGGGAGATGACGGCGGGGCAGCTGTGCGAGCAGTTCGGGTTCACCAACGAGAAGCAGTGGACGCCCGTCGGCGACCTCTCCGGTGGTGAGCGGCGCCGCCTCCAGCTTCTGCGGCTGCTGATGGACGAGCCGAACGTCCTCTTCCTCGACGAGCCCACCAACGACCTCGACATCGAGACGCTGACGCAGCTGGAGGACCTCCTCGACGGCTGGCCCGGCTCGATGGTCGTCATCTCCCACGACCGGTTCTTCATCGAGCGGACGACGGACAGGACGTACGCGCTCCTCGGCGACGCCACGCTGCGCATGCTGCCGCGCGGTATCGACGAGTACCTGGAGCGGCGCCAGAGGATGATCGAGGCGGCCGTCCCGTCCCCGGCGTCCGCCCCGGTCAAGGAGAAGTCGGCGGGCGACGCCCGTGCCGCGAAGAAGGAGCTGCAGAAGATCGAGCGCCAGCTCGACAAGATCTCCGAGAAGGAGAGCACCCTGCACACCCAAATCGCCGACAACGCCACGGACTTCGAGAAGGTGGCGAAACTCGACGCGGAGCTGAGAGAACTCGCGGCCCAGCGCGAGGACTTGGAGACGCGGTGGCTGGAACTCGCCGAGGACGCCTCCTAGCGCGTACGCGTGGCGAAGGCGTGGAGAGCCGATAACGACGGCGTCACGGGCCGGTCCTCCCTTGGGAACAGGGGGCGGACCGGCCCTTTTCGTGTCAGTGCCGGGTGATAGAAAGAAGCCCCGCTCGACTCACGTGACACTGCGGAATCCATGTCCGATTCGCTCCTTTCCGGCGGTACGTGTGCGCCGGAATCGCGGGGGAGGCCGGTCGGGCAGCGGGCCGCACGAAGGGGGATGCGCTGATGACTCAGCCGCCCAGCCAGCAACCGCCGCAGGGAGGCTCCGGGTCCCCGCAGGACCCGCCCCAGCAGCCCCACCAGCCCCCGGCCCCACCCCAGCCGCCAGCCGCCCCCGCCGCGCCGGGTCAGCCGCCGGTGCCGCCGACCGCCGCACCGCGGGTGCCGCCGGGCCGGCCGGGGCACGCACCCGCCGCCGGGCCGGGCGTGCCGCCGCAACAGCCTGCCGCCGCACCGCAGATGCCGCAGCCGTCCCAGACGCCGCCGGCCGCGCCCGGCCAGCCGCCCACCGCCGCACCCGGGTACCCGCAGCCTCCGGCCGCCGCGCCCGGTTACGGCACCGCGCCTGGTTACGGCACCGCGCCTGACGCCCCCGGTTACGGCAACCCGCCTGCCGCCGCCCCTGGTTACGGCAACGCGCCCGCCGCCGCGCCCGGTTACGGCTACCCGCAGGCACCGGCCGCGCAGCCCGGTTACGGCTACCCGCAGGCGCCCGGCCAGCAGCCCGGCCAGCAGCCCGGCCCGTACGGGGCGCAGCCGGGGCCCTATGGCCGGCAGCCCAACCCGTACGGCGGTTACCCGGCCCAGCCGCAGTACCCCGGCGCGCCCACCCCTCCCCCCGGCGGGGGCAAAGGCCCCTTCAAGGGCAAGCCCGCCGTCATCATCGGCGCGGCCGTCGCCGCCCTGCTCGTCATAGGCGGCGGCACGTACCTCGCCCTCAGCGGCGACGACAGCGGCACCAAGCCGGACGCCAAGAGCTCCGGCGCCGCGCCGGACCCGACCACCTCCGAGTCCGCCGACCAGGGCGACGGCAGCGGCGACGGGCGTGAGGCCAACGACGACCTCAACGCCGGGCGCAAGCCGGGCGAGGCCAAGGTCGAGTGGCTGGTCACCAACGACGTGGACCTGCCGCGCAACGGCGCGGACGTGCACGGCCCGTGGGTCGTCGGCGACACCATCGCCAAGGCGATGTACAAGGGCCTCTCGGGCTACTCGGTGGCCGACGGCAAGAAGAAGTGGGACCTGCCCTTCACCACCGAGGTCTGCGCCGCCCCGGTCGCGCCCGCGGCCAACGGCACGATCGTCATCGGCCTGAACGACAAGACCGGCGACAAGGCCGACTGCACCGTGTTGCAGCAGATCGACCTCAAGACCGGCAAGGCGGGCTGGAAGAAGCCCATCCCGAAGGGCACGGGCTTCGGCTCGCTCTCCGACTTCACGCTGGCCATCAGCGGCAACACCGTGACGGCCGCGGGCACCGGCAACTCGTACGGCTTCTCGCTGGCGGACGGCACGCAGCTGTTCGGCAAGCCGTCCACCGACTGCAAGCCGTTCGCGTTCGCGGGCGGCCCCAAGCTGATCGCCGCGTCGAGCTGCCCCACGGGTGACTACGAGAAGGTCCAGCACCAGGTCAGCGAGGTCGACCCGACGACCGGCAAGCCGAAGTGGACGTACCGGCTTCCGCTCAACTGGGAGGTCGACAAGGTCTTCTCGGTGAGCCCGCTGGTCGTCTCCACCACCGAGCCCGACAGCAAGAAGTGGAGCGTCATCGCGCTGACGGACGCCGGCAAGCTCCGCTCGACGCTCGACGGCGGCAAGGACAAGTTCCAGCCCGACTGCGGCGGCAGCTTCGTCGTGTTCGGCCAGAACCTGGAGGGCTGCGTCGGTGTCGCCGCCGACGCGACCACCTTCTACATGGCGACGGTGCCGACCCAGGTCAGCAACGGCACCAACGACGTGGTGGCCTTCGACCTGAACACCGGCAAGCCCAAGTGGCGCGCACCGGCGGGCCCGCAGCGGACCGCGACCCCGCTGCGCATGGAGGGCGGCGACGTCCTGATGTACATGGAGGGCTCCTGGGACCGCGGCGGCGCCGTCGCCACGCTCGCCCCGACCGGCGGCAGCCCCAAGGTGCTGCTCCAGCACCCGGCGTCCACGGCCGAGATCGAGCGCGACTTCTACTCGCCGCAGTACGCCTACGCGGACGGCCGCTTCTTCATCGTCAGCGGCCGCGTGAGCGCCCGCAATGACGCGGAGGAGAAGCAGACCAAGACGATGATGGCCTTCGGGAAGTGAGGGCCGCCGCCCCGCTCGCCCTTCTTCAGATCCTCAGAGGTACATAGCCCATGACGCAGCCACCGCCGCCACCGCCGAACCAGCCCCCGGGCCCCCCGCCGAACCAGCCCCCCGGCCCGCCAACCGGCTCGCCGCAGCCGGGCGGCTTCGGTGCCCCGCAGGACCCTCCGCCCGGCTTCGGCGCCCCCACGCCGCCGCCGCAGGACCCCGCGTACGGCTATCCCCAGACGCCGCCCGCCCAGCCCCCCGGCTACGGCTACCCCCAGGCCCCGTACCAGGCTCCCGGGCAGCAGCCCGGGTACGGCTCCGGCTACCCGGCCGCTCCCATGCACCCCATGGGGCAGCCCGCGCCCATGCCGGGCGGGCCCGGCGGCGTCAAGAAGCTGTCCACGCCGACGCAGATCATCATCGCCGCGACCGTCGCGGTGGTCCTGATCATCGCCGCCGGTGTCTGGTACGCCGCCGGCAGCGGAGGCAGCGAGAAGACCAACGACGCCAAGGGCTCCTCCGGCGCCGCCGACGGCGGCAAGGACGGCGGCCAGCAAGGTCTCGGCGGCAAGGAGAAGGTGCCCGCGAACACCAAGTCCAGGGTGGCCTTCCAGCTGCCCCAGCCCGAGGTCGGCGACCTGACGTTCGTGGGCGGCTCATGGGTCACGGACAAGGCGTACGTCAAGACGAACGTCCGCTCCGTCGTCGGCCACGACCTCGCCAAGGGCACCCCCCTGTGGACCCTCCAGCTCCCCGGTGACGTGTGCGCGGTGTCGCGCCACATGAAGGACAACAAGACCGCCATCGCCTTCGAGGCCACCAAGCGTGTGCCGCCGAAGAACTTCCAGCCGTGCACCGAGGTCGGCGCCATCGACCTGAACACCGGCAAGCTGTTGTGGACCAGGTCCGTCTCCGGCGGCAACGCCGGTGACAGGAAGGTCGCGTACAACGAGGTCACCCTGGGCGCCTCCACCGTCGCGGCGGGCGGCACGGACGGCGGCGCGGCCTGGGACCTGACCACCGGCAAGGAGCTGTGGAAGCCGCAGGTCGACGCCGACTCCTGTTACGACATGGGTTACGGAGGCGGCGAGGGCCTGGTCGCCGCGCGCAAGTGCGGTCCGTACGACAACCAGTACGTCCTCATCCAGAACCTGGAGCCCGGGACCGGGGCGCCGATCTCCTCGTACAAGATGCCGACAGGCGTCGAGTACGCGAGCGTCGTCTCCACCAAGCCGCTGGTCGTGGCGGCCGATGTCGGCGACACCGCCGGTGACGGCTCCGGCATCTCTGACTTCTTCTCCATCGATGAGAAGACCGGCAAGCTGAAGGCCAAGATCTCGGCCAACGCCGAGCGGTACGCGGGCGAGTGCGGCTCCACCGAGGTCGAGGCGTGCGAGAAGCTCGTCGTCGGCAACAACCGGCTCTACCTGCCGACCGAGGACCACGAGGGCGGCGGCGAGTACGGGGACACCAACGAGATCGTCTCCTTCGACCTCACCACCGGCAAGCCGACCACCGACAAGGCCGACGCGGGAGACCGGTACTCGATGGTCCCGCTGCGCATGGACGGCGCCAACCTGATCGCGTACAAGGTGCCCCCGTACGACAAGGGCGGCCAGGTCGTCAGCATCGACGGCTCCACCTTCAAGCAGACGGTCCTGATGGAGAACCCCTCCGACGAAGCCGTCCGGGACGCGGAGGAGAGCTTCTCGCTGGAGTACAACGAGATGCTGTACGCCGGTGGGCGGCTGTTCCTGTCCGAGAACATGCTGTCCGAGCGCAGCTCGTCCTCTTCCGACGAGAAGAAGTACCTGGCGATGTCGTTCACCACGAACTGAGCGCACCCAGCCTCCGGCCCGGCCCGGCACATCGATCCGCGATGTGCCGGGCCGTCCACTTGGTGAGTCTCAAGTAGCCCTGTTTGACGAAGAATTCGACATTCTGGGGGGCTTCTGGCAGGTAGGGGGCGCGCAACGTCGAACAAGCGTGTAGCTTGCCGGGTCAACAGTGCCGGGGTGCGGCGGGGGGCCGGTCCCGGGGGATGGGGGGATGGTGGATGGGCGTGCGGCTCATGGTGGTCGACGATCACCGACTTCTCGCCGAGGCGCTCGCCTCGGCGTTGAGGCTGCGCGGACACCGGGTGCTCGCGGCCACCGCGCCCACGGCGGGCGCGGCCGAGCTGGTGGTCAGCAGGGCGCCCGAGGTGTGCCTGCTGGGGACGGCGGCACCGGCCGAGCCCGGGGTCTTCGACCCGATCGTGACGATCAAGCGGGAGCGTCCGCAGGTGGCGGTCGTGGTGCTCGGGCCGGTGCCCAGCCCGCGCGGGATCGCGGCGGCGTTCGCGGCCGGTGCTTCGGGGTACGTCCGCCACGACGAGCGCATCGAGGGCGTGGAGCGCGCCATGGCCAAGGCGCGGGCGGGTGAGGCGGCGGTGGCGCCGCAGCTGTTGCAGGGTGCCTTCACCGAGCTGCTGAACCCGGCCGCGCAGCCGGACGACGAGGGCCGGCGGCTGTTGCGGATGCTGACGCCCCGTGAGGTCGAGGTGCTGGTACGGGTCGCGGAGGGCGAGGACACGCGGCTGATCGCGGCCGGCATGGGCATCGCGCCGAGCACGGCGCGCACACATGTGCAGCGCGTGCTGATGAAGCTGGGCGTGGGGTCACGCCTGGAGGCCGCCGCCCTCGCCGCCCGTACGGGCCTGCTGGACCGGGCGGCCGCCGGTGCGCGAAACGGGCACCCCGGCCCGCACCGACCCGGGGCGGAGGGGCCCGGCCCGGTGTGACGGGCGGCGGGCCCCGGTCGACTCTGGTGGTCTCTGTTGGGTTCTTTGTCGATGGCGAGTGCGCCAGGCGATATGTCCGTTGCAAGCGCTTACCCGCGCCCCGCTGACTCACTGGCTCATTGGCTCACCCATTGACGTGACTGTTCGAGTATGGTTGGTTGTGTTTGTTTCTGTTGAATGAGTGTGCGTGCCACCGCGTGTGAGCGAGGAGTCCCGGAGTGAAGAAGACGTCGACCCGGCTGGCCGACGGGCGTGAGCTGGTCTACTACGACCTGCGGGACGACGTCGTACGTGACGCCGTGGACCCGCGGCCGCTCGACCCGATCTCCACGACCTCCGAGGTCCGCCGCGACCCGCTGCTCGGCGACTCGGTCGCCATCGCCTCGCACCGCCAGGGCCGCACCTACCACCCGCCCGCCGACGCATGCCCGCTGTGTCCCTCACGGGACGGCCGGCACAGCGAGATACCGGACGGTGACTACGACGTCGTCGTCTTCGAGAACCGTTTCCCCTCCCTCGCCGATGACTCCGGCCGCTGCGAGGTCGTCTGCTTCACCTCCGACCACGACGCCTCGTTCGCCGATCTCACCGAGGAACGGGCCGCACTCGTCCTGGAGGCCTGGACGGACCGCACCGCCGAACTCGCCGAGCTCCCCCACGTCCAGCAGGTGTTCTGCTTCGAGAACCGGGGCGCCGAGATCGGGGTCACCCTCGGCCACCCGCACGGCCAGATCTACGCCTACCCCTTCACCACTCCCCGTACGGCGCTGATGCTCCGCTCGCTCGACGACCACCGCGCCGCCACCGGCCGCAACCTCTTCGACGACGTGGTCGCCCGCGAGCGCGCCGAGGCCGAACGGGTGGTCCTGGAGACCGGCGAATGGGTGGCCTTCGTGCCGTACGCCGCGCACTGGCCGTACGAGGTCCACCTCTACCCCACACGGCGCGTCCCCGACCTGCGGGCGCTGGACGACGCGGCACGCACGGAGTTCCCCCAGGTCTATCTGGAACTCCTGAGGCGCTTCGACCGGATCTTCGGGCAAGGTGAGCCGCCGACGCCGTACATCTCCGCCTGGCACCAGGCGCCGTTCGGCGACCCGCGGCGCGACGCGTTCGCGCTGCATCTCGAGCTTTTCACCATCCGCCGCACTTCCGGCAAGCTGAAGTTCCTCGCGGGCTCGGAGTCCGGCATGAGCGTATTCATCAACGACGTGCCGCCGGAGGCCGCGGCCCGGCGACTGCGAGAGGTAGCGAGCGCGTGAAATATCTGGTTACGGGCGGGGCCGGCTATGTCGGCAGTGTGGTCGCCGCGCATTTGCTGGAGGCCGGACACGAGGTCACCGTCCTGGACGACCTGTCGACCGGGTTCCGCGAGGGAGTCCCGGCGGGCGCCCGCTTCATCGAGGGCCGCGTCCAGGACGCCGCCCGCCACCTCGACGCCTCCTACGACGGCGTCCTGCACTTCGCCGCGTTCAGCCAGGTCGGCGAGTCCGTCACCGACCCGGAGAAGTACTGGGTGAACAACGTCGGCGGCACCATGGCCCTGCTCGCCGCGATGCGCGACGCGGGGGTGCGCAGGCTCGTCTTCTCCTCGACCGCCGCCACGTACGGGGAGCCGGTCTCCACCCCCGTCACCGAGACCGACCCCACCGCGCCCACCAGCCCCTACGGCGCCTCCAAGCTCGCCGTCGACCACATGATCACCGGCGAGGCCCGCGCGCACGGCCTGGCCGCCGCGTCCCTGCGGTACTTCAACGTGGCGGGCGCGTACGGCGACTGCGGCGAGCGCCACGACCCCGAGTCCCACCTCATCCCGCTCGTGCTCCAGGTCGCGCTCGGCGGGCGCCAGTCGATCTCGGTGTACGGCGACGACTACCCCACCCCCGACGGCACCTGCGTACGCGACTACATCCATGTCGCCGACCTCGCCGAGGCACACCTGCTCGCGATGGACGCGGTCACCCCCGGCGAGCACCTGATCTGCAACCTCGGCAACGGTAACGGCTTCTCGGTCCGCGAGGTCATCGAGACCGTACGGGAGGTCACCGGCCACCCGGTTCCCGAGGTCGTCGCCGCGCGCCGTGCCGGTGACCCGGCCGTGCTGGTCGCCTCGGCCGTCACCGCGCGCGAGCGGCTCGGCTGGCAGCCGTCCCGGCCGGACCTCGCGGGCATCGTGGCCGACGCGTGGGAGTTCGCGCGGAAGCGGGAGGCGGGGCGGTGACCGGGGGCGGAGAGACCGGGGGCGGAGCCGTCGCGGAGGGCTTCCGCGAGCTGTACGGGTACGCGCCGCAGGGCGTGTGGGCCGCGCCGGGCCGGGTCAACCTCATCGGCGAGTACACCGACGTCAACGACGGCTTCGTGATGCCGCTGGCCCTCCCGCACACCGCGGTCGCCGCGGTCTCCCGGCGGGACGACGGGCAGCTGCGCGTCCACTCGGCCGACGCCGACCAGGGCGTGATCCAGCTCGGCGTCGAGGCGCTGGAGCCGCTCTCCGACACCGGGTGGGCCGCTTACCCGGCCGGTGTGGTGTGGGCGCTGCGCGAGGCGGGCCACCGGGTCGGCGGCGCCGACATCCACCTCGCCTCGACCGTGCCCACCGGAGCCGGCCTGTCCTCGTCGGCCGCCCTGGAGGTCGTCACCGCGCTCGCCCTCAATGACGTGTACGGGCTCGGGCTGGCGCCGCGGGAACTGGCCGTCCTGGCACAGCGCGCCGAGAACGCGTTCGTGGGCGTCCCGTGCGGCGTGATGGACCAGATGGCGTCGGCGTGCTGCACCGAGGGCCACGCCCTGTACCTCGACACCCGGGACCTGACGCAGCGCCACGTGCCGTTCGACCTCGCCGCACAGGGCCTTCAGCTCCTGGTCGTCGACACCCGGGTGAAGCACGCGCTCGGGGACGGCGCGTACGCAGAGCGGCGCGCCGGATGCGAGGCCGGTGCGCGGGCGCTGGGTGTGCGCACGCTGCGCGAGGTCGAGTACGCGCATCTATTCGACGCCCTCGGGCGGCTGGCTGATGAAACGGTTCGCTCGTACGTCCGCCACGTGGTGACCGACAACCACCGGGTGGAGCGGACCGTCGCGCTGCTGGACGCGGGGCACGTGCGCGCGGTCGGGCCCGTCCTGACGGAGGGCCACACCTCGCTCCGCGACGACCTCAGGGTCTCCTGCCCGGAACTGGACCTCGTCGTGTCGGCCGCGAACGCCGCCGGGGCGCTGGGCGCCCGGATGACGGGCGGCGGGTTCGGCGGCTCGGCGATCGTGCTGGTCGAGGCGGCGGACGCGGACACGGTGACCAAGGCGGTCGGGGAGGCGTTCGCGGCGGCCGGGTACACGGCCCCGCGGGTCTTCCCGGCCGTGCCGTCGGCGGGGGCGCGCCGCATCGGGTGAGCGTGGGTGCCCGCCGCGTCCCCGGCGGACGGGCGGCACGGCTTCGGCCCGTCCCCGGCGGACGGGCCGAAGCCGTGAGTTCGGCCAATCACCCTCCCCCTTCGCCCGCCCGGTCGTAGTCTGTGCACAGCACCGGTGGGGGCCGGTGTTGATCAGGGGGCGAGAGAAGCCGGGTACGACGCCCGGGGCGGGGGTAACAGTCACTGCACGGCGGCGGCCGCGCGACCACTGGACACCTCAACTCCGGGCGCCGTACCCGCAGCTGCTCCGCTTCTCGACACTTGGGGGTGTCAGTGGTCCGTATCCGGGTTCTGGTGGTGGACGACCACCGCATCTTCGCCGAATCGCTCGCCGCCGCTCTGGCGGCCGAGCCCGACGTGGATGTCGCGGCGGCCGGCAGCGGCCCCGCCGCGCTGCGCTGCCTGGACCGCGCGGCCGCCGAGGGCCGCCGGTTCGACGTGCTGCTGGTCGACGCCGACCTGGGCGCGGCGGCCACGCCCCCGCCCGCCCCGGGCACGCCGGCGGTCTCCGCGGTCACGCCTTCGGTGGTGGCGCCCCGCGCCGTGCCGGACGACGGCGAGGGCGCCGTGGACGGTATCTCGCTGGTGGCCGGGGTCCGCGAGGGCCGGCCCGAGGTGCGTACGGTCGTGCTGGCCGAGAAGGACGACGCGCGCCGGGCCGCGCTGGCCCTCCAGGCGGGGGCGTCCGGCTGGGTGGCCAAGGACTGCTCGCTGCAACGGCTGCTGACGGTGATACGGGGTGTACTGCGCGACGAGACCCATCTGCCGCCCGCGCTGCTCACCGGTGTGCTGCGGGAGCTGACGGCCGCGCGCAAGCACCGCACCGAGAGTGAACGGCTGGTGGAGTCGCTCACCCCGCGCGAGCGCGAGGTGCTGCGGTGCATGGTGGCGGGCCTGGGCCGCAAGGCGGTGGCGGAGCGGCTGTTCCTGTCCCCGCACACGGTCCGTACGCATATGCAGAACGTGCTGGGGAAGCTGGGCGTGCACTCCACGCTGGCGGCGGTGGCACTGGCCCGCCGGGCGGGTGTGGGGCCGGCCGAGTTAGCCGGGGATGTTGTCGAACGGGGCGGTCAGCTGGCGTAGCAGCGCGGCCAGTTCGGCGCGCTGCGCGCGGGACAGCTCGGCCAGGATGGCCCGCTCCTGGGCGAGGAGCCCGGCGAGGGCCTGGTCGGCCCGGTCGCGGCCCTCGGCGGTGAGGCGGACCAGGACGCCGCGCCGGTCGCTCGGGTCGGGCAGCCGTTCGACGAGACCCTTCTTGGCGAGCCGGTCGATGCGGTTGGTCATGGTGCCGGAGGTGACCAGCGTCTGGGTGAGCAGCTGGCCGGGGGAGAGCTGGTAGGGGGCGCCCGCGCGGCGCAGTGACGTCAGGACGTCGAACTCCCAGGGCTCCAGGTTGTGCTCGGAGAAGGCGAGCCGGCGGGCCCGGTCCAGATGCCGGGCCAGCCGTGAGACCCGGCTGAGCACCTCGAGCGGTTCCACGTCGAGGTCGGGGCGCTCACGGCGCCATGCAGCGACCAGTCGGTCGACCTCGTCCTCCATGGCGATCAGTGTAGGCGATCTGTCGACGTGAAGTCTCTTGACGTCAAGAAATACTCTCCTGGACCATTGGGCATGACGGGGCCGGGACACTCTTCCGCTTCCGTATGACGTTCCAGCAAGGGGGCTCGAACATGCATTCCGCGCCAACGTGGGATCCACAGCAGTACCTGCGCCACTCCTCACACCGCACACGCCCGTTCCTGGACCTGCTCGCTCGCATACCCGAGCTGCCCGCCACGGCGCAAGGGCGTCCTCCCCGTATCGCCGACCTCGGGTGCGGCCCGGGAAACGTCACCGCGCTGCTCGCCGAGCGCTGGCCGGACGCGCGCATCACCGGCTTCGACCTCTCACCCGAGATGCTGGAACAGGCCAAGAAGGACCACGCCGGCACCACCCCCGGCGGCGGCTGGCTCGACTTCCGGCCCGCCGACGCCGCGCACTGGACACCTGACGAGCCGTACGACCTGATCATTTCCAACGCGGCGCTCCAGTGGGTACCCAACCATCCCGAATCGCTGCCCGTCTGGACCGAGGGGCTGGTCCCCGGCGGCATCCTCGCCTTCCAGGTCCCCGGCAACTTCACCTCACCCAGCCACGCGATCCTCGGCGAGCTGTGCGAGTCGCCCCAGTGGCGCGCCCGCCTCGGTGGGCACGGCCACCGCTTCGTCCATATCCTCGATGCCGCCGACTACCTCACCCGCCTCTCCGACCTCGGCTGCACCGCCGATGTCTGGGAGACGGTCTACTCCCAGCTCCTCCAGGGCGAGGACCCCGTCCTGGACTGGGTGAAGGGCACCGCGCTGCGCCCGGTCCTCACCGTCCTGGACGGTGACGACGAGGCCGTCGCCGAGTTCCTGACCCAGTACCGCGACCTGCTGCGCAAGGCCTACCCGCCCGGCCCGTACGGCACGGTCTTCCCCTTCCGCCGCATCTTCGCGGTGGCGCGGAAGGGGGCGTGACACCGGTGCCGGGCAGAGGGGCGCGGCGGCCGGCCCACCGTGCCCCTCGCCTGCCCCCCCGGGGTCAGCTCTTGCGGTGCCCTATCAGGCGGGGCTTCGGCTCCAGGCCGTCCAGGCCGTGCCAGGCCAGGTTCACCAGATGGGCGGCGACCTCGGCCTTCTTCGGCTTACGGGCGTCCAGCCACCACTGACCGGTCAGGGCCACCATGCCCACCAGCGCCTGCGCGTAGAGCGGGGCGAGCTTCGGGTCGAAGCCACGGGCCTTGAACTCCAGGCCCAGGATGTCCTCCACCTGCGTGGCGATGTCGGAGATCAGCGACGCGAACGTGCCCGTCGACTGCGCGACCGGCGAGTCCCGGACCAGGATCCGGAAACCGTCCGTGTACGTCTCGATGTAGTCCAGCAGCGCGAAAGCGGCCTGTTCGAGCAGCTCGCGCGGATGCCCGGCGGTCAGGGCGCCGGTGACCATGTCGAGGAGCTGGCGCATCTCGCGGTCCACGACCACCGCGTACAGCCCCTCCTTGCCGCCGAAGTGCTCGTACACCACCGGCTTGGAGACCCCGGCCTTCGCGGCGATCTCCTCCACCGACGTGCCTTCGAAACCGCGCTGGGCGAAGAGGGTGCGGCCGATGTCGAGCAGTTGCTGGCGGCGCTCGGCGCCCGTCATGCGGACCCTGCGCCCCCGCCTGGGCTTGTCGCTGCTGCTGGTGCTACTGCCGTCGATCGCCACACCGTCCATCATGCCGCGTTCGCGGGCTGGTCCTGGCGCCGGGCTTCGATCCGGGACGCGCTCGGCCAGCGCACGTCGTACGCCCAGCCCAGCTTCTCGAACCAGCGGATCAGCCGGGCGCTGGAGTCGATCTGCCCCCGCATCACACCGTGACGCGCACTCGTCGGGTCCGCGTGGTGCAGGTTGTGCCAGGACTCGCCGCACGACAGCACCGCCAGCCACCACACGTTGCCGCTGCGGTCCCGTGACTTGAACGGGCGCTTGCCCACCGCGTGGCAGATCGAGTTGATCGACCACGTCACATGGTGCAGCAGCGCCACCCGCACCAGCGAGCCCCAGAAGAACGCCGTGAAGGCGCCCCACCAGGACATGGTCACCAGACCGCCCACCAGCGGCGGGATCGCCAGCGAGAGGACCGTCCAGCCGATGAACTGCCGCGAGATCGCCCGGATCGCCGGGTCCTTGATCAGATCCGGCGCGTACTTGGCCTGCGGGGTGCGCTCCTCGTCGAACATCCAGCCGATGTGCGCCCACCACAGGCCCTTCATCAGCGCCGGCAGGGTCTCGCCGAACCGCCACGGGGAGTGCGGGTCGCCCTCCGCGTCGGAGAACTTGTGGTGCTTGCGGTGGTCCGCCACCCAGCGCACCAGCGGCCCTTCCACGGCGAGCGACCCCATGACCGCCAGCGCGATCCGCAGCGGGCGCTTGGCCTTGAAGGAACCGTGCGTGAAGTACCGGTGGAAGCCGATCGTGATGCCGTGGCAGCCGATGTAGTACATCGCCACCAGCAGGCCCAGATCCAGCCAGCTCACGCCCCAGCCCCAGGCCAGCGGCACCGCCGCGAGGAGGGCGAGGAAGGGCACCGTGATGAACAGCAGCAGCGCGATCTGCTCGATCGAGCGCTTGCTGTCCCCGCCGAGTGTGGCGGGGGGCAGATCGGAGGAGGGTGAGGGAGAGGGCGCGGGATCCGTGGTGTGGAGCACGTCGGGGCTTGTTGTCATGGGGTCCCCAGGGGGTGAGGGATACAACGGAAGCCGTGGCGACGGTCCTGGCTACGGTTCCGTAACCTACGGCGACGTAAGTATGACAGCGCCCGGGCGGGCGGCAAGAGGGCTGTGGACAACGCCGCACACGGGGACACCTATCCTGGGTGTCGTCGGACAGCGCGGTCCGCAAGCCTCCAGTACCCCTCCAGACGTGCTCAAACACTGCAAGGAGCCGCACCTGTGAGCAGTGCCGACCAGACCACCACCGCCAGCGCCGAACTGCGCTCCGACATCCGCCGACTGGGCGATCTCCTGGGCGAGACGCTCGTACGGCAGGAAGGACCGGAGCTTCTCGAGCTCGTCGAGAAGGTCCGCCGCCTCACGCGCGAGAACGGCGAGGCCGCCGCCGAGCTGCTCGGCGACACCGACCTGGAGACCGCCGCCCGCCTGGTGCGCGCCTTCTCCACGTACTTCCACCTGGCCAACGTCACCGAGCAGGTCCACCGTGGCCGTGAGCTGCGCGAGAAGCGCGCCGCCGAGGGCGGCCTGCTGGCCCGCACCGCCGACATGCTCAAGGACGGCGACCCCGAGCACGTACGCGAGACGGTCAAGAACCTCAACGTCCGTCCCGTCTTCACCGCGCACCCCACCGAGGCGGCGCGGCGCTCCGTACTCAACAAGCTCCGCCACATCGCCGAGCTGCTGGAGACCCCGGTCATCGCCTCCGACCGGCGCCGCCACGACCTGCGCCTCGCCGAGCACATCGACCTGATCTGGCAGACCGACGAGCTGCGGGTCGTCCGCCCCGAACCGGCCGACGAGGCGCGCAACGCCATCTACTACCTGGACGAGCTGCACGCCGGCGCGGTCGGTGACGTCCTGGAGGACCTCGCCGCCGAGCTGGAGCGCGTCGGCGTCGAGCTGCCGCCCGGCACCCGGCCGCTCACCTTCGGCACCTGGATCGGCGGCGACCGGGACGGCAACCCCAACGTCACCCCGGACGTGACCCGCGAGGTGCTGATCCTCCAGCACGAGCACGGCATCACCGACGCCATCGAGCTCATCGACTACCTGCGGGGCCTGCTGTCCAACTCCATCCGGTACGCGGGCGCCACCCAGGAGCTCCTGGACTCCCTGAAGGAGGACCTGGAGCGCCTCCCGGAGATCAGCCCCCGCTACAAGCGCCTCAACGCCGAGGAGCCCTACCGCCTCAAGGCCACCTGCGTACGCCAGAAGCTGGTCAACACCCGCGAGCGCCTCGCCAAGGGCACGCCCCACGAGGAGGGCCGCGACTACCTCGGGACGGCCGGGCTCATCGAGGACCTGCGGCTGATCCAGACGTCCCTGCGCGAGCACCGCGGCCAGCTGTTCGCGGACGGCCGGATGGACCGCACCATCCGTACCCTGTCCGCCTTCGGCCTCCAGCTCGCCACCATGGACGTACGCGAGCACGCCGACGCCCACCACCACGCGCTCGGGCAGCTCTTCGACCGGCTCGGTGAGGAGTCCTGGCGGTACGCGGACATGCCGCGCGACTACCGGCGGAAGCTGCTCGCCAAGGAGCTGCGCTCCCGCCGCCCGCTCACGCCCCAGCCCGCCCCGCTCGACGCGGCCGGCACCAAGACCCTGGGCGTCTTCCTCACCATCAAGGACGCCCTGGAGCGCTTCGGGCCCGAGGTCGTCGAGTCCTACATCATCTCCATGTGCCAGGGCGCCGACGACGTCTTCGCGGCGGCCGTGCTGGCCCGCGAGGCGGGACTGCTCGACCTGCACGCCGGCTGGGCGAAGATCGGCATCGTGCCGCTGCTGGAGACGACGGACGAGCTGAGGGCCGCCGACGTCATCCTCGACGACATGCTCGCCGACCCCTCCTACCGGCGCCTGGTCTCCCTGCGGGGAGATGTGCAGGAGGTCATGCTCGGGTACTCCGACTCCTCCAAGTTCGGTGGCATCACCACCTCCCAGTGGGAGATCCACCGAGCCCAGCGCCGCCTGCGCGACGTCGCCCACCGCTACGGCGTGCGGCTGCGCCTCTTCCACGGCCGCGGCGGCACCGTCGGCCGCGGCGGCGGCCCCTCGCACGACGCGATCCTCGCCCAGCCCTGGGGCACCCTGGAGGGCGAGATCAAGGTCACCGAGCAGGGCGAGGTCATCTCCGACAAGTACCTGATCCCCTCCCTCGCCCGGGAGAACCTGGAGCTCACGGTCGCCGCCACCCTCCAGGCGTCCGCCCTGCACACCGCGCCCCGCCAGTCCGACGAGGCCCTCGCCCGCTGGGACGCGGCCATGGACACCGTCTCGGAGGCCGCCCACACCGCGTACCGCAGGCTGGTCGAGGACCCCGACCTGCCCGCCTACTTCTTCGCCTCCACCCCCGTCGACCAGCTCGCCGAGCTGCACCTGGGCTCCCGCCCCTCCCGCCGCCCCGACTCCGGCGCGGGCCTGGACGGGCTGCGGGCCATCCCGTGGGTGTTCGGCTGGACCCAGTCGCGGCAGATCGTGCCCGGCTGGTACGGCGTCGGCTCGGGCCTGAAGGCACTGCGCGAGGCGGGGCTGGACCCCGTGCTCGACGAGATGTACGGGCAGTGGCACTTCTTCCGCAACTTCATCTCCAACGTCGAGATGACGCTCGCCAAGACCGACCTGCGGATCGCCCGCCACTACGTCGAGACGCTGGTGCCGGAGAACCTGCGGCATGTGTTCGCCGACATCGAGGCCGAGCACGCGCTGACGGTCGCCGAGGTGCTGCGCGTGACGGGCGGTGAGAAGCTGCTCGACTCGAACCCGGTGCTCCAGCAGACCTTCGCCATCCGCGACGCCTACCTGGACCCCATCTCCTACCTCCAGGTCTCCCTGCTGGCCCGCCAGCGGACCGCCGCCGCGCGCGGTGAGGAGCCCGACCCGCTGCTCGCCCGGGCGCTGCTGCTGACGGTGAACGGCGTGGCGGCCGGCCTGCGCAACACCGGCTGACGCCCGCCCGGACGTGACGAAGGGGGGCGCCCGGGTTCACCGGGCGCCCCCCTCATGTCATGCCGTGCTACGTCAGCCCTGCTGGCCCTGCGCCTTGCGGCGGCGCATCACCAGGAAGCCACCGCCCGCGACCAGCGCGGCGGCGACGCCCGCCAGCACGCCCACGGGGGCACTGCTGCCGGTCTCGGCCAGGTCACCCTGGGCGTCCGGGTTGTTCGGGCTGTCCGGCGAAGCGGACGCGGCGGGTCCGGCGGCCGCGGGGGCGGTGGCGTCCGCCTGCGCGGGCTCCTCGGCGGGCTTGTCACCCGGCTGCTCGCCCGGCGTGTCGCCCGGCTTGTCCTCGGGCTTGTCACCCGGCGTGTCGCCCGGCTTGTCGGCGGGCTCGTCGCCCGGCTTGTCCCCGGGCTTGTCGCCGGGCTTGTCACCCGGCACGGAGTCCTCGGTCTCGCAGTCGGTCTTGAAGACCTTGTGCTTGGCCTTGCCGTTCTCGCCCTCCCAGTTCCAGAAGAGCTTGTACTGACCGTCGGGCAGGGTCATGTCCTCGGTGCGCCCGTGGCCCTTGGCGTCGAGGGCGAGCGAGCCGGACTCCACCGTCTCGCCCTTCGCGACGTCGTTATTGGCCCAGGCCTCGATGTGCCAGGTGACCTTCTGCCCGGCGTCGAAGTGGAAGGCGTCCAGGTAGAACTCGCAGACCTTCGGCTCGTTCTTCTTGAGCTCTTCGCCGGTCGTGGCGTTGTGGATCTTTACGGTGCCGTTGTCACCGTTGTTGCCTTTGGTGGCGTGCGCCGCGGGAGCGAGCAGGAGCGAGCAGGCCGTGGCCGCCACCATCGCGCTGGTGGCAGTGAGAATGCGCATGGGCAGTCCAACATGAGTAAGAGGGCCGTGGGGGGCGGCGGCTCAGCTTCCTGTGACCACGCCAGCCCGTCAAGTGACGTTGCGCCACATCCATGACGTGCGCTAGGACTTGCCCCATTGCTCCCGGATAACAATTGGGTGAATGCCAGGGCGCCCACCGGCCCAGTGTCCATCGCGGCGACCGGCTCACCACGCCCGTCGCGGCGCGCGTCAGCGTGCGCGTCACAGGGCGAAGAACGTTCCCACCAGCAACGCCCCGCCCACCGACGCCGACACCCACGCCAGCCGCGGCATCCGCATTCCGCCGCCGATCACCAGCCCCGCCAGCAGCAGCGCGCCGCCCAGCGGCAGCCACGCGTGCAGCCCGCCGGGCCAGCCCGTACGCACCAGCTCGGTCGTGTCCGGCTTCACCACCACCGGGTAACTCCCGCCCGTCCGCACCGCCACCGAGTGGCCGATCGTCATATCGGTGCGCGGCCCCGCCGGGCCCTCCGGGTCGTACCGCCCCGTACACACATCCGCCGAACACCCCGTGACCGTCAGCGTGCCGTGCTCGCGGCCCTTCGACAGCAGGACGTGCTGCGCCGTACCCCACGACGCCCAGGTGCCCGCCACCACCAGCAGCAGCGCGACCAGCGCCATGGCGGCGCTCCGGGCATAGGGAAGGGCTGAAGTCCGCTTCTTGCTCATGGGGCGCGATCCTCAGGGATAGCACCACGCCCGGTCAATCCCGATCGGAAACGGTCAAGAGTTGTACGCCGATTGCGCCCGCTCCAGGCCCTCCGTCACCAGGCACTCCACCGCGTCAGCAGCGCGGTCCACGAAGTAGTCCAGCTCCTTGCGCTCCGCCGACGAGAAGTCCTTCAGTACGAAGTCGGCCACCTGCATCCGGCCCGGCGGACGCCCGATCCCGAACCGCACCCGGTGGTAGTCGGGCCCCATCGCCTTCGTCATCGACTTCAGACCGTTGTGCCCGTTGTCGCCACCGCCCAGCTTCACCCGCAGCGTGCCGTAATCGATGTCCAGCTCGTCATGGACCGCCACGATGTGCGCCGTCGGCACCTTGTAGAAGTCGCGCAATGCGGTCACCGGTCCGCCCGACAGGTTCATGTACGACATCGGCTTCGCCAGGATCACCCGGCGGTTCGCCGGCCCCGGCGGACCGATCCGGCCCTCCACCACCTGCGCCTGCGCCTTCTGGGCGCGCTTGAACCTCGCCCCCATCCGCTCCGCGAGGAGGTCGGCCACCATGAACCCGACGTTGTGCCGGTTCGCGGCGTACTCAGGACCCGGGTTGCCCAGGCCCACGATCAGCCAGGGGGCGCTGGCGTCCGTCGTCATGCGGTCAGTCTCCTCGTACACGCACCGAACAGGGAAACGGGGTGGCGGGCCGCAGCCCGCCACCCCGTCAAGCAGAGCCCAGGACGGCTCAGACCTCGGCGGCCTGCTCGCCCTCGGCGCCCTCGGCGGCCGGCTCCTCGGCCTGCGCGGCCAGGACCTGGAGGACGACGGTGTCCTCCTCGACGGCGAGCGTGGTGCCCTTCGGCAGCGGGATGTCCTTCGCCAGGATGGACGCACCGGCCGCCAGGCCCTCGACGGAGACCGTCAGGCTCTCGGGGATGTGGGTCGCCTCGGTCTCGACCGGCAGCGCGTTGAGCACGTGCTCCAGCAGGTTGCCACCCGGGGCCAGCTCGCCCTCGGCGTGGACCGGGATCTCGACCGTGACCTTCTCGCCACGCTGGACCAGCTGCAGGTCGACGTGCTCCAGGAAGCCCTTCAGCGGGTCGCGCTGCACGGCCTTCGGGATCGCCAGCTCGGTGGACTTGCCGTCGATGTCCAGGGAGATCAGGACGTTCGGCGTACGCAGCGCCAGCAGCAGGTCGTGACCCGGCAGCGACAGGTGCAGCGGCTGCGAGCCGTGACCGTAGAGAACACCGGGAACCTGGTTCGCGCGGCGGATACGGCGGGCAGCGCCCTTGCCGAACTCGGTACGGGTCTCAGCGGTGAGCTTCACCTCGGACATATGCACTCCTCGTAAGTGACAGACGGATCAACGGTCGTGGTTACCCGGCCACGACTGGACTTGGCCTGCTACGAAGAGCGCGTCGATAACGGACCGCCGCACCGTGTATGGGTGCGGCCTCCCTCGCCGAGCAACTGCACCAGTCTAACCGAACACGAGAGGCCGCCCCGACCGTGCGGCCGGGGCGGCCTCTCGCGCTCGCTGTGGACAGCGCCTCGTGCGGGTCAGTGGCTTGTGCGGATCAGCCCTGCTCCTCGAAGAGGCTCGTGACCGAGCCGTCCTCGAAGACCTCGCGCACCGCGCGGGCGATCGTCGGTGCCATCGACAGCACCGTGATCTTGTCGAGCTCCAGCTCACCGGGGGTCGGCAGGGTGTTCGTCAGGACGAACTCGCTCACCTTGGAGTTCTTCAGACGGTCGGCCGCCGGACCCGACAGGATGCCGTGCGTCGCGGTGACGATGACATCCTCCGCGCCATTGGCGAACAGCGCCTCGGCCGCCGCGCAGATCGTGCCACCCGTGTCGATCATGTCGTCGACCAGCACACACACCCGGCCCTTGACCTCACCGACGACCTCGTGGACGGTCACCTGGTTCGCGACGTCCTTGTCACGGCGCTTGTGGACGATCGCCAGCGGCGCGTCCAGCCGGTCGCACCAGCGGTCGGCGACCCGCACCCGGCCCGCGTCGGGCGAGACCACCGTCAGCTTGTTCCGGTCGACCTTCGCGCCCACGTAGTCCGCCAGCACCGGCAGCGCCGACAGATGGTCCACCGGACCGTCGAAGAAGCCCTGGATCTGGTCCGTGTGCAGATCCACCGTGAGGATGCGGTCCGCACCTGCGCACTTCAGCAGATCCGCGATCAGACGGGCCGAGATCGGCTCACGGCCACGGTGCTTCTTGTCCTGCCGGGCATAGCCGTACGACGGGATGATCACGGTGATGCTCCGGGCCGAGGCCCGCTTCAGAGCATCGATCATGATCAGCTGCTCCATGATCCACTTGTTGATGGGAGCCGTGTGGCTCTGCATCAGGAAGCAGTCCGCGCCACGCGCCGACTCCTGGAAGCGGACGTAGATCTCACCGTTGGCGAAGTCGAAAGCCTTCGTCGGCACCAGGCCGACACCCAGCTGATGTGCGACCTCCTCGGCCAGCTCGGGGTGGGCGCGGCCGGAGAAGAGCATCAGCTTCTTCTCGCCGGTCGTCTTGATCCCGGTCACAGCACTGTCTCCTCAGACGTGTCCTCTGGCCGCGAGCCACTTTCGCGCGAACCAGCCGAATTTGTGTGCACGTATCACGGTACGCCGAGTTCGACGCACCCGTTTCCGGTCAGTCCTCGCCCGGAACCTGCTCCGAAGCCGCCGCGGCCGCCTGCGCGGCAGCGCTGCCAGGCCGCTTACGGGCCACCCAACCCTCGATATTCCGCTGCTGGCCACGGGCCACGGCCAGCGAACCGGGCGGCACGTCCTTGGTGATCACCGAGCCGGCGGCGGTGTAGGCGCCGTCCCCCACCGTGACAGGAGCCACAAACATGTTGTCCGAGCCCGTCTTGCAGTGCGACCCGATCGTCGTGTGGTGCTTCGTCTCACCGTCGTAGTTCACGAACACGCTGGCCGCACCGATGTTGGTGTACTCACCGATCGTCGCGTCACCCACGTACGACAGGTGCGGCACCTTCGTGCCCTCGCCGATCACGGCGTTCTTCATCTCCACGTACGTCCCCGCCTTGGCCTTCAGGCCCAGGCGCGTCCCCGGCCGCAGATACGCGTACGGACCCACCGCCGCCGCCTCGCCGATCTCGGCACCGTCCGCGACCGTGTTGTCCACCCGGGCGCCCCGGCCGACCTTCGTGTCGTTCAGCCGGCTGTTGGGACCCACCTCGGCGTCCTCGGCGATGTGCGTGGCACCCGTCAGCTGCGTATTCGGGTGCACCAGCACGTCACGCTCGAACGTCACCGTCACATCCACCAGCACCGACGAGGGATCGACCACCGTCACCCCCGCCATCATCGCCCGCTCCAGCAGCCGCGCGTTCAGCAGCGCACGGGCCTCGGCCAACTGCACGCGGTTGTTGATCCCCAGGATCTCCCGGTGGTCCGACGCCACCGACGCCCCCACCCGGTGCCCGGCCTCCCGCAGAATCCCCAGCACGTCCGTGAGGTACTCCTCACCCTGGCTGTTGTCCGTCCGCACCTTGCCCAGCGCCTCCGCCAGCAACTGCCCGTCGAACGCGAACACCCCGGAGTTGATCTCCTTGATCGCGCGCTGCGCCTCGGTGGCGTCCTTGTGCTCCACGATCGCCCTCACGGCACCGGTCCCCGGATCGCGCACGATCCGCCCGTACCCCGTGGAGTCCGGAACCTCGGCGGTCAGCACGGTCACGGCGTTGCCGTCGGCGGCGTGCGTCCCGGCGAGCGCGGCCAGCGTCCCGCCCGACAGCAGCGGGGTGTCACCGCACACGACGACCACCGTGCCGTCGAGCGCCTCCGGCCCCAGCTCCTCCAGCGCCATGCGCACGGCATGACCGGTGCCGTTCTGCTCGTACTGCACGGCGGTACGGGTGCCGGCGTAGTGCTCGTCAAGATGCGCGGTGACCTGCTCGCGGGCGTGCCCGACGACCACGCACAGGTGGGCGGGATCCAGCTCGCGCGCCGCGGAGACGACGTGTCCGACGAGCGAGCGCCCGCAGATCTGATGCAGGACCTTGGGGGTCTTCGACTTCATGCGGGTGCCCTCACCCGCTGCGAGGACGACGACGGCTGCCGGGCGGTTGGCGCTCACGGGAATGCCCTTCGGCTTCGGGTGGTGGACACCCGCAGGATACCGGGGGGTTTCGGAGCGGAAATGAGGGCGGGTCCTGACGGTTAGGTCAGGACCCGAACTTTCGAAGCTCCCGGGGGAGGACTCGAACCCCCATGATCAGAACCAAAATCTGACGTCTTGCCCTTAGACGACCCGGGATGGGCTTTATGTCCGATTCCCTGATCCGGGTGCGGACGCAGCCCCTACTATGCCGTACCAGCAGCCTTCGATGCGACGGTAGAGATCGACGCTTTGGACGACGCGAATGGCGAGACAGCCGTGATAGTCCGGTCCGACGTTCTTCCGGTTGGTCTTGGGGTTGTGCTTCTTGAGCGTCGTCCGGCCCAGTGCGGACACCTCCTCGCCGACGATGTGCGCCCAGAAGTCCTCCGCCTTGCTGACGTCGGCGGATTCGTGCACGTGTACGTGGTAGCGCAACTGCTCTCTCCGTACACCGAGAAGGCGCAGCCAGGATAGGAAGACCCTGATCATGTCGGGGTCGCTGTTGATAAAGGTGACCCGCTCCTGCGGGCGATGCGCCTTGGACTTGGTGCCCTCGGCCCAATAGAGGGCCGTGCCGACCAGCAGTAGTTCGCGGTCCGTCATGTCGCCGACCGCCTTCGCGGCTGCCGTCTTGGCCTCCTGCCGTTCGGCTTCCCGCCGCTGCAGCGTGGGCTCCCACCCCTTCTTGGCAATGGCTGAGGCCTGCTCGCGGCTGCGCCTGCACTCCGGCTTCGGCAAGTCCCGCACCCACAGCGAGATGGAGCTCTTCGAGCAGCCCAGCTCGACCTGGATCCGGTCGTAGGTCATGCCCTGGAGGCGCAGCTCGCGGGCGCGGGCCCGGAGGTCGTCCTTGGCGCGGGGGCGTTTGGTCCACTCCGGTGGGGGCTCGCCCTCCAGGAGGCGGTTGAGGATGTCGTTGTTGTCGACCCGCAGGCGGTCGCGGATCTGGCGGCGGCTGAGGCCCTGCCTGCGCAGGGTGATGGCCTGCTGGCGCAGGTTCTCGAAGTCGGCGTATTTGTCGGTGGCAGTTGTCACATGGACAGGTTCGTCCGGAATGCGGACCTCCGGGTCGAATGCGCGGTCGATTCACATGTTCGAGGGATCAACGTGTGTTTCGGCTGCGGATCGTCCCGGTCTGTGCTGCTGGGCTCCCCCGAAAATGAGTCGCGGCCGCCCGTAGGCTGGAAGACATGACCACAACGGGGGCACATCAGGACGCTGCGGGCGCGGTCGCTCGTGGCTGGTGGTGGTGGGGGCGGCGGCGTAGTGCCGTGCTGGATGTGGCGCTCGGGGGCGTGTCGGCCCTGGAGTGCGCGGTCGAGGGTGTGGGGTTCGCGGAGCGGGCCGGGTTGCCCGTGGCCGTGGGGTTGCTGTTCGGGCTGGTGGCGGGGGCCACGCTGGTCCTGCGCAGACGCTGGCCCATCGCCGTGGTGCTGGTGTCCATCGCGATCACGCCCGCCGAGATGGGCATCCTCATGGGCATCGTCGGGCTCTACACGCTCGCCGCGTCCGAGGTGCCACGGCGGATCATCGGGCTGCTGGCGGGGATGTCGCTGGTCGCGGTGCTGATCGTGACGTTCGTGCGGGTGCGGCAGGACATCGCGTCGGCCGACTTCGACCCGGGCCCCTGGTACGTGCCGCTCATGGCGGTCTTCATCTCGCTGGGTATGAACGCCCCGCCGGTGCTGTTCGGCCTCTACATAGGGGCCCGGCGGCGGCTGATGGAGAGCCTGCGGGAGCGGGCCGACAGCCTGGAGCAGGAGCTGTCGCTGCTGGCGGACCGGGCGGAGCAGCGGGCGCAGATGGCGCGTACGGAGGAGCGGACGCGGATCGCGCGGGAGATGCATGACGTGGTGGCGCACCGGGTGAGCCTGATGGTGGTGCACGCGGCGGCGCTACAGGCGGTGGCGCTGAAGGATCCGCAGAAGGCGGCGAAGAACGCGGCGCTGGTCGGGGACATGGGGCGGCAGGCGCTGACGGAGCTGCGGGAGATGCTGGGGGTGCTGCGTACGGGGGAGTCGCAGCCGGTGGCGCGGGCGTCCGTGCCTCTGGCGGCGGTGGGACGGGCCGCCGCGGCGGCGGCTTTCGCGGCGGAGGCGGAGGACGGGCCGTGTCTGGACCGGCTGGAGGAACTGGTGGAGCAGTCGCGGCAGGCCGGGATGGTGGTGGAGCTGCGGGTGACCGGGGAGGCGCGGGCGTACGGGCCGGAGGTGGAGCAGACGGCGTACCGGGTGGTGCAGGAGGGGCTGACGAACGTCCACAAGCACGCGGCGGGCGCGAAGGTGGTCGTCCGGCTGGCGCACCGGGGCGATGAGGTGGCGATGCAGGTGGAGAACGGCCCCTCGGACGGTGCGGCGGCCGATGCGGGCCTGCCGAGCGGGGGCAACGGTCTGGTGGGCATGCGGGAGCGGGTGACGGCGCTGGGCGGGGTGTTCGTGTCGGGGCCGACGGACGAGGGAGGTTTCCGGGTGTCGGCGGTGTTGCCGGTTTCGCCGGGGGCGTGAGGGTCAGCGGGGAGGCTGGCGGTGTTGCCGGTTTCGCCGGGGCGTGAGGTCGGGGTGAGGTGGGTGGTGTTGCTGGTTTCGCCGGGGCGTGAGGGCCCGGGGGAGGTGCGCGGTGTTGCCGGTTTCGCCGGGGCGTGAGGTCACGGTGAGGTGAGGCGGGCCGGCTGGGTGCCGGTGATGAGGGCCGCCAGGGCGTGGTCGACGTCGGGGCCGAGGTACCAGTCACCGGTGTGGTCGAGGCTGTAGACGCGTCCTTCGGCGTCGATGGCGAGGACGGCCCGGTTATCGGCCTCCTCGCCGAGGGGGGCCAGCTCGGTTTCCAGGGCCCGGCCGAGATCGGCGAGGCTGCGGGCGTGGTGCAGGCCGGCGAGCGGGTCGACGTGTACGGGCGCGGGGGCGATCTGGCGGCCGGGGCCGGGGGCGGTGATGTGGAGGCCGCCGAATTCGGCCCAGGCCTCGACGGCGGCGGGGAAGACGCTGTGCCGGTGGCCGGCGGGGGAGACGTACGCACGCAGGGCGTCGGCCCACTGTTCGGCCTGCTTGATGTCCCAGCGGCCGGGCTGCCAGCCCGCTTCCCTCAGGGCGGCGTCGACGGCGACGGGGAAGCGGGTGGTGTTGAGGTCGGGCATGTGCGTGCGGTCAGCCGTTCTGGGGGGTGGTGGGGTCGACGGGGCGTACGCCGAAGTGGGCGAGGAGCGCCGCGCAGGAGCGGCAGGGTGCGGCGTAGCTGCCGTGCAGGGGGTCGCCGTCCTCGCGGATGCGGCGGCTGGTGATCTTGGCGTGTTTGAGGGAGCGGCGGGCCTCGCCCTGGCTGAGGGGTTTGCGCCGGGCGCGTTTGGAGCGGCCCGCCTCGGTGGCCGTGAGGTGGCGGGAGAGCAGGATCGCCTCGGGGCAGCGGCCGGTGAAACGCTCGCGCTGGCCGCTGGTGAGGGTGTCGAGGAAGTCCTGGACGAGGGGGTGCAGCGCGGGCGGCCGGTCGCCGCGGCCGGCGGTGCACGTAAGGGTCTCGCCGCGTACGGAGAGTGCCGCTCCGACGGTGGGCAGGATGCCGTCGCGGCGGTGGCGCAGGGTGGGGGCCTGGTCCGGGCCGGTGCTGCTCCAGCTGAGGCGCGGGTCGCCCGACGCGGGCGTTGTGCCTGGCTGTGGTGCGTGCATGATGCGTGTCGTCCCCTCTGCAATCCCCCGAGTTGCGGGGAACAGCCTGCCAAATGGGTGAGCTGATGGGGAAGCTGGGGCGCTGAATCGTGTGATGGGTGTGTCGTGTGATCGTCGGTGGGTCATCCGATTGTGACGGTTGGTCACCGCGGCGGAGGGCGGGTTCCCCCTGTCGGCCCACCGCATAGGCTGTGCGCAACCAGCCAGCAGCAGCAGGGGGCAACCGCCATGACGACAGGTCGGCTCGGGCAGCAAGCCGCGCCAGCCGCGCCACCGAACGCGGCGTACGCCGGGCAGGTCGTGCACTTCCCGGATCCGGTCCGGGCCGCCCGGCACCCCGGCGGGGTGCGGGTGGACGAGAACGGCCATCCGAACTTCTCTCCGTACGCCCGCGCGGCCGCGGAGATCGCGGAGCCGCCGGAGGGTTTCGGTGTGGACGAGCTGCGGCTGACGGACTACGTGTCGGCGAACGCCGCGCTGGCCGCGTCGGGGCACGAGCTGTGGGACACGATCCCGCCGGTGGCGACGCCGCACGGCTGGACGTGGCACCACGTGGCCGGTACGCGCCGGATGCAGCTGGTGCCGGTCGAGGTGAAGGCGCTGCTGCGGCACCACGGCGGGCTGGCGACGGCGGCCGTGGACCAGTCCAAGCGCGGTACGCGGCCGTTGCAGGAGACCCGGCCTGCGCACTTCGGGCTGCCGAAGGGTTCCCTGTCGGTGACGGAGGCGCAGCTCCAGGGGGTGGAGGAGGACCTCGGCTACCGGCTGCCGGGTGCGTACCGGTCGTTCCTGAAGGCGGCGGGCGGTTGCGCTCCGGTGGGCGCGGCGCTGGACGCGGAGCTGGGGCTGCTGGTCGACCAGCCGTTCTTCACGGTGCGTGACGAGGCGGCGGTCAATGACCTGGTGTACGTCAACAAGTGCCTGCGCGACCATCTGACGAAGGATTACCTCGGGGTCGGTTTCGTCCAGGGCGGTCTGCTCGCGGTGAAGGTGCGGGGCGGCGGCGACGTCGGCTCGGTGTGGTTCTGCGCGTACGACGACGCCCGTGACCAGGACGGCTGGACGGTGCGGGAGCGGGTGGAGCGGCTGCTGCTGCCGTGCGGGGCGGACTTCGACGCGTTCCTCCAGCGGCTGGCGGGCAATCCGCCGGAGCTGGAGACGGTGGCGAACCTGATGGTGGACGGCGGCTTCGCGCGGGCCGTCCCGGTGGGGGAGTGAGCTTTCGATGGTGACCTTCGCGCAGGCGCAGGAGCGCGCGGAAGAGTGGGTCAACGGCGACGTGCCCGCGTACCAGCACCGTGAGGTGCGGGTACGGGAGTTCGAGCTGGGGTTCGTGGTGTGGGCGGAGGACCGGGACGGGGTTGCCGCGTCGGACGGCGGGCGTCAGCGGCTGGTGATCGCCCGGGACAGCGGCGAGGCCACGCTGTGGCCGGGGCTGCCGGTGGGCGAGGTGATCCGCCGGTACGAAGAGGAGTACGGCGCCGCCGGCAGCGCTCCGGCGCCCGCTGCGGCGCCGCCGGAGCGGATCGACCTGAACCAGACGTCGTTCCTGCTGAGCCCGCCGGAGTGGCTCCAGGACGCGGCGGACAAGCTGGGTATTCCGGACCGGCGGGCCGGTGTGGGTGCGGGTGCTGGTGCTGGTGCTGGTGTGGGTGCGGGTGCTGGTGCGGGTGCGGGTGCTGGTGTGGGTGCCGCGGCTTCCGTTTCCGTGGACGCCGCGCCCGCCGGTTCGTCGACGTCCGGGCGCGGGTCGCACGTCGAGGGCGGCGCCTGGCCGGCCCCCGGCGACTACGAGCCGACCGCGCAGGACGGGCTGCCCGCCTCCGCGCCGTGGAGCGACGTCAACGCGCCGGGCGGCCGCCGTGACGGTGACGACGACGGTTCGGTGCCGCTGCCCGCGACGGTGTTCGCCCCGCCGCTGTCCGGCTCGGACGACGACGACACACCGCCGCCCGCGGTGGGCGCGGACGCCCCGACCGCGCTGATGGCGGGCGGCAGCCAGTTGCCGCGCACCTCGGTCGCGCCCGCCGTGGACCCGCAGGGTTCGTCGGCGGGGGACATCGCGGACGCCGCCACCAGCAAGGCCACCGCGCCGCCGCGTGGCGCGCGCCCGCCGCGCGGGGCAGGGCCGACGACCCCGCCGCCGCCCGGTGCGCCGGGCACTCCCGGGGCACGGCCGCCCGCGTCCGGCCCGGGTGCTCCCGGGGCGCCCGCCGGGGGCTACGTACCGACGCAGCTGGTGTCGCAGCTGGGCCCCGAGGGCCCGCAGCCTCCCGGTCCCCCCGGCCCGCCGGGGCCCCCTCCGCCGCCTCCGGGCGCGACGCCGCCTCCGGCGCCTCCCGGGCCTCCCGGTGGCGGGGTGCACCATGCGGCGACGATGCTGGCGCAGCCGGGGCCGGGTGGTCCCGGTACGCCGCCGCCCCCGGGCCCGCCCGGCCCGCCCGGTCCGCCCGGGCCTCCCGGTGGTGGGGTGCACCACGCTGCGACGATGCTGGCGCAGCCGGGGCCCGGGGGCCCCGTTCCGCCGGGCCCGCCGCCGCCCGCGTACGGCTATCCGCAGCAGCCGCAGCCGCAGCCGACCGGTCTGCCGACCGTCGGCCCCGGCTACCAGGCCGTGCTGCGCTACCGCGCGCCCGACGGCTCGGAGGCGCAGCTGATCCGCCGCTCCGCGCCCGGTACGCCGCACCCGGAGTGGCAGATCCTGCACGAGCTGCGCGCCATGAACGTGCCGCCGCAGCAGGTGCTGGAGCTGCACACCGAACTGGAGTCGTGCGAGCTGCCCGGCGGCTACTGCGCCCGGATGATCCGCGAGACGTGGCCGCAGGCGCGGATCACCTCGATCGCCCCGTACGGGCGTGACCACGCGAGCCGCCAGCAGGGCATGCGGCAACTCCTCGCCCACCAGGCCGAGTTGCACCAGGTCGCGGACGGGCCGGCGCGTCCCGCGCCGGTACGCGCCCCGCTGCCGCCGGTGCAGCCCGCGCCGCCGATCCCGCCGGAGGGCATCGCGCAGGAGCTGGCCGGGGCGTTCGGGCCGCAGGGCATCTGCCGGTTCGACCAGCGGGCGGTGTCGCGGCAGGGCGTACCGGAGCTGGTGGCGCGCACGCTCGTGTGGGCGGGCCTGCCGGCGGACTTCGGGCCGTTCTTCTGGGCGCAGCCGGCCCAGCCGGTCGTGCCGACGCTGGCCGAGCTGGCGGCGCAGCGGCAGGTGCGGCCGGCGTCCGACGCGGGTTCGTACCTGGTGATCGGTTCCGACTTCGGGCGGGCGATCTGCGTGCAGTACGGTACGGCGCACATCGTCGCCGTACCGGTGGAGGCGGGTCCGGGCGGTCAGCCGCACGCGCCGCAGTTCGTCAACAGCGGGCTGCCGGAGTTCACCCGGTGCCTGGCGCTGCTGGGGCGGATGTGGCGGCTGCGGTTCGGGCTGACGCCGGAGCAGGCCGGCCGCTGGACGGTGGACTTCCAGGCGCAGTTGGCGATGCTGGACCCGGCGGCGCTGTCGTCGCCGGAGAGCTGGTGGTCGGTGCTGCTGGAGCAGATGTGGGACGGACTGCTCTGAGCGTGCGGTGACGTGGGGGGCGCCCGTCCGGAAACGGATGGGTGCCCCCTTTTCTCGCGTACGGGTTGTTGCATCCTGCATCCTGCATCCTGGATCGGGGAAAGGGGCGTCAGGATGAGCGGTTTCGATGTCGTATGGGGCCGTGGTTACCGCACCGAGCAGGTGGACCGTGCCGTCGCCCGCCTGGAGGCGGAGCGGGACGCCGCGCGGCGGCGGGCGGGTGAGCTGACGGTTCGCGCCGAGGAGCTGGCGGCGGAGGCGGCGCGGCTGCGGGAGTTCGTCGCCGAGCTGCCGCCGCAGCGGTACGAGACGCTGGGCCGCCGCGCGCAGGAGGTCCTGGCGCTCGCGGAGGAGGAGGCCGAGGCGCTGCGGGCGGACGTCGTGGCCGAGGCGCGGCGCCTGGCCGACGAGGCGGACGCGGCGGCCCAGCGGGTGCGGGACGCGGCGGGTGAGGCGGCGGACGCGGTACGGAGCCGGGCCGAGGCGCGGGCGGAGGAGACGCTCCAGGCGGCGCGGCGCACGGCCGGGGAGACGCGGGCGGAGGCGCTCGCGGAGGCCGAGGAGCGGCGCGGTGAGGGGCTGGCCGCGCTGCGCGAGGCACGGGAGCGGGCGGAGCGGGTGCTCGCCGCCCAGGAGGCCGGGCACGCCGAGCGGTGGCAGGCGCACGAGCGGGAAGCGGCCGCGCGCGAGGCGGAGCTTGCGGCGCGGCACGAGGAGCTGATCGGGGCGGCCCAGGCGCGGCTGACGGCGGCGGAACGGGCGCTGGCGGAGGCGGCGGAGCAGGCGCGGCACGGCCAGGAGGAGGCGGAGGCGCGGGCCGAGGCGCTGCTGGCCCAGGCGCGGCTGCGGGTGGAGCGGCTGGAGCGGGAGACGGAGCGGCTGCTGCGGGAGCACGAGGCGGCGCGCGAGGAGGTCCGGGCCCATATGGCGCACGTACGCAGCAGCCTGGCGGCCCTGACGGGCCGGGTGGCCGACTGACGCCGGGTGCTCAGTTCTCGTCCGGGAGGACGGGGAAGCGGCGCGGGGCGAGGGTGAGGAGGACCACGAGCGCCAGGACGCCGGCCGCCGCGGCGCCGGCGTAGACGTACTCCACCGCCGCGTCCACCGCCGTGGGCGTGAGCGTGCCGGGGTCGTCGAGGTCGCCGTGGGGGAGGTGGGCGGCGAGGACCGCGTTGGCGATGGCGCCGAAGAGCGCGGCGCCCAGGCTCTGGCCGACCTGGCGGCAGAAGAGGACGGAGGCGGTGGTGGTGCCGCGCTCGGACCACGGGACCGTGGACTGGACGCCCACGATCAGCGGCAGCTGGAACAGCCCGAGGGCGGCGCCCAGCAGCAGCATGATCAGCGCCGGCTGCCAGGGCTCGCCCGGGTAGGGCAGGAGCGGGAAGGCCAGCAGGACCAGGACGGCCAGCGTCATGCCGGTGATCGCGGTGAGGCGGAATCCGATGCGCCTGTAGAGGCGGTTGGAGAAGGCCGCGCTCACGGGCCACGAGAGGGTCATCGCGGACAGGACGAAGCCGGCCGCGATGGGGCCGAGCCCCAGGACGGTCTGGGCGTACGTCGGGAGGAAGACGGTCGGCGCCACCATCAGCAGGCCGAGCGCGCCGAGGGAGAGGTTGACGGCGGCTATGGTGCGGCGGCGCCAGACCCAGCCGGGGATCACCGGCTCGGCGGCGCGGCGTTCGATCACGACGGTCAGGGCGGTCAGCAGCGCGGCGCCGGTGAACAGGGCCAGGGACGGGGCCGACAGCCAGGGCCAGGCCACGCCGCCCTGGACGAGCGCGGTGAGCAGCAGGGTGCCCGTGGCGAAGACGGCCAGGGCGCCGGGCCAGTCGACCCGCGTGGCGGCCCGGGAGGGGCGGGGGGCCGGTTCGACGAGGTGGCGGGCGATCAGCCAGAGGGCGACGGCGCCGACGGGCAGGTTGATCAGGAAGATCCAGCGCCAGTCGGCGTACCCGGCGAGCAGTCCGCCGAGCGCGGGACCGGCGACCGAGGACGTGGCCCAGACGGTGGAGAGGCGCGCCTGGATCCTGGGGCGTTCCTTGAGCGGGTAGAGGTCGGCCGCGATGGTCTGCACGGTGCCCTGGAGCGCCCCGCCGCCCAGGCCCTGGACGATCCGGAAGGCGATGAGGGACGCCATGTTCCACGCGGCGGCGCACAGGAGCGAGCCGATGAGGAACAGGATGATGCCGGCGATCAGGACTGGTTTGCGGCCGAAGGTGTCGGAGAGCTTCCCGTACACGGGGAGGGTGACGGTCACGGCGAGCAGATAGCCGGAGAAGAGCCAGGAGAAGACCGAAAGACCGCCCAGGTCGCCGACGATCTGCGGTACGGCGGTGGAGACGATGGTCCCGTCGAGCGCGGCGAGGGCCATGCCGAGCATCAGCGCCGCGACGACCGGTCCCCGTCCGCGTCCGCTTACGCGTGGTGCGGTGGCCGGTGTCGCGGCGCCGGTGGTCGCGTCAGCTTCGGACACCAAGATCCCTTCCCTATGCACGTATGTCGCCGGGTCAGCCTCTCACTCCGTCCGTGGGGCGGAGAAGCCCTGGGCGGGCCGGCCGGACAGGTCGCATGGGGTAACACCCCTGGGGCGAGCTGTCCGATTGGCACCCGCGCCGCACAGGTTTTCGGACGCTCTGTGGGGCGCGGGGGGTTTCGGGGGCGGGTGTCCTACCGACGCCGTACGCTGGAAACCCCCCGGCCCGTGCGACGTGTCGGGCGGTTCGCGTTGCCCATACCCCCCGGATGGAAGCCTCCATGAGCTTGCACGGTCTGCTCGACGCCGTGGTCAAGGACCCCGCCCTCACCGAAGCGGTGAAGGCCGCCGCCGATGGCCACCGGGCCCATGTCGACCTGGTCGGCCCGCCCGCCGCGCGCCCCTTCGCGGTCGCCGCGCTGGCCAGGGACGCGGGCCGCCCGGTGCTCGCCGTGACGGCGACCGGCCGGGAGGCGGAGGACCTGGCGGCGGCGCTGCGCTCCCTGCTGGACCCGGACACCGTCGTGGACTACCCCTCCTGGGAGACGCTGCCGCACGAGCGCCTGTCGCCCCGGTCCGACACCGTCGGCCGCCGCCTCGCCGTGCTGCGGCGCCTGGCCCACCCGTCGGCGGACGACCCGGCGACCGGCCCGGTCTCGGTGGTCGTCGCGCCCGTACGGTCGGTGCTCCAGCCGCAGGTCAAGGGGTTGGGCGACCTGGAACCGGTCTCCTTGCGCACCGGTCAGCAGGCGGACCTGAACGATGTCGTGGACGGGCTCGCGGCAGCCGCGTACGCGCGCGTGGAGCTGGTCGAGAAGCGCGGCGAGTTCGCCGTGCGCGGCGGGATCCTGGATGTGTTCCCGCCGACCGAGGAACATCCCCTGCGCGTCGAGTTCTGGGGCGACGACGTCGAGGAGATCCGGTACTTCAAGGTCGCCGACCAGCGGTCCCTGGAGGTCGCCGAGCACGGCCTGTGGGCGCCGCCCTGCCGTGAGCTGCTGCTGACGGACGACGTACGGCGCCGGGCGGCCGAGCTGGCCGAGGCCCACCCCGAGCTGGGCGAACTGCTCGGCAAGATCGCCGAGGGCATCGCGGTGGAGGGCATGGAGTCCCTGGCACCCGTCCTCGTGGACGAGATGGAACTGCTGCTGGACGTGCTGCCGGCCGGCTCCATGGCCGTGGTGTGCGACCCCGAGCGGGTGCGCACGCGCGCGGCCGACCTCGTCGCCACCAGCCAGGAGTTCCTCCAGGCGTCCTGGGCGGCCACGGCCGGTGGCGGCGAGGCCCCGATCGACGTCGGCGCCGCCTCGCTGTGGGGGATCGCGGACGTACGGGAGCGGGCGCGCGAGCTCGGCATGATGTGGTGGTCGGTCTCGCCCTTCGCCGCCGACGAGGAGCTCGACGCGGACACCGTCAAGCTCGGTATGCACGCCCCGGAGTCGTACCGCGGCGACACCGCCCGCGCGCTCGCCGACACCAAGGGCTGGCTGGCCGAGGGCTGGCGCACGGTCTTCGTCACCGAGGCCCACGGCCCCGCCGCCCGCACGGTGGAGGTGCTGGGCGGCGAGGGCATCGCGGCCCGCCTGGACGCGGACCTGAAGGACATCTCGCCGTCCGTCGTGCACGTGGCGTGCGGCTCGATCGAGTACGGGTTCGTCGACCCGGGCCTCAAGCTCGCCGTGCTGACCGAGACCGACCTGTCGGGCCAGAAGGCGGCCGGCAAGGACGGCCAGCGGATGCCGACGCGCCGCCGCAAGACCATCGACCCGCTCACCCTGGAGGCCGGCGACTACATCGTCCACGAGCAGCACGGCGTCGGCCGCTACATCGAGATGGTGCAGCGCACGGTCCAGGGCGCCACCCGCGAGTACCTGCTCGTGGAGTACGCCCCCGCCAAGCGCGGCCAGCCGGGCGACCGCCTCTACATCCCCACCGACCAGCTGGAACAGGTCACCAAGTACGTCGGTGGCGAGGCTCCGACCCTGCACCGGCTCGGCGGCGCGGACTGGACCAAGACCAAGGCCCGGGCGAAGAAGGCGGTCAAGGAGATCGCCGCCGACCTCATCAAGCTGTACTCGGCCCGGATGGCGGCGCCCGGCCACGCCTTCGGCCCCGACACGCCCTGGCAGCGGGAGCTGGAGGACGCCTTCCCGTACACGGAGACCCCCGACCAGCTGTCCACCATCGCCGAGGTGAAGGAGGACATGGAGAAGACGGTCCCCATGGACCGCCTGGTCTGCGGCGACGTCGGCTACGGCAAGACGGAGATCGCCGTACGCGCCGCGTTCAAGGCTGTGCAGGACGGCAAGCAGGTCGCCGTCCTCGTCCCGACGACCCTCCTCGTACAGCAGCACTTCGGCACGTTCTCCGAGCGGTACTCCCAGTTCCCGGTCGTCGTCCGCGCCCTGTCCCGCTTCCAGAGCGACACGGAGGCGAAGGCGACGCTGGAGGGTCTGAAGGACGGCTCGGTCGACATCGTCATCGGCACCCACCGCCTCTTCTCCGCCGAGACCAAGTTCAAGGACCTGGGCCTGGTCATCGTGGACGAGGAGCAGCGCTTCGGCGTCGAGCACAAGGAGCAGCTGAAGAAGCTGCGCGCCAACGTCGACGTCCTCACCATGTCCGCCACCCCCATCCCCCGCACGCTGGAGATGGCCGTCACCGGCATCCGCGAGATGTCGACCATCACCACCCCGCCGGAGGAGCGGCATCCGGTCCTCACCTTCGTCGGCCCGTACGAGGAGAAGCAGATCGGCGCGGCGATCCGGCGTGAACTGCTGCGCGAGGGCCAGGTCTTCTACATCCACAACCGTGTCGAGTCGATCGACCGGGCGGCGGCGCGGCTGCGGGAGATCGTCCCGGAGGCCCGTATCGCGATCGCCCACGGCCAGATGTCGGAACAGGCCCTGGAGCAGGTCGTCGTGGACTTCTGGGAGAAGAAGTTCGACGTCCTGGTCTCCACCACGATCGTGGAGTCGGGCATCGACATCTCCAACGCCAACACCCTCATCGTCGAGCGCGGCGACAACTTCGGGTTGTCGCAGCTGCACCAGCTGCGCGGCCGCGTCGGCCGTGGGCGGGAGCGCGGGTACGCCTACTTCCTCTACCCGCCGGAGAAGCCGCTCACGGAGACCGCCCACGAGCGCCTCGCGACGATCGCCCAGCACACCGAGATGGGCGCCGGCATGTACGTCGCCATGAAGGACCTGGAGATCCGCGGCGCGGGCAACCTGCTGGGCGGCGAACAGTCCGGCCACATCGCGGGCGTCGGCTTCGATCTGTACGTACGCATGGTGGGCGAGGCGGTCGCGGACTACCGCGCGTCCCTGGAGGGCGGCGTGGAGGAGGAACCGCCCCTGGAGGTCAAGATCGAGCTCCCGGTCGACGCCCACGTCCCCCACGACTACGCGCCCGGCGAGCGGCTGCGCCTCCAGGCCTACCGCGCGATCGCCTCGGCCAATTCGGAGGAGGACATCAAGGCGGTGCGCGAGGAGCTCACCGACCGCTACGGCAAGCTCCCCGAGCCGGTCGAGAACCTCCTCATGGTCGCCGGCCTGAGGATGCTGGCCCGCGCCTGCGGCGTCGGCGAGATCGTCCTCCAGGGCCCGAACATCCGCTTCGCCCCGGTGGAGCTGCGCGAATCGCAGGAGCTGCGCCTCAAGCGCCTCTACCCGCGTACCGTGATCAAGGCCCCCGCCCGCCAGCTCCTGGTCCCCCGCCCCACCACGGGCAAGATCGGCGGCAAGCCGGTCGTGGGCCGCGAACTCCTGGCCTGGACGGGCGAGTTCCTGACCACGATCCTGGACTCCTAGGGCAGGGCCCGGCGGGGGCGGCTCTCATGGAGGGGGCCGCCCCCGGTGCTGCCCGGCGTGCGTGCGGGCCGCCTACTCCCGGTCGGCGCCGAACTCGTAGGCCACTTCCCAGCGGACGTCCGGAACGACGATGTCCGCCGTCTCGACCGGGCGCCCTCCGTTGTCGTAGTACGTTCGCTCGATCGCCAGGACGAGATCACCGAGACTGATCCCCAGCAGATTGGCCTGCTCCTCAGTGGCCCGCGCCGGTCGCGGCACCTCCACCGCGGTGTCGATGACGACTCCGATCGAGCGCATCCGTTCCACCACGCCCTTGCCCGCGAGCGGCCCCATCTCGGGAAGGACGACAGGGGTGCCGTCGGTGATCGACATGGGCTCCCAGGAGGTGGAGAGCTGAACCGGCTGTCCGTCCGCCAGGAACTCGTACCGGGTGACGACGCAGAGTTCGCCCGGCTCGATGGCGAGCCGCTCGGCGATGTGCGCGGGGGCCGGGGTACGGGCCTCACTGTGGGATTCCCACGTGCCCACGCTGCCTCGCTCCTTCATGTCGGCGCGGAAGGGAGAACCGCCGCGCCGTTCACGGTGGCGTGAGCGCACCATGCGCATGCGCTCGCGCGGCTTGCGGACGTACGTACCCGAGCCGGCACGTCCTTCGAGGAGCCCCTCGACAATGAGCCGGTCCATGGCTCGCTGCGTGACATTGCGCCCCACGCCGTACTCCTCAGCGAGCTGAGCCCGCGAAGGCAGACGCTCACCTACGGCCCATTCCCCGGCGAGGACCCGCGCACGCAGGGAGTCGGCTACCTCAAGGTACGGGGCCTCTCGGGGCATTGGCGGCTCTCCGTTTCCCCTGGGGGGCGGTTCGACGTTCACACGGGCATTGACAAGCTACTGCATCAGGTCCAAGCTACTGGAGTAGCAATACGCGCTGTAGTCGGTCGCTCACGGGGGATGTTGTGCGCTCTTACCGTTCTCGGGCCGCCGCACTGGCCGCGCACCTGGCGGCGATGGCGGGTGGCGAGCCGCAGGCCCGGGAGACACCCGAGCTGATCCGTATCGGGGTCGCACTTCCCGCGCGGCTGAGCGAGGCCGGCCGCCGGGCGCTCCTGGCGGCCTTGGCCGACGCCGACCGGTACGGACACGACCTCACGGTCGACGGCGCAACCCTGTGGGTCGAGATCGGTCGGATGCCCCGATGTCCCTGACGCCCATCGCGCTCCCCTCCTGACGGAAAGGCACGGCACATGACCGCCTCCTTGTCACGACTGACCAACTGGCTACGCGCCCTGTGCGCCGTCCGGCGTGGCCACCACCGGGCGGACGGCGCGCGGCCCGCACCACCGCCGCAGGCTCCACCCGTCACCGTCCGGCGACCCGCGGCGACCGTACGGCACTGGTACGAGCCCCTCGACGGCACTGCGACCGCGCTGGTCCGGCCGTATCTGCGGGCGTACGAGCAGGAGCACGCGTGGCGCTGCGCGGCCTGGGTGGAGGTGGCCGTATGAGCGTGCGGGAGTTGCCGTGGACCGGCGTCGACGGGAAGCGGTGTTACGTCATCGGCGATGGCGACGGCCCCGTCTCCCGCCTCGCGGACGACATCGAGGCGGCCCAAATCGGTCTGGCGAGACACCTGCTGGGCCGTGCGGAGCGCGCGCAGCCGCAGGACAACGATCTGCTCGCGCTCATCGCCCAGCTGGCCGACGCTGTGGGCGGCGCGTTGCGGGTCACCGAAGGCGGCTGAACCGCCCCCGCTCCTCAGGGGCGCTTCGGCTCCAGGTGGAGCGCGGTGATCCCGCAGGCGAAGGGGCGGGCGGTGACCAGGCGGAGTCGCTGATAGGCCCCCGTGTTGGGGAAGACGGGCATTCCGGAGCCGAGCGCGGTGGGGTTGACGAGCAGGTGGAGCTCGTCGAGCAGGTCCTCGGCGATCAGGCTCTGTACGAGCGTGGCGCCGCCGTAGGCGATGATGTCGCCGCCCGGCTGGGCCTTGAGCTTGTGCACGGTCTCGGCGAGGTCGCCGCCCGCGACGACGGCGTTGTCCCAGGGGGACTCGGTGAGGGTGCGGGAGATGACGACCTTGGGCGTGGTGTTCATCTTGTCGATGGACGCCTGGTCCTCGCCCTCCGGCCCGGCCGCCCAGGTGGGGATGAACCCCTCGGCGAGCTTGCGGCCGAGCACGATGCAGTCGACCGGTTCGGTGAGCGCGTCGAGGTAGGCGTTGATGTCGTCGGTCCACGGGAACGTCAGCCAGTCCATCTCGCCGTTCGGGCCGGCCATGTAGCCGTCGACGCTCATCTGGACCTGAAGCTTGAACGTGCGCATGGGGTGCGTTCCTTATCCATCGCGGAGCTGTTGGTGTCGTCGTCCATGCAGACCGGCGCCGGGGCGCAAACTCATCGGCCGGCCGTAGGGATTGTCGATCAGGTCCTGAACAGCAGGCCGGTGAGCGAGCTGAAGACGTCCTCCGGGGCCCGGTCGCCCACCGGGTCGGTGAGGTTGTGGGTCAGGAACAGGGTCGCGAAGCCGTGGGCCAGGGACCAGGCCGCGATGCCCGCGAGGCGGGCGTCGTCCGTGTCGACCGCCTCGGCCACGGCCTCGCGCAGGCGGTCGCCCGCGCGGGACTTGGCCTCCGCAAGGGCCGGATCGGTGGGGTGGTGGAGGTCCGGCTGGAACATGACCTGGAAGTGCGCCGGGTGGTCCGTGGCGAAGCGGACGTACCGTACGCCCGCGTCGCGCAGGCCGGCGGCGTCCGCGAGCGTGCTCGCCAGCAGGTCGAAGCCCTCCGTCGCGATGGCGGTCAGCAGCCCCGCGCGGTCCTTGAAGTGGTGGGCGGGGGCCGCGTGGGAGACGCCCGCGCGGCGGGCCAGGCCGCGCAGGCTCAGCGCGGCCGGGCCGTCGGTGCGGATGACGTCGAGGGCGGCGGTGAGGACCGCCCGCCGCAGGTCTCCGTGGTGGTAGGCGTCTCGGCTGCCGGTGCTTCTCGTCATGGGATCAGCGTATGCCCCATCTAGGCATTGACAAGTTGGGGTTCGGTGGGGACGCTCCATCTAGGCAATGTCTAGATGGGGGGTCGGTCATGGACGTCACGCGCGTACGCCGGATGTGGCACCTGCTGGAGCCGCTGCACGCGGTGCTCTACTACGCGCCGGAGGCCGTCGAGGAGGCCGCAGCCCTCGGGTACGGCACCGAGGAGCGCTGGCCGGCTTACTTCGCGTGGCGGGCCGCGCCGCTCGGGGCCGTGGGCGCCGGACCGGTGGCGGCCGCGTTCTACAGCTTCAGCCCCGCGATGGTGGAGCGGTACGTGCCGGCCGCGTGGGACGTCGCCGCGCCCGGGGACGTACTCGCGGCGCGGCTGCGGGCGGTGGACCGGTTCTACCGGCGGCTGCTCGGGCCGGCGGTGCGCGAGCTGGACGCGGCAGCCGCCCTCGCGCGCCGCGCCGCCGAAGCCGCCGTACCCGCCGGGCGGCCCCTCGCCGCCGCCAACGCCGCCCTGGAGTGGCCCGAGGAGCCGCACCTGGTGCTGTGGCAGGCCGCGACCGTGCTGCGCGAGCACCGTGGCGACGGGCACCTCGCCGCGCTGCTCACCGCCGGGCTGGACCCCGTCGAGGCGCTCGTCTCGTTCGCCGCCATCGGCGCCGCGTCCACGCAGACCTTCGCCAGTCGCGGCTGGAGCGAGGCGGAATGGGCCGCCGCCCGCGAACGGCTCGCCGCCCGCGGGCTCGTGACGGCGGACGGCGCCGCGACCGACGCGGGGCGCGCCCTGCGCGCCGAGGTCGAGCGGCGTACGGACGAACTGGCCGCCGGCCCCTGGGTGGCCCTCGGCGACAAGGACACGGAGCGGCTCGCCGAGGCGCTCGGCGGCGCATGGGTCGCCGTTCTGGGCGCCGGGCTGCTGCCGCGCGAGAACACCCTGGGGGTGGGCAAGGTGTAGCCCCTACGATTCGGGCATGCGTACGCCCCGAACCGCCCTGCCCGCCGCGGCCCTCGCCGTCGCCGCGTCACTCGCCGTCGCGGGATGCGAGACCGCCGTTGACGGCCCGTCAGGTCCGGAGTCGTCCGCGGGTGCGTTCAGTCCGCTGCGCAACCCGGACGGTACGAAGCCGGGCCTCGCACCCCTCACCTCCGACGCCGACCGCTCCGAGGCGCGCCGGCTCCTCGAACGGCTCGCCGTGAAGGGGCGCGGCCCGAAGACCGGGTACGACCGGGACGAGTTCGGGTACGCCTGGATGGACACCGCGGACGGCGTACCACTGGCCCGCAACGGCTGCGACACGCGCAACGACCTGCTCCGGCGCGACGGCCAGGAGGTGCGGTTCCGCAAGGGGTCCACCTGTGTGGTCGTGGCGATGACCCTGAACGACCCGTACACCGGCAAGGCGATCGAGTGGCGCAAACAGCGGGCCGCCGAGGTGCAGATAGACCACGTCGTACCGCTGTCCTACAGCTGGCAGATGGGCGCCTCCCGCTGGCCGGAGCGCAAGCGCGAGCAGCTGGCGAACGACCCGCTGAACCTGCTGCCCGTCGAGGGCCGCGCCAACTCGGCGAAGGGCGACTCGGGCCCGGCGTCCTGGCTCCCGCCGGACAGGCGCATCCGCTGCGCGTACGCGGTGCGGTTCGCCCAGGCCGCGCTCAAGTACGAGCTGCCGGTCACGGCGGCGGACAAGGGCATGATGCTGCGGCAGTGCGGCGGTTGAGCCGATGACCGCGCTGTACGCCGAGCGCCATGCGCGGGTACGGGACCGGCTGTGAACGTACGGGAGGGGAGGCCGCACCCCTGTGGCGGCCTCCCCTCCCGGGTCCCCACGGGCCCTACTGCCAGGACTGGTGCTGCCCCAGCTGGTCCGGGTCGAGGATGTCCTTCGCTGCGGGCTTCTTCGCCGGGACCGGCTTGTCGTACGCGGAGAAGGACATCGTGCCGGGCTCCTCGCCGCCCTTCTGCTCGATCTTCAGCAGGTACGGCTTGCCTTCCGTGGCGACGTACATCGTGGTCGTCGTCCCGCCGCTGGACTCGGTGAGCCGCAGGGCCTTTCGGCCGCCCACGGTGGTCTCCTCGCCCCTGCGGGCGGAGGTGAGGCCGGTGTCGAAGTCGGCCAGCATCGCGTCCAGTTCGCAGAACGCCAGACTGTCCTTGTTCGAGGGGTCGGCCACGTCCGTCGCCACCCATCGGCCGCGCAGTTGCTTGAGGACCGCCGCGTTCTCCTCGGCGGAGCCCCCCTCGTTCTGTTCGCGGAGGAACGCCTCGTCGAAGCGCATGTACGCGACCTTGCTGTCGGTCTTGAGGATCTCCGCCGTGCCCGTGGGGCCGAGGGTGAGGGTGCCCGCGCACCGGCCCTTGGTGTCCATGGACATGTACGCCCTGATCCGGCCGTCGGCGTCGCCGTCGGAGGCCGAGAGGTTCACGTCGAGGGTGAGGGAGGAGGCGGTCTTGGTCGCCGCGATGGCCTTGTTGGCTATCTGGGGGCCGGACAGGCCCGCGAACGGGCCGGTCGCCTCGGCCTCCTGGCCGAGCGGGCCGCACGCCGTGAGGCCGAGCACCGTGACGCCGAGCACAGCGGTGGCGCGGACGATGGCACGCATGGGGATGTTCTGCAGAAGGGGAGGAAGGGGAAGGGGGCGGGTCAGAGCTTCAGCTCCCACTGGGAGGCGTTGTAGTCGAAGCCGGGGGTGACCTCGACGGTCAGGTTCTTCGCGGTGGCCGGCGCGTCGAAGGCGTACTTCACCGTGGCCTTCTTGCCGGGCATCACCGTGCCCTGGAAGCCCGTGCCGTACGTGTCGCCGTCGAAGATCTCCTCGGCGTTGACGCCGTCCTCGCCCGCGCGGGCGCTCACGGTGACCGTGCTCGTGTCGAACCTCTCCTTGCCCGCGTTCTCGATGACGATCGTGACCTCGTACGCCTTGTTGCCCTTGGTGTGGCCGCTGGCGAACTCGCCGGGCTCGATGGACGTGGCCTCGGAGACGGTGACCTGGAGGTCGTCGTCGTAGATGGAGGTGTCGCCGGCGGCCAGGCCCTTGCCCTTGTCGCCCTTGGCGCCGTCGCCCGCCGTGCCGCTGTCGCCCTTGGCGCTCTCACCGGCCGCCGGGGCCTTGGTGGCGGTCTGGCCGAGATCCTTGTTGAGCTCGTTCACCGCGTCGTCCACGGCCTTGAAGGTGATCACCGCGCCGACCACCGAGAGGATCACGGCCACCAGGCCCAGGATCGCGCCGGTCGTCGTGACGCCCTTGTTGGTGGCCTCGCCGCGCTTGACGCGGCCCCGGCCGGACAGGCCGAGGATCAGGGCGATCAGGCCGAGGATGCCCGCCAGCCAGAAGAAGAAGGGGATGAAGCCCGAGACCGTACCGATGATGCCGAGCACGAGTGCCGTGGTGCCCAGCCCGTTGCGGGCCGGGTGCGCCGGCTGGGTCGGCTGGGCCGGCGGCTGCGGGGCGGCGGGCTGGTCGGCGCCGTACGGAGGCTGCTGCATGGAGTGGGACATGGGGTTGCCCTCCCGGACATGACTGAGGTGTGACCGGGTCTGCCGCAGGGCCCCCGTGTCGTGGTGCGTCAATAAGAACAGAGCCTGTGAACCGAGTCAACACGGCTTACGTGGGGCAGGTTTATCCACAGTGTGAAACGAAGGGTTCGGCGTGCCGCTGTACGATCGGGGACACAGCAGCGGGATGAGGGGAGTCAGCCACGTGCCGGACAACGCAGCAGAGGTGACCGGGGCGGCGGGCGCGGCCGAGGTCACCGCGGCCGGGATCGCCCGGCTCGCCGGGGTGGGACGGGCCGCCGTCAGCAACTGGCGGCGCCGGCACGCCGACTTCCCCAAGCCCGTGGGCGGCACGGAGACCAGCCCCTCCTTCGCCCTCGGCGACGTCGAGCGGTGGCTGCGCGCCCAGGGCAAGCTCGCCGAGGTGCCGCTGCGCGAACGGGTCTGGCAGCAGGTCACCGCACACCCCGCCGGCGCGGTCACGGCGCTCGTCCACGCCGGCTGCGCCCTCCTGCTCGTACGGGACAGGTCCAGCGGCTGGCTGAAGCTGACCGCCCTGTCCGACGAGCGGATGGCCGAGCTGCTGCCCACCGCCCTGGAGGAGGTTCTGACCCTCCGCTTCGGCGTCGAGCGGGCCGTGCCCACCCCCCACCTGAGCGCGCTCCTGCCCTCCGTCCCACTGCTGCGCGCCGTCACCGAGCTCGCCGCCGAGACCGGCGCCCGGCAGGCCTTCGAGTTCCTCCTCGGCCGCCACCTGGACGCCAACCCGCGCCAGTACACCCTCACCCCGCCCGGGCCCGCCGCCCTCATGGCCGAGCTCGCGGGCCGGGCCGAAACCGTCCTCGACCCCGCGTGCGGCACCGGCGCCCTGCTGTGCGCCGTCGCCCGGCCCACCGCTGTGTACGCCCAGGAAACCGACCGTGACCTGGCCGCGCTCACCGCCCTGCGGCTGGCGCTGCACTCGGAAGCCGAAATCCGTGCCCAGGTGGGCGACGCCCTGCGCGCCGACGCGTACCTGGGGCTCACGGCCGACGCGGTCCTCTGCCACCCGCCGTTCAACGAACGCAACTGGGGCCACGACGAACTGGCCTACGACCCGCGCTGGGAGTACGGCTTCCCGGCCCGCACCGAATCCGAACTGGCCTGGGTCCAGCACGCCCTGGCCCGGCTGCGCCCCGGCGGCACCGCCGTCCTGCTGATGCCGCCCGCCGCCGCGTCCCGCCGCTCCGGCCGCCGCATCCGCGCCGACCTGCTGCGCCGCGGCGCCCTGCGGGCGGTCGTCGCCCTGCCGGCCGGCGCGGCACCCCCGTACGGCATTCCGCTCCACCTGTGGGTGCTGCGCAAGCCCGTCACGGGCGCCCCCGCCTCGCCCGAGCTGCTCGTCGTGGACGCCTCGGAACACACCGACGCCCGCCGGGACAAGCTCGACTGGCAAGCCGTCCACAACGCCGTACTCGACGCGTGGGGGCCCTTCGACAAGCACGGCACCGTCACCGAACAGCCCGGCGCCCACCGCTGCGTGCCCGTCATCGAACTCCTCGACGACGACGTGGACCTGGCACCCGCCCGCCACCTGCCGCCCCAGGCCGCCGCCGGAGGCGCCGACGAGCTGGCCGCCGTGCGCGACCGGCTGACGGCCGTGCTGCGCCGGACCGGCGAGCTTACCCCGCCCCCCGTCCGGCCCGCCGCCCGCACGGCACCCCTTCGCGCCCCCGGTGTCACCGTGGGCGAACTGGCCCGCACCGGCGCCCTGGAACTGCGCGCGGGCGGCGCGGGCGGTGCGGGTGGTGCGGGCGGTGCGGGTGGCGGCACCGGCGGCACGGGGGCCGTCCCCGTCCTCACCGAGCAGGACGTCCTCGCCGGCCAGGCCCCTTCCGGCAGCCTCCCCGAAGGGCCGGGCGAGCAGCCCGTGCTCGTACGCGCCGGTGACGTCGTCGTCCCCGTCCTCGGCGGCGGGTCCATCGCCCGCGTCGTCGACGACGCCACGGCGGGCGCCGCGCTGGGCCGCAACCTCCAGCTGCTGCGCCCCGACCCGGCGGCCCTCGACCCCTGGTTCCTGGCGGGGTTCCTGCGCGGCACCGCCAACAACCGGCAGGCCAGCAGTTACGCGTCCACCGCCACCCGCCTCGATGTACGGCGCCTCCAACTGCCCCGCCTTCCGCTCGCCGAACAGCAGCGGTACGGCGAGCGGTTCCGCGCCCTGGCGGAGTTCGAGGAGGCGCTGCGCCTGACGGGGCGGCTGGGGGAGCGGCTGGTGCGGGGCATGTACGACGGGCTGACGGACGGCACGGTGGAGGCCTGAGGGCTCAGGACTGAGGACTCAGGACTGAGGACTGAGGACTGATGCCCCTCAGGCACGGGGCGTGGGCGCGGGGCGTGAGCGCGTGGCCTGAGCAGCGGGGCGTGGGCGGCGGGGCGTGAGAGAGGGGGCACGCATCCGTTTGTTGATCGGTTCAACAACGGTTCCGTACAACCCGGGGCCGGTTGTCGGTGTCGGTGTATACGCTCACTTCCGTATCCGACTCGTTCGCCCAGGAGCAGCAATGTACGGCCCCGGCCCCGGCATCGTGCCGCCTCAGCCCCGTCGCCCGTCGACGACGGCGGTGGTCGTGCTGCGCGTCGTCTTCGCGCTCCTGCCGCTGCTGAGCATCGGCTTCCTGACGTGGGCGACGACGCTGCGGCTCGCGATCGTGACCCGCAAGGCGCTGGACTGGGCGCTGTTCGCCCTGTCCGTCGTGTTCATCATCGTCGGCCTGGCCTTCACCACCGATGACATCGACTCGCTCCAGATGGACCTGGCGATGGGTGGCATCATCCTGAACGCCGCGGTCTTCACCGGCTACTTCCTGTACGCCGACCTCCGCCACTACGAGCGGCGCTACGCCGAGCCCGCCCCGAACCCGTACGCGGCGACGTTCCCCCAGCAGACGGCCGGTTACGGCTATCCGCAGCCCTACGGGCACACGCCCCAGCCCCACCTCCAGCCACCGATACCCCCGCAGCCCCACCTCCAGCCCGAGCCCCAGCTCCAAGCCCCGGCCCCCGCCCCGATCCAGCCGCAGCCGCAGCCCCAGCCGCCCGCCCCCGCCAAGCCCCCGTCGCACCGCATCGACCAGGTGCGCGCCGAGCTCGACGAACTCAGCGACCTCCTCCGCAAGGAAGAGGACAAGTGAGCGGACGGGTCATCGCCGGGCGGTACGAGCTGTCCACCGTCATCGGCCAGGGCGGCATGGGCCAGGTCTGGACCGCCTACGACGGCCGGCTCGACCGCCGCGTCGCCGTCAAGCTGCTGCGCCCCGACCACATGGCCGCCGCCACCGCCGCCGACGAGATGCGCCGCCGCTTCGTCCGGGAGTGCCGCGTCACCGCCCAGGTCGCCCACCCCGGCCTGGTCACCGTGCACGACGCGGGCGGCGACGGCGACGACCTGTTCCTGGTCATGCAGTACGTGGAGGGCGCCGACCTCGCCGACCACCTCGCCGAGCACGACCCGTACCCCTGGCAGTGGGCCGTGTGCGTGGCCGCCCAGCTGTGCGCCGTGCTCGCCGCCGTGCACGCGGTGCCGATCGTCCACCGCGACCTCAAGCCCCGCAACGTCATGGTGAAGCCGGACGGCACGGTCACCGTCCTGGACCTGGGCGTCGCCTCGGTCATCGACACCGACACCACCCGCCTCACCCACACCGGCTCGCCCATCGGCAGCCCCGCCTACATGGCGCCCGAGCAGGCCATGGGCGGCGCCGTGGGCCCGTACACCGATCTGTACGCGCTGGGGGTCCTGCTCCACGAACTGCTCAGCGGCAACGTGCCGTTCGCCGGCTCCACCGCCCTCGGCGTCCTCCACCGCCACCTGTACGAGCCGCCGGTGCCCGTCCGCCGGCTGCGCCCCGAGATCCCCGAGGCGCTCGAAGCGCTGGTCCTGCGGCTGCTCGCCAAGGACCCGCAGCACCGCCCGTCCGGTGCCCAGGAGGTGTACGAGGCCCTCGCGCCGCTGCTGCCCGGGCGCGGCGCCCCGGCCGGCCCCCTTGACCCGACCCGGCCCTTCCTCCGCCCGCATGCCCCGTGGCCCGACCGCGCCACCACCCCGGCGCCCGTGCCGCAGCCGGCCGTCGCCCCCGCCGCCTCCCGCCCCGATGTCGCGGCAGCCGTCGACGAGGTCAAGCGGCTGCTCGGCGAGGGCAGCATCACCCAGGCCGTCGACATCCTCGGCGGGATCCTCCCGGCGGCCGCCGCCGAGCACGGCGAGCACTCACCGGTCGTACGGATCCTGCGCAAGCAGTACGCGACGACGCTGATGGACGACGGGCAGTACCGGCGCGCCCTGCCCGAGCTGCGGCGCCTCGCCGACGACCGGTCGGCCGAGGCGGGCCCGGCCGACCCGCAGACGCTGCAGTTCCGGTACGACGCGGCGCAGTGCCTGGAGCAGTTGGGCGAGACGGCCGCCGCGCTCGCCGAGTACCGGGCGGTCCTGCCGTACTACGAGAACGGGCAGTCGGCCGGCGCCGACCCCGCCCGCGCCTTCGACATCCGCCACCGCATAGGCCACCTGCTGCTGGCGATGGGCGACCACACGGGTGCGTACCAGCAGTTGCAGAGCCTGCTGTACGACACGGAGCGGACGTACGGCCCCTACCACCCGCTCGCGGCGGACCTGCGCCGCGCGCTGGACCGCCAGCAGCGGATGCGCGGTATCTGACTAGTCCACGCGGCAGTACACCGAGTCGGCGACCCGGCCGAGGCCGGTGAGGCCCGCCGGGCGCGGCTGGTGGCCCAGCACCACGATGGCGCCGGGCGCCGCCAGCTCGCGTACCGCCGCCAGGTCGGGGTCGCCGTTCACCACGATCACGCCGTAGCGGCGGTCGGCGATCCGCTGCCGTACGCCCGGGTCGCCGAAGACGCCCTGTTCGATCCGCGCCGTGTCCGCCGCGCCGGGGACGGCCCCGCCCAGCGCGAGGTTGGCCCGCACCATGTGCGCGCGTGTGGGCGGGCCGTCCAGGGGGTCGACGATCGTCAGCCGCGCCTCGACGCCCTCGCGCCGCAGCATCCGTTGCAGCGCGGCCGCGAACAGCCCGTGCAGGGCGCCGATCTCCAGCACCTCGCCGTTCGGCGGGCCGAGCAGCGGTACGGTCGCCAGCCGCCCGCACACGTCCGAGACGGTGCCGGCGAGGCCGCCCGCCCCGAGCGCCTCTAGCGCCACCAGGTGGCGGTAGGCGACGGTGATGTCGTGCCGGGCCCGTTCGCCGCTGTCACCGGTGACGGCGCGCACCTCGCGTACGAGCGTGTCGACCTGGGTGGCGGTGGGCATCCGGTGCCCGTCGCGCCCGGCCTGGTCGAGCAGCAGCCCGAGGCCGTAGCTCTGGCGCCGCAGGTCGGCCACCTCGTGGTGCAGGGCGTCGAGGTCGGACTGGAACGCGGTGGTCACGCGCTCCATGCGCTGCTCGACCAGGGCGAACGCGGGGCGCAGGACCCGCTTCGCCAGCCGGTTGCTCAGAAGAGAGGGCATGCGGCGCAAGCTACGCGCCCCCGGCGGGCGGCCGGGCCACGGAAGGGTGCTGCGCGGATGAAGTCTTGGTGTCGCGCAGGCGACCCGCACCCCGGCCCGGCGCCCGCGCCACCAGCCGGCCCGGCGCCCGCGTCATCAGTCGGCCCGGCGCCCGCGCCACCAGCCGGCCCGGGCCCCGCGACCCCGCCCGCCACAGCACCAGCGCGGCCAGCGCCGCCGCCCCCACCCCCGTACCGGCCCGCAGGCCGGGTGGGCGGAAGGCGCACTCCACCGACGACGGGGCGGTGCGCGCGGCCACGTCGACCGCGACGAGCCCGCCGTACGAACCGGCCGGGCGGCCTTCGCAGCGCCAGCCCGCGATGCGGGGAGCCGCGAGCACGGCCGTGCCGCGGGGGCCGGGCGGCAGGTCGGCGCGCACGCCGTCTGCGGTGACGTGCACCGCTACCGCGCCGGTCGCCTTCAGCCGGGCGACGGCCTTCGCCAGCCTGGCCCGGTCCAGGCACCCGACGCTGCCGGGCGGCACCGCGCCTCTGCCGTCCAGCGTCACCCGCACGCCCGCCGTGCGCTGCGTACCCAGCGGCACCATCGCCGCCCGCCGCTTGGGCAGCCCGCCGCTCAGCCGCACCGGGGCGCCGGCCCCCAGGCGGGCCGTCCCGCTGAAGTCGGGCGCCCACAGGTGGACGTCGCTGCCGACCGGGCACGCGCCATCGGCGGGGAGGTCGTAGACGCGCGACCCGAGCAGCAGCTCCTGGTTGCGGAACGGCGAAGCCCCGTACCGAAGTTCCCGCCCCGGCGGCCGAAGCGTCACCAGCGGAAGCACGTGCTCGCGCGGCAACACCCCCGGGCCCCGCAGTACCTCCGGGCCTCGCGGCACCCCCTGGCCCGGCAGCACACCATCGCGCCCCAGCACCTCCTCGCGCCGCAGCACATCCTGGCCCCGCAACACCTCCTGACCCCGCACCAGGTCCGCCCCCCGCACCCGCGCGCCCACCGCGAACAGCGCGTCCGTCACCGGGTTGTCCAGGGACTGCACGCTCCGCCCGTTCGACGTCCAGCCGCCGCCCAGCGCCGCCAGCGTCCGCGTCAGCACCGCCGGCGTATGGCTGCTGTAGTACGCCGCGCCCTGCCCGCCCACCAGCAGCGGATCGTTCCCCGTCAGCTGCGGCCGCCCCGGATCGGTGCGGTGGCGCGGCCACCCGTCCGACCCGGCCACGGCCGCCGCCCGCGCCTCGTGCGGCGCGCCCCACGCCGGGTAGTCGTCCAGCCGGGCGGGCCGCTCCCGGTCGGCGTGCGCCGTGGTCGCCGCGGCCTGCCCCACCAGGGCACCCGACAACAGCGCGGCGCCCACCACCGCGTACCCGGGCCGGCGGATCAGCAGCACCGCGCCCACCGCCGCGGCCAGCCCGGCCGCGAACAGCCCGTACGCCCACGCCGTGACCAGGTCACTGGGGGCGGCACCTGCCGCGACCACCCCCAGCACCGCCACCCCGCCCCCCAGCGCCCGCCACCCCGGCCAGCCGTACGACACCGCCGTCCACGCGGTGAGCACCACCACCCCCGCCAGCACGAACGTCTGCCGGTACGGGCTGCCGTTGGGCGTGGCGAATACATGCCACACCAGGTGCGTCGGCTCCCACTGCGCCGACAGCAGGACCGCGACCACCAGGCCCGTCCACACCCACCGCTCCCGCGCCGGCACCCGGCGGTGGAAGGGCAGCGCGGCGGCGAGCAGCAGCGCGCCCGTGCCGAGGAAGACCGCCGGGGTGAAGAAGCCGTACGTCGCCGGCAGCGCCCGGGCCGCCACGTCCGCCCACCCGGCCGGGGCGAACTCCCGCGTCCACCCCGGATACGCGTGCCGCGACCCGAGGAACACCGGCACCAGGACGGGCGCCGCGAGCCCCACCCCGAGCAGCACGGTCCGGGCCGCCCGCCCCAGCACCCGCCACCCAGGCACCCCGCGTATCAGCAGCACCACCATCAGCACCAGCGCCGCGCCGATCGTCGCCATGTACGCCGTATAGAAATTGGCCACCCACGCCACCGCGACGACCACCGGCCCCAGCACCGGGCGCCGACCGTCCCGTACCCACGCGCCCACCAGGCACAGCAGCGGAAACGCGATCAGTCCGTCCAGCCACATCGGGTTGTACGACGCCTCGACGACGGACCAGCCGCACAGGGCGTACGACGCGCCGAGCACCGCCGCGCCCCACCGGCTGCCCGTGCGCAGGGCGAGCAGCAGACCGGTCATCGCGGCCGCGGCGGCCGCCATCTTCGCCACCGTGATCACATACACCGCGAGGTCGATGTCATCGCGCGGGAAGAGGCCGACCAGTACCGAGAACGGGCTGGTCAGATACGTACCGAGGTCGGGCAGGAAGCTGGTGCCGTAGCCCGACCGCCAGTTCAGCAGCAGGCCGCCATCGGCCCGACCGTGCAGCAGGTCCCACAGGTGGGCGTGGAACGGCACGAACTGGTTGCCGAGGTCGTTGACGGCGCGGGTACGCGGCCCGAAGGGGAAGGTGCGGGCGGCGGCGTCACCGGCGCAGACGGCGAGGGCGGTGAGCAGCCCGGCGAGCGCGCACGCCCACGTCCGGGACACATATCTCTGCATGGTGCTGTCGAATATCGCAGGGCCGGAACGTGAAATCACCATCTCCCCGGGCCAGTTCATGCAATGGTCGCCTGCCCGCCATGTGATCCGTCCGCCGCCGACACGCGCGTCGGTTGTCGTTCTTCTGTGCTGATCTCGATAGTTGTGCCGTGCTTCAACGAAGAGGAGATCATCGGCCGCTTCCATGAGCGCGTGACCGCAGAACTCGAATCCCTCGAATCCCTGGGACTCCCCGGATTCCCCGGATTCCCCGGATCCCCCGGGGTGCGATTCGAGCTGGTCTACGTGGACGACGGAAGCCATGACCGTACGCTCCCGCTGCTCGAAGCGATCGCGGCCGCCGATTCCCGTACCCGCTATGTGTCCTTCAGCCGCAATTTCGGCAAGGAGGCGGCGATGCTGGCCGGGCTGCGACACGCGGCCGGTGACGCCGTCGTCATCATGGACGCCGACCTCCAGCACCCGCCCGAGCTGGTGCGCCGCATGCTGCGGCTGCACGGCGAGGGGTTCGACCAGGTCGTGGCCCGCCGCACCCGCACGGGCGACCGGGTCACCCGCACCCTCACCGCCCGCGCCTACTACCGGCTGATCAACCGGCTCGTCGACGTGGAGCTCATGGACGGCGTCGGCGACTTCCGGCTCCTCTCCCGCCGTACGGTCGACGCGATACTGCGACTCACCGAGTACAACCGGTTCTCCAAAGGCATCTTCGCCTGGGTGGGATTCCGCACCACCACGATCGAATACGAGAACGCGGCACGTGAGCAGGGCCGCTCGAAATGGACCTTCGGGAAACTCCTCAACTACGGACTCGACGGCCTGCTCTCCTTCAACAACAAACCCCTGCGCGCCGCCCTCTACCTCGGCCTGCTGCTGGTGTCCGTCGCCGCCGTGTATGCCGTCTGGATCGTCGGTGTCGCCCTGGTGAAGGGAGTCGACACCCCCGGCTATGTCACTCTTCTCGTGACGGTCACCGCACTCGCCGGAGTCCAAATGGTCATGCTCGGAGTCGTCGGGGAGTATGTGGGACGTATCTATTACGAGGTGAAGCGCCGCCCGCACTTCCTGGTGAAGGCGAGCAACACCTCCGCGCCACACCACCACGGGGAGCTCGTACGCCGATGACCGTCCACGGCCGGATCAGTGGCCAGATCGTCAGGTTCGCGCTGGTGGGCGTGGTGAACACCGCCACCTACTACGGCTGCTACCTGCTGCTGCTGGCCCTGACCCCGCTGCCCTACGTCGCCGCGCACGTCGTCGCCTTCCTCCTGGCCATGACCGGGTCCTTCTTCCTGAACTGCCGCTTCACCTACCGGACCCGCCCGACGTGGCGGAAGTTCCTGCTGTTCCCGCTCACCAACGCCGCCAATTTCGCCATCACCACCAGCGGCGTCTGGCTCCTGGTGGACGTCGCGGGCTTCTCCAGCCGGTACGCCCCCCTCGTCGCGGCCGCGGTGGCGATCCCCATCACGTTCGTCGTGTCGCGGACGATCATGCTGCGCCCCGAGACTCCCCATGCGCGTGAGTCGTTGTCCGAAGCAGTGACATGCCAAGCCGTGGCATCCGAAGCAGTGGCGTCCGAAGCCGTGGCATCGGAAGCAGTGACCTCGAAGTAGTGGCCTACGCCACTGCGACTGCCTAACATCGATCACCGCAAGGTCGTTCACACTGACGCACGACCCACGCCGGGAGGCTCCTTTGCACCGCCTGCATCGCCGCCGTCGCACCGCGCTCTCCGTCGCCGCCGCGCTCCTCGCCGCGGCGCCGCTCCTGGCCGCCTGCGGCAGCGAGGCCCACCCCGGGGCCGCGGCCGTCATCGACGGGGACCGGATCGAGGTGGCGGCGCTCCAGGCCCAGGTGAGGGACGTACGCACCGCCCAGCAGGCGTCGCCGCAGGCGGAGCAGCTGATCGAGGCCACCGGCGACCTGAACCGCGAGAAGCTCAACGGAATGATCTTCGACCGGGTCGTGGAGAAGGTCGCCGCCGACCACGGGATCACCGTCAGCCGCAGGGAGATCCAGGAGACCCGGCGGACCGCCGCCACCCGGAGCGGTGGCGAGGAGCAGCTCGCCGCGATGCTGCTCCAGCAGCAGGGGGTCGCCCCCGACGAGATCGACAGTGTGGTGCGGCGCAACGTCCTCATGAACAAGATCGCGGCGAAGCTCGGCGCGGGGAACACCCCGGAGGGGCAGCGGAAGCTGACCGAGGTCTTCGCCGCGGCGTCGAAGAAGCTGGACATCGACGTGAACCCCCGGTACGGCACCTGGGACAACGACAAGATCCAGCTCGGGGAGTACAGCGCGCCCTGGATCCGCCGGGTCACCCAGGACCACTCGGACCCCCCGGCCGGTATGTGATCCCAGGCGGTAGGTTCGAAGGGTGAACGCCGACACCCCCGCCGACACCCCCGCCGACGCCCCCGCCGCCGGCACCCCCGACGCCACCGCCCCCGGCCGTATCGTCCTGCTCACCGCCAGCCACCGCGTCGCGCCCGGGCTGCTGTCCTGGCCCGCGTGGCAGGCGCTGCGCGCCGCCGACCGGGTGCTGTGCGCCGACGAGGGCCACCCGCAGCTGCCGTACCTGCGCGAGGCGGGCGTCACGGTCGACATCGCGGCGCCGACGGCCGAGGAGCTGGTCGACGCGTGCGCCGACGGCTCGACCGTGGTGGTGATCCCCTCCGGTGAGGGCGACCGCGCCCTGACGGACGGGCTCGCCCGGCTCGCCGGGTCGAACCGGGTGCGCATGCCCGACCTGGAGCTGCTGCCCGGTTCGTACGACCTGCCGGGCGCCCGGCTGCTGGACCTGGTGGAGGTCATGGACCGCATCCGCCGGGAGTGCCCCTGGTCCTCGCGGCAGACGCACCAGGGCCTGGCGAAGTACGGCATCGAGGAGGCGTACGAACTCGTCGAGGCCATCGAGGACGGTGACCGCGACGAACTGCGCGAGGAGCTCGGCGACGTACTCCTCCAGGTCGTCTTCCACGCCCGGATCGCCGAGGAGCACGAGGACGAGCCCTTCTCGATCGATGACGTGGCGGGCACGATCGTGGAGAAGCTGATCCACCGCCACCCGCACGTCTTCGGCGAGGAGAGCGCCGAGACGCCGGAGGAGGTCAAGGCCCACTGGCTGCGTACGAAGGCGATCGAGAAGCAGCGCGCGTCGGTGACGGACGGCGTCCCGCTCGGCCAGCCCGGCCTGGCCCTGGCGGCGAAGCTGGCGAGCCGGGTGCGCAGCGCCGGGCTGGACGTCGCGCTGCCGAAGGCGGACGGCTTCGGCTACGACCTGCTCGCCCTGGCGGTACGGGCCGAAGCGGCCGGCGTGGACCCGGAAGCCGCGCTGAGGGCGGCCGCCCGCACCTACCGTGACGCGATCCGCGCGGCCGAGGGGCACGGCGTTAACGTCGAGGAGTGAACGACCCGAACGCTCCCTCCAGCCCTCCCGAACTCTTCACCTGGGAGTTCGCCACCGACCCGTACCCCGCCTACGCCTGGTTGCGCGAGCACGCCCCCGTACACCGCACCAGGCTGCCCAGCGGTGTCGAGGCGTGGCTGGTGACGCGGTACGCCGATGCCCGGCAGGCGCTCGCCGACCAGCGGCTCAGCAAGAACCCGGCGCACCACGACGAGCCCGCGCACGCCAGGGGCAGGACGGGCATCCCCGGCGAGCGCAAGGCCGAGCTGATGACCCACCTGCTCAACATCGACCCGCCGGACCACACCCGGCTGCGCCGGCTGGTCTCCAAGGCGTTCACACCCCGCCGGGTGGCGGAGTTCGCGCCGCGCGTGCAGGAGCTGACGGACCGGCTCATCGACAACTTCGCAACAAAAGGGGAAGCCGACCTCATCCATGAGTTCGCCTTCCCGCTCCCCATTTATGCCATTTGCGACATGCTGGGTGTGCCCCGCGAGGACCAGGACGACTTCCGGGACTGGGCCGGGATGATGCTGCGGCATACGAAAGCGGGGCAGGGCGGCGGGCCGCGCGGCGGCGTCGCGCGGTCGGTGAAGAAGATGCGGGGCTATCTCGCCGAGCTGATCCACCGCAAGCGGCAGGAGCCGGGGGACGACCTGATCTCCGGGCTCATCCGGGCCAGTGATCACGGCGAGCACCTCACCGAGAACGAGGCCGCCGCCATGGCCTTCATCCTGCTGTTCGCCGGCTTCGAGACGACCGTGAACCTGATCGGCAACGGCGTCTACGCCCTGCTGCGCAACCCGGACCAGCGCGCCCGGCTCCAGGAGTCGCTGGCGGCGGGGGAGCGGGGGCTGCTGGAGACCGGGGTCGAGGAACTGCTGCGCTACGACGGGCCGGTGGAGCTGGCGACGTGGCGGTTCGCGACCGAGGCGCTCACCATCGGCGGCGAGCGGATCGCGGCCGGCGACCCGGTCCTCGTCGTCCTCGCCGCGGCCGACCGGGACCCCGAGCGGTTCGCCGAACCGGACACGCTCGACCTGGGGCGGCGTGACAACCCGCACCTGGGCTACGGACACGGCATCCACTACTGCCTCGGCGCACCGCTCGCCCGGCTGGAGGGACAGACAGCGCTGGCGACGCTGCTGACACGGCTGCCGGACGTCCGGCTTGCGGTGGATCCTGCCGATTTGCGGTGGCGTGGCGGGCTCATTATGCGGGGACTGCGCACGCTCCCTGTCGAGTTCACCCCCTTTGAGAACTGACGATCCGTCATAACTGTGATGTTCGCGTGATCTCAGGTGCATCGACTTGTGACTGACGTTCGAATGCCGCTACGTTCACCGTCACCTCAGCAGTCACGCGAAAGGCAGTACCGCATGCGCTCCGGGAACGGCCGGCACCGACGACCCCGTCAAGCCCCCGCCATCGTCGTCGCGGCAGGGGTGACCGGATCCGCCATCGCGCTCCCGCTGCTCGGCGCGGGTTCCGCGTCGGCGGCCGACGCCGCCACGTGGGACAAGGTGGCCGAATGCGAGTCCGGCGGCATGTGGAGCGCCGACCTCGGCAACGGCTTCTACGGCGGCCTGCAGATGTCGCAGGAGACCTGGGAGTCGTACGGAGGTCTCGCCCACGCCCCGCGGCCCGACCTCGCCAGCCGTGGCGAGCAGATAGACGTGGCGGAGAAGGTGTACGCCGCGACCGGCGTCAAGACGTGGGAGACCTGCGCCCCCATCGCGGGCCTGGGCGGCGCCACCGAGACGTCCGGGCCGGCCCTCGGCCTCACGCCCACCGAGACCGCCCCGACGGCGCCCGAGCCGACGCGGAGCACCGACCCGGCAGCGCCCTCCGGCCTGCCCGACGTGCTGGAAGCCCCCGAGGCGCCCGCGGCCTCCGCGCCGGCCGGTGCGGGCGCTCCCGCCGGGACCGCCCCGGCGTCGCCCGCCCCCGCCGGGGGCCCCGCCACCGGCACCGGCAAGCACCGGGGCGAGACGGCCCCGGAGGAGACCCCCGCCACGGAGCCGGGCAGTCCGGGCAGTCCGGGCGCTCCGGGCAGCTCGGGCACTCCGGGCACCTCGGGCGCCCCGTACGACCCGGCGGCCCCGCAGGGCGGCGGCGCCACCGGCGCCGGCGAGGCGGGCACCGGCCGCGAAACGGGCGACCGCCCCTCGCGAGGTGACGGGGCGACACGCGACCCGGGTGCGGTCGAGCCCGGCGCGTACACCGTGCGTCCCGGCGACAGCCTGTGGGTCATCGCGGACGAGCAGCAGGTCCCTGGCGGCTGGTCGGCCCTCTATGAGGCCAACCGCGAGGCCGTCGGCGCCGACCCGGACCTCATCCTGCCTGGTCAGAGCCTCGACCTGACGGCGGCTCAGGAGTAGATCCGGGGTGTATGTCCGTTTGCGCCCCGGTGAGACATGAGTCTCTTTGTCCCAACTGGTGTGTCATGGCCGCCCGGTCTGACCACTTCGCCCTTCACCTGGGGAAACGTCCGCCAAAGGCAGGCGCATAAGGGCGGATTGACCCTGATGTCCGTCTTTGAAGTTCGGGCGGGTCTGTGATTACGGTCGTGACTGCTCGCACCGCGGGCCCCATCGACCGGTACGCCGAATCCTGCCGCCGGTCGACGGGAACAGTCGTCGCGTCAAGCGCCGAAGGCAGGAGCGGGGGACCCAAGGTAAGTGCCGGGTCCGGCCATGGGGACATGGCAGGAGACCGGCTAGGGGTGGAGCCGCGCGATTCGCGCGGCCGGGCAACTCACTTGGCCCGAACCCGACAGCTCACCTCGCAGGCGTCGGTGAGGAGATGTTCCATGCTGTTTTCCAGCAAGGCCAAGCACCGTCGCCCCTCCAAGGCCGTCCGGTTCGCCGCGTTCGCCGGCATCACCGGTGCCGCCGTGGCCGCCCCGCTGATGGGCGCCACGTCCGCCTCGGCCGCCACCGCCGCCGAGTGGGACAAGGTCGCGCAGTGCGAGTCCGGCGGCAACTGGTCCATCAACACCGGCAACGGCTACTACGGCGGCCTGCAGTTCTCCGCCTCGACCTGGGCGGCGTACGGCGGCACCGCGTACGCCCAGACCGCCGACCAGGCCTCCAAGTCGCAGCAGATAGAGATCGCCGAGAAGGTCCTGGCCGGCCAGGGCAAGGGTGCCTGGCCGAACTGCGGCGTCGGCCTGTCCAGCGCCTCGTACGACGGCGGCGGCGCCGAGCAGGCGCAGACCCAGGCGCAGCCCCAGCAGCAGGAGCGCGCGGCCGAGCAGCCCACCACGCGCAGCGAGCAGCGCACCGCGCCGAAGGCCGAGTCGAAGACCGTCACCACCCCGACCGGCACGAAGGTCGAGAAGGGCGACGGCGAGTACAAGGTCAAGGCCGGCGACACCCTCAGCACCATCGCCCAGGCGAAGAACGTCGAGGGCGGCTGGAAGAAGCTGTTCGAGCTGAACAAGGACATCGTCGACGACGCCGACCTGATCTACCCGGGCCAGCAGCTCCACCTGAGCTGACCCCCTCCGCCGCCCCGGCCCGGCGCGCTCTCCCCCGTGCGCGCCGGGCCGGGGCTTTTCGGCGCCGGCCGCCGAAGCCCACGGCCCGGCTTGCCTACCGACCGGTAAGTTTCGTGGCATTTCGCACCGTATGCAGGCTCCTGAGCCCTTTTTCGTCCCAGGAGGCGGGCGTCGGCTGGTCACGGCTCCCCGGCCGGTTAGGCTCTTGCCGCAAGGCCAAAGAGACCCTGCACCGCATGCGTCACATTTTGCGTCACATCCCAGAAGGAGATGCTCGTGCCGTCCATCGACGTCGTCGTAGCCCGGGAAATCCTGGACTCCCGAGGCAACCCCACGGTCGAGGTCGAGGTCGGCCTCGACGACGGCAGCACCGGCCGTGCTGCCGTCCCGTCCGGTGCGTCCACCGGCGCGTTCGAGGCCCTGGAGCTCCGCGACGGTGACAAGGACCGCTACCTCGGCAAGGGTGTCGAGAAGGCCGTCCTCGCCGTCATCGAGCAGATCGGCCCGGAGCTCGTCGGCTACGACGCCACCGAGCAGCGGCTGATCGACCAGGCGATGTTCGACCTGGACGCCACCCCGGACAAGTCGTCGCTCGGCGCCAACGCCATCCTCGGCGTCTCCCTCGCCGTCGCGCACGCCGCCTCCGAGGCCTCCGACCTCCCGCTCTTCCGCTACCTGGGCGGCCCGAACGCGCACCTGCTGCCCGTTCCGATGATGAACATCCTGAACGGCGGCTCGCACGCCGACTCCAACGTGGACATCCAGGAGTTCATGATCGCGCCCGTGGGCGCGGAGTCCTTCTCCGAGGCCCTGCGCTGGGGCACCGAGGTCTACCACACCCTGAAGAAGGTCCTGAAGGAGAAGGGCCTGTCGACGGGTCTGGGCGACGAGGGCGGCTTCGCCCCGAACCTGGAGTCCAACCGCGCCGCCCTCGACCTCATCCTGGAGGCCATCAAGCAGGCCGGTTACGCCCCGGGCAAGGACATCGCGCTGGCGCTCGACGTCGCCGCGTCCGAGTTCTACAAGGACGGCGCGTACGAGTTCGAGGGCAAGACCCGCTCGGCCGCCGAGATGACCGAGTACTACGAGGAGCTCGTCGCCTCCTACCCGCTGGTCTCCATCGAGGACCCGCTGTTCGAGGACGACTGGGAGGGCTGGAAGGCCATCACCGAGAAGCTCGGTGCGAAGGTCCAGCTCGTCGGTGACGACCTGTTCGTCACCAACCCCGAGCGCCTCGCCCGTGGCATCGAGGAGGGCGCGGCCAACGCCCTGCTCGTCAAGGTCAACCAGATCGGTTCGCTGACCGAGACCCTGGACGCCGTCGAGATGGCCCAGCGCAACGGCTTCAAGTGCATGATGTCGCACCGCTCCGGCGAGACCGAGGACGTCACCATCGCCGACCTGGCCGTCGCCACCAACTGCGGCCAGATCAAGACCGGTGCCCCGGCCCGCTCCGAGCGCGTCGCCAAGTACAACCAGCTGCTGCGCATCGAGGAGATCCTCGACGACGCGGCGGTCTACGCCGGCCGCAGCGCCTTCCCGCGGTTCCGCTTCGCGGACCAGTAGGCACAGTCGCTTCGCGGACCAGTAGGCACAGTCGCTTCGCGGACCGGTAAGCGCGGTCGCCTCGCTGACCGGTAGGCGCGGTCGCGTTCGCGGACCGGTAGGCGCGGTCGCGTTCGCTGACCGGTAAGCGCGGTCGCCTCGCGGATGACCGGCGAGCACGGCAGCGCGGCAAGGGCTGATCCGCGAAGAGCCCGGTTACGTACGTCCCCGGCCACGGTCCCGTACCGTGTCCGGGGACGTCCGTACGTAGCAGGGGAGGCGCACACGATGGCCCGGGACCGGTTCTCCACCGCGACCAGGCTGCGACTGCTCGGCGAGCAGACCGCCGCCCGCGTCTACCGCTCCCAGACCCGCCGGCAGGCCCGCCGCTCCCGGCTCACCGGCCGCGCGGCCTTCCTCGTGCTGGTCGTCTGCTCGATGGTGGTGGCCCTGGCCTATCCGATGCGCCAGTGGGTGTCCCAGCGCGCCGAGATCGCCGAGCAGCAGCGGCTGGCGGCCGAGGCGAGCGAGCGCGTCGAGCGGCTGCGCGACGAGAAGGCGCGGCTCCAGGACGACGCCTACATCAGGCGGCTCGCGCGCGAGCACCTGCACTACGTACTTCCCGGGGAGACCGGTTACACGGTCATCGACCCCGACGCGGCACGTCAGCGCCGCACCGACCAGGGCGCGGCGGACCGCCCCTGGTACTCCAACCTCTGGGACGGCGTGGACAGCGCCGACCGCACCACGGACAAGTAGAACCAAGGCAGGCATGGACACCCCCCCTCCGCAGACCGAACGCACCGAGCCCACCGAGGCGGACGTCGAGGCGTTCAAGGAACAGCTCGGCCGCCCGCCGCGCGGCCTGCGGGCCATCGCGCACCGCTGCCCGTGCGGCCACCCGGACGTGGTCGAGACCGCGCCGCGGCTCCCCGACGGCACGCCGTTCCCGACGACGTACTACCTCACCTGCCCGCGGGCGAACTCCGCGATCGGCACGCTGGAGGCGAACGGCGTCATGAAGGAGATGACGGAGCGGCTCCAGCAGGACCCCGAGCTGGCCGCCGCCTACCGCGCCGCGCACGAGGACTACCTCGCGCGCCGTGACGCCATCGAGGTCCTTGAGGGCTTCCCGAGCGCGGGCGGCATGCCGGACCGCGTGAAGTGCCTGCACGTCCTGGTGGCCCACTCCCTCGTGGCGGGCCCCGGCGTGAACCCGCTGGGCGACGAGGCCCTCGCGATGCTGCCCGAGTGGTGGGCCAAGGGCCCCTGCGTCACCGCCCACCAGCAGGCCGAGGAGGCCGGATCGTGACCCGGGTCGCCGCCATCGACTGCGGTACGAACTCCATCCGCCTCCTCATCGCCGACATCGACCCGGCGACCGGCGAAGTCACCGACCTGGACCGGCGGATGACGATCGTCCGCCTCGGCCAGGGCGTCGACAGGACCGGCCGGCTCGCGCCCGAGGCGCTGGAGCGGACGTTCGCGGCCTGCCGCGAGTACGCCGCCGCCATCAAGGAGTACGGCGCCGAGAGGCTGCGTTTCGTGGCCACCTCGGCCTCGCGCGACGCGGAGAACCGGGACGACTTCGTACGGGGCGTGCTGGACATCCTGGGCGTGGAGCCCGAGGTGATCACCGGCGACCAGGAGGCCGAGTTCTCCTTCACGGGGGCGACGAAGGAGCTGACGGGCTCCGACGAGTACCTGGTCGTGGACATCGGCGGCGGCTCCACGGAGTTCGTCGTCGGGAGCACGCACGCGCGCGCGGCCCGGTCGGTCGACATCGGCTGCGTACGCCTGACCGAGCGTCATGTGCGCGGCGACCCGCCTTCGGAGGCGGAAGTCGCGGCGATCCGGGCCGATGTCGAGGCGGCCCTCGACCTGGCGGAGCAGACCGTTCCGCTGCGCGAGGCGCGCACGCTCGTCGGGCTCGCCGGGTCCGTCACGACGGTCGCGGCGATCGCGCTGGGCCTGGAGGCGTACGACTCGGCGGCGATCCACCGCTCCCGCATCCCCTGCGAGCGGGTCGCCGAGGTGACCGCGCGGCTGCTGGCGGCGACCCATGACGAGCGGGCGGCGATCCCGGTGATGCACCCGGGCCGGGTGGACGTCATCGTCTCCGGGGCGCTGGTCCTGCTGGCCGTCATGGAGCGGATCGGGGCGCGCGAGGTGGTCGTCTCCGAACACGACATTCTGGATGGAATCGCCCTGTCCCTGGTGTGACGGAACCTCCGCCGGACACCCCCGGCGGGACCTCCCCGGAAAAGTTCGTGAAGTTCTTCACAAGGAAAAGGGCCCTGATGGGGGTCGCTGAGCCCGTTGAGGGCCTCCGGCGGCCCGGTCAGGGCCCTTTCGCAGGCGTGGAAGCGGCCCGTGGCTATGTTTCCCAGGCGTGAACGCCAGTGGTCATTTCGTGTGACGAACCGTTCGCAGCCGCAGTTCACAAGGGGTGAAGAACGCCGTCCGTGACACCCTGGTTCCCTGGCCGCGCCATGACCTCGCTCACGTGGGCCGCGCAGTGTAGCAGAGGTGCGCCAGAAGCTTGTGAAGGGGCGCACGAGCGGCCCCCCTGAGGCGGGTGGATACTCGATGGCATGAGCACCACGGAGCGTCCCAGGATCCTCGTAGTAGGCGGTGGGTACGTAGGCCTGTACGCAGCTCGGCGCATTCTGAAGAAGATGCGCTACGGCGAGGCGACCGTCACGGTCGTCGACCCCCGGTCGTACATGACCTACCAGCCCTTCCTCCCCGAAGCCGCCGCCGGCAGCATCTCGCCGCGGCACGTCGTCGTCCCGCTGCGACGCGTGCTGCCCAAGGCGGAGGTACTCACCGGCCGGGTCACCACGATCGACCAGGACCGGAAGGTCGCCACCATCGCGCCGCTCGTCGGCGAGGCGTACGAGCTGCCCTTCGACTACCTGGTCATCGCGCTCGGCGCGGTCTCCCGCACCTTCCCGATCCCCGGCCTCGCCGAGCAGGGCATCGGCATGAAGGGCATCGAGGAGGCCATCGGGCTGCGCAACCACGTCCTCGAGCAGCTGGACAAGGCCGACTCGACGAACGACGAGGAGGTCCGCCGCAAGGCGCTGACCTTCGTCTTCGTGGGCGGCGGCTTCGCCGGCGCGGAGACCATCGGCGAGGTCGAGGACCTGGCCCGCGACGCCGCGAAGTACTACAAGAACGTGAGCCGCGACGACATGCGGTTCATCCTGGTGGACGCCGCCGACAAGATCCTCCCCGAGGTCGGCCCCAAGCTCGGCCAGTACGGCAAGGAGCACCTGGAGAGCCGTGGGGTGGAGATCTACCTCAACACCTCCATGGACTCCTGCGTCGACGGCCACGTGGTGCTGAAGAACGGCCTGGAGGTCGACTCCAACACCATCGTGTGGACCGCCGGTGTGAAGCCGAACCCGGCGCTCGCCCGCTTCGGTCTCCCGCTCGGCCCGCGCGGCCACGTGGACTGCGAGCCCACGCTCCAGGTCAAGGGCACCGACCACATCTGGGCCGCCGGCGACAACGCCCAGGTCCCGGACCTCGCCGCCCGCAAGGCCGGCAACGAGAACGCCTGGTGCCCGCCGAACGCCCAGCACGCGCTGCGGCAGGCCCGGGTCCTCGGCGACAACGTGATCTCCGGCATGCGGGGCTTCCCGCAGAAGGAGTACAGCCACGCCAACAAGGGTGCGGTCGCCGGTCTCGGCCTGCACAAGGGCGTCGCGATGATCGTCATGGGCAAGATGAAGATCAAGCTCAAGGGCCGTCTCGCCTGGTACATGCACCGCGGCTACCACGGCATGGCGATGCCGACCTGGAACCGCAAGATCCGCGTCTTCGCGGACTGGACGCTCGCGATGTTCCTCAAGCGCGAGGTCGTCTCGCTCGGCGCGATCGAATCGCCGCGCGAGGAGTTCTACGAGGCGGCCAAGCCGGCCCCGGCGGCGACGAAGTCGGCCCCGGAGAAGGCCAAGGCCTCCTGACCGTTCCGCCCGGTCACCCGGTCACCTCGCCGAGGGGCCGCCCGCCATCCGTGGTGCGGGCGGCCCCTTCGCGTTCCCCGTTCCGGGCGCGGCGACGGCCCTGCCCCTTCGGCCCCCACCGCCGGCCCCGCCGAGCGGTGGCCACCCCACCAGCCCGGGTTCAACGGGTCTTGGAGGTGTGGGTGGGATCGGGGGGCGTGCGCGCGCGCCCGCGCGTGACCCCGCGGCGACGGTCCAACGGTCCCGCGGCGTCGTCCGGCCCGGCGCGTCGGTCGTTTCCCGGGGGTCCGGCGGGGGGAGGCTCCGGCGGGGTGAAGGGGTGTCAGGGCAGCGCGGGCGGAGGGTGACGGCACGCATTTTGCTCCCGCGTTGCCTCGTTTCGGGACTGCATTCGTCCACCCCGGGTGTTTACGTGGTGTTGAGCATTTCTGGGATTTCCGTCATCACGGAGGTGTGCGTCATGGCCGACGCCGCGTCGCGGCTGACCGCTCTCGCCAAGGACCTGCTGGGACATCCGCTGCCGATGCGGATCCGCGCCTGGGACGGCAGTGAAGCGGGGCCTCCCGATGCGCCCGTGCTCGTCGTACGCCACCGCAGGGCTTTGCGCCGGCTGCTGTGGAGGCCGGGGGAGCTCGGCCTCGCCCGTGCCTGGGTCGCGGGCGAGCTCGACGTCGACGGCGACCTGTACGAGGCCCTCGACCGGCTCGCGGGCCTGATCTGGGAGCGCGGCGCCGACGCCAAGGACGCCGTGCACGCCGTACGCGACCCCAGGTTCCGTGCCGCCGCCCGTGGCCTGCTCCAGCTCGCCGGGCCGTGGCCGCCGCCTCCGCCGCCCGCCGAGGAGGTCAGACGCCGCAGCGGCCCGCTGCACACCAAGCGGCGCGACAAGGAGGCCATCAGCCACCACTACGACGTCGGCAACGACTTCTACGAGCTGGTGCTCGGCCCCTCCATGGTCTACTCGTGCGCCTACTGGTCCAAGGACACCACCCTCGAACAGGCGCAGGCCGACAAGCTCGACCTCATCTGCCGCAAGCTCGCCCTCAAGAAGGGCGACCGGCTGCTCGACGTCGGCTGCGGCTGGGGCTCGATGGCCATCCACGCCGCCCGCGAGTACGGCGCCCGCGTCGTCGGCGTCACCCTCTCCACCGAGCAGGCGGCCTACGCGCGCAAGCGCATCGCCGATCAGGGCCTGACCGACCTGATCGAGATCCGCGTCCAGGACTACCGGGACGTCAAGGACGGGCCGTACGACGCGATCTCGTCCATCGGCATGGCCGAACACGTCGGCGCTGCCCGCTACCGCGAGTACGCCGACGAACTGTACGCCCTCCTCAAGCCCGGCGGCCGGCTCCTCAACCACCAGATCGCCCGCCGCCCCGAGAAAGACGAAGCGGCCTACCACGTCGACGCGTTCATCGACGCCTACGTCTTCCCCGACGGCGAGCTGGCCCCCGTGGGCCGTACCGCCGCCGCCCTCGAAGAGGCCGGGTTCGAGGTCCGCGACGTCGAGGCCATCCGCGAGCACTACGGCCTCACGCTCCGCCAGTGGGTGGCCAATCTGGAGGCCAACTGGGCCGAGGCCCAACGGCTCACCTCACCGGGCCGCGCCCGCGTCTGGCGGCTCTACATGGCCGCCTGCGCCGTGGCCTTCGAGCGCAACCGGATCGGCGTCAACCAGATCCTCGCCGTACGGACGCCCGAGGACGGCACCTCGGGCCTGCCGCTGCGGCCCAGGGCGTGGACCGAGACCACCTCCTGAGCGCCACGCCCCGAGTGCCACCACGTCGTGAGCACCGCGTACGCCGAAGGGCCGGGCTCCCGCACCAGGAGCCCGGCCCTTCCGCGTGCGTACCCCGACCGCTACTCGGTCTTGATGGCGTTCAGCATGTTCAGCCTCGCCGCGCTGCGCGCCGGCCACATCGCGGCCAGCACGCCCACCAGGGCCGCCAGAATCAGGAAGATCCCGATCCGGTCCCACGGGATGACCAGCGCGTAACCCGGCAGGCTCGACTTGATGGTCTGGCCGATCGCCCAGCCGAGGAACGAGCCGAGGCCGATGCCGACCACCGCGCCGAAGACCGAGATGACCACGGCCTCCAGCCGCACCATCCGCTTCACCCGGCGCCGGTCCAGACCGATCGCCCGCAGCATGCCGATCTCCTGCTGCCGCTCGAAGACCGACATCGCCAGGGTGTTGACCACGCCGAGCACCGCGATGAGGAGCGCCATCGCCAGCAGGCCGTACATGACGTTCAGCATCATGTTGATGAAGCCGCCGAACTGGTCGCGGATGTCCTTGTGGTCCATCACGCTGATCGCGGGATTCTCACCCAGGGCGCTGATCAGGGCCTTCTCGTTCGCCGCGGTCTGGCCGCCGGCCATCTTCACGAAGATCTGCGGGATGTACGGCTTCGCCTCGTGCGGGGCGACCACCTCGGTGTCCACCAGGACCGGCGAGAGGAACTCGCTGTCCTTGAAGATCGCGCCGACCGTCAGTTCGCCCTTCTTGTCGTCGTTGAACGTCACCGGCAGGGTGTCGCCGACCTTCCAGCCCTGCTTGGTGGCCGTCTTCTCGGCGATCGCCAGCTGGCCCTTGCCGAGCGTGCCCAGCGAACCGTTCACCAGCTCGACGTTGAGGACCCGCTCGATGTCGCCCGGCGTGATGGCCGACGCCGACACCCAGTCGCCCTTGATCTCGAAGGACGAGGACTGCTGCGGCGAGACCGCCGTGACGCCCGGCACCTTCTCCAGCGCGGCCAGCGCGGACTTGTCCAGGTCACCGCCGCTGGCCATGGCGACCATGTAGTCGGCCTTGATCTGGTCCGTGGTCATCTTGTCCAGGGCCGTGCCGACCGTGACGCCCAGCACCGACAGGCCGGTGACCAGCGTCAGGCCGATGGCCAGCGCGGAGGCGGTGGCGCCGGTACGGCGCGGGTTGCGGACCGCGTTCTGCCCGGCCAGCTTGCCCGACACCCCGAAGGCACGGACCAGCAGCGGCCGTACGAGGGCGATGACCGGGCGGGAGAGCAGCGGGACCAGCACGATGACGCCGATGAGCGCGAGGAACGCGCCGAGGGCGATGATCCACCGGCCGTCCGAACCCATCGCCGCGCCGGCCACGATCGCGCCCGCGCCGAGGGCCGTGATCACTCCGCCGATGGAGTTGCGAACGACCAGGGACTTGGTGGTGGCCACCGCGTGGACGCTGCTCATCGCCGCCACCGGCGGGATCTTCGCGGCGCGGCGGCCGGGCAGCCAGGCGGCGAGCATCGTGATCAGCACGCCGACGCAGAGCGCGGCGATCACCGGCGTCGCGGTGATGACGAGCGGTCCGGCCGGCACCTTCATGCCGAACGCGGCCATCCCGGAGCGCAGGCCCGCGGCCAGGCCGACACCGAGCGCCAAGCCGACCACGGACGCGACCAGGCCCACCACACCGGCCTCCGCCAGCACCGAGCGGGTGATCTGCTTGCGCGAGGCGCCCACGGCCCGCATCAGCGCGAGCTCCTTGGTGCGCTGCGCGACCAGCATGGTGAAGGTGTTGGCGATCAGGAAGATCCCGACGAACAGGGCGATGCCCGCGAAGCCGAGCAGGATCTGATTGAGGCTGCTCAGCCCCTCCTCGATCTCCTTCGCCTGCTCATCGGCGAGCGCCGCGCCCGTCTTGGCCTCGGCGTTGTCCGGGATCAGCGGCTCGACCGCGTCGAGGATCCGGCGGTCGTCGGCGCCGGACGCGGCGGTGACGGTCAGGTCCCGGTAGTAGCCCGGCGCCAGGTAGAGCCGCTGGGCGACGGAGGTGTCGAAGAGGACCAGGCTGCCACCGGCGCTGACGGCGCCGTCCTCGGTGGTGAAGACACCGGCGAGGGTGTACTCCTTGACCGGCCCGTTGGTGGCGACGCGGACCTTGTCGCCGACCTTGTACTCGCCCTTGGCGGCGGTGTCCTTGTCCAGGGCGATCTGGTCGTCCTTGACGGGGCCGGAGCCCTGCACGAAGTCGTAGGCGGCGTCCTCGCCGTCCTTGCCGGGGGCGAAGTTGGAGCCCTTGTTGGACCAGCCGGCGCCGATCAGCTTGCCGTCGGGGTCGGCGACCCCGGCGAAGCCGTCCACCCGCCCGGTGACGGAGGCGACCCCGTCCAGCTTCCCGATCCTGTCGAGGGTCTGCTGCGAGAGGCCGGGCTCCTGCTTGGCGTCGCTCTCGCTGGCGTACGAGGTGACGGCGACCGCGACGTTGTCGTAGCTCTTGGCCGACTGGCTGCGGAAGGCGTGGGAGAGGGTGTCGGTGAAGACCAGGGTGCCGGAGACGAACGCCACGCCGAGCATGACGGCGAGCACGGTCATCAGCAGCCTGGCCTTGTGCGCGAGCACATTGCGCAGGGCGGTACGGAACATGAGGTGTGAGTCCTGGGGTGAAGTGGGATCGGCGGGAATCCGGGGCGGCGCCCCGGCGGCGCGTCAGCTCGTGCGGCCCTTGGCGTCGAACTCCTTCATCCGGTCGAGCACGCCGTCCGCCGTCGGGTGCAGCATCTCGTCGACGACCCGGCCGTCCGCGAGGAATATCACCCGGTCGGCGTAGGAGGCGGCCACCGGGTCATGGGTGACCATCACGACGGTCTGGCCCAGTTCGCGTACGGAATTGCGCAGGAAGCCGAGCACCTCGGCGCCCGAGCGCGAGTCGAGGTTTCCGGTGGGCTCGTCGCCGAAGATGATCTCGGGGCGGGAGGCCAGGGCGCGGGCCACGGCGACGCGCTGCTGCTGGCCGCCGGAGAGCTGCGCCGGCCGGTGGCTGAGCCGCCCGGACAGGCCCACCATGTCGATGACCTTGCGCACCCACTCCTTGTCGGGCTTGCGGCCCGCGATGTCCATGGGGAGCGTGATGTTCTCCTGGGCCGTCAGCGTCGGCAGCAGGTTGAACGCCTGGAAGATGAAGCCGATCTTGTCGCGGCGCAGCTGCGTGAGCTGCTTGTCCTTCAGGGAGCCGAGCTCGGTGTCGCCGATGCGCACGGACCCGGCGCTGAAGGTGTCGAGGCCGGCCACGCAGTGCATCAGGGTCGACTTGCCGGAGCCGGACGGGCCCATGATCGCGGTGAACTCGCCCTGGTGGAAGTCCACGGTGACCCGGTCCAGGGCCACCACCTGGGTTTCCCCCTGTCCGTAGACCTTGGACAGATCCGTGGCGCGGGCGGCCACCGCGGTGGCGCGGTAAGCGGTGGGGCTGGTGGTCACGAGGGGACTCCTGTCGAGGGTTCCGCGGTGTCGCGGCGGTTGTTCGAGGACTCATCCATCGTCTTCGCCGCGTGGCGCCGGGGCGTCCGCCCGCGTGCCCGTTCCTGGGGCAGCCTGGAGTCGGACCGGCGGGCCCGCCCCTCCTCCTGAGGTATGACGGCGCCCCTGAGACGCGGTCCGGGGGCAGGAGGGGTGGCGAGGGGAGGGAACGGGAGCGGGGAGGGCAGGGAAAATCGGGAGGGTTCTCCGACCGGGTGACATCAGGCGGCGACTTTCCGTCATTCCTTTGCGCGTGCCTTTCGCGGCCGCGAGCCCCGCAGGGATGGCCACCGAACGCCCTCCACCTGCGCTGACACACCCTCAGACGTCAATAAAATAAGACAACATCGGGCCACTGTTCCGCTGTTCGGGGGACGCGTCCGGATAGGCTCCTGTGCCAACGCGGAGCCGCGCGCCACGCCCGGATGGTGGAATGCAGACACGGCGAGCTTAAACCTCGCTGCCCCTTCGAGGGCGTACCGGTTCGAGTCCGGTTCCGGGCACTCACGACGCACCCCACGGGAGCGGTCCCACGACGTCGCGGGCCGTAAAGATCCTCCCCGAGCACTAGGGTGTTTCTTTTGCTCGCCCATTACTCTTGTTCCAAGGCCGCGCACGGCGGCCATGGAGGAGTGAGATGAGGAGCAGCAACCCGGTCTTCTCGCGACGGGGGTTCAGCCGCGACAACGGCTATGCGGGCTTCAACGCGCAGCAGCCGCAGGCCGGGGGCCCCGCCGCTGGAACCAACCCCTACGCGACGAACCCGTACGCCACCAACCCGTACGCGACGCAGGACGCCCAGCGCGGCGCCCCCGCACAGGCCCCGGCGCGCCCGGGCGCGATGACCATCGACGATGTCGTCTCGCGCACCGCCATGACGCTCGGTACGGTCTTCGTCACCGCGGCTCTCGCCTGGTTCCTGATGCCCGTCGACCCCGCCAACCTGGGCAGGTCGTACGGCATCGCGATCGGCGCGGCCCTCGTGGCCTTCGTCTTCGCGATGATCCAGGCCTTCAAGCGCAAGGCCTCGCCCGCGCTGATCCTGCTGTACGCGGCGTTCGAGGGCGTCTTCCTCGGCGTGATCTCCAACGCCGTCTCGACGTACGTCTCACCGGGCGTCGTCCCGCAGGCGGTGCTGGGCACCATGGCGGTCTTCGCCGGTGTGCTGATCGCGTACAAGATGCGCTGGATCCGCGTCACCCGCCGCTTCTACGGCTTCGTGATGGCCGCGGCGATGGGCTTCATCCTGCTGATGGCGGTGAACCTGCTGTTCTCCGTCTTCGGCGGCGGTGACGGCCTGGGCTTCCGCAGCGGTGGCCTCGGCATCCTGTTCGGTGTCATCGGCATCGTCATCGGCGCGTGCTTCCTGGCCCTGGACTTCAAGCAGGTCGAGGACGGCATCGCGTACGGCGCTCCGCGCGAGGAGTCGTGGCTGGCGGCCTTCGGCCTCACCATGACCCTGGTCTGGATCTACCTGGAGTTCCTACGGCTGATCTCGATCCTGCAGGGCGACGACTGACGCCCGTGATCGTGGGAAGGGCCCGTCCGGCATACGCCGGGCGGGCCCTCCGCCGTGTTCGACGCCCGTCGTCAGAGCAGCTTCCGCGCGGCTCGCCTCAGGTCGTACTCATGGATGATCGCTTTGGCGTGTCCGTAACTGAGGTTGTGCTCGCCCCGGAGCCAGCTCACCTTCTCCTCGAAACGGACGAGGGAGGGGCCTTCCTCGACGGCGCGAAGCCATTCGGACACTTGCCGGCCGGTGCAATGGGGAATGCGGGAGAGCAGATTTCGATGGGTCTCTTCGGAGAAGACTTGGGACATCGGCGCCTCCGGACGCTTTGCGCGTGTGCTCCTTCACGACACCGTGCCCGAGCGTTCGCCCGTTGGCAACAGTCCCTTCGGGGCGCGTAGGGTCGCGGGGTGCTTGATACGACTGAGCTGACCGTCGCCGTCGAACGGTTCGCCGACCGGCTGCGGGCCGCACCGCAGAGCCGGCTCCAGCGGGGCGCGGCGGCCCAGGGACTGGCGCTGGCCAGGGAATTGTCGCTGCGGGCGCAGCGGATCGAGGCGCCGGACGCACCGCCGCGGACCATGCCGGACGCCGGGATCTTCGCGGTTGCGGACCAGCTTGTGGTGGCGTGCAACGATCTGGCGGAGGTCTTGCGAACGGCCCCGGCCGGCTCTCCGCTCCAGGGGGAGCTGCTGCGGCGGGAGCTTGACGAGGCCGTGGCGGCGGTGCGGCGGGCGGCCGCTACAGCGACGCTATGACGCGGTCGGCCAGGATGTAGACGTTGTCGGCGTCGCTGCCGTCGCCGCACGCGAAGGTCAGGGCGTACGCGCCCGAGACTCCGGAGCCGCCCAGCAGGACGGGCGTCTCGCCGCTGCGCAGCGCGTCCGCGAGGCGCTCGGCGGTCTCCCGGTGGCCGGGGGTCATGCACAGGGTCGTGCCGTCGGCGAAGACGTACACGTCCAGCGTGCCGAGCGGACCGGGGCGTACGTCGGTGAGCGCCGTACGCGTCTCGGCGAGCTCCTCCAGCCGGGCCACGGTGCGCTCGTGGTCGGTGACGACAGGTGTCTGGACCGGCACGAAGTCGGGGTGGGAGGGGTGGCGGCGGCGGGCCGCGGCGAGCTCCGGGGAGTCCTCGGGGTACTCGGTGAGGCCGGGGAAGTCCGGCAGCTCGGCGAGCGAGTCGAGGTCGTCCAGACCATCGGCGTACTCCGCGTACTCGGCGCCCAGGTCCATGGCCTCCAGGCCCGCGAAGTCCGCCTGGCGCGGCACGAAGAACGGCCCCTCGTCCGCCAGGCCGGCCATCCCGCCCAGCAGCGGCCCCGGCGCGTCCGCGGCGTCCCTGGCCTCCTGGGCGGCCCAGAAGGCCCGCGCCTCGGCCAGCTCGCGCTCACGCTCCTCGGCGAGGGCCTCGGCGACGGCGGCGCGTATGTCCTCGGCGGTGCGGGCATGGGGTACGGCGGGAGCACGGCCGTCGCCGTTCGCGGCGGCGAGCTCCGTGCGCAGCGCCGTGACCTGCTTGCGCAGCCCGTGGGCGGCGTGCAGGGCAGCGGCGCCCACGGCCGTGGCGGCGGCCGTGGTCATCAGCAGGGCGAGAGACATGGCGCTCACTGACTTACTCCCGGTTTCAATCGATCCCCCGCACTTCCTACATCAGCTTGTCGTGTGCTCGCGCCCCCTGTCAGTGCATTACGTCACGAATTGGACAGGTATTTTGTCGCGGCGTTCGCGCCGCTGACAGCCATGACCTGCACAAACGAATCTCCCCCGGGAGATAGGTCACATCCTGGGGGAGATTCGGTCACGGCTGGGACGCGGAACGATTGGTTCACGAGCGTGCTCTCGTGGTCGGGTTCCGCTTCGCTATCGCTGCGGGCAGGTGCCGCCCTCGCCGCGTGGGGGAGCCGTATGCCGGTACGGCCGGGCGGCCCCTACCCTCCGCTACAGCTCAGCTGAGCCGCTCGGTGTTCTTGGTCGCGCTCAGCTTCGCTACCGCTGCGGGCAGGTGCCGCCTCGCTGCGTGGGGGAGCCGTATGCCGGTACGGCCGGGCGGCCCCTACCCTCCGCTACAGCTCAGCTGAGCCGCTCGATGACCATGGCCATGCCCTGGCCGCCGCCCACGCACATGGTCTCCAGGCCGAACTGCTTGTCGTGGAACTGGAGGCTGTTGATCAGAGTGCCGGTGATGCGGGCGCCGGTCATGCCGAAGGGGTGGCCCACGGCGATGGCGCCGCCGTTGACGTTGAGCTTGTCGAGCGGGATGTCCAGGTCCCGGTAGGACGGGATGACCTGGGCGGCGAACGCCTCGTTGATCTCCACCAGGTCGATGTCGCCGATGGTCAGCCCCGCGCGCCGGAGGGCCTGCTGGGAGGCCTCGACGGGCCCGTACCCCATGATCTCCGGGGAGAGGCCGGAGACGCCGGTCGACACGATGCGGGCGAGCGGGGTGAGGCCCAGCTCGCGCGCCTTGGTGTCGGACATGATCACGAGCGCGGCGGCGCCGTCGTTGAGCGGGCAGCAGTTGCCGGCGGTGACGCGGCCGTCGGGGCGGAAGACCGGCTTGAGGCCCTGGACACCCTCCAGCGTGACGCCGGCGCGCGGGCCGTCGTCCTTGGAGACGACGGTGCCGTCGGGGGTCGTGACCGGCGTGATCTCGCGCTCCCAGAAGCCGTTCTTGATGGCTTCCTCGGCGAGGTTCTGGGACCGTACGCCGAACTCGTCCATCTCCTGGCGGGTGACGCCCTTCAGGCGGGCCAGGTTCTCCGCGGTCTGGCCCATCGCGATGTACGGGTCGGGCAGCAGGCCGTCCTCGCGCGGGTCGTGCCAGTCGGCGCCCTCCTGCTCGGCGCGGGCGGCGGTGCGGGCCTCCGCCTCGGCGAAGAGCGGGTTGTGGGTGTCGGGCAGGCCGTCGCTGGTGCCCTTGACCGAGCGGGACACCATCTCGACACCGGCGGAGATGAAGACGTCGCCCTCGCCCGCCTTGATGGCGTGCAGGGCCATGCGGGAAGTCTGGAGCGATGAGGAGCAGTACCGGGTGATGGTGCAGCCGGGGAGGTGGTCCATCCCCATCTGCACGGCGACGATACGGCCGAGGTTGTGCCCCTGCTCGCCGCCGGGCAGGCCGCAGCCGAGCATCAGGTCATCGATGTCACGCGGGTCGAGCTCGGGCACCTTGGCGAGCGCGGCCTGGATGATCGTGGCGGTCAGGTCGTCCGGCCGCAGGTCCTTCAGCGAGCCCTTGAAGGCCCGGCCGATGGGGGAGCGGGCGGCTGAGACGATCACGGCTTCGGGCATCACGGCTCCAGAGGGGCGAAGGGCAGGACTGAGAGGGAAGTTACCTGTACGTACCGCATAGGTCACCGGGGCGGGCATGTGATGCGGACCGCATTTCTAAGCGCTCGCTCAGGTGGGGTTCCGATTCCCCGCTCTGCCCCTTCCCGAAACCCGGGGCTCCACCCCCTGGCCGGCCCCGTCAGGAGTGGGCGTCCGGGAGGGGCGCCGGGTCCGGGACGGCGGCGGGCAGCCGGCGACGGCGGCGGTGCTTGAGCAGCGCCCACGGCGCACGCGCGCCCGTGACCTCCGTACCGGCCTCCTCCACCGCCTCCGCCGCGGCCTTCGCGACCGGCAGCATGCCCTCCCGGCGGTCCGCCTCCAGCCGGTCCTCCTCCGGCCATACGCCCAGCACCGCACAGACCGTCGGCAGCACCGCCATCGCTGCCGTCGCGTACCCCTCCGCCGACGGGTGGTAGTTGTCCGCCCCGAACATCTCCCGCGGGTTCGCCGCGAACTCCGGCCCCAGCAGGTCGCCCAGCGAGACCGTACGGCCGCCCTGCTCCACGACCACGATCGTCTGCGCCGCCGCCAGCTGCCGTGACACCCGCCGCGCCAGCCACCGCAGCGGCTGGTACACCGGCTCGATCGTGCCCAGGTCGGGGCAGGTGCCGACCACCACCTCCGCTCCCGCCGTACGCAACCGGCGCACCGCCGCCGCCAGATACCGCACCGACTGCGTCGGCGACATCCGGTGCGTCACGTCATTCGCGCCGATCATGATCACGCACGCGTCCGGGAGCCGCCCCGGATGGGCCAGGAGGAGCGTGACCTGGCGCTCCAGGTCGTCGGAGCGGGCGCCGGGGAGGGCGACGTTGCGCAGCTCCACGGGACGCTCCGCGACCGCCGCCAGGCCCGACGCCAGCAGCGCGCCCGGTGTCTGGCCCGCCCGCCGCACGCCCTGCCCCGCCGCCGTCGAATCACCCAGGAGGGCGAGCCGCAGGGGCTCCGCACCGCCTTCGTACCCCCGGCCGTACAGCCCGTCGGCCGCCGGCGGCAGCGGCGCCACACCACCACCCACCGAACGCTTCGCGAGCTGCACCTCGGCCAGCAGCACTCCGACCGCCGCCACCCCCAGCAGGCCGGCGCCGCCGCCCCCGTACGCCGCTCCGGCGGCGATCCGCCGTGCCACCCTCGCCCTCGACATAGGGGCAGTCACCTCCTCGTAGCCGTACAAGAGCTAACTGCCCCGTAACCACCTCCGACTACGCATACGCTGGCTGGACCATTACGGAGACCCCGGAGACTACGGTGCAATACCACGACTCGATGATCAGCCTCGTCGGCAACACCCCGCTGGTGAAGCTCAACAGTGTGACCGAGGGCCTTCAGGCCACCGTCCTTGCCAAGGTCGAGTACTTCAATCCCGGCGGTTCGGTCAAGGACCGCATCGCCCTGCGCATGATCGAGGCGGCCGAGCAGAGCGGCGCCCTGAAGCCCGGCGGCACCATCGTCGAGCCCACGTCCGGCAACACGGGCGTCGGGCTCGCCATCGTGGCCCAGCAGAAGGGCTACAAATGCATCTTCGTCTGCCCCGACAAGGTCTCGACGGACAAGATCAACGTTCTTCGGGCGTACGGTGCCGAGGTCGTCGTCTGCCCCACGGCGGTGGACCCCGAGCACCCCGACTCGTACTACAACGTCTCCGACCGCCTCGTCCGTGAGACGCCCGGTGCGTGGAAGCCCGACCAGTACTCCAACCCGAACAACCCCCGTTCGCACTACGAGACCACCGGTCCCGAACTGTGGGAGCAGACGGACGGGAAGATCACCCACTTCGTCGCCGGCGTCGGCACCGGCGGCACCATCACCGGCACCGGCCGCTACCTGAAGGAAGTCAGCGGCGGCACGGTGCGCGTCGTCGGCGCCGACCCGGAGGGATCGGTTTACTCCGGCGGCTCCGGGCGGCCCTACCTGGTCGAAGGCGTCGGCGAGGACTTCTGGCCCACCGCGTACGACCGGACCGTCACCGACGAGATCATCGCCGTGTCCGACAAGGACTCCTTCCAGATGACCCGCCGCCTCGCCAAGGAGGAGGGCCTCCTCGTCGGCGGGTCGTGCGGCATGGCCGTCGTCGCGGCGCTGCGCGTCGCCGAGGGCCTGGGCCCCGACGACGTCGTGGTCGTCCTGCTGCCGGACAGCGGCCGCGGCTACCTCTCCAAGATCTTCAACGACGAGTGGATGGCCGACTACGGCTTCCTGGAGGAGGCCGGCCCGTCCGCCAGCGTCGGCGACGTGCTGCGCCACAAGGAGGGCGGGATCCCCAAGCTCGTCCACATGCACCCGGAGGAGACGGTCGGCGAGGCCATCGACGTCCTGCGGGAGTACGGCGTCTCCCAGATGCCCATCGTCAAGCCCGGCGCCGGACACCCCGACGTCATGGCCGCCGAGGTCGTCGGCTCCGTCGTCGAACGCGAGCTGCTGGACGCCCTGTTCACCAAGCGCGCCTCCCTGGACGACCCGCTCGACAAGCACATGAGCGCGCCGCTGCCGCAGGTCGGCTCCGGTGAGCCGGTCGCCGACCTGATGTCCGTCCTCGGTGACGCGGACGCGGCGATCGTGCTGGTCGAGGGCAAGCCCACCGGAGTGGTGAGCCGTCAGGACCTGCTCGCCTTCCTCGCGCGAGGCGGCAAGTAGGCACCGCGCCACGGAGCTTCGCGCAAACGGTACGAGCACGTCACGTAGCGGCAGCACCCGCTTAACACGCGCCCGGCATCGTCATCCGTGTCGGCGTAAGGGAACTTCCGGAGCGGCTCCCGGACCTCTCAGCACGCCGCGGACGCGGAGACCGGCCCTGACCCGGGCCCGTGTCCCCCGCGGGGACCGCCGTCGTCCCGCCCCCCGGCAACGGGGGTGCGGCGGTCCCCGCGGTTTCCTCCCTCAGCCCCGGATCTCCGTGTCGTCCGGGAGTAGTTCGGTGATCCTCGTCCAGATGGGCGTTCAGTAGCCAGTCCGTCACCGATGGCCTCGCGGTTCTCCCGGATTCAGCACGCCGCGCCGCCGAACACGAGGCCTGTGCCGGTGCTCAGGCCGGGCTTGACGGGTCGGGCGCCACGGTCGGCGCGGTCAATCCTCGGGCAGCTGCGGGCAGTGGCCGGCCGGGGGTTCGGCCCGTCGGTGGTTGGGCACCGAGCGGTCCTCGCCACTCCGGGGTCCGGCTATCGCTTGCCGGGGCTGTATACCGTCATGCAGAGTGCTGGGTGAGTGAATAAAACGAGGGGGACGGACGGCATGAACGACAGCCCTGCCACACGGCTGCAGGCGCTCTTCGAGGGGCACCGGCTGACGCCGACGCAGCGGCGGATCGCGCACTCGATGGTGCGGCGCGCCGCCGATGTGCCGTTCCTGTCGAGCGTGGAGCTCGCCGAGCTGGCCGGAGTCAGCCAGCCGTCCGTCACCCGGTTCGCGGTGGCGCTCGGGTTCGACGGCTACCCCGCGCTGCGCAAGCACCTGCGCGAGGTGGCGCCCGGCGAACCCGCCGCGGGGGCGGGCGAGTCGGCGCTCAACGAGTACCAGCAGGCGGTGCTCGGCGAGATCGAGAACCTGCGCCATCTCGCCGAGATGCTCGCCGACCCCGAGCCGGTGGAACGCGCCGGGCGGCTGCTCGCCTCCTCCCGGCCGCTGCCCGTGCTGGGGCTGCGCGCCGCGTCCTCGCAGGCGCGCGGGTTCGCGTACTTCGCGGCCAAGGTCCACCCCGACGTACGGCTGCTCGACGAGGGCGGCACGATGCTCACCGACCGGATCGACGCGGCGGTGCGCGCGGGCGCCACGGTGCTGCTGTGCTTCGCGCTGCCCCGCCACCCCCGGGAGGTCGTGGACGCCCTCGCGTACGCCCAGGAGGCCGGTCTGACCGTCGTGACGGTCGCCGACTCGGCGTTCGCCCCGGTCGCCAAACACAGCGACCTGCTGCTCCCCGCGGCGGTCGGCACCGGCCTCGTCTTCGACACCGCGTGCGCGCCGATGCTGCTGGGGCGGGTGCTGCTGGAGGCGATGTGCGACGGGCTGCCGGACGCACAGGCGCGGCTGGAGGAGTTCGACGCGCGGGCGGCGGCCCGTGGCCTGTTCGTGGAATAGGGCGGGTTCGGCAGGTTCCTCGAAGGGCTTTTCCCTCTCAGGAGACTTTAAGGAAAGGGCGCTACCCTCCCGCCGCACCCAGGTGGTCGTGGAAAGGGAGGCGGACGTGGCGCGGGGAGCGCAGACGCTGGCGAGAGTGGCCGTGGTCGTACGGGCGGGGGCGGCACCCATGTGGTGGCTGGGGCTGCTGGCCGCCGCTGCCGGGGCGTGGCCGGAGGGGCTCACCGGGCGGCGCATCGGGCTGCTGACCGGGGCCGCGCTCTTCCTGGCGACCGCCACCGTGGTGGCGCTGGCGCGGCGCGGGCGGTACGCGCGGCTGGCGGCGCAGGCCACCAGGGCCGCGCGGGCCGACTTCCTCCAGGACCGGGCCGTGACGCTACGGGTCTGGCGGCGCGCCCACCGCTGGTGGCTGGCGGCCGCGTTCCTCGCCGCGCTCGGCTCGTCGTTCGCGCTGCCCGGCGCGGGCGGGCTGTGGCTGGCGGGCGCGGGCGCCGGGCTGTGGCTGAAGGCCGTGTGGCTGGGCCGCCGGGAACGTACCGAGGACAGGCTGCTGTGGGTGCGTACCGACTGGCTGGCCAAGGGACCTGCCGGCAAGCCCGTCAAGGCGTACCGGTCCACGGGCATCGCGGCGGGCGACGCCGCGCCGGGCGGGGCGCGGCGGCGCCGCTGAGCCTGCGTCAGATCTCCAGCTCCGCTTCGATCTTGCGCAGTTGGTGGCGTGCCATCGCCAGGTTCGCCCGGTTCTTGTCGAGCGCCAGGTAGAGGAACAGGCCGTTCGTGCCACGGCTCTTGAGCAGCCGGATCAGGTGGTACTGACCGCCCAGGGTGATCAGGATGTCCTCGATCTCGTCCTGGAGGCCGAGCATCTCCATGGTGCGCAGCTTGGCCCGTACGACATCGGTGTTGCCCGCGGCGGCGACCGCCAGGTCGAGATCCTTGCCGCCGCCGATCGTGCCGAGCGCCATCCCGCTGGTGTAGTCGACGAGCGCCGCGCCCAGAGCGCCGTCGATGGTGGTCGTGGCTTCCTTGAGGGCGGTTTCGGCGTTGGCCATGGCGTATCACGCTTCCTTCGGTTGATGGGACGGGAGGGGCGGTATGGCGGGCAGGGGCAGGGGTGCCGGTGACCGGGCGGGTTCGCGTCGTTCCAGGGCGCCGTCGACCAGCTCGCCGATGCGGGCACTGGAGCGCCGGGCCTCCAGGTGGAGGCGGCCCACGTTGACGCGGGGCTCGGCGAGCAGGGTCAGCACGGCCGCGCCGCCCGCCGCGTACGTCGCGACGTAGCCGTCCTCGCCGCGCACCAGCAGCTCGCGGAAGGCGCCCTGTCCGGTGGCGTCGGTGAGCCGCAGCGCGACGCCGAGCGCGGCCGCGGTGAGCGCGGCGACGCCCTCCGCGGCGTCGGCATCGGCCGTATCGCGGGCCAGCACCAGGCCGTCCGCGGTGGCCGCGAGAGCGCCGGTCAGCTGCGGGAGACGCGCCCGCAGACGTCTGAGCTCGCCGAGCACCTCGGCTTCGGCCGTCATCAACTGCCTCCTCTCGGCGCGCTGTCGCAGGGCGCGCCTCATGAGCTGGTCGGGCGGGGCGTCACAGGTGTGCCTCCAGGGCGTCACGGAGCCGGCGGAGCAGGGCGATGTCGGGGTCTCGGGCTGGGGCGGGGTCTGGGTCTGGGTCTTGGTCTTGGGCTCGCTCTGGGGCGGGGTCTCGGTCTGGGTCGCGGTCTGGGTCTGATGCGGTTTCGTTGGGGGCCGGCTCGTACGGGGTCGGCTCGTGCGGGGTCGCGACGAGCCCGGCCGCGGCCAGCCGGCGGACGTCCAGCAGGGTGTGGAAGGCGGGGCGGCCCAGTGCCCAGGCGAGCTGCGCGGGGGTACGGACCCCGTCGGCCTGCGCCAGCAGGGCGCGCTGACGGGCGGTGACCGTCTGGCCGGGGGACGCGGGCCGGGGAACGACGGGCGCGGTGTCGACGGCCGGATACGGCCACACGCTGTCGAGCAGCAGGCGGCGGCGCAGCGTCTCCCGCTCCACGTCGGTCGCGGAAACGGGGCGCACCGTGCCGGTCCAGGGGGCGACGCCGTACCGGAAACGGGCGGGGCCGCCGGGGGCGAGGGCGAAGAACGCCGCGTCGAACAGAGCCCCCAGCAGGCAGATCTCCAGCTCGCCGGCCGCGATCCGCCCGCGCGCCAGCCGCCCGCCTGCCGTCAGCAGCACGTCCGGCCCGGGCGCGACCGGGCTCTCGGCGTGCACGATCCGCCCCTCGACCAGGTACAGCGTGCCGTGATCGCGCAGCAGCGCCCCGGTCGCCCGCTCCTCGGCGAGCCTCAGCAGCATGGGCGACACCACCGCCCCGCCGACGTGAGCGCTCACACCAGCACCAGCCGCTCGGCCAGCTCCCGCAGGCGGAGGCGGGCGAGGGCCAGGTTGCCGGTGGAGCGGTCCAGCCACAGATGGAGGAAGACGCTGCTGTCGAACGTCGTCCCGACGAACCGCAGCACGTGATACGCGGTACGGGTCGTCACGATCACGTCCTCGACGGGCGGTTCCCGCACGGTGACAGGCGATGAGACCGAAGGTTCGAGGGCCGGATCGGCGGGGGTGACGTGTTGCCCGTTCACGTCCGGGGGCGGCAGCTGGGCGGAGGCGGCCGCGGGCGGCGGATCAAAGTCCGAAACCTGCCGGGCGGCGACTGCGGCCCGTCCCGCGAGGAGCGGGAGCCGGGGGTCGGCCGGTGAGGAGGGGTGGGTAGCCGGCGCGGTCGGTAAGCCTGTGGGCCCGGCCGGCGTGGCGGGGTGGGTGGCCTGTGAAGCGGTGGGGGCGGTCGGTGGGGTGGGGTGGCTGGCCGGTGTGGCGGTGGGGGCGGTTGGCGTGGCGGGGTGGGTGGCCTGTGAAGCGGCGGGGTCGGTCGGTGGAGCGGGATGGCTGGCCGGTGTGGCGGTGGGGGCGGTCGGCGTGGCGGTGGGGGCGGCCGGTAAGCGGGTGGGACCGGTCGGTGTCCCCCGGTGGGTGGTGCGTGAAGTGGCGGGGCCGGTCGGTGGGGCGGGGGGGCTGGCCGGTGTGGCGGTGGGGCCGGTCGGCGGGCTGAGGTGGCTGGCCGGTGACGCGGGCGGGCCGGCCGGCGTGGCCGAGAGGTCGGCTCGTAAAACGGCTGGGTCGATCGACGGGACCGGTGAGGCTGTCGGCGTGGCCAGTTGGGTGGCCGGTATCGCGGGCGGGGCGGTCGGCGTGGCCGGTAAGCCCGCTCGGTCGGCCGGTATCGCCCGGTCGGTGGCCCGTGAGGCGGGGTCGGTCGGCGTGGCCGGTTGGGCGGCCCCCCGTGAAACAACGGCGTCAGTCGGCGTGGCCAGTGAGGCTGCGCTGCCGGGCGGTGGGGGCTCGGTCCCGCGCCCGGGGGCGGCCGAGAAGGCCGTCCCGGGCAACGCGTCGCCCCCCGAGGCGCACGCGAACGACTCGTACTCCGCCGCCGCCCGCGCCAGTTCGGCCGTTTCCGCGGCGGTCGTCTCGTGGTCGCCCACCGGGGACTGGCCGGCCGTGCCGAGGGCGAGGCCGCTGGTCCAGTCGACGAGCGCGGCGCCCCGCGCGCCCGGCAGGGCCATCGCTTCGAGCAGGCACTCGTCGATTCCGGGCACGCGGGCTCCCCTCCCTGTGTTTCCCGTTGCGCAACCACATCGCTGTGACGGTGACGTTACTCAACGTTCGCCCTACAGGGGGGAGTTTTGGCATTTTCCCGTGGAACGTGCCAGGCGGGTGATACAGTCGCCGGTTACGCCTCTCCGCGCACCCGCATCACCACCTTGTTCACCGCCCACAGCCCCACGCCGATCGCCACGAGGATCGCCGCCCGGATGTAGACGTCCGCGTCCCGCTCGGCCAGCGGGCTGGCGAGGATCAGCGCGGTGATCGCCCCGAGGACCGGCAGCACCGTCGGCGTACGGAAGTGCTGGTGGTCGACCGGGTCGCGGCGCAGCACCAGTACCGCGATGTTGACCACCGCGAAGACGCACAGCAGCAGGAACGCGGTCGTGTCGCCCAGGCCCTCGATCTCGCCGGTCGAGACCAGTCCGATGGCGAGGATGGTCACGAAGACGATGCCGACGACGGGGGTGCGGCGCACGCGCAGCACGCGGCCCATCGCGCGCGGCAGGATCCGCTCGTTGGCCATGCCGTAACAGAGCCGCGAGGCCATCATGATGTTGATGAGGGCGGAGTTGGTGACGGCGAACAGCGCGATGAGGGCGAAGACCTTGGGCGGGAAGTCGAGTCCGCCGGCCTTGACCACCTCCAGCAGCGGACCGCTGGACTTCTCCAGGGTCCGGTAGTCGACCAGGAGTGAGGAGACCAGCGCCACCAGGACGTAGATGGTGCCGGTGACGGCGACGCCGGTGAAGATCGCCCGGGGGAAGACGCGGACCGGGTCGCGGGTCTCCTCGGCCATGTTGACCGAGTCCTCGAAGCCGACGAACGCGAAGAAGCCGAGCGCGGTGGCCCCCAGCACGCTGGTGAGCAGCGCGTACCCGGTTCCGGTCGCCTGGAACTCACCCAGCCGCGACGGCTCTCCGCCCTCCGTCAGCACCGCCCACGCGCCGATGGCGAGGATGACCGCCAGGCCGGTCACCTCGACGAGCGTGAGGACAACGTTCGTCTTCACGGACTCCGACACGCCCCGGAGGTTGAGCGCGGCGAGGGCCAGGATGAACAGGATCGCGATCAGCGTGGGCGGAACCACGCCTTCCGTGAACTCGGCGAGGTAGTCACCGCTGAACGCGCGGGCGGCGGCGCTGGCGGACGACAGGCCCGAGCACATCACCATGAAGGCGACGATGAAGGTCAGGAAGGGGACCTTGAAGGCCTTCTGGGTGTAGAGGGCCGCTCCGGCCGCCCTCGGATACTTGCCGACGAGTTCGACGTACGACGCCGCCGTCAGGATCGCGACGACGAAGCCGATCACGAAGGGCAGCCACAGCGCGCCCCCGACCTTCCCCGCCACCTTGCCGGTGGTGGCGTAGATGCCGGTGCCCAGGATGTCGCCGATGACGAAGAGGATCAGCAGTTTCGGCCCGATGGCCCGCTTGAGAGCGGTCGGTTCCTCGGGGTGGCCCCGGGCCGGCTCTTCGGTGGTGGTCATGGGGAGGTTCTGCCCGAAGTGGCCGACGAGATTCCGCTCAGTTCATCCGATCGGTTCAGCCCGTCAGCAGTCCGTCAGGAGTCCGTCAACAGTCCGTCAGCAGTGCGTCCGGGTGTCCGCCGCCCGCCTCGGCGACGATCTCCGCGACGGTCTGCGGCGGGCGTACGGTCGCGAAGCGGACGCTGCCGTCGTCGCGGACCGTGAACCCGTACACGCCCGGGCGGGTGAGGGAGTTGTACGCGTAGTGGTGCGCGAAGTAGTACGCCCCGGTGTCCAGCGCCGCCACGATGTCGCCCTGTTCGAGCAGCGGCAGCGGGCGCTTCACGGCCAGCAGGTCGCCCGCGAAGCACGCCGGTCCCGCCACGTCCTGGTCGACGGCCGGGCCCTGCTTGGGCCGCCCCTTCGCGTCGTACGCGGCGATGCGCAGCGGCCACGACGCCGGGTCGTAGACGGTACGGGTGGCGACCTGGACGCCCGCGTGCGTGACGGCGATGGGGCGGGAACCCGACGTCTTGGCGTACTCGACACGGGCCAGGACCGTGCCGTGCTTGGCCAGCAGTGACCGGCCGAACTCGGTGACCAGGCCGTACCGCCCGTCGAAGAGCCCCGGCACTTCGGTGGCCAGGAGGCGGGCGTACTCGGCGTACGTCGGGGTCTCGTCGTCGGAGGTGAAGTTGACCGGCAGGCCGCCGCCGATGTCGATGGTGTCGACCTGGCGGCGCCCGGCGGCCGCGTTGATCTCCTCGGCGAGCTCGTAGACCTCCTTGATGCCGGTGACCATCAGCCCGAGCGGTACGCCCTGGGACCCGGAGTGGGTGTGCAGCCGGGTCAGCCAGGGGCGGGCGAGATACGCCTGGACGACCCGGGCGCGGGCGCCCTCGTCGCGCAGCGCGATGCCGAACTTGGAGGTCGCGGTGGCGGTGGAGAGCGCGTCGATCGTGCCGCCGCCGATCTGCGGGTTCACCCGGAGGCCGAGGGGGGAGCCCGTGTGGCCGTGGGCGGCCAGCAGCGTGTCGAGCCGGGCCAGCTCCTGCGGGTTGTCGGCGTTGACGGCGATGTTGAGGGCCAGGGCCTCGCGCAGCTCGGCGGGGGTCTTGGCGGGCGAGTCGAGGACGATCCGCTCCGGTGGGACGCCGGCGGCGCGGGCCAGGGCCAGCTCGCCGGGGCTCGCGACCTCGGCGCCGAGCCCCGCCTCGTACAGCAGGCGCAGGACGGGGACGAGCGGGCAGGCCTTGACGGCGAAGGCGTGCAGGACGGGCGCGTCGGTGACATCGGCGAAGGCGGCGCGCAGCGCGGCGGCGGAGGCGCGGATGCCGGCGACGTCGAGAAGGGCGGCGACGGGTTCGGTCCCGGTGAGGAGGGCTTGGTCGACTGCTGCTCGTACGGCCTGATCGCGACGGTCTGAAGCCATGTTCTCCAGCCAATCACCCGGCCTCGCGCACCGCAGCCGTTGACTACATCTATTCATCGGTCCAAGATGTGAATAACTGGTTCTGCAATCAGTGATCGCGATCAGCGATAGCAATCAGCGATCGCAGTCAGCGATCCGCCATCAGCATCCGAGGAGGCATCCCCATGTCAGGACCCCGCCCCGTACGGGCCCCGCGCGGTACGGAACTGAGCGCCCTGGGATGGCAGCAGGAAGCCGCGCTGCGGATGCTGCAGAACAACCTCGATCCCGAGGTCGCCGAGCACCCCGACAAGCTCGTCGTCTACGGCGGCACGGGCAAGGCCGCCCGCGACTGGCGTTCCTTCGACGCGATGGTCCGTACGCTGCGCACGCTCAAGCAGGACGAGACGATGCTCGTCCAGTCCGGCCGCCCGGTCGGCGTGATGCAGACCCACGAGTGGGCCCCGCGCGTCCTCATCGCCAACTCCAACCTGGTCGGCGACTGGGCGAACTGGGAGGAGTTCCGGCGCCTGGAGGCCCTCGGCCTGACCATGTACGGCCAGATGACCGCCGGGTCGTGGATCTACATCGGTACGCAGGGCATCCTCCAGGGCACCTACGAGACGTTCGCCGCCGTCGCCGCCAAGAAGTTCGGCGGCACCCTCGCCGGGACGATCACGCTGACCGCCGGCCTCGGCGGCATGGGCGGCGCCCAGCCGCTCGCCGTGACCATGAACGACGGCGTCGCCATCTGCGTCGACTGCGACCCGCGCGCCATCGAGCGCCGCATCGAGCACCGGTACCTGGACGTCCGCGCCGACTCGCTCGACCACGCGCTGTCCCTCGCCGTCGAGGCGCGCGACGCCCGCCGGCCGCTGTCCATCGGCGTCCTCGGCAACGCCGCCGAGCTCGTCCCGCAGCTGCTGGCGATGAACGCCCCCATCGACATCGTCACCGACCAGACCTCCGCCCACGACCCGCTGTCCTACCTGCCGCTCGGCGTCGCCTTCGAGGACATGGCCTCCTACGCCGCCGAGAAGCCCGCCGACTTCACGCAGCGGGCGCGCGAGTCGATGGCCCGGCACGTCGAGGCCATGGTCGGCTTCATGGACGCGGGCGCCGAGGTCTTCGACTACGGCAACTCCATCCGTGGCGAGGCGCAGCTCGCCGGCTACGACCGGGCGTTCGCCTTCCCCGGCTTCGTACCGGCGTACATCCGCCCCCTGTTCTGCGAGGGCAAGGGCCCCTTCCGCTGGGCGGCCCTGTCCGGTGACCCCAAGGACATCGCCGCCACCGACAAGGCCATGCTGGAACTCTTCCCGGAGAACGAGTCCCTGGCCCGCTGGCTCAAGATGGCCGGCGAACGCGTCCACTTCCAGGGCCTGCCCGCCCGCATCTGCTGGCTCGGCTACGGCGAGCGCGACCGCGCGGGCGAGCGCTTCAACGACATGGTGGCCTCCGGCGAGCTGGCCGCCCCCCTCGCCATCGGCCGCGACCACCTCGACTGCGGCTCCGTCGCCTCCCCGTACCGCGAGACCGAGGCCATGCTCGACGGCTCCGACGCCATCGCCGACTGGCCGCTGCTCAACGCCATGGTGAACGTCGCCTCCGGCGCCTCCTGGGTCTCCATCCACCACGGCGGCGGCGTCGGCATGGGCCGCTCCATCCACGCCGGCCAGGTCACCGTCGCCGACGGCACGCCACTGGCGGCCGAGAAGATCCGCCGCGTCCTGACCAACGACCCGGGCATGGGCGTCATCCGCCACGTCGACGCGGGTTACGACCGCGCCGAAGAGGTCGCCACCGAGCGCGGCGTCCGCATCCCGATGCGGGAGGAGTCATGAGCGAGGTGGTGGGCGATCGTCCCGCAGGGCAGCGGGGGCGCCTCCCTGGGGGTACCCCCGGGCGAAGCCCCGGGCGAGAGGCCCAGGGGGCGGGTGGGCGCGGGGCGGCGGAGCCGGGGCCCTCGTTCCACACCATGTGGGCCGAGCTCGCGCCCATCGGCCGCCACCCGGCGAGCGGCGGCTACCGCCGCTACGCGTGGACCGGCGCCGACGCCGACTGCCGCACCTGGTTCCAGGAGCAGGCCGAGGCGCGCGGGCTCACCTACGAGACCGACCGCAACGGCAACCAGTGGGCCTGGCTCGGCGACCCCCTCGGCGAGGACGCCGTCGTCACCGGCTCGCACCTGGACTCCGTCCCGGACGGCGGCGCCTTCGACGGCCCGCTGGGCGTCGTCTCCTCCTTCGCCGCGCTCGACGAACTCCGCCACAGGGGGGTGGAGTTCCGCCGACCGGTCGCCATCACCAACTTCGGTGACGAGGAGGGCGCCCGCTTCGGCCTCGCCTGCGTCGGCTCCCGGCTGACGGCCGGGCAGCTGACGAAGGAGGCGGCGTACGAGCTGCGCGACGGCGACGGCGTCTCGCTGCCGCAGGCGATGGAGGCCGCCGGGTACGACCCGGACTCCATCGGCCCCGACCCCGAACGCCTCGCCCGTATCGGGGCGTTCGTGGAGCTGCACGTCGAGCAGGGCCGGGCCCTCGACCTGACCGGCGACCCGGTCGGTATCGCCTCCGCCATCTGGCCCCACGGCCGCTGGCGGTACGACTTCCACGGCGAGGCCAACCACGCCGGGACGACCCGCCTGGCCGACCGGCGCGACCCGATGCTCACGTACGCCGAAACCGTCCTGGCCGCCCGCCGTGAGGCACAGCTCGCGGGCGCGGTGGCGACCTTCGGCAAGATCGCGGTCGAGCCGAACGGCGTCAACGCCATCCCCTCCCTCGTACGCGGCTGGCTGGACTCGCGCGCGGCCGACCAGGCGACGCTGGACACGGTCGTCGCCGGTATCGAGGCGGCCGCCCACGAGGCCGCCGCCCGCCAGGGCGTCGACCTCACCGTCGTACGCGAGTCCTTCACCCCGGTCGTCGAGTTCGAGCACGCCCTGCGCGACGAGCTCGGCAAGATCCTCGGCGGCCAGGTCCCGGTCCTCGGCACGGGCGCCGGGCATGACGCGGGCATCCTGTCGGCGTCCATTCCGACGGCCATGCTGTTCGTACGCAACCCCACGGGCGTCTCGCACTCCCCGGCCGAGTACGCGGCCGAGGACGACTGCGTGGCCGGCGTCCGCGCACTCGCCGACGTACTGGAGGGCCTGGCGTGCAGGTGACGACGTACTGGGCGGAGCACGCCTGGCTCGGTGACCGTGTCGAGCCGGGCGTCGCCCTCACTGTGTCCATGAGCGGCTCCGCCGCGGGGACGGATGGCCGCGTCACCGCCGTACGCACCGGTGCCGACACCCCCCCTCCCGGCGCGGTCGTGCTGCGGGGCCTGACCCTCCCCGGCCTCGCCAACGCGCACAGCCACGCCTTCCACCGGGCCCTGCGCGGCACGGTCCAGGTCGGCAGCGGGACCTTCTGGACCTGGCGCGAGGTCATGTACCAGGTCGCCTCGCGCCTGACCCCCGACACCTACTTCGCGCTGGCCCGCGCCGTGTACGCCGAGATGGCCCTGGCCGGCATCACGGCCGTGGGGGAGTTCCACTACCTCCACCACGCGCCCGGAGGCACCCCCTACGCCGACCCCAACGCCATGGGGGAGGCGCTGATCGCGGCGGCCGGCGAGGCGGGCATCCGCATCACGCTGCTCGACACGGCGTACCTGTCCTCCGGCTTCGGCGCCGCCCCCGACCGGCACCAGCTCCGCTTCTCCGACGGCACCGCCGACGCGTGGGCCGAGCGCGCCGCCCTGCTGAAGGACCGGGAGGGCGTCCGCATCGGAGCGGCCATCCACTCCGTACGAGCCGTCCCCGCCGCCCAGTTGTCCACGGTGGCCCAGTGGGCCGCCGACCGCCAGGCGCCCCTGCACGTCCACCTCTCCGAGCAGACGGCCGAGAACGACGCCTGCCTGGCCGCCCACGGGTGCACCCCCACCCGGCTGCTCGCCGACCACGGCGTGCTCGGCCCGCGCACCACCGGCGTCCACAACACCCACCTCACCGACGATGACATCGCCCTCCTCGGCGGCTCCGGCACCGGCACGTGCATGTGCCCGACCACCGAACGGGACCTCGCGGACGGCATCGGACCGGCCGTCGCCCTCCAGCGCGCCGGCTCGCCCCTGTCGCTGGGCAGCGACAGCCACGCGGTGATCGACCTGCTGGAGGAGGCGCGGGCGATGGAGCTCGACGAGCGCCTCCGCTCCCGCACCCGAGGCCACTGGACGGCCGCCGCACTGCTGCGCGCCGCCACCGCGGACGGGCACGCCGCCCTCGGGTGGCCGGACGCCGGCCGCCTCGAAACCGGGGCGCTCGCCGACTTCACGACGATCGCCCTCGACACGGTCAGGACAGCGGGACCGGTGCCGCGTCTGGCAGCTGAGACAGCGGTATTCGCCGCGTCGGCAGCGGATGTGCGCCATACGGTCGTGGGCGGTCGTCATGTCGTACGGGACGGGTCCCACGCCCTGATCCCGGACGTACCCCGAGCCCTGACCGACTCGATCGCCGCGCTGCACCGCTGAAACCGCTGAAGGAGACACCCCTCACCATGAACAGCATGAACAGCGGCCCCGAGACGACGAACAGCCCCCCGGCGACAGCCGCCCCCGCGACGGCGAACAACACCGTCGCGGCGACGGCCACCGTCATCACCAACATCGCCAGCCTGGTCACCAACGACCCCTCCCTGGGATGGGGGTCCCCCCGCTCCAGCACATTCGAGAGTGGGGGAGGATCCCCCCTCGGACTGATCCAGGACGCGGCCGTCGTCATCGAAGGCGACCGCATCGCCTGGATCGGTGAAACCAGCAAAGCACCCGCCACTGACAATCGGGTCGACGCGGGCGGCCGGGCCGTGATCCCCGGGTTCGTCGACTCCCACTCCCACCTGGTCTTCGCGGGCGACCGCACCGCCGAGTTCAACGCCCGCATGTCCGGGCAGCCCTACGCCGCCGGCGGCATCCGCACCACCGTCGCCGCCACCCGCGCCGCCACCGACGAGGCCCTCGAAGCGAACCTCACCCGCTATCTGCGCGAGGCGCTGCGCCAGGGCACGACCACCTTCGAGACCAAGTCCGGCTACGGCCTCACCGTCGAGGACGAGGCCCGCGCACTGCGCATCGCCGCCGCCCACACCGACGAGGTCACCTACCTCGGCGCGCACATCGTGTCGCCCGACTACGCCGACGACCCCGCCGGGTACGTCGACCTCGTCACCGGCCCGATGCTGGACGCCTGCGCCCCCTACGCCCGCTGGATCGACGTGTTCTGCGAGAAGGGCGCCTTCGACGGGGACCAGGCCCGCGCGATCCTGACGGCGGGCAAGGCACGCGGCCTCCACCCGCGCATCCACGCCAACCAGCTGACGTACGGCCCCGGCGTCCAGCTCGCGGTGGAACTCGACGCGGCGTCCGCCGACCACTGCACGCACCTCACGCAGCAGGACGTCGACGCCCTCGCGAGCGGCGACACGGTCGCCACCCTCCTGCCCGGCGCGGAGTTCTCCACCCGCGCCGAGTGGCCCGACGCCCGCCGCCTGCTCGACGCGGGCGTGACCGTCGCCCTCTCCACAGACTGCAACCCGGGCTCGTCGTTCACCTCCTCGGTGCCGTTCTGCATCGCCCTCGCCGTACGCGACATGGGCATGACCCCGGACGAGGCGCTCTGGTCCGCGACGGCGGGCGGCGCCGCGGCCCTCCGCCGCACCGACATCGGCCGCCTCACCCCCGGCGCCCGCGCAGACCTCGCCCTCCTCGACGCCCCCTCCCACGTCCACCTGGCGTACCGCCCCGGCGTCCCCCTGGTATCGGCGGTCTGGCGCCGCGGCGAGCGAGTCGCCTGACGCCCGCTCCTCGTCGCGACGCCCTAGCGTGGAAGGGTGCCCGGGAGCGGAAACGCGGTGACGCTGTTCCTCTGCGGCGACGTGATGCTCGGCCGCGGGGTGGACCAGATCCTGCCGCATCCCGGCGACCCTGCCCTCCGCGAGGGGTACATCCGAGACGCCCGGTCGTACGTCGAGCTGGCCGAGGCGGTGAACGGCCCCATCCCGCGCCCCGTCGACCCGGCCTGGCCCTGGGGCGACGCCCTCCCGGTGCTCGACGAGGCCGCGCCCGACGCCCGGGTGGTGAACCTGGAGACCAGCGTCACGCGCAGCGACGCGTTCGCGCCCCGCAAGCAGGTGCACTACCGGATGCACCCGGACAACCTGCCGTGCCTGGCGGCCGCCCGGCCCGATGTGTGCGTGCTGGCCAACAATCACGTGCTCGACTTCGGCCGCCAAGGGCTGGAGGACACGCTCGACGCCCTGGCCGGGCCCGGCGTGCGGGTGCGGGCCGTGGGGGCGGGGCGCAGCGCGCAGGAGGCGCGGCGGCCCGCGGTCGTCACCCTGCCCGGCCGCCGGCGGGTTGTGGTGGTCGCCCTGGGGATGGAGTCCAGCGGCATCCCGCCCGACTGGGCCGCCGGCGAGGACCGGCCCGGTGTCGCCTTCGTACCGGAGCCGGCGTATGAGGCGGCGGCCGACGTCATCCGGCGCGTACGCGACGTCAGGCGCCCCGGCGATGTGGCGGTCGCCAGCGTCCACTGGGGCTCCAACTGGGGGTACGGCGTGGGGCGGGACGAGGTCCTGTTCGCGCACGCGCTGATCGACGGCGGCGTGGACGTGGTGCACGGGCACTCCTCGCACCACCCCCGTCCCCTGGAGCTGTACCGGGACGGGCTCGTTCTCTACGGCTGCGGCGACTTCGTCGACGACTACGAGGGCATCACCGGCTACGAGCACTACCGGGACGACCTCCGGCTGCTGTACCTCGTGACGGTGGAGCCGGGTTCCGGCAGGCCGCCCACGGTTCGGATCGTCCCGATGCAGGCCCGGCGCATGCGCCTGCACCACGCCTCGCGCGAGGACCGCGAGTGGCTGCGGGGCACGCTGGACCGCGTCAGCCGAGGCTTCGGCGTACGCGTCGGCATCAGCCCCGATGGCGCGCTTGTCGCAAACCCCCGTTAGCCCCCGTTGCCCCCTACGTACCACGTACAGCCACACGGCCGTGCGCCCCGAGCCCCGACTACGGCGACCTGGTCGCGCTCGCCCACAGGCGGGCGCGTGGCAACCTGGCCGGATGAAGACGATCGGACTCATCGGCGGCATGAGCTGGGAATCCAGCGCGGAGTACTACCGGCTCCTCAACGAGCTGGTACGCGAGCGCCTCGGCGGGCTGCACTCCGCCCGCTGCATCCTGCACTCCGTGGACTTCGCGGAGATCGAGCGGCTCCAGGCCGCCGGTGAGTGGGAGCAGGCCGGGGAGATCCTCGCCGAGGCCGGGCGCGGGCTGGCCGCCGCCGGGGCCGATCTGCTGCTGATCTGTACGAACACGATGCACAAGGTCGCCGGGCAGGTGCAGGACGCGGTGCCCGTGCCGCTGCTGCACCTCGGGGACGCCACCGCCGACGCCGTACGCGAGGCGGGGCTGAGGACGGTGGGGCTGCTGGGGACCGCGTTCACCATGGAGCAGGATTTCTACCGCGACCGGCTCGCCGGGCACGGGCTCACCGTGCTCGTCCCCGGGGCCGAGGGGCGGGCGGAGGTGCACCGGATCATCTACGAGGAGCTCTGCCTGGGCGTCGTCAAGGACTCCTCCCGCGCCGCCTTTCGGCGGGTCATCGATCAGCTCGTGGCCGACGGCGCGGAAGGCGTCGTGCTCGGCTGCACCGAGATCGAGCTGCTGATCGGGCAGGAGCACAGCCCGGTACCGGTCTTCCCGACCACCCGCCTGCACGCCGAGGCCGCCGTCACCACCGCGTTGTCGCCCTGACCGCCCCCAATCACGCCGCCCCCCAACACAGCCCCCCAACACAGCTCCCCACCACGGCAGTTCCCCAACATGGCGAAAGGGTCCACTCCTTGACGGAATGGACCCTTCCAGGAGGGGTACGCGACCGGGGTCACTCCTCCAGGGTCAGACCCTTGCGGAGCTTGCCCAGGGTGCGGGCGAGCAGCCGTGACACGTGCATCTGGGAGATGTTGAGCTCCTCGCCGATCTCCGACTGGGTGAGGCCGGCGACGAAGCGGAGGGAGAGGATCTTGCGGTCACGCGCCGGGAGCGAGGCGATCAGCGGCTTGAGGGACTCGATGTACTCGATGCCTTCGAGACCGTGGTCCTCGTAGCCGATGCGGTCGGCCAGCGCGCCCTCGGTGTCGTCCTCCTCGGGCTGGGCGTCGAGCGAGCTCGCGGTGTACGCGTTGCTCGCCGCCATGCCTTCGACGACCTCCTCCTTGGTGATGCCGAGCTTCTCGGCCAGTTCCCCCACGGTGGGGGAGCGGTCGAGCTGCTGGGCCAGTTCGTCCCCGGCCTTGGCCAGGTCCAGGCGGAGTTCCTGGAGCCGGCGCGGGACGCGTACGGACCAGGAGGTGTCGCGGAAGAAGCGCTTGATCTCTCCGACGATGGTGGGCATCGCGAAGGTGGGGAACTCCACGCCTCGGCTGAGTTCGAAGCGGTCGATGGCCTTGATGAGGCCGATCGTGCCGACCTGGATGATGTCCTCCATCGGTTCGCTGCGGGAGCGGAACCGGGAGGCGGCGAACTTGACCAGTGCGAGGTTGAGCTCGACCAGCGTGTTGCGGACGTACGCGTGCTCGTGCGTCCCTTCCTCGAGGGCTTCGAGGCGTGCGAAGAGCGTCTTGGACAGAGCCCTCGCGTCGAGCGGTTCGACTTCGTCGTACCGAGGAATGTCGGGCAGGAGACCGAGTTCTTCGGTCTCGATCTGTTCGATCTGGTGGGGCGATGTTGCCGACGGCGCGTCGGGGGTACGCGTTTCGTCGAGCCGGGGTGACATGGTCTCCTCCATCGTTCTCGGCATATGGCCGCCGATGCCGATACGAGCGTCTGCGGTGTGCGGCGCCTCCAAAGCCGGCCGTGTTGGTTGTGTCCCTACTAGCCCTACCCGCTTGGCATGGATCGTTGCAAGTGTCAATTGTCCCATATATACGGTTTGTAGTTAAGTCTCGACTACCGACTGCCGTGGAGAAGGCGTAATGTTCTACCGACTTAACGGCATCGGCGAAGAGGGGCGGCATGGACCGCGGGACGGTCGGCAGCGCGAATCAGGGCCGACTCAAGGTCGGGGTCCGGACGGAGGGGCGCAGCGAGATCCTCACACCGGCGGGTGAGCTTGACCACCACACCGCCGAATTGCTGCGCGAGCCGCTGGACGCCGCCTTGGAGCGAGGATGCGCACGCCTCGTGATCGACTGCTCGCAGCTTGTGTTCTGCGACTCCACCGGGCTCAACGTCCTGCTCGGCGCCCGCCTGAAGGCGGAGGCCGCCGGCGGAGGGGTCCACTTGGCGGGGATGCAGCCCGTGGTCGCCAGGGTCTTCGAGATCACCGGCGCCGAAGCGGTGTTCACCGTGCACGATTCGCTGGAAGCGGCGCTCGCCGACTGACGCGACAAAGCGGGTGTTGTCCGGGAACGGCCGGGCAGAAGAACCCCGCGGCACCCTGCGGAGGGCCACCACACTCTCTGTGACGACGTAATGGCGACTTGGTGATTCGGTGAGGTGAAGCGCTGATGGGTACCACCCAGCAGCATCCGCCGAGCGATCTCGGCCCCGAGGCGGACGGCTCCGCGCTCGGTGTCTCCGTTCCGGCTCCCTCTCCCGCGTCCACCGTGCCGGAGGTGAGGTCCGACATGTCAGGTGCGGCGTCCGCGGCGACGCCGGCGGGGCGCCGGATGCGGCGGCTCTCGCTGGGCAGTGCGAGCGGGATCGTTCCGCTGGCCCGTGACTTCACCAGGCAGGCGCTCTACGACTGGGGCTGGCTGCCGGCGGCCACCGCCGACCGGCGCGCCGCCGCCGAGGATGTCCTGCTCGTCGTCTCCGAGTTGGTCACCAACGCGTGCCTGCACGCCGAGGGGCCCGAGGAGCTGCGTGTCTCGCTCGACTCGAAGGTCCTGCGCCTGGAGGTCGAGGACCGCGGCGCGGGTCAGCCCACGCCGCGCACGCCCCACAGGGCCGGGCGGCCCGGCGGGCACGGCATGTTCATCGTCCAGCGCCTCTGTCTGGACTGGGGAGTCGTACGGTCCACCGACATGCCCGGCAAGACGGTCTGGGCCGAACTGGCGGCGCCCGCCTAGTCACTTGGCGGGCGGGGTCCTCCCGGCGGTTGTGGAGCATGGCGATACGCCATGCTCTTTGTCTTGCCTTTGTCTTGCCCCGCCCCGGCATGGCCGCAGACGTGTGCGACCGCACATCTGATGGATGGTCAGGCGCGCGAGCGGTGAACGCGAAGGGCCGCCGCACCGGTCGAATCGGTGCGGCGGCCCTTCCCACGGCTGTAGGCGTAGGCGTCAGTGCACGTTGCCCATCAGCGTCTGGACCTTCTTGCGGTACATGTACACCGCCAGACCGGCCACGACGGCCAGCGAGGCCTCCATGGCGATGATCCCGGTGCCGTTGAGGTCGACACCGCCCAGGGACAGCAGACTCGTGGCGCAGTCGCCCGCGGTGACCGCGAGGAACCAGACACCCATCATCTGGGAGGCGTACTTCTGCGGCGCCATCTTCGTGGTCACCGAGAGGCCGACCGGGGAGAGGCACAGCTCGCCGATGGTCTGGATCATGTAGATCGAGACCAGCCACATCGGCGACACCTTGGTGCCGTCGCCCGCCATCGCCATCGGCACGATGAAGACGAAGAAGGACGCGCCGACCAGGACCAGACCCATCGCGAACTTCACGATGGTGTTCGGCTCCTGGTTCTTACGGGCCAGCCACAGCCACAGCCAGGCGAAGACCGGGGCCAGCGCCATGACGAACAGCGGGTTCAGCGACTGGAACCAGGTGGCCGAGAACTCGAAGCCGAGCACGCTGCCCGCGGTCTTGTCGTCCGCGAAGAGCGACAGCGTCGAACCGCCCTGGTCGTAGATCATCCAGAAGACGGCGGCGGCCACGAAGAACCAGATGTAGCCGTTCATCTTCGACTGCTCGGTGGACGACAGCTCCCTGTCGCGCTTGATGCGGACCAGAACCGCGACCGGGATGATCAGACCGGCCAGCGTCAGCGGCACGAGCGCCCAGTTCAGCGTGAACGCGCCCAGGGCGACGACGGCGCCGTAGAAGGCGGCGGTGGCCAGGGCCGCGCCCGAGGCCTTGAGCAGGATCGTGCGGCGCTCCTCGGGGCTCAGCGGGTTCGGTACGACGCTGCTCTCGGGGCTCAGGTGCCGCGTACCGAGCAGGAACTGGAGCAGGCCCAGGCCCATGCCGACCGCCGCCAGAGCGAAGCCGAGGTGCCAGTTGAACTCCTTGCCGACTGTGCCGATGACGAACGGAGCGGCGAAGGCACCGAGGTTGATGCCGATGTAGAAGAGGGTGAAGCCACCGTCCCGGCGCGGGTCCTCGGGGCCGTCGTAGAGGTGGCCGACCATCGTGGAGATGTTGGCCTTCAGCAGACCGGAGCCGACCGCGACGAGCGCCAGACCGGCGAAGAACAGCGCCTGACCGGGCAGGGCCAGGCACAGGTGACCCACCATGATCACGGCACCGGCGATGGTGACGGTCTTGCGGGCGCCCCAGACGCGGTCACCGAACCAGCCGCCCGGCATGGCCATCAGGTAGACCATCGACACGTACACGGAGTAGATCGCCGTGGCCGTGGCCGCGGTCATCGCGAGGCCGCCGCCCTGGCTGCCGGCCGCGGCGTCGGCGCCACCCGAGACCAGGTAGTACACGAGGAGGGCGCGCATGCCGTAGTAGCTGAAGCGCTCCCACATCTCGGTCAGGAAGAGAGTGGCCAGGCCGCGGGGGTGGCCGAAGAAGGCGGTCTCGCCGCGAGTGATACCCGCCGAGTCCTTCGTCAGGCTGGACGCCATGGTCGATCCTTGCTCGCTCGGGACGCGCGGTGCTTCGTGAGCGGTCACGCGGCCGGTGGGGGGCGGCCGGCGCCGGCGCGGTTTCCGCCCCACCCCACGCCCGCAGGGGTTCGCCCCCGTACGGGGTACGGAGGCGAGGACGGTCCCGTACCGGGATCCACGCCCCGGACGCGACAGCGCGCGGTGGGGCCCGGCCCAGGTCATTCACTGTCTCAGGGCCGGCGGTGCCGGTCCTGCGCAGAAAGAGAGACCCTCGGCGGCGCTGTAGGCGGGCCGAAGGGTCCCGGGATAGTGCATCAGGCGCCTCGCAACCATACGTCACGACACGGCGGGATATGGCAGGCTTGAGAGATGCATCACAAGGTCCACTGGAACCATCCGGCCGGATTCCAAGGTGTAGACCAGGATGTCATCCCACACCCGCAGGTCGTGTTGATCATCGTGTGATCCCCCGGCGTACGCCGTCCGGTGCGGACTACCATCACCCCATGACCCGTGTACTGCTCGCCGAGGACGACGCATCCATCTCGGAACCGCTGGCCCGCGCCCTGCGGCGGGAGGGTTACGAGGTCGAGGTACGGGAGGACGGACCCAGCGCGCTCGACACCGGCCTGCAGGGCGGCGTCGACCTGGTCGTACTGGACCTCGGGCTGCCCGGCATGGACGGGCTGGAGGTCGCCCGGCGGCTGCGCGCCGACGGCCACACCGTGCCGATCCTGGTACTGACCGCCCGCGCCGACGAGGTCGACACCGTCGTCGGGCTGGACGCGGGCGCCGACGACTACGTCACCAAGCCGTTCCGGCTCGCCGAGCTGCTCGCCCGGGTACGGGCGCTGCTGCGGCGCGGCGCCAGCGAGCCGGCCCCGCAGCCCGCCACCCACGGGGTGCGCATCGACGTCGAGTCGCACCGCGCCTGGATGGGTGACGAGGAACTCCAGCTCACCGCCAAGGAGTTCGACCTGCTGCGCGTCCTCGTCCGCGACGCGGGCCGGGTCGTCACCCGCGACCAGTTGATGCGCGAGGTGTGGGACACCACGTGGTGGTCCTCCACCAAGACCCTCGACATGCACATCTCCTGGCTGCGCAAGAAGCTCGGCGACGACGCCGCCAACCCCCGCTACATCGCGACCGTCCGCGGTGTGGGCTTCCGCTTCGAGAAGAGTTAGCAGGACACCGTGCGCCGCCGACTGATCAACTCCACGCTCGCGGTGGTGCTCGTCGTCATCGCCGTCTTCGGCGTGTCCCTGGTCATCGTGGAGACCCGCACCATCAGCAGCAGCGCCCAGGAGAGCGTGGACTCCGAGGCGGTCCGGCTGGTCAGCATCGTCGACAGCCGGCTGATCGGCGGCGAGCCCGTCAACCCGGACATCCTCGCCGAGCAGAGCGGCGCCAAGCGGTACGCCCTGATCGAGATCCCCGGCCGCGCCCCCATCGAGATCGGCGAGCGGCCGGAGGGCAGCGTCATCTCCGGCGTCGCCCACGGCGAGCGCGGCGAGACCGTCACCGTCCAGGAGTCCCGCTCCACCGTCACGCGCGAGGTGGGCCGCACGCTGCTGATCATCGGCGCCGTGGCGCTGCTCGCCGTGGTGGCCGCCGTCCTCCTCGCCGTACGCCAGGCCAACAAGCTCGCCTCCCCGCTCACCGACCTCGCCGAGACCGCCGAACGGCTCGGCTCCGGCGACCCGAGGCCGCGCCACAAGCGCTACGGGGTGCCCGAGCTGGACCGGGTCGCGGACGTCCTCGACGCCTCGGCCGAGCGGATCGCCCGGATGCTCACCGCCGAGCGGCGCCTCGCGGCCGACGCCTCCCACCAGTTGCGTACGCCCCTCACGGCCCTCTCCATGCGGCTGGAGGAGATCTCCGTCACCGATGACCTGAAGACGGTGAAGGAGGAGGCGCACATCGCGCTCACCCAGGTCGAGCGGCTCACCGACGTGGTCCAGCGGCTGCTGACCAACAGCCGCGACCCGCGCACCGGCTCGGCGATCGCCTTCGACCTGGACGAGGTCGTCAAGCAGCAGATCGAGGAGTGGCGCCCGGCCTACCGCAGCGCGGGCCGGGCGATCGTCCGCTCCGGCAAGGTCGGCATGCGGGCCGTCGGCACGCCCGGCGCGGTGGCCCAGGTGCTCGCGGCCCTGATCGAGAACTCACTCATGCACGGCGGCGGCACGGTCGCGCTGCGCACCCGCGTCATCGGCAACCAGGCGGTGGTCGAGGTGACGGACGAGGGTCCGGGCGTCCCGGACGACCTCGGAGCGCGGATCTTCGAGCGCACGATCAGCGGGCGCAACTCCACGGGGATCGGGCTCGCCGTCGCCCGCGACCTGGCGGAGGCGGACGGCGGACGCCTGGAACTGCTCCAGCAGCAGCCCCCGGTCTTCGCGCTCTTCCTCAGCCGCGAGGTCCGCAGCCGCAAGGACAAGCACGACGAGCCGCGCCCGGTCCGCTAGCAGGTGGCACGCCCTAGCGGCGCGGGCCCGCCGACGCCGTAGGCCGCTTGTGCCGCCGCTGCTCCAGGATCGCCTCCGCCGTCTGCACGGCCTCGCGGGCCGGCAGCGCCCGGAACACCCACGTGCGGTACGACCAGAAGCGGAACAGGGTCGCGACACCGATGCCGAAGAACTTGAAGAAGTTGCTCTGCAGCGGGGTGTCCCAGCCGAAGCCGTACGTCGCGGCGTACAGCACGCCGTTCTCGATCACCAGGCCCACCACGCTGAACAGCAGGAACAGCGTGAGTTCCCTGGTGCGGCCGCTCTTGTCACGGTCCCGGTACGTGAAGTAGCGGAAGCCCACGTAGTTGCAGGCGATGGCGACGACCGTCGCGATCAGACTCGCCCGGACCACCGGGATCTCGGTGGTGTGGCGCACCAGGTTGAAGACCGCCATGTTGACCAGCAGGCCGAAGCCGCCGACGAGACCGAACTTGGCGATCTCGCGGACGAGCTGGTCCAGCCGCACACGCAGTGCGCTGCGTTCACTCATGGTGATCTTTCAGCCCCGTCCGGTCGGATCAGTCAACCAACCCATGCTAACCACCACCCGATGGAGGCGCTCGGGATGCGCGAGAGCCGCGGGGGTGCTGTGACAGAGCCCCCAGGGAGGGGCGGATACCCTAAGAGGGTGACGTTCCCGGTAGTAGGCATGGTGGGCGGCGGTCAGCTCGCCCGTATGACCCATGAGGCGGGCATCCCCCTCGGCATCAAGTTCAAGCTGCTCAGTGACAGCCCCCAGGACTCCGCGGCCCAGGTGGTCCGCGATGTCGTCGTCGGCGACTATCGCGACCTGGACACGCTGCGTGAGTTCGCGCGCGGCTGCGATGTGATCACGTTCGATCACGAGCACGTACCGACCGAGCATCTACGGGCCCTGGAGGCGGACGGCATTCCCGTCCGGCCGGGGCCCGACGCGTTGGTGCACGCCCAGGACAAGGGCGTGATGCGGGCGAGGCTCGACGCGATCGGCGTGCCGTGCCCGCGCCACCGCATCGTGGCGGACCCCGCCGACGTGTCGGCGTTCGCGGCGGAAGGCGACGGCTTCCCCGTGATCCTCAAGACGGTGCGCGGCGGGTACGACGGCAAGGGCGTGTGGTTCGTACGCTCCGAGGACGAGGCCCGCGACCCGTTCCTGGCGGGCGTGCCGGTCCTCGCCGAGGAGAAGGTCGACTTCGTCCGCGAGCTGGCCGCGAACATCGTCCGCTCGCCGCACGGCCAGGCCGTGGCGTACCCCGTCGTGGAATCGCGGCAGGTCGACGGCGTCTGCGACACCGTGATCGCCCCGGCCCCCGACCTGGACCCCGAGCTGGCGGGAAAGGCCCAGGAGCTGGCGCTGCGCATCGCCCAGGAGCTCGGCGTCGTCGGCCACCTCGCCGTGGAGCTGTTCGAGACGCGCGACGGCCGCATCCTGGTCAACGAGCTGGCCATGCGCCCGCACAACTCCGGCCACTGGACCCAGGACGGCGCGGTCACCTCCCAGTTCGCCAACCACGTACGCGCCGTGCTCGACCTGCCGCTCGGCGACCCTCGCCCGCGCGCGACGTGGACGGTCATGTGCAATGTGCTGGGCGGTGACTACCCGGACATGTACCAGGCGTACCTGCACTGCATGGCCCGCGACCCGCAGCTGAAGATCCATATGTACGGCAAGGACGTGAAGCCCGGCCGCAAGGTGGGGCACGTCAACACCTACGGCGACGACCTGGACGACGTGCTGGAGCGCGCGCGCCATGCCGCCGGCTATCTGCGAGGAACGATCGTTGAGTAATCCACTCGTGGGCATCGTCATGGGCTCCGACTCCGACTGGCCCGTCATGGAGGCCGCGGCACAGGCGCTGGACGAGTTCGAGATCCCGTACGAGGTCGATGTCGTCTCCGCGCACCGGATGCCGCGCGAGATGATCGCGTACGGCGAGGACGCCGCAGGGCGCGGCCTGAAGGCGGTCATCGCGGGCGCGGGCGGCGCGGCGCACCTGCCCGGCATGCTCGCCTCCGTCACGCCCCTGCCCGTCATCGGCGTGCCCGTCCCGCTGAAGTACCTCGACGGCATGGACTCCCTCCTGTCGATCGTCCAGATGCCCGCGGGCGTCCCCGTGGCGACCGTCTCGGTGGGCGGCGCGCGCAACGCGGGCCTGCTGGCCGCCCGCATCCTCGCGACCGCCGACCCGGACCTGCTCGCCCGCATGCGGGACTTCCAGCAGGAGCTGAACGACCAGGCCACGGAGAAGGGCAAGCGGCTGCGGGCGAAGGTCGAGGGCTCGGCGTCGTTCGGGTTCGCCAGGTGACAGCCGCCCGGCTGCTGGAGGAGGCGCGCTCGCTGCTCGCCTCCTTCCCCGTGGTGGACGGCCACAACGACCTGCCGTGGGCGCTGCGCCAGAACGCCGGGTACGACCTGGACCGCCTGGACATCGCGGCGGACCAGACGGGCCGGCTCCACACCGACATCCCGCGACTGCGGGCCGGCGGGGTCGGCGGGCAGTTCTGGTCGGTGTACGTACGCAGTGACATGGCGGGCGACGACGCGGTCAGCGCGACGCTGGAACAGATCGACTGCGTCGACCGGCTGCTCGCCCGCTACCCGGCCGACCTGGCGCCCGCGCTGACGGCCGACGACGTGGAGGCGGCCCGCGCGTCCGGGCGCGTCGCGTCGTTGAAGGGCGCCGAGGGCGGCCACTCCATCAACAACTCCCTCGCCACCCTGCGCGCCCTGTACGCGCTGGGCGTCCGCTACATGACGCTCACGCACAACGACAACGTCCCGTGGGCGGACTCGGCGACCGACGAGCCGGGCGTCGGCGGCCTGTCGGCCTTCGGCCGCGAGGTGGTCCGCGAGATGAACCGCCTGGGCATGCTGGTGGACCTCTCGCACGTGGCGGCGACCACGATGCGCGACGCGCTCGCCACCTCCGAGGCGCCGGTGATCTTCTCGCACTCCTCGTCCCGGGCGGTCTGCGACCACCCGCGCAACGTCCCCGACGACGTCCTGGCCCAGCTCCCCGCCAACGGCGGCGTCGCCATGGTCACGTTCGTCCCCAAGTTCATCCTGCCCGCCGCGGTGGAGTGGACCCGGCGGGCCGACGAGAACATGCGGGCGCACGGCTTCCACCCGCTGGACACCACGCCGGAGGCGATGCGCGTCCACGCGGCCTTCGAGGACGCCGACCCCCGCCCGGTCGCCACCGCCGCCACGGTCGCGGACCACCTCGACCACATGCGCGAGGTCGCGGGCATCGCCCACATCGGCATCGGCGGCGACTTCGACGGCACGGCCTTCACGCCCGGCGACCTCCAGGACGTCTCCGCCTACCCGAACCTCGTCGCGGAGCTGCTGGCCCGCAAGTGGTCGCGTACCGACATCGCGATGCTCACCTGGTCCAACCCCCTGCGCGTCCTGCGCGACGCGGAAGCCGTCTCCCGTGCGCTCGCCTCCCGCCCGCCGTCCACGGCGACGCTCCGGTCCCTGGACGGCTGACCCCTCCGTACCCCTTCGCCCCTACGCGGTAACTCACCCATACGCAGTACGCCGCCGCGACCCCCGCCCCCGCCCATGGCAGCGTGGCCCTATCGGCTCGCCGTCCCTGGAGCGGAGCTCCCCATGGCAGACCTGCAGGACCACCCGTACGCGGACGCCTCCGCGGTGGGGGAACTCGACGACGCTCCGAGCGGCGCCGCGGAAGCGCCCACCCCCGCCGAGATCGATGTCGAGCGGGCCCGCGTACTGCTCGCCGCGCAGCTCGTGGTCGACGGTCACAACACCCTCGCCCAGGAGCTCGACCGGACGCACTGGCACGACCTCCAGCACGGCTCCGCCCTGCTCGACACCGACATCCCCCGCATCCGCGCCGGCGGCGTCGGTGCCCAGTTCTGGTCCCTGCACGTGGCGCCCGGCCACACCGCCGTCAGAGCCACCCTGGACCGAATAGACGCCGTTCGCACCCTCATCGCGTCCTGTCCCGAGGCCCTCCGGCTCGCCCTCACCGCCGCCGACATGACGGACGCCCGCGACTGCGGCCGTATCGCGTCCCTCCTCGGGCCCGTCTCGGGCACCGCCCTCGAGGACTCGCTCGGCACCCTGCGCGCCTACCACGCGCTCGGCGTCCGCAGCGTGAGCGTGGCCGGTACGCACTGGACCGGCGCGCCCGACGGCCTGACGCCGCTCGGCGAGGAACTGGTCCGCGAGATGAACCGCCTCGGCGTCCTGGTCGACCTGTCGGGCGCCTCTGCCCCCACCATGGACCGCGTCCTGGACGTCACCAAGGCGCCGGTCATCCTCTCCCACTCGGCGGCCCACGCGCTCACCCCCCACCACGCCAACGTCACCGACGACGTACTGCGCCGCCTGCACGTCAACGCGGGCGTCTGCATGGTGAGCTTCGCCCCCGACCAGGTCGCCTGCCACCTCGGCCACCCGGCCACGCTCTGGGACGTGGCGGACCACGTGGAACATGTGCGCGCGGTCGCCGGACCGGAGTGCGTCGGCCTGTCCGGTTCGTACGGCATGGCCACGGACGCCCCGCACACCATCGGCCTCGAAGACGCCTCGTGCTACCCGAACCTGATCGCCGAACTGCTCCACCGCGACTGGTCGGAGGCCGACATCGCGGCCCTCACCTGGGGCAACGCGGCCCGTGTCGTACGCGAGGCGCAGGCGGTGGCCCGCCCGGCGGCGTGACCGCGCGCGGCGTGACCACGCGGCGGGACCACGCGCGTTCCCGTGGCAGCGGAGCCGGAGCCGGCCCCCGGGAGGCGAGCCGTCAGGCCCGCGGGCGCCCCATCGCGCGGAACGTCCAGCCCGCCTCGCGCCAGCGTGCCGCGTCCAGCGCGTTGCGGCCGTCCAGGATGATGCGTGACGACGCGACCTCGCCCAGCTCCGCCGGGTCCAGCTCGCGGAACTCGCGCCACTCCGTCAGGTGCAGCACCACATCGGCGCCCCGCACCGCCTCCAGCGCGCTGTCGGCGTACCCCAGCGTCGGGAACAGCCGCCGGGCGTTGTCCATGCCCTTCGGGTCGTACACCGTGACCTGGCCGCCCTGGAGGTGGATCTGCCCGGCGACGTTGAGCGCGGGCGAGTCGCGGACGTCGTCCGAGTCCGGCTTGAACGCCGCGCCCAGCACCGCCACCCGCTTGCCGAGGAACGTGCCGTCGCCGAGCGCCTCCCGCGCCATGCCGACCATCTGGCCGCGGCGCCGCATGTTGATGGAGTCGATCTCGCGCAGGAAGGTCAGCGCCTGGTCCGCGCCCAGCTCACCGGCGCGCGCCATGAAGGCCCGGATGTCCTTGGGCAGGCAGCCGCCGCCGAAACCGATCCCCGCCCGCAGGAACTTCGCGCCGATCCGCTCGTCGTACCCGATGGCCTCCGCCAGCTTCACCACATCGCCGCCCGCGGCCTCGCACACCTCCGCCATGGCGTTGATGAACGAGATCTTGGTCGCCAGGAAGGAGTTCGCGGCGGTCTTCACCAGCTCCGCCGTCGGGAAGTCGGTCACCACGAACGGCGACCCCTCCTCCATCGGAGTGGCGTACACCTCGCGCAGCAGCTTCTCCGCCGCCGCGCTCTCCACACCCACCACGATGCGGTCGGGGTGCAGCGTGTCCTGCACGGCGAAGCCCTCGCGCAGGAACTCCGGGTTCCACGCCAGCTCCGCGTCCGCACCCACCGGCGCCCGGTCGGCCAGCAGCCGCGCCAGCCGCTCCGCGCTGCCGACCGGCACGGTCGACTTGCCGACGACCAGCGCGGGACGCCGCAGGTGCGGCGCCAGCGAGCCGAAGGCGGCGTCCACGTAACTCATGTCGCAGGCGTAGTCGCCGTGCTTCTGCGGGGTGTTCACGCACACGAAGTGGATGTCGCCGAACTCGCCGACCTCCTCCCACGACGTCGTGAAGCGCAGCCGCCCGGTCGAGCCCTCGATCCCCGCGACGTGCCGCCGCAGCAGCTCCTCGAGACCCGGCTCGTACATCGGGACGCGACCCGCCGACAGCATCTCGATCTTCTCGGGTACGACGTCGAGGCCCAGCACCTCGAACCCCAGCTCCGCCATGGCCGCCGCATGGGTGGCGCCGAGGTATCCGGTGCCGATCACGGTGATCTTGAGGGCCATGCGGTGCTCCTGGGAGGTAAGGGGCTGGACTGCGGGAGCGAGCATAGTCGGGCCCCGGCCCGGGCACGGTTTCCGACGGGTCGGTGCTGTCACCAAGGTCACGTATGCCTGACCGCCGGCGCCCTCTAAAATTCGGGTTACTTAACGGTAGTTAGCACCAGCTCAGGGGAGTGAGTGATCGTGGCGCCAAAGGGAGACAAGCACCGTGCCTGACTTCGACCTGTACCGCCCGTCCGAGGAGCACGAGATGCTCCGGGACACCGTCCGCTCGCTCGCCGAGGCCAAGATCGCGCCGTTCGCCGCCGCCGTGGACGAGGAGGCCCGCTTCCCGCAGGAGGCGCTGGACGCCCTCGTCTCCTCCGAGCTGCACGCCGTGCACGTCCCCGAGAGCTACGGCGGCGCGGGCGCCGACGCGCTCGCGACCGTGATCGTGATCGAGGAGGTGGCCCGCGTCTGCGCGTCGTCCTCCCTCATCCCCGCCGTGAACAAGCTCGGCTCGCTGCCCGTGATCCTCTCCGGCTCCGAGGAGCTGAAGAAGAAGTACCTGGGCCCGCTCGCCAAGGGCGACGCGATGTTCTCGTACTGCCTGAGCGAGCCCGACGCGGGCTCGGACGCCGCCGGGATGAAGACCAAGGCGGTCCGCGACGGCGACCACTACGTCCTCAACGGCGTCAAGCGCTGGATCACCAACGCCGGAGTCTCCGAGTTCTACACGGTCATGGCCGTCACCGACCCCACCAAGCGCTCCAAGGGCATCAGCGCCTTCATCGTCGAGAAGTCCGACGAGGGCGTCTCCTTCGGCGCCCCGGAGAAGAAGCTCGGCATCAAGGGCTCACCGACCCGCGAGGTCTACCTCGACAACGTACGCATCCCCGCCGACCGCATGATCGGCGAGGAGGGCACCGGCTTCGCCACCGCGATGAAGACCCTGGACCACACCCGCATCACCATCGCGGCCCAGGCCCTCGGCATCGCCCAGGGCGCGCTGGACTACGCCAAGGGGTACGTCCAGGAGCGCAAGCAGTTCGGCAAGCCGATCGCGGACTTCCAGGGCGTGCAGTTCATGCTCGCCGACATGGCGATGAAGCTGGAGGCCGCCCGCCAGCTCACCTACTCGGCCGCGGCCAAGTCGGAGCGTGTCGACGGCGACCTGACGTTCTTCGGCGCCGCCGCCAAGTGCTTCGCGTCCGACGTCGCGATGGAGGTCACCACCGACGCGGTCCAGCTGCTCGGCGGCTACGGCTACACGCGCGACTACCCGGTCGAGCGCATGATGCGTGACGCCAAGATCACCCAGATTTACGAAGGCACGAACCAGGTCCAGCGCATCGTGATGGCCAGGAACCTGCCGTAACACCCCTCGCACCGCACCGCACCGCACACCACGGCCCCCGGCGCCATGCCGGGGGCCGTCGCCGTCTACGCTGCGCTGCCGCACCGCCGGCACAGCACCGAGTAGGAGTCCCATGAGCGCCGACCGGCAGATCTCCGCACTGCTCAAGCAGATAGCGACCCAGGACGTCGCCGTCGTGACGAGCCAGTTCTTCCACGCGAGCAGGGCCGCCACGCTGGCGCACGTCGCCGAGTACTACGGCTTCGAGTACGCCGAGGCATGCCGCGAGGGCCACAACATGCAGACCCTCAGCGTCTACCTGACCCGCGACCCGTCCCCCGCGGCCCGCGAGCGCGAGGCGGCGACCATCGCGGCGCACCCGCGGGCGGGCAACGGCGGCACCGCGCCCGGGCTCCAGCCGGGGACGCTCAAGCCCACCGCCGAGGCGGAGGAGGCCGTCGCCCGGCTGACGGACCTGATCACGTTCGACGTCCGGACGCAGATGGCGGGGGCACGGCGGATGGGCGTCGCCTGGGCCGGTGTGGCGGTCATGGTCGTGACGCTGCTCATCGTCGGGATGTACGTCGGCGCCATCGCGGGCGGCGCCGCACTGGCCGCGTTCCTGGCCGGCGCCGTCAAGTTCAGCGACATGCGGCGGGAGCGGATCGGGCGGCGCCTGGAGGAGGCCGGGTTCGTCCCGGTCGTGGACGAGGCGGGCCGGCGGCGCTTCGTGCGCCCCGGCCGGCAGCTGCCCGGCCACGCGAACCCCTTCGCGAGCTGAGCCCGGAGGCCGGCCCGGCACGCCGTACGGCCCGGCGCCCCCGCGTCAGTTGCCGGTGACCGTGACCTTCTCGTCGTTCTGGATCTGCCGCACCAGTTCCCGCATCTTGGGCTTGTCCCACGCCAGGTTGCCGCCGCGGGTGCCGTTGATGGGCATGTTCATCGACGTACCGTCGCCGCCGCTGATGCCCTTCATCGCGAAGAACATCTTGCCCAGGTCGAACAGCGACATGTCCTTGTCGACGATGAGCGTGTCCAGGCCCGCGCCGAGCGTCGGGTACAGCTTGAAGGGGTTGAGGATCGTGCCGGGCGTCGCCGCCTGGCTCGCCAGGGCCGACAGGAACTTCTGCTGGTTCTTCGTCCGCGCCAGGTCCGACTCGGCGAAGGCGTACCGCGTCCGTACGAAGGCCAGGGCCTGCTCGCCGTCGAGGGTCTGCTTGCCCGCCTGGAAGTCGGCGCCGGACTTCTTGTCCTTGAAGGCCTTGGGGATGTCCATCTCGACACCACCGAGCGCGTCCACGATGTTCGCGAAGCCCGCGAAGCCGATCTCGGCGTAGTGGTCGATGCGCAGCCCGGTGTTGTGCTCGACGGTCCGCACCAGCAGCTCGGGGCCGTCCTCGGCGTACGCGGCGTTCAGCTTCACCCGGCGGCCCTGCGCGGGGAAGGTCTTGCCGGACTCGGAGCCGACGAACGAGGGGATCTCCACGTCCGAGTCGCGCGGCAGCGAGATCATGGTGTTGCCGCTGGAGCAGGCCGCCAGGATCATCATCGAGTCGGTGCGCTTGCCCTCGGCGGACCCGGTGTGCAGCTTCCGCTTCTCCTCGGCCGTCATGCCCTCACGGCTGTCGGAGCCGACGATCAGGTACGTCGTGCAGTCGCCTTCCTTCGGCCGGTCGATGACCTTGGCGAGGTCGACCTCGCGGCGCATCTTGCCGTCGGCCCAGAAGTACGTGCCGATGGTCGTGCCGAGGACGGCCACCAGCAGGACGATCGAGCCGGCCTTTACCCGGCGGCCCCAGTCGGGCGCGGGCTGAGGGGAACGGACGGGATGGCCCGGGTGGCCGCCGTGAGCGCCGCGGCCGCCGCCCTGGGGGCTGCCGTAGACCTGGCCCGTGTTGTACCCGCTGTCGTACGCCGGGGCCGAGCCCGGGGCCTGGGCGTAGACGTCGTCGTACCCCTGCGGCTGCGGCGGAACCGTGGGCCGCCGCACATGGCGCATCGCCCGCGCGCCCTCCGGCTGGGCGTCGGCGCTGCCACGGCCGTAGCGCGCGTTGCGGTCGTCGGTCCATCCCTCAGGCCAGTCATTCATGCGGACCAGTGTGCAGGCCGCCCCCCGGCGCCTTACAGGGTGGGTGGGAGATAGCAGCGGGCCTGTAGCGAAGCTGATGCAATGAGGCGCGCCGAAGCCGTGACGGACTCGGGCATAGGGTGGAGGGCATGACAGATCAGGCCTCTGAGGAGGGAATCGTGCCGGAGGGGAAGCCGACCGCGGCGTCCCGCACGACCCTCAGCCACATCATGACCGGCAGCGACACGAACCTCCTCGGTACGGTGCACGGCGGCGTGATCATGAAACTGGTGGACGACGCGGCGGGCGCCGTCGCCGGCCGCCACTCCGGCGGGCCGGCCGTGACGGCGTCCATGGACGAGATGGTCTTCCTGGAGCCGGTCCGCGTCGGGGACCTGGTGCATGTGAAGGCGCAGGTGAACTGGACCGGCCGGTCCTCCATGGAGGTCGGCGTCCGGGTGCTGGCCGAGCGGTGGAACGAGTCCACCCCCGCCACCCAGGTCGGCAGCGCCTACCTGGTCTTCGCCGCCGTCGACGCGGACGGCAAGCCCCGCCGCGTACCGCCCGTGATCCCGGAGACCGAGCGGGACAAGCGCCGCTACCAGGAGGCGCAGATCCGGCGTACGCACCGGCTGGCCCGCCGCCGCGCCATCAAGGAACTGCGCGAGAAGCGCGCCGCGGAAGGTATGCAGGACTGATCCCGGCCTGGTTCCCAAGACAGGCCCTGGGCCGTGTCCGCAAAGCCCCGTCTGCCTGGCGACTGGCGACTGGCGCCTGGCGACGTGGCGACGCCTGGCCGGTCTGAGGGCGGACGACGCCGCCTCGCGGACTCTCCCTAGCCGCAGACGACCTGGTCGCCGGTGACCACGCCGAACTCGCCCTGGTAGACGTTCTCGGCCCGCACCGGCAGCACGCCCGCGAAGTTGGCCCCCGCCGTCACCTTCAGCGTCGCGCCCTGCCCGTACACCGGCCGCAGCTGGGCTCCCGGCAGCGCGGTGGCCAGCGACCTGGCCGAGCGGTCCCAGCGCGGGTCGAACCAGACGATCGTGCGGCCCACATCGCGGCGCGCCCAGTTCAGGGCCGTCCGCGTCGTCCGGAAGCCGGTCGCGCGCAGCGCCGCGTCGACCTTGGCGCCCAGGCCGTGCACCCGCGTCCCGTTGTAGACCTGCACGCGGATCTGCTGCGGCGAGACCTCGACCAGCTTCTTGCGGACCGTGCTGCGCGGGATGTGCGGGGCGAGGGGCTGGTCCTGGCGCAGTGCCTGGAACAGCTTCTCGGCCTTCACCAGGTCCCACTTCACCGTCGAGCCGAGGCCCTTCACGGGGAAACTCGCCTGGGCGACCGGTACGGAGGTGAACTCCGAGGACGCGGCGGTGAAGCCGCGCATCGCCTTGGCGAGGGCGAGCATCTCCTGCGGCCCGAAGCCCTGGTCGGCCCGGACCGAGCTGAGCATCGCCGTGACGACCTGCTGGAACCTCACCGGGTTCAGCAGGGTGCCGTTGCTGGTCGCCTGGTCGATCAGCGCCGCCATGAACCGCTGCTGGCGCTGCATGCGGCCCAGGTCGGAGGCCCCGTCGACATGACGTGAGCGCACGTACTGCAGTGCCTGCCCGCCGTCCAGCTTGTGCGTCCCGGCGGGCAGGGCGAGGCCGGTGTACGCGTCCCTCATCGGCTTGGCCGTGCAGATCTCCACCCCGCCGATGGCGTCGACGGTGCGCATGAAGCTGGTGAAGTCGACCTCCAGGTAGTGGTCGACCTTCACGCCGGTCATGTGCTCCACGGTCCGTACGGTGAGGTTCGGCCCGCCCTCCGCGTACGCGGCGTTCAGCTTCAGCGGGTGCTTGTGGTGGTACGTGCCGGAGGTGGCGTCGGTGTGGGGCGGGATCTCGGCGTACGAGTCGCGGGGCAGGGACACCATGCTCGCCCGCTTACGGTCGGCCGAGATGTGCACCAGCATGATCGTGTCGGTGCAGCGGCAGGGGGCGCCGCCGAGCCGGTACCTCACCTTCTCGGCGGGCGTGATCTTGTCGCGGCCGTCCGTGCCGACGAGGAGGATGTTGGTGCCGTGACCGGGCGCGGGGCGGTTCTTCATGTCCCTGAAGGGGTCCACCCGGCCGATCTCCGTGTCGAGGCTCGTCACCATCGCGTGGCCGATCCCGCCCGCCGCCAGGACCAGCACGGACAGGGTGGTCACCATCCGCATGGCCCACCGCGGCCGGTCCCGCCGCTGCCGCCCCGTGGCGGTGGCCGGCGCCCCCCGCCGCCCGCCGGGCGCCGTCGCGCGGCGCGTGAGGGTCGGGGACGGGTCACGCCGTGTGGTGGGTGCCGGGTCCCGCCGCGTGGCCTGCGCCGGGTCCCGTCTCGGCTGCCGGGGGGCGGGTGGCCGGGGGCGGGCGGGGCGGCGGGGCGGCGTGGGCACGAAGGACACCTCCGCGGGCGAGTGGGGGAATAGTCAGCACAGTAGGCCCATACGATCAGTGCCCGCCCGTACCGCCCGGGCGGCGCGCACCGGTGTCCCCCATTCGCGGTAACGTGGCAGGCCATGAACGCCACGCCCCTGCCCCCGGTCTCCGTGATCATGCCGGTCCTCAACGAGGAGCGGCATCTGCGTGCCTCCGTCCGTCACATCCTCGAGCAGGAGTACGACGGCGAGATGGAGGTGGTGATCGCGCTCGGCCCGTCCACGGACCGTACCGACGAGATCGCCGCCGAGCTGGTCGCCGAGGACCCCCGGGTGCACACCGTGCCGAACCCCACCGGGCGGACCCCCGCGGCCCTGAACGCCGCGATCAAGGCGTCACGCCACCCGATCGTGGTGCGGGTCGACGGGCACGGCATGCTGTCGCCGAACTACATCGCGACGGCCGTCCGCCTGCTGGAGGAGACCGGCGCGCAGAACGTCGGCGGCATCATGCACGCCGAGGGCGAGAACGACTGGGAGCACGCGGTCGCCGCCGCGATGACCTCGAAGATCGGTGTCGGCAACGCGGCCTTCCACACGGGCGGCGAGGCGGGCCCGGCCGAGACGGTCTACCTGGGGGTGTTCCGGCGCGAGGCCCTCGAACAGCAGGGCGGCTACAACGAGGAGTTCATCCGCGCCCAGGACTGGGAGCTGAACTTCCGCATCCGCGAGGCCGGCGGCCTGATCTGGTTCTCGCCCGAGCTGAGGGTCCAGTACCGCCCCCGGCCCTCGGTGCGCGCGCTGGCGAAGCAGTACAAGGACTACGGCCGCTGGCGCCATGTCGTCGCCCGCTACCACCAGGGCTCCATCAACCTCCGCTACCTCGCCCCGCCGACCGCCCTCTGCGCCATCGCGGCGGGCATCGTGGTGGGCGCGACCCTCACCCCGCTCGGCTTCGTGATCCCGGCCGGCTACCTGGCGGCCATCGTCGCCGGCTCCGTCCCGGCCGGCCGCGGCCTCCCCCTGAAGGCCCGCCTCCAGATCCCGGTGGCGCTGGCGACGATGCACATGTCGTGGGGGTACGGGTTCCTGACCAGCCCCCGCTCGCTGGCCAGGAAGGTCATCGCCAGCCGCCGCCCGGCGGTGCGGACGGCGGCGTAGCGCCGCCGTTCACCAGGTGAAGTCGGGGTCCACCGGCATGCACTCCTTGGTGTTGTCCGCCGTGAGCGCGCCAGCCGAGGCCGGTGCCTTGCCGGTGGTCCTCGCCGCCTTCGGATAGGCGTCGCCCTCGCGCCAGTCGGCGCCCACGACGAGCGTGATGCCCTCGACCGCGCTCGACTTCGTCACCGAACCGATCGGTATCCCCAGGGCCTTGGCGACCGCCTGCGCGTCGCCCTCCAGATCCGCGCTCGGGAACTGCACGACCGTCCTGGCCTGGCGCGGCGTGACGACGTCGGCACTGGCCAGGGTGTAGCCCTTCGCGGCCAGCAGCCCGGCGACCTCGGTCGCACGCCCCTTCGCCGCCCCCAACTGGTCGGTGGAGGTGCCGTTCCGCACGGTCACCGCGGTCTCGGCGGCAGGGGCGACGGGGTCCTTGCTGACGGCCGGGGCGGTGCGCCGGGACGCCTTGCCGTCCAGCGGGATGTCCTGGCGGATCATCTCGAAGAGCTGCTCGGCCTCACCGGGCTTGGGCTCCACCTTTCCGGGGGAGCGGGTCGAGTAGAAATTGGGCATCGTCGTCATGGTGATGCGTGCGGTCGGGACGCTCTTGAGCTCCTCGGCCAGGTTGTACAGCTTCGAGATGGTGTTGAGCTCCGGGTCCACGGTGAGCGCCCCGATGGCCGCCTCCGCCAGCTTGCGCAGCTTGTTGGGGTCGGTGAGCTTGGTGCTCGCCCGCAGCTCGCGCACCATCGAGTTCATGTACATGTGCTGGGCGCGGGTGCGGGCCAGGTCGGTGCCGCCCTCGAACCCGTACCGCGTGCGCAGCCACTGCAGCGCCTGCTCGCCCTTGACGGGGTGCGTGCCGGCGGGCAGCTTCAGGCCGGAGCCCTGGCCCTGGGCGTTGCGGGAGTGGATGTTCTTCGTGACGCACACGGGTACGCCGCCGATCGCGTCGGCCATCGCCACCACACCCGCGAAGTCGACCATCATGAAGTGGTCGATACGGATGCCGGTCAGCTCGTACCAGGTGGCCACCGTGCACCCCGGACCGCCGCGGCTCAGCGACTCGTTGGTCGAGGCCCACTGCCGCTCCGGGTAGACCTTGCCGGCCGCCTTGTCCTCGCACTCGGGGATCCTCAGCATGGTGTCGCGCGGCATGCTCACCACGGAGATGTTGCTGCGGTCGGCGGAGATGTGCACCAGCATCTGTACGTCGGCGAGCGGGGGGCCGTCGAAGGTCTCCCTGGCCCCGCCCAGCTTCTGGTTCTCCTTGGAGTTCCGCGCGTCGGAGCCGATCAGCAGGATGTTCAGCGGTGTCTGGCCCGCGGCGTTCGCCCTGTGCTCGGCCATCTTGTTCTTGCCGAGGTAGAGGTCGTCCTTCTTGATCTTGCTGTTGAGGTGCTCGTAGTACAGGTAACCGGCGCCCGCCGTGGCGAGTATCAGCAGGGACAGGACCGAGGCGCTCCAGCGGAGCACCCGCCGTTTGCCCGCCTTGCCGCTCCTGGCGCCCTTGCCGACGCGGCGACGACCCCCGCCGCCATCGCCGCCATCGCGGCCGCCAGGCCGGCGGGCCGTGCCACCGGCCGGGCCCGCCGCGGCGGAGGCGGCCGCCGCGGCCGTACCGGGACCGGACGACGGGTCGTCGTCCCGGCCCGCCGCTCGGGCGTGCGGAACGCGTTCCCGCGTCCCCTCCCCACGCACGCTGCTGTGTCCCACCCGGGTCCCCCTGTCGATCAGGCGTGCGTCACTGCGCGCACACCTGTTTGTCGGCCTCTACCTTCTGCACACCCTCCGGCGCCTTCGCCGGACCGGTGATGGGCACGCCCGCGCCCTTGAAGTCCCCGCCGAGGGTGAGCGTCATCGGCTCCATCTCCCCGGCGTCCTCGGTGCCCTGCTTCAGCGCCGTGGCGGGCAGGCCCATCAGGTCCGCCAGCTTGCGTGCCTGGTCGGCCTGGTTCGGGGCGAACTCCAGCGTCGTCCTGTCGATGTCCTGCGGGGCGTTGCTCTTGTTCGCGGACTTGAGGACGCCCTGCTCGTTCTGCAGCCAGGTGATGGTCGCCTGCGCGCCGCCCGTCCTGCCGCTGCCGTTGTAGACGTCCACGCGCACGTCGGACGCCGCCGCGCGCGGGCCCTTGAGCAGTGCCGCCTGGGCGTTCTTGGCGTCCTTCTCCTTCTGCTTGACCTCGGTGAGCGAGACGTCGTTCTGCATCATCGAGAAGAGCGGGTTCGCCTTGGCCTCGTCGACGACGACCGTCGCCTTGACCGTCTCGGCCGGGTTGTCGATCACGGGGAGGGTGGTGAAGGTGATGTTCTTGGGGTTCACCTTGGACAGCTCCGTACCGAGGTCCTGAAGCTTCTTGATGCTCCCTATCCCCGTGTCGACGGTGAGCGCCTCGGTGGCCGCCTCCGCCAGGTCCACCAGCTTGGAGGGGCTGGTGAGAGTCTCACTCGACTTCATCTTGCGGATCATCGAGCTCAGGAACTGCTGCTGCGTCTTGATGCGGTCGAGGTCGCTCTCGTTGCCGAAGGCGTGCCGGGTGCGTACGAAGGCGAGGGCGTCCTCGCCCGCCAGGACGTGCGTGCCCTTGGTGAGCCGCAGTTTCGAGCGCTTGTCGTCGACGTCCTTGGCCACGCACACCTCGACACCGCCGATCGCGGTCGTCAGCGTCTTCACCGCGTTGAAGTCGGCCATCATGAAGTGGTCGACGGTCAGCCCGGTGATCTCCTTGACCGTACGCATCGTGCAGCCCGGGTCGCGGCCGGACTGGCCGAGGCTGGTGTTGAACCGGACGTTCTGCTGGCCCGGGATCACCTTCGTACCGTCGGCCGTCTTGGTCTCGCAGTCCGGGATGTCGGTCATCAGGTCGCGCGGGATGGACATCGCGGTGGCGTTCGTCCGGTCCTTGGAGACGTGGAAGAGGATCGTGGTGTCGGCGTGGCCGGCGCTGTTCTTGTCGCCGTACCCCTCGTTGCCGTCGCCGGTCCGCTTGTCCGTACCGATGACCAGGATGTTGATGGCCTGGTCCTTCTTGAAGCCGCCGCTCCCGGCGCCCGCGATGTCGACCGTGCTGATGTTGGAGTTGAGGTGCTCGTAATAGGCGTACGCGGAGGCGGCGAGGACGACCAGGACACCGGCGGTCGCACCGCCGGTCCACATCAACGCCTTTTTCTTGGCGGACTTCTGCGGCTTGCGCTTGCGGCGGCCGGCCGCGGGGGGCGCCCCGCGCCCGCCCGGGGCGTCCGCGGCCCCGGGTGCGCGGCGCCTGCGCTGGCCGGGCACTCCGGCCGCTGTGCCGCCGGTTGTGGCGCCGCGGGTCCGGGAAGCCGGGGAGGTCGTGCGCGAAGCGCCGGCGCCACGGCGACCGGTGGGGCGGGACGGCTGTGCCGAAGGCGCCGACTGCCCAGCGGAATGGTCCAGTCGCAATTCGTAATTGCCAGTCTGCGGGTTGAGTACCCACTGGTCGGCGGGGTCGATGTCGTCCGCCCGTCCACGGCTGTGCGCGTCCACGGTTGCTTGGGTCCTCCGTCGGTGCCACGCGAGGCGCCTCCCCCGACAGGCGCTCGGTTCCACAATCCCTGAGTGCTGCGACCTCACGGTCGGGAGCACCCGGATCGCGTCACACTATCCGCCCAGTTCAACGTCGGGCGACGTCCGTGACAAATTGCACGCCTCTTACAAGCGGGCAATCCGCCCAATCCACTTAGACCGACGCCCAGTCTTTGGGTATCGCTTTACTCCGCGCCGTCAGCGGCAGGTGCCGACGGCCGCATTCGTGCCCGCGAACGTCGGCGCCGCGGAAGGGCTCGCGTCCCCCCGCTGCCCGCTCGGCGCGCCCGGCTCCTCGCCGCCGGATTCGGGCTGCCCGTCCCCGGGGACGACGACCACCGGTTCGTCGTCCCGCAGCCGCTTGAACAAGCTGTTCGCACTGGGTTGTACGAGTTCGTCCCGGTTCGGGTTTCCGCTGTAGGGGCGCCGCGGCACGGTCAGGAACTGCACCTTCTCGGTCGGTACGCTCCGCATGGCCCGCGACAGGTCGTAGAGGTCCTTCAGGGAGTCCAGACCCGGGTCGGTGGTGAGGGACTTGGTCGCCGCGTCGAGCACCGGGTAGAGGCGGGCCGGGTTGAGCAGCACGCCGTTGCTGTGCACCTTGTTGACCAGCGCGGCGAGGAACTGCTGCTGGCGTTCCATGCGTTCGGTGTCGCTGCCGTCGCCGAGGGACTTGCGGGCCCGTACGTAACCCAGTGCCTGCTCCCCGTTGAGCGTCCGGGCGCCGGCCTTGAGGTTCAGCTTCGCGTCGGGGTCGTGGATGGGCTTGCTGACGCACACCCGTACGCCGCCGACCGCGTTCACCATGTCCTTGAAGCCCCGGAAGTCGATCACCACGTGGTGGTCGACGCGGATGCCGGTCAGCTTCTCCACCGTACGGATCGTGCAGGCCGTCCCGCCGAGCTCGAACGCTGAGTTGAACTGGGCGAACTGCGCGGCGGTGCGGGTGCCGTCGCGCTTGCGGCAGCTCGGGACGCGCACCATGAGGTCCCGCGGCACGGACACCGCCGTCACGCCGCGCCCGTGGGCGGCCAGGTGCAGCAGGATCGTCGTGTCGGAGCGCTGGGTGCCCTTGTCCCGGCCGTACTGGGCGTTGCCGCTGCCGGCGCGGGTGTCGGAGCCGATGAGCAGGATGTTGCGCGCGCCGCGCACCAGGGAGGCGGGGCGTTCCTTCGCGTACCGCTCCAGCTCCGTGGCGGCCGAGGTGTCGGTGGTGATGTTGCCGTCGAGCTTCTGGTACAGCCACCAGCCGGTGCCGGCGGCCCCGAGCACGACGACGGCACCCGCGAACGCGGCGGCACGCAACCAGCGCGGGCGGAAGCGGCGCAGGTCCTGCCGGGTGGGCCGGGGGGCCGGTGTCCTGGTGCTGCTGACGCGCCTGGACTCCTTCGTCGCGGTGCGCGCGCGTTTCCTGCCGCTCCTGCCGTTCTTGGCGGTCCTGCTGCTCTTGATGCCCTTGCTGCTCTGGGTGCTCTTGACGCGCTTGCCGCGTTTGCCGCCGCTCGGCGTACGGGCGTTGCCCGGTGCCGGAGGCCCGGACTGCTCCGACGCGGCGTCACCGGCTGGGCTGCCCGGCCCGGACGCCCCCGATGGGGGGTCCGGCTCCGGGGGCGTACCAGCGCTGTCCGTCACGTGTTCCGTCCGTCCGTCATGCCTGCGAGGCGTCGGCTGTCCGTCTCCGATCATCCATCGGAGACGGCGCCACGACCCGGGCAACTCGGCGCACCGTGCGCCGGACGGGTGCACTTCACTCGCGCCGGGTCACACCAGGGTCGTGGTGACGCGCTCGCTCTCGATCCGCTTCTCCAGGGCCTGCGGTGACAGCCGGTCCAGGTTGCGGCACAGGACGACGGACGCGCCGGCCGCCAGCGGTGCGTACAGCCCCGCCGACAGGCCCTCCCAGGTGTCGTACGGCAGCGCCGACAGCAGCCGCGCGCCCCCGGCGAGGCCCAGCCGCTCCGCGTCCGCGCGCGCCCGGTCGACGATGTGCGCGCCGGTCAGCTCGCTACCGCCCACCGCGAGCGCCGGGGCGGCGGGGTCCACCGGGGCGTACGGGGCGAAGCGGTCGCCCTGCGTCGGGACCTCGACCGCGTAGTCGGCGTACCCGGCCGGCGGCGTGGGGAAGCGGCGTCCCAGGGGTGCCAGGGACAGTGCGAGCCGCTCGCCGGGGCAGGCGAGGCCGTCATCGAGCCGGCCGGGCCCGGCGACGACGTGGTCGGCGGCGGCGGGGTCGCCGTCGAGGTCGGCGACGACGCCCACCGAGGAGCAGGCGATCAGCCAGACCGCGGTCTGCCAGTGCGCGGGCAGCAGCAGCGCGAGCCGGTCGCCGGGCTCGGCGGACAGGCCGTCCTGGAGGAGGTTGGCTGTCTTGGCCACCCAATTGGCGAAGGTGGCCACCGACAATTCGACGCGCTCTGCGGTGGCGTCGTCGTAGTAGGTGACCAAGGGACGGGCCGGATCCGCGGCGAGCGCGGATCGCAGCAGGTCGGCGGGGGTGCGGTCGCTGGCGTTCACGCGCGCAAGGGTACGCGCGCGGGCGGGGCGGACGCCGCCGTACCGGTGACGGGGTCCACCGGTCGGACCGATGGGGCGTCAGTTTTCCTGACGCGCGCGGGCGGTCGCGGTTGCCGAGTATCGCCTCATGCGTGCCTACCTTGCTTCCTCGATCGGCGTCGCGTGCACCGCCGCCCTTGTGCTCCCGCTCACCCTCCCCACCGCCTCCGCGGCCGCCCAAGCCCCGGCACCCGCCCCGCGCCCCGACCGGGCCGCTGCCGCCGGCTCCGCCGCGCCCGACAGGTCCGCCGCGCCCGACAGGTCCGCCGCGCCCGACAGGTCCGCCGCGCCCGACAGGTCCGCCGCGCCCGACAGGTCCGCCGCCCCCGCCGGGGAGGCGGCCGTGTCCGGCTCCACGCAGTCCCTGCCGCTCGTGCCGCTGCGAGCCGAGCGGGTGGCGGGTGTGCCGCAGCAGGGGCTGGCCCGGCGCGACGTGCGGCCGTTCTCGCTGGTCGGCGTCGTCTGGGACGACCCCGACGCGGAGCTGCACGGCTCGGTCGAGGTCCGCACCCGTGCCGTCGGCGGCCACACCTGGTCCGGCTGGCAGGCCGTCGAGACCCACAACCACGCACACGCCGCCGACCCCGGCACTCCCGAACGCGACTCGGGCACCGTCCGCGGCTCCACCGCCCCGCTGTGGGTCGGCGCCTCGGACGGCGTCGAAGTACGCGTACGGGCCGAGGCGCCCCGTTCCGGCTCCACCGCCCCCCCGCTGCCCCGGGGCATGCGCATCGAACTCGTCGACCCCGGCGACGAGCCCAGCAGTGAGGACCCCGCCCAGGGCCCCGAGGTGCCCGAGGACGCCACGCAGAGCGACACCACGCAGAGCGACACGGCGCAGAGCGACACCACGCAGAGCGACACGGCGCAGGGCGACACCACGCACAGCGACACGACGCAGAGCGCCGAAGCCGACACCACCGGCCAGGTCCCCGCCCCGGCCCCGGCGCTGACCCCGGAGGAATCCGCCGCCTCGGCCGTCAACGCCGAACTCGTGCCGCTCGGCGCCACCGAGATCCCCGAACTGTCCAAGGAGGAGACCGAGGCCGCGCTCGCCGACGAGTCGGAGGAGCAGGCCGGTGAGTTCGTGAAGCCGTACGTCGGCCCCCGCCCGCGCATCATCACCCGCAAGGGCTGGCGCGCGGACGAGAAGCTGCGCGAACGCGACTTCGTCTACACCAAGTCCGTCCAGGCCGCGTTCGTCCACCACAGCGCCACCGGCAACAACTACACCTGCAAGCAGGCCCCCTCCGTCCTGCGCAGTATTTACCGCTACCACGTCAAGAGCAGCGGCTGGCGCGACATCGGCTACAACTTCGCCATCGACAAGTGCGGAAACATCTACGAAGGGCGTGCGGGAGGCGTGGCCAAGCCGGTGCTGGGCGCGCACACGCTGGGCTTCAACAGCAACAGCATGGGCATCGCCGTCCTCGGCACGTACAGTCAATCGACCCCGCGCTCCGCCGCGGTGACCGCGGTGGCGAAGCTGACGGCGTGGAAGCTCGGGCTGTACGGAAAGGATCCGCGGGCCAAGACCACGCTGACGTCCGGCGGCGGAAACCGGTACAAGAAGGGCACGAAGGTCAAGCTCAACGTCATCTCCGGGCACAGGGACGGCTTTTTGACCGACTGCCCGGGAGCCAAGCTCTACGGCAAGCTGGGCACGGCCCGGAAGGCGGCGGCGAAGTACCAGGGCCGGTGACGACCGGGGAGGCTGTACCGAACGGTCTGCATACACTGTCCGGTCGTATCGGTCATATGACCGAGGCGGCCATCGACCGGACCCAGCAGGAAGCAGAGACGACAGGTGACAGAAGCGATCCTCCTGGTCGGTGGCAAGGGCACCCGGCTGCGTCCGATGACGGTCCACACGCCCAAGCCGATGGTTCCGGCGGCGGGTGTCCCGTTCCTCACGCACCAACTGGCCCGCGCGCGGGCGGCCGGCGTGGAGCACATCGTGCTGGCCACCTCGTACCTCGCCGAGGTGTTCGAGCCGTACTTCGGCGACGGCTCGTCGCTCGGCCTGCACATCGAGTACGTCACCGAACGCGAACCGCTCGGCACGGGCGGAGCCATCCGCAACGTCGCCTCGCGCCTGCGCTCCGGCCCGGACGAACCGGTCCTGATCTTCAACGGGGACATCCTCACCGGCCTGGACATCCCGGCGCTGGTCGACACCCACGAGACGTCCGGCGCGGACGTTTCGCTCCATTTGACCCGCGTCGAGGACCCGCGCGCCTTCGGCCTGGTGCCCACCGACCCGACCGGGCGCGTCACCGCCTTCCTGGAGAAGCCGCAGACGCCCGAGGAGATCGTCACCGACCAGATCAACGCGGGCGCGTACGTCTTCCGCCGGTCGGTCATCGACACCATCCCCACCGGCCGCCCCGTCTCGGTCGAACGCGAGACGTTCCCCGAGCTGCTGGCGACCGGCGCCCACCTCCAGGGCATGGTCGACTCGACGTACTGGCTGGACCTGGGCACCCCGCAGGCGTTCGTACGCGGCTCCGCCGACCTCGTGCTCGGCCGCGCCCCGTCCCCGGCGGTGCCGGGCCGCCGGGGCGACCGGCTGGTCCTGGCGGGCGCCACGGTGGCCGAGGACGCCAAGCTCACCGGCGGCACGGTCATCGGCACCGGGGCGACCGTCGCGGAGGGCGCCCGGATCGACGGCAGCGTGGTGCTGGACGGCGCGCTCGTGGAGGCCGGCGCGGTGGTCACCGACTCGCTGATCGGCGCGGGCGCGCGGGTGGGCGCGCGGACGGTGCTGCACGGCGCGGTGATCGGCGACGGCGCGCGCGTGGGCGCGGACAACGAACTGCGCGACGGCGTACGGGTGTGGTGCGGGGCGCGGCTGCCGGACGGTGCGGTGCGGTTCTCGTCGGACCAGTGACCCGGCTGGGTCTACCCTCGTAGGGACCCCGACCCTGAGGACCGCACCCCGTGGCAGGCCGTTACGCCCCGCGCCCGACCCGCACGACGACCGTGCACGGCGCCGTACCCGTGCAGGGTTCGCCGGCCCGCGCGCGGTCCCGGACCCGGAGCTGGGCCCCGCCCTGGCCGCTGGACCTGGGGCTCGCCCTCGGCCCGCTGCGGCGCGGCCACGGCGACCCCACCTTCCGTACGGCCCCGGACGGCTCCCTCTGGCGCGCGTGCCGCACCCCGGCGGGCCCCGGCACGCTGCGGCTCGCGGCGCGCGGCGGGGCCGTCGAGGCGGAGGCGTGGGGCGCGGGCGCCGAGTGGCTGCTGGAGCAGGTCCCGTCCCTCCTGGGCGCCGATGACGACCCCTCCGCCTTCACCCCCCGCCACCGCCTCCTCGCCGTCACGGAGCGCCGCCGCCCCGGTCTGCGGCTCACGCGCACCGGGCTGGTGATGGAGTCGCTGATCCCCTCGATCCTGGAGCAGAAGGTCACCACGGGCGAGGCGTACCGGGCGTGGCGGCTGCTCGTACGCGGATACGGCGAGCCCGCCCCTGGCCCGGACAACCGCCTGTACGTCATGCCGGAGCCGCGCACCTGGGCGCTGATCCCGTCCTGGGAATGGCACCGCGCGGGCGTGGACTCCAAGCGCTCCTCGACGATCCTGCGCGCCGTGCGGGCGGCCCGCCGCCTGGAGGAGGCCGCCACGATGGAACCCGAGCAGGCCCGGCAGCGCCTGGAGCTGATCCCGGGCATAGGCCCCTGGACGTCCGCCGAAACGGTCCAGCGCAGCAACGGCGCCCCGGACGCGGTCACGGTCGGCGACTACCACCTGCCCGGCATCGTCGGCCACGCGCTGGCCGGCCGCCGGGAGGCCGACGACGAGGAGATGCTGGAGCTCCTGGAGCCGTACGCGGGCCAACGCCACCGCGCCGCCCGCCTGATCCTCCTCAGCGGCCACACCCCGCCCCGCCGCGCCCCCCGCTTCACCCCCGGCAACATCGCCGCGCTCTGACGGGCCCCCTTCGCGCTCGCCGCGCTCTGACCGGACGCCGTGCTCCCCGTGCTCGCCGTGCTCCCCGTGCTCCCCGTGTTCGCCGTGTTGGCTGTGCCCGCCGCGTTTGCCGTGCCCGCGCTCGCCGTGCCCGCCCGCCCGGCCGGCCCCCGCCCGCCCGGCCGGGGTGCCGTTGGGGCCGCTCGCAACGCCGCCCCCAGCCACCCCGGCTCACCGCACCTCGACGAACCCCTCCGCCTCCCGCGCCGGGCGCGGTACCGGCGGCGCAGCCGCGTGGCCCACCGCGACCGCACCCATCGGGTCCCAGTCGTCCGGCAGGTCCAGTACGTCCCGTACGACGTCCCGGCAGAACATCGTCGACGACACCCACGCCGCCCCCAGCCGCTCGCCGGCCAGCGCTACCAGGAAGTTCTGCACCCCCGCGCCCGCCGCGACCACGAACATCTCCCGCTCCGCCGCCGCGCGCCGCTCGTCGCCGTACGGGTGCGAGCCCTCCATCACCAGGCACGGCACCACCAGGTAAGGCGCCCGCCGCAGGACGTCGCCGCGCCGGACGCGGCGCGCGATGGCCTCCTCGCCGAGGCCGTCGCGCCGCAGGTCCGCGATCCACGCGTCGCGCATCGCGTCCAGCAGCCGTATCCGCGATTCCGCCGACTCCAGCAGCACGAAGCGCCACGGCGTGGTGTGGTGGGGCGCGGGCGCCGTCAGCGCCGCGGCGACCGCCCGCCGCACCGCGCCCGGGTCCACGGGGTCGGCCGTGAACTCCCGCACCGTGCGCCGTTGCGTGACCGCCTCGCGTACCGCCTCCGACGTACCGAGCCGGAACATGTCGTCGGCCGCGTTGCGCACCAGCGCCCGGGCCCCCGCCGAGTCGTCGGGGACCACCAGGTGCGCCAGCCCCCGCACCACCGCGACCGGCAGCCCGGCCGCCTTGCCCTTCACCAGGTCACCGGCCGCGGCGAGCTCGTCGGCACTGGCGACCACGGTGGCGACCAGCGGGTTGCCGTACGTGTCGGTGCCGCCGCGCAGGTCGTCCAGCACGCGTACGCCCGCCGCGCCGATCGCCACATCGGTGAGCCCGCTGCGCCACGGCCGCCCGGAGGTGTCCGTGACCACGACGCCGACGTCCACACCGAGCGCGTCCCGCAGCCCCGCGCGTATCGCACGTGCGGACGCGTCCGGGTCCTCCGGCAGCAACAGCACGGTCCCGGCAGGGGTGTTGGACGCGTCGACGCCCGCCGCGGCCATCACCAGCCCCTGCCGGTTCTCGACGATGCGAAGGGCACCGCGCCGCGCCACCACCCGTACCGTCTCGGCATCGATGGCGGCCTCCCGGTCGTCCGCCGCGACGATCCGCCCCTCCGCCTTGCTGACGATCTTCGACGTGACGAGCAGGATGTCACCGTCGGCCAGCCCCGGCTCGGTGGCGGCGATCAGCTTGGCGAGGTCGTCACCCGGACGCACCTCCGGCAGCCCGGGCAGCGCCCACACCCGGTAGGAGGCGGAGGGCGTCATCCACGCACCTCCTCGGCGAGCGCCAGCGCTTCCCGGGCCATCGCCGCCGTGGCGTCCACGTCCGTCATCATCAGCGGCACCGCCTGGCAGCGGATGCCGGCCGCCTCGACCTCGCCGACCGTGCCGGCGTCCACCGTGTCGACGAGCCAGCCGTCCAGCAGCCCGGAGCCGTAGTGCTGGGCGACCGCCGCGGCCGTGGACTCGACGCCCACCGCGGCGAGCACCTTGTCGGCCATGCCGCGCACCGGGGCGTTCCCGACGATGGGGGACAGGCCCACGACCGGCACGCCGGCATCGGCGATCGCCTCGCGGATCCCGGGCACCGCGAGGATCGTCCCGATGCTCACGACCGGGTTGGACGGCGGGAAGAGCACCACGTCCGCCTCACCGATCGCCTCCAGCACGCCCGGCGCCGGCTTGGCCTGCTCCGCGCCGACCGGCACGACGGCGTGCGCGTCCACGGAGGCCCGCAGCCGCACCCAGTACTCCTGGAAGTGAACGGCCCTGCGCTCGCCCTCGACCTCGATGGCGACGTGCGTCTCCACGCGGTCGTCGGACATCGGCAGCAGCCGTACGCCCGGCTTCCAGCGGGCGCACAGCGCCTCGGTGACGGCGCTCAGCGGGTAGCCGGCGGCCAGCATCTGCGTACGCACGATGTGCGTGGCGAAGTCGCGGTCACCGAGCCCGAACCAGTCCGGCCCCACCCCGTACGCCGCCAGTTCGCTCTTGACCTGGAAGGTCTCGTCCGCGCGCCCCCAGCCCTGCTCCTCGTTGATGCCACCGCCCAGGGTGTACATCACCGTGTCGAGGTCGGGGCAGACCTTCAGCCCGAACAGATGGATGTCATCACCGGTGTTGCCGATGACCGTGATGTCCGCGTCCGGCGCGGCCTGCTTGAGGCCGCGCAGGAAACGGGCACCGCCGATGCCGCCGGCCAGAACCACAATGCGCATGTACGGCAGTGTGTCAGGCGGCTACGACATCCTGGGCCTCCGGGGCCGAGCACCTGTCGCCGTGCATCGGCATGTCGGTCAGGCCCGGGTAGTAGACGTGCAGGCTCACGGCCGGTTCGAGGGCGTCGTTGACGACGTCGTGCGCGTACCCCGGCGCGAAGACGCGCTGGGCGCCCGAGGCGAGTACCCGCGTGCCCTTTTCCGTACGTTCCGTCAGCTCCCCTTCGAGCACGGTCAGTACGCCGGACGAGTCGCCGTGGTCGTGCAGCCCGGTGCCCTGGCCGGGGACCCAGGACAGCAGCCACACCTCGTAGCCGGGGCCGGTGCGCAGCCGGTGGTACCAGCGGGTGGTGGCGTCGTACTCGACGAGGTGCGCCCACTGGGAGCGGTCGGCGGCGATCGAGCGGGCGAGCCCGGCGAACTCGGCCACGGTGGACGGGTGCTCCTTGGCGGGCTGGAGCAGGTGCTGTACGGCGAGGATGTCGCCGGCGATCTGGAGGTCGCTGTCGCTGTTCATGGGTGCGGTGGTTCCTCGGAAGAAACAGGTGCGGGGGCAGGCGCAGGGCCGACGGACCGAGCGGTCATGCGGTCATGCGGTCATGCAGGGCAACGCGGGAGACGCGGAAAGGAGACGCTGGAGCGCTACGGCATCAACAGCTGGAACAGCGACAGCGACAACAAGGGCGACAGTGCGCCTGGACAGCGCTGCGGAACCCACGGAGGTGGGCTGCGGAGGGCGCTGTGGTCGCTGGCATGTCATCAAAGGTGACCGGCTCGATTCCTTCTGTCAACCCAATGACCGATTTGGCGGCAATGTTTCACCTCATCCGGTTACTCCGTCCGGAGAAAGGTTTGTGCAGGCCGAGGTCGGGACACATGCGGCAGCAACCACCCGCGCAAACGTCGTCGCGTTCTCGTGACCTGACTGTGATCCGGGTCGCTTCGCCGGCTCGATCGCAACACGGTCGAAGTCGTGGACGTCCTCCCTGGAGAGAGCGCTGAAAGGGAGGGTGCGGGCGGGGCGGCGGCATGTGTCTCATTTTTGCTGATTTGAACACTTTCCGCATAGCCTTGGTTCCGCAGAGTGAATACCGGGCCCAATAGCAGATCCCGGCTTGACTGGCCCGCAGCACCGCACTTGTAATTTCACTCGTGTCGTTAGGCCGAAATCGACAAACGGCCACATCACGGGGACGCAAAGACCGACGAGGGGCGCACATGACCGAGTTGTTCGAGGAACTGCTGGTCGAGGACGCGGATGAGGAACTCGGCTGGCAGGAGCGCGCGTTGTGCGCCCAGACGGATCCGGAATCCTTCTTCCCCGAGAAGGGCGGATCCACTCGCGAGGCCAAGAAGGTATGCCTCGCGTGCGAAGTCCGTTCGGAATGCCTTGAGTACGCGCTCGCCAACGACGAAAGATTCGGAATCTGGGGCGGCCTGTCGGAGCGCGAGCGCCGCCGCCTGAAGAAAGCCGCCGTCTGACGCCCGCCCGCCGGGCGCCCGTCTGACGCCTGCCCGCCGGCGCCCGTCCGGCATACGGTCCACCCGGCGACCGTCCGCCCGGCCTCCGGAGAGTCACGCCCGGCGCGCCTCCGTCCGATGCCCGGGCGGCCCGCGCCCGGACGCCCGTCCGGCCACCGGCCGGTCGCGGCGGGCCGCCGCCCGGCCGCTGGAGCCGCCGCCCGCCCGGCCGGGAACCGGCCGCGAACCGGCCATCATCGGCGCCGTCCGGCCGCCAACCGGCCAAACGGCACACACATGTACGTAAAGAACGGTCCGCGGCCCGTGCTCTGTCCACAGGCGGCGGACCGCTCTCGTGCCAGCCATTAGTGTGGGGCCCCGTCCAAGACGCTCCAGCGCCCCCCCGCGGGGCGACCCCCCGGCCGGAGGGCCCGTACCCCGATGTCCGCCACCACAGCCGCGTTCCCGACCGCCTCGACCGCCTCGTCCGCACAGCAGCCCGAGTTCCCGAGGCACGTCGTCACCGCCGTGCTCGTCTCCCACGACGGCGCCCGGTGGCTGCCGGACGTCCTCGCCGGACTGCTCGGACAGGAACGCCCCGTACAGAACGTCATCGCCGCCGACACCGGCAGCGCCGACGACTCCGCGCGGCTGGTCGGCGAGGCGATCGGCGACGAACGCGTGCTGCACCTCGCGCGCCGTACGGGCTTCGGCGCCGCCGTCGAGGAGGCCGCCCGCACGGCGCCCGTGCTCGGCCCCGAAGAGCTGCCCTACCTGAAGCGGCCCAGCGGCTGGGACCCGGTCAGCAGGACCTGGCGCGACGACACGTACGACATGCCCGAGCTGCCGCACGGCGAACCCGTGCAGTGGCTGTGGCTGCTCCACGACGACGCCGCCCCCGAGCCCGGCGCCCTCGCCGAACTGCTGCGCGTGGCGGACGGCGACGAGTACGCCGCGATCGTCGGACCCAAGCTGCGCGGCTGGTACGACCGCAAGCAGCTGCTCGAAGTGGGCGTCTCCATCGCCAATAGCGGTCGCCGCTGGACCGGCCTGGACCGGCGCGAACAGGACCAGGGCCAGCACGACCAGGTCCGCTCCGTGCTCTCCGTCTCCAGCGCCGGCATGCTCATCCGCCGGGACGTGTTCGAGCAGCTCGGCGGCTTCGACCGGCGCCTGCCCCTGATGCGCGACGACGTCGACCTGTGCTGGCGCGCCCACTCCGCCGGACACCGCGTCCTCGTCGCCCCCGACGCCGTCCTCCGGCACGCCGAGGCCTCCGCCCGCGAGCGCCGCACCGTCGACTGCGCGGGCCGCTCGGTCGCCAGCCCCCACCGCGTCGACAAGGCGGGCGCCGTCTACACCCTGCTCGCCAACGCGCGCGGCGTCGCCCTGCCGTTCGTCCTGCTCCGCCTCGTCGTCGGCACCCTGCTGCGTACCCTCGCCTACCTCGTCGGCAAGGTGCCCGGCCAGGCGGTCGATGAAGTCATGGGCCTGTTCGGGACGTTGCTGCGGCCCGAGCGGATCATCGCGGCCCGCCGCCGGCGCTCCCAGCGGTCCGTGGACGCGGCCGAACTGCGCCCGCTGTTCCCGCCGCCCGGCGCGACCGTCCGCGCCACCGTCGAACAGGTCATGTCCAACTTCGGCGGCACGGACGCCGATTCGGGCGGCTCGCGGCACGGCGTCGTCGAGTCCGGCCCGGGCGGGGACGACGCCGACTACCTGGAGGTCGAGCAGTTCGCCCGGCTGAAGAAGATCGCCCGCAAACCTGGGCCGGTCCTCTTCGCACTGCTGCTGCTCGTGTCGGTGGTCGCCTGCCGCGGGCTGTACGGCGGCGGCTCGCTCGCCGGCGGCGCCCTGCTGCCCGTCCCCGACGGAGTCGGCGACCTGTGGGCCCGGTACGCGGACGCGTGGCACCCGCTCGGCACCGGCGGCACCCAGAGCGCCCCGCCCTACCTCGCGGTCCTCGCCGCCCTCTCCGCCATGTTCCTCGGCTCCACCGGCCTCGCCCTCACCGTGCTGCTCGTCTGCTCGGTGCCGCTGGCCGGCGTCACCGCCTACTTCACCTCCCGCTCCCTGGTCCAGTCCCGGCTGCTGCGCGCCTGGGGCGCCATCGCGTACGCCTTCCTGCCCGCCGCGACCGGGGCCCTGGCGACCGGACGGCTCGGCACGGCCGTCCTCGCCGTCCTGCTGCCCCTGATCGCCCGGGCCGCCGTCGCGGCGCACGGGCTGCGCGGCGGCGGCAGTGGCGCGCCCCGCGGCAGTTGGCGCGCCACCTGGGCGTACGCCTTCCTGCTCACCATCACCATGGCCTTCACGCCCGTCGTCTGGCCGCTCGCGGTCGCCCTCGGGCTTGCGGTCCTGGTACTGCGGCGCGACGACATCGCCGCGTACGGGCTGCGCTTCCTCGCCGCCACCGGCACACCGCTGCTGCTGCTCGCCCCCTGGTCGCTGTCGCTGCTGACCGACCCGTCCGGCTTCTTCAAGGAAGCCGGGGTGGAGTTCGGTACGGGCTCGGCGACCCCCCTCGACCTGCTGGGCGTCAGCCCCGGCGGGCCGAAGGCGGTCGGCGGGCTCGTGCTGATCGGTCTGGTCCTGGCGGCGCTGGCGGCCCTGTTGCGCGGCGAACGGCGCTTCGCGATCCGTACGGCCTGGGTCGTGGCCGTCGTCGCCCTCGTCTTCGCGGTGCTCACCAACAACTCCGGCTGGGCCGGCCCCGCCACCCTCGTCTACGGCATCGCCCTGCTCGCCGCCGGCATGCTCGGCGCGGAGGGCGGGCGCACCCGCGTCGCCGCCCAGAGCTTCGGCTGGCGCCAGCCCGTCGCCGTACTGATCGCGCTGGCCGCCGCCGCCGGCCCGGTGATCTCCGCGGCCGGCTGGATGATCGGCGGCGCGGCCGGACCGCTGGAGCGGCGCGACCCCGTCCAGGTGCCCGCGTTCGTCGCCGAGGAGAGCGGCACCCGCGACCAGCCGCGCACCCTGGTGCTCGGCGGCACGTCGGCCGCCGAGGTCCCGTACACCCTGGTCCGGGGCTCCGGCGCCCGCCTCGGCGACGCCGAGCTGACCGCGTCCGGCGGCGGCGACGCCCGCCTCGACAAGGTGGTCGCCCACCTGGTCGCCGGCTCCGGCGCGGACCAGAGCGACCAGCTGAGCGGCTTCGCGATCCGGTACGTCCTGGTACGGGACGGGGCGCCGCGCCAGACCAGCCGTGTCCTGGACGCCACCCCCGGGCTCAGCCGGCTCAGCCAGCTGGACGGCAGCGCCCTGTGGCGGGTGGACCGCCAGGTCGCGCGGGCCACCATCGTGCCGGGCGGGGACGGCAAGGGCGAGCGGCTGCCGGTCGCCTCCGGGCCCGTCGAGGCGCACACCGAGATCCCCGCGGGCGGTCCCGGACGCGTCCTGCGGATCGCGGACCGGGCGGACGACGGCTGGCAGGCCACTATCGACGGGCGCCCGCTGGAGAAGACGGTCGTCGACGACTGGGCCCAGGGCTTCGAGCTGCCCGCCGAGGGCGGGCGCCTGGACCTGACGTACGAGAACTCCCTCGGCCACACGGTCTGGATCTGGGCGCAGTGCTTCCTGGCCGTCGTGCTCCTGGTGCTCGCCCTGCCGGGCCGGCGCCGGGACGTCGACGACGACCTGCCGGAGGAGGAGCCCGCCGTGACCGCCGAGGACCTCGCGGGCGACGGACGACGCGCGCGCCGGCTGCGGGCGGCGGCGGCCGCCGAGGCGGAGGCCGAGCCCGGGACCGCCCCCGACGCCGAGCCCGCCCCCGTACCCGTACCGGACGCCGATCCGTACGCGCACGGGGTGCCGCAGCAGCAGTCCTACGCCGAGTGGGACGGCCAGTCGTATGCGCCGTACCCGCCGGCCGAGCAGTACCCGCAGCAGCAGTACCAGGCGGACGGGTACCAGCAGTATCCGCAGGAGTACCAGCAGTACCCGCAGCAGCAGTACCAGCAGCCGTACGACCAGCAGCAGTCCTACGAGCGGCAGTCCTACGAGCAGCAGCCCCATGAGCAGCAGCCCTACGAGCAGGGGCAGTACGAGCAGTACCAGCAGGGGCAGTACGACCAGCGGTACGGCTACGGCTACGAGTACGACGACGAGCAGCGTCCCGACGGGAGCAGCAACCAGTGAACCGGACGACCCTCTCCCTCCTCGCGGCCGTCACCGCTCTCGCCGCGGTCACCGGTTTCGCCGTGCTGAGCGCCCCGGAGGGCGACGGCGGGACGGCGACGGCCGCCACGGCCCCGGCGCGCCTCCCCGTCGAGCGCTCCAGCCTGCTGTGCCCCGCGCCGAGCAACTCCGAGGTCGCCGAGACCGTGTACACGTCCTTCACCCCGGCCGGCGAGTCCGGGTCCGGTAGCGGTACTGGTAGCGGTAGCGGTAGCGCTAGCGGCGAGGCGGGTCGGGCGGAGCTCAAGCCGTCCGCCGCCACGGTCGACGCGACGACGGCCGACCCCAAGAAGGCTGACGACAAGGCCGCCGACAAGGCCGACACGGTGAAGAAGGCCCCGGCCGCCGACAAGGCCGTCGTCACCCTCACCCAGCCCGGCAGGCCCGTCTCCGCCGAGGCCGACGGCGGCGACGCCCCCGCCCTGGTCGGCACCGCCTCCGGGCGGCTCGCCCCCGGCTGGACGACCCAGCAGACGACGCTGGTCCCGGCGGGCGGCGCGCGCGGGCTGCTCGGCGTCGGCTGCACCGCGCCCGACACGGACTTCTGGTTCCCCGGAGCCTCGACCACCAAGCAGCGCCAGGACTACGTCCACCTGACCAACCCCGACGACACCGCCACGGTCGTGGACATCGAGCTGTACGGGCCCAACGGCGTTCTGAAGTCGCAGCTCAACGAGGGCATCACGGTCCCGGCCCGGTCCAGCGTCCCCGTCCTGCTGTCCACCCTGACGTCCGACCCGGCCGCCGAGGACGTCACGGTCCACGTCACCACCCGCAGCGGCCGGGTGGGCGCGGTGGTGCGCTCCGCGGACGACAAGCTCGGCAGCGACTGGCTGCCCGCCTCCACCGACCCCGCCGGGACGCTGGTGCTGCCGGGCATCCCGGCGGACGCCACGTCCGTACGGCTGGTGGCGTACGCGCCCGGCGAGGACGACGCCGACCTGAAGATCCAGCTGGCGAGCCCCACCGGCACGATCACCCCGGCCGCGGCCGAGACCTTGCACGTCAAGTCGGGGATGACCGCGTCGGCCGACCTGGAGGACGTCACGCGTGGCGAGGCGGGGTCCCTGGTCCTGTCGCCCGCGAAGGGCGGAGGCGGGACACCGGTGGTCGCCGCGCTGCGCGTCGTACGCGGCAAGGGCGACAAGCAGGAGGTGGCGTTCATCCCGGCGACCGGTCCGGTGGGGGAGCGGGCGACCGTCGCCGACAACCGCGCCGAGGGCACCACGCTGTCGCTGACCGCGCCGGGCGAGACGGCCCAGGTGAAGGTCACCGCGTCGGCCGGTACCGAGGGCGGAACGCCGGCCGGCAAGACGTACACCGTCAAGGGCGGTACGACACTGGCGGTCACCCCGCCCGTACCGGCCGGGCTGAAGGGCTCGTACGCGCTGACCGTCGAGACCGTCTCGGGCGGCCCGGTGCACGCGGCACGCACGCTCGCCGCGCCGGAGGACGGCATCCCGATGTTCACGGTGCAGACGCTCACCGACGACCGCGGCACGGTCGAGGTCCCGGCGGCGAGGCAGGACCTGTCCGTACTGGACCAGTGACAACTGGCCCCGCGGTCGCGGCCGTAGCGGGGATCAGTCCTGGCCGTACCGGGGATCGACGGACTCGGGGGCCAGGCCCAGCAATTCGGCGACCTGCTCGACCACGACCTCATGGACCAGCAGGGCACGTTCGTCGCGGTTCTTGGCGCGCAACTCGACCGGCCGCCGGTAGACGATGATCCGCGCGGGCCGGTCGCGGCCGGCCGGGACCGAGGCGCCGAGCGGCACGGATTCGTCCGGCGAGGCGGGCACCTCCAGGACGTGGAAGTCGACGTCGGCGAGCTGTGGCCAGCGCCGCTCAAGCCGCTCCACCGAGTCCTGCACCAGATCGCGGAAGGTGTCCGCGCGGGTGGCGGAGAGCGGTACCTGGGGCGGGGCGACGGGCCCGCGCATGCCGCGGCCGTGGCGGTCTCGGCGGCGCGGGCGCGGCTCGGCCGGGAGGGGCGGTACGGGACTGTCCATCACTGAGGCAGGGTAGCTCTCCCCGGCGTACGGCGATCCTGCCGCGCGCCGGCTCGACGGCATGTCATCAAGTGAACGTTTCGGCCATGCTTCGGCGCGATTCGGCATGACGGCCTGATCGGTTCGCTCGTCGGGATTGACCGGATTCGTTCGAGGTCATGCCGGTACCCCGGACACCGCCATCCACGCCTCGGCTCTTCCCAGCAGGTCAAAGGAGCGGGCGCGGGGCCCGCTGTGCGGGACGTCACACCGCGACACGGGCGAGTGACCTGGTGGAGAGTCGTCGCGGCCCGCTCAAGAGTGCGGTACCGTCCAACGTCGTGAGCCCTGTACGTCGCTGTTCGCGCACCGCGTGCGGCCGCCCTGCCGTCGCGACACTGACGTACGTCTATGCCGACTCGACTGCGGTCCTCGGCCCGCTCGCCACCTACGCCGAGCCCCACTGCTACGACCTGTGCGCCGAGCACAGCGAGCGCCTGACCGCGCCGCGCGGCTGGGAGGTCGTCCGCCTCTCGGACGGCTCCGGCCCGGCCCGCCCCAGCGGCGACGACCTCGAAGCGCTCGCCAATGCCGTACGGGAGGCCGCCCGCCCCCAGGAGCGCGCCGCGCAGGCCGGCGGCAAGACCGGCGGCCGTGGCGGCGACCCGGTGGAGGTCGGACGCCGCGGGCACCTGCGGGTGTTGCGCTCCCCGGACTCCTGATCCCGGACTCCTGTTCCCGCACCCCTGGTCCGCACCCTGATCCGGACTCCTGACCCCGCTCCCCTGACCGCGCAAGTCCTCGGTCCTGGGCTCCTGATCCTGGCCTCTGCCCCCTACGGGTAGTTTGTGTACTCCACTTTGTGCAGGAGGGCCGGGGAAAAGTGACTGCTGATCTGTCTGATCTGTCGCGGATCGTGAAGGCGTACGACATCCGAGGGGTGGTGCCGGATCAGTGGGACGAGCCGCTGGCGGAACTCTTCGGTGCGGCGTTCGTCGAGGTGACCGGCGCCGACGCGATCGTGGTGGGCCATGACATGCGCCCCTCGTCGCCCGGGCTCTCCCACGCGTTCGCGCGGGGTGCCACCCGCCGGGGCGCGGACGTCACGCTGATCGGCCTGTGCTCCACGGACCAGCTGTACTTCGCGTCGGGGCACCTGGGGTTGCCGGGCGCGATGTTCACGGCGTCGCACAACCCGGCCCAGTACAACGGCATCAAGCTCTGCCGCGCGGGCGCGGCGCCGGTGGGCCAGGACACGGGCCTGGCCGAGATCCGCGCGCTCGTGGAGTCCTGGCGGGAGTCCGGCGCCCCGGCCCCGGCGGCGACTCCCGGCGCGGTGACGGAGCGCGACACGCTCACCGACTACGCCGCCCACCTGAAGTCCCTCGTGGACCTCACCGCCATCCGCCCCCTGAAGGTCGTGGTGGACGCGGGCAACGGCATGGGCGGCCACACCGTGCCCACGGTGTTCGAGGGGCTGCCCCTCACCCTCGTACCGATGTACTTCGAGCTGGACGGTACGTTCCCCAACCACGAGGCCAACCCGCTGGATCCGGCCAACCTCGTGGACCTCCAGCAGCGGGTGCGCGACGAGGGCGCGGACCTGGGCCTGGCCTTCGACGGCGACGCCGACCGCTGCTTCGTGGTGGACGAGAAGGGCGAGCCGGTCTCCCCGTCCGCGATCACGGCGCTGGTCGCCGCGCGTGAGCTTGCCAGGAACGGCGGCACAGGGACGATCATCCACAACCTGATCACGTCCTGGTCCGTCCCCGAGGTCGTACGCGAGAACGGCGGCACGCCGGTGCGCACCCGGGTCGGCCACTCCTTCATCAAGGAGGAGATGGCCAGGACCGGCGCGATCTTCGGCGGCGAGCACTCGGCGCACTACTACTTCCGGGACTTCTGGAACGCGGACACCGGCATGCTGGCCGCCCTCCACGTCCTGGCGGCCCTGGGCGGCCAGGACGGCCCGCTCTCCGCGCTCGTCGCCTCCTACGACCGTTACGCGGGCTCGGGCGAGATCAACTCCACGGTCGCCGACCAGTCGGCCCGCATGGCGGCGGTACGGGAAGCCTTCGGATCCCGCGACGGGGTGACCGTCGACGACCTGGACGGCCTCACGGTGACGGCGGAGGACTGGTGGTTCAACCTCCGCCCCTCCAACACGGAACCGCTGCTGCGCCTGAACGTCGAGGCCCGCGACGAACCGACGATGACCAAGCTCCGCGACGAAGTCCTCACCCTCGTCCGCACCCCCTGACCCCCTCCCCGGCCCCCCGGCCCTCACCAGCCGGGAGGCCGGGGGCTTGCCCCCGGTCTCGGAAGCGCCGGTGGCCCCCGGTTTCGGGAAGGGACGGGCTGGGGAGGCACCCCACCTCCGGACCCCGACCCCCGGGCCCAACCCCCGGACCCGGACCCCCGGACCGCGACCCCGGACTCGGACCCGGACCCCCCCAACACCCGACCCCCGACCCCCGGACCCGGACCCCACCCGCGCCAACCCCGCACCCCCCGGCCGGCCAGCGGTAGGCTGACCAGGCCCCATGCACACCGCGACCGGAACCACGCCCGAAGGGACCCACCCCATGCCGCTCGAAGCCGGCCTTCTGGAGATCCTCGCCTGCCCGGCCTGCCACGCGCCGCTCAGCGACCGCACGGCAGCCGAGACGCCCGAGCTGATCTGCACCGGCGAGGGCTGCGGCCTGGCGTACCCCGTACGGGACGGCATCCCGGTCCTCCTCGTGGACGAGGCCCGCCGCCCCGCCTGACGGCACCCGCGACGGGCGCCGCCGCTCACGGCCGGCACCGCGCGAACCGCACCCCACCCGCACGGCGATCGGAGGCCCCACCTCATGCTCGACGAGTCGCTGCTCGACGACCCGGACGCCCTGGCCCGAGTGGACCGCCGCGGCCTCCTCCGCGGGGCCGCCGAAGCCGGCGCGCGCGTACGTACCGCCGCCCGTTACGCCGCCGAAGCCGGCGTCACCGAGCTGAACCCCGACGGCCGCCCCCGCGCGGTCCTCATCGCGGGCCCCGGCACGGCCGCGACGGGCGTCGCCGACCTGGTGGCCGCCCTCGCCGGCGCCTCCGCGCCCGTCGCCCGCCTGCACTCCACGGGCGTGGCCCCCGCCGCGGGCGCCCTGCGCTGGACGCTGCCGGGGTGGGCCGGTCCCGTGGACCTGCTGATGATCGCCACGACCGATGGCGCCGAACCCGGCCTCGCCCTCCTCGCCGAGCAGGCGTACCGCCGTGGCGTCACCGTCGTCGCCGTCGCTCCACACGGCTCCCCGCTGTCCGAGGCCGTCGACGGCACGCACGGTCTCGTCGTCCCCATGGCCACCGCGCCGCAGGAACTGTCCGAGGACACGCAAGCCGCGTCCCCGGCCGCGCTGTGGGCGCTGTTCACCCCGCTCCTCGCCCTGCTCGACCGCCTCGGCCTGGTGACGGCGCCCGACGACAGCCTGCAGAAGGTCGCCGACCGCCTCGACCGCACCGCCGAACGCTGCGGGCCGGCCGTCGCCACATACAGCAACCCGGCCAAGACCCTGGCCGCCGAGCTCGCCGACAGCCTGCCGCTCATCTGGACCGAGGGCACGACCGCCGCCCCGGTCGGCCGCCGTTTCGCCGCCGTACTGGCGGAGCTGGCCGGCCGCCCGGCCCTCGCCGCCGAACTGCCCGAGGCGCTTCCCGCGCACGGGGTCCTGCTCGCGGGCGACTTCGCGGCCGGCGCGGACCCCGACGACTTCTTCCGTGACCGCGTCGAAGAGGCGCAGGCCCTGCACACCCGGGTCGTCCTGCTCCGCGACCGCCCCGCGGGCGCGCTGACCGCCGCGCCGGCCGCCCGCGAACTGGCGCTGAGCCACGACACCACCGTCAGCGAACTGGAACCGCAGGAGGACGGCAGCGACCTGGAAGCGTTCGCCGAACTGCTCGCGGTGACGGACTTCGCGGCCGTCTACCTGTCACTGGCGTCAGGCCCCCGCACCACCTGACGCCACCCACGCCACCGCCCCAGCCCCCGTGTCCCGAGGAAAGCGAATGGACCGCCTCTCCAACACCGTCCGCCCCTACGCCTGGGGCTCCACGACGGCCATCCCGGAGCTGCTCGGCGTCGCCCCCACCGGCGAGCCCCAGGCCGAGATGTGGATGGGCGCCCACCCCGCGGCCCCCTCCCGCGTCACCCGTGCGGCCACGGGCACGGAACAGCCCCTGTCCGCGGTCATCGAGGCGGACCCGGAAAGGGAGCTCGGCCCGGCCACCCTCGCCAGGTTCGGCCCCCGCCTGCCGTTCCTCCTCAAGCTCCTCGCGGCCGGCGCCCCGCTCTCCCTCCAGGTCCACCCGGACCTCGCCCAGGCGCAGAGGGGATACGCCGCCGAGGAACGCGCCGGCATCCCCATCGACGCGCCCCACCGCAACTACAAGGACGCCAACCACAAGCCCGAACTTCTCTGCGCCCTCACCCCCTTCGAGGGCCTGTGCGGCTTCCGCGCTCCCGATGAGACCGCCGAACTCCTCGCCGCGCTCGACATCGACTCCCTCAAGCCGTACGTCGACCTCCTCCACGCCCACCCCGAGGACGCCGCACTGCGCGAGGTCCTGACGGCCGTCCTGTCCGCCGACCGCACCGAGATGGCCGCCACCGTCACCGAGACCGCGGCGGCCTGCGAACGCCTCGGCGGCGCCCACGCCCCCTACGCCGCGCTCGCCCACCACTACCCCGGCGACCCGGGCGTCCTCGCCGCCATGCTGCTCAACCACGTACGCCTCCAGCCCGGCGAGGGCCTCTACCTCGGCGCCGGCGTCCCGCACGCGTACCTCGGCGGCCTGGCCGTCGAGATCATGGCCAACTCCGACAACGTCCTGCGCTGCGGCCTGACCCCCAAGCACGTCGACGTCCCCGAACTCCTCCGTATCGTCCGCTTCGAACCGACCGACCCCACGGTCCTGCGCCCCGAGGCGTCCCCCGCCGGCGAAGAGGTCTACGAGACGCCCGTCGACGAGTTCCGCCTCTCCCGTTACGTACGGCCGGAAGGCGCCGCCCCGGTCGACATCACGGCCCCCACCCCGCAGATCCTCCTCGCCACCGCGGGCACCCCCCACGCGAACGACCTCCCCCTCAGCCCCGGCCAGTCCGTCTTCGTCCCAGCGGGCGAAAAGGTCGAACTGTCCGGTACGGGAACGGCCTTCCGCGCCACGGTCGTGGCCTGAGCGGTGACCTGGACGGTGGCCTGAAGCAGCCCCCGCCACGCTTGCTGCAACAATGTGCGGCCGTACGAACGACCACCCCCCTCAAGGACCAACGAAGGGACACCCGCACGCATGAGCGCGTCAGGCGGAACCAAGGCGATCGTGGCGGCGCTCGTCGCGAATCTCGCGATCGCGGCGAGCAAATTCGTGGCGTTCCTCTTCAGTGGTTCGTCCTCGATGCTGGCGGAGAGCGTGCACTCGCTCGCCGACTCCGGCAACCAGGGCCTGCTGCTCCTCGGCGGCAAGAAGGCCCAGCGCGAAGCCACCCCCCAGCACCCCTTCGGCTACGGCCGTGAGCGCTACATCTACGCCTTCCTCGTCTCCATCGTCCTGTTCTCGGTCGGCGGTATGTTCGCCATCTACGAGGGCTACGAGAAGATCAAGCACCCGCACGAGATCGAGGCCTGGTACTGGCCGGTCGGCGTCCTGATCTTCGCGATCATCGCCGAGACGTTCTCCTTCCGGACGGCCATCAAGGAGTCCAACCAGATCCGCGGCACGCTCTCCTGGAAGGAGTTCGTACGCCGCGCCAAGGCGCCCGAGCTGCCCGTCGTCCTCCTGGAGGACCTCGGCGCGCTGGTCGGCCTGATCCTGGCGCTCGTCGGCGTCAGCCTCGCACTCGTCACGGGCGACGGCGTCTGGGACGGCATCGGCACCCTCTGCATCGGCGTCCTGCTGATCGCCATCGCGATCGTCCTCGCCGCCGAGACGAAGTCGCTGCTCCTCGGCGAGGCGGCCGGCGTGGACGAGGTCAGGAAGATCGAAGAGGCGCTGGTCGACAACAACACCGTCACCGGCATCATCCACATGCGTACGCTCCACCTCGGCCCCGAGGAACTGCTGGTCGCCGCGAAGATCGCCGTCCACCACGGCGACACGGCCACCGAGATCGCGGCCGCGATCGACGCCGCGGAGGACCGCATCCGTACCGCCGTGCCGATCGCCCGCGTGATCTACCTGGAGCCCGACATCTACAGCGAAGCCAAGACCGGCACCCCCAGCTGACCGGCGAAAGGCCCCCGCCCCCAGGGCGGGGGCCTTCCCACACCCACCCTCCCGGGCTTGTCCGGGCCCGGACCCCACCCGATCGACCCGACCCGGGGTCGACTGGACGGGGCTGGACGGGGCTGGACGGGGCTGGACGGGGACGGGACCCCCTCACCGCCCCAGGCGGACTGTGGGTCGCCGGACCGATCGGTGTAGATTCGTGACGAGAGCCAGACGTCGCTGCTGATGGCGGTCGGGCGGTCCACGACGGACCGGCCGAGGGAGAGAGGGCCTCCGACGACTGCACTGCGAGTGCCCGGGCATCCTTGTGCCCAGCCGCCTCCGCAGAGCCAGCCGTACCCACCCTCGACCCAACACGAGGAGCAGCTCCACATGACGACTGTCGCCAACCGACAGGACTTCAAGGTCGCCGATCTCTCCCTGGCCGAGTTCGGCCGCAAGGAGATCACCCTCGCCGAGCATGAGATGCCGGGCCTGATGGCGATCCGCAAGGAGTACGCCGAGACCCAGCCGCTCGCCGGCGCCCGCATCACCGGCTCCCTGCACATGACCGTGCAGACCGCCGTCCTGATCGAGACCCTGGTGGCCCTCGGTGCCCAGGTCCGCTGGGCGTCCTGCAACATCTTCTCCACGCAGGACCACGCCGCCGCCGCCATCGCCGTCGGCCCGGACGGCACCCCGGACAACCCCCAGGGCGTCCCCGTCTTCGCCTGGAAGGGCGAGACGCTGGAGGAGTACTGGTGGTGCACCGAGCAGGCTCTGACCTGGCCGGACACCCCCACCGGCGGCCCGAACATGATCCTCGACGACGGTGGCGACGCCACCCTCCTCGTCCACAAGGGTGTCGAGTTCGAGAAGGCCGGCGAGGCCCCGGACCCGTCCACCGCGGACAGCGAGGAGTACGCCCACATCCTCCGTCTCCTCAACCGCACCCTCACCGAGAACCCGCAGAAGTGGACCCTCCTCTCCTCCGAGATCCGCGGCGTCACCGAGGAGACCACCACCGGCGTCCACCGCCTGTACGAGATGCACCGTGACGGCACGCTGCTGTTCCCGGCGATCAATGTGAACGACGCCGTGACCAAGTCGAAGTTCGACAACAAGTACGGCTGTCGCCACTCCCTCATCGACGGCATCAACCGAGCCACCGACGTCCTCATCGGCGGCAAGGTCGCGGTCGTCTGCGGCTACGGCGATGTGGGCAAGGGCTGTGCGGAGTCGCTGCGCGGCCAGGGCGCGCGGGTGATCGTCACGGAGATCGACCCGATCTGCGCGCTCCAGGCGGCGATGGACGGCTACCAGGTGACGACCCTGGACGAGGTCGTCGACCAGGCCGACATCTTCATCACCACCACGGGCAACAAGGACATCATCATGGCCTCGGACATGGCCAAGATGAAGCACCAGGCGATCGTGGGCAACATCGGCCACTTCGACAACGAGATCGACATGGCCGGCCTGGCGAAGATCCCCGGCATCGTCAAGGACGAGGTCAAGCCCCAGGTCCACACCTGGACCTTCCCCGACGGCAAGAAGATCATCGTGCTGTCCGAGGGCCGCCTGCTGAACCTGGGCAACGCCACCGGTCACCCCTCGTTCGTGATGTCCAACTCCTTCGCGGACCAGACGCTGGCCCAGATCGAGCTGTTCACCAAGCCCGAGGAGTACCCGACCGACGTCTATGTGCTGCCCAAGCACCTTGACGAGAAGGTCGCCCGTCTCCACCTCGACGCGCTCGGCGTGAAGCTCACCACGCTCCGCCCCGAGCAGGCCGCCTACATCGGTGTCGAGGTCGAGGGCCCGTACAAGCCCGACCACTACCGCTACTGACGGCGCCCGTGCACTGACGCACGTCCGCAGCAGCTGACCAGCGGCAGCAGGTACCAGGCAGGCCCCCGCACCCCCGTGCCGGGGGCCTGCCCCATATCCGGCGCTTGCCTACCGCCGATCCCGAGGACCCGAGGACCCATGCCCCGCGGCCGTTATTCGCTCCATGATCCGCACGATCACACCCCCCTCGGTGAAGAGCACTTCAACTGCGCACCGGGCCCGTCCGGCTGGCGCTACGTCTCCCAGATCACCACCCCCTCCGGCGACCACGCCGGCTCCGTCGACCTCGCCCTCGACGACCTCGGCCGCCCCATCCGCCTCGAACTGCACGCCGCGAGCTGGCAGGTCCGCGGCGCCGCCCTCGACGGCGTCACCTGGGTCCGTACCGACCCCACCGGCACATACGCCACCGAAGGCAATGTCCGCGCCCATGCCTTCACCGGCACATCCCCGGCGTTCCTCATCGCGACTTCTCGACTCCTGCGCCTCACCCCCGGTTCTCCCCCCACCCGTGTCCGCCTCGTCGCCTTCACGGACCCGGTCCTCGCACCCCGCACGGTCGACCAGTCGTGGGCCCTGGTGAAGAGTGAAGCGCACACCACTGACAACGGCCCCCTGACCGTGGACGAATACCAGGTCAGCGCCCTCGACACGGGCGAACAGCACACGGTCCACATCGCCGGTGACGTGGTCCTCGCGGCCCCCGGCGTCGAGCTCGAAGACCTCCAGACCCCGCCGTCGGTCTTCCCCTGACCTACGCGGGCGGAGCGAACCCCGTCGCAGGCGGCGTCCTCCGGCCTTGGCCGCCTTCGCCGCCCTCCCCGGACGGAGCCCCCGCCGGATGACCCGCCGCCGCCCGGTCGCTCACCGCGCCGCTGACACCGCCCACGGCAGCCCAACCCCCGACAGCCGGTCCAGCCACACCGGCTCCATCCACTCCAGCGGCATTTCCGCCCCCTGGCGCCCCGAAGACCCCAACCGCCCCAGCAGCCCCCTTTGCCCCACCGCCGGCCGACGAGCCACCCACCGCCGCGGCCCCGCCAACCCCCGGAGCCCCGCCAATCCCGGCGGCCCCGCCAACCCCCGGGGTCCCGCCAATCCCCGCCGACGGGCCATGTCCCGTCGTGGGGCCATCCCCCCGCGGGGCGAATGTCCGCCGGGCATCCCGGGCCTGCCGCTCGTTCATCACCCCGGCCAGATACTCCACCGCCGGAACACCCGGCGGAGGCGGGGCACCCGTCAGCGCCACGAGGTCGTCGGCCAGCCGCTCCGCCAGTGCCCGTCCCACCTCGGCGTCGAGCTGCCGCATCCGCGTCAGGTACTGGCGTATCGCCAGCCAGAGATCGTCCGGCACCGCCGACAGATCCAGCTGCGCGAACCGCCCGACGAGCCAGGGCGGCGGAGGCGGCACGGCCACCGTCCGAGCCGCCGGAACCCGCTCTCGTACGACCAGCGTCCCCGCGAAAACGTCACCGATCCGCCGCCCCCGCGCCGACACCAGCGAAGCGATACACGCCACGACACCGAAGGTCATCAGGATCTCGAAGACACCTATCGCCCCCCGCACCAGCGCGTGCCGGAACCGGATCGGCCCCCCGTCGTCCCGCACCACCCGCAGCCCGCACGCCATCTTTCCCAGCGAACGCCCACGAGTCAGGGTCTCCACCGCGATCGGCGCCCCCACCAGGACGAGCAGGAAAGTGGCGATCGACACCGCCATGACAGCCGCTTCGTCCAGCGACGCGGTCGCGACCGCCAAACCGACGGATATCAGCAGATACGCGGCCCAGACCACCACCAGATCAATGGCGAGGGCCAGCGCCCGGCTCGGCAGCCTGGCCGGCTGAAGGCCGAGTACGACGGCATCACCCGTCACAACCCCGTTCACAGCGCCCACCCTTCCTCGACCTTCCCAAGCCCTTCCGAACGCCAGTCTGCCAAGCTGGCCAGCAGCGCGCCGCAGTAGTACGAACCGTACGCACCAGTGCCTGGAGCAGCAGCCGATCATGGATCTCGACGTCTACGTCACCGCCCACCGAGCCGAGTGGGACCGCCTGGACCACCTCCTGCGACGCGGCCGCTACCTGACCGGCGCCGAGGCCGACGAACTCGTCGCCCTCTACCAGCGCACCGCCACCCACCTCTCCTTGATCCAGTCCAGCGCTCCCGACCCCATGCTCACGGCCCGGCTCACTCAACTGGTGGCCCGCGCACGAGCCATGGTCACCGGCACCCGCCGCGCCTCCTGGCGCGACGCCGCCCGCTTCCTGACGGCCGGGTTCCCCGCAGCGGTCTACCGCTCACGCCACTGGTGGATCCCGACGGCCGTGCTGTCCACGCTTCTGGCGGTGATCATCGGCTGGTGGATCAGCGCCCACCCCGAGGTGCAGTCCGCGATCGCCGCCCCCGATGAACTCCGCGAGATGACCCGCCCCGGCGGTGAGTACGAGACGTACTACTCCAGCCACCCGGCCGCCTCCTTCGCGGCCCAGGTCTGGACGAACAACGCGCAGGCCGCAGCCATGTGCCTGGTCCTGGGCGCCTTCCTCTGCGTTCCGGTGCTCTGGATCCTCTTCCTCAACATGCTGAACTTGGGCGTCGGCCTCGGTCTGATGTCCTCGGCGGGACGCCTGGACACCTTCCTGGGACTGCTTCTTCCGCACGGACTGCTCGAACTCACCGCCGTCTTCGTCGCCGCCGGCACAGGCCTCCGCCTCGGCTGGACCCTCATCGACCCAGGCCCCCGTCCCCGCCGCACAGCCCTGGCCCAGCAAGGCCGCGCAGCCGTCGGCATGGCCATCGGCCTTGCCCTGGTCCTCTTCGTCTCCGGCGTGATCGAAGGCTTCGTGACGCCCTCAGGCCTGCCCACCTGGGCCCGCATCGCCATCGGCATCACCGCTGAGCTGGCATTTCTCCTGTACGTGTACGTCCTCGGCGGCCGCGCTGCCCGAGCGGGCGAAACCGGGGACGTGGAGACCACCGACCGCAGCGCCGAACTACCGACCGCCGCCTGATGTGCGTACGCCCCCGCTGACCTGCTAGTCTCCTCTTCGCCCACAGAGCTGTTGACACGGCGCACGTGGGGAGGTAGATTTAAACGGTTGCCCGGGATTGGACAAGTCCCAGGTTGGACGTTAAAGTCTCGCTCGCTCCGAATGGAATTGTTTCCCACGGAGCCACCCCGATTGCTTATCCGAATCACAAAGCCGATTAGGTCGGCGGAAATGCTTCTGATAAAGTCGGGGTCAGCCGAAAGGCAAAGGCCCTCCAGCGGCCACCGGAAACAAAATCCGACCGGAAACGGAACGGAAAACGGATCTGGTAGGGTTGGAAACACGAAATACCGAAGGGAAGCGCCCGGAGGAAAGCCCGAGAGGGTGAGTACAAAGGAAGCGTCCGTTCCTTGAGAACTCAACAGCGTGCCAAAAATCAACGCCAGATATGTTGATACCCCGTCCATCTTCGGATGGTCGAGGTTCCTTTGAAGAAAACACAGCGAGGAT